>NZ_JAIPUS010000017.1 GCF_020055675.1 Marivita sp.
TTCTTCGACAATGTCGAGATCGCGCCGGAAAACCTGCTGGGCGGCGAAGAAGGTCAGGGCTTCTATCAGATGATGAAGCAATTGCCGCAGGAACGGCTCATCATCGGATGCGGCGCCGTGGGTGCGATGGAAGGCGCTGTTGCCCGCACCATCGCCTATTGCAAGGAACGCGAAGCTTTCGGCGGGCCGTTGACGCAGTTCCAGAACACCCGCTTCAAACTGGCGGAATGCCAGACCAAGACCACCGTGGCGCGCGCCTTTCTGGATAATTGCATGGAAGAGCACCTGCGCGGAGACCTGTCGGTCGAGAAAGCCGCGATGGCGAAATACTGGCTGTCGGACACGCAGGGCGAAGTGCTGGACGAATGTGTGCAGCTGCATGGCGGCTATGGCTACATGCAGGAATACGCCGTCGCCGAGATGTGGGCCGATGCGCGCGTGCAGCGGATTTACGGCGGCACCAACGAGATCATGAAAGAGCTGATCGCGAGGGCGCTCTGATGCTGTCAGCCATTGCGCAAACAACAGGTTCGGGATGCCTCCGGCGGGAGTTTATCCGGCAAGATGAAGGAGCGCGGCAAGCTCCACCCCGCCGGTCGGCCTCTTTACCACGCGGTGTCAGGCACTGTCGGCGGGGCTTCACCTTGCACATGGCTCAGCTCTCCAGCCTGCCATGCACCGCGTTGATACGCCAATTAACCTTAACGGAGGATGAAGAAGAAACGGGCTCCAGCTTCATCTTGCCCGATAAACTCCACGGGGGGGGTGGGGGTGTGAAACCCCCACATCGTCCCTCGACATTTTCACAACAGGAGACTTCGCCCATGACCATGCACCTCTATTGCTTCGGCGAAAGCGGACATTCCTACAAAGCCGCGCTCGCGCTTGAACTTGGGGGGATGGATTGGACCCCCTTGAAAGTCGATTTCTTTGGGGGCGAGACGCGCAGTTCGGACTATCGTGCCAAGGTGAACGAAATGGGCGAAGCACCGGTGCTGGTGGATGGCGACGTCACGCTGTCACAATCAGGTGTGATCCAGACCTACCTGTCTGACACATACGGCAAGTACGGTGGCAAGGACGCGATGGAGCGGCTCGAGATCCTGCGCTGGATTCTCTGGGACAACCAGAAATTCAGCGGCACCTCCGGCGCCTTGCGCTTCCTCATGAACTTCCTGCCCGAAGACAAACGACCAGCCGAAGTGATTGGCTTCATGCAAGGCCGGATGAAATCGGCCTACGGGGTACTTGACGCGCATCTGGCGGGCCGTGACTGGATTGTCGGGGATGCTGTCACCAACGCAGACTTAAGCTGCTGCGGTTATCTCTATTATCCAGAACCCTTCGGATTTGACCGTGCCGACTGGCCCAATATCGACCGGTGGATGTCCAACATCCAAGCCCTGCCCGGCTGGAAACACCCTTATGACCTGATGCCCGGATCCCCTTCGGACCGGGCCTGAGACGGAGAGCCGAATGACTGACGTATATATCTACGACGCCCTGCGTACCCCGCGGGGCAAGGGCCGCAAGGACGGCAGCCTGCACGAGGTGACGAGTCTGCGCCTGTCCGCACAGGTGCTGAATGCCGTCAGGGAGCGCAACGGGCTGGAGGGTCACGCGGTCGAGGATGTGATCTGGGGCAATGTCACCCAGGTGGGCGAACAGGGCGGCTGCCTTGCGCGCACCGCCGTGCTGGCCTCGGACCTGGACCAGTCGATCCCCGGCCTTGCGATCAACCGGTTCTGTGCCTCCGGCATGGAGGCCGTCAACCTTGCCGCGAACCAGCTGCGCGGTGGTGCTGGAGACGGCTATATCGCCGGTGGCGTGGAAATGATGGGCCGGGTGGCCATGGGCAGCGACGGGGCGGCGATCGCGGTTGATCCGAGCGTCGCGATGGAGAGCTATTTCGTCCCGCAGGGCATTTCGGCCGACATCATCGCCACCGAGTACGGATTTTCCCGCGAAGACGCCGACAGCCTTGCCGTGGAAAGCCAGCGCCGGGCCGCGGCGGCATGGGAAGATCAGCGCTTTGCCAAATCGATTATTCCCGTGCGCGACCAGAACGGCCTGACGATCCTGGATCGGGACGAACACATGCGCCCCGGCACCGACCTGCCGTCGCTTGGCGCGCTCGATCCCTCGTTCAAGCAGATGGGCGAGGCGATGCCGGGCTTCGATGCGGTGGCGCTGATGAAATACCCGCATCTGGAGCGGATCAACCACATCCACCACGCGGGCAATTCTTCGGGCATCGTCGATGGGGCCGCGGGTGTGCTGATCGGCAACAAGGCATTTGGCGAAAAATGGGGCCTGAAGCCCCGCGCCCGGATCAAGGCCACCGCCAAGATCGGCACCGATCCGACCATCATGCTGACCGGGCCGGTGCCGGTGACGGAAAAGATCCTTGCCGACAGCGGCATGAGCATCAGTGACATCGACCTGTTCGAGGTGAACGAGGCCTTCGCAAGCGTGGTCCTGCGTTTCATGCAGGCGTTCGATGTCGATGCGGACCGGGTCAACGTCAACGGCGGCGCCATTGCGATGGGGCATCCGCTGGGGGCGACCGGCGCGATCATCATCGGCACGCTGCTTGACGAGCTGGAGCGCAGCGGCAAGGGCACCGGGCTTGCCACGCTGTGCATCGCGTCGGGCATGGGTGCGGCAACCATCATCGAGCGCGTGTGATCGGAAGGATTATGACCATGACAGACTTCACAATGACCACCGACGCCGATGGCATCGCGACGCTCACCTGGGACGTTCCGGAAAAATCGATGAACGTGCTGAGCTTTGAGGGGCTCGAAACCCTCAGCGACCTGATGGAGCACGCGCTGGCGGATGACGCCGTCACGGGCATCATCATCACCAGCGGCAAGCCGGATTTCGCGGCGGGCATGGACCTCAACGTGCTGGCCACGCTGAAAGAGGCCGGGGCCGAGGCGGTGTTCGACGGCATCATGAAAATGCACGGCGTGCTGCGCAAGATCGAACGCGCGGGCATGGATGCCAAGACCAACAAGGGCGGCAAGCCGGTGGCGGCGGTACTTCCGGGCACGGCGCTTGGCATCGGGCTGGAGATTCCGCTGGCCTGTCACCGCATCTTTGCCGCCGACAATCCCAAGGCCAAGATCGGCCTGCCGGAGATCATGGTCGGCATCTTCCCCGGTGCGGGCGGCACAACCCGCGTGGCGCGCAAGATGGGGGCGATGGCGGCCTCGCCCTTCCTGCTGGAAGGCAGGCTGTCCGATCCGGCCAAAGCCAAGGCCGCGGGCCTGATCGACGAGGTCGCCGATGATCCGATGGCGGCGGCGCGCGACTGGGTGCTGAACGCCAAGGATGCCGATCTGATCAAGCCGTGGGATGCCAAGGGCTACAAGATGCCCGGCGGCGCGCCCTATCATCCGGCGGGGTTCATGACATTCGTCGGTGCCTCGGCAATGGTCAACGGCAAGACCAAGGGTGTCTACCCAGCGGCCAAGGCGCTGCTGAGCGCGGTCTATGAAGGTGCGCTTGTGCCGTTTGACACCGCGCTCAAGATCGAGGCGCGCTGGTTCACCAACATCATCATGAACCCGTCTTCCGGCGCGATGATCCGGTCGCTGTTTGTCAACAAGCAGGCGCTTGAAAAAGGCGCAGTGCGGCCCGACGGGATCGACGATCAGAAGGTTCGCAAAGTGGGCGTTCTTGGTGCCGGCATGATGGGCGCGGGCATCGCGCTGGTGTCGGCGCAGGCCGGGATCGAGGTGGTACTTCTGGACCGGGATCAGGCAGCGGCGGACAAGGGCAAAGCCTATTCTGCCGATTACGCGGCCAAGGGGGTATCACGCAAGAAGATCACGCAGGACAAGGCCGATGCGATGCTGGCGCGGATCAAGGCGACAAACGATTACGCTGTCTTGGCAGGCTGTGACATGGTCGTCGAAGCGGTGTTCGAAGACCCCAAGATCAAGGCCGAGGTCACGGCACAGGTCGAGAAGGTTGTGCGCGAAGATTGCATCTTTGCCACCAACACCTCGACCCTGCCGATCACCGATCTGGCCAAGGCCAGCCAGCGCCCGGAACAGTTCATCGGCATTCACTTCTTCAGCCCGGTAGAAAAGATGATGCTGGTCGAGATCATCAAGGGCAAGGCAACCGGCGACCGTGCCGTCGCCAAAGCCCTCGATTTCGTGCGCCAGATCAAGAAGACGCCGATTGTCGTCAATGACGCGCGGTTCTTCTATGCCAATCGCTGCATCATCCCCTATATCAACGAAGGCATCCGGATGGTGAAGGAAGGCGTTGCCCCCGCCCTGATCGAGAACGCCGCCAAGATGGTCGGCATGCCGCTGGGTCCGTTGCAGCTTGTCGATGAAACCTCGATTGATCTGGGGGCCAAGATCGCCCGTGCCACCAAGGCGGCAATGGGCGATGCCTATCCGGATGGCGAGGTGGACGAGGTGATCTTCTGGATGGAGGATCAGGGCCGTCTGGGCCGCAAGGCCAAGGCGGGGTTCTACGACTATGACGACAAGGGCAAGCGGCAGGGACTGTCGGACGTTGTGATGCGACGATACCCGCAATCGGAAAACCAGCCCGATCTGATCGACGTCCAGCACAGGCTTTTGTTCACACAATCGCTCGAAGCGGTGCGCGCCCTGGAAGACGGGGTCCTGATGGACATCCGCGAAGGCGATGTCGGCGCAATCCTTGGCTGGGGCTTTGCGCCGTGGTCAGGCGGCCCGCTGTCATGGCTCGACATGCTGGGCGCGGAATATGCCGCGCATCGCTGCGATGAGCTGGTCGCGGCCCATGGTGACCGTTTTGCCTGCCCCGACCTGCTGCGCGAGATGGCGGCGAAAGGCCAGAGCTTCTATGGTCGGTTCGCACCAGCCGCGTCTGCGGCCTGAACACCGCGCAGTCCGGCGGGACAGAGCGCTTGCCAGACATTCGGTGCGCCCCCGGCAAGGTCCGGGGCGCAGCCGTCGCGCCAGCTTGGGCCCCCTGCTCTGCCCGAGGCGCGGCAAAACGGTCGATCCGGCCGATCCGGGGCCGTCGTGCACCAAGCATCCGCACTGCGACCCAACGGGCTTGGCGCGCATCCCGCGGCTTTGGTCCATTGCCGCATGGCAGCAATACGCGCCGGGTCTGCCGGGTCCGGACCTAGAGAGCGGGCAGAGATCACCTGCGCGCCGACACGTCACTCACCGAACCGATATCCAAATTGCGCGATGTCTCGGGCGCACATATCGGCCACGATCTGCGCGGTTCGGTCGGTGTAGGCCCGGCGGTAATCCTTCGGCCGGGCCGAGGAATTGGCGTGCGGCACGTCAAGCGCAAAGCCCAGGTGCCGCTCCAGCGGTGCCAGATCCTCTGGCAATGCCTCAAGCCGGATGTAGGCTGACGCCCGGTTGATGCCCGTTGCGTCGGTCACGTAACTGGCGGCAGGCGAGGCATGCATCGCGCCATATGTGCCGGGGTGCTGCACGAAATCCGCAAAGCTCAGCGCCTTGGCCAACCTCACAGCCGGATGGTCAAAACTCTGTGTGCGCAGCCAGTGATAATAGCTGACCAACCGGTCCCAAGGATTGCGCACCAGGGTGAACACGAACATCTGTTCCAGCTTTCCAGGCGGCAGAACCCCGTCGATATCCGCCAGCGTACTGTGTTTCCATAGCCGCCCCTGCGCGGCAAGCTTCCTGACCCGCCCCTTGCGCCGGATCGCCTTGGGCGTGTCGCCGATCAGGATGTCGTCGCGATGCGCGCGCGCCTCCAGCGCGAGGGCCAAGGACGTCCCGCCGGTCTTGGGGATGTGTACGAAGATGAAATTCCGTCCGGGCGAGATGATCATGCGCCAGAGGTGCCACCGGGCCGGTGCCAAGGCAAGGATTTGCTTTTGCCAAAGCGAGATCGCTGCGCCATGTCCACTTCTCGTGCCGGCGATCTGGTGCATTGTCCGGGAAGAGTGCCGGGAACGAGCCGGACGCGACCGTTCGCCGGGGTCACTCGAGTCCAGATATTTCGTAATCCCGAGGAATGCCTGCCGTTGCCGTCCACCATGGTGAAGCTCGCGTTCGTTGCTGGTGAAATTCGAAGGCCTCTTTGTCGAAGAAGCATTCCTCCACGTGCCAGATCAGAGGGTTATCCGACTGAACGACAGTGAAAGAAATGCAGCCGGGTTCGGCTGTCGTGAGGCGGATATGCTCGGGAAGATGAGTTTGCAAGATCTCGGCATCGCCCACCGATCCGCAAATTAGTCGTCCCATCAGACGCACGTACCCGGCATTCGAAGTCATCTTGTCAGCCATTTGAAGACATTTTTCGAAGTGTAGGTTGCTTGATGGCGGGATGGCAAGCGTCGGCAATGGTCCGCAAAGCCGGCACACATCCGTTTCAGGATTTCAAAGAGACCCGCCAGACCCGAGGCAGGGCGCGCCTCGGCGCGCGCGCTTTGCTGCATTGCGCGACATCCCGTGCGGGTGTACTCTTTTGGCCAATCAATGAGGCAGAGCAGCCCGCATGACCGCTTTGAAGGAATTTCAACGGCTCGAGGCCGAAGCTGTATGGCGTGCGACGCCCACAGACCAGCGCAAGGATGTGATCGTGTCGTTGGGAGATGCCTCCTTGACGATCCTGGATCTGCGGGAAAACGTGCTGGCACATTGGTCGGTCGCGGCGGTGGTGCGGGCCAACAAGGGTCAGCGCCCCGCGATCTACCATCCCGATGGCGATCCCGGCGAAACGCTCGAATTCGGCGAAGACGGCGCACAGATGATCGACGCCATCGAGACAATCCGCGCCGCCATCGAGAGGAGCCGCGCCAAGCCGGGCAAGCTGCGCCTCTGGATCACCGGGACAATCGCGGCCGCGATTGTGGCCGGGATCCTGTTCTGGCTCCCGGATGCGCTGTTGCGCCACACCGTGAAGGTGGTGCCGGCTGTCAAACGGGTCGAGATCGGCAATGCGCTTCTGGCGCGGGTCACGCGCATCTCGGGGCAGCCCTGCATGACACGCGACGCGCGCGAGCCTCTCAGTCGGCTGGCCTCGCGCGTGCTTGGACCGGCGCAGCGGGGATCGCTCGTGGTGCTGCCGGGCGGCGTGGTGCAGACGGCGCATTTGCCGGGGGGGCGCATCCTGCTGAACCGATCCCTGATCGAGGACCCGGAAGACCCCGAGGTGCCGGCCGGATATATCCTGACCGAACGCCTGCGCTCTCAAAGCCAGGACCCGCTCGAGAAAATGTTGATCCAGACCGGTCTTTGGTCGAGCCTGCGCCTGTTGACCACCGGAGAGATGTCCACGGACGATCTGGACCGCTACAGCGAACACCTGTTGGCCCAACCCGCCGCGCCGCTTCCTGTGGAGACGATGCTTTCCGCCTTTGCCGCGGCCGAGCTGCGCAGCACGCCATATGCCTATTCCGTTGATATCACGGGCGAAAGCACCCTGCCTCTCATCGAAGCCGATCCAATGTCCGGAAGATCACCGCGCCCTGTGCTGAGCGATGCGGACTGGCTCCGCCTTCAGGGCATCTGCGGCGCCTGATCAGTGGCCGGGACCTTTGCCGCGGCCAACGATCTTGGGCGTCCGGATATCCTGCGGCACGGTGAGCGATCTGCGCGGGACGGTATTGCTCAGGACCTGCTGCGTGGCGCGATGGCCCTCGCGGGTCATGTGGGCGCGATGCGGGTTCAGGCGGTCATCCTCCCAGGCGCGTTTATAGCCCTTGGGCATCGGCGGCAGAGTGTCGCCCTGCGCATCATGGACATGTTTCGGCACGATCCTCTCGGCGGTCGCGCGCCGCTGTGGCTGGGCCTTGTCGCCCCGCTGCGACGCGCTGCGCGGTCGGGCTTTCGGGGACGCCGGCTGCTGCGGCGTGATGATCACCGGCTCTTCCTGCGCGACCTCGACCGGCTCTGCCTGTGCGGCGTTCTCCGGCTCCTGGCGCGCGAAGGTCGGGGTCTGGCCGCAAACAACTTCGCGCTGCCGCGACACGCGCGGAACCCAATTCACCGCACCATCGACGCCAGCCCGGACATAGACACAGCCCCGGCTGTCCACGAACTGACGTCCCTCGAACGTCGACGGCGGATATTCCGCAGGCGGACCAACCGCGGTTCCATTCTGCGCCGATACATCTGCACCCAGCGTCACCAATGCGGCGGCAGCAATCGCGGCCGCCAAAAAATCTCTACTCATGTCTCTGTCCCCACAGGTCAGCGCCGAACCTGCCTGTCCGAAAATGCTGTGTAAAGGTCTATTTGGCGGCCTTAGGTATCAAACGCATCAAGCTACGGCGGGATGTGGAAGCAAGCCATCGGGACTTGCTGCACGCGGGTTGGAATGTTGAGCGCGTCAACCACCCCGAAATCTACAGCGACCACGGCAAGCACACCAACATGGTTGAAAGCTAGGTCTCACACCTGCGCCGCATGGTGATGGGTCAGCACCACCACGTTAGCCCGCAATACCTTCACCAGGACGCAAACCACGCCGCATGGATGGAAGGAAACCGCCGCACCGACAACGGCACTCTGGCACACACGCTGGCAAGCAACGCCATAGGTTCACTGGTCAGCCGGACTTCGAACGTGTAGTGGCAGCGGGCGGCGTAACGCCGAGCTATTGTCAAATCTGGTGTTTGGTGATCGTCATGCGGCGGCCTGATCTGTGTTTGATGGCTTGATGCCGTTGATGAAATCGACGCCCTCGATGACGTGACGTGCGCGGCCCTTTGCGGAGTTCATCAAGTATCGCCTGCCGTAGCTGATCCTTGCGAAACCGTCTGTTGCGGTTTTAAGGCACTGGCCGTGCGTCCAGAGCAAGCCCGCGTAATTTCATAAGCCCTTTGACGTGCTTTAGCCCGTCCGTCCCCTCGCGGATGATCTGAGCGCGCAGGTAGTACAGCGGGATATTGATTGTCTCATCGCTGTGCGTGTTCATCTTCAACTGCTTAATCCTGCCCAGCATGATGATTCACACGGCGCAGAAGATCAGCCAGATTGTTGGTGCGTGTGACACATAAGGCCGCTATTTGGTCCCGAACATCCGGTCGCCGGCGTCACCAAGGCCCGGGACGATATAGCCTTGTTCGTTCAACCGCTCGTCCAACGCGGCGGTCACGACAGGCACATCCGGGTGTGCTTGCTTCATCCGGGCAACGCCTTCGGGGGCGGCCAGCAGGCACAGGAATATGATGTTGCTGGCGCCCGCCTGTTTCACAAGGTCCACCGCGGCGGCCGAGCTGTTGCCGGTTGCCAGCATCGGATCGACAAGGATGGTCACGCGTTCGTCCAGCTGGGTCGGCACTTTGAAGTAATACTGAACGGGTTTCAGCGTTTCCTCGTCGCGGTACAGCCCGACAAATCCCACACGCGCGGCCGGAATCAGGTCGAGGATGCCATCCAGAAGTCCGTTCCCCGCGCGCAGGATCGACACGAGGGCGAGCTTCTTGCCATCGATCACCGGCGCATCCATTTCGCACATCGGGGTCTCGATCCGCTTGGTGGTGAGCGGCAGGTTGCGTGTCACCTCGTAAGCGAGCAAATGGCTGATTTCACGCAGCAGTTGGCGGAACGACTTGGTCGAGGTGTCCTTTTCACGCATCAGGCTCAGCTTGTGCTGAACAAGCGGGTGTCGGACAATGGTAAGATGATCGGTCATGGGCGCTCCAGTCGTTTCAGGACACGCCTGCGGGTGTCCTCGTCGCAAAAGGCCGAACGGGCGGCCGTCTCGTTGATCTTGGCAAACACATCTTCGTCCCAGCCAAAGGTTTCGGCAAGGTTCCGGTATTCGTCGCGCATCGTGCTGTGAAAGAACGGCGGGTCATCGGTGGAAACCGTGACGTTGACACCGCGTTGGCGCAGTTTTTCAATGGGATGGGCGGCGAGGCTGGGATAGACCTTCAAAGCCACGTTCGAACCGGGGCATATTTCGAGCGTAATTCCCTTTTCCACAAGCATGTCCACAAGCGACAGATCATCGATCGCGTGCACACCGTGGCCAATCCGTTCGACGCGCAAATCTTGCAGCGCATCGCGCACGGATGTCGCGCCACCCCATTCGCCGGCATGTGCCGTCAGGCGCAAACCCGCTTCGCGTGCCATGTCAAAGCTGTAGGTGAAGTCCTTGGGTTTGCCGCGCGATTCATCCCCTGCCATGCCGAAACCGACGATCCAGTCTCCTGCCGTTTCCGCCGCACAGCGCGCAGCGGGCTTGGCCCTTTCCGGGCCCAGGTGACGGATGCAGGTCACGATGCCGCGCAGAATGATGCCATGGGTCTGTTCCGCCTTTTCCGCGGCATCGCGGATCGCGTGCAGATATTCGCGCCACGCCCCGAGATCACCCCCGCCACAGAAATCGGGCGACAGGAACGTTTCGCAATATATCACGTCATTTGCAGCACTTTCCTCAAGGATCGCGCTGGTCAGGCGCGCGTAATCCTCGGGCGTTTCAAGCACGCTTGTCGCGGCTTCGTAGACGCGCAGGAAATGGACAAAGTCGCGGAAGGCATAGCTGCCGTCCGGGGCAAATGCGCTGGACAGGTCAACCGACTTTTCCTGTGCCAGACCCTTGATGAAAGCCGGCGGCGCGGCGCCTTCGTGGTGCAGGTGCAGTTCCACCTTGGGCAGGCGGACCACCCGGTCCAGTCGGTCCTCATCCATCACAAGAAGCTCCGTCCGGATCCGGATGACGACACACCCAGATGGGTTGCAACACTTGGTCCGACATCCGCGAACCCGACATGGCCGATCTCGCCGGCCCCGGCCCCGGCCATCAAGACCGGCACGCGTTCGCGGGTGTGGTCGCTGCCGATCCAGGTGGGATCATTGCCATGATCGGCGGTGATCACCATCAGATCGGAAAAGCGCAAACGCGGCAGCAGCTTGGCCAGTTCGGCGTCGAACCATTCAAGTGCGCGTGCATAGCCCGACACATCGCGGCGATGACCATATTTGCTGTCAAACTCGACAAAATTCGCAAAAACGAGCGCACCTTCCGGCGCGGTGTCGATCTGCGTGGCAAGGTGCTGCATCAGCGTGGTGTCTGGACCTTTGTGCACGTCGTCGATGCCGGACATGGAGAAGATGTCGCCGATCTTGCCAAGGGCGATCACCGGCTGGCCGGCGTCCTGCACCCAGTTTGTCAACACCGGCTCGGGTGGTGCGATGGCAAAATCGCGTCGATTGGACGTGCGTTTGAAAGCGCCCTCCTGCCCGATGAACGGCCGCGCGATGACACGGCCGATCCGGCGTTCATGCACCATCGGCGCGAGATCCTTGCAGAGCCTCAGCAGGCGGTCGAGGCCAAAACTCTGCTCATGCGCCGCAATCTGCACGACACTGTCAGCCGAGGTATAGCAGATCGGTTTGCCGCTGCGCAGATGCTCGGCCCCGAATGTCTCGATCGCCTTGACGCCGTCGCTATGACAATTGCCAAGAATGCCATCCGTGCCCGCCAGCTCGCAGATACGTTCGGTGATTTCGGGTGGGAAGGACGGCTTGGCATCCGGCAGATAGGTCCAGTTCCACGGGACCGGAAGACCTGCCAATTCCCAATGGCCCGACGGTGTGTCCTTGCCACGCGAAATCTCGGTCGCGGCGGCCCAGCTGCCGTGCGGTGTCGCTGTCAGGCCCGGCGCGGTCTCGCCGCAGGCGAGTTCGACGGCGCGGCCAAGACCCAGCGCGTCCAGGGTCGGCACGGCCAGCGGGCCGCTGCGTCCGGTCTCGGCCCGGCCTTCCGCGCAGGCCACGGCGATGTGCCGCACGGTGTTTGCCCCGGTATCCGGCGTGCGTCCGTTGAAGAACGTCTTGGCATCGGGTGCACCACCGATTCCCACCGAATCCATGACGATCAGGAACGCTCGGGTCATGTCACATGCTCCAGCACAAGGTCGGGCGCCGTCATCCGGCCCCGATCAAGCGTGATCGCGGCCAGAACCGCCCGCGCCGCCGCGTCGGCCTGCCCTTCGCGGGCAGCATGGATGCGGGCCAGCGGCTGGCCTTTGCTGATCGTCTCGCCGATGGAGACCACATCGCTCAGCCCGACAGCGGGATCGACCGTGTCGGTTTCCACGTGCCGCCCGCCACCCAGCGCCACCACGGCCAGGCCCAGCGCCTCTCCGTCAATCGCGGCAACGGTGCCGGAGTTTGATGCGGGCACCTCGCGGATCACCGGCGCTTCGGGCAGGAAGCGCGACCAATCCTCGACAAAGCGCACCGGACCGTCCATCGCGTACACCATCGCACCGAACTTCTCGGCGGCGGCACCCGAGCTGATCGCGTCGCGCAGCCTGTCCACGCCGCTGTCGATCCCCGCCTGATCCAGCAAGGTCGCGCCGAGTTGGATGGTCAGCTCGGCAAGGCGCCCACTGCCCTGCCCCGTCAGAACGCGCATCACGTCCACCACTTCGAGCGCGTTGCCAAGGCTGGACGCCACCGGCTGCGACATATCGGTGATGAGCGCCGTGGTCGTGCAGCCTGTCGCGTTGGCCGTATCGACCAGCGCGCGGGCCAGCGCACGCGCCTCATCGGCGGATTTCATGAAGGCCCCCGAGCCGCATTTCACGTCGAGCACGAGCCCGTCGAGACCCGCTGCCAACTTCTTGGACAGGATCGACGCGGTGATCAGGTCAAGGCTTTCGACCGTCCCGGTCACGTCGCGGATGGCGTAAAGCCGCTTGTCGGCAGGGGCAATATCGGCGCTGGCACTGACAATCGCGCAGCCGACATCGGACACGACATGGCGGAACTGTTCCTCGGTCAGGGTGGTGCGGACCCCCGGGATCGCTTCGAGCTTGTCGAGCGTGCCGCCGGTATGCCCGAGCCCGCGGCCCGAAATCATCGGGACATGGACACCGCAGGCCGCCAGCGCGGGGGCCAGAACAAGGCTCACGCAATCCCCGACGCCGCCCGTGGAGTGTTTGTCCAGTACCGGCGCGCCAAGGTCCCATCTCAGAACCTTGCCGCTGTCGCGCATCCCGGCGGTCAGCGCGGCACGCCCTGCGTTGTCCAGCGTGTTCAGACAGATCCCCATGGCAAACGCGCCGGCTTGCGCATCGCTGACGCTGCCATCGGCAAGCGCATGGGCAAACCAGTCTAGGGCCGCGCTGCCGGGTGTTTCGCCCCGGCGCAGACCGGCGATGATGGATCGCGCCTGCATCAGGATCGGTCCATATGGCCCGCGCCGAATGCACCGGGCAAAAGGCTGCCGATTGTCGTTTCGCGTTCCGCGCCGTGCAGATTGGCGAGCGTGACCGGCACATCCTGGGCACCGAATTCGGCCAGTTTTTGCCGGCAGCCACCGCAGGGCGGGACCGGATCGGGGCTGTCGGCGATCACATACACCGCGACGATGTCCTGTGCGCCCGCGGCGATCATCGCGGCGATGGCCCCCGCTTCGGCGCAGGTGCCTTCGGGATAGGCCACGTTTTCCACGTTGCACCCGACATGAAGACGCCCATCCCCCGAGCGCAACGCCGCGCCGACCTTGAAATTCGAATATGGCGCGTAGGCGTTGTCCCGCACTTGCCGTGCTGCGTTCCTCAGGTCCATCTGTTCACTGCCTCCATCGCTCTGGCTAGCATGTTTGCGAGGCCACGCGCCCGATTGCAAGGGGCGGCGGGAACCCGCACGTCCCGATCCGCGTTCCCGTCCCGAAAACAGGAGACCGCCATGCCAATGCAAAACAGTATATCGCTTGATCCGGCCGTCGGATTGGGCCCCGACCCCGAACAGAGAATGACCGAGGAACAGGCCGTCAAACTGCGCGAGCTGACAGCCCGCGCGGACGAGGCATTCGATGCCAGCCTCACCTATCGTCAGGCACAGCGACGGATCGCCCATCTTCAAGAATATCTGAAGTAACCTTATCGAATTGGCGCCGCCGGAACGTCCTTCCTCTTGGCGCGCAACTGGTTTACGCCTGAACCAGAGCGAACGGGGGAGGAAACAACATGTCCGACAACAGCAACGAGTCACTGCGTCAGGCGGCGTTGTTCTACCACGAACACCCAAAACCCGGAAAACTCGAAATCCGCGCCACAAAACCGCTGGCCAATGGGCGCGATCTGGCCCGCGCCTACAGCCCCGGCGTGGCCGAAGCCTGCACCGAGATCCAAGCGGATGAAACCAATGCCGCGCGCTATACCGCCAAGGGCAATCTCGTCGGGGTGGTGAGCAATGGCACGGCGGTTCTGGGCTTGGGCGATATCGGCGCGCTGGCTTCAAAGCCGGTGATGGAGGGCAAGGCGGTCCTGTTCAAGAAATTCGCCAATATCGACTGTTTCGATATCGAGGTGAACGAGAGCGATCCCGAAAAGCTGGCCGATATCGTCTGCGCGCTGGAGCCGACCTTTGGCGCCATCAACCTTGAAGACATCAAGGCGCCCGATTGTTTTATCGTCGAAAAGCTGTGCCGCGAGCGGATGAATATCCCCGTGTTCCACGACGACCAGCACGGCACGGCGATTGTTGTCGGCGCGGCGGCAACCAACGCGCTGCATGTCGCCGGCAAGACATTCGAGGATATCAAGATCGTCTCAACGGGCGGCGGCGCGGCGGGCATTGCCTGTCTCAACATGCTGCTCAAGCTGGGGGTGAAGCGCGAAAACATCTGGCTCTGCGACATTCACGGACTGGTCTATGAGGGCCGGACCGAAG
This sequence comes from Marivita sp., assembly GCF_020055675.1. Classification (GTDB taxonomy): domain Bacteria; phylum Pseudomonadota; class Alphaproteobacteria; order Rhodobacterales; family Rhodobacteraceae; genus Marivita. Next base: position 14,643 of record NZ_JAIPUS010000017.1, read on the forward strand.
ACATGAACCCGCAAAAGGCGGCCTTTGCGCAAAACAGCGACCTGCGGTCGCTGGATGATGTGATCCACGATGCGGACCTGTTTCTCGGGCTGAGCGGACCAAAAGTGCTCAAACCCGAAATGGTGGCCAAAATGGCCGACCATCCCATCGTCTTTGCCCTGGCCAATCCGACTCCCGAAATCCTTCCAGACCAGGTGCGCGAGGTCGCTCCTGACGCGATCATGGCCACGGGGCGCAGCGATTTTCCCAACCAGGTCAATAACGTGCTGTGCTTTCCGTTCATCTTCCGCGGGGCGCTCGACGTCGGCGCGACCGAGATCAACGATGCGATGCAGGTGGCCTGCGTCGAGGGCATTGCCAAACTGGCACGCGCAACCACCAGCGCCGAAGCCGCCGCCGCCTATCGCGGCGAACAGCTTACCTTCGGGCCGGACTACCTGATCCCGAAACCGTTTGACCCCCGCCTGTCGGGTGTCGTTTCCACCGCCGTGGCGCAAGCGGCAATGGAATCGGGCGTCGCGATGCGACCGCTGGAGGATGTGGACGCCTACAAGGCGCATCTGGATGCAAGCGTCTACAAATCCGCCCTGCTCATGCGCCCGGTCTTCGAAGCGGCCGGCACCGCGGCACGACGGATTGTCTTTGCCGAGGGCGAGGACGAGCGCGTGCTCCGCGCGGCACAGGCGATCCTGGAGGAAACGACAGAGACGCCGATCCTCATTGGCCGCCCAGAGGTCATCGCGCGGCGCTGCGAGCGATTGGGGTTGGAAATCCGCCCCGAGCGCGATTTCACGCTGGTGAACCCGGAAAGCGATCCGCGCTACCGCGATTACTGGGAAACCTACCACCGGATCATGGCGCGGCGCGGCGTAACCCCCGATCTGGCCCGCGCGATCATGCGCACAAATACCACCGCGATCGGTGCGGTGATGGTGAATCGCGGCGAGGCAGACAGCCTGATCTGCGGCACCTTCGGCGAATTCCGGTGGCATCTCGGCTATGTCGAGCAAGTGCTTGGCTCCGAAACACAGACGGCGCATGGCGCGCTCAGCATGATGATCCTCGAAGACGGGCCGCTGTTTATTGCGGACACCCATGTGCGGTCCCTGCCCACACCCGAAGAGCTGGCCCGCACCGCGATTGGTGCAGCCCGCCATGTCCGCCGTTTTGGCCTGACTCCAAATATCGCGTTCTGCTCGCAATCACAGTTCGGCAACCAGCAGGAAGGTTCCGGAAAGCGATTGCGCGACGCGATCGCGCTGCTGGATGCGGAGCCACGCGATTTCTGCTACGAAGGTGAAATGAACGTGGACGCGGCGCTGGACCCCGAATTGCGCGCCCGCATCCTGCCGGCAAATCGCATGCAAGGGCCGGCCAACGTGCTGATTTTCGGCCATGCCGACGCAGCCTCGGCCACGCGCAACATCCTCAAGATGCGCGCCGGGGGCCTTGAGGTGGGGCCGATCCTGATGGGAATGGGCAACCGGGCACATGTTGTCACACAAGGCATCACCGCGCGAGGGTTGCTGAACATGGCCGCCATCGCCGGCACACCGGTGGCGCGATACGGGTAACTCGCCCGGGGCGCGCTCCGGGTATCTGCCAGTCAGAGTGGGTCGCACGCGGTTGCCGTCACGCGACCATAGCCATCTTTTTGTCAAGCCACCTCCGGGACGACACGCACCACCCCCCTATTCATCCAAGGGGAAAAAGCACGCCACTTCGGTGGTTTCGCCCTGCCGGGACAAATGCGGAGTCTCGGCCGAACAACGGGCCTGTGCGCGCGGGCAACGGGCCGCAAAGGCGCAACCAGGTGGCGGGTTCAGCGGGTCGGGCAGTTCCATGCCCTTGGCCTCGGGTTCGGTCAGGGGGCGTCCCACCACCGGCGCGCTTTGCGCCAGCAGCCGCGTATAAGGGTGACGCGGCGTTGCAAAGATGTCCTCGGCCCGACCGATTTCGACCACCGACCCGAAATAGAGCACGGCAATCCGGTCACTCACCGCTTCGACCACGGCAAGGTCGTGGCTGATGAAGAGATAGGTCAGGTCAAACTCGCGCTTCAGGTCCGCCAGCAGATTCAGCACCTGCGCCTGTACCGACACATCCAGCGCCGATACCGGCTCATCGAGGATCAGGATGCGCGCCTTGGCCGCCAGCGCGCGCGCAATGCCGATGCGCTGCGCCTGCCCGCCGGAAAACTCGTGCGGATAACGATCAAGGAATTCCTCGCGCAGGTTCACGCTGTCGAAAATCTCGGCAATCCGCGCCTGCCGTTCGGTCGCGTCCATGCCATAAAGATGCTTGAGCGGCGCCTCCATCACCTGCCGGATCGTCTTGCGCGGGTTGAGCGAAGAGATCGGGTCCTGGAATACGTATTGGATCTTCCGACCAAAAAGCGCCGGGTCCGCCGTATCCAGCGCCTCTCCGTCGATCTCGATGGTGCCTGTGGTTGGCTCCAGCAGCCCCACCAGCATCCGCGCGAGGGTCGATTTCCCGCAACCGGATTCGCCCACGATGCCCAGTGTCTCGTTCTGCTGGACGTCAAGCGTGACCGGATGCACCGCCTTGACCGACCCCTTGGCCCGGCCCAACAGGCTCCGTCCCACCGGGAAGGTCTTCGAGACGTCCATCAATCTGAGCGCATGTGTCATTCTGCCGCCTCGCGCGTGCCCTGTTCGGGATAAAGACACCGCACCTTGCGGTCGCCCTGCCAGTCCAGCGGGATCTTCCCGCGCCGGCACTCCGTTTGCACCTTGAGGCAGCGATCCGCAAAGGCGCAACCCTCGGGCAGCCTGTCCACCGCGGGCGGCAGTCCCGTGATGGCCTCCAGCCGCCGCTTGCCGCCGCCCAACTCGGGAACACAGGCCATCAGCCGCGCGGTGTAGGGATGGCGCGGCGCCTGCAGGATGTCTTTCGTGCTGCCTTCCTCGACGACACGGCCGGCATACATCACCGCCACCCGGTCACAAAGCTGCGCCACAACACCGAAATCATGCGTGATGAAGACAATCGCCAGCCCGCGCGAGCGGCGCAGATCGTCGAGGATCGTCAGAACCTGCGCCTGCACCGTCACGTCGAGCGCCGTCGTCGGCTCGTCCGCGATGATGATGTCCGGATCGTTGGCCAGCGCCATCGCGATGCCCACGCGCTGCCGCATGCCGCCCGACATCTCGTGCGGATAATCCGACACGCGCTTTTCGGCATTGGGGATCCGCACCGCGCGCAACAGCTCGACCGCCTTGGCCTGCCCCTCGGCCTTGCCGATGGGACGATGCGACCGGATCGCCTCGATCAACTGGTCGCCGACGCGGTAAAGCGGATGCAAGGTCGCCAGCGGATCCTGGAAGATATAAGCCACATTGCGCCCCCGCATGTCCCGCAGCCGCCGGTAGGGTGCCCCGATCAGGTCTTCGCCGTCGTAATGCACCGCCCCGCCGGTGATTACCCCCGGCGGAGAGGCCACCAGTCCCATCAGCGACAGCGCGGTGACGGATTTGCCCGATCCGCTCTCGCCAATGATGCCCAGGCATTCGCCCTTTTCCACATGCAGATCGACACCGCCCACGGCGCGGTAGACGCGATCCTTGACATGAAACTGCGTCTCCAGCCCTTGCACCTCCAGCAGCCCCTTGCCGGTGGGTTCAGGCACCGCGCCCTTTCGATCCACCTTCGTCGTTGCCATCGGCCGCGACAGTGCCCCGGACTTCAGCCGCGGGTCCAGCGCATCGCGCACCCCGTCACCCAGCAGGTTGATCGACATGACGATGATCAGGATCATCATTCCCGGCACGATCGAGGTATGCGGATTGGTAATCAACGCCGACCGCGCCTCGCCCAGCATCGAGCCCAGATCGGCCTGCGGCGGCTGGCTCCCAAGGCCAAGAAACGAAAGACCGGCGGTCTCGAGGATCATCCAGCCGATGGTGGTGGACATGGCGATCACGATCACCGGGATCACGTTGGGCAGGATCTCGGACAGGATGATCCGCGTGTTCGACAGGCCCGCCAACCGCGCCGCATCGACAAACTCCTTATGCGCGATGCCCACCGTGATGCCCCGGATGTTGCGCGCGAAGAACGGCACGTTGACCGCCGCCACCGCGATCAGCGCGTTGAACAGCCCCGGCCCCAAAGCCGCGACAATCGCCAGCGCCAGCAGGATATAGGGAAACGCCATCAGCATATCGACGCCGCGCATGATGATGTTGTCGGTCCGCCCGCCGTAAAACCCCGCGATGATCCCGATGGCCGCCCCCAGCGTTGCCGCCACGATCGCCGCCGCGAACCCGACGGCCAAGGACAAGCGCGTTCCCCACATCAGCCGTGACAGCAGATCGCGCCCCAGGTGATCGGTCCCCAAGAGCGCGCCGTCGGAAAAGATCGGCTGGAACCGGTTGCTCGTATTGGTGACATCCGGATCGGCCAAAGGCAGGATCGGCGTCAGCAGCACCAGCAGCAGCACCAAAGACATCACGACGCCCCCCGCGAGCGCCAGCCGGTTGCGCGCCAGCAGGACAAGAAACGCCCTCATGTCTTGATCCTCGGGTCAAGCAGGCTTTGCGCCACATCCACCGCGATGTTGAACAGCACGTAGCAGGCGGCCACGAACACCACGCCGCCCTGCACCAGAAGCAGATCGCGCGTCAGGATGGCATCGACCAGCATCCGCCCGATGCCAGGCCACTGGAAGACGATCTCGATATAGACCGCGCCGGACAGCACGAAACCGGCCTGGATTCCCAGAACCGGGATGATCGACACCATCGCCGCCCGCAGCGCATGGCGCCAGATCACGCCGCGCTCATGCACGCCCTTGGCGCGCGCGGTGCGGATGAAATCCTGCCGCAACACCTCGAGCATGGCCGATCGTGACAGCCGCGCGATCACCCCCGTCGCCACCACCGCCAGCGCCGCCGCCGGCATCGCCAGATGCGAGATCAGCGCCCAGATATCCCGCGCGCCATAGATCGGCCACATGCCCGACACCGGGAACCAGCGCAGGGTCACCGCAAAGAACAGGATCATCATCATCCCCAGGAAAAACGACGGAATCGAAATCCCGAGCAACACCACGAAGGTGATCGCGCGGTCCGCCAGGCCATACTGGTTCGCCGCCGAAATCACCCCGGCGATGATGCCGAGGATCGAACACAGCACAAAGGCCGTCCCGGCCAGAACCAGGGTCGCGTTGAACCGCTCGAGCACCTCATCGAGCACCGGCCGGTTAAGCGCGAAACTCGTGCCGAAATCCCCGCTCAACATGTTACCCAACCAGATGAAATACTGCTCAACAAGCGTCTTGTCCAATCCCAGATCCCGGTTGAGCTTCTCGACATTCTCCGGTGTCGCGTAACTGCCAAGGATCGCCATCGCCGGGTCACCAGGGATCAGCGCCATGATCAGGAAGACGATCACGGTAATGCCCAGCAGCACCGGGATCGCGGACAGCAAACGCTTCAGGATGTAGCCGGTCACGCAGGGGTCCTTCATCTTGCCGGAAAAACTCCGGGGGGTGCGGGGGGCTGGCCCCCCGCCGGTCGGACGGGCCCCGCCCGTCCGAGGCTCAGTTCTTCACCACGTCATCCAGCAAAAGAAAGAAGGACGGCTGGAGCGAGAAATTCTCGACCGCGTCATTGGTCACTGCGTTCTGCTTCCAGTTGGCGACGAAGACCCAGGGCGCGTCTTCCTGCACGATGGTCTGCATCTGCTTGTAAAGCCGCGCACGCTCTTCCTGGTCGGTCGCCACCCGCGCCGCCTCCAAGAGCGCATCCACCTCGGGGTTGGAATAATAGCCCGAGTTGAAGCCACCGGCATCGGGCCACGCCTCGGTGCGCAGCGCAAGGAAGGGCAGCGTGTCGGGATCGTTCGTCATCCACGCCATCTCGGCCATGTCGGCCTTGCCCTCCAGACCGGGGTTCACCTCGCCCAGAAAGGTGTTCCACTCGTAGGTCTCGATGCTCACATCGAAACCGACCGCCTCCAGATCGGCCTGGATGGCGGTGCCCATTGCCACCGGATCCAGCATCCCCGACCCGCCTTCGGTCACGAAAAAGGTCAGTTCCGCGCCCTCGGCCCCGGCCTCGGCGATCAGTTCGCGGGCGCGGTCGGGATCGTAGGGATAGGGCTCCAGCTCCTCGTTATAGGCCCAGGCAAAGGCCGGCGGTGTCGGACCTGCGGCCACTTCCGCGGTGCCTTCCAGCACCTCTTCGACCAACGCCGTCTTGTTGACCGCGTAATTCGCCGCCTGGCGGACCCGCTTGTCGGCGAAAGGGCCTTCCTTGGCGTTCAGGATCAGGAACCAGACATGCGGCCCGGCCTGCTCATGCACGGTGTAGCTGTCGCCCTGGAACTCCGACAGCGCCACGGGCGGCACTTCGACCATAAGGTCGATTCCCCCCGCCAGCATTTCCGCCGTTCGGGTATTGGCATCGGTGATCGGGCGGAAGACAACCGCCTCCAACTCGGGCACGCCATCCCAGTAATCGGGGTTCGCTTCGACCACGACCGCCTCGTTCGATCGCCATTCCGCGAAAGTGAAGGCGCCAGTCCCCGACGGGTTGCGACCGAATTCCGCGCCGTGCCGTGCGACGGCGGCAGGCGACACGATCAGGCCCGTGGGATAGGCGAGGTTCGACAGGAATGGGGCATATGGCGCGTTCAGCGTGAATTTCACCGTCAGGTCATCCACTGCGTCCACGGTTTCGATGGCAGAGAAAAAGAACGCCAACGGGAAAGGACCCGTGTCGTGATAGGGGTGGTCCTCGTTCAGCATCCGTTCGAAATTGAACTTTACGGCCTCGGCATTGAAATCGCTGCCATCGTGGAACTGAACCCCCTCGCGCAGCGTGAAGGTATATTCGGTGCCATCCTCGCTGATCTCCCAGTCGCTGGCCAGCGCAGGCTCCACTTCGAGCGTGCCATCGCGGTACCGCACCAGCCCGTCATAGACATTCATCAGGATGCGGAAATCGTTTACGGCAGTCACCGCCGCGGGATCGAGCGCCTTGGGCTCGGCGATCTGGCCGACGATCAAGACGCCGGGGGGAGTTTGTGCAAAGGCCGGATCGCTTGCCCCGAAGCTCAGCGCAAGCGCGGTGCCGGCGGCCAGCAGGCTGCGGCGGGTGAGGTGAAATAGCGGCATGGGTGACGTCCTCTCCTGAGATATCGACTCTTATTTATCATGATAAATTGCATCAGGCCAAATTTTCATGATAAATTCAAGTCCGGTGATAACAGGATTGCAGATGACCATTTCCATACTGGCTTTCGATGAAAAAAAGGGCGCTTATGGCGGTGCCGCGACCACCGGAAGCCTGTGTGTTGGCGGTTGGGTCCTGCGCGGCGATGCCGAATCGGGACTGTCGGCCTCGCAAGGATCGCTGCCCAGTACCTTTTGGGGCACCGACGTTCTGACCCTCATGCGTGGCGGGACCGACGCGGCGGCGGCCGTGGCCCAGGTCACATCCGCCGATGCGGGCCGCGCCGAACGTCAATTGGCCGCGCTTGATCCGGCAGGGCAAACCGGGCATTTCACCGGCAGCAACAGCATTGCCGTCGCTGACGCCCGGACCGCTCCGCATGTGGTGGTCACCGGCAATCTTCTGACCTCGGGCTCGGTTCTGGATGCCTGCCTCGACGGATTTCTTGCCGCAACGGGTCCGCTCGACACACGCCTGCTGGAGGCGCTCGACGCGGCGTCACGTGCTGGCGGGGACAGCCGGGGGCTGTTGTCAGCGGCGCTCTTGATCGTCCGCCGCTCAGATCCGCCGATGACACTGCGTGTGGACTATTCCGAAACGCCGTTGACCGATCTGCGCGCATTGCATGCGCGGGCCACATCCGGGCTCTACGCGGATTGGCTCGGCCATGTGCCCACGCTTGACGATCCGCAGCGCAGCCTGCCGTTCCAATCCACCGACCGCCCCGTCACTCCGCGATAAACCGTTTCATGACCTCGGCTTCCTGATCCTCCATCAGGTCGCGTGCCATTTTCATATGGCTCTCCATCACCTGTCGCGCGGCGGCGGCATCGCCCGATCGCAGCGCCGCGATGAGCTGCAGTTGATGGTCGCGGCCGCGTCGCCACAGGTCATGGTTGGGCGCCGCGTACAGGCGCTTGTAGACCGTCAGGTCGGTGAGGATCTGCGCCATGAAGCCAATGAAGAACCCCAGCAGCGCGTTGTCGCCGAAATCCGACAAACGCGCATGAAACCGCAGCGAGGCCACATGCTGCGCGCGCTCGCCCTCGGAATCCTCGGCAGGCACCGCGTAGGCCTTCATGATCTCGTCCAGCTCGGCGAGCTGCGCCTCCGTCAACCGGCCCGCCAAGGAGGCCGCCAGTTCCGGCTCCAGCGACAGGCGCAGGGCATAGACATCCGCGATGGTGAGGTTCTGGAAATAGAAGTAGTTCGCCAAAAGCGCGTGTGCCCGCTCGCGTGACACCTCGCCGACGAAACTGCCACCACCCGGGCCGGTCTTGGTCTCGACCAGGCCCTGCGCCTGAAGGATGCGCATCGCCTCACGGATCGTGCCCTTGGACATCTGGAACCGCGCGATCAACTCCGCTTCACCGGGCAGCCGATCGCCGGGCCTCAGCCCTTGTTCGACCACCCAATCCTTGATCGCCTCGGCCACGCGAACGGGGCGCGACCGGCGGGGCCGACGGGCGGAGCTTTCAGGTGGGGTGACGGCTGTCATGCGCGATAGGCCCGGATATGCCTGCCCCGAAACGGGCAGTCGCGCCATGCAAGCAATTTATCATGATGAATTCAAGTCTTCGCAAACCCCGTCATGCCGCCTCCTGCCGTGATGGTGCCGCACTGTGCATGAAGAACGCATAGTAAAACACCGGTGCGGCCACCAAAGTCAGGATCGAGGCAAAGGCCAGACCGCCCATGATGGTGACCGCCATCGACCGGAAAAACGCATCCCAGATCAGCGGCGTCATGCCGAGGATCGTTGTCGCGGCGGCAAGGATCACCGGCCGCAAACGCGATGTCGATGCCTCGACAATCGACTCCTTCAATGTCTGCCCCGGCCTTTCGGCGCGCACCAGGTCAATCTCTTCCACCAGAACGATCCCGTTCTTGATCAACATCCCCGAGAGCGACAACAGACCTAGAAGCGCGGTAAAGGTAAACGGGAACCCGGTCCCCAAGAGCGCAAGGCTGACCCCGTTCACCGACATCGGCACCAGCAGCCAGATGATCAGGGGTTGCCTGAGCGCGTTGAACAGCAGCACCGAGATCACGATCATGATGATCAGGCTCATCGGCAATTGCCGCCCAAGGCTTTCCTGCGCTTGCGAGGAGCTTTCAAGCTCGCCGCCCCATTCCATCTTGTAGCCGGACGGCAGCTCCATGTCCTCGATCGTCTGGGTCACCTCGGCCTGCACCTGCGCCGCCGTGAGGCCCTTGACGATATCGGCGCCCACGGTGATCGTCAGCAGCCGGTCGCGCCGCTTCAACAACGTGTTCTGCGCCTCGAAGGTCAGACCGTCTGTCACCTGTTCCAGCGGCACGAAGCTTTGCGCGTTCTGCGAATAGACCATGTGATCCGTCAGAGCGAGGTTATCCTCGGGTTTGGCGCGCAGCACGATGGGGATCTGCCTGTCGCCTTCGCGGTACACGCCGGCATCGATACCCGTGGTCGCAAAGCGCAGGATCGACGTGATGTCGTCGCGGGTGATCCCGGCCTCCTGCGCGCGGTCCGTGGCGTAAACCGGTTTCAGGATCAGTTCCTGTTCGCGCCAGTCGATGCGTGGCGTCACGATATTGTCCGACGCCTCGGTCAAGCGCGCCATAGCCTCATCCGCCAGATCGCGCAGCATGTCCGGGTCCGAGCCGGAAAACCGCGCCTGGATCGGGTCGCCGCCACCGGGGCCAAAGGCCAGCCGCTTGGCGCGGAATTCCCCCTGCGGCACGGCCCGCGCGGCAAACGCCTCGAGATCGGAAATCAACGGCGGAATCTCTTCGATCGTGTCCGTTCTGACGATGATATGGCCGTAGCTCGGGTTCGGATCTTCCGCCTGGTAGGTCAGCATGAACCGGTCCGCCCCCTGCCCGACAAAGGCAGTCGCGGACACCACGTCCTCCTGCCCGGCCAGCCAGTCTTCCAACACCCCGATATCGCCCGAGGTCTCTTGAATCGACGCGCCCTGGTCCAACTTGTAATGAACAAAGAACAGCGGCGTGTTGCTGTCCGGGAAAAACTGCTGCTTGATCTGGCCGAACAACATGAAGCAGACCACGGTGATCGCAACCAGGGCGGCAATCACCAACCACCAGACCCGGAGCGCTGCGCGCAGGGTGCCGGCATAGAGCCTGAAAAACACTCCTCCATAGGCATCCTCCGCGTCGCCACTGGCCCGCTTGAAAAAGTAATGCCCCAGAAGCGGCGTCGCCGTCAGCGCGAGCACCCATGACAACAGCAGCGAAATCCCGATGACCGCGAACAGCGAGAACAGGAATTCTCCCGTCGCGTCCGGGCTGAGACCGATTCCGGCAAACGCCATGATCCCGATCACCGTCGCGCCCAGGAGCGGAATCTGCGTCTTGCTGGCGGCCTCATCCGCTGCCGCCCGGCTGTCCTTGCCGCGTCGCATGGCGATCTGCATGCCTTCGGCGACCACGATGGCGTTGTCCACCAGCATCCCCATCGCGATGATCAATGCGCCCAGCGAAATGCGCTCCATCTCGATGGAAAAGACCGACATGAAGAACAGCGTGCCCACCACGGTGAGAAGCAGCGTCACCCCGACGACGATGGCCGCGCGCCAGCCCATGAACACGGCCAGCACGACCACCACGATTGACACCGACATGGCGAGGTTGACCAGGAAGGCGTTCGAGGCCTCTTCCACCACGACATGCTGCTGGTAGACCGGCTGCAACTCCACGCCGACAGGGATTTGTGGCGCCAGCTCGTCCAGCTTGGCGTCCGCGCGCTTGCCCACATCGACGATGTTCTCGGTCCCGATGCCGGCCACACCCACCGTGAAGGCCTCGACCCTGTTGTGCCGGATCAGCATGTCGGGCGTTTCCTCACGCGCCCGCCGTACCTCGGAAAAGTCGAACAGGTTCAAAAGCTCGCCGCCGACCCCCACCGTGAGGCCGGCAATCTCCTGTACCGTGTCATACCCGTCCGGGCCTTGTATGAGGGTTCTGCCATCCTCGTCCTGAATCGATCCGCCATCGACCACGGAATTGGCTGTCGCCAGCGCGCCCTGAATGGCCGATGGCGGCACATTCAGATTGGTGGTCAAGGCCAAGTCAGGCTCGACATAGATGACCTCGTTCGGCACGCCGGACAGGCTTACATCGGCGACGCCATCGACAGTCAGCAATTCACGTCGCAGAAAGGTGGCAAGGTTGTTGATCTCGGCATCGGAAAACCCGGGGGCCGTGACGGCATAATAAATGCCGTAGACATCCCCGAACCCTTCATTCACGAAAGGCGTCCCGACCCCGGCCGGCAAGCGTACCGAACTGACCCTGTTGCGCAGCTTGGTCCAGATCTCGGGCAATTCCTCGCCGTCGTACTGATCCTTCATGTCCACGGTGATCCGTGATTGCCCGGGTCGGTTGACAGAGCGCACCTCTTTCATCTCCGACATCTTCTGGATCTCGGATTCCAACGGCTCCGACACCTCGCGCGCCACCTGCGCGGCGCTGGCACCGGGGTATTCGGTGACCACGACCGCTGTCTTGATGGTGAAGGCCGGATCTTCCAATCGGCCAAGGGTGAAGAACCCCCAGATACCGCCAAGCAGGGCCGCAAGCATGATCAGCCACGTGAGGATCGGGCGATCAATGGAGGCTTTTGCAATATTCATGGCGCAGCACTCAGTTCGGGAATCCGGTGAACCGTCTGACGCGGTCCCCGTCTGCCAATTGGCTCGCCCCGCTGGCGACGATTTCCTCGCCCGGCTCCAGCCCCGCGATCACGCGCACCTCACCCCGGATCGTCGGCTCGACGGTCACGCGCCTGCGCGCGACAGTGCCTTCTTCTGCACCAACGGGTGTGAATACCAACACCGTGGGTGCGCCATCATTCATCGTGCCGACCGCCGATGCCGGGATGCGAATATCCTGCGTGCCGGCGTCCAGTGTCGCATAGACCGTCACCGACGATCCCGGCAGGATCCTCTTGCCCTCGGGTGGCTCCATGCCCAGGGTGATCTGGTAGGTCTGGCCAACCTGCGAGGTCTCCGCGTTGAATTCGCGCGGCGTCACCGGGTAGCGCTCGTCACCGGTGGGAAACTTTGCCCAAAGGTCGACCCCCGGATCGGTGCCCGCTCTTTGAAACAGGATTTCCGGCACTTCGATGTCAATGCGCAGCTCCGACATGTTGTGCAACCGCGCCACCGGCGTTCCGGCCGATATGGTCGAAAAGTTGGCCACGTTGCGCGACGCCACAAGCGCGTCGAACGGCGCCAGCAAGGTCGCGTTCTTCAATTCGCGTTCCGCATTCCGCACCGAGATTTCCGCCAATTCAAGCGAGGTCTGGGCATCATCCACTGAAACCTGGCTCACCGTGCTTCCTTGCAGTTTCTGCAGTCGCTCCAGCGTCCGCTCCGCCTGGTTTCGCTGCACCCGCGCCTGATCCAGCGCCAGCTGAAAGGGTTCAAGATCAAGCTGCGCAATCACGGAATCCTCGTTGATCCGGTTGCCTTCAATGAGGGGCAACTTGACGATTTGCCCTCCCACCTGGAAGGCCAGGTCAACCGTTTCCTTGGCGACGACATGCCCGAAAAATTGCCGTGTCATGGCACCATCGACCGCCGTCACATTGATGATCTTGGCCAGCCGCATGTCCTGCGCCGCCCCCATCGTCGGGCCGACCAGCAGCAAGAGGCAAAACAATAGGCGGCGCATGGCGAAACTCCCGGTCTCTGTCACATTGGCAGGGAAACGACCTTTGTCACGGGACGTTCCACGCCTGATGCGCGTCAACTAAACCGAACAGTTCAGTTTGACACGCCTCAATTGCACCGAAGACGTGAAAACCCGCTGTGCGCCTGTGCACAGTTGCAATATCGCAGCGCGATGAAGGATCAGTAAAGCCAGAACAGCGTGATCGCCGGGAACATCACCAGCAGGATCACCCGCAGGATATCCGAGGTCACGAACCAGATCACTGCCTTGTAGGTCTCCATCATCGGCGTGTCGCGATCCATCGAATTGATGATGAACAAATTCATCCCCACCGGCGGCGTGATCAGCCCGACCTCGACCACGATCAGGACAAGGATACCAAACCAGATTGCCACCCATTCCGCTTCGATCCGGTTTGCCATTCCCTGTGTCACACGAATATCAAGCGCCTGCATCTGCTCGCGGGTCAGCTCTGCACCGGTCGCCAGCGCCGCCTCGATCGAGGCCAGCATCTCTTGCCCCATGCCGTTGACCGCCCCGGCCGCCAGCGCCTCGCGCGCGGCATCCGCCTGCATCGCCGCCAGATCGACAAAGCCGAAATCCATCACCGATATCACCGGGAAGAAGATCGGGATGGTCAAAAGGATCATCGACAGGCTGTCCATCAAACACCCGAAGACAAGGTAGAAGAGCAGGATCAAGGACAGAACCATGAACGGGCTCAACCCCATGTCCACAACCCAGTTCGACAGTTCCTGCGGCACCTGGCTCAACGCGAGAAAGCCATTGTAAAAAGACGCCCCCAGCACGATGAAAAAGATCATCGCGGTGCTCACCGCCGTCTGGATGATGCTCTGCTTGAACACCGCCCAGGACAGGCTGCCCGACACCAGCGCGATCAGCCCGGTGCCCGCCGCGCCAACCGCCGCGCCTTCGGTCGGCGTGAACCAGCCAAGGTAAATCCCCCCGACGACCAGCGCAAAGACCACGAGCACCGGCCACACGTCAAGCAAGGCCCGCCAACGCTCTGCATAGGGCACCGGCGCGCGCATTCCCGCCGCCTCCGGATGCCGCCGCACATAGATCGAGATCGCGATCATGTATCCGAGCGCAGCCAACAGCCCCGGGACAAAGGCCGCAAGGAACAGCTTGGCGATATTCTGCTCGGTCAGGATCGCGTAGATGACCAGGATCACCGATGGCGGGATCAAAATACCCAGGGTGCCCCCCGCGGCCAGGGTCGCCGTCGAAAAACCGCCGGAATACCCGTTGCGGCGCAACTCGGGCAGCGCCACGCGGCTCATCGTGGCGGCAGTGGCCAGCGACGACCCGCAGATTGCGCCAAAGCCGGCGCATGCCCCGACCGCCGCCATGGCAACACCCCCCTTGCGGTGGCCAAGCCAGGACTCGGCCGCCTTGAACAAGGCCGATGACAGGCCGGACAGCGTGGCAAACTGGCCCATCAACAAGAACATCGGGATGATCGACAGCGAATAGCTTGAAAAGGTCGAATAGGTTTCCGACTTGAGCTTGGCCAAAACCACGTCCGGGCTGCCCAGCGACAGCCAAAGCCCGCCGATCCCGCACAGCAACATGGCCAGCCCGATCGGGGCACGCAGGAATATCAGCACCAGAAGCACCGGGAAAGACCAGAGGCCCAGCTCCAGAGGGCTCATGCTCCCTCCGCCCCGCTGGCGGGCAGGATATCGCGCCCCGTCGCGGCCCTCAGCACGCGACCAACGGCGCAATATACCGCCGTCAGAGAGGCCACGACGGCTGCGACAAGGCTTGCTGCATAGGCCCACCAGATCGGGAATTGCAGCAGGAACGTTGTCTCGCCATTGCTGATCTTGTCCATCATGCCCACGCCCAGCCGCCAGGTGATCACCACGATGGCTGCCGTCAGCACCACCTCCCAGAATGCCACTAGCCAGCGGTTCAGCCGCTCCGACAGGCCGGAGGTGAAGATATCCACCGTCGCATGGCCCGCATAAAGCTGGCAGACCGGCAGGAAGGCGAAGATCGCAAAGGCAATCCCGGCTTCGACCACCTCGAAATCACCGGTGACCGGCCCGACGCCGGTGCTGATCAGCACATCACCCGCCCGCGCGGAAATCGCCGCAAGCCAGTTGGAATGGCCGATGCTGTTGAGCCCGCGGCCCAGGACAGACACGCAGGTCAGCAAAACAAGGAGGCTCAAGACACCGCCCCCCAGCACCGCCATGGATCTTGCAAGGCGTTCAATCGCCGTGGTCATGCCGCCCGCCCCTTGTCGTCCTGCGTGCCACCCGCGCCATCCGGAGCCGGCCCCCGGGTCGCGCGGCGCTTCCTACTGCGTGCTGTGCTTTTCAAGCAGCGCGTTTGCCCGCTCGACAAGCGCAGCACCGTCCAGACCCTTTTCATCCATCTCCGCGATCCAGTCATCCCTGGTCACTGCGGCGGCTTCCTGCCATCCGGCGGCCTCCTGGGCACTGATGGTGATGATCCTGTTGCCCGCATCCAGCGCTGCGTCGCGGGCCGGGCCGTCATCGGCCTGCATCTGCGCACCCGCCATGCGGCTGAACTCCGCACCGGACTGCGAGTCAATCACGTCTTTCAGGTCATCCGGCAAGGCCTCGTAAGCATCCTTGTTCATCGCAAGGATGAAACTGGTGGTATAAAGCGCGTTCCCCTCGAACTCGGTGTGGTTCTGCACCAGCTCCGCCACCTTGAGCGCGCCGGTCACCTCCCAAGGGATCACGGCGCCATCGACAACCCCCTTGGACAGCGACTCGGGGATAGCGGGTACCGGCATACCCACGGTGGTGGCCCCGAGATCCGACAACAGCTTGGTTGTCGCCCGTGTCGGCGCGCGCAGCTTCATCCCGTTCAGATCCGATGGCTCCAACACGGGATCGGTCGAATGGATCACGCCGGGACCATGCACCCAAACGCCCAGCACTTTGAAATCGGCAAAGTCCTGATCCATCATCCGTTCCTCGGCCAGGTCCCAAAAGGCTGCGGACATATCCCCGGCATCCGACATCAGGAAAGGCAGCTCGAACACCTCGGCGCGCGGGAAGCGACCCGGCGTATAGCCGGCAACGGTCCAGATGATATCGGCCACACCGTCAATCGCCTGGTCAATTAACTGCGGCGGCGTACCGCCCAGCTGCATCGACGGGAAATGCTGGATCTCGATCCGCCCATCAGACGCCGCCATGACCCGTTCGGCCCAGGGCACCAACACGTTCTTGGGCACATTGGCCTGCGCTGGCAGGAACTGGTGCATGCGCAAAGTCACATCCTGGGCAAATGCCCCGGTGGCAAGCATCGCCGCCACGGCGGTCGTGCCGGCCAGCTTCATGAAACCAATTTTTTTCATTGCCAAATCCCCCCGTTTTTCTGCGTCCATAAACACACGTCGCGGATGAAGAATCCATGAAAAATCTGCCCCGGCCCGATAATGCGCTTGGCCGTCATGAAACCCACATTCGCCGCCCGCGGCAAGCTGACCTGCCAAGCAGCACCGACGCGGCAACACGGCAGACATCGATCACCCGCCGCCGCTCCAGCCCGACGGCAAAGGTGATCGCCCCCGTCCTCTCGCGTCACGTCACGGGGCGGCACCGGCCTGTCCAGCCCGGCCCGATGATGCTCGTTCGCGTGATGACACGGTCCGCAGCTTCATCTTGCCCGAAAAACTCCGGGGGAGTCGCCCGGGGGGCGACGGGGGCAGCGCCCCCGAACCACAGCCCGGGGACAGCGCCCTCCACACCCTGCCCGGGATGCTCCCGCACGATCTCCGGCAGCACCCGGAGCCGCCAGTTGGCGCGCCCGTCCGATATCGCATTACGCCCTGCATCTGACCTGACCGCGCTGGACAATCCACGCACCACCAGCAAGTGTCAGCGCGAACACGAACAAGGAGACACCACATGATCGAGCGATTGGAAACCGGGCAACGGATGAGCAAGATCGTCAAACACAATGGCACCGTCTATCTGTGCGGTCAGGTCGGCGCAGGCGACAGCGTGACCGAACAGACGCAGGATTGCCTCGCCCGCGTCGATGCGCTGCTCGAAAAGGCCGGATCGTCGCGCGCGCAGATCCTGCAAGCCATCATCTGGGTCGCCGACATGGCGGATTTCGCCGAGATGAACGCGGTCTGGGATACCTGGGTCCCCGAAGGTCATGCCCCCGCCCGCGCCTGCGGCGAGGCCAAACTGGCCCGCCCCGAGCTCAAGGTCGAAGTGATAGTGACCGCCGCCTACGAATAAAGCCCGGCGGTCCGCCCACGAAGCTGCACCAGCGCCAGCACCGTGTCGATCGTCGGTGTTGGCACACCCACCACGCGGCCCAGCTCCTGCACCGATCCGACCAGCGCGTCGATCTCCATCGGACGGCCCTGGTCCAGATCCTGCAACATCGACGTACGATGCGCGCCAACAGCCGCCCCGCCGTCGATGCGCCGCTCCACGTCAATCGGGAATTTCACCCCAAGCGCCTCGGCGATCTCCTGCGCCTCGAGCATCATGCCCCTGGCCACGCCCCGCGTGCCCGCGTCGGTGCACAGCACATCCAGCGTCGCATGGGTCAGCGCCGAGATCGGGTTGAACGACAGGTTGCCCCAAAGCTTCACCCAGATCTCGTCCCGCAACCGTGGCCGCACCGGCGCCTTCAGCCCCGCCGAGGACAGCGCCTTCGACAGCGCCGTGGCGCGCTCCGATTTCGACCCGTCCGGTTCGCCCAACGAAAAGCGGTTGCCCTCGATATGCTTGACCACGCCGGGACGGGTCACCTCTGCGGCCGGATAGACAACACATCCCAGCACCCGGTCCGGCCCGAAGCCGTCCCATTGCGCATTGCCCGGGTCCACAGAGGCAAGCCGCGTGCCCTCATGCGCGCCGCCGATCTTGTGGAAATACCACCACGGCACCCCGTTCACACCGGAGACGATCGTGGTGTTCGGCCCGATCAGTGGCTGCATCTTGTCGACAATGGGCGGCACCGAATGCGCCTTCAAGGTCACGATCACATAATCCTGCACGCCCAGCGCCGCCGGATCTTCAGAGGCATTAACCTTAACGGCCGCCTCGTTCTCTTCCTCGATCAGCGTCAGCCCATTCGCCTGCATCGCCGCCAGGTGCGGCCCGCGCGCCACAAGGCTCACATCCGCCCCCGCCTGCGCCAGCTTTACTCCCATGTAGCCGCCAATGGCGCCCGCTCCGAATACGCAAATCTTCATCGCTCTCCCCGAAACGATCCGCTGGTCTATGGCGAACCGCTCCTCCTTCATCTTGCCGGAAAAAACTCCCGCCGGAGGCTCCGACAGGGGCCAGCCGGCGCATCGTCACATCTCTTGCTCAGGCCGATTCCACCAGCCCCAGCTTCTGTGCCAGGCCGATGCGCTGCATCTTGCCCGTTGCCCCTTTGGGGATCTCGTCAAGAAGGATCACCTTGCGCGGCACCTTGAAATCGGCCATGCGCCCGGCGGCAAAATCACGGATCTCGCGCTCGGTCGCCTCCGATCCCTCGACCAGCACGACCGCCGCGGCCACCTCTTCTCCCAGCTTGGGATGCGGCAGCGCGAAGGTCACCACCTGCGCGACGCCCGGATGGTCCAGCAAGACGCCATCCACTTCAAGCGGCGAGACCTTTTCGCCGCCGCGATTGATGATCTCCTTCAATCGCCCGGTCAGATGCAAAAAGCCGTCGGCGTCGAATGCGCCCTGGTCGCCGGTGCGGAACCAGCGTTTGCCATCCGCCTCGAAGAAGCTCTTGGCATTGGCCTCGGGGTTGCTTTCATAGCCCGGCGTCACGTTGGGACCCGAAATCACCACCTCGCCGGTGCCGTCGATCAGACCATTCTCGACCTCGTCTGCCACGCGCACCTCGGGGCCAGCGGCCACACCCACCGCGCCCGGCTTTTGCCGGTCGAAGGGGTTGCAGCACATCTGATGCGCCGCTTCTGTCATGCCATAAGCTTCGATCACCGGGGCATTGAACGTCTCGCGCAGCGCTTCCATCACTTGCCCTGGCAAGGACGCCGAAGACGACCGCAGGAACCTGAGCGGTACTTCTTCGATCACATCCGCGTTGCGCTTGGCCCGGCTCAGGATCGCCTGGTGCATGGTTGGCACGGCAGTGTACCAGGTTGGCTTTGCCTCCCGCATCCAGCCGAAGAACCGCAGCGCGTCGAACCCCGGCGCGCACCAGATCGATGCGCCGACCGACAATGAGGCCGACACGGCGGCCAGCAGCCCATGGATATGGAACAGAGGCATCACGTTCAGGCAGCGGTCGTCCGAGGCCAGATCAAGCGACGCCGCGATATTCCGCGCCGACGCGGCCACATTCGATTGCAACAACGGTACGATCTTGGGCCGCGAGGTGGTGCCCGAGGTATGCAGGATCAGCGCCACGGACCCCTCGCCCGGCATGTCCCCGGACTTGGGGTCGCCGCCCGCGCCATCGGCGCGCAGGGCAAACATTCCGGCCGGTGCGCCGTCGGACACGGCCGCGCGCAACACCGTCAACCCGAGCGCTCGCGCCGCGACAAGCGCCGGCCCGTCCTCGTCCTCGGCAAGCACGACGGCCTTGGCCCCGAGGTCTTCGAGATAGTACCGGTATTCATCCTCCCGATACGCCGGGTTCAGCGGTGCGGTGGTCGCCGCCTGCGCAATGGTGACAAAGGCCGTCGCCATCTCGGGACCGTTGGGCAGGACAATCGCAACCCGGTCCGAAGCGCCAATCCCCAGGCTGCGCAAATCCGCGCCGACCTGTTCCGACAGCGCGCGAAGCGCGCCATAGCTCAGCCAGTCGCGCCCCGGTGCGCCGATTGCCACGGACTCCGGATCATGCCCTCCCAGCAAGTCTTTCACGGTGTTTGCCATCATTCCCCCCAATGTTTTGCGCCGCTTGGTTCCGACATTCACCGAAAGGTCGGGCAATGAAAAGCCCCTCACCCACGAATAGGTGTCGAAACTTGACCCACCGTCGCATGGGCGCCGCCGCCACACCGTGATAGGTCGCGCGCAAAGACAAAGGACAGACCCATGCACCAACCGACCCTGCCGCTTTCGCAAGACCTCGTTCTGATCGGCGGCGGCCACACACATGCGCTGGTCCTGCGCCAATGGGCGATGAGGCCCCTGCCCGGAGCGCGTCTGACATTGATCAACCCCGGCCCGACCGCGCCTTATTCCGGCATGCTGCCGGGGTTCGTCGCCGGGCATTACAGCCGCGATCAGCTGGATATCGACCTGGTCCGGCTGACAGGGGCCGCGAACGCCCGGCTCATCATCGGGGCCGCGACAGGGATCGACCCTGCCAGCGGATCTGTCCGGATCGACACCCATCCGGCGGTGGGCTTTGACAGCTGTTCGGTCGATATCGGCATTACCTCCGACATGCCGAGCCTTCCCGGCTTTGCCGAATATGCCGTTCCCGCCAAGCCACTTGGCCCCTTCGCCGCCCGCTGGGAGGCGTTCCGCGCCGCGAGCGGCCCGACACGCGTGGCGGTGATCGGCGGCGGTGTCGCCGGATCAGAGCTTGCCATGGCGATGGCACATGCCCTGCGCGGCCGCCCGGCGACGATCCATCTGATCGACAATTCCACGATCCTGTCGACCCTGCCCGCCAAAAGCGCGCAGCGCCTGCGCGACGCGATGAGATCCCTTGAGGTTGTCCTGCACGAAAACGTCCGGGTCACCCATCTAAGCGAAAACACCGTCCATCTGGACGGCGCCCGCAGCATCCAGGCCGACTTTATCACCGGGACCGCAGGGGCCCGGCCTTATCCATGGCTTGCCGAGTCCGGTCTTGAAACCCATGACGGGTTCCTGGTCGTCAACGAAAAGCTGCGAACGAGCGACAAGCGCATCTTCGCTGTCGGCGACTGCGCATATATGGCCCATGCGCCGCGCCCCAAGGCAGGCGTTTATGCCGTGCGCCAGGCGCCTGTGCTCTTTCATAACCTGACTTCCGCGTTGTCCTCTGGTGCGCTGAAATCCTATAAACCGCAAAAGGATTACCTGAAGCTTATCTCGCTTGGTGAAAAATCGGCCCTTGGCGACCGGTTCGGGGTCAATTTTGCCGGTCCCTGGGTCTGGCGCTGGAAAGACAGCATCGACCGCAAATTCATGGCGCGGTTCGACACCCTGCCCAGGATGCAAACGCCGCCCTTGCCCTACCCGCGCGCCAAGGGCAGTACGGCGGCACTCGGTCCGAAACCGCTTTGCGGTGGCTGCGGCGCGAAGCTGGGGCGCGATGCACTGGCACAGGCCGTGTCGACGCTGCCGCCATCACACCGGGGGGACATCGTCTCCCTGCCCGGCGATGACGCGGCGGTCTTGACCACCGGCGGCGCGCGCCAGGTCTTCACCACGGATCATCTGCGCAGCTTCTGGGCCGATCCCGCCGTCATGGCGCGCATCGCGGCGCATCATGCGCTGGGGGATGTCTGGGCAATGGGCGCCGATCCGCAGGCGGCAACCCTGTCGATCACCCTGCCCCGCCTGTCCGACCGCTTGGGGCAACGCAGCATGACCGAAATCCTGACAGCGGCCGACCAGGTTCTGCGCGAGGCCGGTGCGGCGATTGTTGGCGGGCATAGCAGCATCGGTGATGAGCTGACCATCGGCCTTGCCGTCACGGGGCTGTGTACGCGCGATCCGATCACCCTGGGCGGCGCGAAAGACGCGGCAGCGCTGATCCTGACAAAACCGATCGGCACCGGCGTCCTGATGGCCGCGGCGATGTCCGGCACCGCGCGCGGCGCCCATGTGGCCGCAGCGCTGGAGGCGATGCAGCAGGGCCAAATGGCGGCCTCGCATATCCTGCGCGAGACCGCAGAGGCAATGACGGATGTCACCGGCTTCGGCCTGGCGGGCCACGTGCAGAACATCTGTACCGCCTCGGGCCTGTCCGCACGGTTGACGCTCGATGCGATCCCGCTGCTGACCGGCGCGCTGGACCTGTCCGGACGCGGCGAACACTCGTCGCTCTATACGAACAATCGCGCCGGATTTTCAAATATTCC
Source organism: Marivita sp. (assembly GCF_020055675.1). GTDB lineage: Bacteria > Pseudomonadota > Alphaproteobacteria > Rhodobacterales > Rhodobacteraceae > Marivita. The sequence continues at coordinate 36,540 of NZ_JAIPUS010000017.1, forward strand.
GGATACCCCGAAAACCCGGCTGCTGTTCGATCCACAAACCGGCGGCGGGCTTGTTGCGGCGGTTCCCGAGGCAAGGGCGGACGAGACACTCGCCAATTTGCGCGATGCGGGCTATCCCGATGCGACCCGGATCGGCTACCTGCACAGCGGCTCGCCGGGTCAGGTCTCCATCAGCTGAAGCGCCGCTTCGATTTCTGCGGCGACCGTTTCGAGATCGCCGGGCGACAGGCCCTCTGTTTCGACGCGTCCGATCACCTTTGGCGACATCGCCTTCATCGACTTTGCATAGGCCGGATCGTAGTGATCCTCCATCAACGAGCGCGTGAGTGCCCGCATATCCCCCGCAGCGCTTAGCGCGATCCACTGCGCCACCAATGCCTCACCGCGATGGGCTTTCAACGGGGCCAGCTTGGCATGAAGCGCCGCGCTGTCCGACAGGATGTCATCATAAGCGCGCACAAGGTACTCGGTCCGCGCGACGATGGGGGCGGACACTTCGATCCACGGGGCCTTTTTCATCCCCTGCCAAAGGCTCGGCGGGATCAGGAGATCGCCGATCTTGCTGCTTTCCGCCTCGACCAGAACGGGGCGCGCCGGATCGAGCCGGCAAAGCTGCCGGGCCACGGCGCTTTCGAACCCTTTCTGCGCGGGCTGCCCCCCCATGCTGCCCAGCAAGGACCCGCGATGATTGGCAAGCCCTTCCAGATCGATCACCTGCACACCCCGCTGCGCAAGATATGGCAAGAGCTCGGTCTTGGCAGTGCCGGTATAGCCGCCCAGCTGCACGAAGCGGAACGGCAACGCCTCGCGGTGCAGCATGTCCGCCACCAGCCGCCGATATGTCTTGTATCCGCCCCGAATGACCTCGGACCGCCAGCCGATTTCCGCCAGCAGCCACGCAAACGATCCGGACCGCTGCCCGCCGCGCCAGCAATAGACCAGCGGACGCCACGCGCCATCATGGTGCGACAGCGCGGTTTCGACGTGATGCGCTGCATTGCGGAACACCAGAGCCGCGCCGATCTTGCGCGCATCGAAGGGGCTCACCTGTTTGTAGATGGTGCCCACGCGCGCGCGCTCGTCATCATCGAGAACCGGCAGGTTGATCGCGCCGGGCACATGATCCTCGGCATATTCCGCCGGGCTGCGCACATCGATCACGGTATCGAACCCGTGATCCAGCAGATCCGGCAGGTTGGAGGGGGTGAACGCCATAATCGCTAGCGCATCAACCCGATCAGATCGTCTGCCAGCACCGCGAGTGCGCGGCCCTGCGCGGCCGTCACGGCAGACGGTGTGATCGCGGTCACAGGCACGGAGACGGCGAACCTTTCCACCCGTTCGCGCGGACGCCCCTCCACGGCGCTGACAGCCGCCTGGCCGGTGATCTCGAAGGTGCCGGACATATCCGCAAGCATCTTGTCGATCCGCACATCGAGCCGCGCCGACGGCCCGTCCCGAAGCGGCCAGGGTTCGGCCGCAACGGTCGCGGTGCTGCGTTCATCCAGCAATTGCGCCAATATGCCTGTCACCGCGCGGTCCGGGTCGTCGGCCCATTCCGCATCGCCAAGCGGGCGCAACGCGCCTTCGGCGTCGCGGACCAGAATGGCAGTACCGGACGCGTGGCCCGGCAAGGACACGTCCCGCAATTCCACCGTGCGCACCGCAACGCGCGTCGCCGCGTCGCCGCCCCGCGCCGGCGTATCGATCAGGTAGCGCCCTGTATCGCCCGCGGCGCAGGCCGACACCAGCGGCAGGGCCACGACAAGGGCAAGTCTGCGCAAGATCAATACGGTCATGGGGTCTCGTCCTTCCTCAACGCCCGAAGATCAGGGAATTCGGGCTGCGTTCAATTTCACGCGCCAGGTTCGAAATTGCCTTGGCGGCGCTTTGCACCTCGCGCAGAGCCGACAGGGTCTGCGTGCTGAAATCCGATCGTTCCCCGTAAGAGGTGATGACGGTTTCGGTTTCGGCCACCAATCGCTCCAGCCGCGCGGTAAGCTGCGGCAGATCCTCGACCGATTGCGCCACCGATCCGGCCGCATCCGAGGCCGATTGCAGCGTCGCATTCAGGTTTTCGACGACGCCACCGGCGCGCAATTCCGCCAGGGCAAGGCGCATCTCGGTCAGCGCGTCGTTCAAGGTTCCGGGCAAATCCAACGTCTCGTCGCTGCCCACGAGGGCATCCACCCGGTTCAGCGTGCCGGTCGCGCTGTCCACCAAGGCCTGCAATTCCAGTTCTTGCGCCTTGGTCGCGACGGCGTCGATCTCCGCCAACAAGTCCGGGATATCGGTTTCCGTGATCTGGCGCAGGTTCCGGGTAACGGCGGGGGCGTCCTGCGTGGCCGTGCTGATATCGGCCATCGCCCGGTCAAGATTGCGCAGCGAAGACCCCAGCGTCTGAACGGCCCCTTCTGCGCGCACATCGGCCACCACCTCGCGCACATCGTCAATCGCGGCGCTCACCGCGTCCGGGATGCCCTGAACGGCGTCCTGCGCAATCAGGGCGTCGATCCGGTTCAGCGTCTGCGTGGCACTGCCCACCAGGCCCTCAAGCTCAAGCGTCTGCGCGGTTTCGGCGACGCCTTGCAATTCGGCCAGAACCGCCGGGATCTCCTCTTCGGTCAGCTTGGTCAGGTTCTGCGTCAGCGCCGGCGCCTGTCGCGAGGCTTCGTTGATCCCAACCATGGCCTCGTCAAGACGGGCCAATGCGCTGTTGAGCGATGCAACGGCGCCGCCTTCGCGCACTTCGGCGACCAAATCGGTCAGGTCGGTCACCGCCGCGTCCAGTTGCGCCGGGATCGACTGGATCGCCTCGCTGCCGACGATTGCACGTGTGTCATCCAGCAGCGCCACGGCCGATCCGGGCATGCGCTGCAAATCCTCGTTCCGGGCCAGAGCCTCGACCGAATCCATCAGGCTGATCGCCCGCTGCATCACCTCCTCGATCGGCAGCGCGTTGATCCGTTCCAGCACACCTTCGGCGGTGGCAGTGAAATCCGACAGGTTCGATTCGACGCTGGGCAGGCGCGGAAGATCATTGTCATCTTCCCGCAGTCGGGCCGGCGCGACATCGTCCAGCACCACCAGCTCGATCCGCAGATCGCTGCTCAGAAGGCTCTCGGTCGCCAGCCGCGCCCGCATCCCGGAGTCCACCGCGAAGCGGAAGAAATCGACTGTTTCCTCGGGCGTTGTGCCGGCCTCGAGCCCCATCCGCTGCGGATCAATCGACACGTTGACCAGCAGCGACAATTCCGGACCGAACTGCGACTCGATCACGCGCGACCGCAATTCGGTGACAACACCAACCTCAAGGCCCTGATAGGTCACGTCATCTCCCGCTTCGAGCCCGTTCACGGATTCCGAGAACTGGATCGAGAACGGCACACCTTGCGCCGGACCGCGCACCAATGTGTTGCGGCGGGCATCCTCTTCCTCTTCATAGAGGTTGAACACATAGCCCGGCGGCAGCGGGTCGCCGTCGTCATACAGGTTGTCGAACTGCACACCCCCCGTGACCAGTGACGCCAGACTGTCGAAATCCACGGCAAAGCCGGATGTGCCGAAGGACAGCTTGAACCCGGAGGTATCCCAGAACCGCGTTGCCTGCGTCAGACGCGCGTCATGCGGCGCGTCGATAAAGGCATCGACCATGACCGTGCGCCCATCCGCGGACAGGCGCGGCGTTTCCAGCCGCCCCACCTCGACCCCGCGAAACAGCACCGGAGACCCGTTGGAAATGGTTGTCCCGTCATCCGTGGCCAGCGTGATCCGCTTGCCGGGGCGGCCCGGCTGGGTCAGCGGCGGTGAACTCATCCCGATGAAATCCCGCGCTTCGGCAGCCGGCTCATTGTCCCAGGCACCTTCGATATAGACACCGGACAGCACGGTGGACAGACCGCTGATCCCGCGCGCCGAGACTTCGGGGCGCACAACCCAGAACAGGGCTTCGGCATCGATGAACGGGGCGACATCATTGTCCACCCGTACCGAGACGATCACCCGGCCCAGATCGCTGGAAAACCCCACATCCTCGACCGTGCCGACAACGACCTCGCGATACCGCAGGGTGGTCTCTCCCGCGACCACGCCGGACGCGTTTTCGAACGAAATCTCGATCAGCGTGCCACGGTCGGCAAAGCTCTGCCATGCGATACCCAGTGATACCGCAAGCGCGAGAAACGGAATGACCCACACGAAAGACAGGTTGCGCAGCACCGACTTTTTCGGCGGCGTTACGTTCATGTCGGCAGGGGTAGGCTCGGTCAAACCGGTGCTCCTTCAGGCGGGGCATCCCAGATCAGTCTGGGATCGAAGCTATTGGCGGAAATCATGGTGAATGCAACCGAAAGCGCGAAACTCACCGCCGCGATACCGGGATTGATCGTGGCGACGAAATTCAACTGCACCAGGGCAGACAGGATCGCAACGACGAACACGTCGATCATCGACCACCGGCCGATGAACTCCACGAGTTCGTACAGGTGAAGATGGACGGAGGTGCCGGGTTTTCCACTTTTGACCCGCAGGGCAAGATACGCGATCGCGATGAACTTGCCGATCGGGATCACGACCGATGCAACAAAGACGATCAATGCCACCCCGATGGAGCCGTGGTCGATCAGATCGAACACACCGCCGACAATGGTGCTTTCCTGCGTTTTCCCCAGGGTGCTGGTGCGCAGCATCGGATAGACATTGGCCGGGATATAGACAACCATCCCGGCCAGCAGCCAGGCCCAGACCTTTTGCAGGCTGGCCTTGTCACGGCTGACCAGCGGTGTTCCGCACAGGTCGCATTGCGGCGTGCCCCTGGGATAGACATGGCCGCATTCCGCGCATCCCACCAGTCCAGCGGCGCGCGCGGTCAGGACGGGCTGCGCGCGTTCAACGTTTGCCATACCGTCACCCGACACATGAAATTGTCCTTTAGGATGGTGACAATCACCAACCCGACGAAAGCCCAGAACGCGGGTCCCAATGTGACCTGGGCCAGCCCCGCCACCTTGACCAGAGCAACCGCCACACCGATGATGAAAATCTCGGCCATTGCCCAGGGGCGGATCGCCTCGGCCAGCCGGAACGCGTCCCTGGCATGACGCGCCGGGCTCCAGCCCAGCGCCATTGGCGCAAAGACGTAGATCAGCGCGATGAACCGGATCACCGGCAGGACCACGATCAACGCCGCCACTGCAAAAGAGAGCGGCAACATCAACCCATCGGAAAACGCGAGGATGGCGTCAAAGACCGAACTCTTGCGCCCCAACCCATGCGTGCTCAGTTCAAGAAACGGAAAGAACACGGCAGCCACCATGAGGATCAGCGCGGTGGTTGCCAGCATCACGATCTGCGTCATCGCGTTTTCCCGCGGCGCCATGAGAACCGTGCCGCAGCGTACACATTTTGCCTGCGCGCCCGGGCTGAGCCGCGGCACATTGTGCAGCGCGTCGCATTTCGGGCAGGCGATCATGTTGGACAGCGAGTCGGGCATTTGGGTGTGATACGCGATCAATAGAGGTGTTAACAGTAGCGTCACGGCCAAACGTTCAGCACCCTTGCCGGTTCCCGGACCGTCTCCGGCCTCCGTGTTCCGTTGCGGCATCGACGTGATCCCGCTGACCTTACGGATCAACCGTACAATCCGACCGTGCAGATTGTACGGAGCGTACGGCGATCAGCGCTGCTTGGTTCGCCAGTCCGGATGCACCCAGGGCGCCCGGTTGTCGGGCGCCAGAGCAGGTTTACCCAGAATGTGATCCGAGGCCTTTTCGCCGACGAGAATCGAAGGCGCATTGAGATTTCCATTCGTGATCCGCGGAAAGATCGAACTGTCCGCCACCCGCAAACCGTCGACCCCGATCACACGGGTTTCCGGATCGACCACCGCCATCGGATCATCGCGCGATCCCATCTTGCACGTGCCGCAGGGATGATACGCACTTTCGGCATGCTGCCGAATGAATTCATCAATCATTTCATCACTTTGCGCGGCATCGCCAGGCTGGATCTCGTGCTTGTAATAGGGCTTGAATGCCTCCTGCGCAAAGATGTCCCGCACCAGGCGAATGCCCTGCCGGAAATCGGTCCAGTCCGCGTCATGACTCATGTAGTTGAAAAAAATGCGCGGATCATCCTCGGGGTTGGCAGAGCGCAATGTGATCTCGCCGCGCGAGGGCGACCGCATCGGCCCGACATGCGCCTGAAAACCATGCCCCTCGGCAGATGCCTGACCATCATAGCGCACCGCAATGGGCAGGAAATGGATTTGCAGATCCGGGTAGGTCACCCCTGCCCGAGAGCGAATAAACCCAGCACTTTCAAACTGGTTAGACGCACCCGGCCCGGTTTTTGTCAGGAGCCACCTTGCACCGACATAGGCTTTTCCAAGCAGGCTCCAGTATTTGTACAGGCTCACTTTCTGGCGCGCCGCAGCCTGCACGTAAACCTCGAGATGGTCCTGGAGGTTCTGCCCCACGCCGGGGCGGTTTACGACGACGTCGATTCCGTTTTCACGCAGATGTTTGGCCGGACCAATGCCCGAAAGCATGAGCAATTTCGGAGAGTTGATAGCTGATGCTGCAAGTATCACTTCAACATCGGCGCGGATCGTGCTGATCTGGTTGCCTTTTGCGATCTCCACGCCGATTGCGCACCCGTTCTCGATTACAACTTTTCGCGCAAAGCCTTTGACAAGGTTACAATTTTTCCGTTTCAGCGCCGGGCGGAGATATGCTTTGGCCGCAGACCAACGCGCGCCGCGCCACACCGTCATGTCAAACGGGCCGACCCCTTCCTGACGCTGGCCGTTGTAATCGCCCGTGACGGAATATCCAGCCTGTTCCCCGGCGTCGACAAAGGCCCGGGTCAGCGGGTTGTCTCGTGCGCCGCGCGTCACACGCAGCGGCCCATCGGTTCCGCGCCAATCGCGGTCGCCGCCATGTCCACCGTCATGCCAATTCTCAAGCCGCTGATAATACGGGAGAACATCCGCAAATCCCCAGCCTGCTGCGCCTTGGTCGCGCCAATGGTCAAAATCCTTGGCGTGGCCGCGAACGTAAATCATGCCATTGATCGAAGACGAGCCACCGATCACCTTGCCCCGCGGACAGGCCAACCGGCGGTTGCCCAGATGCGGTTCCGGCTCGGTCCGGTAGCCCCAATCGTACCGCTTCATGTTCATCGGAAAGCTGAGCGCGCCAGGCATCTGGATGAACGGCCCCGCATCGGAGCCGCCGTGTTCGATGACGATCACCGAACGACCTGCCTCGGACAAACGGGCGGCCATCGCGCAGCCCGCCGAGCCCGCGCCAACTATGACATAATCTGCATTCATTTCAGAGCCTTAGTACGGGGCCTCAATGTCACCCATGCGCACGTAAACGGATTTCAATTCGCTGTAGTGGTTGATCGCCTCGCGCGAGTTTTCGCGCCCGACGCCCGACATCTTTGTGCCGCCAAAAGGCGCTTCGACCGGGGCATCATTGTAGGAATTGATATAGCAGCTCCCCGCCTCGAGCTGCCCGATGACGCGATGCGCCCGCGACAGATCGCGGGTGAAGACGCCAGCCGACAAGCCGAATTCCGTGTCATTGCCCCGGCGGATCGCCTCCTCCTCGGTCTCAAACTCCAGAACCGCCATGACGGGGCCGAAAATCTCTTCCCGGGCGATGGTCATGTCGTCGGTCACATCGGCGAAAACCGTGGGCTGCAGATAGAACCCGTCACGATCCAGCCGCTTGCCGCCGGTGACCAGCCGGGCACCTTCCTTTTCGCCTTTTTCGATATAATCGAGGACGATTTTCATCTGTTTCTCGGACACCATCGGGCCAAAGCTGGTCTGCTCGTTCATTGGATCGCCGATCACCGCATTGGACAAACGCTCTGTCAGCCGTTCAAGAAACGCCGCCTTGAGCCCCTTTTGCACGAAAACCCGTGTGCCGTTCGAACACACCTGCCCGGAGGAATAAAAATTGCCCATGATCGCGCCCCCGACCGCATTGTCGAGATCGGCGTCATCAAAGATCACCATCGGTGATTTGCCGCCCAGTTCCATCGTGACATGCTTCATCTGTGCCGCCGCTGCCGCGTAGACCTTCTTGCCGGTGGGCACCGACCCGGTGAGCGACACCTTCGCGACGCGCCGGTCGCTGACCAGCGAGGACCCGACATCGCCAAAGCCCTGAACGACATTGAAAACCCCGGCCGGCAGGCCCGCCTCGACAAGGATTTCGGCAACCTTGAGCGCCGAGAGCGGCGTCGTCTCGGACGGCTTGAAGACCATCGAATTCCCGCAGGCAAGCGCCGGGGCACCCTTCCAGCAGGCGATCTGCGTCGGATAGTTCCACGCACCGATGCCCAAGCAGACGCCCAGCGGTTCGCGACGGGTGTAGACCCAATCTTCGCCAAGCTGGATATGTTCTCCGGTCAGACTGCCCGCAAGGCCGCCGAAATATTCCAGCGCATCGGCACCGCTGGTAGCATCCGCGACCAGTGTTTCCTGCAAGGGTTTCCCGGTGTCATAGGTTTCCAGGACCGACAGATCACGGTTGCGCTCGCGCATCATATCGGCGGCCCGGCGCAGGATGCGCCCTCGCTCGGTGCCCGACAGCGCTGCCCATTGCTTTTGCGCATGATGCGCCGCTGACAGCGCGCGGTCGATGATCGCAGGGGTCGCCGCGTGAAGCTCGGCGATCTGCGCGCCCGTCGCAGGATAGATGACCGGGATCGTCGGCCCGCCCGTATCCTCGACATAGGTTCCATCGATGAAATGGCTCGCCTTCGGTTGCGTGTCATAGCTCATGGCCGGGGATCCCTTTCCGTCTGTTTGAGGTCTTGCTCCAGCGCGGTCAGCACCTGACCCGTGGCAGCGTCTCCCGATGGGATGTCCCTGCCCAGCGCCTCGCGCAGATAAAGCCCGTCGATCAGGCCTGCGATACGCACGGCAACCTCGTTCGCCCTGGACCCGACAAGGGGGCGCAGATTGAAGACGAGGTTCGAATGAAGCCGCCGCTGATAGACAGACAAAAGGCGCCGCGCCTGATCATCGGATTGGGCTAAAACATAGAAATTGAGCCACGCCGCCACCACGTCGCGGCGGAAATTGGAGCTGGTAAACCCGGCCCGCACAATCGCTTCGGTCCGCGCACGCGGCCCCTGCGCCATCGCCAAGGCCCCTCGGACTTCTGCCCCGTAGACGCCAAGCGTATGGCGCATCGCGGCGAGGAAAATCTGGGTTTTGCCGCCAAAGTAATGATGCGCGAGCGCCGCCGACATCCCGGCCCGCCGCGCGATCTGGGATACGGTCACGTCGAGGGAGCCTGCCCGGCCGATCTCGGTGATCGTGGCTTTTACTAGGGCCTCGCGGCGTATAGGCTCCATCCCGAGCTTCGGCATGTTTTTCCTTCCAGGTTGACGGCCGGACTGTATGGCGTTCTTAATTGACTCGTCAATCAACAAAAACCGACTTCACTCAGGGAGACCAACTCACATGATGAAATCTTCGCTTTCGATCCTCGCCATCTGTGCCGCCGGCGCGGCCTCGGCCAATTGCGATACGGTTGTCTTTTCCGATGTTGGCTGGACCGACATCACCGCAACCACGGCAGCAACCACGGTGGTCCTGGATGCCCTCGGATACGAGACAGACGTGAAAGTTCTGTCTGTTCCGGTTACGTACACCGCGCTGGCCGAAGGTGACGTGGACGTGTTCCTTGGCAACTGGATGCCGACGATGGAGGCCGATATCGCCCCCTATCGCGAGGCCGGCACCGTCGACACGGTGCGCGCCAACCTCGAAGGTGCGAAATACACGCTTGCCACGAACGCGGCCGGGGCCGAGCTTGGCATCACGAGCTTTGATGCGATTGCAGAGCACAGCGACGCGCTCGACGACGAGATCTTCGGGATTGAACCGGGCAATGACGGCAACCGCCTGATCATGGACATGATCGAAGAGAACGCCTTTGGCCTTCAGGGCTTTGACGTGGTCGAAAGCTCGGAACAGGGAATGTTGGCGCAGGTGGATCGGGCCTCGGAACGCGGTGAGCCTGTTGTCTTTCTTGGCTGGGAACCGCATCCGATGAATGCGAATTTCGACCTGACCTACCTCGAAGGCGGGGACGATTGGTTCGGACCCAATCTGGGCGGTGCGACCGTCTACACCAACACCAGGGCCGGGTTCGTCGAAGACTGTGAAAATGTCGGCACGCTGCTGAACAACCTCGAATTCTCGCTCGCCATGGAAAATGAGATCATGGGTGCGATCCTGAACGACGGCGAAGAGGCGCGCGATGCGGCGACCGTTTGGCTCACGGCAAACCCGGAGGCCATGACAGGCTGGCTCGACGGTGTGACCACCAAGGATGGTGGCGATGCCATGGCAGCCGTGACGGCTGCGCTTCAATAAAAGCTGACACCCGGAAAGGGCGGCCTCGGGCCGCCCTTTCCGTTACGGGATAGGGACCACGCATGGATTGGTTGACAGACAACAAGATCCCGGTTGGTGATATCGCCGGAACGTCATTCGACTGGCTTGAAAGCAATGGCGCGTTCTTCTTCGACGCCCTGTCGGACGCGCTGGACGCGATGATCGAAGGCTTCCTGTGGCTGCTGTTAACGCCGCATCCCTTGCTGATCGTCGCCATCTTCGTGGCACTGACATGGGGCTTTCAGCGCAGTTGGAAGGTATGCCTCTTTGTCGGGCTCGGATTCCTGTTCATCATCAACCAGGGCTATTGGGAGGAAACAACCGAAAGCCTGACGCTGGTGCTCGCGGCCTGCATCGTGTGCATGGGCGTCGGCGTGCCCATCGGGATCGCGGTCGCGCATCGGCCAAGGCTATACGCCTGGATGCGGCCGGTCCTGGACCTGATGCAAACCCTTCCCACTTTCGTATATCTTATCCCGGCCATCGTGTTTTTCGGCATCGGCATGGTTCCGGGCCTGATTGCCACGGTGATTTTCGTGCTGCCCGCGCCGATCCGGCTGACGCATCTTGGCGTCAGCTCGACACCCATGCCGCTGATCGAGGCGGCACAGGCCTTTGGCGCGACCAAGTCGCAGCTTTTGTGGAAGGTCGAACTGCCCTCCGCCCTGCCGCAGATCATGACGGGGCTGAACCAGACGATCATGCTCTCGCTCTCGATGGTCGTGATCGCAGCACTGGTCGGCGCCGACGGGCTGGGGGTGCCCGTGGTGCGTGCCCTGAACCAGGTGAACACGGCCAAGGGGTTCGAAAGCGGTTTCGTGATCGTGGTGGTCGCGATCATCCTTGACCGAATGCTGCGAATGGAGCGCCGGAAATGACCGATCCACGCGTGGAATTCGACAATGTCTCCATTGTCTTCGGCGATCGGCCGGAAACGGCGCTGCCGCTGATGGACCAGGGCCAGGAGCGCGGCGAGATCCAGCGCAACACCGGGCAAGTGCTGGGCGTGCATGATTGCTCGCTGACCGTGTCCAAGGGAGAGATCCTTGTCCTCATGGGGCTGTCCGGTTCCGGCAAGTCGACGCTGTTGCGCGCGGTGAACGGGCTGAACCCCGTGGTGCGCGGCTGCGTCCGGGTGCATGACGGCTCTGGCCTTGTCGATGTGACCCATGCACATGCCGATGTGTTGCGCAGGCTCCGGCTCAAGCATGTGGCGATGGTCTTTCAGCAATTCGGCCTTTTGCCCTGGCGCTCGGTACGTGAAAATGTCGGCCTTGGCCTTGAACTGGGCGGCCAGTCCAAGACCGAACGCAGGGCGCGGGTGGAAGAACAGCTGGCGCTGGTCGGTCTGTCGGATTGGGCCGACCGCAAGGTCGCGGAATTGTCGGGCGGCATGCAACAGCGCGTTGGCCTGGCCCGCGCCTTTGCCACCGATGCGCCGATCCTGCTGATGGACGAGCCCTTTTCCGCGCTGGATCCGCTGATCCGCACCAAGCTCCAGGATGAGCTGCTGAAATTGCAGGAGCGACTGAAACGCACGATCGTTTTCGTCAGCCATGATCTGGACGAGGCATTCAAGATCGGCAACCGCATCGCCATCATGGAAGGTGGCCGGATCGTGCAATCCGGCACGCCACAGGATATTTTCCGCAACCCGTCGAATGCGTATGTGGCCGATTTCGTGCAGCACATGAATCCGCTTGGCGTGTTGCGCGCACGCGACGTCATGCGCGCGCTGTCCGCACCGGCCGGAGCCGAGGCGGTGGATGCCGACGCACGGGTGCAAGCGGTTATGAAAACCCTTGTGCGTGCCGAAACCGATCTGGCGGTGACAGAGAACGGCAAACCGATCGGGGTGATCGGAAAGAACGACGTTCTGGCCTATCTGTCCGATCCCGCCACGGGAGGCCAGTCTGAGTGATGGACGTGCTGCAAGAGGCTTGAAACGTATTCCGATTTATTTATATGTTCTTTTGTCAGGATTTCAGCGCAGGGAGGCTCTCGCATGACACCTATCGTCACCGGCTTTTTCGACGACGCCACGAATACCATATCGTATCTCGTGCAAGACCCCTCGGGGCGGGCCTGTGCCATTGTCGACAGCGTTCTGGACTTCGACTATGCCTCGGGCCGCACCGATACTCGATCGGCGGACAGCATCATTGCTCACGTCAAAGAGCATGATCTCGATGTGCAATGGCTGCTCGAGTCGCATGTCCATGCCGACCACCTGAGTGCCGCGCCCTATCTGCAAGAGGCTCTGGGCGGAAAGATCGGTATCGGCGACCGCATTCAGGTTGTTCAGGATACCTTTGGCAAAGTGTTCAACGAAGGCACGGAGTTCCAGCGCGATGGCAGCCAATTCGACAAGCTCTTTACCGAGGGCGACAGCTTTCATATCGGACAGATGCGCGCGGATGTGCTGCACACGCCCGGTCACACACCGGCCTGCCTGACTTACGTGATCGGCGATGCGGCGTTTGTCGGCGATACTCTGTTCATGCCGGATTTCGGCACCGCGCGGTGCGATTTCCCGGGCGGGTCGTCGAACCAGCTTTACGACTCGGTGCAGAAAATTCTCGCCCTGCCGGACGAAACCCGGATTTTCGTAGGCCATGACTACAAGGCGCCGGGCCGCGAAGAATACGCGTGGGAGACCACTGTTGGCGAACAAAAGGCCAGGAACGTGCATGTCGGCCAAGGCAAGAGCAAAGACGCTTTCGTGGAAATGCGCGATGCGCGGGATGCCACATTGTCCATGCCCAAGCTGATCATCCCGTCCCTGCAGGTCAACATGCGGGCGGGACAAATGCCGCCCGAAGATGATGACGGCAAGGTCTTCCTCAAAGTTCCAGTAAACGGATTGTAAAGACATGAACCCGGATTGGATTTACGGGCTGATCGGCGGGATGCTGATCGGCACGGGCGGCGCGGTATATCTGCTCGCCAATGGGCGCATCATGGGCGCGAGCGGCATCATCGGAGGGCTGGTCGATGGCAGCGCGCGCAACACGATGTGGGAACGGCTCAGCTTTCTGGCGGGGTTGGCGCTGATCCCGGTGGTTGTGCTGTTTTTCCTGGGTCCGAAAGACACCCATGCCACAGGCAACCTCGCGCTTCTCGTCGCGGCGGGTCTGCTGGTTGGCGTCGGGACGCGGCTTGCCAATGGGTGCACGTCGGGTCACGGCGTCTGCGGAATTTCGCGCCTGTCATTGCGTGGGGTGGTTGCCACGGTGTTCTACATCCTCGCTGGTGGTCTGACCATTGTTCTGTTTCGTCATTTGCTGGGGATCGTCTGATGCGCAATGTCTTCGCATTTCTGGCCGGTGGCCTGTTCGGCGCCGGTCTGTTCGTTTCCGGAATGACCGACACGCGCAAGGTGCAAGGGTGGCTCGATATCTTCGGGGATTGGGATCCAACATTGGCCTTTGTCATGGGCGGCGCGATCCTGCCGATGGCGATTGCCTGGCGCGTGGCCGCGAAACGGCGGTTTGGGCTCATGGGCGAGGCCATGCCGCCCCCGCCGGACCCAAGGCTGGGCCGGAATGTTGTTGTCGGATCGGTCCTGTTCGGCATGGGCTGGGGCCTTGTCGGGCTCTGCCCCGGACCAGCGGTGGCCTCGCTCAGCTATGGAGGGACTTCCGGGCTGGTGTTCTTGGGTGCGATGCTTGCCGGCATGGCCTTGATGCCCGGCCTTCGCGGATGGCTGGACAGGGCTGCACCGGCGCAGTAGTCCTAGACCATGGATATTCGTCAAATCACCGACCGCTACGCCGTGTCCCCGCAGATCGACCCGGAAGATGCTCCGGCGATCAAGGCGGCGGGGATCACAACCGTCATCTGCAACCGTCCGGATGCCGAAGTGCCGCCATCGCACCAGGCTGAAACCCTTCGTGCCGCGATCGAGGCAGAAGGTTTACGCTTCGAGGTATTGCCGATCACGCATCAGACGATGACACCTGATCGCGTGGCCGCACAATCGGCCATTGTCGACGCCTCGGAAGGGCCGGTTCTGGCCTATTGCGCCTCCGGAACGCGATGTTCGGTCGTGTGGGCGCTTGGTCAGGCGGGGCAGCAAAGCACCGATGCGATCCTGAGCGCCCTTTCGAAGGCGGGATACGAACTCTCGGCCCTGCGCCCAACATTGGATGCCGCCGCAAACGCCCCGCGTTAGGGATCGACTGTCTGGATCGCGGCTGGCAGGCCGGTCGCGATTTCGTCCAGCGCCGTATCAAGTGAAAACCCTGTCAAAGACTGTGACCCGCCCTGCTGCGGCGGCGGCGTGGCAGATGGTTCCGTGTTCTCGGGTGGTTCAGGCCCGGGGTCCGATGTCGGCGCATGGACAGGTTCTGTTCCGATCCGGACCGCCCGGAAACCGTTCATCTGGCCCAGCTTGCCGCGCGCTGCGACATGGCCACCGGCAACCACAAGTGCCGCCGATGACACCGCTTGCGTCGAGATAGGCAAGACGTCACCGGGTTTGAGCGCTTGCGCCTTGTCCAACGGCAAATGGATGCGGGTCAGCACTGCCTGCATCCGCGCCGGGACCAGCCGGAGCGTCGTGGCATGTTTCCCCGCACTGGGTGTCTTGTCCTTTCGCTCCTGCTTTGGCGGATCGGGAAAGAGGAACACCGCACGCCCGGTACGGGTCTCCTGCGCCAGCGCGATATCGAAGGTGCTGACACGGTACGCCTCGCTCTCCAGGGTCAGCCCGGCGACCTGCACATCTTCGGCCAGCGCACCGAACCGGTAGCCTTGCAAATGCGCCAATTCGGGTTGTCCCGCCAGCAAGGAAGCAAAGCGCGGCAAGGCCGCATCCAGCAGCGGCGCCATCATCGCGGCATCGGTCGGGGTAAAGGCGCGGTCGTCCGAGGGAAAGCGCGTCACCTTGCCCAAGGTCTGCACCTCGATCAGACCGGTGACAATCTCGCGATCGAGCGCGACGAGCCCGCAGGGGTCCTGATCGTTTTCGATAATGATCAGCAGCGCGTCATCACCGACCTGGGCGAGGGCGCGGTCCACCTTCATGGTGTCGTCGCTTGACCGCGCCGCCGCAAGGGCAAGACCCCAAAGCGCATCAGCAGCAATCGACAGGCCGCGCCCAAGCGCGCGCGAAACCAACAGGGCGCCGTCGCCCCGCGCCTTGCGCTGCGCCCGCACCTTGCGTTCCAAAACGGTGTCGGCCGTGTCTTCTGTCATGGCTGTGTGTCTATCCCCGTCATCGCCTGTCGCCGGTTATGGCGAGAATTGGTTACCAAGGATTTACCAAAGACCGATCCCGCCCCTATTGCGCCGCCAGAGCGGTCCGATACGGCAACACGACGCGGAAATTCGCCCCGCGCAAGGCCGGCACATATTCCACCGACCCACCGAGACGGGTCATTACCTGCCGGCAAATGGCCAGCCCCAGACCGGCCCCGCCTGCCTTTTGATCGCTGACGCGGGCGAATTTTTCGAAAATCAGGTCCGCGGCCTCGGACGAGATTCCGCTGCCATTGTCCTGAAAATCGACAACGATGCGATCGGTGTCCTGCATCACGCGGATCGTCAGGCACGGGTTCGGCGCGTCGCAGTATTTGCGCGCGTTGGCGATCAGGTTGATGAACACCTGGCTCAACCGATCGAGATCGGTGCACAGCTGGATATCCTCGCGCGCACGATCGCGCTTGATATCGAGCTGTGCACCGTCCTCGCCCACGGCCGCGGATGACACCGCACGATCGAGTGCATCGCGCAATGTGCCGTCTCGCAGGTTCAGGTTCACCTGACCATTCTCGACCACGCTCAGATCCAGCAGATCATCCAGAAGCCGTGTCAGGCGTTGCGCTTCGTCATGGATGATCGACGCATAGCGCGATTGGTCTTCCGGCTGGATTTGATCCGTGTCGCGCAAGATTTCCGAGAACGCCCGGATGGAGGTCATCGGTGTGCGCAGCTCATGGCTGATCTGACTCAGGAACGCGTCTTTCTGGATCGACAGTCTGGTCAGCTTCTGGTTCGCGTTGCGCAATTCCAAGGCAGTGCGGCTCAGCTCTTCGGACTGCTCCTTGAGCCGGGCCGAGTACTCCAGCATCTGCGCGGTTTCATCCGCAACCGCCATGAGGTCTTCGACCGACACTGCCATACCACCCGTGATCTGACCCACCATCGCATGTGCCGTGGCGGCACCAACGGAACTGGCCAACTCGCGCTCCAGCACTTCCAGGAAATCAGGCGTCGGTTCCGGCAGATCGCCCCGCGCCCCCTGCTTGCGCGCATGGCCCGAAAACAGCGCCTGCGCCTCCTGCGCGCCAAGGATGCGCTGCGCCATGACCATCAGGTCCTCGGTCTGCGCACCGCCACGCGACCAGGTGCGCGTGTTGGCGGAGTGTTCAAAGATATTCACGAACTGCGCCGCCTGTAGCCGCTCCAATGGCGACGGGAAGCTCAGAAGTGAAACCGTGACAAAGGCCAAGACATTGAACAGCATGGACCACAGCAGAGCGTGCATCAGTTGGTCCATCCCCGAGATCCCGAACAGCGCATCGGGTTTCAGCCAGGTCCATCCGAACAAACCGTTGTCAATGATCGTCGCGGGCAGGATCGTGCCGACCCCGAAGCTGGGCAGGTAAAGCGTGTAAAGCCATGTCGCAAATCCCGCTGTCAGACCGGCAAAGGCCCCCAGCCGCGTGGCTCCGCGCCAGAACATGCCGCCCAGCATCGCCGGCAACACCTGCGCCAGGCCGCAGAACGCCACCAGACCGATGGACGCCAGCGCCGCGCCCCCGCTGGAAAAGCGGTAGTAGAGGTAGCCCAGCATCACGACGCCGACGATCGACAGACGCCGCGCCATCAGCACAGCCGCCCGAACATCGCCCGACACGCTGGCTCCGCTCGGTCGCAGCCGGAGCCAGATCGGCATGACGATATGGTTCGACACCATTGTCGAAAGCGCGATCGCGGCGACGATCACCATGGAAGTCGCCGAACTGAAGCCGCCCAGGAAGGACAGCATCGCCAATCCGTTCTCGCCCAGCGCCAGCGGTACGGTCAGCACGAAGAGGTCGGGGTTCGACCCTTCGGGCATGATGCTCAATCCCACAACAGCGATTGGCACGACAAACAGGCTGATCAGGCAAAGATAAAGCGGGAAGGCCCAGCTGGCCGTGCGCAGATGGCGTTCATCGTCATTTTCCACCACAAGCACCTGGAAGGTGCGCGGCAGACACAGGAAGGCGGCAGCGGAGAGGAAGATCAGACCGGCCCAACGGCTGCGATCCGTGTGCCATTGGCCGAACTCTGACGCGTCGATCTGGTAAAGCGCCTCCGATAGGCCGCCCGAGACGCCCCAGACCACGAAGATGCCAACGGACAACAGCGCGACAAGCTTCACGACCGCCTCGACGGCGATGGCCATGACCACCCCGTCATGGCGTTCTTTCGCATCAAGGTTGCGCGTCCCGAACAGGACGGTGAACACGGCCAACCCAAGTGACAGCCAAAGCCCCAGATCGCGGGAGACGTCCGGATTTGACCCGTCGGCTCCTGCGGCAAAAACCGAGAACGACAGTGTCACCGATTGTAGCTGCAAGGCGATATAGGGGGTGGTTCCGATCACGGCGAGGGTCGTCACCCCGGCGGCCAGAAGGCTGGATTTTCCGTAACGGGATGAAATGAGGTCGGCGATCGACGTGATTTTTTGCGTTCTGCCAATACGGAGCATCTTGCGCAACAGCCACCACCAGCTGACCATGACCAGCGTCGGACCAAGATAGATCGTCAGGTATTCGAACCCATTGCGCGCCGCGGATCCAACGGCGCCATAAAACGTCCAGGCGGTGCAATAGATCGAAAGAGACAGGGTGTAGATCAGCGGCGACCGCAGCCATGCTTTCTTGCCCTGCAAGGCCAGCCTGTCGGCCGCGAAGGCGACAAGAAACAGGAAGGAGACATAGGCGATACACACCGCGATGAGCAGGTTCAGGGTGCTCATTTCTCGGGTCCGTCATCCGCGGCGCGGTCTGTCGGGTCATCCGCCAACAGACGCGACAGGCCCCATGTCATCACGATCACACCGGCCCAGACCAGAAAGATATAGATGAGCGCGGTGGCGCTGCTGACCGTGCCCGCCCCCGATTGCGGCCAGATCAGCGGGATGAACCAAAGGATCAGCGCAAGGATCGGGGCCAGTCGGGCGGCATCCGTCAGGCGGCGCCTGCGATAGGTGCCTTTCTCGTGGAAATTCGCCGGCGAGCCCGGCCTGTCAGCGCCGGATGTCATGTCCCGGCGAGGCGTCTCACCGTCTCCAGCATGTCGGCATTGGAAAACGGTTTCGTCATGAAGGCATTGCACCCTGCCCGCTCGGCGATTTCACGGTCCTTGGACTGGCCCCGCGCGGTGAGCACCAGCACCGGCATTGCCGCGTTCACCGGATCCTCGCGCAATTCGCGCAGGATGTCATATCCGCTCTTGCCCGGCAGCATTACGTCCAGGATCACCACATCCGGTTTGCGGTCGCGCAGAATATCAAGCGCGTCTGCCCCGTTGGAATGGGTTTTCACGGTCCAGCCGTCGCGGGACAGAATGAAGCTGATCGCCTCGATGATGTTGGGCTCATCCTCGATCAACAGAACCTGTTTCGACATGCATATCCTCCCCCCGGACGCATCATATCGCCAATCGTCTTGAGACGTATTTTTTGATCGCCCTGCACAGACTATTACGAACACGGTCCGCAGTGTCAAAACCTCCGCGCGTCCGTGGTGCCCATGATCGATGGTTCACGACGCCCCTCGCAAGAAGAATTGGGACAGATCCGACATGTCAATCCGACTTCGTGGATCGGTTCGGCGATATCACGTGATGGTTCGGGAACAACCAGCATGTGACTTTCAAACAAGACATCCTGCCCGGCACGGACCGGCCCGGTGGGCTGTGCGATGGCATAGGCCCGATACCGGGCCGAGGTGCGGGCGGATTGTTCCATCACTTCGGAATGTACCATCATCGGCCGCGCGAGCGATCGATAAAGCGGCCACAGCGCGCATCCGGCCCCCAGTCGCGGCAAGGGAAAGTCCGGCAAGGGTTTGCGAAACGTGGTCACGCAGGAGCCATCACAGATGGCAAGACCCACAGGCTCGGCCAACAGGTCATCCGGCAAACTCGCCAGGCGGCGCATGGCACTGGCCACGTCGGTGCCGAACCGGGCGGCGAGCGCCACCGGATCGCTGCCTGTTTCGGCGACTGCATCGGCACAAACGGCCAGCGGCATACGCGCCGCGTCATCGCGGTAGCGCCGCAGGGTGCGGTGCAACAGCCAGCGCGCCGAATGCGACACTCCTTCCCCAAGCACCGCCGTCACGTCTTCGACATCGGCCACATCCCGTTCCAGTGCCGGGATGTGAAACCCGGTCTTGTTGAACACCGCATCCACCTCGTCCTGCGGCGCGTTGGTTTCGGTGGCTTCGGTGTCGGATGCTTCGAGATAATGCGCGAGGCTGCGGCTCGTGTCCGCCAAACGCGCACTGTCCTCGTAGATGTTGCGATTGAACCGGCGCTGCCACTCCGGTTCGATGTCCTCCGGCTCGGCTAGGATCGAGGCGGCGGACCGGATCGCCGTCACGGTCGACAGCATTTCGTGCAGCGAGGCCGCCAGGTGCGGGTCATGCGTGAGACGGTCGGTCAGCGCCTCGACACTGCTTTGAAGCGTTTCAATCCGGCGCTGGCTCTCGGCCAGAAGCGCGGCCCAGCCGGGGAACCGTCCGGCAAATTCTTCGACCCGGGCAAACTCGCCTTCCCCCATGTCCGTATTCGACGCCGCCTCGCGCAATGTGGCAAGCAAGGCGGTCTCGGCGCCTTCGGTCAGCGAGGTTGGTTCCACCCCCAAAGCATCGGCGATATTGATCAGCAGCTTACCCCCGATTCTGCGGCGATTGTGTTCGATCAGATTCAGGTAAGAGGGCGAAATATCGGCCCGTTTGGCCAGTTCGGACTGCTTTATCCCCGCCATCACCCGCCGTTCGCGTATTCGGCTGCCTGTCAGAGTGTCGCGGGGCATGGCAAAATCTCGTGTCGAATCAACCGGCTGCTGCACCGCCAAAAAACAAATTTACAAGTTTCTGCGATGCGTTGTGTATTTTTTGACAGAAAAATCGTTTCCGGGAAAGCGCTTATTGCTATGTTTTCCATGCATGCCCGATACTCGAATTGCACATATGTGCGGCTTCGACGGGTGGAGGATCCCGTCGACCCTTAAAGACATTGGGAGGATTACATGTCCAAAGGCAATCTGACACGTCGCGGCGTGCTCAAGACCGGCGCAGTCGCTGGCGCGGGCCTCGCGGTCCCGACGTATCTATCAGCGCAGGAAAGCGGCTTTACCAACGCGCCCACCGGCTCCACCGTCACGCTGGGGTTCAACGTGCCACAGTCCGGCCCCTACGCGGATGAGGGTGCCGACGAACTCCGCGCCTATGAACTCGCCGTGGAACATCTGAACGGCGAAGGCGACGGCGGCATGCTGAACACCTTTTCGTCGAAGGCGCTTCAGGGCAATGGCATTCTTGGCAAGAAGGTCGATTACGTCACCGGCGACACGCAGACCAAATCGGATGCAGCGCGCGCCTCGGCGAAATCGATGATCGAAAAGGACGGCGCGGTGATGATCACCGGCGGGTCATCTTCCGGCGTGGCCGTGGCCGTTCAGGCGCTCTGCCAGGAGGCCGGCGTCATCTTCATGTCTGGCCTCACGCATTCAAATGACACCACGGGCAAGGACCGGCGTGCCAACGGCTTCCGCCACTTCTTCAACTCCTACATGTCGGGCGCGGCGCTGGCGCCCGTGCTGGCTGCCAACTACGGCACGGATCGCAAGGCCTACCACCTGACGGCCGACTACAACTGGGGCTACACCACCGAAGAGGCTGTGAAGTCCTCGACCGAAGCTCTGGGCTGGGAAACCGTCGCGGCGGTGAAAACACCGCTGACACAGACAGATTTCTCGTCCTATATCGCTCCGGTTCTGCAGTCAGGCGCCGACACCCTGATCCTGAACCACTACGGCGGCAACATGGTCAACTCGCTGACCAACGCCGTCCAGTTCGGCCTGCGCGACAAACAGGTCAACGGCAAGGATTTCCAGATCGTCGTTCCGCTTTACTCGCGCCTCATGGCGAAGGGTGCGGGTGCCAACGTCAAAGGCATCTTCGGCTCGACCAACTGGCACTGGTCGCTGCAGGACGAAGGCTCCAAGGCGTTCGTCAAGTCCTTCGGCACCAAGTACGGCTTCCCGCCGAGCCAGGCCGCGCATACATGCTACGTGCAGGCCCTCCTCTACGCGGACGCCGTGCAGCGTGCCGGATCGTTCGAACCTTGCGCGGTTGTCGAAGCGCTCGAAGGCTTCGAGTTTGACGGCATGGGCAATGGTCCGACGCTCTATCGGGCCGAGGACCACCAGTGCTTCAAGGACGTGCTGGTCGTGAAGGGGAAAGACAACCCATCCTCGGAATTCGACCTTCTCGAGATCGTCGAGGTTACCCCGGTGGATCAGGTCACCTATGCGCCCGATCACCCGCAATTCGCGGGCGGGGCCCTGGGCACCTGCAACAACGGCGCCTAAGCCGATGTTCTTCGAGGCGGGCCACGCGGCCTGCCTCTTCCTTGCGTCAGCCCGTTGCGATGTCGGGCTGACTGCACTTCCACACTTCGGACCGCAAAGGGTGGGGCAATGGACGCCATAATTCTGCAAATTCTCAACGGGCTCGACAAGGGCTCTGCCTATGCGCTGATCGCGCTGGGTCTGACACTCATCTTCGGCACGCTCGGCGTGGTGAACTTCGCCCACGGCGCATTGTTCATGATCGGGGCGTTCTGCGCCGTGACATTGTCCCGCCTGCTCAGCCTGAGCCACGAAGTTGCCGTTCCCGGCGAGGTTGATTTCCTTGGCAATCCGGCTATGCGGGACCAACCCTACGCATACGACATCTTCGGAGAGGCATGGGGCGCGCATATCATCGACTGGGCCGTTCCCCTGTCCATCCTGTTTGCGATCCCGGTGATGATCCTTATCGGCGTCATCATGGAACGCGGGCTGATCAAGCACTTTTACAAGCGCCCTCACGCGGACCAGATCCTCGTGACATTCGGCCTGGCCATCGTGCTGCAGGAGATCATCAAGTATTACTACGGGGCCAACCCGATCCCGACCCCTGCCCCCGAAGCCTTTACCGGGTCGTTCGATTTCGGCGCCCTGATCGGGTTCGAAGCGAACACCATCATCTATCCCTATTGGCGATTGGTCTATTTTGCCTTTGCCGCCATCGTCATCGGGGCCGTGTTTGCCTTCCTGCAATTCACGACCTTCGGCATGGTGGTCCGCGCCGGCATGGCCGACCGCGAAACCGTGGGACTGCTGGGCATCAACATCGACAAGCGGTTCACCATCATGTTCGGTCTGGCCGCCGCGGTCGCTGGTCTGGCAGGTGTGATGTACACCCCCATCAATTCGCCGAACTACCACATGGGCATGGATTTCCTTGTCCTGAGCTTCGTCGTGGTGGTTGTCGGTGGCATGGGATCCCTGCCCGGAGCTGTGCTCGCGGGCTTCCTTCTGGGGATCCTCGAGAGCTTTGCCTCTATGCGCGAAGTCATCAACATCATTCCCGGCATCAACCAGGTGATCATCTACCTCGTTGCCATTGTAATTCTACTGACGCGTCCGCGTGGCCTGATGGGTCGCAAGGGCGTGATGGAGGACTGATCCCATGTTCGGACTCGACAAGAAAGACGCATCCCTCCTGCTCGTCGTGGCAGCGCTGGTGGTCTTTGCCCCGTTCTTCCTGAACCCGTTTCCGGAGGCTTCGGGCTGGGCACAGTTCAACGCGGGCTACCCCGACCTGATGCAGCGCTTCGTCATCTTCGGCATTTTCGCCATCGGCTTCAATATCCTGTTTGGCCTGACCGGCTATCTCAGCTTCGGTCACGCCGCCTTCCTTGGCGTGGGGTCCTATGCAGCCGTTTGGATGTTCAAGCTGCTCAGCATGAACGTCATCCCGGCAATCATCCTGGCTGTGATCGCGGCAGGGGTATTCGCGCTGATCATCGGATATGTCAGCCTGCGGCGTTCGGGCATCTATTTCTCGATCCTGACGCTGGCTTTCGCACAGATGTCCTTTGCGCTGGCCTATTCGGTTCTGACCCCGATTACCGGCGGTGAAACGGGCCTGCAACTGGCGCTGGACGATCCGCGTATCCTGGGCGGTCTGTCATCCAGTGATGGCAATATCCCGGTGCCGGGGCTGTTCGGCCTTGAAATGCGCGACAGTTCGAAGCTTGTTCTGGGCGGTTGGGTGTTCACATTCAACTTCGGCTATTACTTCAGCGCGCTGATCATGCTGTTGTCGTTTTACCTGTCGATCCGCATCTTCCGCTCGCCCTTCGGCATGATGCTCAGGGCGGTCAAGTCGAACCAGCAACGCCTGAATTACACCGGCGTCAATCCACGTCCGTACACGCTGGCCGCCTTTGTGATCTCGGGCATGTATGCCGGCCTGGCTGGCGGCCTCATGGCATCGATGGACCCGCTGGCCGGGGCGGAACGCATGTTCTGGACCGCCTCGGGCGAGGTGGTCCTGATGACCATCCTCGGCGGGGTCGGCACCCTCATCGGGCCGGTCCTCGGCGCGGGCATGATCAAGTACATGGAAAACATCATTTCCAAGATCAACTCGGACATCCTGCACACGTGGTTCGCGTTTCTGCCCGACGGGCTCGAAGACGCGGTGGTCGCGATGATCTACCCGTTCATCGGCAAGGGCTGGCACCTGACGCTGGGCATCGTGTTCATGCTGGTCGTGATCTTCCTGCCGGGTGGTCTTGTCGAAGGCGGACAACGCCTGGCCGGCCTCTTCCGCAGAAAGAAAACCGACGAGAGCAAGACCGCTACCACCGAACCTGCCGAATAAGGAGACGGACAGATGGGAATTCTAGACGTCAAAGACGTGAACAAACGGTTCGGCGGGCTTCAGGCCCTGGGCAATGTGAACCTCAGCGTGGCGGAAAACGGCTGCCACGCGATCATCGGCCCCAACGGGGCGGGCAAATCCACGCTGCTCAATTGCCTCGTGGGAAAGCTGATCCCGGACACCGGGTCGGTCATGTTCGACGGGCAATCGGTTCTTGGCCGCACCCCGTTCGAAATCAACCAGATGGGCATTTCCCGCGTGTTCCAGACGCCCGAGATTTTCGGCGACCTGACGGTGATGGAGAACATGCTGATCCCCTGTTTCGCCCGACGGGATGGATCGTTTGCGCTGCATGGCATTCGCTCCGTCGTCAGCGAGGGTGAATTGCGCTCGCAGGCCGAGCAGATGCTGGAAGAGGTCAACATGCTCGACAAGCGTCACATGCACTCGTCCTCCATGTCTCGCGGAGACAAGCGGCGGCTCGAAATGGCGATGTGTCTTGTGCAGAATCCGAAGCTCCTCTTGCTCGATGAACCCACCGCCGGCATGGCACGCGCGGATACGAACAACACCATCGAGCTGCTCAAGGAAATCAAGGAGACGCGCAACATCACCATCGCAATCATCGAGCATGACATGCACGTGGTGTTCTCTCTCGCCGACCGGATCACGGTGTTGGCGCAAGGCACACCGCTGGTCGAGGATTCTCCCGAGAACATCAAGGGCCATCCCAAGGTCAAGGAAGCGTACCTCGGCGAAGCCGCTTAATTCATCCGGCGGCGCATATTGCGCCCCCCTCCCATGGCGAGGATATCAGCATGAACGTCAAACCCGATTTTTCGAAAAACCGCAACATGGCGGAGACCGCCCCAGCTTTCCTGTCCGTCTGGGACATGCATGCCTACTATGGCGAAAGCTATATCGTGCAGGGCATTTCCTTCAACGTTCACGAAGGCGAGATCCTCGCGCTTCTGGGTCGCAACGGAGCGGGCAAGACAACCACCCTGCGCTCGATCGCGCGGATGGACAGCCCTCAGGTCAAGCGCGGTGAAATCTGGCTCGATCACCAGCCGTTGCACTCCATGAAAAGCTACGAAGCCGCGATGTCCGGACTCGGGCTCGTACCCGAGGATCGCTGCATCATCCCCGGTCTCACCGTCGAGGAAAACCTGCAACTGGCACAGATCGCGCCCCCCATCGGCTGGTCGATCGAACGCTTGTACGATCTTTTCCCGCGCCTCGGCGAACGCCGCAAGCAGGAAGGCGTCACGCTGTCGGGCGGCGAACAACAGATGTTGTCCATAGCCCGCGCCCTTGCGCGTGACGTCAAGGTGCTGCTGCTCGATGAACCCTATGAGGGTCTGGCGCCGGTGATCGTGGACGAGATCGAAAAAACCCTGCGCCTGATCAAGGAACAGGGCATGACGACGATCCTGGTTGAACAGAACGCGGTTCGCGCGCTGCAACTCGCGGATCGGGCGATCATTCTGGACACCGGTTCGATCGTGTTCGACGGGTCGGCGGAGGAAGTTCTGGAAAACGACTCCCTGCGGGCGGAATACCTGGCGATCTGAAAATTGCCAATTTTGATGTTGCGACCCATGCCGCCCTTGCCATTTCCCGGCGGGGGCGGTTTTCTTTGACCAAAGAGGAGGACACGATATGACCGACACAACCTATCCCCCATCCGACGACATTATCCGTAACGCGCATGTTGATTCGGCGCGGTACGAGGAGATGTATGCGCGGTCGGTGTCCGATCCGGAAGGGTTCTGGGCCGAGGCGGCGCAGCGGCTGGACTGGATGAAGGCACCGA
>NZ_JAIPUS010000019.1 GCF_020055675.1 Marivita sp.
GCAGGGCGACAAGGCGGTCCTCGGCATCCTCGCCGAGATGGGCTGTGCGGTCGAGGAGGGCGATGGCGCGGTCACGGTGACAGGTCCAGCGGAAGCATTCGACGCGGACGCGGGTTTCGCCCGCGCCGCCCTCTCGGGCGGAACCTTCGACCTCAACGCCATCCCCGACGCCCTGCCGGCGCTCGCGGTAGCGGCCTGCTTCGCCCGGGAGCCCGTGGAGCTCTCCAACGTGCCCCAGGCGCGCGCCAAGGAGACCGACCGGGTGTCGGTTATGGCCGCGGAGCTCACCAGGATGGGCGCCCGCGTCGAAGAGCTTCCCGACGGGCTGCGGGTACGGCCGCGGGCCGGGGGTGGCGGTAACCCCCGGGGTGGCGGCGCGGCCGGGGGCATGGGCGGGCTGGGCGCGGTCGGGCTTGCCAGTGCAACCACCCTGCTCGCCGCCCTCGTGGCCCGGGCCGCCCGGCAGGGCCCTTTGCTCCCGGTCCTCCTCCTCCCCCTGCTGGTGCCCCTTCTCGTGTCCGGCACCAGCGCAACCCGCAAAGCCATCGCGGGCCTCCCGTGGGTGCAGGCCCAAGACGAGCTCCTGACCCTCATCGGCTTTGCCGGCGCCACGCTCTCCGCTTCCGTCGTGCTCTTCGATTTCGTCTGGAAGGAGTAGCGCCTCGGGGTCCCATGAGGACGGCCTTGAACCTTGAGCGAATTCATTTCCCCGCGGGAAAGCCCAAACTCCAAACGGCGTTAGTATCGACCCGACCGGATAGGCTTTCCTCGATGAATGGCCATGATGTCGGAGAACAGCGAAGCGTCCTCCCATCTCAGGATGACGAACGTGGAGCGCTCTCTGGACGGAGGACTTGGGCATCCCCCCCCCCGATACAGTGCGCCCGCTCGAAACGCCCCCGCTGCGATGACTTGTAACGCAGTCGCACTGGGTCCCTTGTTTGCTTCTGCGTACCGCCAACCGTGACATCCCCATCGATCCGCCCGGAGATGACCAGCCGTCGCGCTCCCGCGTAGAGATCACCGTCAACCTGACCGGCGATCTCCACGCGTCGTCCAGCGGCGAAGAGTCCACCGTCCACCTGCGCCCCATCCGCGAGGTGCACGGTGTTGCCTGCGGCAAATGTTGTGCTTCCAAAGACCCCGGTCAGGTCCACAGAGCGAGCAGCCAGGACGGCATCCTCACCAATACTACCGTCAATATCCAGGGAACCCGCCATCGCGAAGATGCTGTCGGACTCGGTGGCGCTGGGTCAGCTTTTGCTCGTCCGCTTTGGCCTTCAGGCGATTGTCCTCATTCCGATCATTGCGCTCACGGGCCGTCTCTGGCGCATGTCGGGCCGGGTGTTCGGACTGACCTTGCTGCGCACGGTCATGCATATCCTCGGCATCGGAATGATGATCTCGGCGCTCTCCTACCTGCCTTTGGCGGACGCGATTGCGATTGCCTTTGTGATGCCGTTCATCATGTTGCTGCTCGGGCATTACGTGTTGGGCGAGGAGGTGGGCAGTCGCCGCCTCATCGCCTGTTCGATCGGGTTTTTCGGCACGCTTCTGGTGGTCCAGCCCTCCTTTCAGGCGGTGGGATGGCCTGCGCTTTTGCCACTGGGGGTTGCGCTGAATTTCGCGCTCTTCATGCTGGTCACCCGCAAGATCGCCAAGGAAACCGATCCCATCGGGCTCCAGGCCGTTTCCGGCGTGATGGCCGTGGCGCTCTTGGCACCGGGGATGCTGCTGATCCCGGATACCGCGGTTCCGCTCACGACATGGGACACGGCGCTCACCGAGGGAACCTGGATCCTGCTTGTGACCCTTGGCCTGTTCGGCACATTGGCTCATTTGTTGATGACCTGGTCGCTGCGCTATGCACCCTCGGCCACGGTCGCCCCGATGCAGTACCTTGAAATCCCGATCGCAACGATCATCGGCTTCGCGATCTTCGGCGATCTGCCCAATTCGATGGCCACCGTCGGTATCGCGATCACCATCGGATCGGGACTTTATATCGTCTTCAGAGAGCAGGCCATAAGCCGTCAGCTTGCAACAGAGCCTGTTGCAGCACCAGCCGTCGGGACACCGGCACAATAACCAGCAACCCGGGGGTCGCGACCGACAGCGCGACCGCGCCCTCGGCCTGATTCGACGTGCCGACACGCCGGTCCGGCGACAGTGTCAGCCCGTCGATGGGCCAGCGCAGTCCGCTCGATTGCCCGGCCACAGCGCGCATCGGGAACAGGGACACCCGCGTGCCGGCGGCAAGCGGAAGATCAAGCCGGGGCGGCACATGCGCCACCGCGTCGGTCTCTCCCACCAGGACGATGGCCCGGTCCGGATGTCGCACCATCACCGTCATCGCGGCCAGCAGGTGATCCACCCGTCCACCCAGAAATCCGATCCCGATGATCAGCGGCGCCGATATTGACCGCACCGCCTTGTCGAAATCCGTGGTGTTCTGTTCGCTTATTCGATGCACCTGTCCGGGCGGCATGGCAGCGACCGTCGCCTCGGAGACGGAATCCAGATCACCGATCAGAGCGTCCGGCATTCGGCCCAGCGCCCGTATCCAGTCAGCGCCGCTGTCGGCAGCGACAACCAAGCCGGCCTCGTCCAATAGGGTGCTCAACAGCCCATTGTCGCCATTTGCACCACCGACCAGCAAAACTGGGTCGTCCGAGAAAACAATTGCATCATTCATGTTTGATTAATGGCGAAACGCGAAACAGATCACAATCCGGTCACGAAATGATACCGTAAGAGGCACAGATTCGATGCGCTTTGGTCTTGGTAAACGTGCTAGCAAGACCATCGCAGAAGATTAGAAAGCGAGTTTTGTCATGGTGAGTTCGAACAAGATACTCACGGTTTCCTACGGAACCTTTTCATGTACGCTTGAAGGGTTCGACCAATCCTTCGACACCATGAAAGCGATTGCGGAATATTTCCGTGATCTTGCGCAGGACGACCGATATTTTGGCGCCGAACCACCAACCCCTGATGCCGAAATGCTGGCCCGGATCGCGGAACGCGAGATCGAACGCCGCGTGGAGGCGCGTTTTGTAAAAGGTAACTGGGTTCTGCGTCCAACGGAACAGTCCGGGTCGCCGCAAGGGGATGTCGCGCCGGACACGTCGTCGGATGCAGCCAATGTGGGCGCGACAGCCGGGGTGGCTGCCACCGCGCTGGCTGTCGCGACCGCACCGGCGACAGAGAACGCCGAGGTCGAGGCCAAAGAAAAAGGCCAGGCTGAAGGCGATGCCGACCGCCCGCAATACCATCCGGAGCATGATCCCGAAGATGCCGCGACCCCGGAGTTGAAGACAGAGGCTGCTGTCGTGTCGGGTCTCGACGATCTGCCCGAGAAAGAGACAGCAATTGATCTCTCCGAGGTTGATCTGTCCAAGCTTGAGCTTGATGCAGCCGCGGCCGACATCTTGGTTGACGACATCACGGTGGATGCCGATGGCGTGTTGTCCGAAGAGGACGCATTCTCGGCCGAGCAGAGCATCGACGACCTGATCTCCGAGCAGGCCGACAAGGCCGATCGCGCCGCGAAAGACCTGGCCGATGAGGCCCGCGCCGAAACGGCACAAGAGGTCACTGCGCCCGCGACCGTTGCCGTGACAGACAGCGTGGCCGACAAGCTCCAGCGCATCCGCGCCGTGGTGGCCGCAAAATCGCAAACGCCGCAGGTTCAGGCGTCCGACCATGCAGAGCCGGAATACATCGAGGACGAACACGCCATGCCCGGCCCGGACGGGGATGGCATCGATGAGAATGATGCCATTGATCCTGATGGAGCAATTCAGGCGTCGACAGTGGCTGAAGCCGGCGAGGACAACAGCGCCTTTGCACCGGCAGCGGAAGACGACAACACGCTCTTCGCCGATACCATTGCCGGGATCATGAGCGACCAGATCGAAGATGCGGACACGGACACCCTTCCGGACCCGGCGCAGGTGGAACCCACCAATGAGACCGCGCCCGGTGCCAGCCCCGACGGCGCGCCGGAAAGCGAGCTAGAGGCATTGCGCGCCCGCATCGCCGAGCTTGAATCCCAGACCGCAACCGCCGAGCCCCGCGTGACCGACAAGGACGCTGACGCGATTGCAGGGCTCTACGCGGACGAACACGAGGCCGATCCCGCCGAAGAGACGGATGACACTTCGGTGCAGGCCTTCGACGATCTCGAAGATCTTGAAGATATCGACGACAGCGTGAGTGGCAGCGATGCGCCTCAGGTCCTCCAAAAAACCCGTCAGGACGACCAGGCGGAGACGGAGGATGCGCCAAAAGCCGAAAGCGTGGCGGCCCCGCTCGTTGCCCGTGTCGGGAAAGCCAAGCGCGCGGATGTCGAAAGCGCGCTCGCAGCGGGCGATATCGAGGAATTCGACGAGGACGCGGAGCTTGATACAGCCGCCCCCGGCGATACGGAAAGCTCCCTCACCAAGGAGGAGGAAGAAGAGCTTGCCCGCGAACTGGCCGAGCTTCACGCCGAGATCGAAACCGATGACGACTGGAACCTCGACGCCGAGAATGACACGCAGGACGAGGCCGCACACGCGAATATTCGCAAGGCGGTCAAGATGACCAGTCCGGCGCGCGCCATGCTGACCGACACCGCCATCGCCGAAGACGACACCTCGGTTGACCGCCTCGTCGACAAGACGGAAACCGAAATGGACGAACCGGAAGGCAACCGCCGCCGCAGCGCCATCGCGCATCTGCGCGCCGCAGTTGCCGCAACAAAGGCGGAACGCCTGCTCGGCAAGTCAAAGCCGAAGGCGGATGAGGAAGAACCGTATCGCGAAGACCTCGCCGATGCGGTGCGCCCGCGCCGCCCCAAGGTTACGCAGACCCGCTCCGAACGCCCGGCCCCGGTGCGCGCTGCGCCCCTGAAGCTGGTCGCAGAACAGCGGATCGACACAGACGATGACGCGCAAGACGACGCCGTGCAGCCGGTTCGTCCGCGCCGCATTAAGCGCAACATGGACGCGGCCGCACCGGCCGGCGCAAGCACCGCTGTCGAAGACACCGGCTTTGCGGATTTCGCCGAGCAACAGGGCGCCAACACCCTTCCCGAACTGCTCGAAGCGGCGGCGGCATACA
The DNA here is from genome assembly GCF_020055675.1 of Marivita sp. Taxonomy (GTDB): domain Bacteria; phylum Pseudomonadota; class Alphaproteobacteria; order Rhodobacterales; family Rhodobacteraceae; genus Marivita. The sequence continues at coordinate 5,107 of NZ_JAIPUS010000019.1, forward strand.
TGTCCTTTGTCGAAGGCCATGACCAATTCTCGCGGCCGCAGCTGATGACGATCCTGCATCAGGCCGAGAGCGATGCAAGCTCTCGCGAAGAACGCTTGCGCAGCTTCGGCCAGTTGCTGCGCGAGGGCAAGATCGAGAAAAAGGGCGGCGGCCGCTTTTCCGCGTCGGACAATATCGGCTTCAAACCCGATGCCCGCGCCGCAGGCTGATCCCCGCCCCACAAACCGGATCGAACCGGCCCGCGATACAATCGCGGGCCGGTTCGCGTTTCGCCCTCGAGCAAACACCGCGATCCCGCCTTGCAAAGCGCCGCAGGGTCCCCCATTTTCGACGCCCCGCTTCTGTGCGATAAAACGGCCCAAACACGCCGACCACGGATCATAGACCATGAACCTGACCGAGACCGCCAGACTGTCTGTCGCCCCGATGATGGACTGGACCGATCGACACTGCCGGTATTTTCACCGGCAGATCAGTCGGCATGCCCTGCTTTATACCGAAATGGTCACGGCCCCGGCGCTTGTCCGTGGCGGCGCGACACAGTTGCTGGCCCATTCCGGTGCAGAGCATCCCGTTGCCCTGCAACTGGGTGGATCGGACCCGCGAGAGCTGGCCGAGGCGGCGCAGCTTGGACAGGCGTCCGGCTATGACGAGATCAATCTCAATGTCGGCTGCCCATCGGACCGCGTGCAATCCGGGACTTTCGGCGCGGTGCTGATGAAATCGCCCGCGCGTGTGGCCGAATGTGTCGCGGCGATGAAGGAGGCGGTCACTGTCCCGGTCACTGTCAAATGCCGCGTCGGCGTCGACGATCAGGATCCGGCGCAGGTGCTGCCTGACTTCGTCCAGCGGGTGCAGCAGGCGGGCTGCGATTACCTGATCATCCATGCGCGCAAGGCGTGGTTAAAGGGCTTGTCCCCAAAGGAAAACCGCGACGTTCCACCGCTGGACTATGACCTCGTGGCCGAGATGGCGGATCGTTTCCCGGATCTGCCGATATCGATCAATGGCGGCATCGAAACGCTTGATGCAGCCAAGGCGCTGATCGATCGCGGCCTGAACGGCGCAATGGTCGGCCGTGCCGCCTATCACCGCCCGTGGGATATCCTGTCGGACGCGGACGCCCGGCTTTATGGCGCCGCGCCCGCGGCCCGAACGCGGAACGAGGTCATCGACCGCATGAAGCCCTATATCGCTGCGCATCTCGAGGACGGCGGCAAGCTGCACCATGTCACGCGCCATATGCTGGGTCTGTTCGCCGGGCAGCCGGGCGCGCGCACCTGGCGGCGTGTCCTGTCAGAGCGGGCCAACGTTCCCGGTGTGGGGCCAGAGCTTCTGAACGAGGCGCTGGACCGGATGCAGCAGCCTGACCGGCTGGCCGGCTGACCGGATGGTCACCGACTGGCCTGACTGCGGGTATGTCCGCTTTGCCTGGCACCCCGACACCTATCGCTGGGCACAGGCCGCCCATCGGATCGGACGGGCCGTGGCACGCGATCCGGCGATGCAGGCGCAATGGCTGCAATGCGGCGGCACTTGGTTCGTTGGCGTGGATGCCCTGCCCTCGGATGCCGACGGTGCGATCGGCGGGACAGCGCTGTCCGGTCCCGTGGTCGATCGGATCGGCCCGCGTGACGATCTGCACCCGGCGCAGCTGTCGATCACCTATCCAGGCTTCCCGCGCCCCCGGAATAGCGAAAGCGAGGCTGCCTTTCGCTATCGCCGCAACCGCGACGGCGCGCATATGGACGGGCTTGTGGCCGAAGGATCACCGAAACGCCGCTTCCTGCAGGAACGGCATGACTGGATCCTCGGCCTGCCCCTGACAGAAACCTCACCCGGCGCCAGCCCGCTGGTGGTCTGGCGCGGCAGCCACCACATCCTGCAACGCGCCATGATCGACGCGCTGGGAGCGGTGCCGGAACGCGATTGGGCGAAGACCGACGTGACGGAGGTTTATCACGCCGCCCGCAAGACAGTGTTCGAGACCTGCGCGCGCAGTCCGCTCTTTACACGGCCGGGCGAAGCGGTCTTGCTCAACCCGTTTCTCCTGCACGGCGTTGCCCCCTGGGCAGCCCAGGCAACCGCGCCGCCAAGCGGTCGGATGGTCGCCTATCTGCGCCCTGAATCACCCCGGGACGGGCCGAACTGGCTGGGGCAAAAATAAGGCACCGCCACATTCCCAAAGCCCCTTGGCGACAATCGCGAAACGCCTTTCGCATTGTCACAGAAAACCGGACAATATCGTTCAAATTGTCGATTTTTCTAGGGATGTGGGTGCCGAAACGGGTAGTTTATCGCATATTCGGTAATCTTGGGATTAACCTGCTATGGAACTTGCAGCGCTTTTGGCTCTCACGCTTTTGGGTATCTCCGCCAGCGTGTTCGCGGATTCTGGTGACGATGATGACAGCGAAACGGACACCGGCGCCACCGGGGGTGACGACGGGGACGACGGGCTGGATACCGGCGACAGCGAAGACGGCAGCGACAGCTCCGGAGGCGATGGCGTCGTAACCTCAGATGGTGTGACCTTCGGCTCCGACGACGGCGATACGCTGGATGCAACGGCTGGCGCGGACACCGTGGTCGGCGGGGCCGGCGATGACGTCCTCAACGGCAGCGCTGCAGACAACATCCTTGACGGGCAGGAAGGGGACGACACTGTCCTTGGCGGCGACGGGGACGATCAGGTCTTCGGCAGCGAAGGCGACGACTCTCTTGACGGCAATTCCGGGGACGATCTGGTCGCAGGCGGCGACGGCGATGACACGCTTCTCGGTGGCCTTGGCAGCGACACGCTTTTCGGCGATGCTGGGAATGATCGGATCGACGGCCAGGAAGATGACGACGAGGCTGTCGGCGGCGACGGGGACGATACCATCTTTGGCGGGTCAGGCAATGACACGCTCTTCGGTAATGATGGCGATGACAGTCTGATGGGCGGTGCGGGTGATGATTCCCTCATTGTGGGTGCGGGTGCCGATACGCTTGATGGCGGCGACGGTGATGACCAGCTCTTTGGTGTCTGGGATGGCAATGACGACGAAATGATCGAAGCCCGCGATCTGGATGACCCTGACACCCTGCGCGGTGGTGCAGGCTTTGACCAGATCCAGATGGGCAGCGGCGACGTGGCCTATGGCGGAGAGAACAGCGACATCTTTTTCGCCGGTTCCTGGGTTGATCCCGACAATGCCCCGATCGTGATGGACCTTTCCGAGAACGAGGTTGTGATCGTCTCCGTGCCGGCTGGCACCTCCGGCGACACGGAAATTTCGCTGGAGGAGGACGAAGACAGCGGGGACACGCTGGTCCAGGCCAATGGACAGACCGTTGCGGCTGTTTCGGCAGATGCCGGTCCTGTTTCGCTCGATCAAATCCTTGTGGTTGAAAGCATCAATATCGCGCCGGCGGCGGCGGCTTGATGCAGATGATCAGAACGACCCGCGCCCCGACACGGGATTTCGCGGTGGCGCGGAACCATGCTAGGACTGCCGCGACGTACGCGGTTCCATGAGGGAAATGATATGAGACTGGCCCTGTTGATGATTTTGGCTCTTGCAGCGACCCCTGCTCTGGCACGGGACGCCTCGCCAGAGCAGCCAAGCTACGAGAAACCGACCTTTGACCGCCCGACGACCACGCGGACCACGCGTGAGCGAGAGGACAGCCCACGAGACCCGGAAAGGGTCGTTGTCACTCCGAAACCCAAGCCTGTCTCATGCCCCAAGGTGAAATGCGTGACCGACGAGCACGGCAACCGCCGGGCGATGTTCACGGCCGATGTCCAGCCGGACATGTACTATCTCGGCCGCAACTTCTGCGCCAAGGCGCCAAAGGATGTCGAAGTCACGGCGTGCTGCCTGGAAAAAGAGGACCAGACCTACCAGATCCTCTACAACGTGGAGGTCAGCAAGAAGGCGCACTGGAAAGCCAAGCAATTCTGTACCTGCGTGCTCGAACTCGACTGACCGCCGTCAAATGCAAGTGCCGCATTCTGGGCCACCTCGTGGCGGTCGCGGTTCATCCACACATGGCACAGCCAAGACACGGGCGCGCGGGCAGAACCTGACCCTCAGTTTCACACCGAACGACGTTGCCCGAAATCCGACCCCGGTTCAGCGCTTCCCGCAGGATGCCACACAAAAGGTTGCCAAAAGGTTAACTTGCGTCGCGGGACCGGAACGCCGGAGTCTCTAGTCCTCCGCCTCCGGGTCCATTTGCCCCACACCCTGGAACACGAACTTGAACGGCAGCGCCCAGAGAATGCCGAGGACCAGGAAAACCAGCAGCTCGACCAGGAACGGGGGCCGGTCGAACAGGCTGATCACGTTCAGACAGACCACGATGTAAACCGGCAGGCCAACCAGCAGGATCACCAGCGACCAGCGTTTTTTTGCCTTGTGACTCAGCGCCATCTGCGCCCCCTTTTCCTCAGTCTGCAAACGGGTCGGTGACAAGGATCGTGTCATCCCGCTCCGGTGAGGTAGAAAGTAGGGCGACCGGGCACTCGATCAATTCCTCGATGCGGCGCACGTATTTGATCGCCTCCGCCGGAAGATCGACCCAGGATCGCGCCCCTTCGGTGGATTGCGACCAGCCGGGCACTTCCTCGTAGATCGGTGTGCAGCGGCCCTGCTCCTCCGACGCGGTCGGCAGGTAATCATAGCGTTTGCCATCCAGCTCGTAGCCGACACATATTTTCAACGTCTCGAACCCGTCCAGCACGTCAAGCTTGGTCAGGGAAATTCCGTTCACCCCGCTCGTGGCGCAGGTCTGGCGCACGAGGCAGGCATCGAACCACCCGCAGCGCCGCTTGCGCCCCGTTGTGGTCCCGAACTCGTGACCCCGCTCTCCCAACCGCTGCCCATCGGCATCGTCAAGCTCTGTCGGGAACGGCCCCTCGCCCACGCGGGTGGTGTAAGCCTTGACGATCCCAAGTACATAATCGATTGCGCCAGGCCCAAGGCCGACCCCGGTCGCCGCCTGCCCCGAAATCACGTTCGACGATGTGACAAAGGGATATGTCCCGAAATCGATGTCCAGCAGCGCCCCCTGTGCGCCTTCGAACAAAATGCGCCGACCTGCTTTGCGTTTCTCGTTCAGCACCTTCCAGACCGGCGCGGCAAAGGGCAGGATCTGCCCTGCAACCTCGCTCAATTGCGCCAGCAGCGCATCACGGTCCACGGGCGGAACGCCCAATCCCCGGCGCAGCGGATCGTGATGCTGAAGCGCCCGGTCCACCCGCGCCTCCAAGGTGGCCTGATCCGCCAGATCGGCGACACGCACCGATCTGCGGCCCACCTTGTCTTCGTAGGCCGGCCCGATGCCGCGCCCGGTTGTACCGATCTTGGTGCCCTTGCTGGCCGCTTCTTCGCGCGCCCGGTCCAGTTCACCATGGATCGGCAGGATCAGCGGCGTGTTCTCGGCAATCATCAGGGTTTCGGGTGTGATCTCCACACCCTGCGCGCGGATCGTGTCGATCTCCTGCAAGAGATGCCAAGGGTCCAGCACAACGCCATTGCCAATCACCGACAGCTTGCCGCCCCGCACGACGCCGGAGGGCAGCGCATGCAGCTTGTAGACCTTGCCATCGACGACCAAGGTGTGCCCGGCGTTGTGCCCTCCCTGGAAACGGCAGATCACATCCGCCCGTTCCGAGAGCCAGTCCACGATCTTGCCTTTGCCCTCGTCGCCCCATTGTGCGCCGACTACGACCACATTCGCCATGTCTCGAAACCCCTGCCTGCATTCCATCCATCAAACCCGCGCCCGTATAGTGCGCATTCCGAACAGGGGGAACCGGTTTTCCACCGTTTTTCAGATGGGACGCCCGCAATGCGGAAGATGTCCGACAGAACGGGCTTCTGCAAAGCGGCCCCACCGAAACCCCGGTGCAGCACAACACGCCAGACGCTTGACGCGCAAGACAGGTCGGAGCGCATCGTGATCCATCAACACAAACGCGTTTCGGGGACTGCATGACCGAGGGTCAGGAGGCACGACCACGCAGGCCGTCGCCTCACTCTGCGTCGTAGGTCCAGCGATAGGCAGGGGGCGTTGGCCCCTTGTTGCGGCCGCCCTGCTGGGTTTGTTCCCATGCATGGGCGAGGATCCCGACCGACCGTGAGAGACCAAAGAAACCGCGCGCCAGGGGCGCCGGACATCCGAGTTCGGCATAGATCACGGCGGTTGCGCCGTCGATGTTCATCGGGACCGGTTTGCCGCGTTCGGTCGCGATATGAGCCTCGATGGCGCGGCCCACGGTCGCGTAGGCGCCGCTGACGGCTCCGGTTTCGGCGGCGTCGTCGACGAGGCCGAGCAGACGGGGCGCGCGAGGGTCCACCGGTTTGTGAAAGCGGTGGCCGAATCCGGGGATATAGGGACCGTTGTCGCGGCGCCAGTCGGTCAGGACAGCGCCAAGGTTTTCCGGGCCCGCGGCAACAGCGGCCTGGTAGAGTTCAAGCGCCTGTTCACCGGCACCGCCATGCACATCGCCCAGCATGTTGAGCCCGGTCGCCATGGCGGATTGCAAACCGATCCCGCAGGTTGCGGCCATGCGGGCAGCGGCGATGGACGGGGCTTGCGGTCCATGATCGACGGCGGCCACGAGAGCCGCCTCGAAGAGGGTCTCGCGCGGGCCGTCGATCTCGTCGCCGACAACCATGAGCCAGATCATGCGGGCAAACCCCGTGGTGCCGATCAGATCCTGCACCGGACGGCCGCGCAGCTCGATGCGGCCAGGTTCCATATCGATGATGCGGGTGCGCCACCAGTCTTTCACGTCATCCGTCATGTCACGCCTTCATTTTGCATTTCGGTTATGTCCGCAGCGGAATAGCCCAAGGCGCCCAGGATATCCTCGGAATTCGCCCCGAGCGCGGGCGGCGGGCTGTCCACCGCCGGTCGCGTGCCGTCGAACATGGCGCCGATCCGCATCAAGTCGAACGCCCGGTCAACACCCGGCGCGTCCTCGAACCGGGCCAGAAGGCCACGATCCGCGATCTGCGGATGGCCAAGGATCTCCGGCACCGTCATCACCGCGCCTGCGGGGACGCCGATCCCGTTCAACTCGCGCGACCAGTCACGGGCGGGACGTTTTGTCAGAACGGTTTCCAGTTCGGCTTTCAGGCGCAGGCGGTTGGCCTTGCGGTCTTCGCGCGTGGCGAAATCCGGATGTTCCAGCAGGTCCGGTCTTTCCAGGTGTCGGGCCAGCAGATCCCACTGCTCGTCTTTATTGGCGGCGATGTTGATCAGGCCATCGGCGCATTGAAACGTGCCAGAGGGTGCCGAGGTCGGGTTTTCATTGCCCTGCGGTGTCGGGGCGACGCCGCCGACCAGGTGGTTCGAAACCACCCAGCCCATCGTGGCCAGCACGCTGTCGAGCATGGAGATATCGATGAACGTGCCCCGATCTGGCGCGTTCAGGGCGGCGGTAATCGCCATGGCGGCCGTCAGGCCACCAACCGTATCGGCCAGGGGGTAGCCGACACGCAGCGGCGCGCTGTCTGCATCGCCAGTGACGGACATCACACCGGACAGGCCCTGGATGATCTGGTCATAGGCCGGTCGGTCGGCCCATGGGCCGTCCTGTCCAAATCCGGAAATCGCGCAGTAGATGAGGGAGGGGTTCCGGGTCTTGAGGCTGTCGAACCCAAGGCCCAGCCGGTCCATGACACCGGGCCTGAAGTTTTCGACCAGCACATCGGAGGCCGCCACGAGACGCGTCAGGGCCTGCTTGCCGCGCGGGTCCTTTAGGTTCAGCGTCAGGGATTTCTTGCCCGGGTTCTGGGCAAGAAACGAGATGCCCATCCCCTTGGCAGACAGCTCGGCATCAGCCCCGAGATTTCGGGCCAGGTCGCCGCGCGCGACCGCTTCGACCTTGATCACCTCTGCCCCCAGATGCGCCAGTTGATGACAGGCGAACGGGCCGGCGAGAACATTGGTCAGGTCGAGAACACGGATACCGCTGAGCGGTTTGGTCATGGGCTGTGACATGTGGTTCACTTCGGTCACGGCCGCACAAGGCGGCCCGTTTTGGCATCGCCCGGCGGGCGCGCCGCCGGGCCGGGTCTCGATCTGGCGGCATCAATCGCCATCCGCCACACCTTTGGCGCGGGCCTTTGCCCTGCGGGCGCGATAGCTGGGCAAGACGATGAGGATCGCCGCCAGCACCAGCAGACCCAGGGTCATCGGACGCTCCCAGATAAAGTCCATCCCGCGATAAAGCTGCATCGACCGGGCGAAATTGTCTTCAAGCATCCGGCCGAGGATGAAGCCGATCAGGAGCGGCGCCAGCGGGTAATCGGCAAAGCGGAAGATCGACGCCAAGACACCCAACCCGACCAGCATCAGCAGCTCTGTCGCGTTGTTCTGCCCGATATACGCCCCCATCAAGGTGAAGAACAGGATGAACGGGATCAGGTAATTGCGCGGGATCGCGAGGATCTTGGCGATATAGGGGATCAGCGGAAGGTTGAGGATCAGCAGCACGAAGTTCCCGATGAACATCGAGATGATGACCGCCCAGAAGACCTCTGGCGTGTCGGTCATCAGCCGCGGTCCCGGTGTCACGTTCAACGCGATCAAAGCCCCCAGCAGGATCGCCGTGGTCCCCGATCCGGGGATTCCGAGCGTCAGGAGCGGGACGAATGAGCCCGTGCACGCCGCGTTGTTGGCGGTTTCCGGCGCGGCCAGCCCCTTGACCGATCCATGGCCGAACTCGGCCTGGTCCTCACCTTTGGCGATGTTGCGCTCCACCGCGTAGCCCAGGAAGGAGGCGAGTGTTGCGCCCGCGCCGGGCAGCACGCCGACGAAAAACCCCTGCACCGACTGGCGGCCGATCACGGGGAGCATGGCCCTGCCTTCGGCACGCGAAAAGCGCAGCCCCGTGATCTTGTTCGGTCCCCCGTCGCCGCCGGAACCACGCGCCGGGTTCAGCACAAGGAACAGGGCTTCGGGCAGCGCGAACATCGCCATGGCCAGCGTGATAAAGGAAATCCCGGATTGCAGGTCCATCATCCCCAGCGTGAAACGCGGCATGTTGAACAGCGCGCCTTCGCCCACCGTGGCGAGAATCAGGCCCAGCACGGTCATCATCAGCGCCTTTGCGACCTGGCCGGTCCCGGCAAAGGCCGCGATCGCCGAGAGCCCCACAACCATCAGCGCGAAATATTCCGCCGAGTGAAACAGCAGCGCCAGCGAGCTCAGCGCCGGAGCAAAGATCATCAGAAGGATCACGCCCATCATGCCGCCTGCGAAGCTTGACACTGCGGCAATCGTCAGCGCCTTGCCCGCCTGCCCCTTGCGCGCCATGGGATAGCCGTCGAAGGACGAGGCCACCGTTCCCGCGACGCCCGGTGCGTTCAGCAGGATCGACGAGGTCGAGCCGCCGAAAATGGCGCCATAATAGACACCGGCCAGCAGGATCAGCGCCGCCGCCGGATCGCCCAGCGTGATCGCGATCGGGATCATGATGGCGATGATCGACATCGGCCCTAGCCCGGGCAACATGCCAATGAAGGTGCCGATAAGGCAGCCGGCGACCACCAGCAGCAGGTTCTTGATCGAGAATGCGGCCTCAAGGCCGATCAGGATACCTTCGAGCATGGCTCAATTCCCCAGGAAAAATGGAAAGGGCCGCAGGAAAATACCCAGGACCTGTTGCACGAGATACCAGACACACAACGCGGCCAGCAGCGACACCGGTACCATGATGTGGACCTTGCGCTCGCCCAGGATCGCGCTGCCGGCGATCAGGAAAAGCGTTGTCGCAATGAGAAAGCCGGCAGGCCGAAGCAGCAGCGCATAGGCCACCATCAAGCCCAGCAGCGCCAGCGCCTGGCCCAGCTTGTATTCGTGCAGGCGACGATAGTTGATTTCCGTTGCAGAGGGCTCTTTTCCGGCTTCGGGCTTTTCCAGCCCGAGCAATACGACCAGCCCGACGAGGATACCCAGCACGGCAAGAACCTTGGGAAAGGTCGATGGCCAGACAGGGTTCCTCTGCATGAAGGGTGGCACGTCCTGGTCCATGGTGAAAAAGGCCATGTAGCCGTAGGCGCAGCAGAAAACGATGAAGATCAGCGCGATCCAGCGATCCAGCGCCATTGCCATTCCCTCCCGATGAATGATCCGTCCCGGGTGACACCGCCCGGGATCGGGCGATGTCCTTGATGTGGCTCCGGCGCGGGCGCCGGGGTCGGCGGGGCGATCCCTTAGAGAAAGCCCAGTTCCGTCATCAGATCACCGATCTCCTTTTCCTGGTTTTCCAGGAAGGTGCGGAAGTCGTCGCCGGGGTTGAAGATGTTGACCCAGCCATTGCGGGCGCGCACGGTTTCCCATGCGTCGGTCTCGTACATGGCCTCCAGGGCCGAGATGTACTCCGCCACCTTCTCGTCGGAGGTGCCCGGTGCCGCGAAGAAGCCGCGCCAGTTCACGAAGGAGGTGTCGATCCCCTGCTCCATGAAGGTCGGTGCGCTGTCATAGGCCGGGACACGCTCTTCGGCGGTGACACCAAGGATGCGCACTTCGCCTTGTTCGGCCAGTGCAATCGCTTCGGAGAACCCTGTCGACAGGGCGTCGATCTCGCCCGACAACATGCCGGCCATGGCCTTGCCACCCGCGTCGTAGGGAATGTAATTGAGGTCGGTCGGCGCTTCTCCGGCCGCCTTCATCAACATCGCGGCCACCAGGTGGTCCATGCCGCCGGGAACCGATCCGCCACCAACGGCGAAATCCGGGCCCTGTTCGCTGTAGGCGGCCAGCAAGCCGTCCATGTCTTCGATGTCGCTGTCCGCCGGCACCACGAGCGCGGCATAGTCCCCGATCGTTCCCGCCACCAGCGTCAGGTCGCGGAAGCTCTGCGGGAACACGCCGGTGAGCGACCGGATCACGATCGGCGTGGAGTTCACCATCAGCGTGTTGTCGAGGCTCTCGGCGTTTTCGATCATGTAGCCGATCGCCTTGCCGCCACCACCGCCGGACATGTTCTCATAACTGGCCGAGCCGACAAGACCGGAATTGGTCAAGGCCTCACCGGTGCCGCGCGCCGTGCCGTCCCAGCCGCCGCCGGCGCCACCGGGAATGACGAAGTGCAGTTCCTCAAGGACCGTGTGTCCCCCGGCCTGCACAGAGCCGGACAGGGCCAGCGTGGCGGCCGCAGCGGCCATCACGACCCGGCGGGTCATGTTGATATTCATCTTGTATTCCTCCCGTTTGACAGGCGAAGCTGTTACGCCCATATTTCGTTGTCATCATAGAAAACTGACATGAGCCTGACACGCAATGGCACAAATTGCCGGAAGTGGCAGAAGGAGGGGTCCGCACCGTGCGGTATCTGCTGGTCGAGGACAACGCCGAACTGGCCGACAGCGTGGTGAAACGGCTGGCGATGGACGGTCATGCTGTGGATCATGCCCTCACGCTTGCCGATGCCGATGCCTGCCTGCGCACGGCGCGTTATGACCTGATCCTGCTGGACGTGATGCTGCCCGATGGCGACGGGCGCGATTTTCTGGCCCGGAGCCGCGCGCAGATCGAAACGCCGGTGATCGTCCTGACCGCCCGCGCCCAGGTGTCCGACCGCGTTGGCGCGTTGAATCAGGGGGCCGATGACTACATCACCAAGCCGTTCGATTTTTCCGAACTCGAGGCTCGGGTGCGCGCGGTGCTGCGCCGCAGGGGCGGATCGGCCCGCAACGAGATCACGCTGGGCACCGCGCTTTTTGATCCGATGTCGGGCAACCTGCGCCTGGGCGAGGATAACGTCGCGCTGCGCAATCGCGAAACGCGGTTGCTTGAGGTGTTTGCCCGCCATCCCGGACAGACCTTTTCCAAGGGGCAGCTTCTGGATCGGCTGTTTTCCTTCGACGCCGATGTGACGGAAAACGCGATCGAGGTCTATGTCGGTCGCCTCCGCCGCCAGATCGGACCGCTCGGTCTCAGGATCGAGACGGTGCGCGGGCTTGGATACCGGCTGGAGACGGAATGATCCCGCAGATATCCATCGGTCGCCGCCTCACGGCGCTTCTGGCGGGGGTGGCAGCGGTGTTGTCGCTCTTGTCCTGGTCGATGGTATCGGGGCTGGCGCGTCAGGCCGCCGCGCAGTCGCAGGACAACGTGCTTGCCGCGTCGGCGACCACCATCGCCGAAACCGTGCGCAGCGAACAAGGCGAGGTGCGTCTTGAATTGCCGTATTCCGCCTTTTCCATGCTGGGCGCGATCAGCGAGGACCGCGTGTTCTACAAGGTCACGGCCGGCGGCACGCTATTGACGGGCTATGCCGACCTGCCCGCGCCCCGGGCGGATCCGGCCTCTGGACGCATCACCTTTCAGACCGAGGATTACCTGGGCGAGGCCGTGCGCACCGCCTCTGTCCGGCGCAATGTTCTTGCCGGGACACGCGCGGTGCCCGTGGATGTCACGGTGGCACAAACTCTTGGCGGCGTGCGCGCGATATCGGGACAATTGTCCCGCACGGCGGCCGGGCTGTCGATTGCGTTTTTCATCGTGGCGGTGGGGCTTTCGGCGCTTGCGGCGCGGACGTCCCTGCGCCCGCTCAACAGCTTTGCGCAGGCGGTGTCCCGCCGCGGGCCGTCCGACCTGCGCCCCCTGCGCCGCGATACGCCCTCCGAACTGGCCCCGCTGCGCAGCGCGCTCAACCGGTTGATGGACCGGCTGGGTCAATCCATCCGCCGATCCGAGGATTTCATCGCAGAAGCGGCCCACAGGGTGCGCACGCCCCTGGCGACGGTGCGTACACAGGCCGAGATCGCGCTGCGCAGCGCGCCGGATGCGGATGCACGCCAAAGACTGCGCCAGATAATCCGCGCCGTGGACGAAAGCTCGCGCTCGGCCGGTCAGTTGCTGGATCATGCCACGGTGGCGTTCCGCGCCGAAGACCTCGCGCAGGACCGCATGGACCTTGGCGTGCTGGTGACCCAAACCGCCGCGGCGCTGGAGCCGACAGCGACGATGAAAGACATCCGTCTCGAACTTGACACGGCCCCGGCGCATGTCAACGGCGACGCGGTGCTGCTGGACAGTGCGCTTCGAAACATCCTGGACAACGCGATAAAATATTCTCCCGAGGAAACCACCGTGCGGATCAAGGTGCGCGCGGCAGAAAAAACGGCCCGGATCACCGTGTCTGATGATGGCCCCGGCCTTGGCGACGGCCCGGCCCGGGCCCTGACCGGGCGCTTCTGCCGTGGCAGCAACACCGAGGGCATTATCGGCTCTGGTCTTGGCCTGACGATCGCGGCAGAGGTGCTGGAGGCCCATGGCGGGCAACTCGACCTTGGCCCCAACCCGGAAGGAAACGGTACATGCGTCACATTTGTCTTGCCCTCTGCCTGAGTGTCCTGGCCCTTCCCGGGCTTGCGCAAGAGATCGAGGCGCGCAAGGTCTATCCCGGTACCGGCGATCACAGCCTGCGGATCATTTCCACCGCCGACCTGGACGTGTTCCACCCCTATATCCTCGCCTTTCAGAAAGCCCGTCCCGACCTGACCGTGGAGTACAGCGTCGCTTCCTCGGTCGAGCTTTACAAGGCGATCCGCGCCGAAGCCGAGTATGATCTTGCCCTGTCATCGGCCATGGACCTGCAAATGCAATTGGCGAATGACGGCTTTGCCCAAGGCTATCGCTCGACCCGGACAGATGCCCTTCCCGACTGGGCCAGATGGCGCGATCTCATCTACGCGTTCACCGCCGAACCGGCGGTGGTCGTTCTGTCGACCAAGGTGCTGGGAGATCGCCCCCTCCCCGCGACGCGGCAGGACCTGATCAATTTGTTGCGCACCCACCCCGACCGCTTCGTGAACGCCGTTGGCACCTATGACGTGCGCGAAAGCGGGCTGGGCTATCTTTTCGCCACGCAGGAAGCGCGCTCCACCGACGCCTACTGGCGCTTGAGCGAAGTCATGGGCCGACTGTTGCCGCGGTTATTCTGCTGCTCCAGCCAGATGGTCGAGGAGGTCATCGCCGGAGACCTTGCGCTCGCCTACAATGTTCTTGGCAGCTATGCCAGCGAACGCCTGGCCCGGGAAACCGATGATACGATCCGGATCGTGCGGATGGAGGATTTCGCCAATGTCATGCTGCGCACCGCCATCATCCCGGCCAACGCCCGCAACACCGACGACGCGGGAGCCATGATGGACTGGCTTCTGGAGGTTGGGCTGCGCGAAAGCGCGGATGCCTGGCCCCTGCCCCCGCTCAACAAAAGCTCTGCGGCGGCAACCACGGGCTTTGGCCCCATCCGGCTTGGCCCCGCGCTGATGATCTATCTCGATCCGTTGAACCGCCGCGCGTTCCTGGAGGAATGGGAAAATGCCCTGGAGCAGTGAGGATTTGGCCCGGACACAGCGGCTTGGCATCGCCCGTTGGTGCCGCCCGACATGCAAGACAGGGTCGACATAGGCAGACACGAGCCAACGCGCGGTCCACCCGGTTCCTCAGTGGTTTCGAACTCAGTTCAAAGTCACGCGCCAGCCGCCTGAAATGATCGGGTGCAATTGACGGGGCGACACATGGTGTACAGTCTTTGTCGGGAACGCTCCGGTGCGCCCGCCGCAGACCCCCGTCAACTGGCCGAGTTCAATGCGCGGCTTCGCCTTTGGCCATCGCCAGATGATGCGCCCGGTGATGGTCGCCGGTGGCCATCAGCCCGAAGAACCCGAGCGCCTGGATGCGGACCGCGGCGGCGGCGTCGGCACCGCGCACCGTCCAGACAATCTCGGGGCCATCACGCGTCACCTCTGACTGCCAGCCGGTCTCGGCCGCGAGAACCGGACCATGTGCCGGAACCATGCGGGACGCGGCCTCGCCCGGTCGCCCTGCCGTTCCGACCCGCATCCTGAGACCGTCCGGCACCGGCTCGGAGCGGACGCTTGCTCCGAGGACAAGCACGTTCATGTCGACCAGGTGCGCGCGCAGGCCGTCAATATCGACGCGGTTCCAATCAGTCTCCGGATCGGCAGACAGCATGGCGACGATTTCTGCAATTGCGGCGAAGGCGTCGTCTCCCGGCTCGGTGGGCAACTCTGCTGTCTCGGACCCCGACATATCATGTCCCATATGGCCTGAATGGTCCGCCTGCTGCGCCGCCAGGGGTGTTGCGGCAGCGATTGCGAGGGCGGCGATGGCTCGATTGAGCGCTTTGGAAAACATGCGAAAATCCTTGTTGATTCAACCCACGACTAGCCAAGACACCCCTGGTCTGGATATGATGACGATCATGTCACTGCCCGGATTTTTCGATCGATTGGAACAGGCCTGCCCCGCGGGGAGCGCACGGACGATCGCGCTGGAACCCGGACAGGTTTTGTTTCGGCAGGGGGACGATCCTCCCGGGCTGCTGTTTCTGACGGATGGGCAGGTCGAGCTTGTCCGTCACACGGATGCAGGGCGACGTGTCCGGATTCACACCGCGCGGAAAGACGAGACATTCGCAGAAGCCTCGATCTTCGCCGACCATTGCCATTGCGACGCTGTCGCGGCAGCGCCCTCAAACCTGCGTCTCCTGCCAAGGCGCCTGGCGTTGCGCGCCTTCGAGGCCAGGCCCGACCTTGCGAATGTCTTCAGCTTGCACCTCGCACAATCGCTGATGAAGGCGCGGCGCCTGCTTGAACTTCGTGCCATCACGCCATTGACAGAGCGGGCTTTGGCGCGACTGAGCGACCTTGCGGACGCCGAGGGCGCATTGCCACCGGAGATGTCGCTCATGTCGATTGCAGCCGATCTTGATGTGACCGCACCGGCGCTCTACCGCGCCATCGCGGTTCTCGAACAGCGCGGCCAGTTGACCCGGCCAGAACGCGGACGGGTCCGATTGCTGAGTGATCAGAGCCACCAGACGGCCCAGAGCGCCAAGCCAGGGGGCAGGTCGTAGGCAAGACAAAAGCGGCATGTACCAGCGCCGCGCGGCGTTCCGACACCGCGACGCGCGGCAGCACCAAATGCAACGGCACCGCAAGCAGATCAGCCCGGAGGACGCCGCCCATCGCGTCATGGCCCGTGGAGGACTGGGACGCTGTCACCTGGCGGTTTCGTCCCGCGCGGTGACCTGAGCCTGGTATGCGCGTTCCCGCTCCGGCCACTGGGTCTTGATCCAGTCGAGGACGTCGCGCAGGTCATCCTCGGAATAGTCCTCCCCGAAGCCCGGCATGTTGCTTTCGTAGCTGCCCCCAACCACGGCCGCAGTGCCGCGCATCGTGATGTCCAGAAGCACGCGGTCGGGATGGTGCCAGGTGTGGCCCGTCGCGTCATGGGGCGGCGCCGGCAGCCGTCCGTCCGGGCCGGGCGAGCGCCAGTCAGCCTGCCCTTCGAGGTCAGCGCCATGACAGACGGCGCAGGCTTCGGCGTAGATGGCCGCGCCCCGGGCAAGATCGGGCACGCGGGCATTACCGCCCGCATCCCCGGTCGCGGCGCCCCGGACCCAAACAGTCGCCACGAGACCCGCAACCACAAGCCCCGCCCCAAAGATGACAAGCCCCCTCACAGCTTCATCCCCCGGAGCCGCAACGAATTTCCGATGACCGAAACAGATGACAGGCTCATCGCCGCCGCTGCGATCATCGGCGACAGCAGCACGCCGAAGAACGGAAACAGGATACCTGCCGCGACAGGCACGCCGGCCGAATTGTAGACGAAGGCAAAAAACAGGTTCTGCCGGATATTGCACATCGTCGCCTGCGCCAGAACACGCGCGCGCACGATGCCGCGAAGGTCGCCCTTCACAAGGGTCACCCCCGCGCTTTCCACAGCAACATCCGCGCCTGTGCCCATGGCGATACCGACATCCGCCGCAGCGAGCGCGGGCGCGTCGTTGACCCCGTCTCCGGCCATGGCCACGGACAGGTCTTGCGCCTTGAGGTCGGCGATCAGGTCCGCCTTCTCCTCTGGCGACACCCCCGCGCGCACGTCGTCGATATCCAGTTCCTGCGCGACCGCGTCCGCCGTGCGCTGGCTATCGCCGGTCGCCATGACGATGCGCAGATCCGCGTCATGCAGATCGCGGATCGCGCCGGCGGTCGTTTCCTTGATCTGGTCTGCCACCGCGACGATCCCGGCGAGGTTGCCATCCACGGCAAGCAGCATCGCGGTCTTGCCTGCATCCTGAAGGTTGGCAATCTGCGCCTCGACCTGTGCGACGTCAATCTCCAGATCCTTCATGAGCCGTGTGTTGCCCAGCGCGACCGGCGCGCCATCGACCTTGCCCCGCACCCCCTGGCCGGTCACGGCGTCGAAATCGGTCGTATCGAGGCGTTCGACATCGCGATCCTCGGCGCCGGACAGGATCGCCTCGGCCAGCGGATGCTCGGACCCGCGCTCAAGCGCCGCGGCAAGGCCGAGAATCCGATCCTCGCCAATATCTCCAAGGGCGATCACGTCGGTCAGGCTCGGCTGCCCCTCGGTCAACGTCCCGGTCTTATCGAGCACCAGGACATCGACGCCCGCGAACCGCTCCAGCGCCTCGGCGTCGCGGATCAGGACACCCGCCTGCGCCCCGCGCCCGGTTGCGACCATTATCGACATCGGCGTGGCAAGCCCCAGCGCACAGGGGCACGCGATGATCAGGACGCTGACGGCGGCGACGACGGCATAGCCCAGGGCGGGTGCCGGCCCGAAGATCAGCCACGCCACGAAGGCCAGCACCGCGACACCGATCACGGCGGGCACGAAATACCCGGCCACCCGGTCGGCCAACGCCTGGATCGGCGCGCGCGAGCGCTGCGCCGCCGCCACCATCGCCACGATGCGGCTCAGGACCGTGTCGCTGCCGACCGCCTCTGCCGTCATCACGAAAGACCCGGTCTTGTTGAGCGTCCCGCCCGTCACGCTGTCGCCATCGGTTTTCTCGACCGGGACAGGCTCACCGGTGATCATGCTTTCATCGACCGAGGACCGGCCCTCGGCCACCGTGCCGTCGACGGGGACGGACTCGCCCGGGCGCACGCGCAACCGGTCGCCGGCCTCCACGGCGTCGAGGGGGACGTCCTCTTCCTCGCCCGACCCGGTCACGCGCCGGGCCGTCTTGGGCGCGAGGTCCATCAGCGCGCGGAGGGCATCACCCGTGCGGTCACGCGCCGTCAGCTCCATCACCTGGCCCACGAGAACAAGGATCAGGATCACCGCCGACGCTTCGAAATAGAGCGGCGGGCCGTGCTGTCCCTGAAGTTCGGCGGGAAAAACCCCCGGCAGCAGCAACGACACCAGGCTGAAGCCGTAGGCCGCACCAGTGCCGATGGCGATCAGCGTCCACATGTTCAGGTTGCCCGTCACGATCGACGACCAGCCGCGCTTGAAGAACGGCTGCGCCACCCAGACGACAACCGGCGTGGCCAGCAGAAATTGCAGCCAGCGGACTGTCGTGCCCCCGAACCAGTCCGCCCAGGGCATCCCCACCATGCTGCCCATCTCGAGCACCAGCACGGCCAGCGCCAACGGCCCGCCGATCCACAAGCGACGGCGGAAATCGACCAGCTCGGGGTTCGGCCCGGACTCCGCCTGCGGCATCATCGGCTCCAGCGCCATGCCGCAGATCGGGCACTCGCCGGGCCCCTCCTGAACGATCTCGGGGTCCATCGGGCAGGTATAAAGCGTGCCCTCGGGCATTGGCTTTGGCGCCTTGCCGTCGCCGAGATAGTCATCCGGCGCGGCCTCGAACTTGTCCTTGCACCGCTCCGAACAGAAGTAGAAGCGCTTGTCCGCGTGCTTTGCCACATGCCGCGCCGTGGCCCGGTCGACGGTCATGCCGCACACCGGGTCCTCTGCCTCGATATAAGCATCCGGATCGGCCGCGAACCTGTCCCGGCATTCGTCGTCGCAAAAGTGGTAGACATGCCCGTCGTATTCCATTTGGGGCTTGTCGTCCTCCGGATCGACGATCATCCCGCAGACCGGGTCGCGCGTGACGGTCTCGGCAGCTTGGGTGGTCTGGGCCATGGTGAGAACCTCCGTTTCAATATACCTAATTCTTCCACTCACTGGAAGGTCAAGGGATGACACGCTATTGACCCTCCAGTAGGTGGAAGCCCTATCTACAGGTCATTGGGATCACAGGCGTCACACGAAAGGAAACCCACCATGAAGAGGATGCTCACGTTATGCGGCACAACCGGCATGGTGGGTTTCGGTCCGGCCGCCTCCGGCATGGCCGTCGCGGCTCCCTCGGGCGGTCGATCCTTCGATCACCACGGCATGATGGGTTGGGGCGGTTGGCTTACAGGGCCGGTCATGACGCTGATCTTTTTTACCCTTCTCATGGGCACGATTGTGCTTGTGGTCAGACGGCTTGGCGCAGACAGACCCCGATCCGGTGATAAATCGGAAGACACCGCAATGACGAGTCTTCGGCACCGCTTCGCCAAGGGTGAGGTCAGCGAACACGAATACGAGGTGTCACAGAAAGTGCTTGATGGAGCGAAGACATGAATATCAGTGAGGTCGCAGCCGCGAGCGGTCTGCCCGCCAAGACTATCCGGTATTACGAGGATATCGACCTCGTGCATCCGGCACGAAGCGCCAACGGCTATCGTGCCTTCAGTGAGCGGGACGCGCACATGCTCGCCTTTCTCGGCCGGGCGCGGTCGCTCGGTTTCTCGATCGAGGAGTGCCGCACGCTTCTGTCGCTCTACGAGGACCGGGCGCGGGCCAGCGCGGACGTGAAAAAGGTCGCCATCGAGCATCTCGACCGGATCGCGCGCAAGATTGGGGAGTTACAAGCGATGCAAGCCACGCTGGAAACCCTTGTTACACAGTGCCACGGCGACGGCCGCCCGGACTGTCCGATCCTCGACGATCTCGCCGGTCTGGAGGGACACAAAGCGTGACCTTGCGGCCTGCCATAGCGGGTCTGGGCAGTGTTGCCCTGGTGGCTCTGGCCGTCTGGTACAGTCAGAGGCCGGCGGCGGACGCGTCTGGCAAGATCGATCTGGCGACACTCGCGATCCCCGATCTTACCGAGGACCAGACAACCGGAAAGATGCTGTTCGATGGCAATTGCGCCGCATGTCACGGTGAGAACGCGGCTGGCTCGGACCAGGGTCCACCGCTTGTTCATCGAATCTATGAACCCGGCCATCATGGCGACATGGCCTTTGCTCTCGCAGCGGCGCAGGGCGTGCGCGCGCATCACTGGCGCTTCGGAAACATGCCCGCAATCGAGGGTGTGAGCAAAGAGGACGTGGTGCAGATCACGGCCTATGTCCGCGCGCTGCAGCGCGCAAACGGTATCAATTGAGAAGGAAACCCATGACACCTCGCGACATTCTAATGCCCTTTACCGCTGCCGCGATTGCCAGCCTCTTGGCCATGACCGCCGCCGCCCATTCCGAGAAGGAAGCGACGACCCCGGCGGATGGCGCGACGCTGTCCGAAACGCCGGACATGGTCCACATGATATTCGACGACCCGATGCGCGTGACGATGGTCAGGCTGTTGAACGAGGATGGGGCCGAGATGCCGTTGGAGCGCGGCACAGGTCTTGATCCGGCGCTGGAATTCCACGCGGAACCCGAACCGCTTGGCCCGGGCGCCTACACCGTGGAATGGCGCGGCCTGTCCAGCGATGGCCATGCGATGTCGGGACGCTTTTCCTTTGAAATCGGAAACTGATCCAGGATGCTGGCCACGTTGACGTCCGCTGACGCGCTGACCTGGATGTCGATCCTTGTAAAGGCGCTGACCTATGCGACCACCCTCGTGGCTGCGGGGAGCGTTCTGGTCGCCTGCGCGCTGCGCAGGCTCGATGCGGAAATGCGGCGGTCGCTGGCGCGCATTGCAGTGGTCTCGGCCCTCGCCGCTGCGGCCCTGAGCCTCCTGCGCTTTCCCGTTCGCGCAAGTTTCCTGATGGGCGGATCGCTGGACGGGGCGCTTGACCCGGCGATCCTCGGCATGGTTGCGGATGGCCCTCTTGGCACAAGCGTCACGCTCCGCCTGATCGGGCTGGCACTGATCCTCGCGATCCTCTTTCCATGGCGGCGGGCGCAGTGGGTCGCCGCAGCCGGCGCCATGGTCGTGGCCGCGTCCTTTGCGTTTCGCGGCCACGCGCTTGATGAGCCGCGGGTGCTGCTCGGCCTGCTGATCACCGTTCATATTCTCGGGCTCGCCTTCTGGATCGGGGCCTTCGCGCCACTGGCACAGGCATCGGCACGAGGCGAAGCCGACATTGCGGGTCCACTGGCACAGGAATTCGGCGCCAAGGCGCTCTGGGTCGTGGGCGCGCTGGTGGCGGCCGGAGCGCTGACGCTGCTGCTGTTCGGAGCGGCCACACCGACGGCGCTGGCGACACCATACGGACAGGCCTTCGCGGTGAAACTCGCGCTGTTCGCGGGGGTCCTGTCGCTCGCGGCCCTGAACAAGATGTACCTGACGCGGGCGCTTCTGGCCGCCACACCGGGCGCCGGCAGCCGTCTGCGGCGCTCCATCGGGATCGAGGCGGCCCTGGTCGGGGCGATCCTGCTCACGACCGCGGCGGTCACCACCGTCACATCGCCACCGGGACTCTCGGAGCAAGCCATCCTGTCCGGGGAGCGGCAGGATGCCATGGCTGCGTGTCACCCCACGCGCTGCTACCATCCAAATCAAACAGATCGATCAGGGAGATACGATACATGAACCGCAGACATTTCATTTTCACCGGCCTCGGTGCGGCATTGGTTGCCGGTCCGGCGTCGGCGGCCCCCACCCGCATCGAGGTCTACAAGTCACCGACCTGTGGTTGCTGCTCGGCCTGGATTGAGCACATGGTGCAAGCCGGATTTGACACCCTTGCGCGTGACGTCGAACAGGAAACGCTCTGGTCGATGAAGGCGCGCGCGGGCGTCACACCGGACCTCGGATCCTGCCACACAGCCTTCGTCGACGGCTATTTCATCGAGGGCCATGTGCCCGCAAGCGATGTGGAGCGGCTGCTTGCCACCCGTCCGGCTGCGCTCGGGCTTGCGGTGCCCGGCATGCCGATCGGGTCACCCGGCATGGAGATGGGCAACCAGCGCGATGCGTTTGACACTCTGCTTGTGCTGCAGGACGGCACGACGGAGGTCTTCCAGCGTCACGCCTGATCCGGCGGGCAGCCTGCCTGCGGCTGACCTGCGCCCGCGTGACGCGACACCATCTTCAGAGATACGAGGCCCAGCGCGGATGCGCGTCGTCCACGACGAAGCGATGCGCGTGGCGGCGCACGCCCCGAAGGTGCGGGTGGTCGAGCGGCAGGTTGTCGTGGGTGTGTTCGAAGGTTTCGGGATCGCCCGATGGCCAAACGCGCAGGGCCAGGAGCATCCCGGCGCCGGCCACTGCCGCCAGCAGCCCAAGGGCTGCGACCGGGCCGAACTGCGTCATCAGCCAGCCCGACAGCGGATAGGTCACCAGCCAGCAGGCGTGGCTCAGCGCGAACTGCGCGGCGAAGACCGCGGGGCGATCCACGGTATGGGCCGAACGGCGCAAAAGGCGACCCGACGGGGTGAGCACCGCCGAATAGCCAAGACCGATCAGCAGCCATGCGCCGAGCAGGAACGGCCAGTCGAGGCCGTGGGTTGCGACCTCGGCCGCCAACGCGAGCAGGGTCATCCCCATAAGCACGGCCCCACCGACCATCACCGGGCGGTCCGACACCCGATCCAGCAGGCGCGGCAGCGCCAGCGCCGCGATCATCGACCCTGCCCCGAAGGCAAAGATCGTCCAGGCGAGCGCGCTTTCCGACAGGCCCAAAAGGCCCCGCACCAGAACCACCGAGTTCACCAGCACCATCGCGCCTGCCGCCGCGGCAGCGAGGTTCAGCGCCAGAAGCCCGCGCAGCCGCGGCGTGGCGAGGTAGATGCGGATGCCGCGTGTGGTGCGGTCGTAGATGCCGCGCGGCTCTGAGGGCTTGGGGCTGGGCTGGACCACCGAAACCACCAGTGCCGCCGAGGCCGCGAAGCCAATGACCGTGCCAAGGAACAGGGAATTATAGCTCAGCACCGCCAAGAGCAGCGCGGCGAGTGTGGGGCTGACGATATTTTCCAGGTCATAGGCCAGCCGAGACAGCGACAGAGCGCGGGTATAGCGTGCCTCTTCGGGCAGCACGTCCGGGATCGTCGCCTGGAAGGTCGGCGTGAACGCGGCCGAGGCCGATTGCAGCGCGAAAATCAGGACATAGACCTGCCAGACCTCGGTCACGAAAGGCAGGCACAGCGCAGTCCCTGCCCGAACAATGTCCAGCGCCACGAGAAGACCGCGCCGGTTGACCCTGTCCGCGAAGGCGCCCGCGAGCGGTGCGATGCCAACATAGGCCACCATCTTGATGGTGAAGACCGTGCCCAGAACCATGGAGGCATTGTCGCCCGCCAGATCGTAGGCCAGCAGCCCGAGCGCGACGGTGGCCAGCCCGGTGCCGAGCAACGCGACAACCTGCGCGGCGAACAGGTGGCGGTAGGTGCGGTCAGCGAGGATCTCCAGCATGGTTGGCCTCAAGGATAGCTGCTGAGGGTCTTCAGCACGGCCTTGTCGACCGCCCGAAGCTGCCGCGTGAGCAAGAGGCAGGGCCTGCCCGTCTCGATCATGCCGACCCCCGCGCCCAGAGCGCTGTCGGCGCGCGGGGACCACCGCGCGAGCCGGCGGGGTCAGTTGCCTCGACATTGGGTTTCGTCACGACCGGACGCTATCCTTCCCGGAGCCGTAGAACAAGCCGGCCAGGCAAGGCGGCCGGGCAAGGCAAGGTGCGCTTTGGCGATACGCGGACGACACGCAGTCGCGGCAGAGCTGTACCTGTCGCAGGCCGTCTGCTCGGTTGTGCCTGTCGCAGGCCGTCTGCTCGGTTGTGCCTGCCGCCTGCTTGCGCCGCGCGCTTCTTGCGATGTGGCCCGAACTCTGTTCTGGTTGGACAATCGCAAAAATGGAGTTGGCAAATTGTCCAGTGAACCTGAAACCTTCACCCTTCCGGCGCGGCGGGGGCGTGCAATCCGTCTGGGCAAGGGCGAGGCGATCCAGATCATCAACACGCATGGCGCTCAGGTCGTGGACACATGGGTGTTCAACGCCGAGGACCTGGCGGAATTCCTGTCAAACGAGCACATGCGTCCGACCCTCGGCAAGCTCTGGCCCGGTGAAGGCGACGCGCTGATCACCAACCGGCGCCGGCCGATCATGATCATGGAAGAGGACACGTCACCCGGACGCCATGACACCCTGATCGCGGCCTGTGACAATTATCGGTACGGCTTGCTGGGCTGCACAGACTATCACGACAACTGTACCGACAATCTGCATGCAGCGATGCGGCAGATCGGGCTGGAGGCACCGGAATGCCCCAGCCCGCTGAACCTGTGGATGAACATCCCGGTCACTGCGGATGGTGCCACAAGCTGGGGTGAACCGCTCTCCCGACCGGGGGATCACGTTGTCCTGCGGGCTCAGATGGCCTGTGTCGTCGCCATGTCGGCCTGCCCTCAGGACATCCTGCCAATCAACGGAGCGGGCTGCACGCCGACCGAGGCGCATTACCGGGTCCTTGACAGCCAGGGCTGATTTTCCGGTTCACACAAGCCGATCGCGGCACTTGGCACGGGCTTGCGTTTTGCCGCAGCCGCAAGGACGGGTGGCGTTGGGTCCCGCAGTCGGCGCCGGATGCGGGACGTTCTTGGACCAGAGCGCGACGCGGGACTGGGTGCCGAGCTTGCGCGACGCGTCTCTGGGCCGGCGACCGGGGGAAGGCGTTCCACCCGAAAACGCCGGGGGTCCTCACGCCGAGCGGTGCAGGATTTCCAGGTAATCGTCGCGGGTCGCCGTGCGGGGGTTGGTCGCGTGGCAATGATCCTTGAGCGCGGCGCTTGCCACCTCTTCCATCATCGCTTCGGTCACGCCCATCGCGGTCAGCCCCGACGGCATCCCGATCCGGTCGTTGAGCGCGGCAATATAGGCGTCGGGCGCAGCACCCATCCGGTCTTGCAGCACGTCCCACTTGGCGCCGATGCTGTCGCGGTTGAAGCGCAGGACTTCGGGCGTCAGCACGGCGTTGAGTGTGCCGTGATGCAGGTTCAGCGACCGGATCGCCCCAAGCGGGTGCGTGAGCGCATGAACCGCACCGAGGCCCTTCTGGAATGCCATCGCACCCTCCAGCGCGCAGACCATCATGTCGCGGCGCGCGTCGGTATCTGACCCGTCCGCCACGGCCCGTTCTATGGATCGCAATCCGCAGTCCAGCCCGTGCAGCGCGATGGCCTCGGCAGGCGGATTGAAGGCGGGCGCCATGTAGGTTTCAAGGCAGTGCGATATCGCATCCATCCCCGTCGCCGCGGTCAGCCCGGCGGGCAGGCCATAAGTGAGTTCCGGATCGCACAGGGCAATCGACGGCAGGTTGTGGGGCGACAGGATTCCAAGCTTGCGCCCGTCGTCCGTAATGATGACCGATGCGCGCCCCACCTCGGACCCGGTGCCGGATGTGGTCGGGATCGCGATCAGCGGGGCGATATCGCCGTGTATCTTGGCGACCCCGCCATTGATGGCGGTGTATTGTGCAAGGGGCGGTTCATGCCCCGTCAGAAGCCGCACGGCCTTGGCCAGATCAAGGGACGACCCGCCGCCAAGACCCACGATTCCGTCGCAGCCCTTTTCGCGATAGAGCGCCAGGGCCGCCATCACCGCCTCTTCCGTCGGGTTGGCAGGTGTCCCGTCGAAAACGACCGCGTCGGTCAGGGTGGCGGTGACGGTGTCGACCAGCCCGGTTGCGACCAGCCCCGTGTCGGTGCAGACCAGCGGGCGCGATACGTTCAGCGCAGCAAGATGCTCGGGCAGCCGGGCGACCTCGCCTTCGCCGAACTCGATCCGGGTGAGATAAGAGATCAATGCCATTGTGCCCTCGCCTTGTGTTTTCCGGTTTGGGTCCGCATCACGTCCCCCTTGTGTTGTCGCGTGCCCCCGTCATCCCGCAGGGGTCAGCCCCGGCCGATGAACGGCATCTTGGTCGCCATGACGGTCATGAACTCGATATTCGCCTCGGGTGGCAGGGAGGCCATGTGCAGCACCGAGTCGGCCACACAGGACACGTCCATCACCGCCTCGACCGCCATCGAGCCGTCGGCCTGTGGCACGCCACGGGTCATCGCCTCTGCCATCTCGGTCAGCGCATTGCCGACGTCGATCTGGCCGCAGCCGATATCGAACGGCCGCCCGTCCAGTGACAGCGTCCGCGTCAGCCCGGTCACCGCGTGCTTGGACATCGTGTAGGGTGCCGAGCCGGGACGCGGGACATGCGACGAAACAGAGCCGTTGTTGATGATCCGCCCGCCTTGCGGGCTTTGGTGGCGCATCATGCCGAAGGCCCGCCGCGCGGCAAGGAACAGGCCGGTGATGTTCACATCGCAGACTTGCTGCCATTCGGCGACGGGAATCTCGTCGATCGGTCGGCCGGCGACATTCGTGCCCGCGTTGTTGAACAACACATCGAGCCTGTCCCATTCCCCCGCGATCCGCGCATAAAGCGCATCAACCGCCGCTTCGTCCGTCACATCGCAGGGAATGACCAAGGCGGCGGCATGACCCGCTGCCGCTTCGTGCAGGGCATCTTCGCGCCGCCCGGTCAGGGCCACGCGCCAGCCTGCGTCCAGAAAGCGCCGGGCCGTGGCACGTCCGATGCCACTGCCCGCGCCGGTGATGAGAATCGACTTGGCCATGTCGCGCCTCAATGGTTGTCGCGCGGCAGGTCGCGGCCGATCTTCTGGTAGGCGGTCGCCAGTTCCAGGCAGCCGCCGTCAGCCAGCTGGCCCACATGGGTTCGGTAGATCTCCTGCCAGGGCGTTTGGTGCGCGATCTCGGGCGGTTGCCAAGCGGCCTTGCGCCGGTCCCATTCCGCGTCTTCGACCAGCGCATCCATGCGGCTGGCGTTGAGGTCCAGCCGCACCCGGTCTCCGGTTTGCAGAAAGGCCAGCCCCCCGCCCACCACCGATTCCGGCGAGGCATTCAGGATCGACGGGCTTTCGGAGGTGCCCGATTGACGCCCGTCGCCCACCGTCGGCAGGTGCTTGATGCCGGCGCGGATCAGGTTATCGGGCGGTTGCATGTTCACCACTTCGGCCGAGCCGGGATAGCCCACGCAGCCGACATTGCGGATAAACAGAATGCAATGCTCGTCGATCTCCAGCGCCGGGTCGTTGATCCGGTCGTGGTAATCCTCCGGCCCTTCGAAAACGATGGCACGGGCCTCGTAGACGCCTTCGTTGCCGGGCTCCGACAGGAACCGCTTGCGGAAATCGTCGGAAATCACCGATGTCTTCATCAACGCGCTGTCAAACAGGTTCCCCGACAGTACCTTGAACCCGGCATTGGGCCGCATCGGCGCGTCATAGGTCTTGATCACGTCGATATCGACGCTTTGCACCCCGGCAAGGTTCGCACCCATCGTGTTGCCGGTGGCGGTCATTGCGCCTTCGTGGATTCGACCCGCCTTGACCAGTTCGCCCATCACCGCAGGCACGCCCCCGGCGCGGAAGAACGATTCACCCAGATATTCTCCGGCGGGCTGCATGTTGACCATCAGCGGCACGTCGAAGCCGACCCGTTCCCAATCGGCCACATCCAGATCGACGCCGATATGGCGCGCCACGGCCTGAAGATGCGGCGGCGCGTTGGTCGATCCGCCGATGGCGGCGTTGACGACGATGGCGTTTTCGAACGCCTCGCGGGTCAGGATGTCGGACGGTTTCAGATCGTCATGGACCATCTGCACGATGCGCTTGCCGGTCTCATAGGCCATCGCCATGCGTTCACGGAAGGGCGCCGGTATGGCGGAATTGCCCGTGAGGCTCATGCCCAGTGCTTCGGCCATGGCATTCATGGTGCTGGCCGTGCCCATCGTGTTGCAATGGCCCAGAGACGGCGCCGAGGCGCAGACCCGGCTCATGAATTCTTCGTAGTCAATCTCGCCCGTGGCCAGAAGGCGGCGGCTTTCCCAGACGATCATGCCCGAGCCCGCGCGCTGACCCTGCCACCATCCGTCCAGCATCGGCCCGCCGTTGAGCGCGATCGCCGGAAGATCGACCGTTGCCGCGCCCATCAACATGGCGGGCGTCGTCTTGTCGCAACCGGTGGTCAGGACCACACCGTCGATAGGATAGCCGTGCAGCACCTCGACAAGGCTCAGATATTGCAGGTTGCGGTCCAGCGCGGCGGTTGGGCGCTTGCCGGTTTCCTGGATCGGGTGGACAGGAAATTCCATCGGAACGCCGCCCGCCTCGCGGATGCCTGCCTTGATCCGGTCCATGAGGAAGACATGGATCTTGTTGCAGGGGGCGATGTCAGACCCGGTCTGCGCGACGCCGATGATCGGGCGGCCAGTCTGCAATTCCTCGCGGGTGAAGGTGCTGTTCTGATAGCGCTCCACGTAAAGCGCGGTCATGCCCGGATTGTTGGGGTTATCGAACCATTCCTGGCTGCGGAATTTGCCTTTGGCACGGGTGTCCATAGCCGTTTCCTTCCTTGTCGTGGGCTTCCCGGGGGAAGCGAGATGTTGGCGCTGCGCACAGCATCGGGTATGTGGTATACCAAAGGCAAGTACCAATTCGCCCCCACGACCGTTTGTCATCGTGAGGGCGTCGGAGCTCAGCCCTTCTTCACGGCCGCTTCGAGGTCAAGCCCGTTGAGGGCTGCCACATGATCGGCAAGCCAGGGCACGTAGTCGCCGCCCTTTCCGGCCGCTTCCATCTGGGCGAACGCGTTGCGGATCGCCGCGCCAAGCGGATTTGCCATGCCCGCTTCCGTCGCCATCGCGGCGGCATAACGCGTGTCCTTCGCGGCGTTGGTGATGCTGAACTTGTGCGCCTCGCGGTCGCGGTCGACAGCGGCCCGCATGAAGGTGTCGAAAAAGCCGTTCGACAGCCGCGAGCCGCCGATGACGCTCTGGATCGACTGCGGCGCGAGCCCGGCCTTGACCCCCATCGTCAAGGCTTCGGCATACAGCGCCCCATAGCCCATCGAGATGAAATTCATCACCAGCTTCATGCGGTGCCCGTCGCCGGTGCCGCCGACATGGTTGATGTTGCCCGCCCAGCATTCGATGATCGGGCGCACCTTGGCAAAGGTCGCGGCGTCGCACCCTACCATGGCGTCGAGCGTGCCTTCCTCGGCCTCCTTGGGCGTGCGGCCCAGCGGCGCATCCACAAGGGTCATCCCCACGGCTTCCATCTCGGCGGCCAGGGCGGCCGTCGACACCGGGTCCGCGGTCGTTGCGTCGATCACGATCAGCCCTGACCGGCCCGAGGCCAGAATCCCGTCTTCACCCCGGATCACTGCCTCGACCTGCGCCGAATTGGACAGGCAAAGATGAATGATGTCGCAGTTCTCGGCCATCGCGCGGGGGCTGTCCGCCTCGACCGCGCCCTGATCAACCAGCGCCTCGACCGGCGTGCGGTCGCGGTTGCCCTTGACCATCAGCGAATGACCCGCCCGGATCAGGTTCGATGCCATGCCGCGTCCCATCCAGCCCAGGCCGATGAATCCGATTTTTGCAGTGTCTGCCATTTTTGGTCCTCCTTGACGCCGGGGCGATGCCCGGCTTGATTCCTCACCAGATTGGTATACCAATTGCCGCAAAGAACAAGCGCAGGCACCGCGTCCTGTGTCACGAAAACAACCGCATCCTTCGCATCCGGGCAGGCAACTGCCCCTCCAACAAAGGCTTGACCATGCTGCCCAACGATCATTCCAATGCCCTGCTTCTGGGTCGCGTCCAGACAGCCGACGGTCCCTCGGTCGTCACGCTGCGGGACGGTCGCGTTCTGGACATCACCTCGCGCGCCACGCCGACGATGCGCGACCTGATGGAACGTGACGACCTGGTCGACCACGTGCGCGGCGCCCAAGGCACCGACATCGGGTCAATCGACGACATCGCTGCCGCCTCGACCGAGGCCCCCAAGGCCCCGCATTTCCTGCCCCCCGCTGACCTGCAGGCGATCAAGGCGGCGGGCGTGACCTTTGCCGAAAGCATGGTCGAACGCGTGATCGAGGAACAGGCGGCCGGCAACCCCGACCGCGCGCAGGCGATCAGAACGCGGGTGCAGGGCGTGATCGGCGACAGCCTCGCCGGGATCGTGCCCGGGTCCGACAAGGCGATGCAGGTCAAGGACGTTCTGCAAAAGGAAGGGCTCTGGTCGCAATATCTCGAAGTCGGGATCGGCCCCGATGCCGAGGTCTTCACCAAGTGCCAGCCAATGGCCTCGGTCGGTTGGGGCGCCAGCGTCGGCCTGCACCCGATGTCGAGCTGGAACAACCCCGAACCCGAGGTCGTGCTGGCGGTGGACAGCCACGGCCGCATCCGGGGGGCGACGCTTGGCAACGACGTCAACCTGCGCGATGTCGAAGGCCGCTCGGCGCTTTTGCTGGGCAAGGCCAAGGACAACAACGCCTCTTGTGCCATCGGCCCGTTCATCCGCTTGTTCGACGAGCATTACACCGCTGACGACATGCGCCGTGCCGAACTGACGCTCGACGTGACCGGAAAGGACGGCTTCGTGCTGGAAGGTCGGTCGTCGATGTCCAAGATCAGCCGCGATCCCGATGAGATCGTCGCCCAGACCATCGGGCGGCATCACCAGTATCCGGACGGCTTCCTGCTGTTTCTCGGCACGCTGTTTGCCCCGGTGCAGGACCGCGACGCCCCCGGTCAGGGCTTTACGCACAAACCGGGCGACTTGGTGACGATATCAGAAGACCGGCTCGGCAGCCTGCGAAACACCGTACAGCTATCGACCACCTGCCCGGAATGGACCTTTGGCGCCGGAGCCTTGATGCGAAACCTCGCAGCGCGGGGGATGCTGGCATGAAGGTCCTGATCATTGGCGGCGGCGGTTTTCTGGGCCAGAAGCTGGCGCATCGTCTGGCCGAAGCAGGCCGATTGCGAGACCGCGAGATCACCGGCCTGACGCTGGCCGATATCGCGGCCCCGGCTTCAATGGCCGCGCCCTTCGCGGTTGAAACCACCACCTGCGACATCACCGACCGGTCGGCGGTCGACCGGCTGCTGGCAGCACGGTTCGATGCGATCTTCCTTCTGGCCGCCGTGGTGTCGTCTCACGCCGAGGCCGAGTTCGACGTGGGCATGCAGGTCAACCTGCACGGCGCGCTGAACGTGCTTGAGGGCGCGCGGCTTTTGGAAAACGCACCTGTCCTTGTCTTCACCTCGTCCCTTGCGGTCTTTGGCGGCAACGTTCCCGACCCGATCCGCGACTGGACTATTCCCAACCCGCAGACCTCCTATGGCACGCAAAAGGCGATCGGCGAGTTGCTGGTCAACGATTATTCGCGGCGGGGCTTTGTCGATGGCCGCACGCTGCGCCTGCCCACCATCTCGGTCCGTCCGGGCCGTCCGAACCGGGCCGCCTCGTCCTTCATGTCCTCGATCATCCGGGAACCGTTGAACGGCGAAGAGGCGGTCTGCCCGGTGGAACCGGATTTCGCGCATTACTACCTCAGCCCGCGCCTGTGCGTGCAAAACCTGATCCGCGGGGCCGAGATCGACGCCGCCGATCTGGGCCAGAGCCGCACCATGACGATGCCGGGGCGCACGCTGACGATCCGACAGATGATCGACGCGATGACAGCCGTCGCGGGGCCGGACCCCGCCAAGCTGATCCGCTTCGAAGACGACCCCGCCATCCGCGATATCGTGACGGGCTGGCGGTTCGACTACGATCCGGCCAAGGCGCTGGCGCTGGGTCTGGAGGCAGACGACAGCTTTGAAGACAACGTGCGGTATTACCTGGAAGACGACCGGCCCCGCTGACGGGGCGCGATCAGGCGGCGCTTTCCTGCGGGAAGGCCGTCATCCAGTCCAGCCCGTCTTCGGTGCGGCCTGTGCGCGGCTTGTATTCCGCGCCGATCGGCGTGCTCCATCCCATGTCGCGAAACGCCGCGATCAGGTTGGGGTAATGCAGCTCTCCGCCATCGGGTTCACCCCGGTCCGGCACACCCGCGATCTGCACGTGACCGATCAGGTCGCGATGCGCCCCGAAGCGGCGGATCAGGTCGCCCTGCGTGATCTGCAGGTGATAGCAATCGAACATGATACGCAACGCGGGATGCCCCACGGCGGCCAGGATCTCGGCCGCATGTTCGATCCGGCTGAGGTGATAGCCGGCCACATCGCGCCGGTTGATCGGTTCTATCAACACGCCGATGCCCAAGGGCGCGGCCAGTTCACAGGCATGGGCAAGATTGGCGCGAAACGCCGCCTCGGCCTTTTCGCCACCGTCCGTGCGACCCGCCATGACGTGCACGTTTCCCGCTCCGATAGCGGCGGCATAGTCCACCGCCTGCGAAATGGCGGCCTGCGCGTCTGCGGTACGGTCGGGCAGAGCGCAAAGCCCGAAATCCCCCGCCTGCGTGTCGCCCGGCACGGTATTCAGGCCCAGCATCGCAAGCCCCGTCTCGTCGAGCGCCGACCGCACGTCACCCGAGGGTGTCGCATAGGGGAAATGGCACTCGACCGCACCGAAACCATGCGCCTTGGCGGCATGGATCGCGTCAGGCAGGCTGCGGTCGGTGAAAAGAAATCCAAGATTTGCTGAAAACATCAGTCCCACTCCACGTCGAATGTCGTGACCACGTCGCGGATCTGCGCCTCGGTGAGCATGCGCGGCTGCGCCCCGCGCAACAGCAAGGCCAGCTTTGCGGTCTCTTCCAGCTCTTCCATCGCGAAGACGGCAGCATCCAGATCCTTGGCGGCCAGAACCGGGCCGTGATTGGCCAGCACTACCGCCGACCGCTTGCCGGCCAGACCGCGCACCGCGTTGCCCATCTCGGGATCGCCGGGTCGAAAATAGGGCAGCAATTGCACCTTGCCCAAGCGCATGATCGCATAGGCGGTAAGCGGCGGCAGCATGTTGTCGGGGTCGATCTCGGGTAACATCGACAGCGCGACCGAATGGGTTGAATGCAGATGCACGACCGCGCCCGCCGTGCTGCGTGTCTCGTAGAAGGCGGCGTGCAGGGGCATCTCCTTGGTCGGGGCATCGCCGCCGACATGCCGGCCCTGCGCGTCGAACCGCGCCAACCGGGCAGGATCGAGTGCACCAAAACTTGCCCCCGTGGGTGACACCAGCAGCCCGCCGTCTTCGCACCGGGCCGAAATATTGCCCGACGCGCCACCGGTCAGCCCGCGTGCAAAGATCGAGGCCGCCTGACGGCAGATCGCTTCGCGCAGGGCCGTGTCGCTCATGCCGCGCCCTCCAGCATTGCGTCGGCTTCGGCAAAGAAATCGGGGCCGCCGAAGTTGCCGGATTTCAGCGCCAGCACAAGGTCCGGCCCCGCGCGCAGGCAGGGCACGCCGGGCGCGATCTCGGGGCCGATCACAAGCGCTGAGGGGGCCAATGCCTCGACCACCGCGCCGGATGTTTCGCCGCCCGCGGTGATCAGCCGGGTGACGCCACCCGCCACCAGCGCCTGCGCGGTTTCGGCGAAAAAAGCCTCCACCCGTGCCGCGACCACCTCTGCACCAAAGCGCTCCTTGGCGGCGCGTACCACGTCTGGCGTGGCAGAAGAATAGATCAGCGGCAGGCCGTCCTGCGACAGCGCCCAATCGGCGATCTGTCCGGCGGAGACCTCGTCCGCCATCAGCGCTTCGGCGGTGATCTCGTAGCGCGGCCCGGCGTGGCGTTCGACCTGCGCGCGCGTGGCGTTGGAACAGGACCCAGACAGCACCGCAGCCGCCCCGGCCTGCCCATGCCAACCGGTTGCCTTGCCGGCAAGACGCCCCGCCCGGTTAAAATTTTCCGGCAGGCCCATCGCGATGCCTGACCCACCCGTGACCAGCTTGAGCCCGTCCGCAGCGGCCCCAAGCGCCAGCAGATCGGCGTCGCGGATGGCGTCGCACACCACCAGCCGGGCCGGTTCCGCCTCCAGTCGCGCGCGGATCGCCTGCGCCCCCTCGAACACCACGGAGGCCGGCACATGCCCGACCGCGCCCGTCACCTGGTGCGCCAGCCAGCGCCGCAGGTCGGGGTCGGTCATCGGCGTCAGCGGATGGTTCTCCATGCCGCTCTCGCTCAGAAGCCTGTCATTGACGAACAGATGCCCCTGATAGACCGAGCGCCCGGTCGCGGGAAACGCCGGGCAGACGATCGCGTGCTCTGCGCCCAGCCTGTCGGCAAGCGCCTCGGCAACGGGGCCGATATTGCCATCCGGCGTGGAATCGAAGGTGGAACAGTATTTGAAAAGGATCTGCTCGCAGCCCTGCGCCAAAAGCCAGTCCAGCGCGGCAAGCGAGATCTGCACCGCCTCGTCCACGGGGATTGACCGCGACTTGAGCGCGACCACCCCGGCCTCGACCTCGGGCGCGGCGGGGCCGTCGGGCACGCCCACGTATTGCACCGTGCGCATCCCCGCCTTGACCAGCGTATTGCCAAGGTCGCCTGCCCCGGTAAAATCATCTCCGATACAACCCAGCAGCATCAGCTGTCACCCGGCAAGGTCAGTCCGGCCGCTCGGGCATACACCCGCGTGACGGCGGCATCGTCCTCGGCGCCCCAGCCTGCCTCGACTGCGGCCTCGAACTGGCCAAGGGCCGCACGCGTCAGCGGCACAGGCAGCCCTGCGTCCTCCGCAATGCCGGAGACGATGCCAAGATCCTTGGGCCAGATCGTAACCGCAGAGCGGGGCGCATAGTCGGCCTCGACCACATGCGGTGCGCGGTTCTCGAACATCCACGAGGTGCCCGCCGAGACCGAGATCACCTCGACCGCGCGCTCCAGGTCCAGCCCCTGGCTTGATGCGAAGGCCAGCGCCTCGCCCATCGCGGCGATATGCACACCGGCCAGAAGCTGGTTCACCGCCTTCATGGCAGAGCCTGCGCCCGCCGCGCGGCCAAGATCATGCACCGTTTCGGCCATCGAGTCGAGAGCGGGGCGTGCCGCGTCAAAGGCCGCCTCGGACCCTGCGGCCATGACCGACAGCTTGCCTTGTGCCGCCTTGGCGGCCCCACCCGAGATCGGCGCATCAAGGTAATGCAACCCCAGCGCCTCGGCCTTGGTGGCCAGATCGCGTGCAACCTCTGGCGGCACGGTGGCACAGGACAGGATCGCGCTGGCCGGTTTCATCGCCTCGGCGCACCCCTCGGGGCCGAACAGCACAGCGTCGGTCTGGGCGGCGTTCAACACGACGCTGACCACGATGTCGCTTTGCGCCGCGGCCTCGCGGGGCGTTCCCGCCTCTCCGCCTTCGGCCAGCAGCGGCTTGGCCGCATCCTCACGCAGGTCGCAGCCGATCACACGGTGCCCTGCCCGCCTGAGCGAAAGCGCCATTCCAAGCCCCATAGAGCCCAGACCGATCACCGTGATCACTGCCATGCTTCACCTTCCTTATTGGTATACCATTTTGTCACTTTTTTCAGACGCAGTGTCAATTGACGAGCGCCCGCACCTCGCCGGCGATCGCCCGACCCAACGCGCGGTGGCCGTCCGATTCGAGATGGACACCGTCGATGTCGCTGACTGCAATGATGCTCCCGGCATCGAAGTATCCTGCGCCCCGGTCCTTGGCCAGGGTCTCGTAGCGGGCTGGTAGATCGCGGAACAGGTCCGCCGCGCCCATGAATTCGCCAGCGAGGATGCCGGTTTCGACCACAGCGGGCGGGCAAACCAGAAGGACGGCGAACCCGCCGTGCCGGCTTTGCATCTCTTCCGACAAGGCGATATCGAGCAGCCCCGCCATCCCGGCCGTTACCCGCTGCGGTGTCGGCGCAAACCGCGTCTTGGCGTCGTTCGTGCCCAGCATGATGGACAGCACGTCAATCGGCCCGTGGCTTTGAAGCGCGATCCGCAGCCCGACCTGCCCGTTCATATGGGCGCCCATCACTGGATCGTCGAACTGGGTCGTGCGCCCCGGCAGGCCTTGGTCCACGACGGTCCAGTCGGGGCCAAGTTCTGCGCCGGTTACCGACGGCCACCGCACATCCGTGCCGTAGCGGTCGGACACACCGCGCCGGGTCAGGGGCGGTGTGCCGTGAGTGTTGCTGTCTCCATAGACAAGAAGAGTCGGCATGGCTGTCCTCTCAGAGGTGGCGTGTGAAAGACACGAGCGCCGTCACAGCCCGGAAATCCCCGTGATTCCCGGAAAGAGGATCAACAGCGCCAAGGCGATGATCTGCAATCCGATGAACGGCAGCAACGCCTTGAAAATGTCGCCCAGCGAGATGTCGGGGGGTGCGACGCTTTTGAGGTAGAAGGCAGCCGGCCCAAAGGGTGGTGACAGGAAAGACACCTGCATGTTCATGCAGAAAAGCACGCCGAACCAGATCGGATCGTAGCCAAGTTCGACGATGATCGGCACGAAGATCGGCAAAGTCAAAAGCGCGATGCCGACCCAGTCGAGGAACATCCCGAGGATGAACAGGATCAACATCATGAACAGCAGGATGTAAATCGGCTCGTCCGAGATGCCGACGATCAGCGAACTGATGAAATCGATCCCGCCCATGAGGTTGAAGACGCCGACGATGGCGCTGGCCCCGATGCCGATCCAGACGATCATTCCGACGGTGGCAAGCGTCTGCATCGCAGCGCCCTTGAGCAGGTCGAAACTGAATTCGCCGCGCACCACGGTCGCAAGGATGACACCCGCGGCCCCGATGGCCGACGCTTCGGTCACCGACGCGATGCCGCCGTAGATCGACCCAAGCACGAAGACCACGACCATCAGCGGCAGGATCAGCCCGCGCAGCAGCGCCATCTTTTCGGCAGTGGGCATCGATACCGGGTCAGGGTCGGGCACGGTCTTGGGTGTCAGATAGGCCCGCGCCAGGATGTATAGCACGTAGAAGGACGCCAGCATCACGCCCGGCAGGAACGACGCGGTAAACAGCGCCCCCACCGAAACGTTCGCCGCAAGACCATAGATGATGAGAACGATTGACGGCGGGATCATCGTGCCAAGTGCACCCCCGGCGCAGACGACACCGATCGCCAGTCCGCGGTCATAGCCCAGCCGCAACATCTGCGGCAGCGCCAGCAGCCCCAGCAGGACAATCTCGCCCCCGATGATGCCGCTCATTGCCGCGAGGATCACGGCCACGAAGATCGTCTGGATCGCCACGCCCCCCCGCAAGCGGTTCGACAGCAGCTTCATCGCGTCAAAAAGATCCCGCGCGATGCCCGACCGGTCCAGAACGGCGGCCATCAACACGAACATCGGAACGGACAGAAAGACGAAAGAGGTCACGAAACTGAAGACACGGCTGGTGATCAGCGGCACGGCCATCGGACCGAACCAGCCAAGCGCAAAGACCAGTGCGACCAGCAACGTGACAAAGGCAAGCGGCATGCCGGTCAGCAAAAGGACCATCAGCATGACGAACATCAGCAGGGTGCCATATTCGATCCCGAGCGCGCTCAGGTCGAAGCCAACATCAAGAAGGTCAAGCATCTAGATTTTGCTCCCATCGGCGCTGTGGGTGCGCCGGGCATGGTTGAAGGCTAAGATCAGGAACTGGATGGCCAGACCGATCATGACGACCAACAGGAAGCCCTTGATGATCGCGGGGGTCGGCGGATTCCAGGCCGATCCCGTGGTTTCCATCCGGAACACCCCGGACGGCGTCCAGAACGCCAGCTTAGCCACCAACCAGGCGGCATAGGCAAAAAACAGCGCCGAGATCATGCTGGTCAGGTAGATGACTACATCGAAGATCCGCCGCAGGCGTGGCGGCAGGAAATCGTAGATCAGCACCACCCTGATGTGACTGTTGCGCGACGCGCAGAACAGTCCACCATAGAGAAAGGCGATCGAGCTGAGAAAGATGCTGGTCTCGTGGACCCATTGCGTCGGACTGCCCAACACGTAACGCATGAAGATCTCGTAGATCAGGACCAGCGCCGCCAGGACGATCG
This sequence comes from Marivita sp., assembly GCF_020055675.1. Taxonomy (GTDB): domain Bacteria; phylum Pseudomonadota; class Alphaproteobacteria; order Rhodobacterales; family Rhodobacteraceae; genus Marivita. The sequence continues at coordinate 42,963 of NZ_JAIPUS010000019.1, forward strand.
ACGTCGCGAATACGTATCCGACCCGCTCAATCACAAGACCAAAGCGTCCCGCCTCGGGCGCGGTCAGGCCGACACCCTCGCTGGTGGCGCTCAAGGTCGGGTCCGCGACACCCGCGGCTCGAGGTTCTCGAGTCATAGTTTTCTCGCTCTGAATGGAGTGGTCTGGTGGAGGGGCACCCCCTCCACCAGTTGGAACGATCAGTCTGTGCTGAGCAGGCCTTCGGCTTCGAGGAAGGCCGTCAGAGTGTCATACACTTTTTGTGCATCCGCCGACTCCGAAGCTGCTTTTTCCCACTCGCCCATGGCGATGGCACGGAACTTTGCGCGCTCTTCGGCGGGCCAGTCGTGGATCGTCGCACCCTGGGCCTTGGCTTCTTCGATCGCTGCGGCATCTTTCGCGTCGACGGCGGCCATCTGGCGTTCGGCGACGTCGGCAACCGAGTCTTCGAAGATCTGCTGGATGTCCGCGGGGAACGAATCCCATGTGCTCTTGTTGATCGACACTTCGATCAGCGGCATCGAGTGGAAGCCGGGATAGACGGGATGCTGTGCGATCTCGTGCAGACCCTGCGACTGGTTGACGTGGAAGACGCTGTAGTCCGCCGCATCGACAACACCTTTGTCAAGCGCCGTGAACACCTCAGACGTGGGAAGGTTCACCGGCGACGCACCCGCCGCACCGAACACCCGCTGAACAAGGCCGGCCGGGGCCCGCAGCTTCAGCCCTTCAAGATCGGCCACACCCTCGAGCGGAACGTCAGAGACGAAAGCCTCCAGGCCGGGCGTCGACGCACCGACAAAGTGAGTCCCGTAGGGTTCCACCAGCTCGTTCATGAGCTCCTTGCCGCCGCCTTCGCTGAAGAATTTCAGCATTTCGCGCGGATCGGACCAGGCACCGGTCGGGTTGCCGATCAGGCCGAACGCCGGGTCCTTGCCCGCGAAATAGGACGTGTCCGTGACGTGACCGTCAAGAATGCCCGCACCGACGGCATCGAGCGTTTCCTGAAAGTCGACGACCGAGCCAACCGACATCATCGTGACTTCGACCCGGCCATCGGTCAGATCGCTCATCCCTTCTGCCCATGCCTGCCACAGCTGGTAGTTGGGATCACCCGCCGGATCGCTTGACTGCATCTGCAGCGTGAAGTCCTGCGCCATCGCGCCGGATGCGACAAGCGCAACCAGGGCAGCCGACAGGGTACTTTTAGTTGCTATCGATTTCATAGTTCTTCCTCCCAGAGTATTTCTCTAAACGTGATGACGGTCACGACAGAACGCCGGACGGTTCATCTGGTGAAACAGTGAAGACACTGCGGCGCGGTGTCAATGCGTGTTTCCGGGTCATTTTCCCTTATTTTCAATGAGTTACACTGCTCATAGATAGCCTGCATGGCTGCGAACGACACGGCCGCTCGTGGTTGGTTGATAACCGCCCCCGGAGCCTCCGGAGACACGCGTGACAAGACCACCGAATGCGCGCATAACAATGGCAGAAGCTACGTTAGCGAGGGGTGCCTCGACAGACAATAGCTTTTTGGCATACCAAATGAAAGTCTGAAACATGAGCCTGAAATCAAAAACATGACCCCGTCATCCACGCTGCCAGAACAGATCGCCACGCACCTGCGCCGCAATATCCTGCGCGGCGTTCTCGCGCCCGGCGATCCGATCAAGGAACGGGACAACGCGCTTGAAATGGGTGTCAGCCGCACCCCCCTGCGGGAGGCCGTGCGCATTCTCGCCAAGGAAGGCCTCGTGATTTTGCGCCCGGCGCGCAGCCCCGTTGTGGCCGATCCATCGCTGGAAGAGGCGCGGGCTTCGGTCGAGGTGCTACAGGCGCTTGAAACCCTGTCCGGCGAACTCGCCTGCCGCAATGCCTCGGACGCCGAGATCGCCGAGATCCGCCGCATCTTCGAACAGCACAGCAGCCTGAGCAAAACCGCCGAGGGTGATGCGCTGATCGATCTGTTCGAAGTGGACATGGCCTTTCACACCGCCATCGCGCGGGCCTCGCACAATCCGGCACTGGCCGAAACGCACGCCGCTTTTCTTGCGCGGATGTGGCGGCAACGCTACCTCTCTGCCGTTCAACGGCGTGCCCGGGACCGGGTCCACCATCAGCACGAGAACATCGTGCTCGGGCTCGAAGCGCGCGATCCGAAACGCGTCGGCGCCGAGATCAACGCGCATATCTCCGCGCTGATCAACAATCTTGTCCGCCTCTACGCGGCGCGCGACGCAGGTCAGGAGATAACCAGTCATGAAAAGGGTATCGAGTGACATCTTGCCGGCAATCATCGGCAGCGGTGGCCTGAAATTCCCCTGCGCGCAACGCCCGCCGGGAAAAAGATCACCTCGCGCGACGGGGCCTGTCATGGGCGGGCTCTCGCTCTGGCCTGACTGCGGGGGGCTCGGGTGGCCACGAAAAAAGGGCGCCGCCGGAACCGGCGACGCCCCCCGAATCACAACCCGAACGCCTTAGTCGCGCAGATCGGCAGGCAGCAGGTCCTGCGGCATGTTCTGGTAGCAGACCGGACGCAGGAACCGGCGGATCGCCAGCGTGCCGACGCTGGTCGCGCCAAAGTTGGTCGAGGCCGGGAACGGCCCGCCGTGCACCATCGCATCCGCCACTTCCACGCCGGTCGGGAAGCCGTTGACCAGCACGCGGCCCGCCTTGCGTTCCAATACCGGCACCAGCGGACGGGCGGCATCGGTATCGCCGCTGTCCATCTGCAACGTTGCCGTCAGCTGGCCGTGCAGCCCGCGCGCGATCTGTGCCACCTGGGCTGCGTCCCTGGCCCGCACGACGATACCGGCGGGGCCGAACATTTCCTCGGCCAGTTCGGGATGCGCCAGCCAGTCGTCGCCCGACACCTCGAACATCGCGGGCGCGCCCTTGCGCCCCTCGCAGGCGGTGCGGACATGGGCTTTCAACCCGTCAATGCCCGCGACCTTGGACGTGCTTGACTGGTAGCCCTTGGCGACGCCGCCGGTCAGCATCGGTTGCGCCTCGACGCCAGACAAAGCCTCGGCCGCGGCGGATACGAAGGCATCCGCGCCCTCGCCCTCTTGCAGGATCACGACGCCGGGGTTGGTGCAGAACTGCCCCACGCCCATCGTCAGCGACCCGGCCCAGGCGGTGCCGATGTCACCGCCGCGCGCGGACTGCGCGGCAGGCATCACGAAGACCGGGTTGATGGCCCCCAGCTCGCCGTAGAAGGGGATCGGCTCGTCACGGCTCATCGCCAGATCGAACAGCGCCTTGCCACCCCCGAAGGACCCGGTAAAGCCCACGGCACGAGTGAGCGGGTGCAGCACCAGCGCTTCGCCCGCCTCGGTGGTGTTGGACTGCACGAAACCGAAAACGCCCTTGGGCATCCCGGTCTTTTCGATTGCCGCATGGATCGCCTGCGCGACTAGCTCGCCGCAGCCGGGGTGACCGGGATGGCCCTTGTAGACGACCGGGCAGCCCGCAGCCAGCGCGGCAGCGGTATCGCCACCGGCGGTGGAAAAGGCCAGCGGGAAGTTCGACGCGCCGAAGACACCCACAGGACCCAGAGGCCGCTGGATCATCCGCAGATCGGGGCGCGGCATCGGCTGGCGGTCGGGCAGAGCCGCGTCATGGCGACGGTCAAGATAGTCGCCCGCGCGGATGTGGCTGGCGAACAGGCGGATCTGGTTCGCGGTGCGCGGCAACTCCACCGACCGCAGGCGCGGCTCGGGCAGGCCGGTTTCGGCCATGCCCGTTTCGGTAATGGCATCGACACGCGCTTCGATCTCTTCGGCGATGGCGTCCAGAAACGCCGCCCGTTCGTCGCGGCTGGTCCAGCCGTAGGTTTCAAAGGCGGTTTCGGCGGCCTGCATGGCCGCGTCGATCTCGGCCTTGCCACCGTTGAAGACAGTCATCGGGTCGCCCGTGACGGGGTCGGATTCAAAGGTATTGCCGCCCTCTGTCCAGGTTCCGTCGATCAGGTGGCGTCCAGTCAGGTCGGTCATAAATTGCTCCGTTCAGGTCAGTCGTGAAACGGGTCGTCCGCAATGCGGCGGCCCAGCATGAAAGCATCGGCGACATGGATCAGCGGGCTGCTGTCCACATCCGATTGGCCCTGCGCGACAAGCGTCGCGAAGTGCCGGTACAGGTCGGGGTATTCGCCCGGTTCGGTCAGCGTCTGTTCCGCACCATCGAGGAACAATCGCGATCCGCCTTCGATCAGCCGCAGGGCACCGGCGTCGGTCTCGACCGCGATCTCCCAGATTTCGCCGCCGTCCTGCCGCCAGTCAAAACCGGCGCTGGCGTCGATATCCTCCCCATCGGTAAAGGTCAGATCGGCTGCGATGGGGGTGTCACGGTTCGCCGGAAAGGTCAAATCCGCCGCCGTCAGGTGCAGCGGCACCGGGCAGATCGCCGTGAGGATCGACAGCGCGTTGATGCCGGGATCAAAGACGCCCAAGCCACCCGGTTCCCAGATCCAGTCCTGACCGGGGTGCCATTTGCGCACGTCTTCCTTCCAGTCGATGCGGATCCGGGTGACGTGCTTGTCCGCCAGCCAGTCCCGCGCGGGGGCCACCCCTGCCGCATGGCGCGAATGCCACGTGGCAAACAGGGTCACACCGGCGTCACGCGCCAGCGCCTCCAGCGTCCGCACCTCGGCCAGCGTGGCACCGGGCGGCTTTTCCAGCATCACGTGACGGCCCGCCGCGATGGCCGCCTTGGCGGCGGCAAAGCGCGGCAGGGGCGGCATGCAGAGCGACAGCGCGGTGATATCGGACCGCGCGTCCAGCAAGGCGTCGACGGTGTCGAAATTCTCGACGCCGCCCACACCGCCTGACCGGCTGACCGTCGCGGCCAGGTCATAGCGCGGGTCATTGGCAAGGGCCGGGATATGCTGGTCGCGGGCGATCTTGCCCACGCCGACGATGGCGATCTTGATGGGGTCAGTGGCTGTCACGGGGCACCTCGTTTCCACGGCATCCCTTGAGAAAATCGAAGTCCGCGCCGGTATCGGCCCCTTCGACATGGTCATGGAACAGCTTGGTATAGCCGCTATCCGGTCCGTCCGTCGCGGGTGTCCATGCCGCCAGCCGGTCCGCCAGTTCCGCATCGGAAACATCCAGATGCAGCTTTCGGTTCGGCACGTCCAGTTCGATCATGTCGCCCGTCCGCACCACGGCCAGCGGTCCACCCACCGCCGCCTCGGGCGCGGTATGCAGAACCACGGTGCCATAGGCGGTGCCCGACATGCGCGCGTCCGAGATGCGGACCATGTCGGTGATCCCCTTCTTCAGCACCTTGGGCGGCAGGCCCATGTTGCCAACCTCGGCCATGCCCGGATAGCCCTTGGGGCCGCAGTTCTTCATCACCATGACGCAGGTCTCGTCGATGTCCAGCGCATCGTCGTTGATCCGCGCCTTGTAGTCGTCGATATCCTCGAACACGACCGCACGGCCCCGATGCTGCATCAGCGCCGGCGTCGCAGCAGATGGTTTGAGGACCGCCCCCTTGGGAGCGAGGTTGCCCTTCAGCACCGCGATGCCGCCCTTTTCCGTCAGCGGCTTGTCCACCGGCCGGATCACGTCCTCGTTCCAGTTCTGTGCGTCCTTGACCTCGTCCCAGATGCCGCCACCCGAGACGGTCAGCGCGTCGCGGTGCAGCATCCCCGCCTCGCCCAGCCGTTTCAGAACAACAGGCAGGCCACCGGCATAGAAGAACTCTTCCATCAGGTATTTGCCCGAGGGCATCATGTTCACAATCGTCGGCACCTCGCGGCCCAGCCGGTCCCAGTCGTCGAGCGTCAGATCGACACCGCATCGCCCCGCCATCGCGAGCATATGCACCACGGCATTCGTGGACCCGCCGATCGCGCCATTGACGCGGATCGCGTTCTCAAACGCCTCTTTCGTCATCACGTCCGACGGCTTCAGGTCGTCCTTGACCATCTGCACGATGCGCCGCCCGGTCAACTGCGCCATGACCCGCCGGCGCGCATCGACGGCGGGGATCGCGGCATTGCCCGACAGCGCCATTCCAAGCGCCTCGGCCATGCTGGCCATGGTGCTGGCGGTGCCCATCGTGTTGCAGGTGCCCGAAGAGCGGCTCATTGCCTGCTCGGCCTCAAGGAAATCTTCCTGGCTCATCTTGCCGGCCTTGATGTCCTCGGACATCTGCCACAGCGCGGTGCCCGACCCGACCCGTTCACCCCGGAACCAGCCGTTCAGCATCGGTCCGCCGGTCACGACGATGGACGGAATGTCGGTGCTGGCAGCCCCCATCATCAGGCTGGGCGTGGTCTTGTCGCAGCCGACCAGCAGCACGGCGCCGTCGATGGGCTGGGCGCGCATCGTTTCTTCGACCGCCATGGCGGCAAGGTTGCGATACATCATCGCCGTGGGGCGAAAGGTGTTCTCGGAGGCGCTGAACACCGGCACCTCCAGCGGAAAGCCCCCGGCCTCCCAGATGCCGGCCTTCACCTTTTCGGCCAGCTCGCGCAGGTGGCCGTTGCAAGGCGTCAGATCGGACCACGTGTTGAGGATGCCGATCACGGGCCGCCCGTCGAACAGGTCGTGCGGGTAGCCTTGGTTCTTGAGCCAGCCACGGTGGTAGATGTTGTCGCGGCTCGTGCCGCCATACCATTCCTGCGACCGCAGCTTGCGGGGCCATTCGGCGGGTTGGAACGTCATGAAACCACCCGGATTTCGGTCAAAGGTTCCGCGCGGCCCAATGGACGATGCGCCAAGGGATTGCGCAGCGGCAGGCCAAATGGCACGGCCTCGATCTCGAACACGTCGCCGTCCTGCGGCGTGATCCCGTCGGCAAAGGACAGGGTCGCGGTGCCGAACATATGCACATGCACGTCGCCCGGCTGACGGAACAGATCGTACTTGAAGTGGTGGTGTTCAAGGTTGTGAACCGTGTGCGACATGTTCGCCTCGCCCGACAGGAACGGCTTTTCGAAGATCACTTCCTCCCCGCGCCGGACGCGGCTGGTGCCTTCGACGCTGTCGGGCAAATCGCCCACCAGCAGTTCCGGTCCGATGGCGCAGGGGCGCAGCTTGGAATGGGCCAGATACAGATAGTTCTGCCGCTCGGTCACGTGGTCCGAAAACTCGTTGGCCAGCGCAAAGCCGATGCGGCAGGGCGTGCCGTCGGCGGCGATGATGTAGACGCCCGCGATCTCGGGCTCTTCGCCACCGTCCAGCGCAAAGGCCGGGCTCGGCAGCGGCGCACCGGGCGCGACCAGCGCCGCCCCGGTGCCTTTGTAGAACCATTCGGGCTGCACGCCCGCCACACCGTTGGCAGGCTTGCCACCCTCGACGCCCATGCGGAACATCTTCATCGAATCCGTCTCGTCCTCGGGCTTCTTGCTGTGCATCGCGGCCCGCGTGGACGCCGACCCCAGATGCGTCAGCCCGGTTCCGGTCAGATGCAGGTGCGCGGGGTCCGGATGGGTCAGCGGCGGCAGCATCCGCCCCTCCTGCGCCAGCTGCTCCAGATCGACGGCCCCGTTCAGCCCCAGTGACAGGACATGGTCGCGGAGCGACACGCCTTGGGCAATCGCCTCTTGCGCGATCTCGTAAAGCGACAGCGTCGTCTTGACGTCATAGGCCTCCGAGCCGTGACGGGCGACCAGCTGCGTGCGTCCATCATCGGTCTTGTATTGCGAAAGCAGCATGTGCTTATCCTTTCTTCTTGTTCATGACGTCGAAGATCACGGCGGCCAGCAGCACCAGACCCTTGATCACCTGCTGGTAATCGATGCCGATCCCCAGAATGGACATGCCGTTGTTCATGACCCCCATGATAAACGCCCCGATCACGGCCCCGACGACTGTGCCGACACCGCCCGCCATAGACGCGCCGCCGATAAAGACCGCCGCGATCACGTCAAGCTCGAACGCAGCGCCCGCCTTGGGCGTCGCCGTGTTCAGACGCGCGGCAAAGACCAGACCGGCCAAAGCCGCGAGCATCCCCATGTTGGCAAAAGTCAGAAAGGTCAATCGCTTGGAGTTGATCCCCGACAGCATTGCCGCCTTTTCGTTTCCGCCGATGGCATAAAGCCTGCGGCCCGTCGTCGTCCGGTTGGTGACAAAGGAATAGACCGCGATCAGCAACGCCATGACGATAAAGACATTGGGCAGACCACGGAACCCGGCCATCAGGAAGCCCAGATAGGTGATGCCGCCAAAGATCAGAAGGGTCTTGAAAATGAAAAACGCGAAGGGCTCTTCCGGGGTGCCGGTGCGGGCCTGTGCCGCGCGGTTGCGGATCGCCATCCAGGACAGCCCCGCCGCCACGGCAAAGGCGATCAGGAACGAGAACAGGTTGAACCCGGCCATGTTCAGGAAATCTGGCACGAACCCCGAAGAGATCAGCTGGAACTGCGGCGGGAACGGGCCCACCGACTGACCGGCCAGCAGCCACAGTGTCAGACCCTTGAAGACCAGCATTCCCGCGAGCGTCACGATGAACGACGGAATGCGGAAATAGGCAATCCAGAAGCCCTGCGCCGCCCCGATCAGCGCGCCAGCCACAAGGCACAGCGCACCGGCCAGCAGATAGGGCATGCCCCAGTTGACGATCATCACGGCGGCCAGCGCCCCGATGAAGCCAAGCACCGATCCCACGCTCAGGTCGATATGCCCCGCCACGATGACCAACAGCATCCCGATCGCCATGATGACGATGTAGGAGTTCTGCAGCACGAGGTTCGTCAGGTTGATCGGCTTGAGAAGAATGCCCCCCGTCGCGATCTGAAAGAACGCCATGATCGCGATCAGCGCGAACAGGATGCCATATTCGCGCAGGTGGTTTTTCAGAAAGCGCCAGCTTGCGCCGGCCTGTTGCCCTGCCTTGGCCCCGGCCGAAGTCTCCGTGATCTCGCTCATATGATGCTTTCCCCCGCTTTGATGATGCGTGCCATGATCTTTTCCTGTGTCGCCTCGCTGGTGGGCATCTCGCCCACGAAGCGGCCTTCATTCATGACGTAAAGCCTGTCGGTGATGCCCAGAAGTTCAGGCATCTCCGACGAGATGACGATGACCGCCTTGCCTTGCGCAGCAAGCTCGCGGATCACCGTGTAGATTTCGAATTTCGCGCCGACGTCGATGCCCCGGCAGGGCTCGTCGAGGATCAGGATATCGGGATCCGCGAACAGCCACTTGGACAGGACGACCTTTTGCTGGTTGCCGCCCGACAGGTTGATCGTCTCCTGTTCGATGCTGCTCGACTTGATGTTGAGCCGGTCGCGGTAGGTATCCGCGACCTCGGCCTCGCGCTTGGTGTTGACGACAACGCCGTTGGCCACGGCCTTGAGGTTCGCCAAAGGCACGTTGCGCCGGATTGTCTGGTCCAGCACCAGCCCGTAGGTCTTGCGGTCCTCGGTGGCATAGGCCAGCCCCGCGTTGATCGCCGCGCGCACGTTGGACAGGTCGGCCACCTGCCCGTTGATCCTGGCGGTGCCACTGATATTGGCGCCATAGGACCGCCCGAAAAGGCTCATCGCCAGTTCCGTGCGCCCTGCCCCCATCAGCCCGGCGATGCCCAGCACCTCGCCCTTGTTGACGTGAAACGACACGTCCTTGACGACGGTCCGGTCGCTGTCGATGGGGTGATGCACGGTCCAGTTGGCGACCTCCATCGCCCGCACGCCGGTGCCGTGATCAACGCGCGGCGGATAGCGGTCGTCCAGCGACCGGCCAACCATGTCGCGGATGATATCGTCTTCGCTGATGCCATCCCTGCAATCCAGCCGCGACACCGCCGCCCCGTCGCGGATCACGGTGATCGTGTCGGCAACACGGGAAATCTCGTTGAGTTTGTGGCTGATCAGGATCGAGGTGACCCCCTGCTTGCGGAACTCCATCATCAGTTGAAGCAATTGCTCGCTGTCCTGTTCGTTCAGCGAGGATGTCGGCTCGTCGAGGATCAGCAACCGCACGTCCTTGGACAGCGCCTTGGCGATCTCGACCAGTTGTTGCTTGCCCAGACCCAGATCGGCCACGGGCGTCTTTGGGTTTTCCTTCAGCCCGACGCGCGCCAGCAGGTCGGCGGCGCGGCGTTCGGTCTCGCGCCAGTCGATAACACCGCCGCGGCTGCGCTCGTTGCCCAGAAAGATGTTCTCGGCCACCGACAAAAGCGGGATCAGCGCAAGTTCCTGGTGAATGATGATGATGCCGCGGTCTTCGCTGTCGCGGATCGACCCGAACTGCTGCACCGCGCCGTCGTAGACGATGTCGCCGGTGTAGCTGCCGTGCGGATAGACGCCCGAAAGCACCTTCATCAGTGTCGATTTGCCCGCCCCGTTCTCGCCGACCAGCGCGTGTATCTCGCCTTCTTCGACCTTCAGGCTGACATCGTCCAGCGCCTTGACCCCCGGAAATTCCTTGGTGATCCTGCGCATTTCGAGAATGGTCGCCATGATCCGCTCCCCCGTCTTGAGTGGTAAAGCCCCCCGGTGTTGCCACCGGAGGGAGATGTGGCAACGGGTTTCCCCGCCGCCACCGGGAGGATCATTCGATGTCCGACGCGTCGTAATAGCCCGACTCGATCAGCACCGAATTGATGTTGCCTTCGGTGACCGGCACCGGCTCGAGCAGGTAGGACGGCACGACCAGAACACCGTTGTCATAGGTTTCGGTGTCGTTGATCTGCGGCTCGCCGCCCTGCAGCAGCGCATCGACCATGCCCACGGTCACACCGGCCAGTTCGCGGGTGTCCTTGAAGATCGTCGAATACTGGTCGCCGCGCAGGATCGCCTTGACCGAGGGGATTTCCGCATCCTGACCGGAGACGATCGGCATCGGCATGTCGCCCGAGCCGTAGCCCACGCCCCGCAGGGACGAGATGATGCCGATGGACAGACCGTCATAGGGCGACAGCACGCCGTGGACCGTCTCGTCGGTGTAGTTGGCGGACAACAGGTTATCCATGCGGGCCTGAGCGACAGACCCGTCCCAGCGCAGCGTCCCGACGGTATCCATGCCGGACTGGCCCGACACAACGGTGACGCGGCCATCGTCGATCATCGGCTGCAGCACCGACATGGCACCATCGTAGAAGAAGTAGGCGTTGTTGTCGTCGGGCGACCCGCCGAACAGCTCCACGTTCCATGTCTCGGCATCGGGGAACCGCTCTTCCAGACCCTGCACCAGGGTGTTGGCCTGCTGCACGCCGACCTGGAAATTGTCGAAGGTGGCGTAGTAGCTGACGTCGCCCGAATCGCGGATCAAGCGGTCATAGGCCACGACGGGCACGTCCATCGCGGCGGCGTTGGCCAGCACGTTGGTCAGCGTGGTCCCGTCGATCGCCGCGATGACCAGCGCGTCAACGCCCTTGGTCAGCATGTTCTCGATCTGCGCCAACTGGTTGGGAATGTCGTCCTCCGCGTATTGCAGATCGGTGGCATAGCCCGCCTCTTCGAACTGCTGCACCATGTTCTCGCCGTCGGCGATCCAGCGGGCCGAGGATTTGGTGGGCATCGAGATGCCGATGGTGCCGTTGTCCTGGGCGAATGCCGGGGTCATCAGAACGGCCGCGATTGCCGTCGCACCGAGTGCGCGTCGCGTGAAATTCATAATTTCCTCCCTGGGTGGACGGAACCTTGTCATCCCGTCCTTCTTGCGTGCCGGTCCTCCGGCGACGGGTCAGGCTTGCGCCAATCCGTTATATATATCAAATAGCGATTATGGATTTTGATATAGCAATTTGGGTATAGCCAAAGCATGTCCCAGACCCCACACCGCACGCAGGACGATCTTGTCCGGCGCGGGCTCAAGTTCTCGCAGCTGCGCCTGCTGGCCGCCCTGCGCGACAGCGGCCAGATCGGCACTGCCGCCGCACAGGTCGGCATGACGCAGCCCGCCGCGTCGCGGCTTCTGGCACAGCTCGACACGATGGCGGGCACACCGCTCTACACCCGCCACCCGCGCGGGGTGACACTGACCGAGGCGGGCCACATCCTTGCCGATCAGGCCACGGCCACGCTCAAGGGTCTGGAGAGCGCCTACCGCAAGGTCGGCCAGATCGGCAGCGGTGTGCGTGGCCACGTTCGCGTGGGTTCTGTCACCGGCCCGTCGCTGGAACTGCTGCTGCCCGCCATGCGCGAGGCGCGGCTGGCCTATCCGGACATCTCGGTCACCGTGCGGGTCGAAACCTCGGACCGGTTGGCCGATGCGCTGCTGGCCGACGATCTCGACTTCTACATCGGGCGCGTGCCCGATTCCGCCGACGCGCGTCCCTTCGCCCTGCACAAGATCGGCGCCGAGCCGATCTCGCTGATCGTCCGCCTGCATCACCCGCTGTCGCGGGTCCCGGCGCCGACGCTGCAGGATTGCCTTGGCTTCGACTGGGTCATGCAACCCCCGGGCGGCCTGCTGCGCCGCACGGCAGAGACCTACCTGCTTGAACGTGGTCTGCCCCTGCCCCGCCGCGTGATCGGGACCACCTCGATTCTCTTCACCCTCGCGCTGCTGCATGACACCAACGCCATCGCCCCCCTCGCCCGCGCGGTGGGCGACTTCTTTATCCAGCGCGCGGCGCTTGGCAGCCGGCTCGATATCCTGCCCGTGGCGCAGGACATGGCCGTGGCGGATTTCGGCCTTGTAAGCCGTGCTGGCGACCCCTTCAGCCCGGCTGTTGCCACCCTGCGTGACCTGATCACGGCGCAGGCGGCCTCGAGCCGACCTGCCGCCCCGTCGTGACACCGCGGTGTTGCGCAACCAATGCCGCCGGCAACCGTCCGATCAACTGCGCCCGCCCATGTCCCGACAGCAAGGTTTGTCTGTCAAATCAAACCGTCAAGGACCGGGATTGGATGTCCTTCACCCCAAGTCGTTATTTTCATGGTTTAAACGACTTCCGAAAAGACGGCGCGAATTTTCAAACGCGCCCCTGCGGTTCCGGCCATGCTGAGTATCGCTTACCGGGCTTCTGACGGCCGTTCCCTCTGCAAGAATGCGGTTCGAGCGTCATGCGCTTTTTGACTTTCACCCCTGAACGCATCCCACAATCAAAGTAAGGCGGGCGCCCGCGAAAGCCGGTCTCTCAAGCGACTTGACAGATAGTGCAGGTCGCGGATACCTAGCCCTCCACACTTCGAGGCGGCCTCGTCAAGGAAAGTCATGGACGTTCAGAAAACGCGCGCGGCGCAGCCGGGGCAAATCACGCATCATGGTCGGAAAATAAAATACGTCCGCCTGCTCAAGGGGTACACCCTGAAGCAGCTTGCAGAGCTTGTGGGCTGTTCTGAAAGCATGGTTTCGAAGGTCGAGAACAGCAGATTGTCGCCGTCGCTGGCAATGCTGAACCGAATTGCCGTCGCTTTGGACGTGGGCGTGCCCGATCTTCTTTTGCAAGAGGGCGATGACCTGACCGATGGCAAGGTGACGGTATTCCCGGCGAACCGCTTCGAAATCAGCGGGACGGATAAGGACGAGGCGCGCGCCGGAGTGTGGTTCGACCGGATCCTGCCGTTCGGGCGCGAAGGTCTGCTCCAGGTACAGATGCTGCACCTGGAACCGGGCGCGGAGCAACCGCGGTTCCTGCATCACGAAGGTGAAGAGCTGATCTTTGTTCTGGACGGCGTTCTGGACGTCATCGTCGAGGATCAGACCTATCGTGTAGGACGTGGCGACATGATCTATTTCTCTTCCATGCTGGACCACCGATACGGCAATACCGGCGACAGCATGGCCCGGGCCTTCTGGGTCAATACACCCCCGACGATGTAGGCGCCGATCCGGTCGCGGCATTCAACGCGGACCATACGGCAAAGGGTGTCGCCGGCATCGGCACGGTCTCCACACCGACCGCCCCCAAGGCATCCGCCACCGCGTTCACGACCGCCGCCAGGGCACCGACGGTCCCTGCCTCGCCTGCCCCCTTGGCGCCCAGCGCGTTGGCCGTTGTGGCCGATGGCCGTGAAACCACGTGCAGGGGCGGCAGATCCGACGCGCGCGGCATTGCGTAATCCATCAGGCTCCCGCTCAGAAGTTGACCGCTTTGGGTATCATGCACCAGCGCTTCGAGCAGGGCCTGGCCAATCCCCTGCACGACGCCGCCGTGAACCTGACCTGTTGCCAGCATCGGGTTTACCAGGGTGCCCAGATCCTCCACCGCCCAGTAGCCGACAAGGTCAATGGCGCCCGTCTCGGGATCGATCTCGATTTCGGCGACGTGGCATCCATTGGGGAATGTCGGCGCCCGGGCCGCCAGCATCCGCTCTTCCGAAATGGTCAACGCCCGGCGCCGGACAAGCGACGCGACGTCGATGCGCCGGTCCGTGCCGGCCACCGCAAACGCCCCGCCTGCAAACACCACGTCGGCGGCGGCAACCTCGAGTTCGTCGGCCGCCTCCAGAATCAGGCGGTCGCGCAACGCCTCGGCACAGGCGGCAATGGCGGTTCCGGCGGCGGCCATGCTGCGGGAACCGAATGTCCCTGTGCCCTGTGCAACCTCGTCGGTATCTCCCAGCAGGACGCGCACGCCGCGCGGATCGAGCCCAAGTTCATCCGCCAGGATCTGGGCGAACGCGGTGCGGTGCCCCTGACCTGCGTCGCCGGTTCCCAGGCGCAGCCCGACGTGATCCGGTGACAGGTCGATACAGGCATATTCCGGCGCGGGCGCCGTGGCCGGCCCGCCCGCAATCTCTATGGCGCAGGCAAGGCCGATGCCGTGCAACCTGCCCCGTGCGCGCGCCCTTGCCGACCGCTCTGCGACCCCCGACCAGTTGGAGATATCGAGCGCGCAGTCCAGCGTCCCCACAAAATCGCCGCTATCATAGGTGAACCCCAACGGGTTGGTCCATGGCAGGGCGCTTGACGGGATCAGGTTCCGCCGACGCAGATCGACACGGTCGTACCCGAGCCGCGCGGCCGCGATGTCGATCATGCGTTCGATGACAAACGTTGCCTCCGGCCGGCCGGCACCGCGATAGGCGGCCATGGTCTGGGTGTTGAGATGCAGACCTTCGACGCGGGCATGGATCGCGGGCAGCCGATACGGCCCGGCAAGCGACGGCAGGTTGCCCGTGGCCGAATGCAGGGCCGAGGGCCCGACATAGGCGCCCATCGCCGCGGCGACATCGACCTTCAGCGCAAGCAGCATCCCCTCCCCGTCCAACGCGAGCGTGGCGTCGACGATCTGTTCCCGTGCGTGCGGGCTGGCCAGCATGGCCTCTGCCCGCGTTTCGACCCAACCGACCGCACGTCCCGTCGCACGGGCCGCGGCAAGCAGGCATAGATGTTCGGGTGCTGGCGCATTGCGCATCCCGAACGATCCACCGCAACTGTCTGCCACAAGACGCAGCCGCTGGGCGGGGATGCCCATGGCGCTGGCCAGCCCGTCGCGCAGACGATGCGGGGCCTGCGTTCCCGCGTGCAGGATATAACGGCCTTCGCCGCTGTCCCATCGCGCCAGTGCCGAGCGCGGCTCCATCGTCATGGCGTGAACCCGGCTGATGGCAAGCCGCTGGCGTATCACATGCGGTGCATCGGCAAGGGTCCGTGCGACCCTCTCTGCGTTCCCGGTTTCGTGCAGAAAGACGCGGTTGCCCGGCGCATCCGTCCAGACGCCCGGCGCGTTGCGGGCGCCTTCCAGATCGGCGGCGACGCGGGTCGCTCGCACCTCCAGAGTGACCATTTCGGCCGCCGCTTCGGCGATGTCACGTGTTTCGGCCACGACAGCCGCCACCGCCTCGCCGACATGGCGCACATGGCCCGATGCGAGTGTCGGAACCGGCGGCAGATGCGGCGGGTCTGCGGTGGCGGGTGCGCGGGATGCGCCAAGATCGTTGATCCCCGCCGCGATCAGATCGGCGGCGGTGAGGACTGTCAGGACGCCGGGCACCGCCCGCGCCTGCGACGTGTCGATCCTTTCGATCCGGCCCGCTGCGACATCCGAGCGGACGAAGACCAGCACAGCAGCCCCTGTCATGCGGTCGCCGGCGAAGACCGCGCCACCCGTGAGCAGCGCGATATCTTCATCCCGCGGAAGCGATTGCCCGATCATGACATCACTCGGCCGCCTGCCGCGTACTGGCAAGATCGCCAAGATGACTGGTCACCTCGTCAATATGCATGACGTCGGCATATTTGTGATGCAGGTCAAAGAGGTTCATCTTGTGGACCAGTTCATGCCGGTCATAGGTGCACTCTTCCACAAGGGACACGTGCAGCCCGTTCGAATAGGCATCGACGCAGCTTGCCCGGACACAGCCAGAGGTGCTTTCGCCGCAGACGATCACGCTTTGCACGCCAAGCATGTTGAGATGCGAAACCAGAGGGGTGCCTGCAAAGATGCTCGCCCGCTGTTTCTTGATAACGACATCGCCGGGTTCGGGCGCGAAATCCGGCCAGATCTCGAAATCTTCCGCCGTTTTCGGCGTGCTGTTCCGTCGTGTCGCGCCGACGCCCCGCGGCGCGTTCATGGCGCGGAAATCGGACGTGCAGTAAAAGATCGGGATGCCGGCGCCGCGGGCGGCGGCAATCAGCTCCTTGGTCGGTTCGATCGCCGCATGGGCATATTTCCCGCAGCTTGACGGGTAGGTATCCTGAAGCTCCAACGGGGGTTTGGCACCCCCCTTGTAGGCCATGTTGTACAGGTCGATCAGCAGCAGCGCGGGGTTCGGACCAACGAAGGTGTCCCGGCGGTAGGCGGAATAGATTTCCAGCAGATCGTCGGGGGCGACGTCCTTCCAGGCGTGATCCTCGAAATGGTCGGTCATGGTAATTTCTCCTGTGTCAGAAAATTGCAGGGCCGATCTGAAGCCCCTCGGAAACTGCAAGTGCGGCCTGGGCAAACAGACCGGCCAGCACCGGCAGGACGGCGCAGGCGCTCATGCGCAGGGCGACGAAGGCCCAGCCCATGATTGGCGCCTCGTAGGCGAGGACGCGGTGCATGGCGAAGATCGACCAGCCGGCAAGCAGCGCGACGATCTGCGGCGTGCCGGCACCGCCCTCGTAGACGATCAGCGCAATCGGAAAGGAGGTCATCGGGCCGCCGGGCATGAATCCACCAAGGCCCGCGGCCAGAACGATCCCGATCAGCCCCGATTGCGGTCCGATGACCGATGCGATGTGTTCGATGGGCAGAGCCTGGGCCAGAAAGGAGGCAGCCAGCATCGCCAGCGGCAGACGAAGCGCGAGCGCACGGCCTTGCGAAACCGCAAAGCCTCCGCTGCGGCGCAGGCCGGCTTTGCCCTGCCGACGGTGCACCCAGACGGCAAGCGCGCCCGTAACCAGCCAGATCCCCGTCACGATCCAGATCATTCGCCGGGCACCTCCCGCAGTTTCAACGGCGTCACCTGGACCAGCCATCGCGCGATCAGCCCCGCGATCAGTGGCAGCGGCAAACAGACGACAAAGCGCAGGACGGTGAAATCGGCCCCCATGAAGGGCAATTCCCAAACGATGAGACGGTTCAGCCCGATCAGCGCCCAAGCCGCGACATAGGCGATCAGCGCCCCGGCATCGGCCCCGGCGATCCACAAGGCATAGACCAGCGGAAAGGAGGTGAACGGGCCGCCAGGTGTCACCATCCCCGCCGCCGTCGCCAGCGACAGCCCGACAAGACCGGACTGCGTGCCCAGCAAGCGCGAGACCTTTTCGCGATCCACGAGTTCCTGCACCAGCCCGCCGATCAGAAGACCGGCGGCGAGTTGCGGCAGGACAAGGATCAGCAGACCGCCCGCGTGTCCCAACGCCGCCCGGACGGCGCCGACCCCGCCGAGCCAGAAACACAACAGGCCCGACGCCGCGGCGATTGCACCGAAAACGCAATCGGACTTTGACACCTTCATGCTTGCTCGATCCCTTTCCACAGGCGGCCGGGCCAGCTTTGCGCCGAAGTCTCGCCTCCACTCATTCGGCGGCTTCCAGCGCCATGCCGTCGCCCGAGGGCAGATCGAACATGCCCTCACCAAGACCGCTCAAATAGGCCGTGACCTCGCCGCTTTTCATGACATTGGCGTATTTCGCATGCATATCGCAAAGATTGATCGCGTGGCTGGCTTGTGCACGGTCAAAGCAACCGTCCTCCACGACGGTCACCCGGAAATTCAGCGAAAAAGCGTCCAGCACGGTGGCCCGCACGCAGCCTGATGTGGTCGTGCCCGTAACGATCACACTGTCGCAACCCAGGAGTTGCAGGTAGGAGGCCAGCGGCGTGCCGGCAAAGCCGGAGGGCTTCTGCTTTTGAACCACCAGGTCCTGCGGACCAGGCGCAATCGCGTCCACGATATCGTTGCCCTCGACCCCATTGCGGGTCATGCCGCCGATGCCCTTTTCTTCCTTGCGGCGGCTGTTCTTCCACGACCAGGATCCGGAATCCCAGTTGTCGGCACGTCTGTGCCCGGTGGTGTAGATCACCGGCACGCCCTTGCCATGGCAGGCGCCGATAAGGGTCTGCAACACGGGTATCGCTTCCCAGGCATCTTCTCCGCAGGAGGTGCGCCAGGTCTTGATGCTGTCGAGGATCGGCTTCGGTTCGGTGTCGCAGAAGGCATAATTCACGTCGATCACCAGCAGCGCGGGACGCGCGCCCCATTCCGCCAACGCGCCGAATCCCGAGGCGGCGAACACCTGCTTGTCGCGGTCGGTCAGGTAGGCGTCCCAGATACGTGGTTCAGTCATGACAGTCACTCCTTGAGTTCAGGTTGATTGACGCCGTCCGGGGACGACGAGGATGAAAAGCCCGGCAAGCGCGCCGGCATCGCCTGCGGGAATCTCCGCCACCAGTAAACCGGTGGCGAAAATCATCCACGTCACCGGCGGCCGGGGTCCGTTTCGGTCCGGCCGAGCTCACGATGAAGCCCCTGGGCGGGTGGCCGGCGGCTGTTTCGTCGGTCCGGGCGGAGCCTTGCCCGATCCGGTGCCCCATGTGCCCGTCCGCACGAGGTCACGGCTGTGGAACGTAAAGCCGGCAACCGTGGCCAGCAGCAGCGCGCCGCCTGACAGAAAGGCCGTGCCCAGACCGAACGCCTGCCCGAGACCCCCAAACATCAGCGGCCCCAGGATCTGCGAGAAACGGTTGACCAGCAGCCGCAGCCCCATCAGCTTGCCGCGCTCGGCTTCGCCTATGGCATCGACCATGATCATGATC
>NZ_JAIPUS010000021.1 GCF_020055675.1 Marivita sp.
CCCGAGGACAGCGCGCCCAGCACGAAATACTTGAGCCCCGCCTCGGTCGATTTCAGGCTGTCCCGCCGCAGCGACGCCACGACATAGAGCGCCAGGGATTGCAGTTCGAGCCCCATATAAAGCGACATCAGATCGCCGGCGCTGACCATCATCATCATGCCGACAACGGCGAGCGCGATCAAAAGCGGGTATTCGAACCGCAACAAGCCGCGCCGCGTCATGTAGGTTTCCGACATCAGCAAGACCGCCGCTGCAGACGCCAGGATCGCCACCTTGGCAAAGCGCGCGAACGCGTCATCGACAAACATGCCGTTGAACGCCACGTTGGTCCCCGCGCCGGTCAGCCCGATCCACAGCGCAAGGGCCAGGAACAGACCGCTTGTCAACCAGACCAGCAATGATGCGGCCCCGTCCTTGACGGTATAGACCGCGCCCATCAGGGCCGCCATGGCATAGAGCGCCAGAACGATCTCCGGCAGGATGATACCCAGATCAGCCGAGAGCATAGCCTCGCCCCCTTATTCGTTATGCGCGACCTGCGTGGCGAGATCCGCCTCCGCAAGCGCGACTTGATAATTGGACACAAGAGCCTCGACCGACGGTCCGATCGTGTCGAGGATCGGGGCCGGATACACGCCGAACAGGATCGTGGCCACCACCAGCGGTGCAAAGATCGCCCGCTCGCGGCCCGTCATGTCGGTGATGGTCTTCAGGCTTTCCTTGATCAGGTCGCCCAGCACCACCCGGCGATACAGCCAGAGCGCATAGGCCGCAGACAGGATCACACCCGTCGTGGCGACCATGGCGACCCATGTGTTGACCTGGAAAACCCCAACCAGCGTCAGGAATTCCCCGATAAAGCCCGAGGTGCCGGGCAAGCCGACATTCGCCATGGTGAACAGCATGAAGATCAGCGCATAGGCCGGCATCCGGTTCACGAGGCCGCCATAGGCGTCGATCTCGCGCGTGTGCATCCGGTCGTAGATGACACCGACGCACAGGAACAGCGCCCCCGAGATGAAGCCATGACTGATCATCTGGAAGATCGCGCCGTCGATGCCCTGCTGGTTGGCGGCGAAAATCCCCATTGTCACGTAGCCCATATGCGCCACCGACGAATAGGCGATCAGCTTTTTCATGTCCTCCTGCACCAACGCAACAAGCGAGGTATAGACGATGGCGATGACGCTCATCCACAGGATCAGCGGTGTCATCACATCCGCCCCCACCGGGAACATCGGCAGGCTGAACCGAAGGAACCCGTAGCCCCCCATCTTCAACAGGATGGCGGCCAGAACCACCGATCCGGCGGTGGGCGCCTGGACGTGCGCGTCGGGCAGCCATGTATGCACCGGCCACATCGGCATTTTCACCGCGAAAGAGGCGAAAAAGGCGATGAACATCAAGGTCTGCAAGCCGCCGACGATCTGCACCCCAAGTATGCTGAAGGTCTCGGATCCGAACTGGTGCAGCATCAACTGTTCGATATCCGTGGTGCCCGCCTCCGAGAACATGCCAACCATCGCGACCAGCATCAGCACCGATCCAAGAAAGGTATAGAGGAAGAACTTGAACGAGGCGTAAATGCGGTTCTTGCCGCCCCAGATGCCGATGATCAGGAACATCGGGATCAGCCCGGCTTCGAAGAACAGGTAGAACAGCACCAGGTCCAGCGCCATGAACACACCCAACATGAGTGTTTCCAGCAGCAGGAAGGCGATCATGTATTCCTTGACCCGCGTGTTCACGTCCCAGCTTGCCGCGATCACCAGCGGCATCATGAAGGTCGTGAGCATGACGAACAGCACCGATATGCCATCAACACCCATCTTGTATTGCAGACCCAGCAACCAGTCCGCCTGCTCGACCATCTGGAAGCCGGTGTTTTGTGGATCGAACTGGAACAGGACGAACAGCGAAATCAGGAAAGTTGCGCTGGTCGCGATCAGCGACAGCCACTTCGCGTTGCGGTTTGCCGCGGCATCGTCACCGCGCAGAAAAGCCATCAGGATCAGCGCCGCAAGCGCCGGCAGGAACGTCACAATGGAAAGAAGGTTGTCCATCAGTTTACCCCTCCGCTGAGCGTCATCCAGGTGATGAGGGCCGCAATGCCCACGACCATGAAAAAGGCATATGTGAAGATATACCCGGATTGCGCCCGCCCGGCGAGGCGCGTCAGCATCGGGATAAAGCCCATCGCGACCCCGTTGATCGATCCATCGATCACGTTGCCATCACCGCGCTTCCACAAGAGACGCCCGAGGCCGCGCGCCGGTTGCACGAAGATGAAGTTGTAGATCTCGTCGAAATACCACTTGTTCAGCAGGAATTCGTAAAGCGGACGCTGGCTTTCGGACAGCCGCTTGGGAAGGGATGGATCGCGGATATAGAACACCCACGCCGTGCCAAGGCCGATCAGCATTGCGATGAACGGGCTCAGCTTGACCCATGTCGGCACGTAATGCGCTTCGTGCAGGACCGTATTTTCCGGCGCGATATAGATCGCCGCCTCGCCCGGTGCGCTTTCCATGACGTAGTGGAGTTCCGACGCTTTCGGGCTGCGCTCGGCGACCTGTTCGACCAGCTCTGCCGTGGGCGCGCCATAGGCGCCGCCGAAGAAGCTCACGACCTCGTTCACTTTGCCGAAGAAACTCGAATACCAGATCGCACCGGCCAGGATCGACCCGACCGCCAGAACGCCCAGCGGGACCAGCATGATCGTCGGGGATTCATGGGCATGCTCATGGGTGTGCTTGTTGCCCCGCGGCTTGCCATAGAAGGTCAGGAACATCAGGCGCCAGGAATAGAAGCTGGTGAACAGCGCCGCGATGACCAGCATCCAGAAGGCATAGCCGCCGGCCGATCCGACATAGGCTGATTCGATCACCGCATCTTTCGATGCGAACCCGGCAAAGCCGATCCATCCGGTCAGCGGGATACCGACCCCGGTGATGGCCAGCGTGCCGATCATCATCGCCCAGAAGGTATAGGGCACCTTCTTGCGCAAACCGCCATAGTTCCGCATGTCCTGCTCGTGATGCATCGCGTGGATCACCGATCCCGCGCCAAGAAACAGCATCGCCTTGAAAAAGGCGTGCGTGAACAGGTGGAACATCGCAACCGAATAGACACCAACCCCGGCAGCCACGAACATGTATCCAAGCTGCGACATGGTTGAATAGGCGATCACGCGCTTGATATCGTTTTGCACCAGCCCGATGGTCGCCGCGACAAAGGCCGTGCTCGCCCCGAGAAAGGTGACAAACGCCATCGCCTCTGGGGCGAATTCCATGATCGGCGACATCCGACAGATAAGGAACACACCCGCCGTCACCATCGTCGCCGCGTGGATCAGCGCCGACACGGGCGTCGGGCCTTCCATCGCGTCGGGCAGCCATGTGTGCAGGAAAAGCTGTGCCGATTTGCCCATCGCGCCGATAAACAGAAGGAAGGCGATCAGGTTGGCCGCGTTCCATTCGGTCCAGAGAAATGTCAGCTGGGTTTCCGCCAGCGTCGACGCCGCATTGAAAATATCTTCAAACCGGACGCTGTCCACCAGGAAGAACAGCGCGAATATCCCCAGCGCAAAGCCGAAATCGCCAACCCGGTTGACCACGAACGCCTTGATCGCGGCCGCATTGGCGCTCGGCTTGCGATAGTAGAACCCGATCAACAGGTAGGATGCCACCCCCACGCCCTCCCAGCCGAAGAACATCTGAACAAGGTTGTCCGATGTCACGAGCATCAGCATGGCGAAGGTGAAGAACGACAGATAGGCGAAGAACCGTGGGCGATAGACCTCGCCTTCGCGGAAATTCTCGTCATGCGCCATGTAGCCAAAGGAATAGAGGTGCACCAGCGCGGAGACGGTCGTCACAACGATCAGCATGATCGCGGTCAGCCGGTCCAGCCGGATCGCCCATTCGGTGCTCAGCGTGCCGGACTCGATCCAGCGCAGGATGTTGATGGTCTCGGTGACGCCGTCATGCGCCAGGAACACGATCCACGAAAGCAGGCAGGCCAAGAACAACAGGCCGGTCGAGACCCATTGCGCCGCAGTCTCGCCGATGAACTTCCAACCGAAGCCGCAAATGAGCGATCCGACCAACGGAGAAAACAGGATAAGCGTTTCCATGATCGTCAGCCCTTCATCACGTTGACGTCTTCAACCGCGATGGAGCCACGGTTGCGGAAGAAACAGACGAGGATTGCCAGCCCGATGGCCGCTTCGGCCGCAGCGACCGTCAGCACGAACAGGGTGAACACCTGCCCCACAAGGTCGTTCAGGAAGCTCGAAAACGCGACGAGGTTGATGTTCACCGCCAGAAGCATCAACTCGACGCTCATCAGCAGGATGATCACGTTCTTTCGGTTCAGAAACAGCCCGAAAATGCCCGTAACGAACAGCACCGCTGCCACTGTCAGGTAATGCTCAAGTCCTATCATCACGTCCCCCGGGGCCTTTTGCCCTCTGGTTCTTTACTTTGGTTAAGAAACGGTGAATCCGTCCTCGTAACCCTTTGAAGTCTCACGTCTCGCACGGTGTCCCATGCATGGGACACCTGTCTGGCACGGTCACAGCCCCTGCCCCGGCTTCACGTCTTTCAGTTCCATCGCCTTGGCCGGATCGCGATACATCTGCGCCAGCACGTTCTGCCGCTTCACGTCCGACCGGTGCCGCAATGTGAGCACGATCGCCCCGATCATCGCCACCAGCAGGATCAGGCCCGCAAGCTGGAACAGCAGGAAGTATTGATCATAAAGGATCAGCCCCAAGGCTTCGGTATTGTGCCGGTCCACCGGCGCCACCTGCGCCCGCAGCCCTTCCGCGGCCGCGTTGGATTCCCACGCTCCAAAGGCAATCGCGAACTGCATCAGGATGATCACCCCGAACAACAGCGCCAGCGGCATGTAGCGCGCCATCTCCGCCTTGAGCTGCGAAAAGTCCACGTCGAGCATCATCACGACAAACAGGAACAGCACCGCCACCGCGCCGACATAGACGATCACCAGAAGCATCGCGACGAATTCGGCCCCCAGAAGCACGAACAACCCTGCGGAAGACAGGAAAGCCAGGATGAGCCACAACACAGAATGCACCGGGTTTCGGCTGATCACGGTGAACAACCCGCCCGCAATCGTGCTGATCGCAAAGAGATAGAAAGCAAAGACGCTCATGTCTCGTCATCCTTTTTGTCATCTTCCATCACCTCGCGCGCGAGCTCCATGGCGCGGGTCATGGCCGGAATACCCGCGAACATCGACATCTGGGCGATGGTCTCGGCAACCTCGTCCGACGTGGCCCCCGCCTCGATCGCGTGGCGCACCGTCAGGCGAAACTGCGTATCGGCCTGCGCACCCTGCATCGTCAGTCCTGCAATCGTCAGCAAAAGCCGCGTCTTGGCGTCCAGACCCTGCTTGCTCAGACCCTTGCCGAACCACATCTCCATGGTGTCTTTCGGCATGGTTGGCCACATCTTTTCGTATCCCTTGGGATCAAAAGACGACAGCGCCGGGTTGAAAGCCTTGGCCATCTCCTGCGCCTGCTCCATCATCAGCTCGAACGGCGACTTCGATGCGCTCATGACGCACCTCGCAGATCCGGGACCGTGGGATATTCCGGGTGTGCAGACATCATCGGTACGGCGCATCCAGTTCGAGGTTCTGGGCAATCTCGGCTTCCCAGCGGTCGCCATTGTCCAGCAGCTTCGCCTTGTCGTAGTACAGCTCTTCCCGCGTTTCCGTCGAAAATTCGAAGTTCGGCCCCTCTACGATCGCGTCCACCGGGCAGGCCTCCTCGCAGAAGCCACAATAGATGCATTTCGTCATGTCGATGTCATAGCGCGTCGTGCGGCGCGACCCGTCATCGCGGGGTTCAGCGTCGATGGTGATCGCCTGTGCCGGGCAGATCGCTTCACACAGCTTGCAGGCGATGCAACGTTCCTCGCCGTTGGGATAACGGCGCAGCGCGTGCTCACCCCGAAACCGGGGCGACAGGTAACCCTTTTCATGCGGATAGTTCAGCGTCGCCTTCGGACCGAAGAAATACCGCAGGCCGAGCTTCATGCCCTGAAAGAAGTCTTGCAGCAGGAAATACTTCGCGGCGCGTCCGTAATCGATCTGCGTCATGTCAGCTCTCCTTATACCCAGCGCGCGAATGCGCCCCAGAACCAGTCGAATTTCGCCGCGAAGGCCACGAAGACCACCCAGACCAGGCTGAACGGCAGGAACACTTTCCATCCCAGCCGCATCAGTTGGTCATAGCGGTAGCGCGGGGTGATCGCCTTGACCATCGCGAAGAGGAAAAAGAAGAACGCCATCTTGCCGACCATCCACAGCGCGCCATCCGGCAGGCCGGGGATCGGCGACAGCCAGCCGCCGAAGAACAGCAAAGACATCAGCGCGCACATCAGGAAGATCGCGATGTATTCGCCGGCCATGAACAGCAGGAACGGCGTCGAGGAGTATTCCACCTGGTAGCCCGCCACCAATTCGGACTCCGCTTCGGGAAGATCAAAGGGCGGACGGTTGGTTTCGGCCAATGCCGAGATGAAGAACAGGAAGACCATCGGGAAATGCGGCAGCCAGTACCAGTTGAAAAAGCCGAAAGCGCCATCCTGCGCGCGCACGATCTCGCCGAAATTCAACGATCCGGTGGAAATGATGATGCCGATGATGATCAGGCCCAGCGATACCTCGTAGGAAATCATCTGCGCCGCCGACCGCAAAGACCCGAGGAACGGGTATTTGGAGTTGGACGCCCATCCGCCCATGATCACACCGTACACCTCGAGCGAGGAAATCGCGAAGACGTAGAGGATGGCCACGTTGATGTCGGCCAGCACCCACGTGTCGTTGAACGGAATCACCGCCCAGAGCATCACCGCCAGCACGAAGGACGACAGCGGCGCCAGCATGAAGACCGGCTTGTCGGCCCCGGCGGGCACGACGACCTCTTTCACGACGTATTTCAATGCATCCGCCACCGTTTGCAGCAGCCCGTAGGCGCCCACGACATTGGGTCCGCGCCGCATCTGGACGGCCGCCCAGATTTTCCGGTCGCCATAGACGAGGAACAAAAGGCTGACCATCACGAACCCCAGTACCGCAAGGCACTGTGCCACGATGATCACGCCGATCCCGGCAGTTGTCGTAAAGAAATCAGCCATCACGTCCTCAAACCATCGGTATTCCGTTTTCAGCGCAAGAGGCGGACACGACTTCGGCGTCGATGGTCCGCACCCCGCGTGGCAGCGCCGGCGAGATGGTGTAAACCGCATCTCCTCGCCAGAGGCCAGCCTCTTCGTCAACTTTTGTGCGCAAATGACGCGCAAAACCATACCCGCGGATCAGCGCATATTGCGCTGCGGCACATTCGGCATAATCCTCGACGTCGGAGGCATCCCGCGCGCCGTACATGGCGACCTTGAACCGCACCAGACCGTCCTCCAGAAGCGCCGTGTCCACCCCTTCGTAGACCGGCTTGACCCGTCCCGCCTCGGGGTCCGCAGCGTCACATCCCGACAGACCGCCGACCATCGCCAAGGCGACCGGAGTTATGCCCGCGATGTGGCGCATCCGGCTCACTCCGCGGCGATCTTCGTGTCCTTGCGGGATTTCACACCCGCCGACAGTTCGGCCATCAGCGTGCTCGCCCGCGCGATCGGGTTTGTCAGGTAGAAATCCTGCACCGCGTTGCGAAAATCCGCTTGCCCCAGCTTGCCCGCCGACTCGGCCTGCCATGCGTTCTCGGGCACCGTGTCGATCTTGGCCAGATGCGGCACATCTGCCACCAGTGCGCGACGCAGCTGCGCCAGGCTGTCAAAGGGCAGCGTTGCGCCCAGCTCGGCGGACAGAGCCCGCAGGATCGCCCAGTTTTCCTTGGCCTCGCCCGGGGCAAAGCCGGCACGCAACGCCAGTTGCGGGCGTCCTTCGGTGTTCACGAACAGGCCTTGTTCCTCAGTATAGGCGGCACCCGGCAGGATGATGTCGGCGCGATGCGCACCTCTGTCACCGTGACTGCCCTGGTAGATGACGAACGGGCCATCCGCGATGTCCACTTCATCCGCCCCAAGGTTGTAGATCACCTCGGCACCCTCGATGGCAGCGTCAAGCCCGCCTTCCGTGGTGCACCCGGCATCCATCGCGCCGACGCGGCCCGCAGCCGTGTGCAGGACCAAAAGCTTGCCGCCGGATTTTTCGCAAATTGCCTGCACCTGCGCCAAGACGGCTGCGCCATCGGCTTCGCGCAGGGCGCCCTGACCCACGATCACGATGCTGGCCTTGTCTTGCAGATCGGACATATCCAGATCCGCCATATGCTCAAGCGCCGCGCGCCCGGTGCCCATATGCTCATAGTTGTAGGTCAGGTCTGCAGCCTCTCCGACGACCGTGACATCCGCGCCCGCGGCCCAGGCCTTGCGAATACGCGCGTTCAAAACCGGCGCTTCATCGCGCGGGTTGGTGCCGATCAGCAGAATCTTGTCCGCCGTGTCGATCTCTTCAATCGTCGCCGTGCCGACATAGCCGGACCGGTTGCCTGCGGGCAGTTTGGCCCCGTCTGTGCGGCATTCGACATGACCGCCCTGGGCTTCGATCAGGTGCTTGAGGGCGTAACCCGCTTCGGTCGGCACGAGATCCCCGACCAGCCCGGCCAGTTTCCTGCCCTTCATCGCCTCGGCCGCCTTGGTCAGCGCCTCGGGCCATGTCGAGGGACGCAGCTTGCCGTTTTCACGCACGAAGGGTTTGTCGAGACGCTGACGGCGCAGACCGTCCCAGACGAAGCGCGTCTTGTCGGAAATCCACTCCTCGTTCACGCCGTCATGGTTCCGCGGCAGGAACCGCATGACCTCGCGACCCTTGGTGTCGACCCGGATGTTGGAACAAAGCGCATCCATTACGTCGATGGATTCGGTCTTGGTCAGCTCCCACGGGCGGGCTGTGAACGCATAGGGCTTCGACACCAGCGCGCCTACCGGGCAAAGATCGATGATGTTGCCCTGCAAGTTCGATTCGAGCGTTTCGCCAAGGTAGGACGTGATCTCTGCATCTTCTCCCCGGCCGGTCTGGCCCATCTGGCTGATGCCCGCGACCTCGGTGGTGAAGCGCACGCAGCGGGTGCAGGAAATGCAGCGCGTCATGTGGGTTTCAACCAATGGACCAAGGTCCAGATCCTCGACCGCGCGCTTTGGCTCGCGGAAGCGGCTGAAATCGACACCATAGGCCATCGCCTGGTCCTGAAGGTCGCATTCGCCGCCCTGATCGCAGATCGGGCAATCCAGCGGGTGGTTGATGAGCAGAAACTCCATCACCCCTTCACGCGCCTTCTTTACCATCGGGCTGTTGGTCTTGACGACAGGCGGCTCCCCGTCCTTGCCGGGACGCAAATCCTTGACCTGCATCGCGCAGCTTGCCGCGGGCTTGGGCGGGCCGCCCACAACCTCGACAAGACACATCCGGCAATTGCCCGCGATGGACAGGCGTTCGTGATAGCAGAATCGCGGGATTTCGATTCCGGCCTGTTCACAGGCCTGGATCAGCGTCATCCCGCCTTCGACTTCAATCTCGTTCCCATCGATGATGATCTTGCGAAAGTCAGACATGCCCAAGCTCTTTGTTCCCGTTTGGCTGGCGCAGTCGATGCCGTGGCAGAAAGGCTATCGGCTGACGTCGCTGGTGTTCTAACGTGACTTGAAAAGATAGGCCATAGTTTGCGCAAAAAAGAAGGCGGGAAATATCGACGCGGACCCGGCAATCGACCCGGCACCAATGCGCCTTTTATCTCAACAAACGCCCGATTGCGGTCTCGGCCGCGATCTGTTCCCTGCCGAAGCGGCACAACCCGGGACGATCATCAAGCGTAACGCCCTGACTGGCCAGGTAGCGTTCCGCCTTGGCTTTCATACGTGCCTTTTCGTCTTTCGAGGTCACGTAGGTTTCCACTTCCTCGTCCGAATAGCCCCTTTCGCGCGCCATCGACTTGAGCGCGTTCAGCGCTGAATAGGCCCGGATCAGGCGCGGATTGATATCTTCGCATGATTTGCGGATTGCATCGGCAATCGCCACCGTCATCACGCCATTGTCGATCTGTGCCACATCGCGCAATGGCGGCTTGGCCAAAGCCGCAGTGCCGGCCAGGACAGCCAGGCTCAGGAGGGGAACGAGGATACGCATCCGATAATCCAGAAATCTCTCATCAC
Source organism: Marivita sp. (assembly GCF_020055675.1). Classification (GTDB taxonomy): domain Bacteria; phylum Pseudomonadota; class Alphaproteobacteria; order Rhodobacterales; family Rhodobacteraceae; genus Marivita. The sequence goes on from NZ_JAIPUS010000021.1 coordinate 10,200, forward strand.
AGTGTGGGGGCCGCACGCGAGACCCTTCAAGGCGACAGCATGATTTGCCGCAGATTACGGCTCAACACAGCGCCCCGTCAGAACAACGGCATTGTCGCGTATCGTCAGTTCGCTGTCGTCGACATAAGGGCCGTTTTTCCAATCGACATCAGACGTGCCCAGATAGCCGATGCAATGTTGCACCGCCTGGAATTGCGCCGCCTGCCTTGAGCCTTCAAGGCTGACCGAGGCCGGACCTCCGGTCGCGACAAACGCGGCGCGATTTCCCCGTTCAGACTGCAAATCGCCGGTGAAGCGCGCGCCTTCAAAGGTGATCGTGTCGCGATCCGACGCTCCGCATCCCGCAAGAATCATCGATCCAAAGAGTGCTGCCCATGCTGCTTTCATGGTGGTAACCTTTTCCAATCGTGTCGGCACCTTGCGCGCAGAGCGACCGGGCTTGCAAGCCCTTGGGGCCAGCATCGCGATCAAACCCGGCGCATCGCCTGTCGAAGACCCTTGACCATCAATGTCCGAACTGCTGCGCCAACGGGCGTCGACGCGCCCTACTCCGCCGCCACGGCGCTTAGGCGACCCGCCCTCTGCATCTTGATCCGCTCCTCGATCTCGTCGCGGAAATTCTTGATCAGCCCCTGGATCGGCCAGGCCGCCGCATCGCCAAGCGCGCAGATCGTGTGGCCCTCGACCTGCTTGGTCACGTCGAACAGCATGTCGATCTCCTCGACCTCGGCCTCGCCGCGCACCAAACGGTCCATGACCCGCATCATCCAGCCGGTCCCTTCCCGGCAAGGGGTGCACTGGCCACAGCTTTCGTGCTTGTAGAACTTCGACAGCCGCCAGATCGCCTTGATGATGTCGGTATCCTTGTCCATCACGATCACCGCCGCCGTGCCAAGGCCCGATCCAAGCTCGCCACGCAGGTAATCGAAATCCATGATGGCGTCTTTCATGTTTTCGCCGCGCACACAGGGAACCGACGAGCCGCCCGGGATCACCGCCTTGAGATTATCCCAACCGCCGCGAATGCCGCCGCAATGCGTCTCGATCAACTCTTCGAAACTGATCGACATGGCCTCTTCGACAACACAGGGATTGTTCACATGGCCGGACACGGCAAAGAGCTTTGTCCCCGCGTTGTTCTGGCGACCGAACCCCGAGAACCATTCCGCCCCGCGGCGCAGGATCGTTGGCACCACGGCAATGGATTCTACGTTGTTGACCGTGGTCGGGCAGCCATAAAGCCCCGCGCCCGCAGGGAATGGCGGCTTCATGCGCGGCATGCCCTTTTTGCCCTCAAGCGATTCCAGAAGCGCGGTTTCCTCGCCGCAGATATAGGCGCCCGCGCCGTGGGTCAGGTAAAGATCGAAATCCCAGCCCGATCCGCTCGCGTTCTTGCCGATCAACCCGGCGTCATACGCCTCGTCGATGGCGGCTTGAAGCGCCTCTTTTTCACGGATGTATTCGCCCCGGATATAGATGTAGCAGGCGTGCGCCTGCATCGCGAAAGACGCGATCAGGCAGCCCTCGATCAGCGTGTGCGGATCATGCCGCATGATTTCCCGGTCCTTGCAGGTGCCCGGCTCGGATTCGTCGGCGTTCACCACAAGATAGGCCGGACGCCCATCGCTTTCCTTGGGCATGAACGACCATTTCAACCCCGTGGGAAACCCTGCACCGCCGCGCCCGCGCAGACCGGATTGTTTCATCTCGTCGACAATCCAGTCGCGGCCCTTTTCAATGAGCTTGGCCGTGCCATCCCAATGGCCGCGCGCCTGTGCCCCTTTGAGGGTCCGGTCGTGCATCCCGTAAATATTGGTAAAGATCCGGTCCTGATCGCTCAGCATTGCTCAATCCTTGTCATTCTGGCGGGCACGCCAGAGTTTGTATGTCATCCAAAGCCCTGCCCCGAACCCGGCCAGTGCAACCAGGTCAAATAGGGCGCGGGTGCGCTGGCTCCAGCCATATTGCGCCCCCAGGGCTGTCACCAGTATCCAGAAAAGCCCGATCCCGGCAATGAACAGCGCAACACGCTGGCCGGTCCGCGACTCCTCTGAACGCTGGCGTTTCATTCGATCCGGGCCCCGCGTCAGTACACGTCACCCTTGTCAACGCGCTTGGAAAACTCGGTATCCTCACCAGAGGCAAGGATCTTTGCTTGTTCCACCCAACCGTCGCGACTCACGCGGCCCTTGAACCCTTCGAGATTGGCATTCACCCATGCCACCTCGGCTTCGGTCCAATTGGCAATCTGGTCGAAGTGGAAAAAGCCCATTGAGTTCAAAAGCTTCTCAAGTTTCGGTCCGACACCTTTTATTTCCTTCAGGTTGTCCGGGCCACCTTCACGCGCCTCGGTCAAGGTCTCGGGTTTCGTCCCCTCGTTTTCCCCTTCGACCGTCCCGTCGCCATCGTAATCCTTGGCCGCGGGCTCCTTGGCTACGGGGGCTGATTTGTCCTCGGCGGCAGATGTCTCCGTCGAGCCAGCATCGCCTTCGTATTTCCATTCGCCCTTCCGGGCTGCGAGTTCATCCTGACCTTCAAGCTTGGTCGTCGGCTTGACCTGCGATCCCGCTTCGGCATCCGTGGTGGCGTCGGCCGTGCGCACATCGGGCTGCGCATCCGCAGCAGCCGGCGCGCTCGTGGCCGGGCTTTCAGGTGCGACCGCCGTGGACACAGGCGCAGCACTGGCAGCACTTTCAGCCGCCGGCGCGCTGCCCGTTGGCGCCGATGCAGATGTCTCCCGTGCACCGCTGCTATCGATGTTACCCGGCCCGCGCGGCGCAGGCAGATCGCGGCAGAACAGATACCCGAACAGCAGACCCAGTACCGCGAGGGTCACGACCCCCATGAAAATGGCTCCGATCCAACCCCAGTCGCCGATGATCAGCAAAAGGACCGTGGCAAGCAACCCGATCCCTGCGGCCAAAGCCCATGACCCCAGCTGGCAACTCATGCCGGAATTCTGTTGTTGCATTTGTACTCTCCCTGTCCGTGTTCAGATATTACTCGTCGTAAACATCGCCCTTTTTGACACGTGCAGAAAACTCCGTCTCGCCGCCCGAGGCAAGGGTCTTGGCTTGTTGAACCCAATTATCCCGCGAAACGCGGCCTTTGAACCCCTCAAGGTTCTGGTCGACCCAGGCGACTTCCTCGTCTGTCCAGCTTGCAATCTGGTCGAAATGATAAAAACCTAAGCGATTGCACATTTTTTCCAACTTCGGGCCAATCCCGCGGATCCGCTTCAGGTCATCGGCTTGTCCGTCGCGCGGCGCATCCAGTGTCGCAGGCCTGAGGCCGGGCGAGGCATGCGGGCCGGACCCGCCAGCCTTGGCAGGGTGCGCCTCGGCGCTGGCATCCGTGGGAGGTTTCGCCTTGGCCGCAACCTCCGGCGCTTCTCCGGGGGCTTCGGATGTCTTGTCGGACGCCTCCCCGACGTCGCGCGGCGCGGCGTCCTCCCCCTTGTCACGCCCACCTTGCGGACCGTCCGGCCCGGAAGGTGGCATCATCGCGTCGGGTCCCGGCTTGGGCGGCGTGGCCGCATTCGCAGCTTTGCCCTGCCAGGGGGCGGTCAACGGAACTTCGGTCCCGTCGATCCGCTTGACCGTGTCCCCCAGCTCTTGCGCCAAATGCACCGACGCGTTGTGCGTGTACGTGCCGGTTTGATACGCCGTCAGACTGGTCAGGCCGGACTTCGGCTCGGACGCGAAGCGCCCCGTCTGCGGGCCGGGAACCGGCACATCGCCTGCCACGAGCGCATCGAGAATTTCCGACAGCCGCTCTGCGGTCAGATCCTCGTAATAATCCTTGCCGATCTGTGCCATCGGCGCATTGGCACACGCGCCCAGGCACTCGACCTCTTCCCAGCTCAGCTTGCCATCTTCGGACAGCGTATGCGGCTTGGGCGCGATCTTTTCGCGGCAGACCGATATAAGGTCCTCGGCGCCGCAGATCATGCAGGACGTCGTGCCACACACCTGGATATTGGCAACGCTACCAACGGGTTGCAGTTGAAACATGAAGTAGAAAGAGGCGACTTCCAAGGCCCGCATATAGGCCATGTCCAGCATGTCCGCGACCGTCTCGATTGCCGGACGGCTCAGCCAGCCTTCCTGTTCCTGTGCGCGCCACAAAATCGGAATGATCGCGCTGGCCTGACGGCCTTCGGGATACTTGGTGATCTGCGCTTCGGCCCAGGCCTGGTTGGCATCGGTAAAGGCGAAAGCCTCGGGCTGTTCGGAATGTAGGCGTCTTTGCATATCAAGTCCTATTGCGTCATCACACAGACAACGGGTATATCGGAATGGCACCATCCGGACGCCCGCCCGCAGGCGCGTCCGGATGCACCGACGGCCACAGGCGTTGATCCCGCAGCCTATCCATCGAAAACAGTCGTGCAGCAACGGCCGGCGCGGCGGATATCACGTCACCCCGGATCATGCCGCAGCACAGGCTCCTGTCGTCAAGCGGATCCCGCCATTCGACAAACGCACAGCCTCTTCGGCGTTCAGCTTGTATTGCGCGGTTTCAAGCACCTGCTGGCGCGTCAACCCGGTCTGAAGTTCAACGGGCAGGTAATCGCTCTCGCCCACCAAGTCACAGCCGATCGACGCCACAGCCTCGTCGAACATGACCAGGTCTTCGGGCGTCACGCCCTCTGGCGGCAGTGCACAGGCGGCCAAAAGACCCGTGGCACCAAAGACCGAAAGTCCCCGGATCGTCATCGGTCAATTTCTCCGAACACGACATCCATCGTCCCGATGATCGCTGCCACATCGGCCAGCTGATGCCCGCTGGCCACGTGATCCATCGCCTGAAGGTGCAAGTATCCCGGCGCGCGCAGCTTGGCGCGGTAGGGTTTGTTGGTACCATCAGCCACGAGGTACACACCGAACTCGCCCTTCGGGGCCTCGACAGCGGCATAGACCTCGCCCTCGGGGACGTGGAACCCTTCGGTATAAAGTTTGAAATGATGGATCAATGCTTCCATCGACGTCTTCATCTCGGACCGCTTCGGCGGCGTGACCTTGCCCCGGGACAAAACGTCCCCCTGCCCGTCCGGAGCGCGCAGCTTGTCGATCGCCTGCTGCATGATCTTCACGCTTTCGCGCATCTCGGCCATCCGCACGAGATACCGGTCAAAGCAGTCGCCGTTCTTGCCGACCGGAATCCTGAAATCGAACTCATCATAGCATTCGTAGGGCTGTGAGCGGCGCAAATCCCAAGCCAGGCCCGACCCGCGCACCATCACGCCGGAAAAGCCCCAGTCCTTGATTTCCTCTTCGCTCACGACGCCGATATCGGCGTTCCGTTGCTTGAAAATCCGGTTCTCCGTCAGCAACCCGTCGATATCGTCGAGCACCTTTGGGAAGGTCCCGCACCATTCCTCAATGTCGTTGATCAGGTCCGCCGACAGGTCCTGGTGCACACCTCCGGGCCGGAAATATGCCGCGTGCAACCGCGCGCCACAGGCCCGTTCGTAGAAAACCATCAGCTTTTCACGCTCTTCGAAACCCCAAAGCGGCGGGGTGAGCGCGCCCACATCCATTGCCTGGGTCGTCACGTTTAGCAGGTGCGACAGGATACGTCCGATCTCGGAGTAGAGCACCCGGATCAGCGAAGCCCGACGCGGCACCTCGACGCCGGTCAGCCGTTCAATGGCCAGACACCAGGCATGTTCCTGGTTCATCGGTGCAACGTAATCCAGCCGGTCGAAATACGGCAGGTTCTGCAGGTAGGTCCGGCTTTCCATCAGCTTTTCGGTGCCACGATGCAGCAAGCCGATATGCGGATCGCAGCGCTCCACGATCTCGCCATCCAGCTCGAGAACCAGGCGCAAAACGCCGTGCGCTGCCGGGTGTTGCGGACCGAAGTTGATATTGAAGTTGCGGATGCTCTGTTCGCCAGAGACCGCGTCGATGCTGCCATCGTCGAATTTGGACCCGTCCATCATCAGCGTTTCTCCAATTCTTGCAGCTTCATCGCCATCACCCAGAGCAGAACCAGCGTCCCGACCGGGATCACCACGCCGAACGCCCAGTTCTTGTTAACCCCGAAATGGGGCAGGAGTTTCAACATCGGGACAAGCGTGGCGGCCGTGACGACCAGCCAGATGAAAAACCCCATCAGCCTGCCTTCTCGTCCTGCTTCTCGTCGCCCGGCAAAACGTACTCCGCGCCCTCCCAGGGCGACATGAAATCGAATTGCCGATATTCCTGCACAAGGCTCACCGGCTCATAGACCACGCGCTTTTTCTCTTCGTCATACCGCACCTCGGTATAACCCGTGGTCGGGAAATCCTTGCGCAACGGAAATCCGCGAAAGCCGTAATCGGTCAGAATGCGGCGCAGATCGGGGTGGCCGGTGAACAGGATGCCGAACATGTCGAACACCTCCCGCTCGAACCAATTGGCGCAGGGGTGAACCGCTGTCACCGACGGCACCATCTCGTCTTCTCGGATGCTGGACCGCACGCGCACGCGGTGGTTCTGATACATCGACAGAAAGTGATACACGACGTCGAACCGCTTGGGCCGCGCCGGGTAGTCCACTGCCGTGATATCCACCAGCGTCGAAAACTTGCAGGTCTGGTCGGTTTTCAGAAACTCGACAAACCCCGCGATATTCGACGGCGTCACCTCAATGTTCAATTCACCATGGGCAGCGTTCCAGGACAGCACGCAGTCCGGGCGCTTCAGCTCGATATGCTGGGCCAGTTCTTTCAGCGCGTCACTCATCGTACAATCGTCCCCGTCCGGCGGATCTTGCGTTGCAGCGCCATGATCCCGTATAACAGCGCTTCGGCGGTCGGCGGGCACCCCGGCACGTAAACATCAACCGGCACGATCCGGTCACAGCCACGCACCACCGAATAGCTGTAGTGGTAGTACCCGCCCCCGTTGGCACAGGACCCCATCGAAATCACGTAGCGCGGCTCGGGCATCTGGTCGTACACCTTGCGCAGTGCCGGGGCCATCTTGTTGGTCAAGGTGCCGGCAACGATCATCAGGTCCGACTGGCGCGGCGATGCACGCGGCGCGGTGCCAAACCGTTCCATGTCGTAGCGCGGCATCGAGGTGTGCATCATCTCGACGGCGCAGCAGGCCAGACCAAAGGTCATCCAGTGCAAGCTGCCGGTGCGCGCCCAGTTGATGATATCCTCGGTCGACGTCAGCAAAAAGCCCTTGTCGGACAGTTCGCGATTGAGCGTCTGCGTCGCCGCATCCCCGGCCAAATCGGGCTCATATGCTTCTCCCGGAGCGCGGGCAGATGGGCCCGACTTCACGCGCGGGCTTTGATTGCCGCCCATGCCCTGTGTGTCGGTGACGCGCGCGGCGTCTGTATCGGAATCGGTCACTCCCATTCGAGCGCTCCCTTCTTCCATTCATAAGCAAAGCCGATGGTAAGAACCGCGAGGAACACCATCATCGACCAAAAGCCCGTCATGCTGATATCCGAGAACGCGACCGCCCACGGGAACAGGAACGCAATTTCCAGATCGAAGATGATGAACAGGATCGACACTAGGTAGAACCGCACGTCGAACTTCATCCGCGCATCATCGAAGGCGTTGAACCCGCATTCATACGCAGACACCTTTTCGGGGTCCGGATTGCGCACTGCAACGATCACGGCGGCAAGGATAAGAACAAGGCCAAGCCCGATCGCGATGCCCAAAAAAACGAGGATTGGCAGGTATTCCCGCAACATGTCTTCCAAGACGAAGGCTCCTTATATGGTCACGCTGCATGGCGCGCCGTCAAGTGGCTAGGTTGACTTGAAAAGGGATGTACTCCCGACACCCGGCGGGGTCAACCGGGCTGCGCCTCTTGAAATCGCCGCAAAAAGCCATGCATTTCAGGCAAATGGCGTAAATTTTTCAGTAATTTCCGCCACATGCGGCAATCGGTCAGGCCTTTGGTGACGTGGCACGCCCGACATCACGAAATTCACGCAGCTGGCGGCTGCCCGACATGGGGCACCGAAGCCCCCATCTGCCACGGGGATCGCGAAACACCGCCAGCGTGCTGCGGTCTTCCTTCTGGCCGACGCATCACGTCCGAATGGCGGCTGTGTCAAACCGCGCACCCCTGCCGTCACGCGGTCATCACCACCAAGGCCATCGCTGTCATGACCAGGGTCACCGGTGCCCAAACCGCGCGTTCCGGCCTGGAGGGCGTGAGCAAGTTCAAGACTGCGGTCATCGCCTGAACCACGAAGGCCAGCCACCCTGTCCAGACCGGCCACCCCAAACCGGGGAACCCCGCGGCCGAAAGGATCGCGAGGGCGTTGAACAGCACAACAGGGACCGAGGTTGCCGCAACCAGTCGACCCGAGAGCGGCAAGGCACCCTCATGTTTGCCGCCCTGAGTATAGGCACCCAGCGGCGCGCCGGCGATCAAAGCAACCTCGAAGAAGACGATGGCCAGGCAGGTCGATGCGTAAAGATGTGCAATCTGGACGATCACGGCCAGCTCGGGCTGCGCTTGTCGAAGAACGCCGCCACGCCTTCGCGGGCCTCCTCCGATGTCCAGCGCTGTGTCCGCGCGTCAATCGCATGGTCCACGTGGGCCCGCGTCACCCGGCCGGTCTGCCCCCGCACCGGCAAATCCGCCGCTTGGGCGGCCTCGGACACGGGTGCGAACCGCTCCAGCCTCTCCGCGATCGACGCATTTATATCGACGCGCGAAAACCCGTCGGACGCCGACCCGAAAATTGCCACCCCGTCGGCCTTTGCAGCCATCGTCGCATCAAGCCCGCGCAGGTTCGGCGTCAAGGCGACACAGGACACGCCGGGCAGCCGTTTCGGCGAGACGAAACCCGCGCACTCGATTCGCCCAATGCCGGCTCCCGAGAGACAATCGACCAGGGCCACCTTCTCCGCCACCGGGATCAGCCGTGCCTCGGTCTGCAACCCGTCGCGCGGCCTTACCTCGAAACTCTCGACCCGATCCGGCACGCCGCGCTCTTGCGTCCCGGCTTTGAAAACATGCAAATCGCGTTCAGTCATCGGTCTCCCACGCGGGGTAAAACTCCTGCGCATACAACCGCGCGCCTGCCGCATCGGGCAGGGATTTTCGGAACGCGTCTCGATCCGTGATCCGGTCGTACCAGTCGGACACCGCGGGATGATCGTCCAACGTCCTGAAATGCCGCGCCATGTACACCGCCTGCCCGACAGACACATCGGCGGCCGAAAAGCCGCTGGTCAAAAGATAGTCGCGGTTTTCCACCGGTGTCGACAGCCGCGCCTCCAGGGCGTCGTAACATTTGCCAAGACGCGCCGCCTCCAGCTTCATCACCACGGGGGATCGCATCGAATCCTCGTACAGCATGACATGCTGTTGCGTCAGCGCAGCGACATGCTGGCTGATGGTCTCGGCAAAATGCACCCAGACCAGCCACGCCATGCGGTCGGGATCCGACGGGCCGCGCCCCATGTTGGCCCCGGGAAACCGCTCGCACAGGTATTCGGTGATTGCTCCTGTCTCGAACATCCGCTCGCCGTCGATCTCGAGCGCGGGAACGCGCCCCGCCGGTGACAATGTCAGGTATTCAGAGGCGCGCAGGCTGCGATCGAAGGCGTGCAGGACCACCTCGAAGGTAACCTCGAGCTCGTACAGCAACCACAGCGTCCGCATCGACCGGGTCTGCGGGCAATGATGCAAACGGATCATGTCGCGGTCTCCTCTTCCAACCGGATCAGAACGGCGCCGGCTTCGACCTGGGTGCCCGCCGCCGCCATGACCTTGGCAATCACCCCGTCACGCGCCGCAAGCGGGGAATGTTCCATCTTCATCGCGTCCAGCACCGCCAGCCTGTCCCCCTCGGACACCTTGTCTCCTGCAGCAACCTGCACCGACCGGGGCATGCCCGGCATCGGGGCCTCGTTCCGGTCGCTGGTCGCACGGGCAAACGCGCCGCGCTCCAATGGATCGACACGACACAACCAGCACAGCGCTGGAGCGAACAGGGTCAGCGAAACGCCGTCCGACTGACACGCCCGTGCCGCTTGCCCCTCATAGCGCCAGCCACGTGCCCCGTGCCGCGCCTGCACAATATCGTCGCCGACGCTCAGATCAACCTCCCCCGGCGCGGTCACGGAGAGGCGCACAACATGTTCGGACGCATCAGAGCGCAGGCAGACCTGCTGTCCAACAGGGTGCCACAAGGCAAACCCGTCCAGCGTTCCGGGCGCACGGTCAAGCCCGCTCAGCACCATCGCCGCCTGCACGAGATCCGCCGCCCGCGATCGCCAGGTCGGCGGCGTCCTCGACCACGCGGAGCGCGTCCAGATGCGCGGCTCGGTCGGTCTTGAACGGCTCGGACGCCGTGACGACCTGTGACTCGAGTTTCATCTCATTCTCCGCGCATGTCGCGCAGAGAAATGGCGCGTTGGGCCGTCATCGTCAGGTGGCAATTCGCGGCAACGATGGTGCGAATCGTGCCGTTCTGCCACATCGCGTAGCGCGCCCCGCAATCGGCATCGCGAAAGGCAATCCAGGCCCGTTGTGCATCACGCAAGGCATCCGACCTGTCCATCACCTGCGACAGCCCGTCTGTGTCAGCGGACTCGTTGACCTTCTGGGTCGCCTGGTATTCCTCGTTCAGGATGGTGTCCCATTCGGCGGTTTCGGCCGCTATGCACTCCGCGATCCCGATGGTCGTCGACCCGCCGGGCAGGTCCTGACACTGGCCCGAGGCTTGCCCAAGACAGGCGGGGAAAAAAGCGCCGGTCTCGGTGGTCGCGAAACAGTCCCGCACGATCTGCGGATCAATCGTCAAACCCTGCGCCTCACTGACCTGGGGTGCGCAGAGCATGGCGGCAATCATCAAAACCCGTTTCACGCCTGTCCCTCCTGACACGCCCGACGCTTCAACTCCTTGCCGGCAACCATCATCGGCAGGGCTTCGAGAAACTTTATTTCACTTGTATAAGAATGACTTACAGGCCGATACTTCACCCATGCCTTAAGATTTATTACCGATGCGTCAACGCCCTGATCCAGCGCCACACAGGCCGGCACACTCTTGGTGCGCAGGGCATCGGGTTCGCCAACCACCCCGCAGGTCGCCACGCCGGGATGGGTCAGCAGGCACTCCTCGATCAAGGCAAGCCGACCCCGATCCATCGCTGCCCCACCATCACAGATCTGATGCGCCGCGTTGAGCATTGCAGGCAGATCCCAGTCGCCCGCCTTGCAAAGCCTATCGCAGGGCGCGGGTGTGTACATCGGGTGCTGGATCATATGGACGGCTTCTCTGGTGGTGTGCCGGTCGACATCAGGCGGCCAAGGCGGTTCACGTGATACTGGATGTTTCCGCAACGCACGGTGATCCAAGCCCCCTCGATCTGCCCGGCCAGCCCGACGCAATCGCCAAGGCTGGCCTCCGGGCCGCCATCCTGCTGCACGTATCGTTGGGAAAACGCAGTGATCACGTCCGTCTCCGATATCGTCGCCGCGATCCAGCCGGTCCGGAACGCCAGCAAGGCCCCGACAAGCGTGGCAATGCCCAAGGGTACAAACCAGCCCCAGCGCGGCATCAGGGGATCGTCTTTCCAAATGTCATCACGCCGATCTTCTTTGCATTTTTCACTCCGCGCAACACATCCCGGAAAAGGCAGGACACCGGCGCGCCCGACAGGAACCCGGCCCCATCGCCTGTTCGCTGGCATCAAGACAACAGGCCGCCCGATCTTGCCGTGTCACGTCTTCCCCAGGATCGAACTGCAGGGTCGCGTTGAACATTCGCTGCTCCCCAAAGCGGGATTATTGAACATACGTTCAATCCTGGAAGGTTTCCCCTCGACAGGTCAAGCGCAAGGAACGGACAGGCTCTGGCGGCGTTGAGGCCCGGAAAGCGAACAAAGTGGAAATGGAGACGACGATGACAACGCCAATGGTCGAGAAATTCTGGGACAACATGATCAATATTCACGTGGTTCTGCTTGGGACGGAGGGGAACAAACCCGTGCCGATGGCACCCTTGGCCCGCAAGGAAGATAGCGCGATCTGGTTCATCACCGCAGCCGAGCACGACACGTTCCAGGCCGCGAAAAAGGGCAGGCTTGGCACGATCTATCTATGCGACCCGGCTGGCAAGATGTACGGCACCGTTGATGGGGCGCTGTCCGCGTCCGGCGACAGCTCCAAACTGGATGAATTATGGACATCGACGGCGGCTGCATGGTTTGAACAGGGGCGCGAAGACCCTTCGGTGCGCCTGATGCGCTTCAAACCGACCGAGGCCGAGATCTGGACCACGGATGGCGCGGCCAAGTACCTGTTCGAAACGATCAAGGCAAATATGACGGAAGACACGCCCGACACAGGTGAGTACGGCATCATCCGCTTTTGACGCCATGCTAGACTGCGTTGAATGCGTAGGAGGCCCGGCGGGGTTATGGCGCCGGCCTTTACCGCCCGCCCATCGCGGAGCCGACAGGCCGTGTTCCTTCCCCCAACAACCGCGTGGCGACCGCTGGCAACTCGTTGTAATGATGGATGATCGCGTCGGGGTCGAGCGCGGCCATATCGTCACCCGAGGGTCCGAAACCGACCAGCACACAGGCCACACCAGCCGCGCGGGCGGTGTCGCGGTCGGTCTGGGTATCGCCGATCAAGCAGCTTTGTGGCACGAGGCCCCCGGCCCGTTCCACGGCCGCGATGTAGGGGGCGGCATCCGGCTTGCGGGTCGGCAGGGTGTCAGCCCCGATCAACGATCCGAACGCGTCTCGCACACCAAGCCGCGTCATCAAGGTTTCGGCAAGCCCTTGCGGTTTGTTGGTGCACAGGCCGACCACCATGCCGTTTGATTTCAGGACCTCGATCGCATCCATCACGCCGGGGTAAAGCACGGTATGCGTGTCCAGAGCCTCGCCATAGGCGCCCAGAAGCTCTGTATACCATTGGTCTACGATGTCAGCGGAATACCGTCCACACCGTTCCAGCCCCAGGGTGAGCATCGCCCGTCCGCCGCGCAACGCGGTGCCGGCATCGGTCGCTCTGTCGAGCCGTGCCTCCACACCCATACGTTCAAAGCAGTGATTGGCCGCCGCGATGAGATCGCCGCTGGTGTCGGCCAAGGTGCCGTCAAGGTCGAATATCACGGTCCGCATGGCGCGTCTCCTTGTCACAACTCGCAATCTAGTGTGAAATCTGGTGCCTTGCGGCACTGCGCCAGACGGATAAAAGGGTGAAAGGCAAAACACAAAGAGAAACTGTATGAGCATCGCCTTGGTGATCCTTGCGGCAGGCAAAGGCACCCGAATGGACTCGGACCTTCCAAAAGTCCTCCACAGCATCGGTGGCGCGCCGCTGCTGCACCACGCAATGCATTCGGCCGCGTCCCTGGAGCCGGACCGGACCGTCATTGTCACCGGCCACGAGGCAGCCCGGGTCGCGGCGGCTGCACAGGCGTTCGACGCGGACGCTGTGGCTGTCCGGCAAGACGAGCAGTTGGGCACCGGTCACGCCGTGGCGCAGGCACGCGATGCGTTGGAGGGGTTCGACGGGGACGTGGTTGTTCTTTACGGTGACACGCCCTTCATCACGCCCGAAACGCTCCGGGCCATGATCGCGGCGCGCGCCGCGCACGACGTTGTCGTTCTGGGGTTCGAGTCGGTTGACCCGGGTCGTTATGGCCGCCTGATCATGGAGGGCGCCGCGCTGTCCCGCATCGTCGAATTCAAGGATGCAACAGATGAAGATCGCGCGGCAACGCTTTGCAATTCAGGAGTGATCTGCGCCCGTGCAGACACGGTTTTCAGCCTTGTCGATGCGATCGGAAACGACAACGCGTCGGGCGAATATTACCTGACCGACATTGTCGGCATCGCCAATGCCCGCGGCCTGACCGCGAGCGTCGTCACCTGTGACGAGGCTGAAACGCTCGGCATCAATTCACGCGTCGAACTTGCCAGGGCCGAGGCCGCGTTCCAGACCCGAAAGCGATTGGAACTGATGACGGACGGCGTGCAGATGCAGGCCCCCGACACGGTGTTCCTGTCCTTTGACACCACCATCGGTCGTGACGCTCAAATCGAACCGAACGTGGTCTTCGCCCCCGGCGTCACGGTCGAATCCGGCGCGCGGATCCGGGCATTCAGCCATCTTGAAGGGGCCCACGTCAGCCGCGGCGCGACAGTCGGGCCGTTTGCCCGCCTGCGCCCCGGCGCAGAGCTGGCCGAGGAGGTGCATGTCGGCAACTTCGTCGAGATCAAGAACGCCACGATTGACGAGGGTGCCAAGGTCAACCACCTGACATATGTCGGCGATGCCCAGATCGGTGCCCGCAGCAATATCGGCGCGGGAACGATCACCTGCAATTATGACGGCATGATGAAGCACCGAACGACGATCGGGCCGGACAGCTTTGTCGGATCGAACACGATGCTTGTCGCCCCTGTCACGGTCGGCGCCGAAGCAATGACCGCCACTGGCACGGTTGTCACCAAGGATGTGCCGGATGGCGCCATGGCAATCGGACGGGCGAAGCAAACCAACAAGGACGGTTTTGCACGCAAGTTTTTTTCCATGCTGCGCGCCAGAAAAGATCAGAAATCAAAGGGATAAGGTCATGTGCGGAATTGTCGGTGTCCTGGGTCAGCACGAAGCCGCCCCTTTCCTTGTCGACGCGCTGCGGCGGCTGGAATATCGCGGCTATGACAGCGCCGGTATCGCGACCGTCAATGACGGCAAGCTGGAGCGCCGCCGCGCGGTCGGCAAGCTGGTCAACCTGTCCGACCTGCTGGTGCACGATCCCCTCGCCGGCAAATCCGGCATCGGTCACACCCGCTGGGCCACGCATGGCGCGCCCAACACAACCAACGCGCATCCGCATCGATCCGGCCCCGTCGCGGTCGTTCACAATGGAATAATCGAGAATTTCAAGGAATTGCGCGCGGAACTGGCCGAACACCAGATCGTGGCGCAGACCGACACGGACACCGAGACCATCGCGCTTCTGGCTCATCACTACTTGCAGCAGGACCTGTCGCATGTCGACGCCGCCCGCGCCTGTCTGGCACGGCTGGAAGGCGCTTTCGCGCTGGCGTTCCTATTCGAAGGCCAGGACGATCTGATCGTCGCCGCCCGCAAAGGCAGCCCGCTGGCCATCGGTCATGGCGACGGCGAGATGTTTGTCGGTTCGGATGCGATCGCGCTGGCGCCGCTGACCGACACGATCACCTATCTCGAGGAAGGCGACTGCGCGATCATCACGCGCCGGACGTTCGAGATCCTTGACGAGACCGGACAGCGCGTCGCGCGCCAGAGCCGCAAGATCAACACCGCCGCCACGCGGGTCGACAAGGCCGGACACAAGCATTTCATGGCCAAGGAAATCGCCGAGCAGCCGACGGTTCTGGCCGACGCCCTGCGCGCCTATCTCGATGGCAACGGGATCAATCTGCCCGACACGCTCCCCGATTTCACGCAGGTACAGCGCATGACCATGGTGGCCTGCGGCACAGCCTACTATGCCTGCCTGACCGCCAAATACTGGTTCGAACAGATTGCGCGATTGCCGGTGGAGGTCGATATCGCCTCGGAGTTCCGCTACCGGGAACCGCCCATTTCACCCGCGACCACCGCCCTGTTCGTCTCTCAATCGGGCGAAACAGCCGACACGCTCGCCGCGCTGCGCTATTGCAAAGGCAGGGCTGACAGCATCCTGTCCGTTATCAATGTCGGCGAAAGTTCGATTGCGCGGGAAAGCGATGTTGCGCTGCCGATCCATGCCGGGATCGAAATCGGCGTTGCCTCGACCAAGGCGTTCACGTGCCAGTTGAACACCTTGCTCCTGCTGGCCCTGCACGCGGCGTCGCAGCGTGGACTGCTGAGCGCTGACGTCCTCGCCGAGAAGCTGACGCAGCTGCGCGCGTTGCCCGGTCTCTTCAACATCACCCTGGATCGCGACCCGGCCATCGCAGACGCCGCCCGCCAGATCGCCGAGGCGCGAGACGTGCTCTTCCTGGGCCGAGGCATGATGTACCCCCTCGCGCTTGAAGGCGCACTGAAACTGAAAGAAATTAGCTATATACACGCCGAAGGTTACGCGTCGGGCGAACTCAAGCACGGCCCCATCGCCCTGATCGACAAAGCCGTGCCGGTCATCGTTTTGGCCCCGCGCGATGCGCTGTTCGAAAAGACGGTGTCGAACATGCAAGAGGTCATGGCGCGCGGCGGGAAGGTCTGCCTCGTGACCGATTCCGCCGGGGCCGAAGCCGCCGGATCGGATGTCTGGCGCACGATCGTTCTACCCCAGGTCCCTGCCACGCTGGCGCCCCTGCTCTACGCGCTGCCGGCACAGCTTTTGGCCTATCACGCGGCGGTGGCCAAGGGGACGGACGTCGACCAGCCCCGCAACCTCGCCAAATCCGTCACGGTGGAATGACAGCCCGGAGTCACCCTTCGACAAACACCTGAACCTCGGTCAACCCGGTCAGGGGCAAACCCAGCAATCGCATCGCCGCCAGTGACAATCGGCTGCCCGACCGATCTACCGGAAGCAGCTCGACCTGGGCCGACCTGCCGGTGTCCGGAAAAACAACCCGGCCCGGTCCCGCCGTGGACACCTGGGGTGTTTCGATCCAGAAGCCCGGCCGCGCCGGATCCCCCAGTGACACGATTGTCGTCCCAAGCGCGCGTGCGGCAGCGGCCTCGTCACCGCCGGCGGCCGCGGCCTCTTTCTCGGCGGCCGTGCTGGTGTCGAACGCTTCAGCCGTGCGCGCGGTGGCCGGCGGTCGGCGGTCGCTGGTCGTCAAGGCCGCGGGCCGCGATTGCGGACGCGTCGTCCCTTCGCTGCCGGCCGGCGCCGATTGCGGCGATGCAATCATGTCACCACAGCCGGACAGCGCCACGCAGGCCCCCAGGATTGCCAATCTTTTTAACATGACGACCTCCGACGTTTGTCCAGCACCGCACCACGGACCTATACTTGCTCAACCCGAGGCAAAAGACTAGGTTCACTGGTATGAAACCGCTTATTGACCCGTTCGCCCGCGCGATCACCTATCTGCGCGTCTCCGTAACCGACCGTTGCGATTTTCGCTGCGTGTATTGCATGTCGGAAAACATGACATTCCTGCCCAAGAAAGAGCTCCTGACCTTGGAAGAGCTCGACCGCATGTGCTCCACTTTCGTGGAAATGGGTGTCGAAAAGCTGCGCATCACCGGTGGCGAGCCCCTGGTGCGCCGGGACATCATGACGTTCTTTCGGTCGATGACACGGCACCTCGACAGCGGCGCTCTCAACGAGCTGACACTCACCACCAACGGATCGCAACTCGAACGCTTTGCAGATGATCTTCATGCAGCAGGTGTTCGCCGGGTGAACGTCTCTCTCGACACGCTGGACGAGAAAAAATTCGCCGACATCACGCGCTGGGGCCGCCTCCCACAGGTCATCCGGGGAATTGACGCGGCACAAAAAGCCGGTCTGCGGGTCAAGATCAACGCGGTTGCGCTCAAGGGCTTCAACGAGGATGAGCTGTTCACGCTGACCGAATGGTGCAGCGACCGCGACATGGACCTCACCTTCATCGAGGTGATGCCGATGGGCGATATCGGCAACGAGGACCGCCTGGGCCAATACTGGAAATTGAGCGAGCTGCGCGACGAATTGCGCAAGGCATACACCCTGACCGACCTGCCGGACCGCACCGGTGGCCCCGCCCGCTATGTGCGGATCGAGGAAACCGGCCAGAAGATCGGATTCATCACGCCGCTCACCCATAATTTCTGCGAAAGCTGCAACCGGGTTCGCCTGACCTGCACCGGGGAGCTGTTCATGTGCCTGGGCCAGGAGGACAACGCCGACCTGCGATCGGCGCTGCGCAATCACCCGAACGACAACGCCGCCCTGCAGGCGGCGATCCGGGATGCGATCACGCGCAAACCCAAAGGGCATGATTTTGACTATTCGCGCCAAACAGTGGATGGCCGCGTCTCGCGCCACATGAGCCATACAGGCGGCTGACCCTTTCGCAAGCGAGGGGCCAGCCCCTCGCGCTCCCCGGGATATTTGGAAAACAAAGACCGCGTCAGGTAACCCCCTGCGATATCGCAGGGGGCTTCTTCGTTTACGGCCATCGGCGTCCCCGCCTGTACCGCGTCGTGACACTAACGACGACGGGTTAACAAAACCCTGCTTCTTTGTTTCAAAAATATCCCGGGGCTTGGGGCAGAGCCCCAAGCGGCTTGCGGGGTCGAAGACCAAGCAAGCTCACCCGGCGCGCCGCAGGCGCTCCTCTGGGTCACACCCGCGATATCCGCCCACCGCCGACAGACGCCCGCACGCCCGTGGTCCCCGGAGCTGAAGTCGGCAAACCGCGCATCACCCGTACTGCGAGATAGGCAAAGGCCTGCGCCTCCAGCATATCACCGTCCAGCCCGACGGCCTCCACAGGGTCAACCGGGCACTCGAGCGCACTGTCGAGCATCGCCATCAGAACCGGATTGCGCCGCCCGCCGCCGGTCACCAGAAGACGATTCGGCGGCGCGGGGCAATGCTCCATTCCCTGCATCACGGCCGCCGCTGCCATCGCGGTCATCGTCGCGGCTGCATCGGCGTCTTCCAGTTCACGCACAAGATCGAGCATGAGGGAGAAATCATTGCGGTCCAATGACTTTGGCGGCATCTTGCGGAAATAGCGGTCTTCCAGGAAAAGCTCCAGCGCACCGTCAACCACCTGCCCGCGCGCCGCCAGCGTGCCATCCTTGTCGAACGGCATCCCACGACGCGCCTTCACGAGATCGTTGATCGGCGCGTTTGCGGGTCCGGTATCGAACGCAAGCAAGGCGCCCGGTGTCTCC
This sequence comes from Marivita sp., assembly GCF_020055675.1. Lineage (GTDB taxonomy): Bacteria > Pseudomonadota > Alphaproteobacteria > Rhodobacterales > Rhodobacteraceae > Marivita. Next base: position 29,012 of record NZ_JAIPUS010000021.1, read on the forward strand.
GGCGCCCGGGTCGACGGGTCGACCCAGGTAAGATTGCCCACGCCGCCAAGATTCAGAAAGGCCACCGGGGCCTCGACCCCGATCCACTTGGCACAGGCCCAGTGAAAGAAGGGCGCCAGCGGCGCTCCTTCGCCGCCCATATCCACATCCGTCGATCGGAAATCCCAGACAATCGTGCGGCCCAATGCCCTGGCCAGCACGTCTCCGTCTCCGAGTTGATGCGTGCCACGCCCCTTTGGCTCATGGGCAAGCGTTTGCCCGTGGAAACCGACCACGTCACAGTCGAATGCGCCCAGGGCGTCTGCATGCGCCGCGTGCACAATCTGCCTTGCCGCCGCAAGGTCATCGCCCGGCCATTTGCCCAACGCCGCATGCAGCACTGCCTGCTCTTCCTGCGAAAAGCCACGATACCCGGACGCGCCGAATTCGAAAATCGCAACGCCATCGGTGAGCAGAGACGCCGCATCGACCCCATCCAAAGACGTGCCCGACATCGCACCCAAGGCCCATATCGGATCTGCCAACTTGCCCTTCACCTTTTTCCCCGCTCTGCGTATAGCTGCCCCACCAATCTATAACGAGGCAACCCCATGACCTACCATCCCAAATCGGACTTCATGCGCGTCATGATGGAGCGTGGCTTTCTGGCCGATTGCACCGATTACCAGGGCCTTGACGCGGCGCTGATGAACGGGGTGGTTCCGGGCTATATCGGTTTTGACGCCACGGCAAAATCGCTGCACGTGGGCAGCCTGATCCAGATCATGATGCTGCGCTGGCTGCAAAAGACCGGGCACAGGCCGATCACCCTGATGGGCGGCGGCACCACCAAGGTGGGCGATCCCAGCTTTCGCGCGGAAGAACGCCCGCTACTGACGCCGGGAAAGATCGACGACAATATCGATGGCATCAGGCAGGTCTTCGCCAAGTACATCGCTTACGATGATAGCCCGACAGGCGCGCTGATGCTGAACAACGCCGAATGGCTGGACGGGTTGAATTACCTCGACTTCCTGCGCGACATCGGGCGACATTTCAGCGTCAACCGCATGCTGTCTTTTGAATCGGTGAGGTCCAGGCTCGACCGTGAACAATCGCTGTCCTTCCTCGAATTCAACTACATGATTCTCCAGGCCTACGACTTCCTCGAACTGAACCGGCGCTACGGCTGCCTGGTGCAATTCGGCGGTTCGGACCAATGGGGCAATATCGTCAATGGCATCGACCTGACCCGCCGCGTGCTGGATCACGAGATTTACGGCCTGACTTCGCCGCTGCTCACCACCAGCGATGGCGGCAAGATGGGCAAATCCGCCAGCGGCGCGATTTGGCTCAATTCGGATATGCTCAGCCCCTACGAATTCTGGCAGTTCTGGCGCAACACCACGGACGCCGATGTCGGCCGGTTCCTCAAACTTTATACCGAATTGCCGGTCGAGGACTGCGACCGCCTTGGCGCGCTGGCCGGATCCGAGATCAACGAGGCAAAGATCGTGCTGGCCAATGAGGTCACGGCCCTGTGCCATGGCGCAGACGCGGCGGCAGCGGCAGAGGCCACGGCCCGCGAAGTCTTCGAAAAGGGCGGCGTCGGCGACGACCTTCCCACCGTGGCCTTGACGAGGGATGAGATCGGCAATGGCATTTCTATCGTGCAACTGATCGTCAAGGCGGGGCTGGCAAAGTCCGGCAAAGAGGCCAAGCGCCTGATCGCCGAAAGCGGTGCAAGGATCGACGACGCGCCGCTGACCGATCCCGGAATGACGATTGATGCCTCCGCCCTGTCCAGCCCGATCAAGCTCAGCGCCGGGAAAAAGCGTCACGCGCTCGTGAAATTGGACTTGTAGGAAACGACAGGCCCCGCCCCGGGCCTGCGCAGCGGCTGCGGGTCTGATTGCCAGTAAAATCACCCGACCCATGACCCGGCTGGCGCATGGTCCGAACAGGCTGTCCAATCCGCTGCCGCAATGCAAAGCGTCTGCGGTCGCTGGCTGCTGACGGGGCCGGACAGCCAGGAGCGATATGAACCGCGCACAGGGAACGCTCCTCCGTCACGGTCCGGGCGGCACATGGATCCGAACCCTGCACGGCCTGCCGCGTCAGTTGCCCAACATCCAGGTCCCGTCCGGCCAGAACGCGTGATAGGCAAAAGCAAACATCAGGTCATGCGGCAGATCCCGCCCGCGCCCGTCGCGCACCCGGATGGACCCGATATCGCGGCCCTCGCCGATCTTGGCCGTATCGAGGGCCGATGCCTGCCCGGCCGTCCAGGTAATGACCACGCCGGCCTCCCGCAGTTCACCCGCCTTGCGCAACCGCTCCATCGGCCAGGCGCGCTCTCCAACGCGGATCACCCGCGCAAGCGCATCCACCCCATGCGGCGGCATCTCTCCGGAATAGAGGAACGGCGTGGTCGAACTGTCATACCCGCGATAGGGATTGCGGCCGTAATCGCGGGCATACCCCGGCTCCGCCATCACCAACCCGTCGGGATGACGCGTTTTGAACTCCGACCAGCTTTCCATCCAACTCGGCAGCAACGGTAACTCGGTCCCGTTCAGATCGCCGACGATCGCCTCGCCGATCGCCTGTTGCCACCAGCTCTCCGTCTCGTGATCATACATGATCATGTCCGAATGGCGCAGCTTGCCCGAGACGCCAAAGGTCAATGTCCGTCCCGCCGCTCGCCGATCGAAGGTCAGCGCAGAATTGCACAGCGGGCAGAAGGTCACCGCAACCGGCACACCGTCAATGGTGTCATTCACGATCTCATGCCATGTCAGGTACCGGATCGGATAGGCCCGCGCCGTCGCGCCGCCCATCTCCAGCGTGATCACCGGTTCCGACGCCGCGATTCCGGTCTTGCCCGAGGCGCGCACGAAATCCGGATCACTCAGGGCCGGGATGCCATCCTTGGGTGGCCCGCCCGACCGGATCTCGGACCAGTTTTGCACACTCGAGTCCCGGAAATTCGTGTCCGGCCATTCATTGCGCCAGAGCTCCGGATTGGCCAGCGCGGCGGAGGCGAAAAGCATGTAGAATAGGATCGGCAATGAGTACAGGCGCATCGGAAACCTCCATGGTTGGTTTCAGCCTGCACCACCCCTGGCCACCTGCACAGCCCCCATACGCGATTGTGAGCCGCCATATCCGCTTCTTCTCTTTGCAAATATGCAAATTCAACGTTGCAAAGATGCGAAACGCCAACTCCAAGGCAGAGGATCGTGATCCGCGCCAATCGCTGATGCCGCCCGATGGCGGCGGCAGCTTGACCAGTGCGCGGCCCGCAAGGGCCGCGCACATTCGGATCACTCCGTGACCGTTACCTCGGTCATGACATCGGGTTGCCCGACCACGGCGCCGCTGCGGCCCTCGCCGCGCTTGATCGCATCCACCACGTCCATGCCCTCGGTGACGGCACCGACAACCGTGTATTCGCCGTTCAGGAAATACCCCTCCTGGAACATGATGAAGAACTGCGAATTCGCCGAATCGGGATTCTGCGATCGTGCCATTCCGACGATCCCGCGATCGAACGGCCTGTCCGAGAATTCGGCCGGCAGGTCCGGGCGGTCAGAGCCGCCACGTCCAGCCATGCTCATGTCGCCGCCGTCGATCTTGCCGAACTCGACATCGCCGGTCTGCGCCATGAAACCGTTGATCACCCGGTGAAAGACGACACCGTCATAGGCACCTTCGTCGGCCAGCGTGGTGATCCGCTCGACATGTTGGGGGGCCACATCTTCGAACAGGTCGATGGTCACGGTGCCATTGGCGTCGCCGGCCACCTCGATTTGCAAGCCGGTGGCCAGCGCCGGGGACGCGCAGAGCGTCAGGAGACATGCAAATTTACGCATCAGCCGCCACCTTGACCGAGATCATTCGGTCCGGGGTCGCCGGCGGCTCGCCGCGGGTGATCGCGTCCACATGCTCCATCCCGTCAATCACACGTCCATAGACCGTGTATTGCCCGTTCAGGAAATGGTTGTCCTTGAAGCTGATGAAAAATTGCGAATTTGCCGAGTTCGGATTCTGCGACCGGGCCGCGCCGAGCGTGCCGCGATCATGCGGCAGCTTGGAAAACTCGGCAGGCAGGTCCGGCAGATCCGACCCGCCGGTTCCGGCGCGGCGGATGTTGAAGCCGTCTTCCATGTCGCCATGCTCGACATCGCCGGTCTGCGCCATGAAGCCGTCGATCACGCGGTGGAAACAGACATTGTCGTACTGGCCCGAGCGCGCCAGCTCCTTCATCCGCTCAGCGTGTTTCGGGGCCACGTCGGGCAACAATTCGATGGTCACGGTGCCATCCTTGAGTTCCATCAGGATGGTGTTTTCCGGGTCTTTGATCTCGGCCATGCCGCGCTCCTTCGCTATTCGATCTTGTCACCGGACTTAAAGCGCCTCCCGTCGAATGCCAAGGACCGCATTGACCTTGACAGGCTGCGGCGCCATCAGGGAGCAGCATCTGAACAGGAGGGGCAAATGGCCTGGAAAACGCTCGACGATCTGGATCTTGCTGGCAAACGCGTGCTGACGCGGGTGGATATCAATGTACCCGTCGAAAATGGCGTGGTCACCGATGCGACCCGGATCACCCGTATCGTTCCCACGATCACGGATATCCTGGACAAGGGCGGCACCCCGATCCTGCTGGCGCATTTCGGGCGGCCCAAGGGCAAACCGGACCCTGACCTGAGCTTGAAACACGTTCAGCCCGCGTTGGAAGAGGCGCTTGGCCGGGATGTGATCTTTATCGAGACACCGTCGCGCGACCAGATCGACAGCCTGCCCGCCAATTCGGTGGTGCTGTTGGAAAACACCCGTTTCTCCGAAATGGAGGAGGCGAATGATCCGCGGATGGCGCAGTCGCTTGCGTCGCTGGGGGATGTGTTTTGCAACGATGCCTTCTCGGCCGCGCACCGCGCGCATGCGTCGACGACCGGTGTCGCGCATCTGCTCCCGTCTTGCGCCGGACGTCTGATGGAAGCCGAACTGCGCGCGCTGGAGGCGGCCCTGGGCGATCCCGACCGGCCCGTGGTGGCCGTTGTTGGCGGCGCGAAAGTGTCGACCAAGCTGGATTTGCTGTCCAACCTGATCGAAAAGGTCGATGTGCTGGTGATCGGCGGCGGCATGGCGAACACCTTTCTGGCCGCGCAGGGCATCGATGTTGGCAAATCGCTGTGTGAGCATGATCTGGCCGATACCGCGCGCGAGATCGCCGACAAGGCGGCACGGACCGGCTGCGAGCTGCTGCTGCCGCGCGACGTGGTCGTGGCACGTGACTTCAAGGAAGGCGCCGAGTCCGAGATCGTGAAAACCGAGGACTGTCCCGCCGATGCGATGATTCTCGATGCCGGGCCGGACAGCGTGGCGCATATCTGCCAGACCTTCGACCGGGCCCGGACGCTGATCTGGAACGGCCCGCTGGGCGCGTTTGAAATCAGCCCGTTCGACGCCGCGACCAATGCGGCGGCCGCCTATGCCGCCGAATTGAGCCGGTCGGGCAAGCTGGTCTCTGTCGCCGGTGGTGGCGACACGGTGTCTGCGCTGAACAAGGCGGGGGCGTCCGACAGCTTTACCTATATTTCCACAGCCGGCGGCGCCTTCCTTGAATGGATGGAGGGCAAGACCTTGCCCGGCGTTGCGGCGTTGCGGCCTTGAGCTGATCAAACATGGAGAGAGTCCTGAAAGACACAATTTTCAGGCATCTCTCCGCAATCGATGCGGAATAGCTGTCAAGGGATTTTCATATGGCAAATCCATGTGCCATTCTCGCACCACGCATCCGCGCAAGAGGTGCGGTTCGAGGCATGAGATGACACAGAACTTTTCAAGACCGGCCCTTGGGGGGCTCGTGTTTTTCGCGGGCGCTATCTGTGTCGGGGCGTATTTCATCTTTGCCGCCGTTCAAGGTGACTATGGCGTTTTCCGGCGGGCGGAAATCATGGTGGAAACCCGCGAGCTCGAAACCGAGCTGCGGGCGCTGGAAATCGAGGTCTCGCGGATGGAAAACCTGACGCGCCGGTTGTCGGACAATTACCTGGACCTTGATCTTCTGGACGAGCGATCGCGCGATATGCTGGGTGTGATCCGCACGGATGAAATCGTGGTGCGGTAAGGCATTATCGACCTTACATGAACATCGCCATGAGCCCGAGAATGGGAATCACGGCCAATAATTCGACCAGGCCGCCCATATCGTTGTCGTCGCTTGTATCCTCAGCCGCCTCTGTCGTCGCATCCTCGGCGTCCACCGCGTCCGCGTCCGATGCTCTGGCGGCAACGGTGGGAAAGTCCAGGACATTGTCCCCCTCCGTATCCGCCGCTGCGTCGCCTGGTGCGGCTTCAATCAAGGGGTCGGGCAGTGTTTCCGGGGCCTGCTCGGATATGACATCCTGAAAATCCTGCGACGGGGTAAAGCCGAACATGCGCACCTGCATGATCTCGCCCTGGCCAAGCTGCACCGAAACGGCCGTGCCATCCATTACCTCCTCCGGATCGAGGTCTGTCACCCGCGAGGCCGATGCGCTCGATCCCGAATCCTCACCCTCCGCGACACCCAGCACCGAGATTTCCACACGGCCTGGATCCGACACCATGTCCGACAGATCGACACCGGTGTCGGCCCCGTCCTCGCCTGTGGCGGCCATGTAGAACAAAAGCTCGTCCGGTTCCCAAAAGCCGTGCACGGACAGGTCGTCTTCCTCGACCTCGGTATCCGCGCCGTTTTCGGGTGTCAGGTCGATCACCCGTTTACCGGGCAATGTATCCTGCATCATGTTGAACATGGCCCCGGCCGGCGACAGATCGGCCTGCCCGTCATCCACGCTCAGCGTGTTTGGCGTATTCTGGATCAACGGCCAGACATGGGCTTGCTCGACGTCATAGCGCAGGAACTCTTCCATGACGTTGAGCATTTCATGCGACTGGAAGAGCCCGTAATCGGTCCCCCGGTCGAGCGCACCGGTATTGCCCGCCGTGTTCCATTCGGTCACCGCGATCTGCGCATCGGGGATTTGTTCGCCCCATGTCTCGTCCGTGTCGTTGAGCAAGAAACTGCGCTGGCTTTCGTTGACCTGGCCTCGGGAATAGACATGCACCGCCACCTGATCGACGGAATGTTGCTCATCCGCCGTATCGAACTCGGACAGGATCATTTCGTTCGCCACATTGGTCCAGCTGACCTGACCGGAGCTGAAAACGCTGCTTTCATCCAGCGCCAGGCCATAGGTCTCGTTCAGGTCGGCGAGGATGTCGGCACTGCTCATGTCCTCGGGGTAGTCGTCGGACATCCGTGCAAAATTGAAATTGGTGCCAGACTGCACGATGATCTCGGCATCGGAGCCCGCAAGGTCGAGTTCGTCATTGACGATCAAGGCCATCTCGCTGGCGAGGCGGCCATATTCGATCGACGACATCTGGCCCGCGCCCCAATATTCATTGCCCAGTTCGAAGCCGTCAATCCGGGCATCGCCATGAACACCGGACAACACGTCGCGCACAAAATCGCGCAACACGGGTTCGTCGATTGCGCTGAACCTGTCGCCATTGGCGTCCGTGTCCTCCGACAGCAGATTGCGGGTCGGGATCACGACCGTCACGCCCAAATCTTCTTGCCCGGCATAAGACAGCGCTTCGTTCATCGGGATGAAATCCCGCAGCTCGCCCGTGTCGCGATCCGCCACGACAGACGCGTTGGGGTTGGCAATGTCGAAATACCGTTCCGTCAGCGAGCCCCCCGGATAGCGGAAAGACCCGACGCCCAGTTCCTCGATCAGGCGATCATAATCGCCGCCCTGTTCCAGCGTCGATCGCGTGGCCAGGACATTGGCACCGAACAAGCCTTGCGAGGCTTGCGGTCCCATGAATCCAAATGCGGCGATTTCTGGCATGACTGTGGTCCTTGCTCGGCAGCGGCCTCAATTTCTCCACATTTCAACCATGATGTCTGTAATTTCGATTAAATCTGCCCGATTTCGGCCATGATTGTCGTGGCCACAGGTATAAAACGCAGGGGGCCGCACCATTGTTTCGCCTTGCTTGCCACAATGGGGCTCACGCCCTGCCACGGGCCCGCCGCGCGCAGCTTGGCTTTGATTCGGGACTTGACCGGGCGTTTCCAGCACCTGAGCTCTTGCCATTTGCGAAGCGAAGGTCATACGCTCTGGCAAACCGTTGAATGCTGAACATTTCTGCACGGAGGCACCGATGGCGGCACGGAAACCACCAACCAAGACAGCCAGCGGTGTCAACGCCTCGGCCGAAGACCTGACGGCCCATTATCGCAACATGCTCTTGATCCGCCGGTTCGAGGAAAAGGCCGGCCAGCTTTACGGCATGGGCCTTATCGGCGGTTTTTGTCACCTTTATATCGGCCAGGAAGCGGTAGTCACCGGGCTGGAAGCCGCCGCCGAGGACGGCGACAAGCGGATCACCACCTACCGCGATCACGGTCACATGCTGGCCTGCGGGATGGACCCGAAAGGTGTCATGGCCGAACTCACCGGCCGGATCGATGGCTATTCCAAGGGCAAGGGCGGATCGATGCACATGTTCTCCGAGGAAAAGGACTTTTATGGCGGTCACGGCATCGTCGGCGCCAATGTGCCTTTGGGCGCGGGTCTTGCCTTTTCCGACAAATACAGGGGCAACGACCGCGTGACCTTTACCTATTTCGGCGATGGCGCGGCAAACCAGGGCCAGGTCTACGAGACATTCAACATGGCCGCGCTCTGGGCCCTGCCGGTGATTTTCGTCATCGAGAACAATCAATACGCCATGGGAACGGCGATGCAGCGCTCCACCTCGACGCCCGATTTGCACACACGCGGCGCGGCGTTCAATATCCCCGGTGAAGCGGTCGATGGCATGGACGTTCTCGCCGTGAAGGCGGCGGGCGACAAGGCGGTCAAACACTGCCGCTCGGGTAAGGGACCCTATATCCTCGAGGTCAAGACCTACCGCTATCGCGGCCATTCCATGTCCGACCCGGCCAAGTACCGCACCCGCGAAGAGGTCCAGAAGATGCGCGAGGAACGCGACTGCATCGATCATGTGCGCGAGCTGCTGTTGGAGGGCAAACACGCCACCGAAGATGATCTCAAGGCGATCGACAAGGAGATCAAGGGCATTGTCAACGCCAGCGCAGAGTTCGCCAAGCAAAGCCCCGAACCGGCGCTGGACGAATTGTGGACCGATATCCTTGCCGAAGAAGAGGCCGTGTGATGGCGACAGAAGTTCTCATGCCGGCCCTGTCGCCCACGATGGAAGAAGGCACCCTGGCCAAGTGGCTGGTCAAGGAAGGCGATACCGTCTCCTCGGGAGATATCATGGCCGAAATCGAAACCGACAAGGCAACGATGGAATTCGAAGCAGTCGATGAAGGCATCGTCGGCAAGATCCTCGTCCCCGAAGGCACCGAAGCGGTGCGTGTGAACACACCGATCGCCCTGCTGGTCGAGGATGGCGAACGTGTCGCCGAGGCGGACCGAACCGCGCCACCGCAGCAATTGGTGGCCAGGGACAAGGCGCAAAGCTCCGAGGACCAACCTGCCTCCGGAATGGACCATCCCGATCCCGCGCATGTCATCTCCAAAGCCGAGCCGCCCTGGCCAGACGGGACCAAGACACGCCAGATGACCGTGCGCGAAGCCCTGCGCGACGCAATGGCCGAGGAAATGCGCCGCGATGCCGACGTGTTCCTGATGGGAGAAGAGGTCGGCGAATACCAGGGCGCCTACAAGATCAGCCAGGGATTGCTCGATGAATTCGGCGCGCGGCGGGTGATGGACACGCCGATCACCGAACACGGTTTCACCGGCATCGCGGTCGGCGCGGCCTTCGGCGGATTGCGGCCCATCGTGGAATTCATGACTTTCAACTTTGCCATGCAGGCCATTGATCAGATTATCAATTCTGCAGCAAAGACGCTCTACATGTCGGGTGGCCAGATGGGTGCGGCAATGGTGTTTCGCGGCCCCAACGGCGCCGCCGCCCGGGTTGCAGCGCAGCATTCGCAAGACTACGCCGCGTGGTACAGCCACATCCCCGGTCTCAAGGTGGCGATGCCCTATTCCGCCTCGGACGCCAAGGGCCTGCTCAAGACCGCGATCCGCGATCCCAACCCGGTTATCTTTCTCGAGAACGAAATTCTTTATGGCAAGTCTTTCGAGGTGCCGGAGACCGAGGATTACACCGTGCCCTTCGGCCGCGCCCGTATCTGGCGCGAAGGGTCGGACGTCACCATCGTCAGTTTCGGCATCGGCATGACCTACGCGATGGACGCGGCCGGGAAATTGGCGGACGAGGGGATCGAGGCCGAGGTGATCGACCTGCGCACGCTGCGCCCCATCGACTACGACACCGTGCTCGGCTCGGTTCGGAAAACCAATCGCTGCATCACGGTCGAAGAAGGTTGGCCCGTCGGTGCCATCGGCAACCACCTGTCCGCCGTCATCATGGAACGTGCTTTCGATTGGCTGGATGCGCCGGTTCTCAATCTCACCGGCAAGGACGTGCCGATGCCCTACGCGGCCAATCTCGAAAAACACGCATTGGTGACCACCGCCGAAGTGGTCGCCGCCGCACAGAAGGTCTGCTACGTATGACCAGTGATCTCGCCATCCGCACCCGCGATGTCGTGCGCGCCGCGTCGGATCGCCAAGACGGGCGCGACGCCGAAAGCCCCCGACGACCTCATCGCCCTGATCGAGGAGAGCTGACATGCCCATAGAGATCCTCATGCCCGCCCTGTCGCCCACGATGGAAGAGGGCACGCTGGCGAAATGGATGGTCAAGGAGGGCGAAACGGTGTCATCAGGCGATATCATCGCCGAGATCGAGACCGACAAGGCGACGATGGAATTCGAAGCCGTGGATGACGGCGTGATTGGCAAGCTGCTGGTCACCGAAGGCACGACTGCTGTGAAGGTGAACACACCCATCGCCATGCTGCTTGAAGACGGTGAAAGCGCCGATGACCTGGATGCGCCCGCCACCCCGAAAGAGGACCCGGCCTCGAGCCATGTCGCCCCGGCCGAGCCGTCCGCGTCCACCGCCCCGTCACAAGGCTACGGGCGCGGCGACGCGCCCGAACCTCAGTCTGGGGGCGCATCCGGTGACCGCATCTTCGCCTCCCCCCTCGCCCGCCGGATCGCCGCCGACATGGGCCTGGACCTCGGCAAGATCAAAGGTTCCGGCCCGCGCGGACGCATCGTCAAAGCAGACCTTGAAAACACTCCGGCACAAGCCAGCGCTTCAGACCGCGCACCGGCTGCCGCGGGTGCGACAGCCGCGCCAAAGCCGGTCGATGCCAGCGCCGTGGCCAAGATGTACGAAGGCCGCAGCTATACCGAAGTGCCGCTCGATGGCATGCGCAAGACCGTCGCCGCGCGCCTGACCGAAGCCAAGCAGACAATCCCGCATTTCTACCTGCGCCGGTCCGTCATGCTCGACCCGCTTGTGACCTTCCGATCGCAGCTGAACGCGCGGCTCGAAAAGCGCGACATCAAACTCAGCATCAATGATTTCATCATCAAGGCCTGTGCCCTGGCCCTGCAAGAGGTGCCTGCCGCCAACGCCGTCTGGGCCGGCGACCGCATCCTGCAACTCCAGCCTTCCGACGTGGCCGTTGCCGTCGCCATCGAAGGTGGGCTCTTCACGCCGGTGCTGAAAGACGCGCACCAGAAATCCTTGTCTGCCCTCTCCTCCGAGATGAAAGACCTCGCCGCCCGCGCCCGCGCCCGCAAGCTTGCACCCCATGACTATCAGGGCGGCAGCTTTGCCATCTCCAATCTCGGCATGTTCGGGATCGAAAATTTCGACGCGGTGATCAACCCGCCGCATGGCGCAATCCTTGCGGTGGGAGCGGGGATCAAGAAACCGGTGGTCGCCAGCGATGGCACACTCACCGTGGCGACGATGATGTCGATGACGCTCTCGGTGGATCACCGTGTGATCGATGGCGCCCTGGGTGCACAGCTCTTCCAAGCCATCGTCGACAACCTCGAAAACCCGATGGCAATGCTCGCCTGACCCAGTCTTCTCTGGTTCAAAAATATCCCGGGGGAGTCGCCCTTTGGGCGACGGGGGCAGAGCCCCCGCTGTTTCCGCCAACCGAAACCGGCGCTGCGTCGACGCAGCGCCTAACTTACCTCAGGCGCCAGACCGCAAAATCTGGTCCATGCTGATCGACGGCTGCGGACAGCCCGCCTCGCCCACGATCCGCGCGGGCACGCCGGCCACGGTCTTGCAGGGCGGCACCTCTTCCAGAACCACGGACCCCGCCGCGATCCGCGAGCAATTGCCAATTCGGATATTGCCCAGCACCTTGGCCCCGGCGCCGATCAAGACACCGTCTCCGATCTTCGGATGCCGGTCTTCCTCCTCTTTGCCGGTTCCGCCCAGCGTCACCGAGTGCAACATCGACACGTTGTCCCCGACCACCGCGGTTTCGCCGATCACGATGGAATGGGCGTGGTCGATCATGATCCCCTGCCCGATCTTTGCCGCCGGGTGAATGTCCACACCCAGCGCCTCCGAGCAGCGCATCTGCACGAAGTAAGCCAAATCCATACGTCCCTGTCGCCAGAGCCAATTCGCAAGGCGATAGCACTGCACCGCTTGGAACCCCTTGAAGAACAACAACGGCTGCAAAAACCGATGGCACGCCGGATCCCGCTCATAAATCGCAACGATGTCGGCGCGCGCCGCTATCGCCAGCTCCGGATCGGACGAAAACGCCTCGTCGCAAATTTCGCGCAAGATTTGTTCCGTCATCTCGCCATTCGCCAGCTTGAGCGAAATACGATAACTTATCGCCCGTTCAAGGCTCGGGTGGTGCAGCACCGAATAATGGACCATCCCGCCCAAGAGTGGCTCATGTGCCACGGCGTCATCCGCCTCCTTGACGATGCGGGCCCAGACAGGGTCGACCGATGCGAGTTTCGCGCGTGTTTCCGCCATGCCATCTCTCCTTTGACATCTGAACAATAGCAGATAGGCTCACATGTCGAAAACGCAAAGCTGTGATGACAGGAATCAGGAAATTGAATGAAGCCACGACCCACCGGTTTCGCGAAGTGATCCTTTCACGTCTTGAAGAATTGGAGGCCGAAGATTCGCTCGGTCGCGACGGGCAATCTGTCGTGTCACTCGACCAGCAAGCGGTTGGCCGCCTGTCCCGGCAAGATGCGTTGCTCAGCCAATCCATGGCCAAGGCCACACAAGCAAGACGCGATGCGAAGCGTCGTGGATTGCGCGCCGCGATAGCGCGTCTGGAAGAGGGTGAATTCGGCTATTGCGAAGACTGCGGCGAGGATATTTCCCCAAAGCGTTTGGAACTCGATCCTACTGTCACCCGGTGCATCAGCTGCGCCTCGGGGTGATCCAGCCGCTCCAGCAAAGCCGCTAGCACAGTGATCCAGACCCGAAGCCCGGCCCCTGTCTGGAACGACGCTTCGGCACGGCGCGAATATCGCAGTGACGCCGCCAGAAGGCTTCCATCGCCATAAACCGGGTGTCCGTGCCCCCGGCTCTTTCGATGCCGCTCGGCAAGATCGGCTTCTGCCAGAAGCCGTGCAGCCAACTGTCCTTGCTCCTCAATCGGCGATCCAGACACCGCGGACACCGCCGCCAAAACGTCGTTGTAAATCACCGGCGTCATGCCGTCACCGCCACTTGGGCCCAAGCGCCCGGGCCAAAGCGATCCGACACTTGCGCAACCTCGAAGACACCGTCTCCGGCAAAGCCGTCTTCGGCCTGCATGGCCGGCGTGTAAATCCACTCAGGCTCCGATATCTCGACTTGCCGGCGCAGCGAACCGTCAACCCTCACGCGCAGGTAATACGCCTCGCGCGCTTCACCCAGCGGGATATCGGGCAAGCCCCAGCCGTCGCCTTCGATTCGGGCACGCCTGATCCACGATAGCCGGATATCACTCCCCTCGGTTCGCGCCTTCAGATGCACCGGGCGATAGGGCCGCAATCCATTGCCCGCAAAAACATGCAATTGTTGCCTGTAGGCGGCATGATCATATGGCTTGTCTGCCGGTCCGATCCGGTAGGACCGGGCCTGCCCGCGCAGGGCCAAAGGCAGCTCGATCTGTCCCGGCGTGCCATCGAGCAACACGAAATAAGCACCCGCCGCCAAAACCGTCGGCGTCATCGCATCCGTACCCGCCTGTCCGCGCAAAAGATGACTGAGCCGCCATTGCCCGCGTCCGATCAGCTCCGCAGTCTTGAACTGGATCACTTCCCAATCGCCGGGCGCTCCGGTCCCGAGAGCCGCGAGATTGGCGCCGCTCAGGATACCCCTGTCCGAGACCGAGGACAGCGTCCCTGTTGTCAACGCAACATCGATCTGCGTCCCGAGATCCACCAATCCCGATGGTGCCACAGACACCTCGTTTAGCGTCACTCCCACCGTCGAGGCCGACCGAACCACTTTGTTCAGGCGATATCCAGCATCCTCTGCCGCATCATAAAGCGCCACATCGCCTGGCCACGGATCGGATGTGACGGCCAGATGCGGCGCATAGGGGACCTCGTCTCCCCGGATCAACGGCAGATCAAGAAAGAGCGGCAGCACCGGCCCGCTGGCCTGGAACCTCTGCGCGGAGGTTGGATCATCCGGAAAATCGGCCGGGTGATAAACCTCCGGCTCAATCCGGACCGCGTCAATCAATTGATGTGTCGTTTGCTCTACCCGGTCGATGCGCACGGTCATGTCGCCCGCCCCCCCGGGCAGCCGGATCACATCACCCGCGCCCAGCGCCTGCTGCGACAGCGGCAGGGCAAATCGCACCGTGTCACGCGACACGCGCGCCTCGCTCAGCCAGCGTTCCACCGCCTGTCGCCCTTCGGGCCGCGTCAGAAGGATCGGGACTTCGCTTTCGGCAACCGCATGTGTCTCTTCGTCCGGCAAGACCGATTCTTCGGCGATGTTCCGATAGTCGCCATCGGCCTGCACAAAGTTGAGCCGCACGCGGCCCGACATTTCGGCGTCCGAACTGCGAGACTGTACGACATCTGCACCCAAGTCGTCGTGCCGGGCAAATTGCGCCATGTTCAGATTTGCCGGACGCGCGCCATCCCGGTTCCGGAACACGAGAACGCCATCCCGCTCGATCGCGTCAAATCCGTAGGCGATCATCAAGGGCTGCAATGCGCGCCGCGCCTCCGCAACGTCAGGTGCCAGATAGCCGCGCACAAAGCCGTGCAAGGCGCTCACGTCATGATCGTGCAGCCCCGATCTTTCACAGATCTCGGCCACCACCGACGCCAATGTGCGCCCTGACACGCGCCCATTGATCCAATGCCCGCGCCGGTAATTCGGTCCGTCCGACCACATCTCCTCCACATTGGGAAACCACGGATAGGGCCGTGCATCCCAGGCCCAGACGAACACACGACCCATGTCGATCATGGGATCACCGTAGACAGTGGACACAGGGTTGTGCGCTGGATCGCCCCAGTAGCTTAGCATCGCGCGCAGATACTGATGCTGGATCAATTCATCCCGCAATCCGTTGGAATACATCGGCAACGTGCTTTCAGAACTTTTGGGGTCCAGGAACTTGTTTGGCTCGTTGGTGGCCTTGTCGACGGCCGCACAACCGATCTCTGTGAACCAGATCGGTTTCGATTCCGGGACCCACTCTGTCGCGGCGGTCTGCCGAACACCGCCGATCCGATCATGATGCGGCTGGGACCACCAGTTGCGGATATCCTTGTAGCGGTAAACCCACGGCTCTCCATGCGCGCCATCTGTGATCGCCTCGCGCTGCTGCAGATCGCGCGCCTCGGGTGACGGGTAGTACCAATCGTACCCCTCTCCTCCGGCGATGTTCTGGCGCAGATAATCGAGGTCATAAATCGACCCCCACTCTGCATCGGCATGATCTTCTCCATCCCGCCAATCGGACAGGCGCATGTAATTGTCGATCCCGATGAAATCGATATTCGGATCAGCCCAGAGCGGATCAAGATGAAAATACACGTCACCACGTCCATCCTGCGGGTGATAACCGAAATACTCCGACCAATCGGCGGCATATCCGATCTTGACGTCCGGCCCCAGAATTTCCCTGCAATCCGCAGCCAAAACCCGCAGAGCCTCAACCGCCGGAAACCCCAACGCGCCGCGCAACTGCGTAAGGCTGCGCATCTCGGACCCGATGCAGAACGCAGTCACATCGCCAGCCAGCGCGCAAAGATGGGCCTGGTGCAGGATGAACCGTCGATAGCCCCAGTCCTGCGGCACCTCCGGTTCCCCGGTGTCTCCGTTGTCCTGCACACCGGGATCAAGGGTGTCCGGCACGTATCGGACAACACCGTCCTCGATGGTGAAATCGTCCACCTGCGCGGCGCCAAAGAACGCCGCCACTTCGGCGTCGATCGCACTGGTGCCTGTCAGATCGCCCGCTTGTCCCGGCGCCACGCTTGCCGTGATCCGCCCACGCCATGGCAGCTTGGGTTGTTCGCCCTCACCGGTCCAAGGGTTCGGCAGATCATTCCCCGGCATCTGCTCCATCAGGATAAACGGATAATAAAGCACATCCAGACCCTTGGAGGTCATATCCCGGATCGCCTGCACGACCGACGCGTCACAGGGCGTTCCTCCGTAGACGGGCCGGCCGTTTTCGACCGGCACGGTCCCGGCGTCCTCGCGGTCCAAGCCACTCACCCGCCATGGCATCCCCGTGCTGTCGGTCTCGGTCTGTTCGACCTTCGGCTCGATCACGCAGGAGCCGCAGCGCAGGTCGCTCCCGAACCAGCTCACGACCAATGACGCCGCTCCGCAATCCGGCACTTCGTCTTGCAGGTGTCGCAATGACGTGACGAAATCCGGCCTGTCGGAGGGGCTGTTGACATTCACGACCTGTGACTTGCCCGCGCCACTATCCAGAGACACTGCTTCCGTCGCCAGCGAATATTCCCCGGTGCCGGGGATCATCGCCACCGCGCGAAGGTTGAACGGCACATCTTCCGGATTGTCCTGCACAGGCCGTGTCACCTCGAAGCTGAACTGCGGCACCCGATTGCCGAAGCGCTCCAGATCCAGGTCCTCGAAAACGACATAGGCGGTCCCGCGATAGGCAGGCACCGCGCCAACGCCTTCGACCGCTTCCATCTTTGAATCCGGCAATTGATCCCCGGAGCCGGAATACACGCGCATGTTCAAATCAAAAACAGACACTTCCGCACCATCCGCCCACACGCGGTTCACGCTGGTGATATCGCCCTCGCACAGGGCAACCGCAAGACTGACCGAGTAGGAATATTCCCGGATCTTGGGCTGACCGCCCTTGCCACCTCCCGATGTCGACGTCTTTTCGGTGAATTGAGTCGCCCAGATGATATGCCCACCAACCCGCATGCGGCCATAAATCTGCGGGATCGGTTGCCCTTCTCCCGCCGTGCTCAGCCGCAAGCGGTCAAGCCGCCCGGTCTCGATGGTCTGCCCTCCGGCCCCGAGGATACGCTGGTCGATGGCACGGCCCAGCGTCGCCCCCGCAAACCGTCCCACCGCTGTCATGGACAAGCCAAGAACCGAGCCGCCCAAGCTGCTGCCCAGCGCTGCCCCCGCTGCTGAAAGAACCAGTGTCGCCATCAGTTTTATCCCTTGTGTTTTTCCGGGAATGCGAAACGCGCCACGATGCGCCGCTGCCATGGCGCGCTCAACGCTGTCTCGATAACCCCGTGTCCGGAATACGCATGCACGAAGCTGCCCCGCGCCCCAATGCGCGCCTGAAGCCCAAGATGTTTGGCAACGCCACGGTCTCGCATGCGCAGCAGGATCACATCCCCGGGCGCTTCATCGTCTATCCCCTTGGCCCGCATCCGGTCGGCAAGCGCACGCAAGAGCGGCTCGTCACGCCGCGCCTCGGCCCAGTCCGGCGAATAGGGCGGCACAACAGCCGGCTCGCCACCCAGCACGTCGCGCCACACGCCCCGCAAAAGGCCAAGGCAATCTGCACCCGCGCCGCACAGGCTTGCCTGATGCACGTAAGGTGTGCCGATCCAACGCCGGGCGGCAGCAACCACATCAGTCTCGGTCATCTCAGGCTCCCACCACTGCGCGATTGCGCCATGGTTGGATGGATCATGATCCATTCTTCCTGCGGAATATCCGGAAAACCCTGAAAGTTTATGAGGTTATTGAACTTGCTCCGGCAGGTTTCAAATCTCTTGTCGCATCCCGCGATCAGCTTCACGCGGTCGCCGGCATCCAACCGCGCCCGCAACGGTTCCCAAAGGTCGATCTCGCGCGTGCCGTCATCGAACAGCACATCGCGCTTGATCGTGGCCCAAAGCCCGTCGGCCTGCCCGTCCAGAACAGTCAACCGGCCGCGTTCGAACCATTCCACGGCGAATCCAGATGCCCCAGCCAAGGTCAACCGTCCCTTGTCACTGACACCAGTGACGGTCGCCTCGGTCCACATGCCATCGCCGCTGATATCGACGCCGCAGGCATTGTCCCCCAGAACTGCCGAACACGGTGCCTGAAACACGCGCCCCACGGGGCGATTCAACCACTCGGTCAACCCACGCAGCTCGGCTGAAAACGCACCACCGCTGCGCGTGATTTCGCCCAGGCTGCCGCGAAACAGAACCTTGCGCGCCGAAAGATCCGACCAGTTGACCAGCCAAGCCGTCACCTCTGCGCCATCAAAGCGCCCCGCTGCGATATCCGCTTCGGTCACGCTGTCGTCGCTCAGCGCGCCAACAGCCTCGGAATTGTCCACCGCCAGCCCGGTGCCTTGCTGCACCGCGGCGGCGCTCAGCCCGGTATCGGCCCTGAACAGAACTCCGCCGAAGTCCAGGTCGCGGTCATGGTCGGTAAAACCGAACCGCCGCCCGTCCTTGCGCTTGACTTCCCAGGCACGTGCCACGGTTGTCACACTCTCGGCCAGATGCGCGGCCAGCGCCTCTGCCCCGGCCATCAGACCCGCAGCTCCACGACCGGCACATCCGGCACCTCACCGGCCTGAAACGTCGCCGCACTGGTGTGAATACGGTCCGTGTCGAAGCGCACGGGCACGTCATACTCGAACCCAGCCGCCACCAACGCACCGGCAGGTGGAGCGGTCACGAATGTCACCGCACCTGTAGCAGTATCGACGCTGAAATCCGGGCCCTCGGCCTGCTCCGCGCCATCCAGCGCAACCCGCAGGCTGCCGGCAACCGGCTTTGCGATGGGACGAACATAGCTGGCATCACCCGAGGCATACGCCTTGCTCAGCGGGAAAATGCGCGCAGCCCCATCCCCCGTTCCAATCTGCTGGTCGGTCGCGGAAACCTGCGCCGACGGGATACAGGATTTGAAATCCGACCAGTCCTTCCAACGAAAACCGAACATCTGCCCGCGCCGCGCCTCGAAAAAGGCGATCAGCGTGTCGATATCATCCATCGATCGCAACCCGATCCCGGCGTCATATCGCCTGCGCGAATGCGCCCAGGGCGTGTTGCGCTCCTCGAACCCGCTGGCCAGCGCGACCACATCCGTCCTTCGCTCCGGCCCCCCGATAGAGCCAAAGCTCAAGGCAGTCGGAAACCTCACCTCGTGAAACTGCATGGCTCTCCCTCCTCAAAGATTGCGTTGACCGGCACCCAAAACCCGGCCCATCCGTGCCGCGATCTGGCTTTGCGACCGCCGGAACCCCTGCACATCCGGGGTGGAGATATTCATGACCACGGTGACAGACCGGCCGCCACCGCCTGAACGGACACCAAGCTTGCCATCAGCCCCGCGCGCCAGCGGCATGATCGCTTCGGGGCCCGCCTCGCCCATCAATCCGACACCGCCGCGCATCGGGAATGTTGTCGGCCCACTGATCACGCCACCATCCGCAAAGGGCATCACGCGTCCCTGCGCAAAGCTCGCACCATCGGCAAAGGGCAGCAGACGGGTCATCCCCTGCATGACCATCCCGCTCAAATGGTCCTTCACCGGGTTTGCCGCCGCGCGGTAACTCGCTCCGATCATGGATTGCGCGATTCCGCCCAACGCGTCCGACAGTGACTTCCCGTCCAGGACAACTGCATCAATCGCCCGGCTCAATCCTCGGGTCAGCGCACCTTCCAGTTTCGACGCGCCTTTGCCGGTCTCCGACAAGGAGTCCCGAACCTTGGCCATCTCGGCCTGGAACCCGCCCGCTATGGTCGTTGCACCCGCAAGCACCTCTTCCAGGGCACTGACCTGCGCCTCGAAACCGTCGATCCCGTCCAACTCAATCATTCACATCCTCCCGGTCCTCAGACCGCTTGTCCGGATACGCCGCCATCAGCGCATCCAACCCATTCCGCCCAAGTGCCCCGGGACCGCTGCCGCCCAAAAGGAGGTGCAGTTCAGCCGGGGTCAGTTCCCAGAACTCCGTCGGTCGCAAACCCAAGCCACGCAGTCCCGCGCGCATCAGCCCCGGCCAGTCGAACCGGCTCACGCCTCACCCACCGGCGTAAACGCGCGCGCCAGCAAGTCCGCAGCCACCCGCGCTGCCGCCAGGGGTCCACCTTCGATCTCGGCTGCCATCAAATCCGCAGCCGTGCCGCGCCAGCCGCCGCCACGCAATCCGGCGACAATCAGGGCCAGCACATCCCGGCTCGAACAGCCACCGCTTTCGAACCGCGCCACAAGATCGACCAACGTGTCTTCGCCCAATTCAGCCTCAAGCTCCGCCAAGGCACCAAGGGTCAACCGCAATACATAGGGCTCCCCATCGATCACCAGCGTCACCTCTCCACGCCACGGGTTCGCCATGGTCAGACCGCCGCCGTAAAGGCCGCGGAACCGGCCGAGGCGAGCGACACCTCATAGGTCGCCTCGCCGTTATGCGACCCGGCATATTCCAAGCCGGTCACCTGGAATGGCGCCTGCACCACCCCGAAATCGGGGATAATCACCTGAAATTCGGGCGTCTGGCTGTCGAAAAAGATCTGCCGCGCCCGTTCATCCGTACTGGCATCCTTGAACACGCCCGCCCCCGAGATCGCGACGCTGCGCACACCGGCACCTGCCAGCAATTCGCGCCAGCCACCTTCGCTCTCGAGCGAGGTCACATCCACCGTCTCGGCGTTGAAACTGACCCGCGTGGCGCGCAGCCCCGCCAATGTCTCGAAAGTGCCGTTGCCATCCACATCGACCTTGATCAAAAGGTCTTTCCCGTTCTGAGCACCCATTGTCCACACTCCCTGTCTGGAATTTGTTTGGAAATACGCAACGCCCTCAGGCGTCATCCTCGACCCGCGCGCGAAAGATCAGGTCGATCCGCCGTCGCCCCGCCTTTTCCCTCCGCGCCACCGCGCGTTTGAAGGTCAGCGCCACCAACCGCCCACGATCCAATGCCAAATCCGCGTCGATCAGAGCGTCGCAGACCGCAGCCGACACCTCTTTGGCCGTCTGGAAGCCCGCATCGTCCGAGACCACGGAAACCGCGAATTCGTGCCACGCCCCATGCCCCGTCTTGTCGCTGGCATCCTTCGCCTGTTCCGGCCCCAGCGCGACATAAAGATCTGGTAACCTCCCCTTCGGCACCGCGTCATAGACCCGATCTCCGACCAGGACGGACAGCCCCGCATCGCTCTGTAATTGCTGGTACACAGCCCCTTGCAACGCCGCCGCCACCGCATAGCTCATGTCGCCACCTCTTCGTCGCAAATGCAGATCAGGAACCGCGCAGCGGGATCGGCCTCCGTTACCGAATTGATCCGGAACACCCGTGCGCCATCACGAAACCGCTGCTCTGGCAAAGGCCGCGCGGAATGGCCCTGTGGGGCTGCCCGCACGGTGATCCGAAACCCGGTCACAGAAACTTGCCCGGTCTCGCCCCTGGTCTCGCGCCCCGTGCGTGGCTTCACCTCGCCCCAGAGCACGCCCAGCGTCGCCCAGCTTTCGTGCATGCCGCCCGCGCCATCTGGAACGGCCTCCAGCCGCTCCAGAACCAGCCTTGATGTCACCCGCGGCCCGCTCATGTGCCGAACCCCAGCCGCACCGGGCGATAGCGCGCGATCAGGCTGGTCACACCGAACGGCATGCACCCCTGGCCCAGCGCCGTCTCGTCCCGGTATTCGTAATAATGTGCCGCCAGCAGCATCACCGCCTGCGCCAGATCGGCCGGCAGATCGCCGAACACGTTCGCCATCCCGGCCTGGAACCGCAGCTCGGCGCTCCCGTGCTCGGGGATCAACGGAAGACACGCACCGGAAGGCGCCAGCCTCGGGACCTCCCCATCCTGCACCAGCACATAGCGATCCGGCGTCACCACCGTGCCTGCGCCCAACGCATCGACCAGCGTGATCTGCGTGACCACCTGCACGGGCGCAATCGGCAACACCTGTCCCATCACATTGCGCCAGCGATGCAGGCTGCACAGGAAATCCCGCACCAAAAGCGCCTTGCCGGTCCGCGCTTCCACCGCTGCAATCGCCGCGCGCAGAAATCCGCCCAGCAACCCGTCCTGAAGCCCATCCTCGGCAAAACCGCTGCCCAGCCGAAGATGGTCTCGCAGCCGCGCCACCGGCAAAGCCGCGTCAGGTATCTGGCTCTCTTCAATCAAATACATCTCGTGTTCTCCGCAAACCTGTCCCTTGATCGGGGGCCGGGGTGTTGTCGGACGCGCGCCGCCGTCGTTGCTCGGACGGAGGGGAGCGGCTAGACAACGCCGGCACTCCGGCGCGCGCCCCATGAGGAAGACGGCCCGCACCGCCTTCCCCATGCCCGCCATCACCACTCAGGCAGTGGCAACGCGCAGCAGCTTGATCGCGGCGAAATCGCTTACGTCACCGCCCACACGCTTGGTCGCGTAGAACAGGACGTGCGGCTTGGCGCTGAACGGATCGCGCAGCACGCGCAGGTCGGGACGTTCCGCGATGGTGTACCCGGCGCGGAAATCACCAAAGGCAATCGCATCGGCCCCCGTCGCGATGTCCGGCATGTCCTCGGCGATCAGCACCGGATAGCCCAGCAGACGCGCCGGCTCAGCACTGGCGAACCCGTCGGACCAAAGATGACGCCCATCCGCGTCCTTTAGTTTCCGCAAGGTGCCGGCCGTTTTGGAGTTCAGAACGAAAACAGCGTTCGCCCGGTATTCCGCGCCCAACGCGTAGACCAGCTCGATCAATGCGTCGCCAGTGCCGATATCGCCGTCCAGGCCGGTCGGGACATAGCCAAGGTTGCTCCAGGTCCAGACGTCGTTGTCGATTGTCGGATGGGTCAGAAAGCCCCGCGGCTTGTCATTGCCATCACCGGCGACAAACGACCCCGCCTCGGCGCGCGAAAACGTGTCGGCAATCTTGCCCGCCAGCCAGGTTTCGATATCAAAGGCCGTGTCATCCAGCAGACGCTGGCTGGCTTTTGGCATCGCGCTCAGCTCGTGCAGCTTGATCGAAATGCGGTCTATGGTCGGCGATCCGGTCTCGGAGCGCGCGCTGACCTCATCTGCCCAGCCAGCCCCGGCATCGCCCTGGTCGATCAGCACGTCATAGCTCGACGCCTCGACATTGACGACCGACGCCACAGCCCGCAAGGATGCGCTGCTCGACAGCACGCCCTGGATGGTCTCGGACGTCACCGGATCAATCAGGAAGCCGCCGTCGCCGTTCACGACCGTGGACATGGATTTCACATCCAGCTCCAGCCCGCGCAGCGCATCGTCATCCCCGGTGCGCAGATAGGCATCAAAGGCCCGGTAGTGCACGTCTTCGGTCTTCACACCTCCTGCCAACGCTGGGCGGCCCTTAAAGGCGGTTTTCTGGTCGAAGTTGGTCATTCGCTTTTCCTGTTCCTGTAGCTTTGTGTCGAAGTCGTCTCGCTGGCGGCGCAGATCGTCCACCAGCCCCGCCAAGGCGGCCCCCACCTGGGCGAACGGAGACACATCTTCCCCGCTCCGCGACGTTGTCCCGGTCTCACTCATCCCGATTTTCCCGTTGTCAAAAGGCGGCTCTCAGCCGTCCACCAATGTCTGGCGTGCCTCGTCGATCAGACGCGCCATCTCCCGCAGATCCGCCAGTTCGGGGGCTTCCCCCTTGGCCGCAACCCGCGCACTGGGCAGCATCGGGAAGGTCACGAGCGACACCTCCCACAGCTCCAGTTCCGTCAGAACCCTGCGGCCCTGCCTGTCCTTCGTCGCAGCCTTCGTGCGATAACCGATCGACAGCCCGTCGATCACGCCCGCCGCCACCAGCGCGGCCGCCTCGCGCCCCCGCGCGATGCTGTCCAGCAGACGGCCTTTCACATAAAGCCCCGTTGCGTCCTCGCGCACCTCGTCCCAGATGCCGATGGGCTGCGCCGGATCATGCTGCCACAGCATCTTCACCGCGCCTCCACTCGTCATCAACCGGTCAAGCGACGCCGCATAGGCGCCCGAGGCCACCACGTCATTGCCCTGATCGCACTGCCCGAAGCGTGATGCATAGCCTTCGATCATGCAGCCATCCGTCATCGTCACGGCTGCATCGAACCGGCAAAATTTCCGTTCCAGTTCCATAACCTTACCCCTTTTTCCGACGCTCATGGCGCGGCCTGCAAAACCCCGATGAAAACATCCGCAGCCACCGCCGCCGCGACGCCATAGACCGCCAGCCAGACCCGCCGTTCCAGCCGCTCGAGCGATCCTTCGATCCGGTCCAGCCGGTCTGAAATGCCCTCGAACCGCACCAGCGTCAGCCGCTCATGCGCCTCCAAGCGCAGCGCCGGTGCACAGTCGAACGGCTCGTACCCTGGACGCGCTTCAGCCATTGGCCGTCTCCTCGGACAGAACCGGCAGGCCCAACAGGCTCCGCTTCTCCGCCGCAGTCAGGAACTCCGCCCGCGCCACCCGCGCCCATTGCGCATCGCGCTCCGCTGCCAGTGCAGGGACCTGGTCGAGATCGGGCTTCAGCACCACGTCCTGCCCGATATGCTGCGACAGCCAGACCGACACGGCGGCTGAGACACGGGCCACAAGCGGCAAGACCGTCAGGCGGTAGAAGGCCCGATGCGCTTCGGCGTAATTGGCGAATGTCGCCTCTCCAGGAATCCCCAGCAGCATCGGCGGCACGCCAAAGGCCACCGCGATCTCGCGCGCCGCCGCTTCCTTGGTCTTCTGGAATTCCATGTCCAAGGGCGAAAACCCCATCGGTTTCCAGTCCAGCCCCCCTTCCAGCAGCATCGGCCGCCCCGCATTGCGCGCGCCCATGTGGTGGCTCTCGATCTCCTCGACCAGCCGGTCGTACTGCTCGGTCCCCATGCCCGACACACCATCCGTACCGTGGTACACAATCGCCCCCGAAGGCCGCGCCGCATTGTCCAGCAACCCCTTCGACCAGCGCGACGCGGCATTGTGCACGTCCAGCGCCTGAGCCGCCGCCACCATCGGACTCAGCCCGTAATGGTCATCCTGCGGATGAAACGCCTTCACATGGCAGACAGGCCGCGCGCCCTCGCCCATCTCGAACCGGTGCGCCTTGCCACCGACCCCGTACTCATAGGCCACCGGCCATCCATCCGGCCCCGGCACCAGCTTCATTCGGTCGGACCGCAACACGTGCAGCTCTCCCGGCACACTACCGGCGCCCACTGCCTCGAAATACCCGTCGCCGGACAAAAGCAATTGTCCGTAGAACGCCTCGAACAATTCCGCCTGACCCTGCGCCGGATTCGGGCGGCGCAGCAGGTCCAGCACCGGATGCACCTCGTAGCGCTGTCGCGCATCCTGCAAGACCAAAGGCACGGCTGCACCCGCCTCAGCGATCAGCTTGACCGCCCGGAACCCCACCGGGTTCCCGGTAAAGCCCGTCCGCGTCAGCGACGCGGTATCGCGCGCCGACCATGCGACGCGGCCCATGTTCTGCCAGGCCACGACCGGACCGGTCGCGCTGGCCTTGGCCTCGACCTCATCCTTGCGCCCTCGCCGAAAGACATCCCAAACCATGCTGCTCCGTTCCTCGCGATTCCATTTCGTTTCAGATGTGGCCGGGATGCGCGTTCGACGCGTCCCGACCACCGATTTGCCAAAGTCCCCAAAGGCCTCCGGCAGGCCCGGCAATGGCGCTTTCCTCCGCAGACCGCCGCATCGCGGGGCCCCGCTCCCAATCCACCGGTCCGTCAAATTCCATGCCGCGGTCCGATCTCCGCGTCCTCGATGAAACCCAATCTAAGGTTCAAAGGTTAATGGCTGGAAACCATACCGTTCGCTCCGCGCACCAAGGTGCGCACGCGCGGCACGCGCCATTCCGCCGCCCGCGAAATCACCAGGTCGGTCAGCGCCCAGACCAGCGCATCAAGCCTGTCCGGGCTGCCCGCCCCGGAATAGCCCGCCCGCGTCATCCGACACATCTCGTCCTCCAGCACGTCGAACACGCCATGATGGGTCACGCGCCCCTGCTCATACAGCGCCGCCACCGGCTCGGCCCGCGCCGCCTTGGACCGCGACGCATGGACCCGCAGGACCGGCACCAGTGGATCGACCTGCCGCAACACGGCCTCGACCATGTCGCCGCCCTGGTTGACCTCGGCCACCAGCGCGTTGGCGCCCCAGCGCTCCATCGCCGTGATCGCGCGTCGCGCCCAGACCAGCGGCGACACGCCTTGCACCGTGGCATCCTCGAGCACGACCGCCCGCCAATCCTGCGGCGGTCCATCGGTCACCACCCCGGCAACGATGATCCCACAGGCGTCCGAACCGTCGTGACTGCTCGCGGCCGGGTCCACGGCAACGACGATCCGGTCGAAGTCCGGCAAAGCGTCGCAGCGCACAGCCTCCAGTGTCTCCAAGGTCCACAACGCCCCCTCGACCTGGTCCAGCAGCTCCCCATCCAGCTCCTGCCGCCCCAACCGCGTCCCGGCATAGCGCTCGCGCACCTCGTCCAGGAATGATGACGCCAGATAGGCCCGGTTCGCCTCGGTCGGCGCCCGCGTCACCACCGTGGACGGCGCGGACAGCAACTCCTTCAATACCCCCACGTTCCGCGGCGTTGTCGTCACGCAAACACGCGGATGGGACCCCAGCCGCAGCGTGAACTGCAACATGTCCCACGCCTCCTGCGCGCGCTTCCACTTGGCCAATTCATCCACCCAGGCCGCATCGAACTGCGGCCCTCGCAAACTCTCCGGGTCGTGCGCCGAACAGGCCACCGCCTCGGCCCCGTTGGGCCAGCGCAGCATCCGCCGCGTTGCCAGCCATTCGGGTCTGCGGTCCGGCGGTGAACAGGCCATGATGCCACTATCGCCGAAAATCATCACCTCCCGCACCTGGTCGAGGGTCTCGCCCACCAGGGCCACGCGCCGGGCCTGCCCCTTGTCCAAGGGTCGTGCGCCTTCCACCATGCATCTCACCCATTCGGCGCCGGCGCGGGATTTCCCCGCGCCGCGCCCACCAAGGATCACCCAACTTCGCCAGTCCCCCTCCGGGGGCAACTGGTGCGGATGGGCCCAGAACTCGAACAGGTACGGCAACGCCATGAGCGCCCCCGGCACCTCCTCAAGACTGGTCAGGAACCCGTGCCTCTCGGCAACAGCTGCGGAGGCGATCAAGTCGGCACCCGACCGCGTCCCGCGCCGCATCAAGATCGAGCCCGTAGCTCCCCCGGATACCGGCGTGTTCTCGTCGATGTCTTTCAATCTGAACCTCCGTTTCCTTGGCGTGTTTCAGCCAGACGCGCAGATCGGCCAGCGCTTTTGCCGCCTCTCCGCCCGTGCCTGTCTCACCGGCCTCAACCTTGTCCCGCAGGACCGCGACCATCTCTCGGATGGTTCGCAATTCCCGCGCAATGGCAGCGCGCTCCTGCTCGAGCGCGCTGCCGTCTTCATCCGCAGTGATCAAAACCATGCGATCGCTGCCTCCTCGTGCTGAATGGATCTCCGTCCATCGATGCATCGACAGGAATGTGCCCCCCCGATGCCTAGCAGGCACGGGGTGTTAAACAGCACAGGGCAGAACAACACTCTAACGCGCAGATCGCCGGAGCAAGGATCTGGAAAGATTCGCAGCGGACAGGCCCAAAATCCATGGGCGCCACACAAATTGAAGTGATTCAGTTTTGCTTAAACACAAGCCAAAAAGCTCAGAACAAACCCCGCCGCAAAAGGTTCAGCCCCAAAAGCAGGAACACGTAAAGCAGCACCTTGCGGAATTTCTCGTTCGACAACCGGCGGCGCAATCGCGCTCCCAGGCCAAACCCGATCAGCGTTGGGATCACCAACGCAAGCGAGATACCGGCAATCTCGGACGTGACGAACCCCTGCTGCACATAGGCGGTCACAAACGGGATGCCGCCAAAGAACAACAAAAGTCCCGTGGCACGAACGAACTCGTCCTTCTCCACGCGCCGCGCGCTCAGATACATGATGACGGGCGCCACCCAGACGCCCGACAGGCCGCCAAGGATACCCGCTGCGGTTCCGAACCCGAGCTGGGCTGCAAAATCGTACCGATCCGGGATCACCGGCATGACAAAACGCAGGTTCAACACCGCGAACGCGACGATTGAGATCCCCAGTGCCAGAAAAATCACCTGATCCGAAACATCAGCTGACAAAGTAACGGTCACGAAAACGCTCAATCCGATCACAAGCGCGAACGGCCAATAGCGACGGAACGACCCTCGAATATCGCCCATCGTCCACATCTGCCACGCATTCGCGACGATGATCGGCACGAGCCCCATCGCAATCGCCGTGCGCGGGTCGATCACGATGGTCAAAAGGCTGATCGCAGCGGTGGGCAAACCGATCCCCACCAGCCCCTTGACCGATCCCGCGATCAGGAAAACAACAGCGCCCAAAAGCAAAAGCGTGACATCGCTCATGCGGGCAATCCGCGTTCAGGATCCGACAGTGTCAATTGTCCCGCTGCGCTTCCAGCGCCCGATAGGCCGCGACATTCCCGTTATGCTCGGCCAGTGTTTCCGCGAAATTATGCCCGTCCGACGGATCAAGCGTCTTGGCCACGAAGAAGATATATCCCGTCTCGTCCGGGTTCAGCGCCGCCTCGATACTCGCGCGCCCCGGATTGGCGATCGGCGTCGGCGGCAGCCCATCGATGACATAGGTGTTCCAAGGCGTCTCGCGGCGCAATTCGCTTTGCCGCAACCCCCGCCCCAGCACACCTTCGCCCCGGGTGATACCATAGATCACCGTCGGGTCGGTCTGGAGCCGCATTCCCTGTTCCAGACGATTGTTGAACACGCTCGACACGAGGAACCGTTCGTCCGGCGTGCCGGTCTCCTTCTCGATGATCGACGCAAGTATGAGCGCCTCTTCCAGGCTCTGCAGCGGCACGCCATCCTGCCGGTTCGCCCAGGCTTCTGCCAGGATTTGATCTTGCCGTGACCTCATCCGCGCGACCAGGTCGGCGCGTGTGTCGCCGGGCGCGATCTCGTAGCTGTCGGGAGCCAGCGTGCCTTCGGCCGGGATGTCCTCGACCTCCCCTTCGAGCACGTCGATCTGGTCCAACTCCTGCACGATTTGCCAGCTGGTGACCCCTTCTGCCAGCGCCACGCGGTACCGTGTCTCCGCCTCGCCCTTTACCTCTGCATAGGCCTCGGGCACCGCATCCTCTTCGGGATTGAACTGCGCGATCTCCTCGAACCGTCCCGTCGCGGGGTCAAGTTCGCGCACCTGTACCGACGCGCGGGTGATCCCGACACGATAGACCACTTCGGTGCCACAGGTGCTCGCCCCGCCGCGTGTGACGATATCGACGATCTCCTGCATCGACGCCCCCTCGGGCACAAGGAACGACCCCGCCTTAAGCTGGCTCGTCTTGCCGGCATAATCCGCCCCGACCCGGAACAGCATCGGGCTCGACACCGCGCCATCCTCGGCCAGCGCCTGGGACACCCGCCGGAAATTCGACCCGCGATCCACCTGCACGCAGATCGCCTGCTCCAACGGCCCTTCCGAGACATAGGTGTTCTGCGCCCAGATCAGGGCG
>NZ_JAIPUS010000022.1 GCF_020055675.1 Marivita sp.
GCCATCAGACGCGCCAGCGCGGCACGGCGCCGCTCGCCCCCGGATGCGGTCTCGACGGGGCGATCCGGGTCGAATTTCAGGCCCTCGCTGGCGCGCTCGACCTTGTAGAACTCCGCAGGATCCAGCCCGTCCATGGCATAGTCGCCAAGCGCCGCATACCGGCTCAGGTCCGGGTCCTGCTCCATGTACCCGACGCTCACCCCCGGCGACGCCGTGCGCGCGCCAGAATCTGGCTCGACCAGCCCGGCCATCACCTTCAGCAAGGTTGATTTGCCCGAACCGTTGCGCCCGACAAGAGCGACACGATCACCGGGTTGCACCACGAGACTGAGATCGCGGAAGACCGGATCCCCGCCAAAGGTGAGCGAAATATCATTCAGTTGAAGAAGGGGTACAGTTGCCATGCGCAGGCGCTACGGCGCAGCCGAGGCAACGTCAAGGGTGTCTCGGCCGGTGCCGCGCCCCGCTTGCGCCAGGGCGCGCAACCGCCGTTTGCGCGACTTTGGGATGTCTTCCACGCGCAGCGCCGTGAAGACATGCAGCCTGTCCAACTGCTCGTCCACCACGACATGATCGCCAACCCAGCCGCCAAGGTTGAGATAGCCCTGCAACAGATGCGGCAGCGGCTGGGGCGCGACAGACGCCATCGGAAGCGACACAGCCTGCGCAGAACGCTTTCCGGGCCGCAGCGCCTCCGGGCCAAGATGGTGCGCGCGCAGGGTCGCGAGCACGGCATGGTGCCGGTCGAGGCTGGCCCCTGGCAGGGAGGTGCATCCGATCAACATGCGCGCGTGATGCGCATCCACGAAGGCGGCCAGCGCGGCCCAGGCAAGCCGCGCCGCCATCACATCGACGGGGCCTTCAGCCTGGCAAAATCGTCCGATTTCGACGAACGGAGCCAGATCTTCCTTCAGACCGTCCAGTTCATAGTGCTGGCCCGTATAGGTCTCGTGCAGGTCAGCAGCGCTTCGGACAAGCCGCACGCGGAACGCGTGGATCGCCGGCTGCCCCTGAATCCGGACCACGCCATGCGCGCTGAACTGATCAAACATGTCCAAATCCGGGGCACCCTGCCGGAACGCCCGAGCGCGCAAATCCAGCGCCGCTTCGCGTACAGTGGACGATCCGCAGATCACCGCCCTGTAGGCGCCAACCGACAAAGCGATTTCGGGGCTACCGGCGAGATGGGTCTCCGCCGCGTCCATTGTCGTTAACCGTCGAGGAAATCTGCGGCGTTGAACCCACCGATATTTCCGAAGAGCTTGCGGATAAAGCCGATGTCCCCGTCCCCGGAGCGCGTGATTCGCCGGGCGAGAGGTACAACCTGCCCATCTTTCAGGCCATAGCGTTCAATATTCTCTACCACACCTTCGCCGTCAAAGGTGATGGCCAGGATTTCCCGGTCGACCACTTCCGGGCGTTGCCAGGCGAAATGGCGCATCTCGCTTTCGATATAGAAAAAACCGTCATTGTTCAGTGTGCCGGACGTGGACGGCACCCCGACAAGATCTTCCACCGTGCCGCGCGTGTCGACGCCGGGGACAATCTGTTGCAATTGGTCTTCGGAGGGGACATAGCCATGCGACCGATACTGCGCGGCGCATCCCGCAAGCGACACGCATAGAAGCGTCACAAGCCCGATCCTGAGTGTCGATCTGATGCCCTGCATGGCGCCTCTCTTGCGTTGGCGTTCTCAGCCTTTTATCCCGATTACACGGCCTTTGGCCTGCGTTCAAGCAAAGGGTGCACACAAGATATGCCACAACCGGTTCTGAAGCCCGGAGAATTTCGTGTCAGCGACCTGCCGACCCGGAGAGCCACAGCCTTCGATCTTCGGCCGGACGCCGACGCCCGGGCGGCCATTGCTGCCCGGCTTGACCTGTTGGCGGTAAAAAAACTCTGTTTCGAAGGTGAGATTTCAGCCGAAGGCGCACAGGGATGGACCCTGACGGCCCGGCTGGGGGCAACCGTGGTGCAGGCGTGTGTCGTGACGTTGGCTCCCGTGACCACGCGGATCGACGAAACGGTCGAGCGCCTTTACCTCCCCGATGAGCA
This sequence comes from Marivita sp., assembly GCF_020055675.1. GTDB lineage: Bacteria > Pseudomonadota > Alphaproteobacteria > Rhodobacterales > Rhodobacteraceae > Marivita. The sequence goes on from NZ_JAIPUS010000022.1 coordinate 2,056, forward strand.
TTTCGACGACATCGAGGCCGGGTCCGAAACCGAGATGCCAGAGGATACAGACACCGAACGGCTGGGCCAGGTGATCTCGGCCTTCGAGGCGATGGTCGAATCGCTGTCGCTGTCCCTGCCCCAATACCCGCGCGCCGAAGACGCCGAGCTTGGAGAGGCGGTATTCGCCAAGGACGGCGTGACCCCGCTGCGCGACACTGACACCAAACCCTTTGCCGGACTGGCCGATTTGCGTGACAAACTGGATAAAAAGTCCTGACCGGGGCACCAGAAAACGCTTGCGGAATTCACGATTGCCCCTATGTTCGCGCCTTCATCCGAGGTGGGGGTTGCCCCCCGGCCCGGTTTCCCCGTAAAGGGGCCGGACACATCCGAAACGCGGCATGGCGTTCATGCCAACGCATATAGACAATTGAGGTTGAGACATGGCTGTCCAACAGAACAAAGTATCCAAGTCGCGTCGCAACAACCGTCGCGCGCATGACGCCCTCGTCGCAGCAAACCCGAATGAGTGCACGAACTGCGGTGAACTCAAGCGTCCGCACCATGTGTGCCCGTCCTGCGGCCATTACGCGGATCGCGAAGTGATCGCACAGGCCGACGAAATCGACCTGGACGAAGACGCGGCATAAGCAACGATTGTGCGCACCCCTCCCGATGACCTCGTCGCAGGATCATAAAAAGGTGGGTGGGGCGCCGATTGTGCTGTCCATCGACGCGATGGGTGGCGATTTGGGGCCAGAGGCCGTTGTCTCTGGCATGGCGCGGTCTGCCAAGGCGAACCGTGACATCCGCTTCCTCGTTCATGGCCCCGAGTCCCGGCTGCAAAAGCTGATCGAACGCAAGAAGCCATTGGCCGGGCGATGCGAAATTCGCAACGCCCCCGATGTTGTGTCGATGCAGGACAAGCCCAGCCAGGTCATGCGGCAGGGTCAAGGCACGTCCATGTGGTCGGCCATAGAATCCGTGCGCGACAAACAGGCGACCGTGGCAGTGTCCTGTGGCAATACCGGCGCGCTCATGGCTTTGTCGATGATCCGCCTGCGCAAACTGCCCGGTGTGAACCGCCCTGCCATTGCGGTCCTGTGGCCGTCGCGCAATCCGCAGGGCTTCAACGTCATGCTGGATGTCGGTGCAGATGTGCGCGCTGATGCCGAGGACCTGCTGCAATACGCGCTGATGGGCGTGTCCTACGCGCGCAACGGCCTGGACCTGCAGCGCCCGCGCGTTGGACTGCTCAATGTCGGAACCGAAGAGCACAAGGGCCGGTCGGAGCTGAAGGCGGCGCATGAGTTGATCGGCAAGGCGGCGACCCGGGCACAGTTCGATTTCGTTGGCTTCGTCGAAGGCGGAGATCTTCCCGGTGAGGCGTGCGACGTCATTGTGACCGACGGATTTACCGGCAATGTCGCGTTGAAAACCGGCGAAGGCACGGCGTCGCTGATCGGTGATCGGCTGAAAGAGGCTTTTGCCTATTCGCCACTGTCCCGCCTTGCATCACTTCTGGCCCTCACCTCGCTGCGCCGTTTGAAAAAGAAGATCGACCCCCGCCGCGTCAACGGCGGTGTGTTCCTGGGGCTCAATGGCACCATTGTGAAATCGCATGGTTCGGCCGATGCGACCGGCGTTTCTGCCGCGATCAAGCTGGCCTTTCAACTGGCGCAGTCGGATTTTTCCGATCGGCTCGAGGCACGGCTTGCATCCATCACCGATATTCAGCAAGACATTGCTCCAGAACTGGACATGTCCGAGGAGAGCCCGAAATGACCACACGCGCGGTTGTCACCGGCATCGGGCATTACCTGCCGGAGCGCGTTGTCGCGAACGCGGAGTTCGAGCAATCCCTCGATACGACCGATGAATGGATTCGCTCACGCTCTGGAATCGAACGGCGGCATTTCGCGGCCGAGGGTGAAAGCACCTCCGACCTGGCCACAGAGGCCGCCAAACGCGCATTGCAGGATGCCGGGATCGTGCCGGATGATCTGGATGCGATCATCCTGGCCACCTCGACACCCGATTTCACCTTCCCGTCTGCCGCGACGATGGTGCAAGCTGCACTGGGCATGAACCACGGGTTCGCTTTCGACGTGCAGGCCGTCTGCGCGGGGTTCATCTATGCGTTGTCTACCGCCAATTCGATGCTCCTGTCCGGCCAGGCACGCCGCATCATGGTGATCGGGGCGGAAACCTTCAGCCGGATCATGGACTGGGACGACCGCGCGACATGCGTGCTTTTCGGGGATGGTGCGGGCGCGTTGATCCTGGAGGCGCAGAATGGCGCGGGCGACGTGTCCGATCAGGGCATACTTTCGGTTGATCTGAATTCCGATGGCCGGCATCGCGACATCCTCTATGTCGATGGCGGGGTCAGCACGGGCGCCACGGGTTACTTGCGCATGCAGGGCAAGGAGGTGTTCCGCCACGCGGTTGAAAAGCTGGCCAAAACGGCCAATGCGGCAATGGACGCAGCCGGCATCAGCCCGGATCAAGTAGACTGGATCGTTCCGCATCAGGCGAATATCCGGATCATCCAGGGCACGGCCAAGAAGCTCGGTCTGTCGATGGACAATGTGGTGGTGACGGTTCAGGACCATGGCAACACGTCTGCCGCGTCAATCCCGCTGGCGCTTTCGGTTGGTGTTGAACGCGGCCAGATCAAGCGCGGCGATGTCATCGTCACAGAGGCAATCGGCGGCGGCCTCGCCTGGGGCGCGGTGGTGTTGCGCTGGTAGGCTTTGCCTACCTAAATGCCCCCGTCCAAGTCATTGATATTGACTCGGAAAATCCCCCGGCCCATTCTAACGGCAATTTGGGAGTTTTGAGCGATGGGACAAAAGACACTGACACGTATGGACCTGAGCGAAGCCGTGTTTCGCGAAGTCGGCTTGTCTCGCAATGAAAGTGCGGACCTTGTTGAGGCAGTTCTGGATCACATGTCCGACGCCTTGGTCGAAGGTGAACAGGTCAAGATATCGTCGTTCGGCACGTTCTCGATCCGCGACAAGGCCGCCCGCGTTGGGCGCAATCCAAAGACCGGCGAAGAGGTTCCGATCAATCCACGCCGCGTGCTGACGTTTCGCCCCTCGCATCTGATGAAAGACCGGGTGGCCGCGGGCAACAAGGGCTGACAGCCATGAGCAAATCCGCAGACGCCTTTCGCACGATCAGCGAAGTCGCCGAATGGCTGGAGACACCAGCCCATGTTCTGCGGTTCTGGGAAAGCAAGTTCACCCAGGTCAAACCAGTCAAACGCGCGGGCGGACGTCGATATTATCGCCCCGCCGACATGCGGCTGTTGGGCGGGATCAAGAAATTGCTGCACGAAGACGGCATGACCATCAAGGGCGTGCAGAAAATCCTTCGCGAACAGGGAATAAAGCACGTTTCTTCACTCTGCACATTAGATCTCGCCGAGGAAGAAGATGCCGGTTTGATCAACGCTGAGGGCCCCGTGCCCGCGTCAGACCCCGTCGACACTGTGGTTCCCTTCGCGAAACCAAAGCTTGAACCGGACCCCGAAACGGAGGACACGCCGGAGGCTCCGGACGACATGCCTGCGGCCGCGGCGGACCACCTTCCCGACGCCCCGGCGCAGCCATTGGATGAGGCCCCAAAGGCAGCTTCCGAGGACATGCCCGATGTCACCGCAGAAGCAGAGCCGTCCGGCTCCGGGTCCGAAGATGAGGCAGACAAATCCACTGTCGAAGACGCAACGGAGCCTGCCGAACAAGGGCCTGCCGACGCAAGCGCGCCAGAGGCTGACCCCGACCATGAGGATGCAGCAACGACCGAGGATACCGCCCCCCAATACGCGGAGCCAGTGGCGGAACAGATGTTGCACGCAGCCGAACCCGAGGTCCAAACCGCAATTCCCGAAACGGAGGTGGTAGCCGAAACACCGGACGCCCCGAACGATCCGTCACTGGGCGCCCATCCTCCCGAAAAGGCCGAATCCGAATCCTTGCCAGAGCAGGAACAAGCCGGTGCAGGGCCCGCACCGGCCGACACCCCCAAGCTTCCCGGTTTCGTGCAACACTCGATACCGGATCGACACGCAAAGCAGGAAACTGGATCAGACGCGCCCGAATCCGTGGCGCCCGCCTCGCATGTGGACCCTGCTCCCGGCGTGCTTTCGCGCCTGTCCCGGATCAGCCATTTGTCTCCGGAGGCCGCGCGCCAGATCGCACCGGTATTGGACCAATTGCGCGCGCTGTCGCGCTGACCGGCCCGCGGCCCAAAGCGGAATTTCGCACTTGCGGCCTGAAGCAAAACCGTTATGACGGAGTTCAGTCGGGCTATGGCGCAGCCTGGTAGCGCGTCCGTCTGGGGGACGGAAGGTCGCAGGTTCGAGTCCTGCTAGCCCGACCAATAAATTCATCGCTACCCGTCGATCATAAGCAAAGCGCATGGGGGAAACCCCTCGCGCCTGAGGCAACGCGTTGCTATGTACGGCGAAATGCGGATGGGGGCTTGATATGACAGGTGTGTTGGCCAATCAGCAAATCAGGGAATTGGCGGAACGCGGCATCATCGCGTCTGATACGCCGTTCATTGACGGACAGATCCAACCCGCCAGCCTTGACCTGCGCCTGGGGCACGTCGCCTACCGCGTGCGGGCGTCCTTTCTTGCAGGCAAGCGGAACCGCGTCGAAGACCGGCTTGCCGATTTCGAGATGCATCGCATCTCTCTTGAGGGCGGCGCGGTGCTGGAAAAGGGCTGCGTCTATCTTGTTCCGCTGATGGAGCGGCTGCACTTGCCAGTTGGGCTGAGCGCCGTCGCCAATGCCAAGAGTTCGACCGGGCGGCTGGATCTTCTCACACGTATCATCACCGATGAGGGCACCGAGTTCGACCGCGTCGGCGCTGGTTATACCGGCCCGCTCTACGCCGAGATTTGTCCCCGATCCTTTTCGGTGCTCGTGCGTCCGGGGATGCGGCTTAATCAGATCCGGTTCCGCAACGGCCAGTCCGTTTTGGACGACGAGACGCTGACCGCGCTGCATGAGACCGACAAACTGGTGACGGGTGGACCGGCGGTCATCGGCGATGGCCTGGGCTTTTCCGTCGATCTGAAACCTGGTGACGGTGACCTGGTGGGCTATCGCGCCAAACCCCATACCGGGGTGATCGACCTGGACAAGCTGAACCACTACGCGCCTTCAGAGTTCTGGGAAGAGCTGCGGACAACCAAGGGCCGCGTGATCCTGGACCCGGATGCGTTCTATATCCTTGTCAGCCGCGAGGCGGTGCATATTCCACCCGGATATGCGGCGGAAATGGCACCGTTCCTAGCAATGGTCGGAGAGTTTCGCGTGCATTATGCCGGGTTCTTCGATCCCGGCTTTGGCCATGATGCAGCGGGCGGCGTTGGATCACGCGGCGTGCTTGAAGTCCGCTGTCACGAAGCGCCCTTCGTGCTGGAACACGGGCAAATCGTGGGACGGTTGGTGTACGAGAAAATGGATGAACCCCCAAGCCAGCTTTATGGCGCGGGGATCGCGTCGAACTACCAGGGACAGGGCCTGAAACTGTCCAAACATTTCAAGTCCGGCTGACGGCTATTGCGGCGCGTCGTTGTGCTGATCCGCCTTGGGCGGAGCCTTCTTGCGACCGCTGAGCGCACTTTTTCCCGCGTTCATCCCGGCATTGATGCCAGAGCTGACAACACGGCGCATGACGGTGCGCATCACCATGGTGATGATCGTATTGAGGTTCATATCGTCCTCCTGTGACTGCGTTCGAGACTGCTTCCGTGACGCATATAGAGAACAATTGCGACGTTTTTCAGGCATTGTGCGCGGAAATTTCAGAGCGGTCGCAAGCCCACGTCGCGCAAAAATGGGTTGCCCGGACCCGCGGGATCACAAGGCTGGATCGGGGCATCTGACTGCACATCAACGCGTCAGGCTTCAATCCTCGAACAGTTCCGACTGACCCTCCTGCGCCTCTTCGTCGGCGTCCAGATCGCCCTCTCCCACCTGTGGAGTCGTGCCGGGGGGAGGACGGTTTTCCAGCAACCCTGCCGCGCGCAGCTCCTTTAGGCCGGGAAGATCGCGTGCCGATTCCAGGCCGAAATGGTCCAGGAAATCCTGCGTCACGACAAATGTCACCGGGCGTCCGGGCGTCATGCGGCGGCGGCCAAAGCGGACCCATTCCATTTCCAGAAGCTGATCCACGGTTCCCCGGCTCACCGACACGCCGCGAATCTCTTCGATCTCGGCGCGCGTGACAGGCTGATGATACGCGATAATTGCCAATGTCTCGATCGCGGCGCGGCTGAGTTTGCGGCTCTCGACGGTTTCCTTTTGCATCAGAAAGCCAAGGTCCGGCGCCGTGCGAACGGCCCAGGCATCGCCCACCTTGACCACATTGACCCCCCTGCCTTCGTAGCGTTTGCGCAGATGAACCAGCGCTTCGGCCGCATCCGCGCCGTGGGGCATCCGGTCGTTCAGATCTTTCACCGTCACCGGCTCTGCCGTGGCGAACAGGATCGCTTCGACCATGCGTTCCTGTTCAACCATCGGGGGGGCTTCGAACAGGCTCTGCCGATCCTCACCCTGTTCGACTGGCCGGTCGCTTTGAAACTCCGTGTCGTCGGTCACTGGGCCTCCGTCCGGCGAAGCTCGATCGGGGCAAAGGCATCTGACTGGCGAATTTCAACCTTGCCTTCCTTCACCAATTCGAGCGATGCGGCAAAGGTCGAGGCCGTGGCCGACCGCCAGCGCGCCGGGTCTGCATCCCAGCCGTCCGGCATGTAGGTCGCGATATCCGTCCATGCACCGGCAAAGCCGATCAGGCCGCGCAGCCGTTCCAGCGCCTGTTCCATCGTGAACACCGCATCGCGATCCATCACGTAGGGTCGGAATTCGTCCTTTGTCCGGATCCGCGCGTAGCCCTGCATCAGGTCGAGAAGCGTCGCGGTGTAATTGACCTTGCGCACGCGCTCGACCTCCTGGGTCACGCCACGGGCAAAGAAATCGCGACCAAGCTGGTCGCGGGCCATCAGCTTGGCCGCGACGTCCCGCATGGCTTGCAGGCGTTCCAATTGAAACGCGAGATGCGCAGCGAGGTCTTCGCCTGAGGGGTCATCCTCTGCGGGATCGGGCGGCAGCAAGAGGCGGGATTTCAAAAAGGCCAGCCACGCGGCCATGACAAGGTAATCCGCCGCAAGTTCGATCCGCAGCGCCTTCGCCTTGTCGACAAAGGCAAGATATTGCCGCGCCAGTTGGAGGACAGAAACCTGACGCAGATCGACCTTTTGTGTCCGGCCAAGGCTCAACAACAGGTCGAGCGGGCCTTCAAACCCATCCACATCCACGATCAGTGCCTCAGCGGCGAGTCGATCCGCCACCGAGGAGTCGAATCCATCTGTTGCCGCGTCGTTCATGCACCGCGCCCTTGCTCAAGTTGCGCAAGCATGGCCCTGAGCGTGGCAATGTCAACATCCTCGACCTCTGGACGACTTGCGATGGCGGCGTCGGCGCGGCTCTGGCTGGCGGTGGACATGGTGCTGATCCGGTCCATCACGGCGATGCGCTCGTGCAAATCACCGTTGCAATGCAGGACCACGTCACATCCTGCCAGTATCGATGCCTCGGCGCGGTCCGGCACGGTGCCCGTCAGGGCCTGCATGGAAATATCGTCGGTCATGAGCAAACCGTGAAAGCCGATATCCTCTCGGATGCGCCGGATCATGGCGGGTGATGTCGTGGCAGGGCCGGTTTCGCCAAAGGCGGCATACACCAAATGCGCAGTCATCCCCATCGCGCAGTCGGCAAAGGGCCGAAAGGCCGCGAAATCCGTGGAGTCGAGCACATCGCCATCTGCATCTATGCGTGGAAGCTCAAGATGGCTATCCATCTGCGCAAGACCATGGCCGGGGATGTGTTTGATGACCGGGAAAACACCGCCGGACACATGGCCCTCGACCACGGCGCGGCCGATCTTCACCACCGCATCGACGTCCGATCCGTAGCACCTGTTGCGCAGGAAGCTGTGGGTTTGGGGCCGCGCGATATCGAGCATCGGGGCACAATTGGCGTCGATGCCCAGAGATCGCAGTTCCCTTGCAATGATGTGATAGCGCAGGCGCATGCCTTGGATCGCGTCTTGGCCGAGCTTTTCGACATGATCGAAAGGCGGCAGCCAGTCGGTCGCCAGCGGCGCGCGCAGACGTTGCACGCGCCCCCCTTCCTGATCAATGAGGACCGGCGCGTTGCGGCCCACGGTCTGCCGCAGATCGGCTGTCAGGGCGCGGATCTGATCGGAGTCAACCAGATTGCGATCGAACAGGATGAAACCGAACGGGTTGGCCTCGGCGAAAAACGCCCGTTCGTCTGCTGACAGGCACGGGCCGTCACAGCCAAAGATGGCCGCACCGAACGGCGGGTGTGTCACCGGCTGACCACAGGGATGCAATCCGCGCCTTCGGCCACGATGGCGGCACAGAAACGGCGCGAGTCGCTGAGATCGCTGAAGCCATGCGCCCGCAGGCGGTAAAACACCCGCCCGCCCGAACTGGCCTGTTCAATGACACGGTCCTTGCCGGACAGGTAGTCGACAAACCGCGATTCAAGTTTGGCCCATTGCTCGCGCGCCACGTCGGGGCTGTCATAGGCGCCGAATTGCACGAGCCGTGTGCCGGTCGGGATTTCGTCGGGGTCCATATCAGAGACCTGCGCCGTGCCTGATGACGAGACGGTTTGAACCGGTGTGGAAAGCGATGCGAGTTGGAGGTTCGAAGGCCGCTTTGCCGGACGCAGGGAGCGCGCGACACCGGGAACCGAGGCAGGGATGATGTTTGCCGCACGATTGGACGGTTGATCCTCTTGGGCGCCATTGAACACCCCGGTGTCGGGGGCCGCGTCAAGCGCCGCCAAGGGCGCTGCGTCCGCGGCGATCTGGTTGGCAAGCGCCGCGATCGGATCATCGTCGTCCCCGGAGCCGTCCGACGCGGTTGGCTGCGCGGCAGCAGCCGTGTCATGGGTCTCGTTCAGGGAAACGCGTGCGAAATCTTCAGCCCCGTTCGGATCACGGGTGTCTTGCGCCGGTTCGCGCTGAGCCACCACCTGGTCCTCTTCTGTCACGTCAAGCGGTTGTGGCGCGAGAACGATCTTATCCGGCGGCGGGGCGGAGGTGCCGGTGCCGGCGATGTTGTTGACCGCCAGCCCCTCGTGGCGCGCGATCTTGCCTCCGGGGTTGTCAGGGGCGACCCGCATCGGGCCTTCCAGCGCCTGCACGACCGGGACGCCGGAAACATCCCGCACGATGAGCCGATATCCCCAAACCGCGACACCTATAATCAACGCCAGCGACATGGCCGCGCCCAGCCAGTTGGCTGCCGTGGCCAAATTGCCTGACGTACTTTCCCCGCGTACGGAGTCCGTCATATGCATGTCTGCCATGTCTGCCTCTTTGTCCGGCGGTCATTGCCACCGGTGGTTTCTTGCCGTTGCCTCAGCCAGTCACGACGCTTTTGTCAGCGCATTTCTTCGACCGGTGTGACGCCCAAGATACCAAGGCCTGCGGAAATAACAACAGAGACGGCCCGCGCGAGGGCGATTTTCGCCTGTGAGACCGTGGTGTTGCCTTCCTGCAAAAAGCGAAGGTCAGGCACATCATTGCCCTTGTTGTAAAGTGCGTGCAGGTCGGAGGCCAATTCGTAGAGGTAGAACGCGACACGGTGCGGTTCGTTGGTGCGCGCCGCGATCTCTACCAGGCGCGGCCAGGCCGCCAGTTTCCGTGCCACGGCCAGTTCGCTGTCATGGGTCATGCCGGACAGGTCGATGTCGGCCAGCGTGGCATCGGACACGTCGATCCCGGCTTCTGCGGCCTTGCGCAAAACGGAATGCACCCGAGCATTGGCATATTGCACGTAGAACACCGGGTTGTCCTTGGATTGTTCCAGCACCTTGTCAAAATCGAAATCCAGCGGCGCGTCGTTCTTGCGCGTGAGCATGACGAAACGCGTCACGTCCGGGCCCACCTGGTCCACAACGTCGCGCAGCGTGACAAAGGTTCCAGCCCGCTTGGACATCTTGAACGGCTCGCCGTTCTTGTAGAGCCTCACAAGTTGCGTCAGCTTGATGTCGAGCGGGGTCCGGCCCTCGGACAGCGCGCTTACGGCGGCTTTCATGCGTTTGACATATCCGCCATGATCGGCACCGAACACATCGATCAACAGGTCGTACCCGCGCTGCACCTTGTCGAAGTGATAGGCGATATCGGGCGCGAAATAGGTCCAGCTTTGATCCGATTTCATGATCGGCCGGTCCACGTCGTCGCCGTGTTCGGTGGACTTGAACAGGGTCTGTATGCGCGGCTCCCAATCCTCCGGCGTCTTGCCTTTGGGCGGCTCCAGGGTGCCGCGATAGATCAGGCCCTTGGCATCCAGATCCTGGATGGCCGTTTCGATCAGGCCTGTCCCGTAAAGAGACTTTTCGCTGAAGAACTTGTCCATCTCCACGCCAAGAGCACCAAGATCGGCCTTGATCAGCATCATCATGGCGTCGGTGGAAAAGTCCCGCACGTCTTCCAGCCAGACCGCCTCGGGTTGGCCGATATAGGCATCGCCGACCTTGTCCTTGAGCGCCTCGCCCACTTCGATCAGGTATTCGCCGGGATAGGTTCCGTCCTCGAAGGCGACGTCCTGCCCGTGCGCTTCCAGGTACCGAAGATAGACCGACCGTGCCAACACATCGACCTGTGCGCCGCCGTCGTTGATGTAGTATTCGCGCGTGACATCATACCCCGCGTAATCCAGCAGGGACGCCAGAGCATCTCCAAAGACCGCGCCGCGCGTGTGGCCAACGTGCAGCGGACCGGTGGGATTGGCCGAGACATATTCGACGTTGACCTTTTGCCCCTGCCCGACGCCGGATTTGCCGTAGGTACCGCCCGAGGACAGGATAACCTGTGGCAAACGCTGCCAGACAGAATTGGTCAGGCGCAAATTCAGGAATCCCGGTCCGGCCACTTCCGCCGAGGCGACACGCGGATCGCCCGTCAGCCGGGTGGCAAGCGCCTGAGCGATATCGCGCGGTTTTTGGCCTGCGGGTTTGGCCAGCACCATCGCGGCATTGGTCGCCATATCGCCATGCAGCGGGTCGCGCGGCGGTTCCACCGTGACGTTGGCGAAATCAAGACCACCCGGCAGCACGCCATCGGCCACCATCGCGGTCAGGCTGTCGATCACGAGCGCCCGGATATCGGAAAAGAGGTTCATGTCACACGTCCTTTGTTCGGCATGTCCTCTACCACCTTGGCGGGTGGCGTCAAATGTTCGGACGCTCAGGCTTGCCCGTCGGCCGGGGCGCGATGCTCTTTCATCGGCAGCATGGCAATCAGCCGCGTGTCCTTGGCCTCCTTGGGTGCGTCCTCGGGGCCAAGAATGCGCAGGGTGCCGCGCGGGCCGATATCGGCAACGGGAATGCCCTCGGGATTGGTGTCATACCAGTCTTGCAGCGTGAACTCCTCGGACAAGGAGGTCGATCGGAATTCCCACCCGTCCCACATGCGGCGCTGCACCTCCCAATATGTTTCGCCGGCCCCGACAGGTCGGCCGCCCAGCTTGGGGGGCAGCGCGTAGCGCGACGACTCGGACGTGTCGCGATTGAGCTGGTAGACGTTTTCGCGACCAAATTCCGGCGCCAGGTCCGTCGCGACAAGCGTGTTGTAAGAATCGTTGTCCGTCGCCGCGATCACGGTCTCATATGCCATGAGATCCAGGCGGTGCTCGGCACCCTCGGACAGGATATCGCCGGTGTAAATCCGCAATCCCGCATCGCGGGCGTCCCGCAGATGGCTGCGGTTGGGATCCGAGATCATCACCGGAAGCTCCAGTTCGTCCAGCACGCGGCCAAGCTCGACCGACCAGCGGCTGCCGCCAACGATCAAGACACCGGGCGTCGTTGCCGCCGTCAGGCCAAGCATCCGCGCGACCGGTTTGAGCGTGAACCCGTGCAGGACCACCGTGCCCGCGACCAGCGCGAACGCCAGCGATGAGATCTGCGCCGCATCCTCGATCCCCGCCTGCACGAGACGATCCCCGAAAAGCCCCGCAACAGCGACAAGAACCACGCCGCGTGGACCGGTAAAGGCCACCAGGAGACGTTCGGCCCATGGCACGTTCGAAAAGGCCAGCGAGGTCAGAACCGTCAACGGGCGGGCGATCAGGATCACCGCGACCACCGTTGCCAGGGTCTGCCAGTTCATGCTCAGCAGCGTCTCTCGGGTCATGTTGGCGGCCAGCAGGATGAACACGCCGGACACCAGCAGGATCGTCGCGTGTTCCTTGAAGCGGTGCATTTCCGAATAGCTTGGCAGATGCGCGTTGGCGATCCAGACACCCATGATCGTCACCGCCAGCAGCCCGCTTTCGTGCAGCAACGCGTCCGACGCCGCGAAGACGATCAGAACACTCACGAAGAGCGCCGGCACTTTCATGTATTCGGGCACCCAGCCCCGCGCAAAGGACGTTGCGATGCCCCACCCTGCGACAACACCGACGATCGTCGCTACGACGATGCCGACAGAGACGGTCCAGATCACTTCCTCCACGGTGGTGGCGGTCTGCCAGACCAGAACCACTTCGAAGGCAAGAACGGCAGCCAATGCCCCGGCCGGATCGTTCACAATGGCTTCCCACTGCAAAAGCGCGGCCGGGCGCCGTTTCAGCCGCGCCTGCCGCAGCAATGGCGCAATCACGGTCGGGCCGGTGACGATCATGATACCGCCAAACACCGAAGACGTGGCCCAACTCAGCCCGCCGACATAGTGCAACACCGACGCTGACAGCAGCCAGCCCACCGGCGCCCCGACAAGGACCAGCCGTTTCACACCCACCGCGGCATCGGTCAGCGATTTGAAATTGAGCGTCAGCCCCCCTTCGAACAGGATGATCGCCACCGCGATGGCGACGATCGGCTGTAGCAAATCCCCCATCGCCGCAGAGGGATCAAGAATCCCGAAAACCGGCCCCACCAGCAGGCCTGCCACCAGCATCAGCACGATGGCAGGCAGGTTCAGCCGCCATGCGATCCATTGGGCCCCCACACCCAACACGCCCACCAGCGCGAAGGCCGTAACCGGATCAAGTCCCGTTCCTGTCGACGTCGCCATTGCCGCCTCCTTTACTCGTTACTGTCACGCCCGCGATGCGATCACGTCCGACCCTGTCAGCCGTGCATGTTCCTGCAAGGCAAACCGGTCAGTCATCCCGGCGATATAATCTGCAACGATGCGTGCAAGCTGCGTGTCGGACGACCGCACCTCGGCCACATCCTTGCGCCACTGCTTGGGCAGAAGCGACGGGTCCGACATGAAAAGCGGGAATAGATCGTTGATGACCTGTGTCACCTTCGCCCGCATCTCGACCACATCCGGCGCACGGTACATGCGGTAAAACAGGAACGTGCGGATTTGCTTCAGCTCGGACCACAGGCCGGGCGAAAACTGCACCATCATGCGGCCGGCGTTGCGAATCTCCGCCGGGCTGTCCGGCGCGAGGTCGCTGATGTTCGCCCGCGTGACGGCCATGACGTCCTGCACGAGTATGCCGAAAAACCGGCGCAACGCCTCGTGACGGCGGCGGTAGTAATTCAGCCCTGGATGTTTGCGATCCACTTCGGAAAAACAATCGCTTACAATGGGAAGCTCGGCCAGTTCATCGGTTGAAAACAACTCGGCCCGCAGCCCGTCATGCAGATCGTGGTGGTTATAGGCGATGTCGTCCGACAAGGCTGCAACCTGTGCCTCTGCACTGGCATGGGTGTGCAACTCCAGATCATGTGCCGCGTTGTAATCCGCCAGCGCATAGGGGATTGGCGCGCCGACCGGACCATTGTGTTTCGCAATACCTTCCAAGGTCTCCCAGGTCAGGTTCAACCCGTCGAAATCGGCATAATGCCGCTCAAGCGATGTCACGATGCGGATCGCCTGGGCATTGTGGTCGAACCCGCCATAGGGCTGCATCAGCGCGTTCAGCGCTTCCTCGCCCGTATGACCGAACGGCGTGTGACCAAGATCATGGGCAAGCGCCACCGCCTCGGTCAACTCCAGGTCAAGACCCAGCACCTTGGCGATGGTCCGTGCCACCTGCCCGACCTCGATCGAATGGGTCAGGCGGGTGCGAAAATAATCGCCCTCATGTTCGATGAAGACCTGTGTTTTGTGTTTCAGTCTGCGGAATGCAGACGCATGGATGATGCGGTCGCGGTCGCGCTGAAAGCACGAGCGAAATTCGCTTTCCTCTTCGGAGTATCGTCTGCCGCGCGATTTGCCCGGCTCACACGCATACTGGGCCGTCATTGCAGCACCGCCTGTTCTTGTTCCCTGTCCCGTCTCCCCCTATATTGGGAACAGGACACAAGTTAAAGCAAACCCGAGGGCAAGATGCAGCTTCCACCAAAAGTGACTGACCGGGCGTTCGAGCGTTTGTCGGAAATCGGCGCCAGCACCGAAGGCAAGGCCCTGCGGGTGGCTGTCGAAGGCGGCGGATGTTCCGGGTTCCAGTACGAGATCAAGCTCGATGAGCCGGATGACGACGATCTGGTTCTTGAAAACAACGGCGAACGCGTTGTCGTGGATTCGGTGTCGTTGCCGTTTCTGGCCGATGCGGTGATCGACTTTTCAGAGGAATTGATCGGCGCGCGGTTCGTGATCCAGAATCCCAATGCCACATCCTCTTGCGGCTGCGGCACCAGTTTCTCGATGTAGGGTCGCCGCCCGTCAGTGGACGTGGGCCGCAGGCGCGGCGCGGGCGAAACCGTGGAAAAACGCTTCGAAATGGCGCGAGGATGTCTCGGCTTGGTCCAGCACCGTCATCGCTTCAGGTGACAGCGCATCCTCCATGTGAAGGCGCATCGTCATCCAGTCGCCGCTGCGTGCCGTATCGAGATCGAACATTGCCTGTGACATCTCGCGCATGGGCATGGCCCGCGCCGGGCTGCGATCAAACCGCATCCGGTCATTGACGAAACCCTTGGCAAACGCGGTGTCGCCGGTCACCGCCTGGTGCCAGTTGCAGACGAGGAATTCATGGTAATCGTCCTGCACGCCGACATCGGCCCCATCGGTGACTGAAAACACCGCCGTTTCGCGTTTGAGCCATTCGGTCCAGAGCACCGGTGGCGTTTCGCCGGCATATCTCATCGAGATACAGATCTCAGAGAGCAGATCGGCATTCTGTTCGATAAACGCCAGGAGCCCGGCAAAATGCAGACTGCGCTTGGCGTCCGCGTCCAGTTCCGGGTCGCGACGTCCATAGTCGCTCAGGTAAAAAACCAGGTGTGTCAGCTCATACGCGGCCTTCTTGTTGGGCAGCGTAAAGGTCTCTGACCGCGCCATGAAGCGCCGGGCGCGAACGTCGAGCGCCGCATCGGTCGCCTTGGACGCACTCCCGCGCCGCGCCATCATCCGGCGGGCTTCCATCCGTTGAAGATCGGACAATTCGGCGCCAGCAAGATCCTGGTCGCGCGCCCATTGAACGAGCTTCTCTCCTTCGCTCCCCGGCATGCCGAGGTCCTCAAGATCGAGCGCCATTGACAGGAAGAAACGGTAATATTGGGGAAAGAAGCGCAGCCGCTTCTCGACGCTTTCGTAAAACGGCGCGTAGGTTTCCAGCGCCGCCTCGCCAGGAGCGATGCCTGTGCATTCAAGGATGTTCAGGATTTCGGCGTTTTCCTTGAGCCAGAACACATCATCGCCGTAGCGGCGGTGTTCGGCAAAGCAGCTCAGAAGCGCGCCGAGGCGCGCCTCTTGGGGATTGATCCGGGACGGGCGGGTGAGTTGAATGACATTTGTCACGATCCAGGCCTCCTTGGCGATCAAAGGACAGGGTTTTTCTGTCCCGGTTCAACGTGATGCGGGCGCGCCCAAGTCGTCGGGCGCGCCGCCCTCTTCCGGTGCAGTTTATGCTCTGCGGGGTGTGGAGGCCGACATGATCGCCTCCACGGCGTCACCGGTATTGGCGGCAGACGTTGTCGGCGTGCTGGCAGACATGATCGCCTCGACAGCGTCGCCGTTGCGGGCGTCCGAGGTTGTCGGCGTTGAGGCGGACATGATGGCTTCCACCGCGTCACCGTTGCGTGTGTCGGAGGTCATGCGGGTGGAGGCAGACATGATCGCCTCGACAGCGTCACCGTTGCGGGCGTCCGAGGTTGTCGGCGTTGAGGCGGACATGATGGCTTCCACCGCGTCGCCGTTGCGTGTGTCGGAGGTCATGCGGGTGGAAGCAGACATGATCGCCTCGACAGCGTCACCTGTCATTGTGTCCGACCGGGTGGGCGTTGAGGCCGACATGATGGCCTCTACGTCGTCACCACAGAAAATATTGCCTGAACCTGCGGTATTGTTCTGATCTTCAACGAAGTTTTCGGTAATCTGGAATTTACGAACTGCGGTCATGGTGGCCTCCTGTTGGCGGGTTGAACACGTCGAACGCTGGCACGCAAAGGTTGTTTTGAAAATACAAATTATCGCTTAAGATGTGTAAAGCAGAGTTATCCACATGAAGAGTCGCCCATAGATTGTTTCTACTGGCGACTTCCTGGAGTTATCAACAGATCCGAAATTTCTGGGGATAACTTTTCGCACAACCTATCCGAGACCGGTGCGCCGGGGATTCACGGGCAATGGGGTCCATCCCTTGTCGCGAATCCCCACCCTGCGATTCGACGCGATCGCCACTTGTCAGTAGGCCCTCTTCTTGGGATAGAGGCCGCGACCCGGGAGGCCGCACATGAAAATCGCCACATTCAACATCAACGGGATCAAGGCACGCCTGCCTGCCTTGCTCGATTGGCTGCGCGATAGCGCGCCGGACGTGGCGCTGTTGCAGGAAATCAAGTCAATGGACGACGCCTTTCCGTGCGAGGCGATCGAGGATTTGGGCTATGCCGTGGAAACGCACGGGCAAAAGGGTTTCAACGGTGTTGCGATCCTGTCCAAAGTCCCTCTGGAGGACGTGACCCGCGGTCTTCCCGGCGATGAGGGTGACGAACAGGCCCGCTGGATCGAGGCGACAGTGATCGGCGACAGCCAGGCCGTTCGTCTCTGCGGGCTGTACCTTCCCAACGGCAACCCGGCCCCTGGCGCGAAATATGAGTACAAACTGGCCTGGATGGACCGCATGGAGGCGCGTGCGCGCGATCTTCTCGATGCCGAACTGCCCGCGCTGATGGCGGGGGATTACAACGTGATTCCGCAGGCCGAGGATGCGGCGAAGCCGGAGGCGTGGAAAGACGATGCGCTTTTCCTGCCCCCAACCCGCGCCGCGTTCCGGCGCATCGTCAATCTCGGCTTTACCGAGGCCTTCCGCGCCCGGACACATGGCGGCGGACATTATTCATTCTGGGACTATCAGGCCGGGGCCTGGCAGCGGAACAACGGGATCCGTATCGACCATTTCCTGCTCAGCCCCCAATGTGCCGATATGCTGACGGATTGCTGGATCGAAAGCGCCGTGCGCGGCGGCGAAAAACCCTCCGATCACGTTCCGGTTTGGGTCACGCTCGATACCTGAGCGTTCAACGGCTTGCGCACGGCTGACCTGAGTCATACATCTTGGATAGCGTCCACAACCGGAGAATAGCGCAATGGCCATACAAGCGCAGGAAATCGAAGACCTGATCCGCAGCGAATTCCCCGATGCACAGATCACGATCACCGATCTGGCCGGAGACGGGAACCATTACGCCGCCGAAGTGATCGATCAGAGCTTCAAGGGCAAGAACCGCGTCCAACAGCAGCGCGCGGTGTATGCCGCGCTCAAGGGCAAGATGGACGGATCGCAGGGTGAATTGCACGCATTGGCGCTGACCACGAAAGCGCCCGACTGATGCCGACACGCGCCTGGAACATCCTGATGATCCTGCTGATCGGGCCGTTTGCGATTTTCGCCTGGAAAGCGCCCCGTCCCCACCAAGCCGACGCAGCCGGACACGCATGATGGACTTTATCGCGAACACATGGCCATTCTTTGCCGCGATCGGCCTTGTGGCAGTGATCACGGTCGGCGCAACCATGCCCTATATCCGCAAAGACAGGAAACGCCGCGAACAGATGGAGCAAGACAATGACTGACGCGAAACAGAAGATCGAAGAAACCGTCAAAGCCAACGATGTTGTGCTGTATATGAAGGGCGACAAGGCAATGCCTCAATGCGGCTTTTCCAGCCGGGTTGCGGGGGTGCTGAATTACATGGCCATCGACTTCAAGGATGTGAACGTCCTAGAAGACGAGAACATCCGCCAGGGCATCAAGGACTATTCCGACTGGCCGACAATCCCGCAACTTTACGTCAAAGGCGAATTCGTCGGCGGCTGCGACATCATTACGGAAATGACCCTCTCGGGCGAGCTTGACCAACTTTTTGCGGAAAATGGCGTAGCCTACGACAAGGAAGCAGCCGAGAAAATCCGACAGGCCAACGCCTGAGCCGGAATGTTCCAACGGTCAACCAGAAACGGCGCCATATTTCAGGGCGCCGTTTTTTTGTCACCTCGCGAAAAAACGGCAACAGGTTTCGCGCCTCGGACGTGGATGATAAGAAGGTGACAGTGGGTCGCGTGGATGCCGATGCACGCCGCGCAGCCCCAAGGCGGGGCCGCGATCAGCTGTCGTCGCCGACCTTGTCCTCCACATCGCGCGCCAGGGATTCCGCACGCGCAGCGATTTCCTGAAGCGACTCGGTCACGTCGGTCGGCACCACCGGGACCTCGACCCGTTCCGGTTGCGGCGGCGGCGCATCCTTCAGCATCCGCAACTCCGACAGGTACCCCGAGGCGCGATCCTCGGCTTCGCGCAACTTGTCTTCCAGGCCCGCAGTCTTGTCCGCCAGCATCAGCCCGGCCATCAACAGCATCCGCGCTTCGGGTATGCGGCCCACCTGCTCTGCCAGGACCTGCGCTTCGGTATCCAGCATCTTGGCGGCGGAATGCAGGTATTTTTCCTCGCCTTCCTGGCAGGCAACCTCGAAGGTGCGACCGCCGATGGTGATTTCTACTTCCGGCATCAGGTCGCCTCCTCGGTCTGCTCGGCCTGGTCCAGCAACGGGGCCAGGGCCGCAATGATGGTGTGGGTTTCGGCTTGCTCTGCGGCGCGGTCGGCGCGCAGGGCCTCCAGCTCGGCCAGCATCGCCTTGTTGATCAGATGCGGCTCACCGACGTTGTCAGCCAGGGCGCCGCGCATTTCCTCGTTGGTGTCGCGCAGCATCTGGTTTGCCTGGCGCAGACGTTGCACTTCCTCGTCGAGCGCGGAGACGTCGATATCCGGCGCTGTACCGGGATCGACCGCGGCTGCAGCGGCTTTCGCAGCTTCGAGTTCGGCTGCATGCGCCTCGTGAAGTTCACGCACACGCTCTTCCAGCTCCGCATTGGCCCGGCGTTCCTCGTCCAAGGCGGTTTTCAGGCGGGCCACCTCTTCGGGGTCTGCTGACGGCGCCACATCCAAAGCAGGCACGGAAACAGGCGCAGTGGTCTTTTCCTCCATCCGGGCCATACCCTGCGCCACGCGGTCCAGCGCGGCGGTGATCCGATGTTGCAACTCTTCAATCTGGGTCATTTGCCTGATCCCCGTCTGTTGCCCGTGCGCCCTGAAAACATGAACGCCGGGTGGTTTTTTCCTTGCTCTCGAAACGAATCGCTCCGTCCTCTTAATGTGAAAGTTTAACAATCCACGGGAAAAAATGCGCCCCCTTATCCACACCCGGCCCGTGTGTGCGGCTTGAACTCTGCTGCAACACTGCTAAGAGCGCTCCCAAAGACCGCATGACGGCCATGACAAGGAATAGACGTCCGTGGATATCGACACACTCAAAGCCCAGAACCCTGACCATTGGAACAAGGCCACCGCAATCCGCGCGCTGGCGCTGGACGCCGTCGCGGCGGCGAATTCCGGCCACTCGGGCATGCCGATCGGTATGGCGGACGTGGCCACTGTGCTGTTCGAGACCCATCTGAAATTCGACGCAAGCCGCCCTGACTGGCATGATCGGGATCGATTCATCCTGTCGGCCGGGCACGGGTCGATGCTGCTCTACGCGCTGCTTTACCTTGTCGGCGACGCGGAGATCACGCTCGATCAGATCAAGAATTTCCGCCAGTGGGGGTCCAAGACCGCCGGGCACCCCGAGAACTTTCTTGCCCAGGCGATCGAGACGACAACCGGACCGTTGGGCCAGGGTCTTGCAAATTCGGTGGGCTTTGCCATCGCCGAGGAATCGCTCCGCGCGCGCTTTGGAAAGAAGCTGGTTGACCATCATACCTATGTCATCGCGGGCGACGGCTGCCTGATGGAAGGCGTCAGCCACGAAGCTATGGGCATCGCCGGTCGGCAAGAGCTGTCACGGCTGATCGTGTTCTGGGACAACAACAACATAACCATCGATGGAACCGTCGATTTGTCGGATCGTACCGACCAGATCGGACGCTTTACTGCAGCCGGCTGGCATGTGCAGGAAATCGACGGGCATGATCCCTCCGAGATAGACGCGGCCATCGTCAACGCCAAGAAAGACAAGCGCCCGTCGATGATCGCCTGCAAGACGCATATCGCGCTGGGCCATGCCGCCCAGGACACGTCCAAGGGACATGGCGCGCTGACCAATGCCGACCAGAACGCCGAGGCCCGCGAGGCCTGGGGCTGGACGCATGACCCGTTCGAAATCCCGTCTGACATCAAATCAACCTGGGAGGCGATTGGCCGCCGCGGTGCCGCCGAACGCGACGCCTGGGAGCAGCGGCTGTCCGCCGTGTCCGCGTCGCGACAGGCCGAGTTTGCCCGCACGATGGCGGGGGATGCGCCGAAAAAGCTGTCCGTGACCATCAAGGCGCTGAAAAAGCAGATCAGCGAAACCGCGCCCAAACTGGCCACGCGGAAAAGCTCGGAAATGGTGCTTGAAGTTGTCAACCCGATCCTGCCTGAAACCATCGGGGGTTCGGCCGATTTGACGGGGTCGAACAACACCAAAACCGGCGATCTCGAGGTGTTCGATATCGACCAGCGCGGCGGGCGGTACATCTATTGGGGCATCCGCGAACACGGCATGGCCTCGGCGATGAACGGCATGGCGTTGCATGGTGGCATCCGGCCCTATGGCGGCACGTTCATGTGTTTCACCGATTATGCCCGCCCCGCGATGCGGCTGTCGGCGTTGATGCGGGTGCCGACCGTCTACGTGATGACACATGATTCCATCGGTCTGGGTGAGGATGGTCCGACGCACCAGCCCATCGAACATCTGGCGATCAGCCGCGCAACGCCAAACACGCTCGTGTTCCGCCCCGCCGATACCGTGGAAACGGCCGAGGCCTGGGAAATTGCACTGACGCAGACGAACACGCCCTCGGTCCTGTCGCTGACCCGTCAAGGATTGTCGACAGTGCGGACCGAACACAAGACCAAGAACCTTGTCGCGCAAGGCGCCTATGTCCTGGCCGATGCCGAGGGCAAACGCCAGGCCATCCTGATGGCGACCGGCTCCGAGGTCGAAATCGCGATGGCCGCGCGGGATATCCTGCACGGCGAGGGTATTGGAACGCGCGTCGTATCCATGCCCTGCTGGGAGCTTTTCGAGGATCAGGAGGAACGTTACCGCAAGCGCGTTCTGCCCGGCGGGCCGGTGCGCGTTGCGGTCGAGGCAGGAATCCGGTTCGGCTGGGATCGCTGGCTCTACGGCGAACGTGGCAAACGCGAGAAAGCCGGGTTTGTCGGAATGCATGGCTTTGGCGCGTCGGCGCCGGCAGAGACGCTTTACAATAAATTCGGCATCACGGCTGACGCCGTGGCGCAAAAGGTGCGCGACCTGATTTCGGGCGGGTGACTGCCTTGCGTCGTCCGCCCCCGTCGCCGGCCCCCAAGGCCTGCGGCACCGGGCGGGCGGTGCAGAGTGGATCGGATGACTGCGGAAACGGGTTTGTACCCGCGTCGGAACAACAGACGACACGACACAGATGATCGTGAACACCCCCGCGCGACCGCGATGCCGTGGTGAGCGCAAGAGCCAAACACCACCCTGACGGCCCTGCCCGGTCAACCCCGATCGCGGTGAACGGGACTATCCATTGCAGGCTGCGGACGTGTCACCGGCCATGCGCGGCGCGACAGCTTGGGCGGATCGCGATTGACAAGAAGACGCACGGGATCGCGGTTGCAAAATACCACCAATTGTTCGCCGTTTTCCACCAGCGTAAACCCGCGACGCCGCACTTCATGCAAGAACGCCTCGCGGCCTGCGTAGCGGTCAACGTCGCGCGCCGGGCGGTGAACCACCCCGCCGCGCCCCACAGTTTTGGCGGAAAACAGGTCGCGGAGCCATTTTTCGGGGTCGAGATTTGTCGGTTTTTCCGGTTTTTTCATACCGCACCCCTAGCGGATGCGGGGGTAAGGCAAGCTTAAAGCGTCAAAGCCCTTTGGGCATCACGGCTGTCCAGACCGGCGCCACCACCTTGATCCCGAAGGGGATCAGGATCAGGCCCCAGATCAGGCCAAGCACGAAGTCGATGGCCGCCGTGATCGCCCAGTTCAGGAACGGGACCCCGCCGCTCGTGGCGGAGGCGATCCGGTAGATCGTATCCTCTGGCACATGCCATCCCATCTGTGCCACGGAATGCACGATGATCGATCCGCCGACCCAGAGCATCGCCGCCGTGCCCACCACGGTCAGCCCTTTGAGAAGCCACGGCATGAACATCACGATCCCGCGCCCCACCGACCGGGTTGCCGCGAAATTGCCCGCCTTGCTGAGCCACAGGCCCACATCGTCCATCTTCACGATCACCGCGACCGCGCCGTAGACCGCCAGCGTGACCATCACGCCGACCAGTGCCAGCGTAATGCCCTGCATCCACACATTTCCAGCGTCTATCACTGAGAGCGCGATCGTCATGACCTCTGCCGACAATATGAAGTCTGTCTTGATCGCGCCCTTTATCTTCTCTTTTTCAAGGTGCAGCGGATCCTTGATGCTGTGGCTGCCATCGGGTCCACCGGACTGCGCATCATGCGGCAGCATCACATGCGCGATCTTTTCTGCCCCCTCAAAGCAAAGGTAACTGCCCCCGAGGATCAGGAGCGGCGGGATCATCCACGGGAAAAAGCTCGACATCAGCAAGGCGGCAGGCAACAGGATAACCAGCTTGTTGATCAGCGATCCACGCGCGATGCGCCAGATGATCGGCAATTCCCGCGCCGGTTCGAAACCTTGCAGGTATTTTGGCGTGACCGCGGCATCGTCAATCAGCACACCCGCGGTCTTGGAGCCGGCCTTGGCCGCGGCAGCCCCGATGTCGTCGACAGATGCGGCCGCCACTTTGGCAATGCCCGCAACGTCATCGAGAAGGGCCAACAATCCACTCATCACGTCGCTCCTGTATCCGGTCACGCCAGACATAGCGTCCCGCTGCATGTAGCGCCAATACCAAACGCCCCCGGCAATGGCCCGGGTCCCGACCAAGATGCCCATCTGCCACGGATCGTCGGCATTGCAGTGGAAGACGCCGCACGCGCCAGCGCTGGCGGCACGGCTCAGCCCGGCTAAAGGCGCGGACCCGTGGCGGCAGTGAATGCCAGGGCCGCTCCCGCGCATTGAATTTTTCAGATTCGAAACAAGCCAAGCCTGTTACCGCAAACTGTCCCTCAGGTTAGCGCCAACATGCGAATCTCACTTACATTTTGCGCTAACATGCTGGAAAAACTCATATTTTTTCTTTTCGTAGGCGGCATACGCTCGTATACGGATAACAATCGCATTGCGCAGGAGACATGCTCATGACCGTCACGCTTGGAATCAACGGATTCGGTCGTATCGGCCGCTGCACGCTGGCGCATATCGCGGAAAGTTCGCGGAATGACGTTCAGGTGGTCAAGATCAACGCGACCGGCCCGATCGAGACAAACGCCCATCTGCTGCGCTATGACAGCGTGCATGGCCGGTTTGCCGGCGACGTCCGGATCGAGGGCAACACGATGGACCTCGGGCGCGGGCCGATGGAGGTGTATTCGACCTATGATCCGCAAAACCTGGACTGGTCGGGCTGTGACGTCGTTCTGGAATGCACGGGCAATTTCAATGACGGCGACAAGGCGGCCGTCCACATGGAGCGCGGGGCGAAATCGGTGCTGATCTCGGCGCCTGCGAAGAACGTGCAGAAAACCGTTGTCTATGGGGTGAACCATCGCGGGCTGGCGCATGGTGACACGATGATCTCGAACGGGTCCTGCACCACGAATTGTCTGGCGCCGCTGGCCCAGGTTCTGGACGCGGCGATCGGGATCGAGAGTGGCATCATGACGACGATACATTCCTATACCGGCGATCAGCCGACACTGGATCGCCGGCATGCCGACCTCTATCGCGCGCGGGCGGCGGCGATGGCGATGATCCCGACCTCGACCGGCGCGGCCAAGGCGCTTGGAGAGGTGCTTCCCAATCTCAAGGGCAAGCTGGACGGATCGGCGGTGCGGGTGCCGACCCCGAACGTGTCGGCGGTGGATCTGACCTTCTGTGCGGGCAAGGATGTGACCGTGGAGGACGTGAACGAGGTGGTCCGGGAGGCGGCGGCGACCCATATGGGGACGGTGCTGTCCTATGATCCCGAACCCAAGGTTTCGGTTGATTTCAACCACACCACGCAATCGTCGATCTTTGCGCCGGACCAGACCAAGGTGGTGGGCCGCCGGATGGTGCGGGTGCTGGCCTGGTACGACAATGAATGGGGCTTTTCGGCCCGGATGGCTGACGTGGCCGGCGCGATGGGGCGACTGCTTCACTGAGGCGTCCCACGGCTGGGACGGGTCCGGTCCGACGTGAAATCAATGGCTTACAGAGGCGTGTTCATCCTTTCTTAAGGTTTTAACGCCACCTCGGACCCGGCGCGCGAGAGGCGCTCTGCATCACCGCCGGACCAAGCGGGTCCGTTTTGTCCGGTGCCGCAGGGTGGCCTTGCGACGGGTGCCTGGGGGTGTGCGACACGTCGGCGCTGCGATGAATCCCGGACGCGGGAGGGGAACCTTCGCCGTTGAGTCGCGCCGGGTTCTGACGCTGTCACCATGCCAACGGCCTGTCCACCAAGACCCTGGTTTGCAGGATTGCGGCAGCGCAGAGCGGTACGGCTGCGGTTCCGACAAACATCGCCACCGCGCCCAGGCCGTCGAAAACCAGCCCTGCCAGCACGGGACCGATCACGCTGCCCGCAGCCGTGGCCAAGAGAGTGACCGTGAAGCCCAGCGATGGCAATGACGGGAACAGACGCTCTGACCAGAAGGCCAATATTGCGCTTGTCATCATCACGGTGATCCCCTGCAACCCGGCGGAGGAGACCAGCCCCACCCAGCTGCCGGGCAGGATCGCCGCAAAAGCCAACGAGGCGGCCGAGGCCAGGAGGATCGCCCGAAGGATCCCGTTCAGGCCAAACGCATCCCGCAGCCTGTTCGACAAGAGGCCGAACAGGCCAAAGATGCCGTAAAAGATGAAAACGAGCGACGGGATCGCGCCGTCCACCTCTCCGGAAAGGCCCGCATGGGCAAAGCGGTCAGCGGCAAAGGAAATGTAGATTGCCGAGGTGATGCCATGCACGAGGGCGATCCCGAAAATCGGCAAGGCCGCAAAATGGAGCAAATCCTGCACATGTTCCCGCGTGCCAGCTTCGGGCGATTTTTCAACCCGGCGGAGTGCCGCCCAGTTGCCAACGAGCGCCAGAGCGCTGGCCCCGGAGAACACAGCCCAGCAGACCCGCCAGTCATACCCCAAAAGGACCATGGCAAGGGCGACGGCACCCGCGAGGGCGATACCGGCGCTGGTGCCTGTACTGATTTGCGACAAGGCAGTGGGCCGGTTCACGTCCCTGATCTTGCGGTGCACCGCGTCGTTGAACGGTGTCCAGGCAAACCCAGCGCTTGAGCCCGCAAGGAAAATGCCCACCGCCAGGACCGTGACGTCAGGCGCGAGCGCAACAATACCGGTGCCCAGCGTGGCGGCGGTCAATCCGGTAAGCACCGGGACTTCAGGCCCCCTGCGGTTCAGCAAGTATTGCGCGATCAGCAGGCCGATAAAGAAGCCGGCAAAGCCGAGGCCGGACACAAACCCGACCGACGAGGAGGACATCGAGAACGTGGTCTTGAATTCGGGCACGAACAGGCCGAACCCCATCCGTCCGGGTCCGAAACTGATGGCGGTGGCCGCGAAACCGGCCAGAGACAAACTGTGGAAGAATGTCATTCGGTCATCCTCCATTTGCACGGTAACACACCGGACAGGCCATGAGTTCCCCGGCTGCGCCTATCCCGGCGTCCCGCATGGAGTGCGCAAGCGGGCCTTTGACCGCGACGAGGCCGTTTTTTGCACATTGGTTTGCTCACTGGAAAGACCCCTTGCCTGCGCAGTGGCCGACATTGACGTCACGCGGATGGGGACATCACGCAGACAGCTTCATCACGCAGTTGGAGCGGCTTCCCGGACGGCTGGCGCATGGGCCGGTGGCGCATGGCCGCGATGATGGCCGCAATACATCGCCGCGCTTCGTGGGCGCGTTCCGTTTCTGCACCTGCAAAAGGTCGCCCCCGGCACGTGTTGCGGCGCTGCAGCAATTTCGGCCCCGCAGTATGGTTGTATCATGGGATTGCAGACCTATTGTCTGTCCAGCCAGTGGAGAGCGCCGGGATGAGTGTATTTTCGGGGATATGGGCCCTGTTGATCGGGATCGTGTTCATCATGCTGGGAAACGGCATGCATTTCACGCTGATCGGTGTGCGCGGCGGGATCGAGGGGTTTTCGGCGGCGGCGCTGGCGATCGTCGCGTCGGGCTATTTCCTGGGCTTCCTGTCGGGCGCGAAGGCCACGCCGGAAATGATCCGGCGGGTTGGCCACGTGCGGGTCTTTGCAGCGCTCGGCAGCTTCATGTCGGCGGCGCTGATCGCGTTTCCACTGTTCACCGATCCGATTTCCTGGACGCTGCTGCGGGTGCTGATCGGCTTTTGCATCTCGGGCATTTACGTGACGGCCGAAAGCTGGCTGAACGCGGCAGCAACAAACGAGACACGCGGCAAGATATTGTCGGCCTATATGATCGCCCAGACGCTGGGGATCATCGGGGCGCAGGGCTTGCTGACCCTGGGGGACGCGGCGTCGGCGGTGCTGTTCATCGGGGCGTCGATCCTGGTGTCGATCTCGTTCGGGCCGATCCTGCTGACGGTGTCACCCACCCCGGCGGTCGAAGCGACCCGGCCAATGCCGCTGCGGGAGTTGTTCAAAGGTTCCCCGCTGGGCACCGTGGGGATTTTCCTGCTGGGCACGATCTATGCCACGCAGACCGGCATGGGCGCGGTTTACGGGTCCGAGCTTGGGCTGACGGCGGGGCAGATTTCGCTGTTCATCGCCATGCTGTTCGGTGGCGCGCTGGTGATGCAATATCCGATCGGCTGGATGTCGGACCGGGTGGACCGGCGTAAACTGATTTTTTTCTGCACCCTGCTGGGGGCCGTTTTCTGCGCTTCGGGCTGGGTCAGCGGCGGCGATATCGTGTTGCTCATGGGGACAGCGTTCCTGGCCGGAGGCGTGACGGCGCCGGTCTATTCGCTCTTGCTGGCCTACACGAACGATTCGCTGTCGCCCGAGGACATGCCGGCGGCGTCGGGCGGGCTTGTCATGATCTTCGGGATCGGCGCGATCCTTGGACCCTTGGTCGCCGGGGCCGGCATGGAGCGGTTCGGCCCGGCGGCGTTCTGGGTCTTCATGTCGGGGATATTCGCTGTGACGGCCGCGTATTCGGCCTATCGGATGACGCGGCGGGCGGCATCGCCGGTCGAGGAGACCGACAGCTATCTGGGTGTTTTGCCGACCGCGTCGCCGCTGGCGCTTGAAGCCGCGGGCACATGGGCGGCCGAACAGGGCGAGCTGGAGCGCGAGGCGGAGGCCGAGGCGGCGGGCGGGTGACATCCTCCCTGCCCTCTGACATGTTGGTCAAAGGTACCGGAGGAACAGGCCGCGATGACCAATTCAATCGCCATCGGTTTGGCTGTGCTGATCCTTGGCGGGATCGCCATTGACGCGGTCCTGACAGGCAGCGACGGTCTGAGGTTTCTGGCGCAAAAGCTGCTGGACCTGATCGAATGGATCGCTTTCTGGCGCTAAGCGCAGGTTGACTTGGCGTATGTCCTCTGGTTGTTAGCGGTAACAAGGCCGCATCCATTATGGCCGCGGACCAGACTGAACGAGCGAGGAGCCTCCTATGAGCACCAAAGTAGCGATCAACGGATTTGGCCGGATCGGCCGCAACATCCTGCGCGCGATCATCGAATCCGGCCGCACCGATATCGAGGTGGTGGCGATCAACGATCTGGGTCCGGTCGAAACCAACGCGCATTTGCTGCAATTCGACAGCGTGCACGGGCGCTTTCCCGTCGAGGTCAAGAGCACAGAAGACAGCATCGATGTGGGCCGCGGGCCGATCCGGGTCACGGCGATCAAATCGCCCGCCGATCTGCCGTGGTCCGACGTGGACGTGGTGCTGGAGTGCACCGGCATTTTCACCAGCAAGGAGGCCTGCCAGGCGCATCTGGACAACGGCAGCAGCCGGGTGCTGATTTCCGCCCCCGGCAAGGATGCCGACAAGACCATCGTCTATGGTGTGAACCACGACAGCCTGACGGCCGAGGACATCGTGGTGTCCAACGCCTCCTGCACGACCAATTGCCTGGCGCCGGTGGCCTATGTCCTGAACAACGCCATCGGGATCGAGCGCGGCTTCATGACGACGATCCACAGCTATACCGGCGATCAGCCGACGCTGGATACGATGCACAAGGATCTGTATCGCGCCCGCGCGGCCGGGCTGAGCATGATCCCCACCTCGACCGGCGCGGCCAAGGCCGTGGGGCTTGTCCTGCCGGAGTTGAACGGCAAGCTCGACGGCGTGGCGATCCGCGTGCCAACCCCGAACGTGTCGGTGGTGGACCTGACCTTCACCGCGTCGCGCGCCACGGATGCCGAAGAGATCAACGCCGCCGTGCGCAAGGCCGCGGATGGGCCACTCAAGGGCATCCTCGGATATACCGACCGCCAGCTGGTGAGCAGCGATTTCAACCATGATCCGCATTCCTCGGTGTTCCATACCGACCAGACCAAAGTGATGGATGGCAACATGGTCCGGATCCTGAGCTGGTATGACAACGAGTGGGGCTTCTCCAGCCGCATGGCGGACACGGCCGTGGCGATGGGCCGGTTGATCTAGGGCCCCAAAAGCCCGAGGCACGTCAAGGGCGTGCCGGTGACAGGGTGGCGCGTGACCGCCAATGCGCGCGACACGCGCCACCCCTGCGGCTTCTGGCCACCAGATGGCGAAAAGCTGCCGATCCGGTCATGGACCGTCTGCGCGCGGGGAACCGCGGCGGGCGCGCCGGACGTTTCCATGCAGATGGGGGCACAGGCGGCCCCCGATGGCAAAGGAGGCGACATGACCAACACTTCCCTCAATCCCGCCGCACCGCATCTGGACCCCGAAGATTTCGAGGCCAGGCCGACCACGCCAAACGATCATCTGCGCGATCTCCATACACGGATCGTCGATGCAAAAGCCGGGTTCGACGTGATGGTGGACAAGGCCGAACCCGCGTTTCGGGACGTGGCCGTGTCATTCCGCGACATGCACGCCGCCCATGCAGAAAAGATCGCCATCATGCTGCATGGCCATGTCGAGCCCGACGGGTCCCTGATGGCCACGGTGAACAAGGCCGTGGTGTCGCTGCGCGCGTTTTTCGACGAGATCGATGCAGATGTCATGGAACAGGTGCGGCGCGGCGAAGATCATGTCCTCGCGGCGTTCCGCGAGGCCGAGGCCAATTGCAGCGCCCCGCAGGAGGTGGAGCTGATCGCGATGCGCGCCGAGCTGGAAAACCTGCTGAAGCGCACAGCCCATCTGGATTGATTTTCCTGCCTAGTCCGGCACGGTCGGGCCGTGATCCCAGACGGACACGACCCTTGCACAAAACGCAAGGCGGGCCTTCCGTCCTGCCAGTTGTGCGGCAGTGCAGCATCCTTATGTGGTGGGCTGATAGCGCAAACAGCGCGCAGCACCACCATATGTCCAGGGAAAGGACTGACGATGGCCCATCTTATGTCTTCCGTGCGGGATCGCCTTCGCAAGCGGGTCGCCTATCACCGCACGATCCGCGAAATCCGCGATATGCCACTGGATGTCGCGCTTGACCTCGATATTTACCGCGGCGACGCAGAGAAAATTGCCCAGCGGGCGATCTATGGCCGCTGACGGACGTGCGCGACACCGAACCTGGACCAGGGCCGCGCAGAACATGCGCGGCTCTTTTCGGGTGATGCGGCGCGTCCGAAAGATGCCTTACGGGTTTGCCCGGTCGAACTTTTCGATCAGGGCGCGGCGCACCGGGGCAGAGACGAATTTGCTCACATCGCCGTCCAGCCGCGCGATTTCCTTGACCAGTTTGGACGCAATCGCCTGATGTCGCGCCTCGGCCATGAGGAACACGGTCTCGACGCTGTCATCAAGTGACCGGTTCATGCCGACCATCTGGAATTCGTATTCGAAATCCGACACCGCGCGCAGCCCACGAATGATAAGCTCGGCACCAACGTCGCTGGCGCAGTCGATCAGCAGATTTTCGAACGGATGCACGATGATCTCGATGCCGGTCTGTTCCGACAGAGACACGCATTCCGCCTCGATCATGCCGACGCGTTCGTCGAGCGAAAACAGCGGGCCCTTTTCGCGGTTGATCGCCACGCCGATCACCAGCCTGTCCACGAGGATTGCAGCCCGGCGGATAATGTCGATATGGCCCATCGTGATCGGGTCAAATGTGCCGGGGTAAAGACCGATGCGCATGGGCTGTCTCCGGGTTTCGTCAATCCCGCCCCGTCTGGCACTGAATTGCGTGTAAGATCAAGTCAAAGCGAAGAGCCGCGTCAATGACCCATGATCATGCCTTCAAGCGCCGATTTCTCCATCGCAAGCTCGTTGAGCCGCGCCTTGACCACGTCGCCAAGTGTGATGAGACCCACCAGTTTGCCGTCTTCGACCACGGGCATGTGGCGGAACCGGCCGTCGGTCATTTTTGTCAGGACGACATCGGCTTCGTCGTGGCGCGAGCAGGTGATGACGTCGCTGGTCATGTAGGTATCGACGGTATCGCCCAGGCAGTCGGCGCCCCGCGCGGCCAGTTCGCGCACGATATCGCGTTCAGACAGCACGCCGATCGTGGTTTCGCCATCCTTTGACACCACGACCGTCCCGATCCGCTTTTCGGCCAGGACCTTGGCCACATCGGAAATGGGGGTTCCGGGGGCGACGGTGACAACTGCGTCGGTCGCCTTGCTTTTCAGGATGTGGTGCACTTGCATGGTCCGTTCCTCCATCGGTCATCCTTGTAGCGTCCTCACAGACCCCTGTTCTGTCAAGTGTTTCAGATCGTTTGTTGGCTGTCGGGGTGTTTGATCGCAGCGCGTGGGGCCTGGCCGCGGGCCACCATCGCTTCGAGGCGCCCAACCTCGGCCCGCACCCCCTTGGCCAACGCGGAGGCAACCCGCGTGATCCTGTCGAGGCGTCGGTCTTCGGCGTGGCGCACCAGGTAAAAGCTGCGGGTGAAGGACAGCGCGTCGGTCAGAACACGGGTCACATCGGGGGCAAAGGGGAGCGCGAAATCATGCACAACGCCGACACCGCCGTGTTCCCGCAACAACTGCACTTGGACCGAGGCCGAGTTCGAGGCGAGCGCCACGCGGTCAAGCGCCAGATCGCTGAGGTAATCCAGTTCCTTGTCGAAGATCATGTCGGGGATGTAGCCGACCATGCGGTGCTGGTGCAGATCGGTGACGCTGGTCAGCGGCGGGCGCGCGGCAAGATAGGTCTGGCTGGCGGCGAGGTGCAGCCGGTAATCGGTGATCCGCTGGTAGGATAGCCGCGCGGCGGTCGGCGGGCTGACGGTGATCGCCATATCCGCCTCGCGGCGGGACAGGTTGACGACGCGGGGCAGCGCCACGATTTGCAGATCAAGATCGGGATGCGCCTTGGACAGATCGGCAAACACCCGCGGCAAGACAAAATTGGCACAGCCGTCCGGCGCACCGACGCGAATCTGCCCGCTGAGCGTATCGGCATCCTGCGACAGCACCGATCCCGCGCCCTGCATCGCTTGTTCGGCGCGTTCGGCGTGGTCGGTCAGGCGGGTGCCTGCTTCGGTCAGGGCATAGCCTTGCGGGCTTTTGACGAAAAGCGGCTGGCCCATCGCCTCTTCGAGGCGGGCGACACGGCGGCCCACGGTGGCCGGGTCCATGCGCAGCGCTTTTCCAGCACCGGACAGGGTTTCGTTGCGCGCGACGGACAGGAAAATCCGCAGGTCATCCCAGCTTTGCATGGCGCCTCCTTTGCATTTTTGCAAAACGTCTTTGGGAGATTGCCTCTTTGATCCGCATTTTTGCAAGACTAAGCTGCATCCAATAACCTGAGGAGGATTCCATGCAAGACTTGACCCATTATCTTGACGGCGCCCATTTCGACGGCACGTCGGGGCGGTTTTCGGATGTCTACAACCCGGCAACGGGCGAGGTGCAGGCGAAATGCCCGCTCGCGTCGACCGACGAAGTGTCCAAGGCCGTCGAAATAGCCGCACGCGCGCAACCCGCCTGGGCCGCGACCAACCCGCAGCGGCGCGCGCGGGTGATGATGAAATTCGTCACGCTTCTGAACCGCGACATGGACAAGCTGGCCGAGACGCTGAGCCGCGAGCATGGCAAGACCATCCCGGACGCCAAGGGCGATGTCCAGCGCGGGCTCGAGGTGGTCGAATATTGCATCGGCGCGCCGGAGTTGCTCAAGGGGGACTATACCGACAGCGCCGGTCCGGGGATCGACATGTATTCGATGAAGCAGCCCTTGGGCGTGTCGGCGGGCATCACACCGTTCAACTTTCCGGCGATGATCCCGATGTGGATGTTCGCGCCTGCCATCGCCTGCGGCAACGCGTTTATCCTCAAACCGTCCGAGCGTGACCCGTCGGTGCCGATAATGCTGGCCGAGCTGATGGAAGAAGCCGGGCTGCCCAAGGGTATCCTGCAGGTCGTGAACGGCGACAAGGAGGCCGTGGATGCGCTTCTCGAGCATCCGGTGGTCCAGTCCATCGGCTTTGTCGGATCCACGCCGATCGCGGAATACATCTATGGCAAGGGCTGTTCGCACGGCAAACGCGTGCAGTGTTTCGGCGGCGCCAAGAACCACATGATCGTGATGCCGGATGCGGATATGGACCAGGCTGCGGATGCGCTGATCGGCGCGGGCTATGGCGCGGCGGGCGAGCGCTGCATGGCTGTCTCCGTGGCTGTTCCGGTGGGCGACGAGACGGCGGACCGGCTGATCGAAAAGCTGGTGCCGCGGATCGAAAAGCTGAAGGTCGGCCCCTACACGGCCGGCGATGACGTGGATTACGGCCCCGTTGTCACCGCCGCCGCCAAGGAAAACATACTTGGCCTGATCCAGTCCGGCGTCGATCAGGGCGCGGAACTGGTGGTCGACGGGCGCGACTTCAGTCTGCAAGGCTATGAAGACGGGTTCTTTGTCGGCCCGCATCTGTTCGACAAGGTCACGCCGGACATGGACATCTACCAGAAGGAAATCTTTGGCCCGGTCCTGTCCACCGTGCGCGCCGGATCCTACGAAGAGGCGGTCCAGCTGGCGATGGATCACGAGATGGGCAACGGCACCGCGATCTTTACCCGCGACGGCGACGCGGCGCGCGATTTTGCCAACCGGATCAATGTCGGCATGGTCGGCGTCAACGTGCCGATCCCGGTGCCCTTGGCCTATCACACCTTCGGCGGCTGGAAGAAATCGGTCTTCGGCGACCTGAACCAGCACGGGCCGGATGCCTTCAAGTTCTATACCCGCACCAAGACGGTGACGTCGCGCTGGCCCTCGGGCATCAAGGACGGCGGCGAGTTCAACTTCAAGGCGATGGACTGACCCCGTCAGCCACCAAAAAGAAAGGGTCGCCACGCGCGGCCCTTTTGCTTTCCATGTCAAAGCGCGCTGTGCTGGCCGGAACTTGGGCCAGAACTTGGGCCAGAACTTGGGCCGGGGACGCGGGTCAAGGTCCCGACGCGCAGATTCGAGCGGCTGTCCGGCACCTGGTCTAATCGTTCCGCGTTGGGCTTTGATCTTTTGCAAACGTCCTCAATCATTCGTAAACCAGACAAGCGTTCAATCCACGCATCAACGGGAGGCATGGCGCGATGGATTTTGCCCTGACAGACGAACAATCGGCGATTTTCGACATGGCCCATGCCTTTGGGCAGGACCGTATCGCGCCGCATGCGCGGGATTGGGAGGCCCAGGGCACCATCCCGAAAGCGCTTTGGCCCGACGTTGGTGCGCTTGGGCTGGCCGGGATCAATGTCTCCGAAGACAGCGGCGGCACCGGGCTGTCGCGGCTCGACGGGACGCTGGTCTTCGAGGCGTTGTCGATGGCCTGCCCTTCGGTTGCGGCGTTCCTGTCGATCCACAACATGTGCGCGCGGATGATCGACGCCCATGGCTCGGACGAGATGAAGGCGCGCGTGCTTCCCGATGCGCTGGCGATGAAAACGGTGCTGAGCTATTGCCTGACCGAACCGGGCAGCGGATCGGATGCCGCCGCGTTGAAAACCCGTGCCGCGCGGACCAACGAAGGTTACACGCTGAACGGAACAAAGGCCTTCATCTCGGGGGGCGGCTATTCGGATGCCTATATCGCCATGGTGCGCACCGGCGAAGATGGACCCAAGGGCATCTCTGCCCTGCTGGTCGAGGATGGCACCCCGGGACTGAGCTTTGGCGGGCTTGAGGACAAGATGGGCTGGCGCAGTCAACCGACCCGGCAGGTGCAATTCGATGACTGCAAGGTGCCTGCCGGCAACCTGCTGGGCGTCGAAGGCAAGGGTTTTTCCTACGCGATGGCCGGGCTCGATGGCGCGCGTCTGAACATCGCGGCCTGCTCACTTGGTGCCGCGCAGGCCGGGCTGGACGCGACGCTGGCCTACATGGCCGAGCGACAGGCTTTTGGCAAAACCATTGACCAGTACCAGGCGCTGCAATTCAGACTGGCCGACATGGAGATCGACTTGCAGGCCGCCCGCACGTTTCTGCGACAGGCCGCCTGGAAACTCGATACCGGCGCGCCCGACGCACCCCGGTTCTGCGCCATGGCCAAGAAATTCGTCACCGAAACCGGTTCGCAGGTTGTTGATCACTGCCTGCAACTGCATGGTGGCTATGGCTATCTTGCTGATTACGGCATCGAAAAGCTTGTCCGTGACTTGCGCGTGCATCAGATTCTCGAAGGCACGAACGAGATCATGCGCCTGATCGTGGCGCGACAGATGCTTGCCAAATAAACGTCGTCCGGGCTTCTTCGGACCCGAAATACCCCCGGGTGAGGCCCGCAGGGCCCCTGCCCGACGCCCCAAAACGCACAGGCAGACACAGACATGACTGACATTCACATTCGCAAGGACGGCCATGCCGGACGAATCACGCTGAACCGGCCCGCTGCGCTCAATGCGCTGACCCATGACATGTGCCTCGCCCTGGAGGACGCGCTGTGGACCTGGCGGTCCGATCCGACAGTCAAGCTGATCCTGATCGACGCGGCCGGTGACAAGGCGTTCTGCGCAGGGGGTGACATTGCCGAGATCTATGCCACGGGCACGCAGGGGGACTACGCCTATGGCCAACGGTTCTGGCGCGACGAGTACCGGATGAACGCCTTGATCGCGGAATACCCGAAACCGGTGGTCAGCTTCCTGAAGGGCTACACGATGGGTGGCGGTGTTGGCATCGGCTGTCACGGCGCCCACCGGATTGTCGGCGAGAGCAGCCGCATCGCCATGCCGGAATGCGGGATCGGCCTGATCCCGGACGTGGGCGGGTCGTTCCTGCTGGCCCATGCGCCGGGATATATGGGGGCGTATCTCGGGCTGACAACTGACAGGATGGATCCGGCTGATGCGATTCTTGCCGGGTTTGCCGATGTGTTTGTCCCCGAAACCGCGTGGGAGGGCATCAAGGCCGCGATCTGTGCGGATGGCGACGTGAGCGCGGTGCGTGCCGCATCTAAACCGGCGCCCGAGGCGCGGCTGGCCGCGCTGCAACCCGAGATCGACAGGCTGTTTGCCGCGCGTGCGCTGAACGACGTCGTGGCGACCCTGCGGGCCGATGGCGGCAGTTTCGCCACGGAGGCCCTGGAGCGGATGTCGCGCAATGCGCCGCTGTCGCTTGCCTGTACGCTGGAGGTGCTGCACCGGCTCAAGGACGGCCCGCGCGACATGCGCGCGGCTCTTGATCTGGAGTACCGCTTCGCGTCACGATCGATGGAGCATGGTGATCTCCTCGAAGGCATTCGCGCGGCCATCATCGACAAGGACAAATCACCCAGATGGACGCATGATCTGGACGCGGTGCCGGAGGCGGATGTCGCACGCATGCTGGCCCCCGTGACCGGGGCGCCGTTGTCATTTGAACGGAGGAGCAGGACATGAAGATCGGATTTATCGGGCTGGGCAACATGGGCGCGCCCATGGCAGAGACACTCGCCAAGGCAGGACACCACGTGACCGGCTATGACATGGCGACGGTGACGGTGAACGGCGTGTCCACTGCGCGCACGGCGGCCGAGGCTTGCGACGGCGCGGAGGTGGTCATCATGATGCTGCCCAATGGCGATATCCTGCGCGCCGTGGCCGCGCAGGTGATCCCGGCGATGCAAAGCGGGGCGGTCTTGCTGGACTGCTCGACCGTGGATGTCGACAGCGCCCGCGCCGTGGCCGATGACGCGGTGGCGGCGGGTTTGCTGGCGCTGGATGCACCGGTGTCGGGGGGAATCGGCGGCGCTGCCGATGGAACGCTGACCTTCATGGTTGGGGGAACCGAGAAGGCCTACAAGATCGCCCTGCCCCTTTTTGAAATCATGGGTCGGAAGTCTGTTCTTTGCGGTCCGTCCGGAAACGGTCAGGCGGCGAAAATCTGCAACAACATGATCCTCGGCGCGACCATGATTGCCACATGCGAAGCCTTTGCCCTGGCCGACAAGCTGGGACTGGACCGGCAGTCCATGTTCGACGTGGTCAGCACGTCATCGGGAAACAGCTGGTCTATGAGCACCTATTGCCCCGCACCGGGGATCGGTCCGAACAGCCCGTCGGACAATGACTATACCCCCGGGTTTGCGGCGGACTTGATGCTCAAGGATTTGCGCCTGAGCCAGCAGGCGGCCGCAGCCTGCGACGCCGACACCCCCATGGGACTGGCCGCGATGGAGCTTTACCGCGATTTCGTCGAGACAGAGGGCGGAACAGGGCGGGATTTCTCGGCCATGCTGCCCCGGTTCGAGGCCCGGGGACGGTCCTGACGCCTGCGGGACCATGCCACAATTGCCCCGAGATCCGAAGCCATCCTGAGGACAATACCTAAAAGTTAACTAAATTCGTGCAAACAAGCGCCGCCTTGCCCGGTCAAATCCAGTGCTGAAACTGGTTAACGACAAGGCACGCATCCCATGCCCATTGCTCAGGCACTTCCGATCAACACCGCCGCAAGCGCAGTTCAAATGGCCAACACCATTTTCGGCGCGGGCGTTACCGTCAACTCTGCCAGTTATACCGGCGCGGGCGGCGCATCTGGGATCTATTCCAGCGGCGATACGATCTCACCTGAATTTACGCCCGGTGATACCGGCGTGATCCTGTCCACCGGTCAGGCCACCGGGGTCACGAACAACAGCGGGACCACGGACACCAACGTTGAAGGTGGGCGCACAACCGATAACGGCCAGCCGGGGGACGCCGATTTCAGCGCGATTTCCGGGGGGAGCACGACCTACGATGCATCCTTCCTCGAGGTGTCCTTCACACCGGACGGCGACCAGCTTACCCTGGCTTTCATCATCGGGTCCGAGGAATACCCCGAATACATAAATTCCGAGTTCCTTGACACGGTTGGTATCTGGGTCAACGGCACCCAGGCGACGGTCGGGGTCGGCAATGGCAACGTGTCTGTCGGCAATCTCAACGGCGATACGGCCAGCAACCTGTATAACGACAATACCAACGACCAGTTCAACACCGAGATGGACGGGTTTACCGTCACCCTCAGCGTGTCGGCACCGGTCGATCCGGGCGTCGAGAATACGATCAAGATCGGCGTGGCGGATGTTTGGGACGGGGCCTATGACACCAACATGATGATCGCCGGCGGATCGGCCCAGGCCGCGCTGGTGGCGACCGACGATCAGGCCAATATCGGATTGAACAGCAGTAAAACCCTGGACGTGCTCGACAATGACAGCACGACCGGCGGGACGATGACGATCACCCATATCAACGGCAACGCGGTTTCGGTGGGCAGCAATGTCACGCTCACATCGGGCCAGACGGTGACGTTGAACGCCGATGGGACGCTGACCGTGCAGTCGGACGGCGACGAGGAAACCGCCTATTTCACCTACACGACCGAGAACGGGCTCGGCCAATCCGATACGGCGATCGTGCAGGTTAACCAGATGCCCTGTTTCGTCGCCGGCACCCGGATCGAGACACCGGACGGCCCGAAAGACGTCGAGACCTTGCGCGCGGGCGATCTGGTGCTGACACTGGATGACGGGCCGCAGCCGATCCGATGGGCAGGCCAGCGCACCGTCGAGGCGCAGGGCCGCTTTGCGCCGATCCTCATTTCGGCGGGACATTACGGAGCGCGAACCGATGTGCTGCTGTCGCCGCAACACCGCGTGTTGATACGGGATGTCTGGGCGGAACTGCTGTTTGGCGAGGCAGAGGTGCTTGTGAAGGCCAAGGATTTGGTGGACGGAACCCGCGTGCGACAGGTGACGCAGCGCAAGACGGTGACCTATGTTCACCTGCTTCTTGACCGGCACCAGATTCTCGAAAGCTCCGGCCTTGCCTCCGAAAGCTATCTGCCCGGACCGATGATGTCGGCCAGTTTCGAACCGGATACGCGGGAAGAGATTATCGCGCTTTTCCCGGAGCTTGAGGATATTTCCTCATGTGGATGGACAGCCGCGCGGCCGATCCTGAGAACGTTCGAAGCGCGCGCCTTGCAAGCGCGCGCCGCCTGAGATTTATTCCGCCGCGACCTGTTTGTGCGCGCTGAGCATGGATTTCAGGTACCGCCCGGTATGCGAGGCTTCGACATCGGCCACCTGTTCCGGCGTGCCTGTCGCGACGATTTCTCCGCCGCCGTCCCCGCCCTCTGGTCCGATATCTATGATCCAGTCGGCGGTTTTGATCACATCGAGATTATGCTCGATGACAATGACCGAATTCCCGTGTTCTACAAGTTCATGCAAAACTTCAAGAAGCTTGCGGACATCGTCGAAATGCAAGCCGGTTGTCGGTTCGTCCAGGATATAGAGCGTGCGCCCCGTGGACCGTTTCGCAAGCTCTTTCGACAGTTTGACGCGCTGCGCCTCGCCGCCTGAAAGGGTGGTCGCCTGCTGTCCGACCTTGACGTAGCCAAGACCCACACGAAAAAGCGCATCCATCTTTTCGCGGATCGATGGCACGGCCTTGAAGAACTCCTGCGCATCTTCAACCGTCATATCAAGAACGTCTGCTATGCTTTTGCCTTTGAACTTTATTTCCAGGGTTTCGCGATTGTAGCGCGCGCCTTTGCAGGTCTCGCATTCCACGTAGACATCCGGCAGGAAATGCATCTCGATCTTGATGACACCGTCACCCTGACACGCTTCGCAGCGCCCGCCCTTGACGTTGAAGCTGAAGCGTCCCGGCTTGTAGCCGCGCGCCTTGGCCTCGGGCAGCCCGGCGAACCAGTCTCGGATCGGGGTAAAGGCGCCGGTATAGGTGGCCGGGTTGGACCGCGGCGTGCGGCCGATCGGGCGCTGGTCGATATCGATCACCTTGTCGAGATGCTCCAGCCCCTTGATCGTCTCGCAGGGCGCGGGTGTCTGGCGGGCCCCGTTGAGGCGCATCGAGGCGGTCTTGAACAGCGTCTCGATGGTGAGCGTGGACTTGCCGCCACCCGACACACCTGTGACGCAGACAAATTTTCCCAGTGGAAACTCTGCGTCGATGCTTTGCAGGTTGTTGCCCGTGGCCTTGACCACCTTGAGCGATTTGCCCTTCTTGCCCTTGCGCCGTTCGCCGGGCACGGGAATTTCGCGGGCCCCGCTGAGGTACTGCCCCGTCAGCGAGCCAGCATCGTCGGCCACCTCTTGCGGAGTGCCCTTGGATACGACCTGGCCGCCATGCACACCGGCCCCGGGTCCGATGTCGAAGACATAATCCGCCTCGCGGATCGCTTCCTCGTCATGTTCGACAACGATCACCGTGTTGCCCTGATCGCGCAGGTTCTTGAGCGTGCCAAGCAGCCGGTCATTGTCGCGCTGGTGCAGGCCAATGGAGGGTTCATCAAGCACGTACAGCACGCCCGTCAGCCCGGATCCGATCTGGGACGCAAGGCGGATGCGCTGGCTTTCCCCCCCTGAAAGCGTACCGGCGTTGCGCGAAAGCGTGAGGTATTCGAGGCCCACATTGTTGAGGAAGCCGAGCCGTTCGCGGATCTCCTTGAGAATTGCCTTGGCAATCTCGTTTTTCTGGTTTGTCAGGTGATCGGGCACCGTGTTGCACCAGTCGAATGCATCCTTGATCGACATTTGCACGACCTGCCCGACATGGCGCAGATTGTCGCGCGCGCCGATCTTGACCGCCAGCGCCTCTTCGCGCAGGCGGTAGCCGCCGCAGGTGCCGCAGGACCGATTGTTCTGAAAGCGCTCGAATTCCTCGCGAATCCAGTTGCTGTCGGTTTCGCGGTAACGCCGCTCCATGTTCGGGATGACGCCTTCAAAGGTGCGTGTCACGGAATAGACACGCCCGCCCTCGTCATAGCGGAACGGGATTTCCTCGTCGCCGGAGCCGTAGAGGAAAACTTGCTGGACATAGGGATCGAGGTCTTTCCAGCGGGCCGACTTGTTGAAGCCGTAATGTTTCGCGATGGCCTCGATGGTTTGCAGGAAATACGGCGATTTTCCCTTGCGCCACGGGGCCAGTGCGCCGTCCGAGATTTTCAGCGTGGTGTCCGGGACGACAAGGTTGGGATCAAAGAACAGCTCGACCCCGAGACCGTCGCACTCCGGGCAGGCCCCGAAGGGCGCGTTGAACGAAAACAGCCGCGGTTCGATTTCCGGGATGGTGAAGCCACTGACCGGACAGGCGAATTTTTCCGAGAAGGTATGCCGCTCGGGTTCGCCCTCGCTTGGCGCTGTTTCGAGGATCGCAATGCCGTCGGCCAGGTCGAGCGCGGTGCGAAAGCTGTCCGCGAGCCGGGTTTCAAGACCGTCCTTGACGACCAGGCGGTCCACCACAACGTCGATGTCATGGCGAAACTTCTTGTCCAGCGTCGGCGGTTCGTCCAATTCGTAAAACTCTCCGTCCACCTTGACGCGCTGGAAGCCCTGTTTGCGCAGTTCGAGAAATTCCTTGCGGTATTCGCCCTTGCGGTCGCGCACGATCGGGGCGAGCAGATAGGCGCGCGTCCCCTCCTCCATCGTCATGACCCGGTCAACCATGTCCTGCACCTGCTGCGCCTCGATGGGCTGGCCGGTGGCGGGGCTGTAGGGCGTGCCGACCCGCGCGAAGAGAAGGCGCATGTAGTCATAGATTTCGGTCACGGTCCCGACGGTGGAGCGCGGGTTTTTCGACGTGGTTTTCTGTTCGATGGAGATGGCGGGCGACAGGCCGGAGATGTGGTCCACATCCGGCTTTTCCATCATGTCGAGGAATTGCCGCGCGTAGGCCGACAGCGATTCCACGTAGCGGCGCTGGCCTTCGGCATAGATCGTGTCGAACGCAAGGGAAGACTTGCCTGACCCGGACAATCCGGTGATCACCACAAGCTGATCCCGCGGGATGTCCACGTCGATGCTTTTGAGATTGTGCTCGCGCGCGCCGCGGACTTCGATATGTTTGAGTTCGGCCATGATGCCCCCCGGGGTATTCAGGGTTAAGAACATAGATCATGACGCCCGCTTCGCCAACGAGAAAACGGGAACAAAGGCGGAACTTTGAAAATCGCCCACAGAAAATACAGGCAGCGCCGGATCGTGTCTGGGGCCGCGCAATGAAATGACGCGCGTGCCTACCGATAGAGCAGCGATATTCCCTCGTGGAAGATGTGCACCTTGTCGGGCGTCGCGCCAAGTTTGACCGAATTGCCCCGCAGGTCGGCATGGATGCCGGGGAGCTTGCCGATGACCTGTTCCGCGGACCCCTGGCGTTCGAAGTAAAGCAGCGTCACCTCGCCCAATGCTTCGGTGATCTCGACTTTGCCTTCGAAGATGTAATCGCCATCGGTTTCGAGGAAATCCTCGGGACGTATGCCGACATTGACCTTGATCCCCATATCCGCGTCGTTGGTCGGGTAATCCGACACCGCCGTGCCGCCGCTTGCCATCTTCACGGTGGTTTGCCGCCCGGTGCCGATCACCTCGCCGGGGAGCAGGTTCATCGACGGCGAGCCGATGAACTGCGCGACGAATTCGCTGTTGGGCCGTTCGTACAATTCGAGCGGCGTGCCCACCTGGGCGATGCCCTTGTTGGCCAGAACCACGATGCGCGACGCCAGTGTCATCGCCTCGACCTGGTCATGTGTGACGTAGACCATCGTCGAGTCCGGCATCTGTTCCTTGAGTTGCGCGATCTCGATCCGGGTGGCGACCCGCAGGGCGGCATCGAGGTTCGAGAGCGGTTCATCGAACAGGTAGACCTTGGGATCGCGGACAATGGAGCGTCCGATGGCGACCCGCTGCCGCTGCCCGCCCGACAGCGCCTTGGGCA
Organism: Marivita sp.; assembly: GCF_020055675.1. Lineage (GTDB taxonomy): Bacteria > Pseudomonadota > Alphaproteobacteria > Rhodobacterales > Rhodobacteraceae > Marivita. The sequence goes on from NZ_JAIPUS010000022.1 coordinate 44,919, forward strand.
GACGGTCGAGGTACGGGTCGAGTTGCAACATCTTTGCCGCCCGGTCGACGGCGGCGTCGATCTCGGATTGCGGTTTCTTGGCGATCTTGAGCGCGAACTGCATGTTTTCGCGCACTGTCATGTGCGGATAAAGCGCGTAGGACTGGAACACCATTGCGATGCCGCGCAGTGCGGGCGGCATGTCGTTGACGACCTGCCCGTCAATCTCGAGCGTGCCGCCGGTGATCTGTTCCAGCCCCGCGATCATGCGCAGCAAGGTCGATTTCCCGCAGCCCGACGGGCCGACGAAGACAACCAGCTCGCCCTGCCGGATATCGAGGTTGATGTTGTTGAGCACGTTGATCGCGCCGCCATAGGTCTTTTCGACATCCGTCAGCTTCAAATTGGCCATGTCTGTCCCTCCCTTTTCCTGCGTGTCAGGACTTCGTTTCAAGCGCGAGGCAGGGCTGCCACGGGCCAAGATGCAATCTGCCATCCGCCTGCGGCCCGGCGCTTCCCAGCTCCAGCCCGATCTGGCTCCAGTGGCCGTCAGGCAGAGCCATGGTCGCGGGCTGATCGCTGAGGTTGAAGGCACAAAAGATCGTGGTGTCATTGTAACTGCGGAAGAAATGCAAAATGGGGCCGGTGCTTGCGACGCGCCCGTGATCGCCCTTGGCCAATGCGGGATGCGCATGGCGAAAGGCGATGGCGCGTCGGTAGTGGTGCAGAATCGCGGCCGGATCGGACTCTTGGTGGCCTACTGTCCGGGACAGGTGATCGTGGCTGACAGGCAACCAGGGCTGGCCGGTGGTGAAGTCACCGGTCTGGTTCGACGGCTCCCAGACCATCGGCGTGCGGCAGCCGTCGCGCCCCTTGAATTCGGGCCAGAATTCGATGCCATAGGGGTCTCGAAGATCGTCAAAGCCGACCTCTGCCTCGGGCAGGCCCAGTTCTTCGCCCTGGTACAGGCAGACCGACCCGCGCAGGCACATCATCAGGGTCGCGAACACGCGCTGTGCCGCCGGTGACAGGTTCCAGCGCGTCGCGTGGCGCGTTACGTCATGGTTGGAAAACGCCCAGCAGGCCCAGCCGTCCGAGGCTACATCGTCCACCTTCGCAAGCACGTCGACGAGACGCTCTGCGCTGGGCTCGACCCCGGACAGGAATTCGAAGGCATAGCACATGTGAACCCGGTTTTCGCCACGCGTGTAGTCGCCCATGATTTCCAGGCCGCGCTGCGCGTCGCCCACTTCGCCCACCGAAGTGGTGCCCCCGTATTCATCCAGCAGGGCGCGGAACCGTTCGAGAAACGCGAGGTTTTCCGGCTGGTTTTTCGAATAGAGGTGTTCCTGGTGGTTATAGGGGTTCACCGAGGGGGCGATATTGGCGTTGCGCCGGTCCTTGGGCAACGCGGGATTGTTGCGCAGATCCTTGTCGTGGAAATAGAAATTGATCGTGTCGAGCCGGAAGCCGTCGACACCGCGATCGAGCCAGAACCGCGTTGCATCCAAAAGCGCGTCCTGCACATCCGGGTTGTGAAAGTTCAGATCCGGCTGCGAGGTCAGGAAGTTGTGCAGGTAATACTGTTCGCGCCGCGCGTCCCAGTGCCAGGCCGGGCCGCCAAAGATCGACAGCCAGTTGTTCGGCGGCGTGCCGTCCGGCCGTGGATCGGACCAGACATACCAATCCGCCTTCGGATTGCTCCGGTCGGCACGGCTTTCCATGAACCACGGGTGCTGGTCCGAGGTGTGCGACAGCACAAGGTCGATCATCACGCGGATGCCCAGGCGGTGCGCCGTCTGGACCAGAACATCGAAATCCGCCAGTGACCCGAACATCGGATCGACATCGCAGTAATCGCTGACGTCATAGCCGAAATCCTTCATCGGCGAGGTGAAGAAGGGGCTGATCCAGATCGCATCGACACCCAGGGACGCCACGTAAGGCAGCCGGTCCGCGATCCCAAGAAGGTCGCCAATGCCGTCGCCGTTACTGTCCTGAAAGCTGCGCGGGTAGATCTGGTAGATCACCGCCCCGCGCCACCAGTCAGTGTCTATGGCGGGGCTTTCAGCGGCCAAAGTGTTTGCCACGGTCATTTTGGTTCGTTCCTTGCGTCGGCATTGTGCAATGCGGTTGTTGGTTTGGCCCCGCCACGATGGACGGGCGCACTCTCATTTCACAGATCCTGCCAGAAGACCGCGCACCAGGTATTTCTGCATCGCAAAGAACACCAGGAGCGGCACCGAGATCGACACGAAAGCGGCGGTGGCGAGAATTTCCCAATTGCCGCCCCGCGTGCCCAGAAGCTCGACGATCTGGTTCGTCATCACGGTCGTCTGCCCTGTCGCGTCGATCAGGAAGACCTTGGCGACCAGCAGATCGTTCCATGTCCACAGGAACTGGAAGATGGCAAAGCTGGCCAGCGCCGGGAACGACAGAGGCAGGATGATCTTTGTGAAGATCTGGAACTCGGTCGCCCCGTCCACACGGGCGTTTTCGATGATGTCGCGCGGCAGGCCGACCATGTAATTGCGCAAGAGATAGATCGCCAGCGGCAAGCCGAACCCGGTGTGGGCCAGCCATGTGCCCAGGTAGCCCTTCCCGATACCGATGCCGAGATGCAGCTTGAGCAGCGGGATCAGCGCCAGTTGAAGAGGCACCACCAGAAGGCCGACAACGATGGCGATCAACAGCGCCCTGCCCGCGAAATTCATCCAGGCCAGCGCATAGGCCGCGAATGCCGCCACGACGATGGGAATGATGGTGGCCGGGATCGTCACGGTCAGCGTGTTGAAGAACGCCTTGGCCATGCTGTCGGTCGCGTCGCCCGAAAACAGGACCTGTTGATAATTCTCCAGCGTGAAATCGGGCGGCAATTCGGCGGTCACGAAGACACGCTGCCCGCGCCGGCCCTCCATTTCGGTGGGGCTTTCCAGACGGTAGTCGCCGCCTTGCTCAACGGTGATCCGTTCGCCATCGCGCAGCTCGGCCGTATCGCCGGGGACATAGGCCGCGACATCGCGCGATGAGGTGCCCCAGGCCGACATCTCGATCCCCGGAGGCAGGTCTTCTCCGGTGTAGAGATTGCCCTCGATCACGTAGACACCCTCGATCAATGCCTGATCCTCCGGCGCCTTGGTGCGCATCACGAGGCTTTGTTCGGTCGGGAACAGCGCGTTCCACCAGCCCGAACTGGAAATCTGGTCGGCCGTGCGGAACGACGACACGAACAACCCGACGGTCGGGAACAGCCACAGCGCCACCAGCAAAAAGACCGAGATATGCACCGCCCATGTGAGGGAGGATTTGCTGCCTGCGATATTATCCATGATCCCTCTCCCTCAGCGCATTTCCCTGCGCGCGTTGCGCACGTTCCAGAAAAGGATCGGCGTCACCAGCAACATGATGACGATCGCGCTGGCCGAGCCGACCCCCCAGTCACGGGCCACGAAAAGCTGGCCAAACATGTAATTGGCCAGAACCTGGGTGCCCCATTGTCCGTTTGTCATCGCGAAGACAATGTCGAAAATCTTGAGAACCACCAGCGTGATCGTCGTCCAGACCACCACGATGGTGCCGGCGATCTGCGGCATCTTGATCTTGAAGAAAATCTGGAACGGGTTGGCCCCGTCGACGATGGCCGCCTCGATGGTTTCTTCGGGAATGCCGCGCAGCGCGGCGGACAGGATCACCATGGCAAAGCCCGTCTGGATCCAGATCAGCACGATCATCAGCAGGAAGCTGTTCCAGAACGGCGTTGTCAGCCATTGTTGCGGGTCATTGCCGGTCAGCCAGACATAGACCGCGTTCAGCACACCGATCTGTTCGGCACCGGGCGGGCGCGCGTCATAGACCAGTTTCCAGATCACCGCAGCGCCGACAAAGGAAATCGCCATCGGCATGAAGATCAGCGATTTGGCGATATTGCCCCAACGGATCCGGTCGGTCAGCTGTGCCGCCAGCAGGCCGAAGGCGGTGGACATCGCGGGTACGACGATGAGCCAGAGCATGTTGTTGATCAGCGCTTCCCAGAATTTCGGGTCCGACGACATCTGCGCATAATTGGCAAGGCCGACAAAATTATAGACGGTGGTGCCGTCTGACAGGGTCTGCCGTTCAGTCAGCGACAAGCGGATCGTCTCGAAAACCGGGTAAGCCAGGTAAAGCCCCAGCGCGAGAACTGCTGGAAGCAGGAACAGCCACGGGCGCACAAGGTTGGCGCGGTTGATGTTGCGGCCCGCGTTCGGACCCTTGGCGGGACATAGGACCTTGTCCAGAAACTGGTTCGAGAAATAGAAATAACCGAGACATCCGCCGACGCCTATGGCGATGGTCAAAAGACCTTGAAATGCGGGATTCATCTGTCTCTCCCAAAATGTTTGCGGATCCAGCCTGTGCCACTGGCGCGCCGCTCGACCGGGCTGGCCATGCAGCTTGACCCGTGTGGACCGCACGGTCGCCCGCACGGTCCAGCCCTGTCACGACACGCGTTTACTTGATCGCGTCCCAGCTATCCTGGATGTCGCTGGCCACTTCAGTGGCGTCCTTGCCGCCGGAATAATCGACCATGCCGGTCCAGAAGCTTCCAGCGCCCACGCCGCCCGGCATCAGGTCGGAGGCGTCGAAGCGGAAGGTGGTGGCGTCCAGAAGAATCCGGTTCATGTTGGCCGCCGCCTCGGTTGCGAAGTTGGACAGGTCGACACCGGTATGCGGCGTCAGAAACCCGCCATTCGCCATCCAGATTTCATGCGCGACGGGCGTCTGGAGGTATTCGATCAAGTCATGTGCCGCGTCATTTTCGTTGGTGATGGCCCAGAGTGTCCCGGCCCCCAGCACCGGCTGGCCAAGGTCTTTTTCCGCGTAAGCCGGGAAGTAAAAGAAATCGGCGTCCAGACCGACCTCGGTGCCATCCGGGAAAAACGCCGGGATGAACGACGCCTGGCGGTGCAAGTAGCACTGCGGCGGGGCATCGAAGAGCCCCTTCGGGCTGTCGCGGAAATCCGTCGAGGCCACGGCCCCGGCCCCGCCGGCAACATGTTCGTCGGTGCGCGCGAAATACCCGAACTCCTCGATCGCGCCAACGACGCGGGGATCGTCGAACGGGATCTCGTTGGACACCCATTGGTCATACACTTCTGGCGGCTGCGTGCGCAGCATCATGTCCTCGACCCAGTCGGTGGCGGGCCAGCCGGTTGCGCCACCCGAACCCAGGCCAATGCACCACGGCGTTTCGCCATCGGCCACCATCTGGTCCGTGAGCGCCTTGAGATCTTCCATCGTTTCGGGCACGTCATAGCCCGCGTCCTCGAAATTCTCGGGCGAATACCAGACCAGCGATTTCACATCGACCTTGTAAAAGAAGCCGTAGAGGTCCGCTTGCCCGTCGGGGCCGGCATAGGTGCCCAGATCGACCCAGGACTGGCCGGCGGCATAGTTTTCCTTGATCCAGTCGCCCGTCCCGTCCTTGAGCGGCGTCAGAAACCCGCGCGATGCAAGATCGGCTGCCAGACCCGGCTGCGGAAAGACCGCGATATTGGGGGCAGAGCCTGCCTCGGCATCGACCACGATCTGCTGCTCGAAACTGTCGGACCCGACATAGCTGACAGCGTGCCCCGATTTATCAGCGAAATCGGACAGGACCGCCTCGACCAGTTCCTGGTCCGGACCGAGCCAAGGACCGAACACTGTCAGGTCTTCGGCGCTGGCGGCACCGGCAAACACGGCTGCAATGGCGACGCCCGACGTGAGTGTCTGTTTCATGAATAACCTCCCGAGTTGCGCGTGTTGGCGCGAAATTCTCCAGTGCTTCAGAATCACTCCAAAGCGCTTTGGATACGTCACGCTCCCCGATTTGCCCTGACCTGTCAATCTGAACATACGCGGATAATTCCGTTTTTATTGCTGCTTTGCAGCAAGTTCACCCGCGCAAAAGGGCTTTTACAGGCCACCGATTTATGTCTAACTGAGGGCGAAAATTCAAAGCGCTTTGGGCAAATAACCGTGAATCTCAAACAACTCTCGAAGCATCTGAAACTATCCCAGACCACGGTGAGCCGTGCGTTGAACGGGTATCCAGAGGTCAGCGAACACACCCGAAACAGGATCTTGAAGGCTGCGCAGGACCTGAATTATCGCCCGAACACCCGGGCCAAGGGGCTGGCCACGGGACGTGCGCTTGCCATCGGCCATGTCATACCGGTGTCCAACCAGCACGAGATGGTCAATCCGGTCTTCGGCGATTTCATCGCCGGTGCCGGCGACAGCTATGCGCGCGCCGGCTATGACATGATCCTGACCCGCGTGCCCGACAACGAGGTTTCTCGGGTTTATCACGACATCAAGGCGCGCGGGAACGTGGACGGTATCATCGTTCACGGACCGGTGATCAACGACCCGCGCATTTCGCTGCTGTCGCGGATTGGCCTGCCCTTCGTGGTGCATGGGCGCTCGACGGATGTGAACCAGCCCTATTCCTGGATCGACGTGAACAATCGCGGCGCGTTCGAACGCGGGACGCAATTGCTGATCGAACTGGGCCACCGCCGGATCGCGCTTCTGAACGGCCTGGAGCATATGGATTTCGCATTCCGGCGCCGCACCGGTTACGAAAACGCCCTGCGCAACAATGCCCTGTCGGTAGAGCCGGACCTGATGCGCAGCGAAGAAATGACCGAGATTTTCGGCTACCGCAGCGCCCGGGACATGCTGGACCGCGAAGACAGACCCACGGCGTTCGTGTGTTCCTCGATCATCACCGCGATGGGGGTACGGCGCGCGGTACATGAAGCCGGGCTGGTGCTGGCCCGGGACGTGTCGATCGTCACCCATGACGACGCATTGAGCTATCTGGAAAACGGCGATGACGTGCCGATCTTCACCGCGCTGCGGTCATCGGTGCGTTCGGCCGGGTCGCTCGCGGCGGACATGCTGCTGTCGCTGATCGCCGCCCCGCAATCAGGACCAAGGACGCGGCTGCTGGAGGCGGAGCTGATCATCGGGCGCTCGACCGGCCCTGCTGCAACCTAAAGGACATTGCAATGTTGACCTTCTCACGGCAGGACTTTCCTGACGACTTCATCTTTGGCACCGCCACGTCCAGCTACCAGATCGAAGGCCACGCGTTCGGTGGCGCTGGCCGGACCCACTGGGACAGTTTCGCCGCCACACCGGGCAACGTGGTGCGTGCAGAGACCGGCGATCGGGCCTGCGATCACTACCAAAGGTTCGAGGCGGATCTCGATCTGGTCCAGGCAGCCGGGCTGGACGCCTACCGCTTTTCCACAAGCTGGGCGCGGGTGCTGCCCGAAGGGCGCGGCACCCCCAATCCCGAGGGACTGGATTTCTACGACCGGCTGACCGACGCGATGCTGCAGCGCGGCCTGAAGCCTTGCGCGACGCTTTATCACTGGGAACTGCCCGTGGCGCTGGCCGATCTGGGCGGCTGGCGCAACCCGGACATGCCCGAATGGTTTGCCGAATTCACCGAGGTGATCATGGGCCGCATCGGCGACCGGATGTTTTCCGTGGCCCCAATCAACGAGCCGTGGTGCGTCGGCTGGCTGTCGCATTTTCTGGGCCACCACGCGCCGGGCCTGCGTGACATCCGCGCAACGGCGCATGCGATGCATCATGTTCTCAAGGCGCATGGCACCGCCATCCAGGTGATGCGCGGGTTGGGCATGACCAACCTGGGCGGCGTGTTCAACATGGAGTGGGCCACCCCGGTGGATGACAGTGACGCGGCGCAGAAGGCGGCGGCGCTCTATGATGGATACTACAACCATTTCTTCCTGTCCGGCGTGTTCAAGGGCCGATACCCCGAAAACGTGATGGAGGGGTTGGAGCCACATATGCCCAAGGGCTGGCAGGATGATTTCGGCGTGATCCAGAGCCCGCTCGACTGGTGCGGGATCAACTATTACACCCGCAAGATCATCGCGCCGAATGACGGCCCCTGGCCCAGCCATGAAGAGGTCGAAGGCCCATTGCCCAAAACCTACATGGGCTGGGAGATTTACCCGGACGGCCTGTGCGATTTCCTGACCCGCACGGCGCGGGACTACACCGGCGACCTGCCGCTTTACGTGACCGAAAACGGCATGGCGGCCCCGGACGTGATCGAACGGGGCAGCGTGCAGGATCCGCACCGGATCGACTATCTCGACAGCCACGTTGCCGCGGTACAGCGCGCGATGGCCAAGGGGGCACCGGTCAAGGGCTATTTCATCTGGTCGCTGATGGACAATTACGAATGGGCGCTTGGGTATGACAAACGCTTCGGGCTGGTGCATGTGGATTTCGACACGCTGGACCGCACTCCCAAATCCTCGTATCACGCGCTGAAATCCGCGCTGACCGGGACCTGACATGACCACATCCTCGACCCTGACTGCCCTGGTCGCCGATCTTGGCGGCACCAATACCCGTGTCGCCCTGACCGACGGCGCCGCCGTGCGCAGCGACACGATCCGGCGCTTTCGGAATGCGGAACATCCCGATCTCCTGTCCGTGCTGCGCAGCTACCTTGAGCAGTTCGACGTGGTGCCGGATGCCGCCTGTGTCGCAATGGCAGGGCCGGTGCGCGACGGGGTGGGCGAATTGACCAATCTCAGCTGGACCATCGACCGCGCCTCGGTTTCGGCGGCGACCGGGGCCGGGACAGTTGCGGTTCTCAACGATCTGCAAGCGCAGGGACATGCGCTCGACGTGCTGCGACCCGAAGTGATCCGGACGGTTCTCCCCGGCCAACCCGCCGGCGACCGGGCCGCGCGACTGGTGATCGGCATCGGCACCGGGATGAACGCGGCGGCCGTTTACCGGCTGGGTGAACGCACGCTGGTGCCCCCCTCGGAAGCCGGGCACGTGTCACTGCCTGCGCAAACCGAGGATGAACTGCGCCTGTTGGAATGGATCGCGCGCAAACATGGCACCCCCGGGTTCGAGGATGTGTTGTCTGGGCGCGGCTTCGAACGCGTCTACGAATGGCTGTGCGACGCGGCGGGTATGGATGCCTCACTGGATGCCGGCGGGATCATGCAGGCGGTCAATGATGGCTCCAGCGAAATCGCGGAAGAGGCCGCGCGCGTGTTCATCCGCATGCTCGGCCGTGCCGCGGGGAACCTGACGCTGGTGCATTTGCCTTTCGGTGGCATCTACCTGTGTGGCGGCGTCGCCCGACATTTCGCACCGCATCTGCACCGGCTGGGCTTCCGCGCGGCGTTTCAGGACAAGGGTCGGTTCTCGGAGTTCATGGACCAGTTCCCGGTCCACCTGGTCGAAGATGATTACGCCGCCCTGTCGGGGTCTGCCGCGCATTTGCAAGAGCTGATCGGCTAGGGTCTGACCGGCGAACCGCAGGCGATGTCGCCGATGCGGATCCATGTCAGCCCAAGCGCGGCCATGCGATCCGCGTCTTCATCCCGGGTCTCGCGGCGCCAGTGTTTCGGGACACTGGCATGTGCCGCGCCTGCGTTTCACAGAATGACCCGATGCTCTTTCTGTCCCTTGGTGCCAGAGGGTGCCGCAAAGGTCATTCCATCGCTTTTTCCAGCGGGATCAAGCCCTTCTGCCGCGGTTGTGATGTAAAGCATTGACAGGTCAGCCCCGCCGAAGGCCGGACAACTGGCCTGCTCTCCCGGCACATCTATGGCGCGCAGGAACCCTCCGTCAGGGCCGTAGCAAGCCACCCGCGCGGCGCCCCATTGCGCCACCCAGAGGTTGCCATCCGCATCCACGACCGCGCCATCGGGGTTCAACCCTTCGGCGCTCAGATCGGTGAAAAGATCCGGCTTGCCGGCCGGGAACCCGTCGTCGTCCAGCGCCACGCGCAGGATCTTGCGCTTGACCGTGTCCGTATAGAACGCGTGTCGGTGGTCCGGGGCAAAACAAATCGCGTTGGAAATCGTGATCTTGTCGAAAAGCCTGGTCAGCGCACCGTCGTAATAGCGATAGATCGCCCCCGCCCCCGGCTCGGCGTTCTTGCCCATCGTCCCGATCCAGAACCCGCCCCACGGGTCGGCGCGGCCATCATTCGACCGGGTCACGGGATTGTCGAATTCGAGCGGATGCACAAAGCTGCTTTCGCCCGAGGCGGTGTCAAACACCGAAAGCGCGGTTTCGCTGGCGATCAGAAGCTGGCCGCTGTCGATCCAGCCTGCGGCGGACACGTATTCGTCGAAATCCCAGCTTTGTTCGTTGGTCCCGTCGCTGCGGTAAAGCCGTTTGCCGATGATATCGAACCAGTAGAGCACCTGTTCCACGGGGTGCCAGAGCGGCCCCTCGCCCAATGTGCATTTTGTCGAACTGAAAATCCTGGACATCAGGTGGATCCTTCGTCGTAGGCCGCGACGATGTCTTGCGCGCGGGCCGTGATATCGTCAACAGTAGCGCCCGGTTTGTAAAGCGCCGACCCGATGCCGAACCCGTCCACACCCGCCGCGAACCAGTCGGCAAAATTTACGGGGCCTGCGCCGCCCACCGCATAGGTCTCTGTGCCCTCGGGCAAAACCGCCTTGATCGCCTTGAGACCGTCCGGGCCGATCAGCGAACCGGGAAACAGCTTCAGACCATCGGCGCCGTTGCGCAAGGCGGTAAAGCACTCCGTTGGCGTCATAACGCCGGGATAGCTCTGCAGGCCCAGTTGCTTGGTCGCCACGATCACACGCGGGTTGCAATCGGGCGACACCACCATCCCCGCGCCGATCCTGTGCAGGCGCTGCACGTCGTCAGGGCTCAGGACCGTGCCGGCGCCGATCACGGCTGTCTGGCCAAAGGCATCGACCATCCGCTTGATCGACGTGAAGGGATCGGGCGAATTGAGCGGAACCTCTATCCGGTCGATACCGGCCTCCAGCAAGGCTTCGGTGATCGGCTCGGCCTCATCCGGTGTGATCCCGCGCAGGATTGCTATGATCTTGCGATTTTTCATGGTGTTTCCTGCCTGTTTGTCTTGAAGGCCGCCTTCAGCCCTTCCAGCGTCATGCGTTCTGTATTGGTGCGCTCCACCGGCAGTCCCTGCGCGGACAGCGCATCTGCGTAAGGTTTGCAAACCGCGTCCTCTCCGATCAGGGCGACATGCTGACCCAGCCAATAGGGCCTCGCAGCCGCAAGCTCCGCCCCGATCACAAGACCGGACAGGCGCGCGCGGGCAACATGCTGATCAAGGTCATTCAACAACCCTTCGGCCCGCAGGGAAAACAGCTTGGCCGCCATTTCCGCAGGGCGCGACAGCGTGTCGGCAACCGCCTGGGCAAAAGCATCCGCATCCCAGCCTTGGGCGGCCACGGAGTGGCGCAGAATCGATTGTGACGACAGCCAGCCGAACATCTCCCCGGTCATGAACGTGCGGAAGCTGACGATCTCGCCTGCGCTGATGTGCACCCACTTGCTGTGCGTTCCGGGCAGGCAGATCACGCCATCGAATTTCGGATTGAGCGCGAGAAAGCCCGCGATCTGGGTTTCCTCGCCGCGCATCACGTCCGCGGGATTGGTCTGCTTGACACCCGGCAGAATGTGCACGGACAAGCGCGGGTCGTTGGTCGAGACACGGGTCGCACGGTCTATGCCCGGCGGCGCGCAGGGTATGGCGACATATTTCGCCTCGGCCCACCCCTGCCGCGATCCAGCCATGCCGCAGACGATTATCGGGGTGTTTCCAGCACCCAGCATGTCGCCGGCAAGATCGAGCAATGCCGGTTCGAATCCGTCACGCGCGAGGCGGCCCATCCCGGCATCGCTGGTTTTGCGTGCCTCGACCGTGCCGCCCTTCGACATCCCCCAGACGCGCAGGTGGGACGTGCCCCAATCAACCGCCAGCCAATCGGTCATGCCGCCACTGCCTGGCCGGTGATCATGCGTTCGGCATTCAACAAACCCGGTTCCTCGAAATAATGAAATGTCGCGTGAGATGTCATTCGGGACGCCTTCTTCAGTCTCGCAAAATCATTGAACTTATCGCACTGCGCAGCCCAGGATTGGCCACGAGGCTTGGAATCTGCCGCGATTTCAGGTCAGTGTTTGGGTGCGGATCCCTCATGGCAGCGTGGTAGACGTGTTTCATGTCTTCATCAACCACCGCCCGGACAACCGACTTACGCGTCGAGCGGATCAAACATCCGGGCGATCACTTGCCTCACTTGCAGACCAAAGATGAGGCGCCTTCGCGCTGATAAGCGCTGAAGGCCGGGTTCTCTGTCGAAGGCCGTTTGCGGTCCACTTGCACACAGACGCCGGGCGGTCCTTCACTTCAAGGGCACAGACACCTTGAACTGCACCGTCTCAATGCCGGGATTTTCCGCGTAAAGGCTCGCGTTGGAGCGATGATCATAGCTCACCGCCAAGCGCCAGCCATTTCGGGTCTCGTAGCCCAGCTCCAGGCCGGAGCGGAATGCCACCGTCCCGCCCAGATCGAAACCGCCATTGTCGAAATAAAGCCCGGGCATGGCATGCAATTCGGCATAGGCCCCGGTCTGCCCAAGCGGCAATGAATATGTCGCACCGGCTCCGACCCATGTTTCGCCCTCTTCCGCGACAGACAGACCCGCAGCGGTGCCGAAGGGACCATAGGTGCGGCCAAGATCATAGCGCAGATACAGTTCCGCCGCCGGATCGGCCCGCCGTTCGAGGAACTCGCCGCCCGAAATTGAAAGCCGCGGCTTGCTGTCGGATGAGCCCAGACAGCCCGAGGCAGTGCCGCAATGGTTCATGCCCATGTCGGTCATGCCAAGAACGAACAGCAGTGCTGCGAAGGTTCCGTCTGCCATCAACTCCATCCCTTTGCTCTGACGCAGTAATTACCAACACTTGGGTCAAATCCAGTGCGAAGTCCAGCCAGACCTGATCCTCCTGTTGCGGCAGGTTCCTGCTGACCACCCTGTCTGCCCCGAAACGTGCAACACATTCTTCGTTTTTCACCCAAGGAGCACGCCTGGTAGGTGAGCAAACACAAACAGCCCGACCTGTCAGGGACGTGGTCCTCAACATGAGCAAGAAAGGACATCCACATGTTCAGGACATTACTGATCTCGACCATCGCCACACCGCTCTTCATGCACATGGCCATCGCCCAGGACCCGGAAAACGTGATTGTCGAAAACCAGGACACGGCGGAGGTCCGCGGTGACTGGGTGCTTGGCGCGAGGGTCTATACGCCCAGTGGTGAAATGATCGGCTCCATCGAGGATCTGATCCTGAATTCGGAAGAAGGCTTGGTCAACGCGGCTGTCGTCTCTGTCGGCGGTTTCCTCGGCTTCGGCGCAAAGGAAATCGCGGTCGAATGGTCGGAGCTGGAACTCAACTACGATGCCAACGAAGTCACGCTCGGAATCACCCGGGAAGAGGCCGAGGATGCGCCGGAATACAGCTTCCGCGAACGGGAGTCCGCACCAGCTCCCCAGGCTGACCCTGGAACCGGCGTCGGCACGGGCACCACCGGCACAACAGGAACCGGCGTCGGTACCACTGGCACCGGTAACTGACCGCTGGTTGCGTTGAATGCCCCGGTCCCAAAGCGGAGGCGGTGGACCAATGGTCCTGCCGTCTCGACGGTCCGTGCGAGTTTATTACCGGAAATGGATAGTCACCAAACCCAAGACAATGCATCAGAGAGATACTGTGGTTTTTACTAGGTTTGGCGGTGACCTACTCTCCCACGACTTGAGTCGCAGTACCATTGGCGCGGTGGCACTTAACGGCCGGGTTCGGAATGGGACCGGGTGTTTTGCTCACGCTATGACCACCAAACCG
>NZ_JAIPUS010000025.1 GCF_020055675.1 Marivita sp.
AGATCGAGAATTCCATGCCGCTGCCGCGTTGCCGCACCGGCCCCCCCGAGAGTGTGCCACGTTGGCTGGTGCTGGGCAGCACCACCTTGATGCCGCGCGCCATGGTGTAGAACAGCTCGAGAACGGAAATGTCGAAGCTCAGGCTGGTCACGGCGAGCCATGTGGCCGCTTCGCGGTCGGGGATGACAGAATCCATCCCGGCATAAAAGTTGAGCACGTTGCGGTGTTCGACCATCACGCCCTTGGGCAATCCGGTAGAGCCGGAAGTGTAGATGACATAGGCGAGGTTTTCACCGGTGGCGCTTGCGTCCGGGTTGGTGGCCGGGGCATTGGCAAGGCGCGGGTCACGGTCGATGACAAGCAGATCGGCGCTGCTGTCCGGCAAATCGCTGCGCAGGTCGCTTTGGGTAATGACGACCGGCGCGCAACTGTCGGACAGGTAATGCGCGATCCGGTCTTGTGGATAGTCCGGATCGAGCGGCACATATGCCCCGCCCGCCTTGAGGATACCCAACGCGCCCGCGACAAGGTCTGGATCACGTTTGCAGTGCAGTCCCACCATCGTGTCGGGGGCCACGCCCATCCGGCGCAGGGTATGTGCGATCCGGTTCGCGCGGTCATTGAGGGATGCGAAGCTGACCGTGGTGTTTTCATGTACCAGCGCGGTGGCATCCGGGGTGCGGGCCACTTGCGCCTCGAACGCGGCGTGCATTGTGGCCGGGGCATCCGTATCGACGGCGGTGGCGTTGTAGGTCTCCAGCACATCCCGGCGTTCGCCGGGCGGAAGCGGATCAACCGCCTCGGCTGCTTTGCCATCTGCCAGTTGATCGGAGATCCAGCGGAGTCGATGGATCAGGATCCGGGCAAAATCCGGGATGATGCGGCCTTCGTCGATATGAGCTTTGACGGCCCCTGAGGACAGTTCGAAGGTGATCGCGGCCTGGGGCACGGCCCCGGCATTGAGCGACAGGCCAAGTGCCGGGGTTTGCAAAGCGTCCAAGGCCGGGTCGCGCAAGGGAAGGTCGCGCGCAAAGCCGGTCTCGACCTTCGGAATTTCGCGGCCCAGCGTGTCGGCGGAAACGGGCACCCATGGGCAAACAAAGCCGATGCTCGACGCTTCGACGAGCGCCGGATTGGTGAGCGCCAGTCCCGGTTCCCTTTGTGGAGACAACCGGTTTGCGAGGATCGACAGCGCCTTTCCAAGGTGGTCTGCGTTGATGCCTGTCTCTCGCGTGCTTAGCGATCGTGGTTCGGAGCGGAGAAACGGCAAGGTCAGCGGGACCGTTTCCGACAGCTTTCGCCGCCAATGGTTCTCGCGCTTTGCGGTGGTGCGCATCGTGTCACTTATGGTTGCGCGCTCCGAATCCGACAGGGACGTCAGCGCGTCGCCCAATGAAACGAGGGTCTTCGGTACGACGGGCCGGCCTGTCTCATCCGCAAGCTCCGTCAGGCGCAGCGCGGCATCGGCGAAAGCTATGGTCAGGGATGTGTCGTCCACGCCGATCACACGTCCGGCGGGGGCGCTGCTTTCTGTCCTGGAGGCGCTGCCGATATGCACGAGGCGGTCGCCAACATGCAGCTTGGGTCGGCACATCGGGTTCCAATAGGATCCATGATCCAAGGCCCGGATAAGGCGCAGCGCGGTGTCGGCGGTTTGGTCGAACCGCAGCAGGCCATGTGCCTCTGGCCGGTCGCTCAGCGCATGGTAGCCGCGCCGGTCCGTGTCCTGCCTGCGGCGATTGGGCAGCCCCGCCGCGAGTTCCGACAACAGGTCTGGAAAACTGGTCAGCCCGGCCTCGTAACACTTGGTGTTGAGTGTGAGCGCGGTGTCCTCGGGCGCGATGTCGACGCTGCGCTGGACGAGGATATCGCCGGTGTCCACGCCATCATCGATCAGGTGCCAGGTAATTCCGTGGGTCTTCTCCCCATCGATCAGCGCCCAGATCGGCGCGTTCAGCCCGGCGCGTTTGGGCAGCAGGCCATCGTGAAAGTTCACCGCGCCCTTGCGTGCCTGCGCCAACACGTCCGGGCGCAGGATCTTCAGGTTGGCGATGCTCAGCACCCAGTCGGCAGATATACCCTGCAACCGATCGGCAAGGTCCGGGCCATGCGCCTCGACCCGGATGTTGCGGGCGTTGGCCCAATCCGCCAGCGCGGGCGTGTCGGTGACCAAGGCGGTCAATCGATGTCCTTGCGATAACAAGGTTTCCGCGCAGTGCTGCGTCAAGCTTTCGTCACCGATGATGATGCTGTCGAAATGGGTCATGGGTCAGTCCACACTGATCTGGAGAGGCGTGTCAGGGCGCATCCCGATCGCCCGGATCGAGGCTTCGGGTGTCGGTTGGCAAAGCGCGCGCAGGTCGTGGGACAGCAGATCGCGCACAAAGTGTTCCGCATCCGTGTCCGGTTTTCCCTCGGCCCAGCGGCGCAGGCGCCAGCATACCGTGCCAACCGCGTTCAGAAGGGTGGCCGAGATGGCATAGGCACGGTTGTAATTCTTGCTGTAATAATACCAGCGGCTTTGGAACCAGTAGGGTGGCGTGCGGGTCCAGCAGCCCATCCCGGTGGACACAGAGCCGATATGGCAGATTCGGCTTTCGCGGACGAAATGCACCTCGTGCCCGGCGCGACGGGCGCGCAGGCAGAGGTCCGTTTCCTCGAAATACAGAAAGAATGTTTCATCAAAGAGGCCGATCTTGTTCAACACACTGGTCCGCGCCAGCATCGATGCACCAACGATCCAGCCCACGGCGCTGGACGTTGCGGGCACGTGCAGCGGCAGGACGTAGTCTTTCAGCAGGCGCGTGACCGGACCCAAGCGCGCCGCGGCTTCGAATTCCGACGCAAGGCCGGGAAAGCGAAAGGCGCTGCAATGGGCGGCCCCGTCTTCGCCCGAGATCCTGCTCCCGGCAATGGCGGCCCTGGGATTGGCCTCAAGGTAGCTGACCAACGCCGCGATGCCGTCTTTTTCGACCGAGGCATCGGGGTTGAGGATGTAGACGAATTCGGCGTCGGGACAGATGTCGAGCCCCGCACGGATGCCGAAGTTGTTGCCCGCGCCGAAGCCGCCATTGCGACCCGATTGCAGCACTTGAACGTCTATATGCGCGGGCCAGCGGGCGGCGCGCACGGCCTGCTGCATTTGGTGGAATGAATCGTCAGGGGACGCGTTGTCAACCAGTACGATCACGCCGCCGAAATCAGCCATGGCCGCCGCCGCCGATTGTGCGGCCTTGACCGACAAGTCGGGCGTTTTGTAGTTCAGGACAACCGTGACGATGTTGATCATGCTGCTTACTCTGCTGCCTCCGAGGATGTGAACGGCAGCACCGTGCCCTTGCCGCCAATCTCTGCTTCCGTGGTTTCGATCAGCTTGCGCAGATAGCTGGCAAGCACACGGACATTGGGCTCAAGCACCATGCTGTCATGGTCGCCGGGCACTTCGTAGACGTCGATCTGCGGCGTGAATTGGCCCCAGTCGTTGTCGTCGAACAGGTAGGACCGCTCATGGTTGACCAGGCGGCGGCTCGAGACCGTCCATGTGCCTGTCAAGGGCGGACGGAACAAGGCGATGCGGCCATCCCATCCGGTCATCTGGTAGGTCGCCACGGCATCGAGAAACGCCTGTTCTATCTCCGCATTGTGGAAGCTGTGCGCGGTTTTCGTCGCATCGCTTGGCGTGCGCTTTTCGAGTTCCCAGCGCACACGGTTGCGCAGCCAGACAAACGGGTAAGCGATGCCTTTGCGCTTCGTTTCTTGCCATTGTATCAGCAGGCGGTCCTTGCGGCTCAGCGGGCGGCGCTGCGGCAGTGGCGTGTCGAGCAGAACAACCAAGGCTGCCTCGTCGCCCATTGCCTCGAGCTGATGCGCGATCTCATAGGCGGTGATGCCGCCGCCCGAGAACCCCCCGACGAAATACGGACCTTCAGGCTGAACCTGTTTCATTTCGGCGATGTAATCGCGTGCCGTATCGCGGATCGACCGGTGCGGTGTTTCATCGCCGTAAAGCCCCTTGGCCTGAAGTCCATAGAAGGGGCGATCATCGCCCAGAAGTTGGGCCAGGTGGCGCAGATTCAGGACATTGCCAAACATGCCTGCGACAAGGAAGAACGGGGTTTTCGGGCCCCCCTCACCGTCATGCATGGCGACGACATGCTTGAACCGGCGCGTCTTGGGCTTGGGTCTGTCGGGCGCGCTTTCGGGGGTGTCGCTGATCCCGGTACGGTCGTGGATCAACGCGGCACAGGCGCGGATGGTCGGGGCTTCGAACAGGACCGAGATCGGGAAATCGACATTGTAGGTTTTGCGTATCTTGGCAAAGAGACGCACCGCGATCAGCGAATGCCCGCCCATATCAAAGAAGCTGTCTTCGACCCCGACGTCCTGCACGCCAAGAAGGTCTTCCCAGATGCCGACCAATGTGCGCTCGACCTCGGTTTCGGGCGCGATGTAGTCACCATCGAGCTGTGGACGGTCGAATTTCTGGCCCTCGCCCGTCGTTTCAGACGTGATGCCCGCCTGTTCTATCAGTGCCGGCATGTCGAGCGAGGACACGTAGAGTTGCGGCACACCCTGTCCCAGGGCGCGCAGGAAGGCATCTGCCCCATCCTCGGGCGGGATGCCCTGGGACAGGTTGTGCTGGAACCGTTCTTCGGCAGGCGACAGGGGTTGCGTTGCCCTGCCGAAATCGGCTGGTTCGAATTCGCTCTGGCTCACCTTGATAGGGGCGGACAACGCGGCGGTATCGTCCATCCGTTTGATCGAGAAGCCCTCGATCTCCATACAAATGGTGCCGTCGGGCTTGGCCAGGATGATGTCGAAACAGGCAGTGTCATCCGCGTTCCGGTTGCGCCCGCTGGATCGAACCCAGCTGACAATCTGCCCGCAGACGCGGTGATAGACCTTCACGCTGTCATAAGATACCGGCACCCAGAGATTTTCGGCGCTGTAGCCGTCTATCAGCTCCATCGCCCAGCCGGTCGCGATATCGAGAAGCGCCGGGTGGAAGTGCCAGCCTTCATCGCTTTGTCCTTCGGGGCCGAGGGATAGGTCGGCGATGCCTTCCCCTTGTCCGTAGGCGCAAGTGTCCAGCACCTTCCACCGTGGTCCGAAGGACAGATGGTTTTCCTGCGCAGAGCGGAGCTTTCCGCGATCCCCAGCGCTTCGCGCCACGCCACACCGGGCGCGGATCGCCATGATATCGACCGGTTTAGGCTGCGCCTCCGGGCTCAGCACCAGATCGGCCGCCACGGTGGGGGCAAACCCTGCGCGCCCGCCCAGCGTGTGGCTGCCAAGCACATCCATATGGTACCCGTGATCGCGGCGGGACAGACGGAGCCGGATGTCGCGGTGGCCCGTGTCGGGAACATGCAAGGGGCGCAGGAAGGTCATGTTGCGGATGGTAAAGCACCCGGTTTCCCCTTGTGCGCGCAGCGCCTTGGCTGCCAGCGACAGATACCCCGCTCCGGGGAACAGGGCGTCACCCTGTTTGGTCCTGTGCTCGTCAATGAACCAGTCCCCTGCGGTGTAGCGCGATTCGAAAATCCGGTGGCCAGACGGGTCGAAGCCGGTCTTGTCGAGCAGTGGCAGCGCGATCTCCGTCAATGCGGCTGATCCGGAATCGCCAAGGCGGTCTGACAAGGCGTTTGCAGCCATCCCAACCTCGGACCAGATGCCCCAATTTATGGCAACGACCCGCGTCTTGTCATTTTTGCGCGCATGGGCATAGGCATTCAGGTATTCGTTCGCTGCGACATAGTCGATCTGGCCTGCCGGGGCTGTCCGGGTCGAGGATGATGCGAAAAGCGCGATGAAATCGGTGCTGCCATCAGGGAAAAGCTGATCCAACACCTTGGTGCCGTGGATCTTGGCCGAGAAAACCTGTTCGACCGACCCGGTGGATTTCGCCAGCAATGGCGCGTCGTCCATGACCCCTGCGGCGTGGATCACGCCGTCGATTCGGCCCTCGCGGGTGGTTGTTTCATCAACGACCCGCGTCATGTCGGTCAGGTTGCACACGTCCGCCGCATGGCTGTGAACGGTTGCGCCGAGCGCTTCAAGCTGTTGCACCGCGCGGATGCGTCGGGCCAGTTTGTCCTGCGGCGCGTGGCGCTCGAGGTAACGGGTCCAAAGATCACGGTCGGGCAGGGCATCACGGGCTGTCAGGACCAGCGTGCAGCCCTGCGCCGCCAGCGATTTCGCGATGGTCAGCCCGATACCACCAAATCCACCCGTGACAAGATAGGTCCGACCCTGCTTTATCAGGGTGTCCTGCGCAGGTTGTAGCACGGTCTGGCGCAGGTCTTGTTCATAGCGCCGTCCCGCGCGCAGGGCGGCAACGGTTGATGCCGGGGTCGCGATCATGTCCTCGAGAACCTGATCCGTGAGAGTTTTCCACGCCTGTGCATGGACAGTCTGATCGCCCCGACCGCCGAGGATCCGCCTGGCAGGGGGGTCGGGCAGGGCCAGATCGACAGAAGCGACGTTCAGCTCTTGAACCTCGCGTGGAATGACACGGACCGGGCCTGCAAGAATGGCCTTTTCCGGCATGACAACGGTTTCCGCACCCAGCGCCGCCGCTCCATTCGTGAACACGGTCATCTGCGCCGGTTTGGGCAGGGAGTCGTCCGCGATCGCCTGCGCGATGAACATGAGCGAATAAAACCCGTGTTCCTGCATCCTGTGGAAAAAACTGGACCCGGGACGATGGCTTTGATCCTTGGTCACACCCCAGAAATGCGCGATGCGGCCGGGGACCAGCCCGCGCGAAAGCATGTCGGCAAAGAGCATG
The DNA here is from genome assembly GCF_020055675.1 of Marivita sp. Classification (GTDB taxonomy): domain Bacteria; phylum Pseudomonadota; class Alphaproteobacteria; order Rhodobacterales; family Rhodobacteraceae; genus Marivita. Next base: position 6,791 of record NZ_JAIPUS010000025.1, read on the forward strand.
TCATACCCTTCGCGCCCGCGTTCGGGGGCCAGAACATAGGTCGTGTCGTCCACGCGCGCAAAGCTGTCGCCGGGCCACACCTCGATGATGGCGTGGTTTGCATCACGCAAGCGTTTGGCGGCGGCGCTGGCGACACCGGCATCATCCATGAAGATCAGCCAGCTTTGCACCTCGGCGCTTGCCAGGTCGTCGCGCACGTCAACGGCGGTCGCGGCGTATTGTGGCCGCCAGATGGGCGTCCAGCCCCAGTGTTCGAGACCGTCGATCCGCGTCAGGAAATGCGATACCGACGGGGTTTGCGCTTCTCCGGGTGCGATGAAATAGCGGGACCGCTGAAAGGCATAGGTTGGCAGCGGCACGCGGTTGCGGCGGGCATCGCCCCAGATCTGATCCCAGTCGAAATCACCGCCAAGCGCCCAGATACGGCCCAGAACTTCGAGCATGTGGCGGTCATCCTCGACGGTTTCGTCGGGGTGGCGCAGACTGGACAGAACCTGGTTCGCGGCGATGCCGGGGGCTTGGCGGGCAAGCCCGGACAGCGCCTTGCCGGGGCCGACTTCGAGGAAGATTCGGTTTGGCCGTTCAGCCAGAGCTTGGAGGCCCTGGTTAAACTGTACCGTTCCGCGCAGGTGGGCCACCCAGTATTCCGGGCTGGTCGCCTGGTCGGCAGTCATCCTGGTTCCGGTGCGATTCGATGTGATCGGGATCTGCGGTGGGTGCAGCGGTATCGCTTCGAGATAGGCACGGAACCGGTCGAGGATCGGATCGAGCATGCGCGAATGGGCGGCGATGTCGATCGGGATGCGCTGGAACTCGATCTCCAGTTCTTGCAGGGTCTGCTCCAGCGCCTCCAGCGCCGCGGTCGGCCCGGATGCCACGCTGAGGCCCGGACTGTTCACCGCCCCAAGATCGAGGTGGTTGCCCAGCAGCGGCTCCAGCTCTTCCGCCGGCAGGGCGACCGAGATCATGCCGCCGGGATCAACCGTGTCAAACAGCGTGCCACGCAGGTGAACAAGGCCGATACAATCGTCAAAAGACATCACGCCCGCAACGCAGGCGGCGGTGTTTTCGCCCATGGAATGGCCTGCCAGCGCGGTTGGCTGGATACCCCAGCTGATCCAGAGCTGCGCCAGCGCGTATTCAACGATCATGATGAGCGGCAGTTGCAGCGACGGCTTGCGCAACGTCTCGGCAGCTTGATCCTCTTCGCCGTGCCGGGGTAGCCAGAGCGCGCGAATGTCCCGATTTTCCAGCGTTTCGAGATGCGCCAGTCCGCGGTCCATCCATTCGGCAAAGACCGGTTCGGTCTCGTAGAGGTCGCGGGCCATGCCGACATATTGCGCGCCGCCGCCGGGGAAGAGGAACGCGATGTCCGGCAAAGACAGCGCGTCATGGGTATGGACGCGGCGCGGGTCGCCGCGTTCGAGCTGTTGAGCCGCGTCGAGAGGGTCGGTCGCGACCACGACACGGCGCTTTTCGAAGGCGCGGCGCCCAGTGTTCAGCGTCCAGGCCACATCCGCCAGCGGTTGATCGGGGTTCGCGCGAAGATGGGTGGCAAGCCGGGCCGCGTTGGCATCCAGCGCCGGGGTATTCCGCGCCGACAGCGTCAGGATCTGGAACGGCCAGTCACTGTCTTCGGACGGTTCCGGTGTTGGCGCCTCCTCGAGCACGAGATGGGCATTCGTTCCCCCGACGCCCAGCGAATTGACCCCGGCGCGGCGGGGATGGCTGGTCCTTGGCCAATCGGTCAGCCGGTCGTTCACGCAAAATGGCGTGGTTTTGAATTGGATGGTTGGGTTGGGCTCTTCGAATCCCAAGCTCGGCGGCATCTGGTGATGGTGCAGGGCCATCGACGCCTTGATCAGGCTGGCCACGCCCGCCGCGGTATCGAGATGCCCGATATTGGTCTTGACCGACCCGATCCGGCAATGGCCTGTCTTGTCGCTTGTGCACTCGAAGGCTTGCGTCAGTGCCGCAACCTCGATCGGATCGCCGAGATAGGTTCCGGTGCCATGACATTCGACATAATCTATGCTTTCGGCCGAAACGCCGGCCATGGCATGCGCCTCTGCAATCGCGTCAGCTTGTCCATCGACGGACGGGGCCAGATAGCCTGCTTTGGCCGCCCCATCGTTGTTGACCGCGCTGCCCTTGATGACGGCCCAGATATGATCGCCATCTGCCAAGGCATCGGACAGGCGGCGCAACACGACCATCCCGGCACCCGATCCGAACACCGTTCCCTGTGCGCGGTGGTCAAACGCATGGCATTGCCCATCCGGCGACAGGATCTCGTTCTCCTTGTAGAGATACCCTTGCCCCTGCGGCAGTTCGATCGTTACGCCGCCCGCCAGCGCCATGTCGCATTCGCCGTTGAGCAGCGATTGACAGGCGTAATGCGTTGCCACCAACGAGGTGGAACAGGCGGTCTGCACGTTGACGGACGGGCCATCGAGATCGAAGATATGGCTAACGCGGGTGGTCAGGAAATCCTTGTCGTTGCCGGTATGGCGCAGCAGGAACATCCCGGTGCCATCGACCAGATCGGGATTGGAACACAGGTTGAAATAGAAATAGCTGCCCATGCCACAGCCACCGAAGACACCGATACGTCCGTCATGCCTCTCTGGCATGTGGCCCGCGTTTTCCAGAGCCTCCCACGCGCATTCAAGGAACTGGCGATGCTGTGGATCCATGATGGCCGCGTCCTTGGGCGACAGGCCAAAGAACTCTGCATCGAAGTGGTCGAAGTTTTCCAGATTGGCAGCGTAGGGCACGTAATCCCGGTGCCGCAACAGGCCCGGCGATACGCCTGCGTCGGTCAACTCCTGCTCGAACAGCTGGCGGATCGAGCATACGCCGTCCCGCAGGTTCCGCCAATATTCCGACAGCGATGCCGCGCCCGGCAAATGGGCGGACATGCCGACGATTGCAACATCCCCGTCCGGGACAGAAATCGGATCGGTTTTTCTATGCGTCATGCGCGTACCTCGGTCTCTCGCGTGAACGGTTATCGCATGAATATGATGAAACTAGGGCAGTCAGCGTTGTCACAGGCGCTTTGGTCGACCGGTCGAACCCGCCGTTTACAGCGCGGCCAGATTGGTTAACGCGTCGGCATTGATCCAGAATGCGAGCAGGATCGTCAAGGCGCCGACGACAGCGTATAACGCATCATGTTTGGGGTCCCACGCCCCGACATGGCGCGACATCCAGACAACAAAGGGATAAGCGGCCAGCCCCGCCAAGCCCTGTCCAACAAGCGCACCGAACAGCCCGCCTTGCATCAGGCCCGCAAACAGGAATCCCAATGTCAGAACCGCCCGCGCGGCTGACAGTACAAAGAAGCGGTGGGAATCACCAGCGGCCAGCGCCGCCTGTTCATACGTCAGGACGATGATGTGGGGTATCTGCATTGCCGAGATCAGGACAACGACCGCGCCAGCCATCAAATATCGTGGATCGTACATCAGGTCGATCAAAAGCACCCCGGCAACCGACACGGTGCCGGTCAGGCAAATCAACGCGCCTGTCAGCAAAAAGCGCATCTTCTGCAATTTTCGAAAATTCTCCGCGCTTTTGGCAGGGGGACGTTCCCTGTAGACGGGGATCAGGACCTTGCGGGTCATCTCTCCGCCCATGAGAATCGGGAAGCTGGCGAGGAAAAAGCCGATGTTGTAAATGCCGAATTGATCGAGTGGCAGGTACGTCCCCAGAATGAGCTTGTCACCTTGCAGATAAAGAAACCCGCAGATCGTGCTGAGGAAGATCCACTTTCCGAATTTGATCAGCTCATCCGCCGCTGCGCGTTCCCAGTGGAAGCGGTTGCGTTCTCCGGGCAGTAAGACATTGTAGAAGACCAGCAACACCAGCGCCGACGAGACGCCGCTGATCACCAGCGCCCAGACCGACTGCAGGTACCATGCGACTACGATCGCGATCACGAGGCCGATCACCTGTGACCCAAGGTTTAATGCGGTCAGGCGGCCCAGCAACAGGTGCCTGTTCGCTGTCACCATCCGTGTCGGATTGAATCCGGCGATCAGCAGGGAAAGCCCCGAAAAGGGCAGCAGCCATGCCAGCAATGGCTCACCGTAAATTGCCGCCACAGGCACCGCGATGGCGCATGCGAAAAGCCACAAGAGCACGCCGCGAATGACCTGAATGGTCCAAGCGGTATCAAGGAATTTTTGATCATCGCCGCGTTTCGATTGCATGATAGCGGGGTTGACCCCGACATCGGAAAACATGGCCAGCCCTTGCATGATCACTGCAACCAGCGCCATGAGACCGAAGGCTTCCGGGAAGAGCAGGCGTGTCAGGATGAGGTTCGACGCAAGACGCAACGTCTGCGCCGCACCGTATCCGGCGAGGGTGAAGACCGAACTCCGCATGAAACGCGCGTTCAGCGATGCTCCGCGAAACCGGGACGACATTGCCATGATCACCGGCCCCGGCTCCAGCCCGAGCGACCGCTTCCCTTGATGCGCACAGCAAGCGCGACGCTCGCGTAGACGGCAAATCCAACCGGGTCCCGAAACGCTTGCTTCACCTTTTCGATCGCCGGATAGGGTGGTTTGTCATCATTTTCGAGCAATTCTGGATACCTGGTCTTGATCTCGTCCACACCCGCGTTTTGCCGTCTGCGCACGCGGACCAGGTTGCGCCACCCTTCGACCAACGGCCACGAGTACGGAGCATTCACGCGCACACGTTCTTCCGGGCGGAAACTCAACCGCACGAAGGTGTCGTCCGAGATGATGTCAGGAAAGGCGCCCCATCGCCTTCGGCCCGCCGCGTTCACCGCGAACAGTCCGGCACCCGGCACGCCCTGCGTCATGAAAGGCACTTGCGCATAAATCCTGGCATAGGCACGTGTCGCCCATGTTCGCGGTGCGAACAGATTCAACTGGCCACTCGCATATCGCGGTCTGGGCGTATCGAGTGCTTCGTACAAATTACCGAGCAAGCGCTCAGATATTTCAACATCTGCATCCAGGTAGACCCGTATCGCACCTCGTGCGACTCGATCGCCGGCGTTCAATGCACCAAGCTTGCTGCCTTCCTCGCGCTCCAGAACACGGAGACACCAGCTTTTGCGCGCGAATTCCTCCTGATGCCGCAATGCGGTCTGCGCTGTCCGGTCTTGGCTGCCGTTGGAAATCACGACTGTTTCCACACCCCCTTCATGGACCCAGTCACTTTGCAAAACGGCGCTCAGGCATGCTCCGATCAATGCCTCTTCGTTCGAGGCAGGGATCAGGATGCTGAGAACAGGCAAGGGCTCAGTCATGGGACCGCGAGGCGGATGCGGCATAATCGGCCATTCCTTGGAAGCGACGCTACGTTCAGGGGTGCTAGGGGTCTTTCACAGGATCATGTCAATTTTAAGGTTGTTCGAGATTTTACAACTTTTGTGCCCCGGTGGGCGGAGTTGACGCGTTACGCGTACCAACAGTCAGCAAGATAAGAATGAAACTCTCGTGGCTCGCCAATCCTCCTAATCCGCATATCTTTCCTCCAACGCCTCTCGCGCCCGGCTACTCTGATCCAACTGATCCTGTGCTATCGCAACGCTCAATTGCTCTGGGCTCCCGGAAGAACCGGCCAAGGCGTCTTGTGAATTCAGGAGCGTCGCATCATCCATCCGCATCGAAGACCCAGCATCGAACCTTGTATCATTTGTTGCGGCAACAGGCGCCGGTTCGAGCAGATCCGCGGTTCTACGGGCTTCGTCCGAGAAACCCTCTTCAATCAGGCGATCAACGACTTTTCTGGCATCAGCCGCGTCAATGCTTGGGTCCAGATCAGGTAACGACGTCAGCGCGACCTGCACGAATGTCGCGCTGTCCGCATGATCAACCAGCGCCTCTATAAGCTGTGAAACAGCAATCTCTTGCACCAGTGGCGGTAACGAGCTGGTCTTTTTCAAGGCGGCCAAGGCGTCAAAAAACCTGTTGTGATCAAGATAGGCATCAAATGCCGCTTCCCAGCTTTCCATCTCTCTTTCGGTACCACGCAACTCCGTGGTGACAGCAGCCAAGCTGTCGGGGTCACCTGTCTTGTCGCCCTCCTTGCCTGCAAGGCCTGTCTTCCTTTTTGCCAGCGACTCTTCCAATGTTGCATGGGTCACAAGCTGTGGGAAAAGGGATTTTTCATCACCTCCGAGTATTGAATTTAATCTTGGATAGAGCTGAATTTGAAGCCCGGGTGACAAAAGTTGAAAATCCTGCAATATTTGTAACTTGATGTTTCCCGGAATATCCGCTTCGCTGGTTGCGGTCGCGAGCAGAATATCAAAAAGGGGACCACAGTCACCGAACCGTCCTGAGACTGAAGGCGCAGGATCGGAAATAGCAGAAACAAACTTGGAAAAGCCTGCGGCATCATCGGGGGAATCCGAGATAAGTTGAAATGTGGCTTTTGCCTCTTCCAATAGCCCGTTTGACAAGAGGTGAACGACCAATTCCCTGGTGATTGCTTTGTTATCAGACATTGCGCCGTCATTGATTGACCGGGCATAATTGCTACCGTTGGTCTGACCAGTAAGCTCAGGTGTTTCTGTGCCGATCACAGACCAAAGGGCTTCGGACCACTGGCACAGCCGGTCAATTCCTTTGATCGAATTACCTCGAGTGATATCCCGTTCAACCGCCTGATGTTCGCCGTTGCGAAGTCCCTTCGGAACGTCAGAAAATCCGACGATATGTGAATTTTGACTGATCTGCGCGGCAATTGAGTTTGACAATCGATCCACGGCAGAAAAATCGAGCGCCAAGGCATCCATGGTTGGGCTTGGTTGGGGTGGTGCCTCAGGTAATTCAGGGAAAGCGCCTGGTTTGAAAGGCAACAAGGGGAGAGTGACTGTCTCTTTCTCAGTGCTCTCGAAAATGTCGATAACGAGCAGATTGTTTGCTTCGATCCGGGTTTTGATATCGCAGTTGCAGGTCACTTGCAATTCAAGGGTAGTTTTCAGCACCCTTATTGCGCCAACCCGATCTGCGCTTAATCTATCAAACATCATATCTGTGTTCAGTTTCGAGAAGGGCGGTGTCAATATCAGGTGGAACTTGGCATCACCCATGGGCGTGTTTTCAAAACTCTCTACTGTTTGTTCCGAAGCGATTGTAAGCCGGGTAAAACTCCCGTGTTCTCCGCCGCGAACGATCCCGGTGTTTGCTTGCGCGACTCCAGCCACGACACAGACCGCAAGCAAGAGCAGGGCTGAAAGAAATTCACGCATGGCTTTTCAAAGACCGCAATGCCTCGTCCAAAGCGCCAAAGCCGGGACGAAAATGATGGGGAATGTTTTGCCGTGCGACCTCAAGGCAGATTTTGGGGGGGTGTTGCTGCATGTGCGAAACAAATACTTCCTTGATGGTCTTGTAGAAGTTGATATCGTCGTCTGCCGCCGCTTTCACCTTGAGTGCGAAAGGGGCGACGAGGCAGTAGGCGAGAAAGACACCGAGAAACGTGCCGACAAGCGCCCCTCCGATCAGTTTTCCCAGGACTTCGGGTGGCTGATCGATCGATCCCATAGTCTTGATAACCCCTAAAACCGCCGCAACAATTCCGAGGGCCGGCAGGCCGTCGGCAACCGATTGGAGCCCGTGCACCGAGTGTTCGAGGTGATGCCGTGTCTCGTCGATCTTCTTGTCCAAAAGCTCTTCGACTTGAATGGGGTCGTCATAGTTCATGGAGGCGGACCGCAATGTATCGCAGATGATATCCAGTGCAGCGTGATCTTTTTGCAGCTTCGGAAATTGCGCGAAAATGTCAGAATCTTGCGGGTTATCAATATGCGCTTCAAGACCGACGGGATTTTTGCGTGCGACGCTGATCAACTGATACAGCACCTGAAGCAGCATGTTGTAATCCTCGGCCCTCCATTGGCTGCCCTTGAACACCTTGAGAGTATCCTTTGCCGTCTGTTTCACGGAGGAAAACGTGTTGCCCAAGGCGAATGATCCGATCGCAGCCCCACCGATCATCATCATTTCGAACGGAAGGGATTTGAGGATGATTCCAAGCTTTCCGCCCGCCAATAGATAGCCGCCGAAAACCATCGCGAATGTAAAGGCGATCCCTGCCAGAGCGATCATGTCGCGTAATCCTTTCTTGTGCGCAAAGCGCTGTTACATCACGACGAATTCGGCATGGAGCGCGCCAGCTGCCTTGATCGTCTTGAGGATATCGATCAGATCATTGGGCGTGATCCCCAAGGCGTTCAGGCCGGTGACGACATCAGACAATGACGTTCCGCCCGGCACCTCGGCAAGCGATACAGCGGGTTCATTGTCGATCTGTGCCCCGGTCCGCGGAACGACAACGGTTTCGCCTTCGGCGAACGGGTTTGGCTGCACTGCTATTGGCTGTTCCTGAACAGTCAATGTCAGGTTGCCCTTGGAAACAGCAACGCGCGATACGCGGACGTTTTCACTTATCACGATGGTCCCGGAACGTTGGTCAACCACAACCCTTGCGAGCGTATCTGGCTCGATTCGCAGATTTTCGATCTGGGCCATCAGGTGCGCCGGCGACCGTTTGCCGGAGGCAGTCAGATTGACCGACACGGTCCCTGAATCGGACATCTTCGCAATGGCAGAACCAGTTGCCAGGTTGATCGCGCGCTCGACGCGGAACGCAGTGGAAAAATCCGGGCTTTTCAGAGCTATCGTGAGAGTCTTTAACCCATCGAAATCGAAGTCCACCTCGCGTTCGACAATGGCCCCGGACGGGATGCTTCCTGCCGTGGGAACGCCCTGAACGGTTTTTGCCGCGTCCCCCTCTGCAACGACTCCGCCGGCGATGATCGACCCTTGGGCAACAGCGTATATCTTGCCATCCGCAGCGTTCAGCGGTGTCATAACCAGTGTTCCGCCGCGTAGGCTGGAGGCGTCGCCAATGGCCGAGACTGTCACGTCAATCTTGCTGCCTGCGCGCGAAAAAGGTTTCAACTGGCTTGTCACAATCACGGCGGCCACGTTTTTGGCCCGGAATTGTTCGCCCGTTACGTTCACGCCAAGGCGTTCGAGGATGTTTGACATCATATCCTCGGTAAAGGGTGAGTTGCGCAGGCCATCCCCTGTTCCGTCCAGCCCGACAACCAATCCGTACCCGACAAGGTCGTTCCCGCGCACGCCTTCGAAATCGGCCATGTCCTTGAGCCGGACTCCCTGGGCTGTGGCAAGGACCGGTAGAAGTATCAGGATGCTTGCTATCAGGAATGATCTCATCTCAGGTACTCCGCCAACGAGGTTCGGCTTTGGCGCGCAGCAACCCTGTAAAAGATCTCCAGCTGCTGCTGCGCCGCTTCAAAATCTGATGCTGCTTCGTATCGATCGATCCCGACCAGCGACACGCGATCAGAGGCGAGGCGGGACAGCTCCGCTTCGGTTCCGGTGCGGGCACGTTCGATGCTTGCTTCGGTCAGGCCAAGGCTGCTTCGCTCTTCCGTCAAGATATTGTCAGATTGGAGCAGAGCTGCGCGTGACTGGCTCAATAGGTCCTTCTGATCCGGTATTCCAAGGGCTATGCTAGGATCAGAGGCCAAGGCAGCCTGCGCCAATGCCTCCAAATGGTGACGCATGGTATCGGAATCCGCCCGCACGCCAAAGGTCGCGGTTTCATCCGAGGATAGCGGAAGGCTTATGAACCCGGTATCGGACCCCTGATAGGCCATGGTTTCAAATCCAGCGCCAGCCGAGTTGAACCAGGTATCCAGCGCAGTTCGAACATCGCTGGCTGTGACACCCCCGGCCACATCGGATCGCAGCATGTTCAACATGGTCTGTCCGTCCGGCAATGGTCGCGTCTGCGTAGCGGTCCCAGAGAAAAGCCTACGTCCAGCGACTTCGGAATTCAGCGCATTGACCGTGTCGATAAACACTTCGGCCGCCTTGTCTGACACTGCCTTCAGTTCCGATCGGTTCTGGAGCTGTGGAGTCAGCGCCAAATCGCCACTCAACTCGGACGCTTGATCCTGGATATGGCCAAATGCGGATTGCGTGGCGCCCGCCAACAAGGCAGCTTCGGCAACTCCGCGTTGATGTTGCTCCAGAAGCTCGCTCTTGCGATCAATAAGGGATACGGCCAGCGTTGAACCGCCAAGGTGGCGTGCCTTGTCTGGTGCCAACCCCGTCGTTGCAGCCTGTGCAGCGGCATCAGCGCTGTTGCGCAGCTGGGTCTGAAACCGGCTCGACAGCATATATGATGCAAGATCACCAATCGCGCGCATGAGAGATTCCTTCAAATTCTGAGAAGTTCGGACAGCATGTCGTCGACGACCTGCACGACCCGCGCGTTTGCCGCGTAGGACTTTTCCAGCTCGATGAGTTGCTGCAATTCTTGGTCGGAGTTGACTCCGCCTTCGGCTACGGACTGCCGGACGCTGTCGAAGTGGGACGAGGCAAATTCGAGTGCGTCGCTTGCCCGTACCCGGTTCGAAGAAACATCGCTTGTCAGAGATTGAATATGTCCGACAAGCGATTGAGGGACGGTTCCCAGAACAGACGATCCAGGCATTGTTGCGCTTGAGAATTGGGAATTCAGGTCAAGGAGCAGGCTTGTCTTTCCAGCGTCCCCTTGGGTGACCGCATTCACTCCCTCGCGCCATCGCCATGTTTCGTCGTTTGATGCTGACAATGACGCGTTGAGTGAGATCCGGGTCGCGATTCCGGTTTCGTTCAATGCATTGAAAGCCATGCCGGAATCGGTGAACACACCTGGGTCACCTGGCAATAGTGTTGCATCAGGGCCGCCCGGGCCAAAGCGTTCGATCGTGTCGCGTGCGATTGCATCGAGCCGTGCTTGCGCCTCGACGCCCAGGCCGTCGCGAAGGTCGAACTGTGCGGCAAGCGCGCCGCCTTCCATCATGCCAGAGCCGGGAATATCGACCGTTTGGCCGTTCACTTCGATCCGGGACAGGAGGCCGTTTCCAACAGTCATATGTGGCAGGACGGCACTGGGCGACTCAAAGGACAGTGTCGCGGCCCGCCCGTCAAGGAGTGTTCGTCCTTGCGTGGTAAACACTGCGACTTCGCCGCTGTCACGTTCAATGACGTGCAGGGGAACATATTCCGAAAGGTTGTCCAGAACGCCATCGCGCTGGTCCATCAGCGCATGAACGTCTCGCCCATCATGATTGGCTGTCATGATTTGCCCGTTGAGTTTTTCAAGCTGTGATAGCCCGGAACTCATCTGGTCAATGGTCGCGGAAATCTGTTGGTCAGCGCGGGTGCGCAGATCCGAAATGCCGGTGCTTGCTTTGCGCAGGGCTGAGGCCACCCCCTCTGCCGCAACGGAGATATTTCGCAACCGGGTTTCGGAGGACGGATCGGATGCTGCCGACAGCAAAGCGGTTTCGAATTTCGTCAACTTGTCCGCGACGGACCCTAGCGTATCGATGCTGCCCACCAATTTCTCAAGCCCGGCGTGGAAGGTGGAGGTTGTGGATTGTGCAGACTGATCCGCCAGTGCCAGCCGTTTTTGATGCGACAGGATCGGGTTCGCATGGCGTGTGACCTGCGCCACGGTGACGCCTCCAGACGACTGGGTTGCGTTCGATACAAGATTTACTTCGCGGCGACCGTAGCCTTCGTTCAAGGCGTTCGCGATATTTGACGATATCACGCTGGTCCCGCGGGCGTTGGCGGTCAGGCCGCTCATCGCGTTGGAGAGTGCGCCAGATAGGTTCATGGCGGTATCCTTCCTGGTTCAAGGCGTGTCATCGTTTGATATTGGTCGCTTCCTGCAACATTTCGTCCACGGTTTGGATGACCTTGGCGTTGGAGGAATAGGCCCGTTGCGTGCGGATCAATTCGGTGAGTTCGTTGGCGATGTCGGTCGCGGATTCTTCCAGCGCGAAGGACAGGATGTCGCCGGTTGATCCGTTGCCCGCGTCCCAAAGAAAGAAACTGCCGCTTTCGGGGGTTGGCATGTAAAGCTGACTGCCTGCCGCAGCCATGCCATTCGGGTTGGGGATATCGGCCAGCGGCACCTGGTATAAGGTTCGGGTCGTACCGGTGTCGTAGAAGGCATTGACCATACCTGTTTCATCAACTTCAACAGAGGTGACCTTGCCAACCGGGGCACCGTCGCGGCCGATATTGAAGGGCGCAAAGATATCGGAGAGCTGCGAAAGGCCCTCGTTCTGACCATAGCGCCCGATATTGATATCGATGGGTCCGCTCGGTGCGGCCACGGTCAGCACCCCGGTGGCCGGATCGTATGGGCCGCCAGAAACATCGACCACATCGCGAAGCGTGCCGCCCAAGGTTCGCGCATCATCGAATTCCAGATCATACTGGCCAATGACGGTCCCCGGATCAGCACTATCGACAATTTCCATGGACCATGCGTTGGACGTGCCGGCGCCTGGCACAGCCGGGGTGAATGTAATTTCAAGCGACTCGGCCCGGCCCAGATTGTCATAGTATTCAACAGACTGGGTAAGCGGGTCCCCTCCCGCACCTGCTTCGGTTTCAGTTGCTGGAAGATTGATCCCGAGTTCGATCCGTGTAGTTGGTTCGCCACTGAACTGGTTGACGTTGACCCTCACAGGTTCGAGCGCTTCGCTGGTGGCGCGCGGATAATTGGGGATGCTGCCGTCAAGATTGGCGGGCCAACCCAAGAGCATCTGGCCGGATTCCGTGCGCAAATACCCGTTTGCATCCGTTCGGAATGACCCGGTTGAGGACAAGAACATTTGCGGTGTCTCGGACCCGGCCATCACCTCGGTTGCTTGCGCGACGGGCAGGAAGCCGCGACCGCTCACGGCCAGATCGGTCGGATTGGAGGTCGTGGCAATCGCGCTTTCGTGGTCGATATAGCGCTGGGTCGTGGCCCGCACACCACCGGCGGTGTAGGCGCCGCCGCCAGAGGTTACGACCATGGAGTGGAAATTGGCATCGACCCGCTTGTAGCCGGGCGTTTGCGAATTGGCGATATTGTCAGAAATTGTGGCCAGACGGGTTGCGTTGGATGAAAGGCCAACAACGCCCGCCGTAAGAGAAGAAGAGATCGACATGAAGCGCCTTTCTGGTGTGGAGACTCGCTGTGCTCTCACCAATAAGGGCAGGGCTTTAACGGGGGCCTAACGGATAAAAGTCGATGAATTTCTCTCGACAGTCACCACCGCAGGAAGACTAGCTCGATCCGGTTGTTCCGCTCGGCCATGGCGTTATCAACCACAGGTTCACGATCCCCATAGGCCGTGACACGGCGCAACCGTTCCGGGGTGAGACCGTATCCATTCAGGATCTCGGAAAAGCGGAAAGCGCGCTCCGAAGACCAATCCCAGACCGGGTCTTCGCGGCGGACAATCGGAACCTTGGCAACATGCCCTTCGATCGCGATTTCGTTTGTCAGAAGCTTGCTGGCCTCCCGCACGGCATAGGCGATTTCATGCAGGATCCGGGTCGGGGTGGCCTCATCCGTGAAAAGCGGTTCATCGGCGGTGTCATGAAACTCCAGGACAAGCCCTTCATCGGTGACACGGGTCACGACATGGCGCAGCCACTTGTCCTGCAGTCCGCTTTCCCCGCCGAGGCCCAGCAGGACATCCTCTACTTCCTTGAAGGCCCGTTCTTGCGCGTCTTCCTCTCGGGATGATGTGCTTTTGCTGGTCGTGTCTTGCAGTGAGCTGGCCCCGACTCCCATGCGCGGAAGCACGTCCTCGGCGAAGACGCTGTCGCCCATGAACATGCCGTCCGACCCACTGGACAGGCGGCTGATCGGGGCAGTCGGACTGAAATAATCCGAGATCCCTTTGCGCTGTTGTTCGGTTGTCGCGTTCAACAGCCACATCAGCATGAAAAATGCCATCATTGCAGTGACGAAATCGGCATAAGCCACTTTCCACGCACCACCGTGATGACCGCCCGCGGCGATCACTTTCTTACGCTTGATGATAACTGGCGCGACATTTCTGTCGGTCGCCATACCCTACTCCTTACGCCCCGCAACCGGGGTAGCAGGCAGGCGTAAACCGTGGCTTAACAATTAAAAATCGACGGGTGTTTGCGTGGCGGCGTCAAACACCGAAGCGATCCGGCGCGTAGGCGCCCAGATCGAGATTCGACGGCTGATCGGCGATCAACCCGGCAACAAGCCGCCCGGTTTTTGGTCCTCCGGTCAAGCCGACATGCTGATGACCGAAAGCGGTATAAACTCCGCTGCGCCGGACCTGACCGATCAGGGGCAAGCTGTCGGTTGTCGCGGGGCGGTGACCCATCCAGGTCTGCTCGGACGAAAATTCCAGATGCGGGAAGGCCTCGGGGATCTGGCGGCGCAGCAGAGCAAACGGCGCGTCTGACGGTCCGGCCTCCAATCCGCCGAGTTCGACAATCCCGGCACAGCGCAGCCCCGCTTTCATCGGCGTTGCCGCGAATTTGCCGGACGAAACCATTGTCGGCGCGCGCGGACCGCCCGAGGCGTCTTTCATGACGATGTGATATCCGCGCTCTGACTCCAGAGGAATACGAAGACCCAGTTTTTTCATCAACGTCTTGGACCAAGCGCCCGATGCGATCACCACCTTGTCACAGGACATGGCACCTTCGGATGTAATGACGCGCGGTGGTGCATTCTCGGAGGCCTCGATGTCGGTTACATCGGCACGTACAACCCGTCCGCCCATCCTCTGGAATTCATCCGCCAAGCTGGCCACATATCCGCCCGGATCGGTGACAAACCCATGATCCTTGACCACGGCAAGACATCCGATGTTCGGACCGTAGCCCGGATCGAATTCCTGGACGGCAGGTCCTTCGATCAGCGTGGGGTCGAAGCCACGCGCCCGCCTGATCTGCCAGGTATAGGCCTCTGCCTCGAAATCGGCGCGGGAGCGGTAGGCGAAGACATAATCGCTTTTGTTCAGGTAGTCGCGGGCACCCATCCCCTCTGTCAAAGCCCAGTGCTGGGTTACCGTATCACTGGTGATCTCGGCCAAATTGCCGGATATCCGGCGCGTATCGCGGTCGTTTGCATGTTTCATATAGCCGGTCAGCCAGGGCAGCATCCGAGGCAAATAGGACCAGCGCACGAACAAGGGCGAGTCCCGGTCAAGCAGCATTTTCGGTGCTTTGAAAAACAGGTCAGGCGTTGTTTCGGGCACCATCGCACAGGCGGCCAGAAGCCCCGCATTGCCATAAGACGCGCCCTGTCCGGGGTCTGCGCGATCCACGAGGGTCACCGTCTGACCGAACCGGCGCAGCCAGATCGCTGTCGACACACCGACGATCCCGGCGCCGATCACGATGATTTTCTTGCCCATCTGTTTGTCTTTCGGTGGCGCACTACAACTGACCAGTGTTTTGTGCCCGAAACAAGCCGGGCCGCGCAGGAAAATCGGCCTTGAATTAAAAGACGTCGCGCAAAACCGGGGCGCAGCCGGGGTTTTGCCAATCCTTGGGCTTCATGTCCCGGCCTGTGCCAGGCGGGGCGCGCCGAACCGGATGTTCCATGCAAGTATCGCGAGCACAACCGCTACTCCGGCAAGATTGATCATCAGCGCCTCGGGCCACAAGCACGCAAAGCCGGCGGCAAAACAGATGATCCGCATGATCCAGCCAAAGGGTCGCTCCATGCAGCCCTGCAGCCCCGCAGACAGCGCATATACCCCGACAACGGCAAAGCCGAACACCTGCAACATCGCGAGCCAATCACCCGACAGGAATGGCGTATAGGCAAACAGGACCGGCACGATATAAAGGCCCTTCGCCAGCTTCCAACTCTCGACACCAGTGGCCATTGCCGGCGCCTTGGCAATCGCCGCAGCAGTAAAGGCGGCCAGCGCAACAGGTGGGGTCACATTGCTGTCCTGAGACAGCCAGAAGATGATCATATGCGCAGACAAAAGCGCACTTGTCGCGACCTCGGGCGGCACCACCAACTCGCGTAGGGGTGACGCAACCTCGAGCGGCAGGCTGCGGATGAGCGTTGACGCCTCGGATTGGGTCAGATCGCGATTCAGCATCTCGGCCTGTTCCGGCACGCCGAACATCAGGATGGCGTTCGCGGCATCGGGCAAGGCGCCCGCAGCCAATTGCGCGATCACGAACTGGTCGCTGATCATGCCGGACAGCGCCGGGGCCGACAGCGTGGCCAGAACGATATAGGCCGCCGTCACCGGAAGCCCCATGCCAAGGATCAGGCTGGCCAATGCAACCAGCACAAGCGCGATCAGGATATTGCCACCAGCCCAGCTTGCGATCATCAGACTGAAGGTGTTGCCGACGCCAGCCGTCGCGATCACGTTGACGATCAGGCCCACGGCACAAAGCAGAACTGCCGTCAGCACCATGCCCTTGGTCCCCATCACGAAGGCCTCGAACACCGCTTTCGGGTTCATCGGGTTCTTGGTCAGCCAGCTTGACCCGATCACGGCGAGGATTCCGAAGACCGCGGCATACGTCGGGGTGAAACCCGACACCAAAAGCGCAATCAGGGTGCAGATCGGGATGATGAAGCTGGCCCCGCCTTCGCGAAAGGCCGACCCGAGCGTCTGGCCTTCGTCCGGCATCGGGGCGAGGTTGTTCCGGCGCGCTTCGATCCGCACGAAAAACGCGACTGACAGGAAATACAAGAGCGCCGGCAGGGCCGCGACCGCAACGATGGTCTCGTAAGGGATCTGCGTGAAACTTGCCATCACGAAGGCTCCGGCGCCCATGATCGGCGGCATCAGTTGCCCGCCAGTGGACGCGGCCGCTTCGACGCCACCCGCGAATTTCGATTTGAAGCCAGCGCGTTTCATCAGCGGAATGGTGATCACGCCTGTCGAGGCGGTATTGGCAACCGCCGAGCCCGAGATGGTCCCCGTCAGACCTGACGCGATTACCGCAACGATTCCCGGTCCGCCCACCAGTTTGCCCGCCACGGCGCGCGCCATGTTGATCACGAACTCTCCTGCGCCCGACCGCAGCAAAAAGGCGCCGAAGATGATGAACAGGAAGACATAGGTCGAGGAAATCCGCGCGATCGTGCCGAACATCGCGTCATCGCCATAGATCGACCGGAACGCCACTGTTTCGACGCTCAGGCCCGGAAAGGCAAAGACCCCGCCGATGAACTGCCCCCAGAAGGCGACATAGGTCAGGGCCAAGATGATCAGGATCGGAATGATGATCCCGGCCACACGCCGGGTCAGCTCTATTGCGCCAAGGACACATACGGAAACCGCGATCCAGTCGAGCGGGGCAAGTTTCACCCCTCGGTCATAGATCGCGTTCTCGGCAAGGGTCAGCCAAACCGCTGACGCGGCAACGGCAATACCGAGTGTCAGGTCCAATGCAAGCGGTGCCGCCTTGCCGGACCTCCCGCGCCACATGGGATACAGCACGGCGGCCAGCGCGGCGAATCCCGCGAAGTGCCAGCCGTTGCGTTGCAGTTCTGACAGCACCGGGTCGAAGGCCACGTAGATGTGCCCGATGGCGATCAGGAAACAGACCACCGACAAGGCCATATCCGCCGAACCGCTGAACGATCTTATGCGAGCGCTGTCGTGGTCTTTCTCGATATCTGACATGGACCCACCGATCGTCAGGGGCCAGCCCATGAGGCACACGGGCTGGCCAGAGGATGTCGGATTACTGCGCTATCAGGCGCTCGGGAATGTCCAGCCCGGCTTCCTCGTAATAGCGTTGTGCACCGGGGTGCAGCGGCAGGGGCAGACCCGCGATCGCCGCTTCCAGCGACATTGCCTTGGTAGCGGGATGGATCGCCTGCAGGAAGGCCAGGTTTTCATACATTGCCTTGGTCAGCTGGTACACATCCTCTTCCGGCAAATCGGCGCTGGTGGCCAGGAAGTTGGGCTGTGCCAGGGTCTGAACTTCGGCATCCTGACCGGGGTAGGTGCCCGCGGGGATGGTGAACGGCGTCCAAAGGCCCCGATCGCCGTCACCTTGGGCCATTTCTTCTTCGGTGAAGTTGAGCAGGGTGACGGAGTCGCCAGCCGACGCCATCAGTTGGCTGATCGCACCC
Organism: Marivita sp.; assembly: GCF_020055675.1. Taxonomy (GTDB): domain Bacteria; phylum Pseudomonadota; class Alphaproteobacteria; order Rhodobacterales; family Rhodobacteraceae; genus Marivita. Next base: position 24,770 of record NZ_JAIPUS010000025.1, read on the forward strand.
ACCGGGATGCCGGCGGGAATGCCGACGCCCTCGACCTGACCGTTCTGCAACGCTTCGGATGACGGACCATAACCGCCAAAGACAAGGTCGTAATCGTTGTATATGTCGATGCCGAACCCTGAAAGGATTGCCGCGTTCGACCCGATCGTACCGGAATTCTGGCTGCCCAGCGCCATGCTCTCGCCCTTCAGGGCCACCATGTCCGCCATCGTGCCGGTGTTCACAGCGTCCGAGTCGATGATGTAATGCTCGACATTCTGCCACAGCATCGAGACGGATCGCATGTTCTCTTGCGGTCCGACCTCTTCCAACGGGCCAGTGCCCGTCGCGGCGTAATAACCGTAAAGCCCCTGCATGATGCCGAACTGTGCTTCGCCTTCACGGATCAGGCGCACGTTTTCGCCCGACCCGGCAGAGCTGATGGCCGACATGCCGATGTTCTGCTCCGGCTCGAGCTTGACCTTCGCAAGCGTCGCGAGTGCCACGCCAACCGGGTAATATGTTCCCCCGGTTGATGCAGTCGCCAGAATATAGTTTGCGCCATCGTCCTGCGCCTGGACGGATGCGCCCGACATTGCGATTGTCGCGGCGAATGCCGCGGTCTTGAGGTGGTTCATGAGGTCCTCCCGGTTGATGCGCCTTACCGACGCTTTGGCTACATTAGGCAGAATTCCCGACCGAAAGTAGGGAAAATTTTGGTTGCGTCCAGCACAACCCTGCGAATCATGCCCGGAGCGGTGTCGAAACGGCCGACCTGCATGAGCCGCTCTATTCCGCAGCAACAGGTTCCAGACCTGCATCCTCCTGCGCGCGCCGCGGCGACAGAACCAGACGCAACAGGGGCGGGACCGTCAAGAGTGTGAGGAAGGCCGACATCGCCAAACCGCCGACAACCACCGCACCCAGGCCACGGTAGAGTTCTGATCCCGCGCCCGGAAACAGAACCAGCGGCAGCATCCCGCAGACCGATGTCATCGTCGACATGAAAATCGGACGAATGCGGTTGCGCGTGGCTTCGATGATCGCATTTGCCGGAGACATGCCGCCTTCGCGCAAGAGGTGCAGTGATTGATGCACGATCAGGATGGCGTTGTTCACGACAATCCCGACAAGGATCACGAACCCCAGCAATGTGAGCATGTCCAAGGGCTGCGTCCCGATGAGATTGAGCACGGCAAGGCCTCCGACCCCGCCTGCCGCCGCAACCGGGACCGAGATCATCACGACCAGGGGCAACACGAAAGATTCGAAAAGCACAGCCATCACGAGGAACACGATGACCAAGGCGACGGCAAGGTTGATCTGAATTGCATTCCACGTCTGCGAAAGCTGATCCGCCGTTCCGGACACGGACAGCCGCACTCCGGGCGGCAGCCCTTGCTCTTCGAGCGAGGCAATCACTTCGGTTTCCAGAAGCTCGACAGCGGCCTCGAGCGGTAGCGCATCGGAGGGGCGCACCTCGAGCGTGACGGTCCGAAGTCTCTCCAGGTGGCGAATTTCCGTCGGTCCGGCCGTCACCCGCACTTCTGCCAATTCCGAAACCGGAACGATCCGGCCGGTGGGCGTCACCACCGGGAAACTTCCCACATCCTGCGTCCGCAGCCCGTTCAGGATCGTGCTGTCCCCCTTGAGCGTAAGGTCGAGCCGCCGGTTTCCCACATTGATCTCGGCCACCCGGAGCCCGTCATTGAAGGCGTCCACCGTCGCGGCCAGGTCCTGCGTGCTCAGCCCGGCATCGGCGAGCCGGATGCGGTCCGGGATCAAACGCACCTCCGGCGCGCCCAGTTCGAGCCCCGGTATCGGGCGGAATTGATGGCCTTCGGAGCGCGGCAAAAGCTGGCCGATCGACCCCGCCGCCTGCCCGGCCACGCGCAGGATATCCTCCAGCCTGTCGCCTGAAACATTCAGCTCGATGGTCCGACCACCGCCGACCCCGCGTCCGAACAACGAGGGTTGCGTCATGAACCCGAACGTTCCCGGCTCGGCAAAGATCGGGCGTGACAGGATTGGAATCACGTCTGCGATCCGGTCGCCGTCCACGGCTGCCGCACCAACGAAACTGTTGCCCGGCGTCGCCACGAAAAAGAAGGACTCGAGCGCCGGTTGCCCATCCGCCGTTTCGGCCTCCGGCGCCGCGGACCACATGGGTTCGGCCACCGCCTCGATGCGTTGCGCGATGGTTTCTGTGGTTTGCAGGTTGTATCCCGGCGGCGGAATGATCAGCCCGAAAACGAGGTTGCGATTGCCTTCGGGCAGATATTCGAGCTTGGGCAGGAAAAGCCACGCTGCGGTGATTGCGGTCGTTGCAATGAGTGCGACCATGACCAGACCAACGGCCCGGAATTGCACCGTGAAACGCACATATTTCATGACCAGCCAGGTGAAAGCCCGTCCGAAATGGTCGATGCCGGGCAGAGGCATTTTCTTGGTCTGCCCACCGGCCAGCAGACGGCTCGATAAGGCCGGAATGACAGTCACTGCCACGACAAGCGACAGCAATACGGAGACCGAAATCGCCACCGCGATGTCCCGGAACAACTGTCCCGCTTCAAGTTGCATCACGAGGATCGGGATGAACACCATGACCGTCGTCAGCGCCGACACGAGGATCGCACCCCAGACCTGCTTTGCGCCGATATAGGCCGCCTCGCGCCGCGATTTGCCCTCCTCCCGCAATCGAAAGATGTTTTCGAGCACGACAATGGCCGCATCCACGATCATGCCGACGGCAAAGGCGATACCGGCCAACGAGATCACGTTCAGCGTCCGGCCTGTCACGGCCATCGCAACGAAGGTGGCGACGATGGACACGGGGATCGCCATGCTGATGACAAGCGTCGCGCGCGGACTGCGCAAAAAGATCATCAGCACGGTCGCTGCCAGCAACCCGCCAATCCAGATGTTCTGCGTGACCAGGTCAATCGCGCCTTCGATATAGATCGTCTCGTCATAGACCTGTTCCAGCGTCAGGCCGTTCGTTGCAACCGGCCCTGCTTCGAGGGTTGCAATGACCTCCTTGATCTCTGCCATCGTCGAAATGACGTTCGCGCCCTGCTCGCGCACGATATTGAAGGCCAGCGCAGGTTCACCGCGGAACCGCAGGCGGGCGGTGTTTTCCTTGTAGGAAAACCCCACCTCCGCGACATCGCCAACCCGGACACGTCCCAACGCACCATTGTCACCCAGGCTCTGGCTGCGCAGAACGACGCTGTTGATCGCGTCTATCGTGTTCAGGTTTCCATCCGCGCGGACGGTGTATCGGCGTTTGCCTTCTTCCACATCGCCGGCGGAGATGCTGATATTCTCGGCGCGCAACCGCGCGACAACCTCCGGGATCGTCAATCCAAGCCGCGCCAGTTCCTCGGGACGGATCACGATCTGCAATTCGCGCGACACACCGCCGAACACGTTGACGGTGGAGACGCCGTTCACGCGTTCGAGACGTTCTTTGACAACGTCTTCAACAAAGTCACCGAATTCCGGCAGGGGGCGGGTGTTACCGTCGGCTGCCTTGACCATCACCCATGCAATCGGGCTGTCATCCGCGCCAGACGTGTTCAGCGTTGGCTCACCGGCCTCGCTGGGATAGCCGCCAACCCGGTCAAGACGGTTCGACACCAGCAGCAGGATATCCCCCATCTCCGATCCGATGGCGAATTCGAGCGTGACAGAGGCCCGGCCGGTCCGGGCGCTGCTCGTCATGATCTCGAGACCTTCAAGCCCGCGGAACGCGTCTTCCTGCGGATTGATGATCTCGCGCTCGATCTCGGCCGGTGCGGCGCCTGGCCAAATGGTTTCCACCACGACAACGGGTTTGCGCACATCCGGTGCAAGCTGAACGGGAATGCGGCTCAGCGCCAATGCGCCGAAAAGGACCGCCATGACAACAACAGCGATCACGGCTATGGGGCGTTCGATGGAAGCGCGGATCAGGTCCATGGGTCAGCCCTCGTTCTCGGTCGCAACCGCTGGCCGGTCCGACGCCGCCGCGTCGTTTTCCGAAGCGCCTTCCGGCGGGCCGGAGGGCGCAATTTCCTGCCCCGGTCGCAGCCGCTCATTTCCGCGCACCACCACCGCGTCGCCTTCTTGCAGCCCCGACAGAACCTCGAAAGAATTGTTGAGCGCGGCGCCGATCTCGACCGTCCGCGGCACCGCTTTGCCATCTTCGTTGACGAACACGCTCCAGCCACCGGAGCTTTGGACCAGCGCATCTTTCGGCACCACGAGAACCTCGCGTGGGGTGCTGATGGGCACATCCAGCGTCACGGTCTGACCCACGGCAATCACCGCGGTTTCATCTGTGACCTCGAACCGAACGGGCCGCGTGCGGGTGGCGGCAAACTCGGTTGGCAAGACCGCCCGCAGCATCAGCGCGATCGTATCCCCGATATCCGTCGTCGCATCAACGGTCTGGTCGCTCCGCAGCGCGCTGACGAACCGGGCGGGGACGTTGGCCTCGATCTCGAGCGCAGCCGTGTCGATAAGCGTTGCCACATCGCTGCCAGCGGCGATGAACTGCCCGACTTCCGTCGAGACATCGAGAACAACCGCATCGAACGGTGCGCGCACGATCGCATTGTCCAGACGATACCGGGCTTGTTCCAACGCATTCCGCGACGCCTTCCTGCGTGCCTGCGCCTCTTGCTGTGCGCCGCGCGCCTCGGCAAAATCGCTGGCTCGCTCTTCGAGCTGGGCTTCGGCAATCGTGGAATTCTGTCGCAACCTTTCGGCCCTGCGAAAGGCCTTTTCCGCCCGGTCCAGCCGCGCTTCGGATACGGATATCCCGGCCTGTGCGATGGACAGCTGTGCCTCGGCCTGCGCCAGTTCGATACGCAGCAGTTCGGTGTCCAGCCGCGCGAGCATATCGCCCTGCGCGATCCGGTCCCCGACGCGCACCGGCACCTCTTCGGCAACGCCCCCGACCCGCGCGGCGACCTTGCTTTCGCGTCCCGCGACAACCTCTCCGAACACCGAAACCGTTTCAGCCATCGTGGTGGTGGTGACAGCTTCGGTCGACACGCCGGCAGGGCGGCCCTGCGCGTCCGCAAGCCTCGGAAAGCCCAGTATCGTGACCAGTATTGCAATGGATGCAATCCTTCGCATTGCTCGTCTCCCTCATGTGGCACCAACCGTCCGTTGGGCTAAACTAGCGTGTCTTTGCCGAAAGGCAGGGCCATGGCGTGCCTTTCGGGTGTCAAATGACCTGTGCCGGCGGCTTATGCCAAGAAAACCGGCAACTCTAGGGTTTGAGCCCGGCTTTTACGATTCCAATGGGATGCGGCGCCCAATCCGTGCGCCCCTTTCCCCTTGATCCAATGATCTGCTTGCCTATACCGTTCAAGAGTGCGTTACCGCGATAGCCGCTGCGGGGGGCAAGTCATGTCTCCTGAAGAACGCCAAAAGTGGAGGAACACAATGAAATTTACTGTTTTGACAGGGACCCTCGCGGTCGCTGCCCTTTCGGCGACAATGTCCGTTGCCCAGGATCGCGAAGACTGGCCGGACAGCTTTACCGTCGGCACCGCATCGCAGGGTGGCACGTATTTCGCCTACGGTTCGGGCTGGGCCAATCTCGTGGCCGAGGAACTGGGCCTTTCGGGCAGCGGCGAGGTGACCGGCGGACCGATGCAGAACATGGCGCTGGTCCACACCGGCGACGCGCAGTTCGGCATGACGACGATGGGTCCGGCGGCGGAATCGCTGGCAGGGACAAACCCGATTGCGCCGGGACTGCAGATGACCAATGCCTGCGCCATTTTCCCGATGTACCAGACCCCGTTCTCGGTCACGGCCTTGTCCTCTTCGGGCATCACCTCGATCTCCGACATCCCCGATGGCGCGCGAATCGGGTTTGGTCCGGCGGGCTCCACCTCTGACACCTATTTTCCGCGCATGATGGAAGAACTGGGCGTGGATTTCGAGCGCCGCAACGGCGGCTGGTCCGATCTTGGCGGTCAGCTTCAGGATGGTCTGCTCGACGTGATCGCGTTTGCGGCTGGTGTTCCCGTCCCGGCGGTGAGCCAGCTCGAAGTGCAGACCGACGTGAACATCATCGAGTTCACAGAGCAAGAGCAGGCCGCGATCCTGGACGCGTTCCCGGTCTCGGAATTCGACATTTCGGCGGACATCTATACCACGCTGGAAGAACCGGCACGGTCGGTGTCGATGTGGAACTTCGCCATCGCGAATTGCGATTTGCCGGATAGCTTTGTTCATGCGGTGGTCGATACCGTCATGTCCGACAACGAGCGCATGATGAATATCCACCGCGCCGCCGCGTCAACATTGCCCGAGAACTGGACAAAGAACACAGTGATGAATTGGCATCCCGGTGCAGCCCGCTGGTTCACGGAAAATGCCGGGGCCGAGATTCCCGCTGACATGATCCACGGCGGCTGATCCCGGAGCGCGCCGCCTGCAAGGCTTTGCAGTGCGGACGGGCACCAGAACACCAGGCCGCGCCCCACTTGCGGGCGCGGCCTTTTTTCCACCAGAATTCGGAAAATGCGGTAACGTGCATCATGGCAGAGCCGTTCTTCGGGGGGATGAGACGATGACGGATCCAGGCAACCATCAAGCCGAAGGCAATTTCGAAGGCCCGGTTCTGGCCGACGGGGTCGATGAAGAGGCGATCGAAAGCAATCGGCGGGTCTTTACCGGCTGGTCCTACCTGTTCATGGCCGGGCTGGCGACGTTCTATGCCGCGTTCCACATGATCGCGCTCAACGGGGTATCAATTTCGGACTGGACCGGAATCGAACTGCCGTTGCTGCCACAATTCCCGCTGGAAACCTGGAATTTTCGCATCGTTCACATTTCGGGGGCGCTGGCGCTCGGCTTCCTGCTTTTCTCGGCGCATCGCTTTGTCGAGGACGGGCCGGGGCGAAAGGACACGCGGATCGTCTCGATCCTGTCCATGCTGCTGATCCTTCCAGCGCTCGTCTCCGGCTTCACGGCCATCCGGTTCGGGAACATGATCAATTCGGGCGCCTTGCCGGAAATGGGCGGCCTGACGACCTGGGCTGCCTTTCCCGGGACGGAAATCTATATCAGCGAAGTATGGTGGTTCGGCGTGCCGCTTCTGCTTGCCACGTTCGGGGCCATTGCGCTTGGCTGGATGGAACGGCGGGCGCGCGGGCGTTTTGCCGCCTCGGACGTTGTTCTGGCGGTCTGCGGGATCGTCATCGCGATCTATCTGATCGCCATTTACGGCACTGCCGCACGCAATTCGGTCGGCACGCAGTTTGTTCCCATCGGTGTCGCCTTCGCCGCCACCGCCGGAGCGGCCATGATTCTCGAACTCACCCGCCGCGTTGCGGGGCTGGCGCTGGTCATCATCACCGGGGTTTTCCTGCTCTACACGTTCACGGCGCATATGCTGCCCGGTATCCTTGCCGTGCAGAACGCCTATTCATGGCAGCGTTTCTTCGGCCATGTCTATTCGGACGCGGGTATCCTGGGGCCAACCACCGCCGTTTCCTCGACCTATATCATCCTCTTCATCATCTTTGCCGCCTTCCTTCAGGCATCGAAGGTCGGGGACTACTTCGTGAATTTCGCCTTTGCCACGGCGGGACGGGCACGCGGCGGACCGGCAAAGGTGGCGATCTTTGCCTCGGGCCTCATGGGGATGATCAACGGCACATCTGCGGGCAACGTGGTCGCCACGGGTTCGCTGACCATTCCGCTGATGAAAAAGGTGGGCTATCAAAAGAAAACCGCCGGCGCGGTTGAGGCCGCGGCATCAACAGGTGGTCAGATCATGCCGCCCATCATGGGGGCAGGGGCCTTCATCATGGCCGAGATCACCGGCATTCCATATACCGAGATCGCGGTTGCCGCGATCATCCCGGCGGTGCTTTACTTCGTCTCTGTGTTCTTCATGGTCGATTTCGAAGCCGCCAAGCTGGGTATGCGCGGGATGCGCGAGGACGAGCTTCCCAAGTTCCGCAAGCTAGTGACACAGGTCTACCTGTTCATCCCGATCATCATCCTGATCGCAGCGCTTTTCATGGGGTATTCGGTCATTCGGGCGGGCACCTTGGCGACGGTCGCCGCAGCGGTCGTGTCATGGTTTACGCCGCACCGAATGGGCCTGCGGTCGATCCTCAAGGCATTCGAGCTCGCTGGGATCATGTCGATCCAGATCATCGCGGTTTGTGCATGCGCGGGCATCATCGTCGGTGTGATCTCCCTCACCGGGGTGGGGGCGCGGTTTTCCTCGGTCCTGCTTGACCTGGCCGGGGTGAGCCAGCTTCTGGCATTGTTCTTTGCCATGTGCATCGCGATCCTTCTGGGCATGGGCATGCCCACCACAGCCGCCTATGCCGTTGCCGCCTCGGTCGTGGCGCCGGGTCTCGTGCAGCTTGGCATACCGATGCTGACGGCGCATTTCTTCGTGTTCTACTTTGCCGTTCTGTCGGCCATCACGCCTCCGGTGGCGCTGGCCAGTTACGCCGCAGCGGGCATATCGGGGGCAAACCCGATGGAAACCTCGGTCACGTCCTTCAAGATCGGCATCGCCGCCTTTATCGTGCCTTACATGTTCTTCTATAACAGCGCCCTGCTGATGGACGGGACATGGCCAGAGATCCTGCGGGCAGGCACCACCGCCGCAGTCGGTGTGTTCCTGCTGAGTTCGGGGGTGCAGGGCTGGTTCCTGGGTGGTCGGTCGGCGTGGTTCCTGCGGGTCGGGTTGGTTCTTGCCGCGCTCTTCATGATCGAGGGCGGCTGGATGACCGATCTGGTCGGCATTGGCGCGGCTGTGGTGATTTTCTTCATTCAAAAGGTCCTGCGCCCGGATCCCGACATCGCCATCCCGATACGCGGTGCGGACTGACGGCAGGGCGCGTCCTGAACCGCCTGTTCATCGTGCTGCGCCATGCGGCCGCGCTGGGTCAGGAGAGTCGCATGGAACCGGCAAGGCTCTTTCCTGATCGTCGTCTGGTTACAGTCGATCCAGAACACGCCCAGCCGTTCGGGCCGTATCGGCCCAGGTGGGCAAGTCTTGTCCGGCCGCCAGGGCCGCGTCCGCGTATCTGCAATAGCTGGCCTTGTCCGACAACAGCCCGGCAAGAGCCTTGGCGAAGGCCGCGTCATCGTCTGGTGCAACCAGTTGGCCGGCCGCGGCGGGCACTGTATCCGGGACGGCGCCCGACCGACAGCTGACAACCGGCAGCCCCTGCGCCAACGCCTCGTCAAAGACCAACCCATAGCCTTCGTAGCGTGTGGCGAGCGCGAAGATGGAGGCTTTCGCGTAGAGGCTGGCAAGCTCGGCCTCAGAGAGGTACCCCGCAATCCTGACCCGCGCGCCGAGGCCCAAATCCTCGTGCAGACGGGCCAGGTCCGCAGCGTGTTCGGCATCGTAAGACTTGCCGGCGATCACGGCGGTCCAGTCCAGATCGACAAGGCGCGCGAGCGCCTTCAGAAGGACATCATGGCCCTTGCGGGGATGCAGGATGCCCACGGAGAGGATCAAGGGCGGCGTGATCGGCATGCGCATGCCAGTTGGCTGGTCAGCCCCCGGTCGAACGATGGTGATCCGCTCCGCAGCAACATCGTAGGAATCTGTCAACACGGCAGCCGTGGAAGGGCTTGGCACGAGCACGTGGTCGACATGAGCGAGGTTCGCGCGTTCGGTCCGAAAGAGGTGGTCACGGCGTGCGTCGTCCAACCCGGTTTCCAGCGCCAGCGGATGGTGCACCATCGCCACGCTGGGCACGTGCAGGGCGGCCAGCGCGTCGGTGTCCAGTGTCGCAGAGACGAAGCCGTCGAGGATCAACACCCGGTCGGAGCAGAGCGCATTTAGCTGCGCGATGGCATCGGACATATCGCCGGCACCCGGGTCTGGAAACGTCGTTCCGAGGCGCAGATGCAGGACGTCACGGCCTTGTCCCCGCAGGCCCTCAAGCAGGCGGCGCTCGTAAATGAATCCGCCCGTCGGGGTGGTTATGTCACCGGGTATCGCAAAGGCTGCGCGGCGCAGGCTCATGCGAGTTGCTCCGGCGCATAGATCGCCAGCACTCGCCGTTCCACTGCGCCCACCAGACCATAGCCAAACGCCGATAGCGCCGCCACCAGAACGACAGACGCCCAAAGGACATCATAGTCCGAAAGTGAGGCGGAAAGCGCCATGAGGCTCCCGATGCCGGACCCGGTGGCAAGCCATTCGACAACTGTCACCGCGAGAACCGAGGCAGGCACCGCCATACGCGCTGCTGCGAAAAAGGCCGGCAGCATGGCCGGGATGCGAACCCGGAGCAAACAAGTGAGCGGTCCTGCAGCGTAGCTGTCAAAGACGGACATGACCTGAGCCGGAGCCTGTCTCAGCCCCTGAAGACAGGCCACGAAGGTGGGAAAGAAAACCATGATCGCAACAAGCACGATCGTGCCCAGGGCGCCTCGTCCGATCAGCAGCACGACCAGTGGCGCGGTCGTGACAATGGGAACGGACCGCAGCGCGATCGCCAGCGGCATGGCCGTGCCGACAATGGCTGGGACCAGGGTCAGCAGCATTGCAAGCAGAGCACCGGTCACGAGCCCGGCAAAGTAGCCCGGTATCAGGAAGATCGCGCTTTCCATCAGCGCCATGCCGATGGTGCCCCGCGTCGCCGCGGCATCCGTTGCAAGAAAAAGCGCGTCGAAGACATCTTGCGGACCCTTGGCGAAGAAGGGGTTCAAATCGAAAAGCCAGATGGACCCGGCCCAGCTTCCAAGCGCCAGAAAGAGCACAAGGCAGATGTCGATCCAGCCATCCTGGTATCGCCGCCCGGTTGGTGCAGGCGTGGCAAGGATCACCGGCGGGTCATCCAGCAACACGCGGCGGGCCAGCGTACCGATCGCGAGATAGACAAGAACGGACACGGCGGTCGCCACGGTCGCAAGGCCCCACGTCATCTCGACATCGAGGGCGCGGATCGCGCGGATCGTAAGAACCCCCATGCCACGCTCGGCACCTGTGAACTCGCCCACCATCGCCCCCAGAAACGCCGCTGGCGCAGCGATCTGCAGCCCGGCGAAAAGGTAGGGCAGAGCAGCCATGGACCGCACATGGACCAGCGTGGAGATGCGCCCCCGCCCGTAGCTGCGCACCAGATCAAACCAGCTTTCCGGTGCGGCGCGAAGGCCGATCAGAAGCGGGATGAGCGTGGTGTAATAAACGGCGAACGCGGCCAGCGTGATCTGTGGACCGGGACCGGGCCCGAACAACACCCGCAGGATCGGACCTGTCGCCACCAAGGGCAAGCAGAAGACAAGAAGCGCGAGTCCGGTGATCACACCCTCGCTGCGAGGCCAGACCAGCGCGATCCCGGCAAGCCAGATCGCGGCGAGATTTCCGATAACAAAGCCGGCGGCTGCATTGCCGAGCGTCACGCCAAGCGCGCGCGTCATGAGCTGCCAGTTCGCAACAAGATAGTGCAGGACCTCGCTGGGCGCGGCCAGAACGAAGGCGTCGGTCAGGACGCGCGCCGCAATCTCCCACCCCGCGAGCACGGCAAGCAGACCAAGAACAGGGCCGACCGCCGCCCGTCCGCGCCGGTTGATTGTTGGCGCCATCGCCGTGTCCAGGGCCGTTTGGGTCATTGCGCTGCCAGGAACGCGGCGCCATCTGCCATGCCTTTCGACAAAGCGGCAAACACACGGTCGGTCAGTGCGATAACGTGATCGCTGCGGGCAGCGTCTCGGGTACGGGGGCGCGGCAGGTCGATTGCGATATCGTCGACGATTTCGGCAGGCCGTGGCGACAGGACGATCACCCGGTCGGACAGCAGGACCGCCTCGCTGACCGAGTGGGTGACAAGGATCGTCGTCGTTCCTCGCGCTTCCCAGATGCGGGGCAAGTCCTGCGACAATTGCTGCCGTGTCAGTTCATCGACCGCGCCGAACGGCTCATCAAGCAGCAGTAGGCCCGGGTGCGTGGCCAGCGCGCGCGCGATGGCTGCACGTTGACGCATGCCGCCGGACAATTCTGCAGGGCGTGTGTCCGCAAACCCATCGAGGCCGACCAGGCTGATCAACTGGTCGATTTCGGACGGCTCTGCCCGGCGCCGTGCGAGTTTCAATGCAAGGTTGATGTTCCCGCGCACGCTCCGCCATGGCAGAAGGGCAGGGTCCTGAAACGCCATCGACAGCCCCGCTTGCCGCCGTGTTGCCAGCGGCGGCGCCCCGGCGATGCGCACTGTTCCGGCGCTCGGGCTTTCGAGCCCGGCCACCATGCGCAGGAGGGTCGACTTCCCACATCCCGATGGCCCGACCAACGCGGTCGTCTGGCCGGCCTGGAATGTCAGGTCGATTGGTTGAACGGCCCTCGTTCCGCCCGCGAAGGTCTTGCTCAGATCGGCGCATAGCACCTCTGGTGGGGGCGTCAGGTCACGTGCCATGGACCTCTTCGAGGATGGACCGGTCCCAGAGGTCCGGTGTGACGGTCTGTCCCAGAAGACCGAGCGTTTCAATATTGGCGGCAACTGTCTCGTCGGTCCACCAGCCAAACCCGTTGGCGTCTGTGAGCCCGGAGAACATCAGAGGGACCTGACGCGCAGCCTGAAGCATCTGGGTTTCCAGGTCGAGGCCCGCGTCGGGATGCATTTCAAGCGTCAGCCGGGCCGCTGCATCTGTGTCGCCGCGATAGGCCTCCCAGCCGCGCGCCTCGCCGGACATCAGCGTGACAAGTTCGTCCCGCCGGTTGGCCAGGCTGTCGTCGGTGGCGATATAGGTCTGCGAGTGTACCGCGTAGCCGTGGTCGGCCATCAGCATCGTCAGGCTCTCGACACCCTGCATCGCCATGGAGACGGGCAAATCGGTTTCCCAACACAGCAGGCAGTCCACCTCACCGGCCAGCAGAGGCTGGGCCGAATACTGGGTCGGAACGATTTCGATGCCGTCGATATCAACCCCGTTCAAGGTGCAAAGCGCCTCAAGCACCGGCGTGTTTGCCAATGCCATGCCGATCCTTTTGCCGACCAGATCGGCGGGTTCGTTCACGGGATTGTCCGGCAATGACGCAATTACGAACGGGTTCTTTTGCATCGCAACGCCGATGATCTTGAAAGGCGCCCCCTGATTGATGGCGGCGGCCGTGTAGTCGGCAGCCGAGATGCCAACAAGCGCTGTACCGGACACCACAGGCGGCTCGACCGGCGCGTTTGGTCCGCCGGGCAGAAGAGAGACCTCCAGGCCGTTTTCCGACCACCAGCCGCGATCGAGCGCTATGTAACTGCCTGCGAATTGCGTGGAATGCAGCCAGGACAGTTGCAGGCTGACAGTGGTTTGTGCCAGTGCAGGGCGTCCGGTCGCCAGGCCAAAGGCGCCAGCACCCAAGGCTGCCGTGCCGGCGCCGAGCAAACTACGGCGGTTCAACGTCGGTCCCATCATCATCTCCCAATCGCTTTTGCCAAAGATAGATTTCACTTGAAGGGAAGCAAGGTGACGGTCCGTGGCGGATCGCCCCCGACCTGTCAATTCGGTGTCTTTTGCCTCGTTTCGTGCAGCTTTGCCGGCGGTTTGACCCAAACCAGAAGAAAGCCTGGTAAAACTGTTGCGATCAAGACGAGTCCAAAAGCGACGCTCGCCGCCAAGCCGTTGCTCGCAGTCGCCCCGGCAACCGGAAACAACGCTGCCGCCGCACCCTCGCGCAAGCCCCAGCCAGAGATCGAGATCGGGATTACCATGGTAAACAGGATCAGCGGCACAAGGCCGGCAATGGCTGCAATGCCAAGGTCCACGCCGATAGCGCGCGCGCAAACGGCGAAGGCGGCAAGATTGCAAAGCGTTGTGCCCAGGCTCAGCAAGATTTGCCGGGTCAAAGCAGGACGGGCTGCGACCGACTGTAAAAAGCTGGCCCGGATCTGCCGGGCTGCGAGGCCAACCGAACCGGGCAAGTAGAATGCCCCCTGCACAAGCAAGGGCAGGCAAAGGCCGATCATCAAAAACAATGCCACCGGCACAATGAGCCACCGGGGCCATTCCAGTCCGCCCGGAACGACCAGCGTCGCAACAAAAGACACGCCAAGCGTTGCGAACAGTGCCATCTGACCGGTCAGACGCTCGAAAACGACCGCCTGTCCGGCCGCCACGAGACCCCCTTGCCCCCGGGAGCGCACGGCACGGTTTGCATCGCCGATGAAACCGCCCGGCAAGGACTGATTCACCACTTGCGAGATATAGTATTCCGCCAGCGCCTGACCGGTGCCAAGTTCGATACCCAATCGGCCCGCCGTGAGCTGCCAGCGTAGCGCCGACAAGAAGGTCTGAACGCTCAGCAGGATAACCCCGAGTGAAAGCCAGCCCCAGTGTGACGCCGCAAGACTGCGAGCGGCCTCGGGCCCGTCCGCTGCCCGCCAGATCAGGGCGAGCAGGCCAAGGGTGATCCCCACCTGCCCGAGCTTGACAAGCCACCGGGGGATTTGCAGCCCAAGCGCGCTCAACTGTCCGGTCCCGCAGCAATCGGACCTGAATACGCATCAAGGATGAGATCCCGCATATCCGCCATTGACCGCACCCCGAGTGTCTCCACCGGGATCAGCCCCTCGGTCCAGCCCCAGGGCTGAACGGCGGACACCAGCGTCTGCGGCCCGATGACGTGCACCGGCACGTCGGGCCTCTCGTCGCGTGCGACAAAGCCGGCGGCCTGGTGATCGCCGACCACGAAAATCAGGGGCGGATCCTCGGCATGACGCGCCGCGTAGTCGAACACGACGCGAAGCGCATAATCCACAGCCCTCCGATATTGGTCCCGCACCCGATCGCGATCGCGCCAGACGACCTCGGGGGGATCGCCTGACAAGGCCATGGCCTTGAAAAGACTGCCGTCTTCGATCTCGTCCCAATCCACCAGGTCTGGTACCGGCACCCAAGGCGCATGCGACGATCCGAGTGCGAGTTGCACGAACAACGGCCGGTCGGCCGTGTCGTTTCGCAACAGCCGGTCGAGCGCCGCGAAGGTGAATTGATCGGGCATGGTCACCCAATTGAAGGGGGGGCCGGCATAGCCAAGATCGTCGGCCGCCAGGATTGTCTCGAAGCCCATCAGCGCGGCTTCCGGCCATTCGAGGGTAATTTGCGGCATCACCGCGGCGGTATGAAACCCCGCATCCGAGGCGAGGTGGAAAAGCGATCTGCGTTCGCTGGCAAGCGCGGCACCATAACTTGTCTGATCCGCGATCCAGAGCCCGTTCGACAGGGTTGCATGGCTCAGCCAGCTTTGCCCGCCGCGCGTCGGTGCTTTCAGCAGCCCGGACTTCATGGACAGGCCCAACGCGCCAAGCCGGTCCTGCGCCGACCTCAGCGTGGCACGATGGGTGTCCGCGTAGATGGGTGTATCTAGGCTTGCCCGGCCATAGCTTTCCACGAAGACGATCAAGACGTCTCGGTCGATCTTTTCCAGTAGATCCGCACGGGTCGCGTAGGGGTCGTTTGCGGCCGCTGCTTTGAAATTCCGCAAATCGGTTAAAGTCGCATGCGTCATTTGGATCCGCTCTGCCGCCACACGTGCGCTAAAGGCGGCACCGGGCGGCGAGACCGGAAGGCTCCAGCGCCCCATGGCCTCGCCCACTTGAGCAGTGGCGATACCGGCAAAAAGGATGGATGCCGCGGCAAGCCCCCGGGCCACGGGCGCAGGTGCGGCAATCCGTGTCCAGACCGCGCTTGCCCACCACATGGCCCGCACCACGAGCACGGCTGCTGCCAATGCGGCCAAAACGGCCCCGATGGTGAGAACCGTACCCATGGCCCCCGTCGACAGCCGCAGGCCCGCCGTGACCAGCGGCAGGTCGGCCACCGGATTGAACCCGCGGCCCAATGCCGTGAACATCGCCAGATCCGCTGTCTTCAGAATCGCGATTGTCGCAAGGATCGCCACCAGCACGCCGCGCAGGACGACATCCCGGCCGGCGGCCGGGATCGCCGCCAAACCCAGCAGGATCACGGGCAGTTCCAGGGGAAACACGAAGAGCGCAGCCCAAGTCATTGCCGCCGGGTGGTTCGGCTGGATCAGCAAAACGTGAAAAAGCAGGCCTGCCAGACCCAGCTCCGTCAGGATTCGAATGACGCGACGCGTCATCTTCGGTGCCGCCAGAGCCACAACAGGTCGACCGCGAATGACCATGCGATCATGGCCAGGACCAACGGTACCAGAGGCAGCGCAACAGCCTCAGGCAGGATCGGTGCCTGAAGCGCGATCAGGGCGGCCAGTTGCGCCACGCACACGAGCTTGCGGCTAAAACGCTCCGGCAAGTCCCGCCGCATCCAGGGGAAAAACCATCCCCCGCTCGCGAACAGATATCTCGGGACACCCAGCAGAATAGCGGCTGGTCCGACAACGCCAGTCGTCGCCGCGCTGATCGCCAGGATCAGAGCCAGGGCGGAATCGACTTCCATGTCGAAACGCGCGCCGAAGGCGGAGGCATTGCCGTGTCGCCGGGCGAACCAGCCGTCGATGCCGTCCAGCGCCAAGGCGACAAGCGCGACGGAAAAGACGACCCATGAAGGCCCCACGCCGGCCACCAAAGGTCCCGCCAGTGCCATCGTCAGGGCAAGCCGCGCCAGCGTGATTGCATTGCAAACGCCCAGGTGCGCGTGGGGGTAACTGCGTTGCAAAGCCCGGCCCGAAACCATCGCCCCGGTGGCGAAGCACGCAAGTGCGACACCGCCCGGGACAGGCCCGACAGCGGGCATCAGCATGGTCAGCAAGACGATACCCGCAGCCAGCGCAACGGATGTTGCCGCGAATTCGGTGACCGGGTGCCGGACGACGGACTGGGATTGCGCCGGCGTCTGCTGGCCATTCTCTGCTCTGACATATGCCATGGGTAGAACATTGGGCCGTTGCCTGAACAGTCAAGCCCGGCTGCCGACCCTTGAAGCGCTGAGGCCAGACGCTAATCTGTTAATTTGGTTTTTGTTTCTCACCGGTCTGGAGACAGCTCGTGTCAGGCCCCGCCTTCCAGTATCGTCGACC
This sequence comes from Marivita sp., assembly GCF_020055675.1. Taxonomy (GTDB): domain Bacteria; phylum Pseudomonadota; class Alphaproteobacteria; order Rhodobacterales; family Rhodobacteraceae; genus Marivita. Next base: position 41,724 of record NZ_JAIPUS010000025.1, read on the forward strand.
CGCGCGGGTGCTCCATTGGACAATGGCCGTGCTGGTCATTGCCATGATTGGCGCGGGTGTGCTCATGGTGCAGCCGGATTTGGACAGGTCGTTGCAGAACGGGCTGTTTATGTTTCACAAGAACGTGGGCGTGCTGCTGCTGTTTCTCTTGATCCTGCGTGCGCTCTATCGCTGGAGGCATCCGCCGGCCGCGCTTCCCGATGATGTGCCCGGCTGGCAGAGGCAGGCCGCCGGGCTGTCCCATGTTTCGCTTTACACTTTGCTTTTGGCAATGCCCATCGCGGGCTACATCCGGGTGAAAGCCGGCGGATTTCCGATCGAGACGCTGGATTGGCTCGGTATCCCGTCGCTGGTGCCGCGCTCGGATGCCGTGGCAGAGACGGCAAAGGTCGTTCACTACTTTTCCGGTATTGCCCTTGGCGCGTTCATTGTCCTGCACATCGGCGCCGCCGCCTATCACGGCATTCTGCGCCGGGACGGCGTTTTCTCGCGCATGTGGCCCCCGTTTGCCAGACGGCATGGATAGCGCATATTGTCAAAACAGGCGTTCGGGTTAGCTAGATTTAACTAATCCTGCCCAATCCAACGGGAGGGCTCGCGAACCGCCATGTCGCTTCAAGAACAACGTTTGGGTGTGGTTGCCACGAAGCCGCCTTGGCATGGTCCACGGGTCATGGTGGCGGCACTGTCACTTGGCATGACGCTTGCGATTGTTGCGATCTTCGCAGCCAACCTGACCGACTGGACACCGTCTGCGGTCATCGCGCTGCCCCTTGTCGCCCTGACCGCGATCTGGATTTCGGGCGGCGCGGCGCTGGCGCTCCTCGGTTATTTTTTGCCTCCGCCGTATTCTGCAAAGGTGCCTGCGCATTGGCGTCCGAATTCCCGGTCGGCGATCCTCGTCACCCTGTGCAAGGAAGATCCGCAGCCGGTGGCCGCGTACCTGGAGTCTCTACACGACGGGCTGGAACGCTGCGGGCTGTCGGAGGCCACTGAAATTTTCGTCTTGTCGGACACGTCAGGCGCAGGTCTGGTCGCTCGGGAAGAGGCGGCCCTTCTGTGCCGGCAGGACGCGGGCGTTCTGACGTACCGGCGTCGCGGCAACAACCTCGGCCGCAAGCCCGGCAACATAGGTGAGTGGGTCGACACCCATGGTGCGCGTTTCGATCACATGCTGATCCTCGACGCCGACAGCCGTATCACCCCGGGCCGCATCGCCCGCATGATCTGGCATATGGAGCGGACCCCGGATCTTGGGCTCTTGCAGGCCGGGATCGGCCTGCTGCGGGGAAGGACACGCTTCGGCCGCCATCAGCGAATTGCGTCGCGCCTTCTGACGCGGGGCTTCGGCCGAGGATTTGCCGCCTGGAGCGGTGAGAGCGGCAACTTTTGGGGCCACAATGCAATCGTGCGCGTGGCGGCGTTCCGCGTCGCCCGCACCCTGCCAGAATTCCCGGGCAATGCCCCGTGGGGCGGCATGATCCTGAGCCATGATTTCGTCGAGGCCGCGTGGATCCGGCGCGCTGGCTGGGCTGTGGCGCTGGACCCCGACACCACTGGAAGCGCCGAGGCGGCGCCACAGACCATCGCCGAGTTTCATGCCCGCGATCGCCGTTGGTGCCAGGGCAATCTTCAGCACATCCGCTTGCTGACTGAACCGGGGCTTGATCCGGTCAGCCGCATGCACCTGATCATGGGCGTTCTCAGCTACCTTGTGGCTCCGATCTGGCTGATCGTCGTCGCGCTTGTGGCCCTTGGTGACGTGCCGGTGGCGGGGGGGCTGCCCTTGGCAGTGGTGGCGGGCGTCCTGCTCATGCCCAAGCTCTGCGCGCTGTTCGACCGCTGGCAGGCGGCCCGGACGGCGCGGCGGCGCGCGGTGATGTTGCGCGCCTCTCTGGGCGAGCTTGCTCTTTCGACCGTCATCGCGCCGCTCGTGATGCTGCGGCAAACGGGTGCGGTGATCGCCGTCTGTCTTGGTCGCGATTGTGGATGGAAGTCATCTCAGGGCGCGAGGTGGCGGCTGCGACCCGGCCTTGGCGAAGCGTCAGTTGGCTGGAGCCTCGTGGCGCTGGCCATACCTGCGGCGGGGCCGTCCGCGATCTGGCTCGTGCCGGTGGCCCTGCCACTCTGCTTCGCCCCGCTGATCATCCGCATGCTGGATGCGCCGGCCTGATGCGGCGGCGCAGCTTCATGGCCGGGGCCGCTGCATCGGCGCTGCTGGTTCCGCGCGGACCGCGCGCTGGGCCGGCTCCCTCGCTTCTGGACAAGGCGCGGCGCCTTGGGTCCCGCCCGTTCGCGAATGAATCGCCATCTTTGCCAGCGCCCTTCGCTGGCTTGAGCTATGATGCCTATCGCGGCATCCGACCTGTCCCGGGGCGCTCGGCCTTACTTCCGCACGGCCCCGATTTCGCCTTCGATCTCCTGCCGCCCGGCTTGTTCTTTCCGGACCCGGTGCGCGTTGAGGTGGACGAGGGCAGCGGACCTGCGCCCGTGACCTTCGCGCCCGGTCTCTTTGAATTCGATGACCGCTATTTCGAAGATGTGCCCGCAGCCGCGCCGGGTGCGGGGTTCTCGGGATTGCGGCTGCGCCATCCTCTGAATGCGCCGGACCGCTTCGACGAAGTTCTGGTGCTGCAGGGGGCGAGCTACTTTCGCGCCATCGGTCAGGCGATGGTCTACGGCTTGTCTGCGCGCGCCGTGGCCCTGGGGACAGGCGGCCCGGAGCCAGAGGAGTTTCCGCGCTTTACCCATCTGCTGCTGCATCCGGCACCCGGCGGCACGGTCCGAATCGAAGCGGTCCTCGACAGCCCGTCGCTGGCCGGACATCTCGACATGACCCTGCGCCCCGGGGCGGACACGGTGACCGAACTTGTTGTCACGCTCCTGCCTCGCCGGGACATCAGCGATATCGGCGTTGCGCCGCTGACTTCCATGTACCTCAAGGGGCCACTTCGTAGCTCGGTCAGCGATGATTTCAGGCCAAGGGTCCACGACAGCGATCTGCTGCTGATCGAAAACGGCGCGGGCGAGCAGCTCTGGCGACCCATTTCCAACCCCGCCCGGGTAGAGACCTCGGCATTTCTGGACGATGGGCCTGTCAGTTTTGGCCTGTTGCAAACCAAGCGCGACTTCGCGGATTTCGAGGATACAGAGGCGCGCTATCACGCGCGTCCTTCGGCCATCGTGCGTCCGATCGGGGATTGGGGGCGCGGCGCGGTGATGCTTGTCGAAATTCCCGCGAACGACGAGTTCATGGACAATATCGTCGCCTTCTGGCGGCCGGCTGCGCCGCTCTTGTCCGGCAGAGAGTACCGCTTCGCTTATGCCATCACCTGGACGCAGGACGCACCGGAGGCCGGCACCGCACGCGCCATTGTCCAGACCCGGAGTGGACGCGAACATGATCGTCCCGGCGCCCGTCGTTACGTCATTGATATCTCGGGCTCACCGGCGGGGGTCATGCCGAAAATCACGGGCCCCGCGGCGGTGGATGTCGAGGGGATCAGCGTTTTTGCCCTGCCGGGGGGCGATGCGACGCGGCTGACTTTTCTGCTTGTGCCCGGAGACATCGACGCCGCCGATATCCGCATCCTGTTGCGCGACGCTCGCAGCCCCCATTCCCCGTCTGTCTGGGTCCATCGCTGGACCCGCGCGCGAGATGGCGGTGTCTAGGGTCCGGACCCTGAGTCAACCAGGTGCATGGACTTCGATTTCGGCCCGCAGCGGTCGGTGGTCCGAGGCGATGCGGATCCCCGCACTGTCCAGCGCCCGAGCGTGCAAGACACGGGCGCCGCCGGCGCCGAGGACGCGATCCAATGGCAGGAATGGACGGCGTACCGGAAACGTGGCCGGCGCAGGACCTGTGTATCGGTCCCCCAGAATGGAACGCGACAGCGCGGCACCGCTCCAGGGGCGCCATTCGTTCAAATCGCCACACAGGACAGTTGGCCGCGCGGGCCTGCGACACAGATGCTGCCCCAGCGTCCGCATCTGCGCGATCCGCAGCACCTGCGACAGCGACAAATGCGTTCCCACGACCCGCAGCGCGCACCCGTTGCTGCGGAGCTCGACAATGACGGCGCCCCGGTGGCAATAGCCAGGCAAGTCGATAATCGTGACGGATTCGACATCGATCGCTTGTCCAGCCAGGAAAAACACCCCGAGAAAGCCGTGACTTTCGCTGCCCCAACGGCTCCAAGTCTCCCGTTGGATATGACGCAGGCCCGTGCGCGACTCGATATCCGGAAGATCGAGGATGCCCCGGTGCGGCACTCGTTCTTCGTCAGCTTCCTGGAGAACGACAAGGTCGGCTGGCGGCGCAACCACGTCCCGGACCAGAACATCGGCCGTTCGGACGGGATCGATCACGCCGTCCTGGCCACGTCCCCGATGAATGTTCCAGCTGATGATCGAAAGGCGGGTCACAGGTTTATCCGGTACCAGTCCATGCGCCGGTGTAAAACCTCAATGGACCCGCCTTACTCTCGTTCCTGTGCCGTGCTCATGTCATGCGGCGATCTGTTCGAGGGGATGTCCGGACGCCATGAACTGCTGTCGATTCACTCGGCTGCTGCGTAGGAGCCGTCTTCGCGATGCACCTCGGTGCCCGTGACCGGCGGGTTGAAACAACAGGCCATCACCAGCTCTTCGTCAGCCACGAGGGTGTGTTTGTCGTGCTGATCGACTTGCAGTTACCCATATGTCTCCGCTGGCGGTGTTTCTGCGATGCGCGCGCCTTCGACAAGGTCGGCGAGGCGAGAGAGGCCGCGCCATATGACGGTGGTGCCTGGTGGCGCATCGGAGCTGCGATCGAGATAGCCGCCGAGCCGCGCGATGCTCCTGATATAGAAATCGAGGTCGCGCGGGAGCTTCTGCTTGCTTTCTGGCGTCGTGCGCTCGAGCAGTTGGCGTTCGACGTTGGTGAAGACGGCAGCAGGCGAT
>NZ_JAIPUS010000040.1 GCF_020055675.1 Marivita sp.
GCGAGGTCCTCGGCGCTGTAGGCCTCCTGCAGGTCGCGGGCTTCCTCTTCCAAGGCATCCACGCGGTCGTAAAGGGCATTGTAGGCACCGTCCTCGAGCCCCTCATCCTCCATCTCGAGCTGCAGTTGCTCGAGCTCGGCGGTGATCTCATCGATGCGCTTCTGGGCAGCCTCATCCGGCTCGATCGGGCCGGGATAGACGCGGCCATAGTCGGCCATGGTCGCGTAATCATAGCGCACCATCGCATCGGCCCAGGCAAAGCCCAGCTTTATGCGAGCCTCTTCGGCAGCGGCACCGAGCTTCTCGAGCAGGATTGTCTCGACCAGTGCTGCATCCTCGAGCACGGAATGCTCTTCCAGAAGGTCAGCCGCGACGGCACCGCCGCGTGCCTCGTAGTCTTCGCGCACGAAAGCCCCGATATCATCGCTGACCTGCACACCGCGGGATTTGAGCGCCTGACGCACCGTATAAGCTTGCAGGTAGCTGTCTTCCTTGGTGAGTGCCTCATAGACTTCGCGCTGCACCTCCTGGCTCGGGTGCTCGGCAAAGGCCTTCATCGTATCGAGCGTGATCGTCTTGGACCGGGCCGCGGCGCGGATGTCGGGGTGGATCAGGCCATAGCGCAACCGGCCTTTCACGGCCGCCACCGTGGTGCCGAAGGTCTTTGCGATGGTCTCGGGCGTCTGGCCGTCGACCTCCATCATCCGGGCGAAAGCCTCGAACTCGTCGATGGCATTCATCGGCGCCTGGGTGATGTTCTCGGCGAGCGACAGCGCCGTGGTGACGTCGCAGTCTTCCGGCACGAGGCGGCAGTCCACCTTGGTCTTCGCCGTGAACCCCTTGGTGGCCTTGTCGGCGATCAGCTCCTTCAGCGCGGCATGGCGTCGGCCACCGGCGAGGACAGCATATTTGCCGTCAAGCTTCTGGACCAGGAGCGGCTGGAGCAGGCCCAGAACGGCGATGCTGGCCTTCAGATGCGCGATGTTCTCGGGGTCATAGGTTTCCGGCGAGTTGCTGCGCACATTGGCGGGATGCGGGACCAGATCGCCGATGGCGACGGTGAGAGGGGCAAAGCTTGTGGTCATGGGATATCCTTCCAGGTGGGTGAGGTGTGGCCCGCGCGCTCGCGCGTGACCAATCCCCGGCTTCGGGGATCACAACGACAGAAGGCCCACTCTCCCTTTGTGGGAGCAGCGGGCCTTCATTGGCTGCGATGTCAGGAGGAGGTGTGCCCTCCCCTTCTACCAGTCGCGCGCCAGCATGATGGTCAGCACGCGCATGGTGGTCGCGGGATTGTCCGGGGCCTCGGCACCGTAGCGGAAATCGGAATCTGCCTCATAGAGGTCGATCTTCCAGAACACGGTCTCGCCCCGGATCTCGACCGCCCCGAATTCGTGCCAGCCTTCAGGGTCATTCTCAGGCTCGAATGTATCGAACGCACCGGTGGCTTTCACCGCCTCGGCCATGAAGCCGTCGCCAGCCTCCATAAGCGAACGGGTGACGTGCATCCGGCCCTGGATGGACTGCGCGGGCGGCACCCCGAGGCAGGCGAGCTTGCGAAACGCGTCGTTCTGCGCCGCGATCACACTCGGATCAGGGCGGTCTGTCTGGGGTTGTGCGGTGATGGTCATCGGACATTCCTTTGAGAAGTTGAAACACCCATCTCAAAGCCCGCTTTTTCTTTTCCACCTGCCCTTGGTTTCAGGAAATTCGGCTGTGGCTATTCAAAAAAGCAGACAACCAGTCCGATCAATGCTTGACCTGTCTACGGCTTCACACCTTAGGACAGCATTTAAGCTGGAAATCAACGCAATCGGACAAGGCAGCAGATGTATCAGATATCGGAATTGGCGGAGAGCGTAGGGCTCTCGCGCGCGACGCTGCTCTACTACGAGAAGCTCGGGCTGCTGAAGGGCAAGCGTCAGGCGAACGGCTATCGCGTCTACACCGATGCCGACCGCCAGCGCCTGCGTCTGATGCAGCAGCTTCAGGCCGGCGGGCTGAGTTTGCAGGAATGTCAGTCCTGCCTCGATGGCAAGCTTGACCGCGGCATGCTGATCCAGCGCCTGGCTGTGCTGGACGCGGAGATCGCCGAAAAGGGCGAGTCGCGCGACCTTCTGGCGGCTCTGCTCGGACAGTCGAGCCTCAAGGACTGGCACGAGGAGGTCGAGCGCGTCGCGCCCGATCTGCACCGCGCCTGGCTCATGTCACAGGGGTTTTCCAACGCGGAGGCGGAGCTGGTCGCGCTGGTCTCCAAGGACATGAACGCCCACGACGCCTACATGGCCGGGTTCATGGAGGTGTTCACCGACCTCGACTGGTGGGGCCCGGGAACGGCCGAGGCGACGCGCCGGGCGCTGGCGATGGTGCCGTTCGCGCCCGAGACGATCCTCGAGATCGGCTGCGGCCCCGGCATGGCGACGAGGACGCTGGCGGAAGCGAGCACAGCCCGGATCACGGCCACCGACACCGCCGAGGTCGCGTTGGGCAAACTCAGGGCGCGGATCGCGGTGCGCGGCCTCAATGACCGGATCGAAGTGCAGAACGTCGACATGGCCGCAATCCCGGCCCCAACGCGTCCTTGGGACGTGATCTGGTCCGAGGGCAGCGCCTATATCCTCGGCGTGGAAAAGGCGCTTTCGAACTGGCTGGCGCTCCTGCGTCCCGGCGGTGTTCTGGTGTTCTCCGACATGGTCTGGCGGACCGACACACCCGACGACGAGGTCCGCGCCTTCTGGGCCGCGGAATACCCCGCCATGGCGACGCCCGCGACCCGCGCAGCACAAGCCAGGCGCGCGAGCTACCGCGTCCTGGGCCATTTCGACATGGGGCGCGAGGCGATGGATACCTACTACCGCCCGCTCGCGGCGCGGCTCGAGGCCTTGGAGCCTGATCTCGCAGGGAGCCGTGTTCTTGACGACCTGCGCCGCGAGATCGCCGTGCATGAGGTCGGGCGTGGGCAGTTCGGCTACGAGATGTTTTCGTGCTGGAGCGGGTCTGACCCCGCCAGGCACCAGAGAGGATCGAGACATGGACTATTCAACGGACTACACAACCCACGCCGAGGCGATTGCGGAGCTCTTCGCGTCAACCTTCACTGCCTCGGAGGGCGGGGAGGAAGGCGCGCTGATTGGCGCTCTCGCGCGCCGGCTGATCGCGGAGACGCCCGCCGGGGATCTGCGCGTGTTCACCGCCTGGGAAAACGGCGCGCTCCTCGGCGGGATCTTTTTCACGCGTCTCACCTATGCGGGCGATCCGCGCACGGCCTTCATGATGGCCCCTGTTGCGGTCGCCACAGAACACCAAGGCAAGGGCGTCGGGCAGCGGCTGATCGCGGACGGCCTCGATGCGCTCCGGCAGGAGGGCGTGGACATCGCGGTCACCTATGGCGATCCGGCCTTCTATGGCCGTGTTGGGTTCGAGCCCGTCTCGGAAGCCGACCTGCCTGCGCCGCAACCGCTGGGCCAGCCGGAGGGCTGGATCGCCCAGTCCCTGACCAAAGAGCCACTGACGCCCTTCAGCGGGCCAGTCCGCAGCGTTGCCGCCTTCGACGATCCCGCGCTTTGGTGAGCCCACGGGACGCGATTGCTCTGCTTTCCTGCCGGACGCCGCGCGCGCGCCCGGTCGAGCCGCGTCCGGGACCAAAAGAGCCTACTCGTGTCCCCGGCTTCCGATAGCAGTTGCCAATCTCCATGTCCGCAGTAGCAGTGGAGTCAAGCGGCCTGAGCACCCTCCCCTGCCCTGCCCGCCTCCGATCTGGCGATCAGGTAGTCGCAAGCGCGCTGTGCGTCCGCCGCGTGCCTGAAGATCGCGCCCTGGTCTGACCGAAGGACGCGCAACCAGTTGTGGAGGTAGGCGGCATTCATCTCCAGCGTATGCGCCGTGAAGCCGAGCGCCTGACCCAGGAACACCGAGGTCAATTCCGCGACGATCTCCTCGCGGGCGTAGGAGGTATTGCCGAACTTCGAGAACCCGAAATCCCGGTTCAGCCGATGGGGGGATTTCGTGGCATGGGCCAATTCATGGGCCCAAACCCCATAAAAATTTGGCGGGTTTTGAAACCGCGTGATGGACGGCATGAAGACCTTGTCCACGGGCGGCAGATAGTAGGCTTCCGTTCCGGTGAAGACGGTCGTGATGTCGATGGCGTCAAAAAACGCCTGCATATGAGGGATGGGCTCCGCGGGCGGATGGTCGGGTTCTGGCTCGGGATCCGGATAGAAGCTGTCGGGCAACCCCTCGATCTGGCAGGCATTGAACACGCGGTAGAATTTCTGGAAGCGGAAGACGCGGGCCTCCTCGGAGCGATCATCCCCGTCGCTGCGGTCATCCTCATCGCCGGCGTCCCTCCGGCTTTGACCGTAGTAAACGACGACAGAGGACTTTTCGCCCTTGCGGACCTTTGCGTCCAAGGCATTGGCCTGCGGCAGCGTCATCCAGAATGGCGAGCTGTGGCCCGCCATCACGGTGCGCATGGTCAGCAGGAAGTTGTTCACCCCCTGGTAGGGCTCACCGCCCACGCGCAGGGGGCGCGAGCTGCCACCTGCGGTCCAGGGCTTGCGCCACGGCAGGACGCCGCGCTCGATGATGCGGATGATTTCGTTCGTGATGACCTCGGAGGCATCGAATTTTGGCGTGCGGGATCGGGCCATGGCTGGCGTCCTTTCGTGTGTTGGTGAGAAGATTGGGGGTCAGGTTGACTGACGGGGTCGCGGATCATTGGCGATCTTGGCGCCAAGTTCTTCGACCATGTCGATGTAGGTGGTCAGTTGAACGGATCTGCCGGGCCCCGAAAAGTCAGGGTCGACCGATCCGTCCCGCGCCACGCGCGGCAGGTGCGCGAAGGCGATGACATCTGTGACGGGTCGGATATCGATGAAGGGCGTCCCTCGTGCGACCGCAAGTGCGGCCAAGGGAAAGCGCTCGATCGGCGCAAGGGTGGACACGGTGGTCCAACCGAGATGGATGAATGTGCCGCCCTCGCCGCAGATCACATGCGCACCCGGCAATAACGCCACCTGCTTCAGATAGCCGAGATCACGCAGGACGGTCTCCCGCTCGAGCCGCTGTGCCTGCCCCGTCTGGCCGGTTCGGCGTAATTCCTTGTGTCGCCACCACGCGGCAGCGGTCGCGCGGAGCACGCGCAAGACACCTGTTTGCATGGGAATGCCCTTCATCAGGAAAGTCAGACCGGAACCCGGCCCGGACCCGTCAGAGGCACCCCAAAGGCCCTCATCCGTCAGTCACAAAAACCCGAAGAACACTTTTCTTTTTTCCAATACCCTGTCCCAGTCGTGTTCGCTGGAACAAGAGCACTGGGCAGACCCGGGCGCTTGGCACCGGCGATAACTGACCTCACACCTTCAGTTCGGCCGCACATTCGTGGCTTTGGATGTCCCGTAAACCCGACGGCTTGGGCATATTCAGGAAGAGGGTCCATGACCCGTCTCGCCGGGTCGGAGGATTTCAACTGGCGTGTCGCGGCACTGACCATGGCCGGGAAGCGCTAAACCGGTGCCCGCGTGCGCGCGCGGGGCTTTCCAAGCCTGCATCGTCGCAAGTTCCAAGTGGCCCTGACCTGCCCCGCTGAGGCCATGTTATGAGGCCTTGCACGCAGATCAAACGGGTCCCCGGCACGTAAATGCCGGGGGCTGTTCACATGTCCGTCTCACCCCAGGTGATGGACGTCCTGCAACCCGTAAACCGGGGTTTCAATACCTTCCATCCGCGCCTTGATCTGCAGTGACAGGAATTGCGAGTAGTGTCGCGACTGGTGCAGGTTGCCGCCATGCATCCACAAGTTCGGCACCTGCGTTGGCTTCCACATGTTGCGCTGCTCGCCTTCCCACGGGCCGGGGTCTTTCGTCGTGTCCGACCCGAGGCCCCAGCACTTGCCAAGCTGGTCGGCCTTGCCCTGGCCCATCAGGTCGGCGACCCACCCGTTCATGGAGTTGTAGCCGGTGGCATAGACCACCAGGTCTGCGTCCAGATGCGTGCCATCGTCGAGGATCACACCTGTTTCATCGAGCTTTGTCACCTGTCCGCGCTTCAGCTTCACCTTGCCGTCGATGATCAACTGGCTGGCGCCGACGTCGATGTAGTAGCCTGATCCGCGCCTGAGGTACTTCATGAACAGGCCCGAGCCGTCATCGCCCCAGTCAAGCCAGAAGCCCGCCTTTTCGAGCCCCTCGTAGAACGCCTTGTCGCGCTCCTTCATCTGTTCGTAGGCCGGGATCTGGAACTCGTGCAGAATGCGATAGGGCAGCGAGGCAAAGATAAGGTCCGCCTTTTCGGTCGTCACGCCGGCGCGCACCGCCTCTTCGGAATAGAGCGCACCAAGGCCGATCTCCATCAGCGAGTCCGACCGCACGATATGTGTCGAGGACCGCTGCACCATGGTCACGTCGGCGTCGTTCTCCCAAAGCGCGGCACAGATATCGTGGGCCGAGTTGTTCGATCCCACGACAACCACCTTCTTGCCCGCCCAGCGGTCCGGACCCGCGTGCTCGGAGGAATGCTGTTGTGTCCCCTTGAAGCTGTCCATGCCGGGGAAGTCCGGCATCCGCTTCTTGCCCGACATGCCGGTGGCCATGACCAGTTGCCTGGGCTTCAGGACCACCTCCTCGCCATCGCGGTCCACCACGACGGTCCATTCTTGCGTTTCCTCGTCGAATTCCGCGCTCTTGGCCGTGGTGTTTGTCCAGTAGTTCAGCTCCATGACCTTGGTGTACATCTCCAGCCAATCGCCGATCTTGTCCTTCGGCGCGAAGACGGGCCAATTCTCGGGGAACTTGATATAGGGCAGGTGATCATACCAGACCGGGTCATGCAGGCAGAGCGACTTGTATCGGTTGCGCCAGCTGTCTCCGGGGCGCGCGTTGCGCTCGACAATGATCGTCGGCACGCCCAACTGCCGCAGGCGCGCGCCCATGGCGATCCCGCCTTGCCCGCCGCCGATGATCAGGCAATAGGGCTGCGTCTTGTACCCCAACTCGGCGGCCTCGCGGTCACGCTCTTCTTGCCAGCTCTCACGGTTCTTCTCGGCCCCGTGCTTGGCGCCCAGAGGTCGGTTGAACCCCGCGGGTTCCTCGTGGCCCTTCAGTTCCACCATCGTCGTCAGCAGGGTCCAGATCTTGTCACCCTTGAGCCGCATCAGGCCGTAGCCCCGCGCCACCGCTGTTTCGAACTCGATCCAGGCGGTGGTGACACCGTCCTCTTGGGTCGGCACCTCCCCCTCGGCGAGGGTCCAGCCAGTGGGAGCCGTCTTGTCAAGCTGGTGGGACAGCATGTCGGCGATCTCGTCCTTGCCCTCCACCGTCTTGAGGTTCCAGGTGAACGTGACGAGGTCGCGCCAGTAACATTCGTCCTGGAACATGTCACATGCCGCGGAAATGTCGCCCTTTTCGAGCGCGGACCCGAATTCATCGAGTATCGCTTGCGTTTGGTCAGCAAGTGTCGTGTCGAGCATCTGCTCCTCCCTGTGTTGGTTCGAGCCTGTGTTGGTTCGAATTTCCTCCGACTGGGAGGCTGGCAAGGGAAGAGCGGTTCAGGCAATGCCAATCGTGACCGAGACAGGTCAATCGCCGCTTCAAGAGCCCGGCGCGTTGCGTGCGCAACATCTGCGCAACATGTTGAAACGGCCCGGGACCCCTACTCCGGTGGCGTCAGCCGTGCCTTGCGCAAGCGCCGCAGCACGGTCGAGCGGTTCACCCCGAGCCGTCGCGCCGCCTGGGCCATATTCCAGCCGCAGGCCACCATCAGCGTTTCGAGGTCTTCGTGCCGCGAATAGTCCGTGGCGGCCTGGCGCTCCTGCGCCAATGGCAGGTCCGGCAGGTCGATGACCCGCCCTTCGCAGAGGGCGATGGCCACGTCCAGCGCCGACTCCAGCTCGCGGATATTGCCGGCCCATGCCCGTGATTTCAACTCGGCTCTGGCCGTGAGCGAGAGACGCAGATCATCATTGCAGCGCCGCCGCAGCAGCCGGTCGATCAGCCAGTCCATATCGGTCCGATGCCGCAGCGGTGGCAAGCTCAGCACCGCGCCCGCCAGCCGGTGATAGAGATCCGGGCGCATCGTTTCGGCCAAAAGGCCGGGGGCAGTGCGGCAGGAAGCCACGACGCGCAGATGGGATGCCGTATCGAGAAGCGCCAGCAGACTGGCCTGCATCTGCGCATCGAGGTCCTCGACCCCGCGCAGAAACAATGTTCCCGGCTCGGCCTGTGTCAGCGCGGCAAGATCCCCGGCCGTGGCGCAGCGCAGGGTGTGGAAAACGCGGCCCATCGACCCCGAGACATGAATCGCACGCGCCATCTTTTCTTTTCCGGTCCCCGTCTCCCCCGAGATCAGGAGCGGGATCGGCGTCGGAGCCAACCGCGCCGCTTTGCCGAGCACGTCTTCCAGCACGGGGTCCGCCCCAGCAAGACTGCCAAGCGCGCCCTCCAATGCGGCGTCACGCGGGCGATTGACCCGGCTTCGGAGCGGTTTTTGTGGCGAAATTGCATGCCCGAACAAGCCGCGACCATCCTTCATGCGCAGCACCCGCTCCTCGCTTGGTCGCCCGCGCATCAAATCCGGCAGGTCGTCCACCGTCAGGTCCATGAAATCGTCGATCCGCGCACCGATCAGACTGCCGCCGCCCTCGGGGTCGAGCACGCGCCGTGCGCCTGACGTCATGCCAAGGATCCGCCCCGATCCGTCGAGCGCCAGGGCCGCTTCCGGGTCGACCTCCAGGAATTCCGGGCTGGTCGACACCCGCAACACCCAGTCCCGTCGGGTCATGGCCATCAAATTCGCCATCTCCACCCGCCGCACAGAATCTGTCACCAATCCCATCGCCAGGTTCTGCGATGACTTCGGTGACGGCGAGCGCAGCAATGAGATATCAAGAACCGCGACCAGCTCGCCCTTGGTGTCGTGGATCGGGGCCGCGGTGCAGGACAGCGGCGTATGCGCCAGCCCGAAATGGTCACTCTGATGGATCGTGATCGCCTCCCCGGTCACGATGCATGACCCGACACCACAGGTCCCCGCCAGGTCTTCGGTCCAATTCGACCCCAGGTACAGCCCGGCGTCACGCAGCTGATCTTCAAAGCGCGTGTCGCCGAAGAAATCGACGCAGACCCCCGTCGCATCGGCCAGCAGCAGGACATAGTTCTGCCCCGCCACTTGCCGGAACAGTTCCTGCAACCCGGATCGCGCGGTTGCGATCAGCCGCTCGGACTGTTCCCGGTGCTGCCGCAGCTCGGTCTCGGTGACGATATGCGCCGGGTCGGGACGTGACGGGTCCATGCCGTAGGTTTCGACACAGCGTTGCCAGCTGTCCGACACCAGCCGGTCCCGTCCGGTATCCTGTCCGCGCAGAACGCGGTCGATCTCCTCCACGTGGTCCAGGTCGCGCATCCTGTCCTCCCCAGGGTCGCCCCGATCCAGACTAACCCGCGATCCGCATTCACGCCATCACGCCTTGCGAAGTTGGGCAAAGCCTGTCGTTCGGGCGACACGCCCGTGCGGCGGCTGTGCAAAACCGGATGTGCTGCCGGACAGCGAGACCCCGCTGTCCGGCACTGCTTTCATGCGCCTTGACGTCTTACTCAGCCATTTTGGCGTCGATATCGAGCATCTCTTTAGGGACATACTGCCGGATCGAGTCGACGGAATCGAGCGTGCGCAGCGCTGTGTAGCTGACCTTCGGAATGTCCTCGGTGTTACCGTTCAGGTCCATGATCAACGCTTCGGCGGAGTTGGCACCCATGTTACGCGGATCCCGGAAGACCGCCACGCCGATCTTGCCGCGCGCGACCATTTCCAGCTCATCCGGCTGGCCGCCCATCCCGGTCACGACGACATCGTCGATCGATCCGTGCGCTTCCAGCGCGGACATCGTGCCCATCGCCATCACGGAATTCATGGCGACGATCGCGTCCACCTGTGGATAGGCAATCATTGCACGCTCGACTTCCGCATAGGCCAGTTCACGCTGAAAGTCGCCATAGCCTTCATAGATGATATTCGCCGTGAACCCATCGGTCTCTTCCATGCCACGCAGCACGCCATTGCCCCGCGCCTGGCTGATCTCGGACGCGACCGGCCCCCAGATCATGATGATATCGGCATTTTCCTCGTCTTGCGACTTGAAGTGCTCGGCGATCCATTCCCCGGTCGCCTCGCCCATCTGGCCATGATTGTAGACCGACCAGTTGAGCACCGCATCGTCGAACGCGAACTCCTCGCCCTCTCCGGGTTCGTAATCGACCATCAGGAGCTTCGTGCCCGCATCTGCGACAGACACCAGTCCCGACGAGTTCTGGCTCAGGCTCGAGGGCCCGAAGACCATGTAGTCGAGGTTGAGATTTGCCATGTTTTCGAGAATGTTGAGCATCTCATCATGGCGCCCCGATGCGGTCGGATTGGCCTGGAACATCTCGTATTCCAGTCCCTCTTCATCGAGCCGGTCGCGAAAGCCGATTTCAAGCTGGCCGAACAGATCGGTGATGTCGTGCTGATGCGATACGAAGCCGATGCGCAGCGGGTCGTCCTGCGCCATGGCGGGCCCTGACGCTGCAAGCCCCGCAGCGAGAGTGAATGATACCAAAGTCTTCATGAGTTTCTCCTCCTTGAATGGATGTCTTGTTTCGCCGACTTCACGTCGGTCTCTTTTTCTTTTGATGAAGTTGCAGCGCGACCGCCCCGATGATCAGCAGACCGAGGATCATCTTCTGGACAAAAAAGCCTGCGCCGGTCTGGATCAGCCCGTTTTCCAGCATCCCGATCAGGTAGACGCCGAGCAGGGTGCCGACCATGGTCGAACTTCCGCCAAACAGGTAGGTGCCCCCGAGGACGACAGCCGCGATGATGTGCAGTTCCAGCCCTTCCCCCATGGCAGCGGAGGCCGAGTCGAGCCGCCCCATCAGCACAAGCGCCGCAAGCCCGGCACAGGCCCCTTGAATGATGTAGGTTGATGCGGTGATGGCACGGACGTTGATCCGCGTGGCCCGGGCCGCTGCCGGATTTGATCCAATGGCGATGATGTAGCGCCCGTAGATCGTTCGCCGCAGAACGAACCAGCCCAGGAAGGTGACGACCAACGCGGTCCAGACCGGCACAGGCACACCAAGAAAGTAGGCGCGGCCGATGGTTGTGATGATGTCCGGCAGACCCGTCACAAGGTTCACACCCATGAAGTACTGCGTAAAGCCGCGATAGGCCACGAAGGTGCCCAGCGTCGCAAGCAGCGGGGGAACACCCAGAACCGTCACGTTGAACCCGTTGAACGCGCCAAGTGCCGCCCCAAGCAGTATCGCGGCCGGCAGCGCAAGGCCCGCAGGCATCCATCCGCTCTCAAGCCCGATACCGATGATGGCACCCACGGCACCGATCATCGACCCCGTCGAGATGTCGATGCCGCCCGTGGACATGACGAGCGTCTGTCCAACCGCGAGGATGAGGAACACCGACGCGGCCCGCATGATCGTGATCTGGTTGTTGACGGTGTTGAACGTTTCCCCGGTCAGGATCGTCAGCATCACGTAGATAACCACGATGGCGATGAGCACGTTGAAGAAAGGCGCATCACGCAAGGCTTCGAGCCCTGGAATGCGCAGCCCCGTGCCCTGTTTCATCTTGCTGGTCTGCTCGCTCATGCCACTGCTCCCTCGATATCGCCGACGATCAGGCCGACGACGTCGGTTTTTGTTACGTCACTGGTCTTGACGGTCGCAACGACGCGGCCCTGCCGCATCACCGCGATGAGGTCGGAGACCATGAAAACATGCTCCAGATCGTGCGAAACGATCATCATCGTCTGACCTTCGTCCTTGAGTGTGCCGATCAGGCCAAGCACCTTGCGCACTTCTTCCACGCCGAGCGCGGCCGTCGGTTCGTCCAGCACCAGAAGTTCGCGCGCACCCTTGCGGATCGATCGACCGATCGCGACCGCCTGCCGCTGTCCGCCGGACAGGTTTGCGACCGGCCGGCCGGGATCCGGGATGCGAATGCGCAGACGTTCCAGCGTTTCCGCGGTTTCAGCATCCATCTGCTTCGTGTCGGGAACCGAGAACCAGCCCAGTTTGACCTTCAGCGGTTCTTCGCCAAGAAAGATGTTGCCGGCCACGTCAAGCGAGTTGGCCAGGGCAAGATCCTGGTACACGACCTCGATGCCCATCTCGCCCGCATCCTTCGGGCTGGAAATCGTCACATCCTGTCCGCGCAATCGGATCTGGCCGCTGTCGGCCGGCTGAATCCCGGCGATCGCCTTTACCAGGGTCGACTTGCCGGCACCGTTGTCGCCGACCAGCGCCACGGTTTGGCCCTGAGCGATTTCAAGCGATGCGCCCTGCAGCGCGCGCAAGCCGCCAAAGCTCTTTTCCAGGTTTCTCAGCTCCAGCAAGAGCTGTCCGTTTTCCGTCATGTTCGCTTCCTCCCATCGCGAAATTGCACCTCAGTACGGCATCAGCGGCACCGTCGGGTCGCCGGAATAGTTCAGGTAAACGGTCTTTTTGCGCAGATACGTTTCCAGTCCGTGCAGCCCGTCATCTCCGCCGATCCCGCTATGGCGATAGCCGACGTGAAAGCCTTGAAGCGCCTCTGGGCCGATGCGATTCACGTAAAGCTCACCAAACGCGACCTCGTTGACTGCCCGCATGATCGTCTGCATGTCGTTTGTGTACAGGTATGCGGAAAGGCCATAGTCGCTGTCATTGGCCTCGGCGACGACGTCGTCGAGCGTGTCGAACGGCACGATCGGAATGACCGGACCGAACGTTTCCTGTTTCAGGATGTCCATGCCTGGTGTCACACCACCGAGAACCGTTGGCGTGTAATAGTACCCTCCGGTGAAATCCGGACCCTCGGGCCGTGCACCTCCCAGAAGCACCTCTGCCCCTGCGCTGACGGCCTCTGCGACGCGCGCCTCCACCTTTTCCAGTTCGGCGAGACTGACTTTCGGGCCGATGTCGGTCGCATCCTCCATCGGATCGCCTACCCGGAGCGTGCGGCTGAAGGCGATGAACCTTTCCACGAATGCGTCGTGAATATCGCGATGCACATAGGTACGTTCGTTGCAGATGCAGACCTGACCGCAATTCATGTAACGTGACGTGGCCGCGGCCCGGACCGCCTGATCGAGATCGGCATCGGGCATCACGATGAATGGGGCCTTGCCCCCGAGTTCCAACGAAACAGGCGTCAGATGCTGCGCCGCATTGGTCATGATCCGTTTGCCGGTCGGCACGCTGCCAGTCATCGTCAGCAAGTCGACATCAGGGGCCGTGCACAGCGCCTCGCCCACGACAGGGCCGGTCCCGGTCAGGATATTCACGACACCCGGCGGCACACCCGCCCTGTCGAAGATGCGCGCCATCGCGAGCGCCGACAGCGGCGTATCTTCATGGCTTTTCAGAACGATCGTGTCACCGGCGATCAGCGCGGGCGCGACCTTCCGCGCCACAAGCGCGAACGGATAGTTCCAAGGGATGATCGCCCCGACGACCCCCGCGGGCACGCGTTGGATCCAGATCTGCTCACCAGCCACATCGGACGGCAGGATCTCGCCCTGGATACGCCGCGCGTACTCGGAGAAGAAGTCAAAGAATTCCGCGGCCCCGCCGACCTCGCCGCGGGCCTCCTTGATGGTCTTGCCTTGCTCGCGCACGATCAGCCGTGCGTATGTCTCGGCGTCCGCGCGGATCAAGCGGGCGATGTCCCGCATCACGCCGGCACGTTCGAGCGGAGCCTTCGCCCCCCATGCCGGCTGTGCACGCCGCGCGGCGGCCAGCGCTTCGTGCGTCATCGCCGCATCCGCCAGCGGCACATCCACGAACGGCTTGCCGTCGGCGGGATTGACAACCGCCCTCATGGCAGATCCATCCCGAAAACGGCCATCGATGAGCATTTCTACGGCCGGTTTGCCTTCTGCCATGTGATTGTTCCTCCCTCGATGCTGGGCAGTTCCTGCCCGGTCTTGTTTCGTGCTTCGGCGAGCGCCATTGCGTAATCAATGGCCTCAACAAGGCTTTCCGCGCTCGCGCGGTTCTGCCCGGCGATGTCGAAAGCCGTGCCATGATCGACCGACGTCCGGATGATCGGAAGCCCGAGCGTGACGTTCACGCCGTTCAGCGCCTCCCAGGCGCCGGTGTCGGGATTGGTGCGGAAACCCAGCAGCTTGACCGGGATATGCCCCTGGTCGTGATACATGGCCACAACCGCATCATACCGCTCGCCCCGCAAGTTCACGAACACCGTGTCGCCGGGTACGGGGCCTTGAACGGCATATCCTTGCTGCTGCCATTCCGCCACCACGGGCGCGGTCACATCCATATCTTCGCGCCCGAAAATTCCGCCTTCCCCCGCATGTGGGTTGAGCGCCGCCACGGCGATACGCGGATCCGAGATCCCAAGCTTCGAAAGCGCGTCATGGGTCAGTCGCAGAACGTGGTTCAACCGATCGGCGGTCAGCAGCCGGGGCACATCCGCAAGCGCAACATGGGTCGACAGATGCGTGACGCGAAAGCTTCCATGCGCCAGCATCATCACCGTGTCGCGCGTGCCGGTCAAATCGGCCAGCATGTCAGTATGGCCGCTGTAGCGATATCCGGCAAGGTTCAGGGCTTCCTTGTTCAGCGGCGCGGTCACGATCCCGTCGATCTTGCCAGCCAGGGCCAGTTCCACCGCCGTCTCGATTGCAAGATATGCAAGGCGGCCACCCTCTGGGCTGACCTGGCCAAGCGCGGGAACGACATCCCCGTCGACAGGCAGAACCGACAGCGGTCCGGCCGTTGTGACATCATCGGCATTGATCACCGGTGGCGCCGGAAGCTTCAGCACGTCCGCCATCTGGTGCAACGCGACCGCACTTCCGATCGCCACCAGTTGCGGTGCGGTTCCGGATCGGCGGCTGATCTCGTCGAATGCCTTGACGATGATCTCTGGTCCAATCCCGGCCGGGTCGCCCATTGTTACTGCCAGTCGCAAGATTTTCACAGCCCCACATGACCAATATTCGTCAGGTTACTTCAAAATATTGTATAAAAAATCAAACTCTGTCAACCGGCGTCATCCAAAAGGCGCTTCAGGCAATCGGGTTTTCCAAAGCCTCCAGATTTTGTCACCACGCTGACTCCATGGAAACGGCTGCCGACAAGGGTCGAAAGCGGCGTACCGGGTGCGACCTGCCCGGCCACCCGAAGCCCGTCGCCCCCCAGGCGCCTTGCAACCCCCATCAGCGTGGCGCCGCCCGTGACGAACAGCGTTGGCGGCATTGCAATCCGCGCCAGCAGCGCCGCAAAGGTGCATTCGATCTGCATGGCGGCCTCGCGCCTGTCGGTGTTCGGCGCAAGATCCACGGTCACGGCGCACGAGCTTCCGCCAGCAAGATGATCGGCCACCGCGTCCCATCCGGCGGCAGCGCCCCCCAGCCTGACGACAGGATAACCGGGCGACGCCGCGACCGCCGCAACCTGTTGCTGTGTCGCCGGATGGTTCGTGCCAACCAACATCAGAACCGGCCCGACGATTTGGCACGACGCAGGGGGCATGCCGCCGCGCGCACGGCACACGGCAGCTGCAAGCCCGGCAGACCCGCAAAAGATGACAGGCCGTGCGCTCTGCAAGGCCGTGGCAGCAATCTGGTCAAGGTCATCGTCGGTGGCCGCGTCCCACAGGCTGACCCCGCGCGGCACGGCGTCTCCGGGGCGGGCCGCCGCGCAGGCAACCCCATAGCGCGCAAGGTCTTCAGGCACATTCACGGGTTCGACCGTTCCGAGCGTCACAACGCGCCCGCCCGCGACGATGCGGCCCTGTTCCGGCAGGGCCGATGTCAGCACGATGTCATGGTCGGGTTGCCGTGCGACCAGGGCGGCGGCGAGCGTCCGGGACTTCGTCACCGAGGAGGCGACGCTGGAGGACCTGTTCCTGCACCTGACGGAAGAAGGCGCCCAGGCGGAAACCGCAGCTGAAATGGTAAACAGGATCGTGCCGAGAACAAAGACTTTGCGACGGCCGTAAATATCGGCGATTTTACCGATCGGTACGAGAAATACCGCCGTTGCCAGCAGATAGGCGGTCGCGATCCAGCTGAGCAGCACCGAATCCGCCGCAAATTCAGCCTGGATGGCGGGAAGCGCAATATTGACCGCTGATACCATGAAGGGTAACATGAAGGTTGTCATGGAAGTGACCAGCGATACCGATGTTCTGGATGTTTTATGTGACATGGCGCTTTTTCCTGTAGAGATCAAACAAAACGGATGGGCCGGTATAAAAAATATTAATTAAAAATATAGAAAAAAATAGTTGAAAATAGAATAATATACATAAATATATATAATTATGAAATTATCTGACTGGGCAAAAAAACAAGGTGTTACGTACCGAACCGCCTGGGAATATTTCAGAACAGGAAAAATCCCAAACGCATATAAATTGGTATCCGGAGCCATTATCGTCCCGGATGAACAAAAAATACAAAAAGCAGAGTGTGTCGTTACTTATGCCAGAGTAAGTTCTTCTGAAAATAAATCCAATCTGGAAAGCCAATCTCAGCGACTGATAGATTCCTGCAATGCAAAAGGTTGGCAAACACACTCAAATATTAAAGAAATCGGTTCTGGTCTCAATGACAATCGTAAAAAATTAGCAGCTATCCTGTCTAAAGGTCAGGCAACAAAACTGGTTGTTGAACATAAAGACAGATTAGCGCGTTTCGGTGTTAATTATATCGAAATTCTATGTGATCATATTGGTTGTGAACTGGTTATTCTCAACCAAAATACGACCGACAAAGAAGATCTCATCCAAGACTTCGTATCTGTAATTACCAGTTTTTGTGCTCGTCTGTACGGACAGCGACGGAGCAAACGGAAAACAGAAAAAATGATAAAAGAGTTGTGCTATGAGAAAGAAAAGAAAGAAGATAAAGAATCATAAACTGCATCGAGCTATCACGCATATTAAACTTCATTCGGAATAATTGGTGTTGATTTAGGTATTAAAAATCTGATTACAACATCAACACAACACTTTGGACAGTTTTCATCAAGATTAAAAGACAAAATTCAACAAAATGATTTGAAACGTCGCAGAAAGCAGAAACTCAATGTCTATCTGGAGAAAAAAGGTTTAGAGCCTGTTTCATTATGCAATGAAAAACTGAACGGCTTTGTTAATAACGAAATAGGTCGAACCATCAATTTATTTGTAAGATCTCTTTCCGGTGAGACTACGGTTGTTTTGGAACGTTTATCTGTTTCCGGAATGAAGTTCAAGTCCAGAGCTATTAAAATAGAACGAGCACGAAAATCCGATTTGATTTGACCGTGGTTTTCCCGTTTGGGAATACCGGTAATTCAGAGGGACGGGCTGATGATTTTGTCAAGATGTTTATTCCGGTGGACAGCGCTTCCGGTCCTGTTCCTCGCGCTGAGCGGATGCAGCGAGACCACTTCGCTGGAGCATGCTTCGGATGATTTGATTCGGGTCGGACAGCAACGGCTGACCGTAGCGGAATATCATCAGGCTCTGGAAATTGCCAAGGCCGCTTATCCGCATAATCTGATTCAGAAACAGGCCGTATTACAACGTCTCCGGCTTCAGTTGTTGAATCAGATGATCGCGGAATTGATTTTTTGCCACAGGGCGGCAGAACTGAGAATCGAGATTTCCGAAGCGGAACTGGAATCAGCGGTTACATCGATCCAACAGGAATTCCCGGATGATACGTTTCAGCAGACACTGCT
>NZ_JAIPUS010000047.1 GCF_020055675.1 Marivita sp.
GCACCAACGATGTTGTCCGCATCCACATTTACTGTCGTACCGATGGCGTCAATGTCTAAGTTGACGTTCTCGATACCAACGACTGTGGTCGCGTCGGTCAAATCAGCGGACAATGTTGCATTTAGCGTATCGGTTCCGCCTGCATCGGTGATCGTGTCACCTTCCAGGCTGTTCGCCAAAGACCCATCAATAGTGTCATCGCCAGATGTGCCGTTAACGCTTTCCGCATCTGCCGTGAGCGTGAAGGTCTGACCAGCGCCGCCACCGGTGCCGCCGCCGCCGTCCACGGTCACGGCACCGCCAGTTTCCGGAGCGTCGCCTTCGGCCGGCACCGCCGCAAGGCCCAGCGTGTTGGTGACGAAATCATCGAAGGTTTCGGTTGTGCCACCGGTGCCGTTCACGCCGTTGCCGCCGGTCTGGAAGTCGAATGTGTCAGCCCCAAGGATGGTGATGACCGCGCCATTGCTCAACGTCAGCTGCATTGCGTTTGACGAAACCGAGCTTGACGCAATTTCGAGCCCGCCCGTCAGTTGGATCACATTGGTGCCCAAAGTGTCAGTGATCGTCAGTTCCTGGTTAGGTTCGACGTTGAATGCGTCAAGGACATACCGATCGTCAGTGGCAGCACCACCGATCTCTGGGGGCGTGTCGCCGGTGATAGTAAAGACAGCCATGTTGGTTACTCCAAAAAATATTTGCGAAGGTGTGGTGGTTGCCACTTGTGGCAACCACCGTGTGCATTTTCAGTCAGTCCAACCGATCAAGATCAGATGACGTCGACATTGACAGCCGACGGATCGGTCACGCCGATCAGTTCGAGCGAGATCAGGTCGCCGTTATCATCGGTTCCGAAGGTGACAAGCGTACTCGGCACGAACGGGTTGTCCTGGACAACAACACCCTGAACCCCGTCCAGCGCATCCAGCGTGGTCGGACCGGACGCCGTGGGCAGGTCGAAGATCAGGCTATCATCCGCCGGATCGAAGTCCGTGATGTCGACCTGGGTGTCGGCCTCGATTGCCCGGGCGCCTTCGGCGTCGAACGAGAAGGCTTCCGCGTCGTCGGTCGCCGGGACATCCTCGGTGCTGCCTACCGGCACAACCACCTCTGTCGGATCCGTCGGATCTGTCGGATCGGTGGGATCCGTCGGATCAGTCGGGTCTGTCGGATCGGTCGGTGCATCGATACCGCCGTCCAGCAGCGCCATGTAGGCGTCGGAGCCGACGAAGTTCTCACCGGACAGACCGTCGAGCGAGTCGCCGAAGTCGATGCTGCCCAGCAGGTTGGCCGAGACATCGTCCGCATCTTCGGCATCGCCGCTCCAGGTCAGTTCGAAGACCTTGTACTCACCGTCATTGTCCTCGTTCTCGACCATGAGAACGCCCTTGGCATCGCCGATCAGCTGTTCCTGGTCGTCCTTGTCGTAGTCGGACTTGACCGAGAAGGCATTCGCGTCGAGCTGGGAGCCGTCGTAGTCCTCGTCATCGGTGTTGAAGAGGTCCTCGATATCCGATGCGGACAGGCTGTCGAAATCCGGAGTCTCGTCCGTGTCGTCGGTGTAGCCGACAATCGCGACCTCATTGGCCTCGACGTCATCGGCGTTGAACTCGACCGTGACCGGGATCAACACATCGGAGTCGGAGCTGTCGTCATCCGCATCCGCGTTGTCCGACTGGTCGAACAGGCTCGTCAGGTAAGCGGAGAAATCGAGGAAGTCGATCCCGTCACCTTCCACGCCGAAGTTCATCACCGTGTCATCGCCAAAGGACGCACCGGTCAGAACGATGGTCTCGTTGCTGGCCCCGTTGATCATGAGGTTGTTGTCGCCCGGCGTGAAGGCCGGATCGGCCAGTGCAACAGCGTCGGTGGACAGAACGATCAGATCGTCGCCCGCGCCGCCGTCGATGACATTGTCGGTTTCGGACGTGGATGCCGTACCCGCGGTGTGCAGGTTGGACAGGCCATCGCCAACGCCGGCAGCCATGGAGTTGTCATCATCCGCCACGCTCAGACCGTCGTACCATGCGTCGGCATCAGCACTGCTTCCGAGGCTTGCCCAGCCTCCACCATTGGCATCAGCCAAGCTTTCGATGGTGATGGAGGAGTTGGAGAAGACCTGTTGGGCTTCCGCTTCCACGGCATCCCAATCTTCCGGCTCGTCGTCACCCTGAACTTCCTGTGCGATATCAACCCGCAGGTCGATGTCTTCGAAGGCACCGGATGTGGTGGACGCGACGACCAACGTGTTGTTGGCACCGATTTCCGCTGTCAGCAATTGACCCAGGATCGGATCGTCATTGATCGCCTCGAGAACTGCCGCGTTGATGTCGGCTTGTGTCCCGAAGTACTCATTGCCGTTGATCAGGCCGTCGATCGTGACTTCGGATTCATACCCGTCATCACCCGCGACTGCACCATCTTCACCATACGCCATGATACCGCCACCGGCGGCAAGTGCAGGAACGCCATCCGCTCCGACACCGGCACCCGACAGGGTCACGGTCACGGTTGCACCACCGATATAGGCCAGCGACATTTCCTCACCCGGGAGGTCTTCTGGCGGAGTTGTCGTTGGGAAACCGCCTTGCGCATCCGCACGGGCCGCATCGACATTCAGAGCCCAGATAGCAGAGGATGCCGAGGAGCCAGAGGTGTTGATGAAATCATCACCCGACCCGGCGTCGATATTGGCATTGCCAACACTGTCGATCGTGATCGTGTCGTCACCCGACCCGGTTTCCACGTTCACATTGTCGAGGATCGCCTGGTTCAGCTGGTTGTTCTCGTCATCAGCGCCATCGCCGGCATCGAAATCGAATACCACGGACACGCTGTCGTCGCCGCCGCCAGTGGACACGTCCAGCTCGGACCCGGCATAGTCGACTGCATCACCGTCAAGCAGGATGTTGATGCTGTCGTCGCCTGCTCCGGTGTCGTAATCATACGCGACGCCCGCTTCATTGAGAACGGCATTGACCGTGATGTCACCGCCACCCATGGCGCTCAGGGTTTCGACGTTGTTGATGAGGCCATCACCGTCGCGGCTTGCACCAGACCCGAGAGTCAGGTTGCCGAGGAAGCCATCCGCGTCAACTTCGTCGAGGTTGCCGTTGAAGCCGTTGCGCACCACGAGGCTGGCAAAGCTGTCACCGTCGACAAAATCCGGATCCGTCGCGATATTGACGACATTCAGCGCACCCAGAGTCGAGGTGATCGAACCGACATTGGACGGCTTGGCATCCGCACCTTCGCCACCAACACCCTTGACGTTGATGTTGAACACGTCGATGCCACCGGCGATGCCTTCGTTCGTGCTGTCGGCCTTGCCGCCAACCACGAGGTCACCGCCTTCGCCACCACGGCCCACCTTGTGCAGGTCGATGTCGATGGAGATCGGCTCATCGGTTTCTTCGAATTCGCTCTTGACGCGGCCGAAGAAGTTGAACGGCGGAACTTCGGTTTGGGGGGTCGAGAAACCAACGGGCTCAACCTGACCATTATTGCCCAGCTCGACGCGGACCGCCGGGATCAGATCGGAGCGCGATCCGTCATCCAGAACCGCCTGGTTGGCATTCCGACCTTCGTTATCAAGCACGACCTGACCATGATCGAACAGTTCGATCGTGGTGCCTTCAGGCAGGATGCCGTCATCGATCAGCGCCTGAAGCGGATCCTGCAACGCGTCGCGGAACTCTTCATGCGTGTTGATGTCATCGTTGACGATCAATGTATCGTCGAAAGCAACCTCGATCAGGTCGTCATCCCCGTCGACATCGCCGTCACCATCCGTGTCGATCCGGAACTCGATCCCGTTCTTGTCGAGATCGTCCAGACGACCCTCGGCCGCGCTCGGGCCGATATTCTTAAGTGCAAGCTCTGCATCCTGGTCCAGCAAGAAGAAATCGGCAAAGCCTTCTTCGGTCTGGCCCGACAGCAGGTAATCATTGTCAAACAGGACAACGAGGTCGGAGGCGTCATTGTCGCTGTTGAAGTTGTCGGTGTGATCCATGGTCACGGTGATCTCGGAGGTGTTCCGGGCGGACCCACCTTCGGTCAGCGTGGTCAGGTTCTCGATCTTGAGGTCACCATCGGATTTATAGGACCCGATTTCCACATGGTCGGTGATTTCCTTTGCATCGACCGTGATCGGCAGGAATGGGTTGCCGGTCAAGTCTGTAATGTCATCATCCGCAAAGTCATCGGAAAAATCGAGGCCGAAGTCACGCGCTTCGATGTCGATCTCTTCGATGCTGGTCAGTTGCGGCTGGATATCCGTCAGGCCAAACCCGTTGGTGCCAAAGAACTCAAAGCTCAGTTCGGCGTAGATCCGGTCGTTACCACCCTCACCGTCCAGGCGATCAGCCGAAGACAGCGTGTTGGACAGGCCGCCCGCCATCGGGTTCTGCGCGGAATATCCCCAGAACGTATCGTTGTCATCGGTCGCTTCCAGAACCTCGCCGGTCATCTGGTTCGGCATGCCGTTGACGTCGGTCGCGCTGGTCAGGAAGATGTCGTTGCCCGGCACCGGCTCGGGGGCGAAATCGGAGGCGATTGTCGCCTTGGCCTCGGTCACGGTGGACCCTTCGTCGGTCACACCCGCGATGATCGACTTGGCGCTGTCCTGGGTTTCCTGGCCCAGATCGGCGAATGCGTCGGTCGCGCCAGCCTCTTCGGCGGCGTTGGTCCACTCGGTTGCGACGAGGATCTTGTTGAGGATGGTCGATCTGTCCTGATCGCCGCCTTCGACATCCTGTGCACCCTGGATGATCGCCAGGATGATGTCACCAACTTCGGTGATGTCATCATTGCCGTCACCGGTGCTGTCGAACGTCTCGCCGTCGATCACGCCCGTCAGGATCGGAGCCCAGAAGTCGAGGCCATCCTGGTCGATGTCACGGTTGAACAGGTTCAGGTAAAGGTCGGCAAGGAATGCGTTCGCTTCCTCTGCGGTGGGATTTTCGAAGAACTGATGCGCCTCGAGCGTCTCGGACTGCGTGCCGAAATCGGACGCGATCGCCGCGAGATCAAAGCCATTGTCGGCTTCAAGCGTGTTTTCCCAGAAGGTGGACCCATCCGGTTCGCCCGCACGGTCATAGTAACCAATGTAAATCGCTGCGATCTGCTGGTCAGTCGGCAGCGTGCTTAGGTCAAGAGCCATAGCTTGTCATCCTCTTAAATTTCGGTGCCCGATTATTTCGGCCCCATCAACGATCGTTGTTGTCCCTACCTGCCATCCACCGAACACGAATGCGCATGGCGCAGGTCGCCCGGCAAAACCGACAGGGTTCAACTGGAGTGGTGTCTAACCCGTCGACTCCAGCCCAACAAGAAAAAAGTATAGCGAAAATTATACCTGTGTATAGTGCTTTATACACCCCCAGCTTGAACCTTCGTAAGATACTGTTTTTATTGTATTTTTCATTTTAGTCACGTCAAAGCGTGGCGGATTGGCAACATGATTTTGGCCGCGGTGACGCCTCGTTCGGCTGTTTCGGGCCGCCCAGGGCGTCCGGCGCTGCGTAGTGTGAGTCTGTGGAAGACTTACCGGATTTTTTTGGATACCGGGTATTCGTATTAACCGGATTTTTTTACTTATCTGGTAAGCATAATTACCAGATATTTCATATAACCGGGTAATTTTGGTTATTGGATTTTCAAACTTATCCGGTTATTACTTTTATCCGGTAAACAAGAAACGAGCAGGACCCCCATGCCCACCATCGTTATCGCCTCGCCAAAGGGCGGGGCCGGAAAATCCACCACGGCCGTGCTTCTGGGCACCGAACTGGCGCATGAAGGCGTGCCGGTCACGATGCTCGATTGCGACCCCAACCGCTCGCTGACGCTCTGGGCCGGCCAATCCGATCTGCCGGAACATATCGACGTGCTGTCGGATGTGTCCGAGGCCAATATCGTGCGCACGATCAAGGCGCATGACAGCGACGGCCAGATCGTTATCGTCGATCTCGAAGGGGTCGCCTCGCGGCTTGTCAGCCGGGCCATTTCCCAGGCCGATCTCGTGCTGACGCCAATGCGCGCCACCACGCTGGATGCCACCATCGGCGCGCGCGCACTGCAGCTCATCGCCGAGGAGGAGGAAGCGCTGGATCGGCGGATCCCGCATGCGGTCGTCTTCACGATGACCAAGGCGATCCAGTCGAAACAGCACAAGGGGATCGAGATCTCGCTGCGCGAACAGGCCGTCGACGTGATCGACCCGCCGCTGCTGGAACGGGCCGCCTTCTCGGGCCTGTTCGCATTCGGCGGGGACCTGCACTCGATGCCCGCGCAAGGCAACATGATCGGGGCGCGTGACAATGCCCGCGCCTTTGCGATGCAGGTCTACCGGCGCCTGGCAGGGGAGGGATAGGATGACCGAAAAGAACCCGTTCGGCATATCTGTCACCCCCGGAAAACTGCGCTCCAAGCCCAAGGACAGCAGTCCCCGGACCGTGGCCCGCAGCGACGAGGCTGCGGAAAAGCACGGCTTCGTCGAGCGCGCCCCGAAAAAACGCCGCGGCCGCAAGCCCAGCCCGCGCACCGGCCAGGTGCATGCCAAGGTGATGCCCGACGTGGCCCGCGAGATCGCTGCCGAGGCGCGTCATCGCGGCGTGCAGCAAGGCGTGGTGATCGAAGAAGCCTGGGCGCATTACAAGGCAGCACAGGACGAATGACGCGGGGCAGGGCGCGCGCCATGCCGATCTGGCGCTTGAAGCGCAGACCCGTATAAGCAATGGCAGTCTGGACGCCCCGAGGCGCGGGATGTCATATCGCAACCGCCACCAAGCGCGAGGCAGGATCGAAACCGATGTCGTCACAGACCTCCAGGCCGGGAAATGCGCCGGATACGGCACTTGTGAACCGCTTCACTCCGGACGCGGCGGCGCGCCTGTCGGTCCCGGCCCATCCGGCCCGGGCGACACCGGCCGCGCCACCCGAAGCAAAGCGCGGGATCACCGCGCGGGCGCGGGGCCTGCTCAAACCCGGCAGCGCCCCGCACGCACCAAACGGCGCGACCGGCCCCGGTGGCCCGCCCCCCAATCCGCCCAATCCGCGAAGGGACCGCAAATTGACCCCTCTCAAGCGCCTCGAACGCTATATCTCCGCGATCTTCAAATTCGGCCGCACCGAAGGCATGGCCAAGGATGCCCGCAAACGCATCACCGCCGCAGAGCTGCGCATGGATGCGATCGAAGGCGAGCTTGGCAAGTTCGGCCAGGATATCCGCCAGTCGTGGGACCGGGGCGACCACGTCGAGGATCTGCTCAACAGCCATCTCGACAGTGTTGCGGCCATCGAAGATCGGATCGAAGCCCTGTCCGCCGCATGGGAGGCGCGGCACTTGGCCAGCATGGACGAGGGTCACCGCCTCGCCAACCGGATCGACGCGCAGCAGGACCGCGCCGAGGCCCAGGCCCGCGACCTGCGCACCGAGATCACCGCCAGGATGCGCGCCGCACAGGCCGAAACCGCGCTTCTGGCGCAGCTTTTCAGTGACCTGACCCGACGGATCGACCGGCTGGCCCCCGCAACCGGGACCGCCGACACGCCCCGGCCCGAGAGCGCCCCCGCGCCCGTGTCGCTCCCGGCCTCGGACGGCTTCGCGCTGTTCAAGGACAGCTTCTATCACCGGCTGGAAAACCGCTATCGCGGCACGGTCGAGGAGATCACGACGCGCCTGTCCATCTACCTGCCCGATGTCGAAGCCGCGTATCTGCGCACCGGGCGCAAACCGGCGATGGATATCGGCTGCGGCCGCGGCGAATGGCTGGGCCTGCTGCAAGAGGCCGGGATCGACGCCTTCGGCGTCGACACCAACGAGGTCCAGATCGCGGCCGCCCGCGCGGCCGGGCTGGACGCGCGCCGGGGCGATGCGCTGGCCGCATTGGCCGAGATGGAGGATGCCAGCCTGTCGGTGCTGACCGCGCATCACCTGGTCGAACATCTGCCCTTCGACGCGGTGGCCTGGATCACCCGCGAGGCGATGCGCGTGCTGGCCCCCGGCGGGGTGCTCCTGTTCGAGACGCCCGACACCCGCAACGTGCTGGTCGGCGCCACCACCTTCCACACCGATCCCACCCATCTCAAACCGATGCCGGAACAGGTGCTGGGCGTGCTGTTCGAGACCGCCGGCTTCGACCCGGTGGATATCCGCCACCTGAATCCGCATGAGCGCATGGGCGAATTCCTCGACAAGACCGATTTCAACGACGAACTGGCCTTCCTGATGTTCGGCCCGCAGGATCTCGCGGTGCTCGGAACCCGGCCCAACAAGGACTGATCCCATGCGCATTGGCGTTCTTCGCACACAGGTGCCCTTTGTCACCGGCGGGGCCGAACGGCACGCCGCCAACCTGGTGCACGCCTTGAGCCGCCACGGCCACGAGGCGGTGGAAATCACGCTGCCCTTCAAATGGTATCCCGGCGAGGTGCTGGCCGATCACATCCTGGCCGCGCGGATGCTCGATCTCACCGAGGTCGAAGGCGTGCCGGTGGACATGGTGATCGGGCTGAAATTCCCGGCCTATCTCGCGCCGCATCCCAACAAGCTCTACTGGGTCATCCATCAGCACCGGCAGGCCTATGACCAATGGGACCTGGGCAATTCCGACCTGCTGCAGGACCCCGATGGCGACGCCTTGCGCGCATTGATCATGGCCGAGGACCGCGCCGCCTTTGCCGACACGCCGCACCCGATCCACGCCAATTCCGGCAATGTGGCCGCGCGGCTGAAGAAACATCTGGGACTGGACGCAGCGCCGCTCTACCACCCGCCGCCCAACGCCGAGGCCATGCGGCAGGGGGGCTATGGCGATTACCTCTTCGCGCCCGGCCGCATCAACGCCTCAAAGCGGCTCGAACTGATCCTGCGCGGGCTGGCCGCGACCCGGTCGCGCATCCCGCTGGTGATCGCCGGCGTGGCCGAGAACCCCGCCTACCAGGACAAGCTGCTTGGCCTGGCCACAGAGCTGGGCGTGGCCGACCGGGTGACCTGGCTCGGCGCGGTCGATGACGCCACCCTGCTGCGCCATTACGCCGAGGCCCGCGCGGTGGTCTTCGTGCCGCAGGACGAGGATTACGGCTACATCACGCTCGAGGCGATGCTGGCCGCCAAGCCGGTGATCACCGTCACGGATGCCGGCGGCCCGCTGGAGTTCATCTCGGATGGCGCGGAAGGGTTTGTCACCGCCGCCAAACCCGCGGCCCTTGCCAAGGCCTTCGAGCAGGTGATGGCCGACACCGCCGGCGCCGAGCGCATGGGGCAGGCGGGGCACGACCGCTACCACGCGATGAACATCTCCTGGGATCATGTGGTCGAAACCCTCACTGGGTCCATCGACCGCCCCAGGGACCCGGTTCCGGTGCCCGAAAGCAGGGCAGGGGGGCCGGAGGAGGCCCCGGGGGCGACCACAGAGGCCCGCACAGCGCCTGAGGAGGCCGTGGAGGCCGCACCGGGACTGCCCCCGCAGGAGGCCGCCCTCGAAGCGCTGAGCGCCGCTGTCGCCCCGCCGGAGCCTCCGGAGGGGCTGCCCTTCGACAGCATCGAGGACGTGCTGGGGGCGTACGCCTTCGACGAGCTGCCCGGCCTTCTGGGCGATGCCGCACCCCCCATCGATGCGGGCCTGGCCGGCTATCTCGGCACGCATTGGACCCGGTTCATGACCACGCTGCGCGCGCTCGACGGGCTTGCGGTGACACGCGCGCTCGACGTGGGCGTGTTCCCGCCCCTGGTCTTCCAGGCGCTGCTGGCCAACCGCTTTGCCGAGATCGAACAGGCGGGGCTCTGGGAAGGACCCGATCCGTACAGGCAAACCGTCCGATCCGTACAGGACGGGGCGCTGCCCGATTTCGACATCCGGCTCGAGGCCGCCAATTCCGAACGCGATCCCTGGCCCTATGACGACGCCAGCTTCGACCTGGTCACGGGCATGGAGATCCTCGAACATCTCGCCCTTGATCCGTATTTCCTCTTTGCCGAGGCGCACCGCGTGCTCAAACCCGGCGGGCATCTGCTTCTGACCACCCCCAATGTCACCAGCCACCGGGGCGTGTGGAAGATGCTGAACGGCATCGCCCCCTATTCCTTCGGCATCTTCGTGCCCTCGGGCGGCGTCTATGGCCGGCACAACCGCGAATATGCACCCCGGGAATTGCCCGAACTGGGACAGGCGGCAGGGTTCGAGACCGTGTCGCTGACCACCCATGATGTCTATGACCGCAGGATCGACCCCGGCATCGCCGAGCTTCTTGTCGGACGCGGCGACGACCTGTCCCTGCGCGGCGAGACGATCTTTTACCTCGCGCGCAAATCCGGCGACCCGCAGGGCGCGCCCTCCCGGCTTTACCACGGCGATCCGCTGCGCATGTCCGGCGCGCTGCGCCTGACCCGGACCGAAGGGCAGACCGGCCTGACCCGGATCACGGTCGAGAACCACAGCCCCGCCTGGTGGGCCACCTCCGGCGCGCTGGCGACCTGCGTCCTGGCCGAATGGATCGCCCCGGATGGCGACCTGCGCCACCAGCACCTGATGCAGCCCCTCATCGGCCCCGTCGGCCCGCATGACAGCACCGAGATCACGCTGCGGCTCGATCCGGAGGGCACCGAGGCGCAAGGCACCCTGCGGCTGCATCTCTACCAGTCGGGGGTCGGCGTGATGACAGGCTCGGGCCGCGCGCCCACGTTGTCGCTGCCCTGTTCGGAAACCGCCTTCCTGCACATGGTCAAAACCGTGCCTCTGGCGGGGCAGGGGGCATGACGCAAACCAGCAAGCCCAAGGTGCACTGGGTCTCGCCGCTTCCCGAGGCGGAGACCGACATCGCGCATTACACGGCCCGCATCCTGCCGGAGCTGGCCGCGGCCTGCGACCTGACCCTCTGGACCGATGCGCGCGACTGGGACCGCAGCCTCGAGGCGCATTGCCCGGTGCGCTATCTCGATCCCGACCGGGTGCTGCCGCATGATTTCGCCCGCGCGGGACGCGGATCCGGCCCGGACGCGGTCTTCGTGCATATCGGCAATTCCTGGGTGTTTCATTCCGGTCTCTTGCGGCTGGTGCGGCGGATCCCGTCGATTGTCGTGCTGCATGACCTGGCGATCCAGGAACTGTGCTTCGACGCCATGCACAACCGCCGCCTGTCCCGCGCCACATACGAGGCCGAGATGTCGCGCTGGCACGGCCCGGCGGGGCTTGCGGCTGCGCGGGCTGTGTTCGACGGGCAGATGAGGCCCATCGAGCTGGCGCACAGCCATCCCGGCTTCGAGCTGACGCTGGACCGCGCGGTGTCGGTGCTGGCGCATACCCCGGCCGCCTTTCAGGCGGTTCAGGCGACGGGCATCGCGCCGGCCTACCATCTCGACCTGCCGTTCCGCCCCTCGGACAGGGCGGCTCCGGCGGCGCGCGCCACCACCGGCCCGCTGCGTTTTGTCCAGTTCGGTTACATTGGCCCCAACCGGCGGCTCGAACAGGTGCTGGAGGCGCTCTCGCCGCTGCGTCACGAGATCGATTTCCGCTTCGACATCATGGGCAACGTCTGGGATCCCTCCCATGTGCAGGCCCGCCTCGACGCGCTGGGGCTGGCGGACCGCGTCCGCATCCACGGTTTCGTGCCCGAGCCCGAGCTCGACGCGCGGCTGGCCGAGGCGCATCTGGTCTTCAACCTGCGCTACCCGACGATGGGAGAGGCCTCGGGCAGCCAGCTGCGCATCTGGAACGCCTCTGCCGCCGCCGTGGTGACCGATCTGGGCTGGTACGGATCCCTGCCCGAGGGAACCGCCTTCAAGATCCCGCTGGAGCAGGAAAGGGACGCGGTGCAGGATCTGGTCCGCCGGCTGGATCGCGACCGCATGACAGGCCAGAGCATCGGGGCCGCAGGCCGCACCCGGCTCGAAACTCATCACACGCCCACGCTCTATGCCCAGGGCATCGCAGAGGTGGCGGCACGATTTTCTAAGGACGCCACAGCCTCGCTGCGCGCCCGCCGTGCCCGCGACCTGCTGGTGCAAGGGGCAGGGCCGCAGGATCTCTGCCGCAGAGCACTCGCGGGCCGGATCTGACCCGTCAGACAAAGGCGCAACCGCCCGTCGTCGCGCATCCGGTTTCCCGGTGTGATCCCTTCCATGGCATCCGCAACGGCGCCATTCAGGTGCTCCCCGTGGCGGGCCGTGCCGGCGTCCTTGGGT
>NZ_JAIPUS010000001.1 GCF_020055675.1 Marivita sp.
ACCTCCGGTTCGACCGGCACGCCCAAGGGGGTGATGATCGAGCACCGCAACGTGCAGAACTTCTTCACCGGCATGGACGACCGGATTGCGCATGACGACCGCAAGGTCTGGCTCGCGGTCACGTCGCTCTCCTTCGACATCTCAGTGCTGGAGCTCTTCTGGACCCTCTCGCGGGGCTTCGAGGTGGTGCTTCTGGGTGACGAGAAGTTCGTCGCGGGCGGCGAGACCGGCGGCGACGGGCATGGCGCGGTGGAAGGCGGCATGGATTTCTCTCTCTATTACTGGGGAAACGACGACGGGGTCGGAACCGACAAGTACACCCTGCTCCTCGAAGGCGCAAAATTCGCCGACGAGAACGGCTTCCAGGCGGTCTGGACGCCCGAGCGGCATTTCCACGCCTTCGGCGGGCTCTACCCGAACCCGTCCGTCACCGGGGCCGCCGTGGCAGCTATCACCAAGCATATCGGGGTGCGCGCGGGCTCCTGCGTCGCACCGCTGCATCATCCGGCCCGCATCGCCGAGGAATGGGCAGTGATCGACAACCTGACCAACGGGCGCGCCGGCCTCGCGATCGCCAGCGGCTGGCAGCCGGATGATTTCGTCCTGCGCCCGGAAAACACACCGCCCGAAAACAAGACCGCGATGTTCGAGTCGATCGCGCAAGTGCGCAAACTCTGGCGCGGTGAAGCGGTGGCCTTTCCGCGCAAGGACGGCCAGATGCACGAGGTTGTCACACAGCCGCGCCCTGTCTCCAGGGAACTGCCGATCTGGGTCACGACCGCCGGCAATCCTGACACGTGGCGAGAGGCCGGGGCCAAGGGGGCCAATGTCCTCACCCATCTCCTGGGTCAATCCGTGGAGGAGGTTGCGGAAAAGATCGCGCTGTACCGTCAGGCCCTGCGCGATGCCGGACACGATCCGGAAGACTTCACCGTTACGCTGATGCTGCACACCTGCCTTGCCGAAACGCGCGACGCGGCACGCGAGATTGCACGCGAACCGATGAAGGACTACCTGCGCTCCGCCGCCGGTCTCATCAAGCAATACGCCTGGGCCTTCCCGGCTTTCAAACGGCCGGACGGTGTGAAAAACGCGTTCGAGTTGGACCTTGGCGACCTGAGCGAGGAAGACCTCGAAGGCATTCTCGATTTCGCGTTCGAGCGGTATTTCAACGACAGCGGCCTGTTTGGCACGATCGAGGACGCGCTGGCCCGTGTCGATCAGCTCAAGGCCATCGGCGTGTCCGAAATCGCCTGCCTGATCGACTATGGCATCGCGACGGATCAGGTCCTGGAGGGATTGAAACCGCTGGCCGAGGTGGTGTACCGATCGGCCCCCGAGACCGACCACGAGGAAACCGACTTTTCCATGGCAGCCATGCTGGCACGACACGGCGTGACCCACATGCAGTGTACGCCCTCGATGGCACAGATGATTGTCATGGACGATGACGCCCGGGCGCAGCTGCGCGGGCTCAAGCATGTTTTTCTTGGAGGAGAGGCGCTCCCCGGTGCATTGGTCGCGCAGCTCAACCGGGCAACGGATGCCACGATCACCAACATGTACGGACCGACAGAAACCACGATCTGGTCCGCAACCGAACCCGGCTCGGCGCATGAGGCGACAGTCAATATCGGCCGCCCTATCGCCAACACGCAGCTTTACGTGTTGGATGACGCGCTCGCTCCGATGGGCATCGGCGAAACCGGAGAACTCTGGATCGGCGGCGATGGCGTGACACGTGGCTACTGGCAGCGCGACGCGATGACAGCAGACAGGTTCCGCGCCAACCCGTTCGGGCAGGGCCGCGTTTACCGCACCGGCGATCTGGTCCGCCGTCGCGCCGATGGCCGGATCGATTTCCTGGGCCGCACCGATACACAGGTCAAGCTGCGCGGCTTCCGCATCGAGCTTGGCGAAATCGAAAGCGCCCTCCAGGAGACAGGCGGCATCACCAATGCGGTTGTCATGCCCCACGAGAAGACACCCGGTGACGTGCGGCTCGTGGCTTATTTCACGGCAAGCACGGCAATCGACACGAAAGCCCTGCGCGCCGATCTCGCCGCGCGCCTGCCGGATTACATGATCCCGGCCCATTTCGTGGCGCTCGACGCCTTTCCCGTCACTCCGAACCAGAAGATTGACCGAAACGCGCTGCCCGCCTTCTCAGCGGCCCCGGAGGCGCCCAAAAAACCGCAGGTTGCCGCGCCGCAACAGGGGGCCGGGCAGGCCGACGAGCCGCTGCGCCGCCGGGTCGCAGAAATCTGGACCGAGGTTCTGGGCGTTCAGTCGATTGCGCCAGACGACAATTTCTTCGACCTCGGAGGGCATTCGCTGCTTGCGGTGCAGACCCATCGCGCGCTCCGGGACAGGTTGGACTTGGCCAAACTCTCGATCACCGACATCTTCCAGTATCCGACCCTGGCAGGTCTGGCCGACCGCGTGGCCAAACTGGGTGGCGCCGCTCAAGGCACAGCATCAGCTTCAACGGATCCGGCAACCGTGACACCCATGACCAAACCGGCCGGCCGGGACCGTGCGCAAGCCCGCGCCGATGCGATGGCCCGCCGTCGCGCCATGCGCGCCAGGCGACAGGCGTAATGCGATGAAACCAACGATCATCCTGGTGGCAGCGCTTGCCGTGATCATCTGCGGCATCGCCGTCTGGACCTATCTCAAACCGCCAGAAGCCCTGTCGCCTGATGCACTCGCCGCGCGGTACGACACGCCACTTTCGCCCCCCAATGACCCGCTGACGGTGTATCATCTCGGCCATTCGCTTGTCGGTCGCGACATGCCCGCAATGCTGGCGCAAATGGCAGGGCACCTGCATGCGTCGCAGCTTGGATGGGGCACGCCGCTCAAGGCGCATTGGGAACCGAATACGCCGATCAATGGCTTTGATGCAGAAAACGCCCATGATCACTTCCGCGATGCCAAAAAGGCGCTGGCCAGCGGCGATTACGACGCCTTCATCCTGACCGAGATGGTAGAGATCGAGGCGGCGATCGACCATTTCGCATCCCCCCGATATGTCGCAAGGTGGGCCAGGGCGGCGCGCGACGGGAACCCGGGAATCCGCGTCTACCTTTACGAATCCTGGCACGAATTGACCGATCCCCAAGGCTGGCTCACCCGGCTCGATGCGGATCCCGCCCGATACTGGGAAGGCGTGCTTCTGGCGCGGGCGATGTCAACCGAGCCTGACGCACCGCCGATCTACGTGATCCCGGCCGGTCGCGTGATGGCGGAATTCACCCGCCGGATCGAAGCGGGCGATGGCGTGGATGGCGTGACTTCGCGCGAGGACCTCTTTGCCCGCAAGGAAGACGGATCGCTGGATCCCATTCACCTCAATGATCTGGGCGCCTATCTCGTGGCTCTGACCCATTACGCGGTTCTGTACCATGACTCGCCTGTCGGCCTTCCCGCGCAGCTGAACCGCGCCGATGGCACGCCAGCCAAGGCGCCGGGCCCGCAGTTGGCCGAACTGATGCAACAGACGGTCTGGGATGTCGTTTCGCGCGTGCCGGTCACCGGCATCTCGCAGGGCGCGAAATAACACCGCGTCTCGACGGCTCGCGGGAAACGCGTTGTTTCCAGACACGCGGGTCTTTGCGGTCGCAGTTGCGCCGTATTTTAGTTAGATTATGTCTTGTCCGAGGCGTGCGGTCACAATTCGACCGCAAGCTGGGCAAGGCGGGGGCCTTGGTTTTGGAGCCGAACACGTGGTGTACTTTCAATCGTTGGACGAGGTTTTCGCTGCGATCAAGCGGCGTCTGTGGCTGATCATCCTGATCACCTTGATCGGATGCGTCCTGTCGGTCCTGATCGCCCTGTCGCAAATCCCGGTGTACAAGGCG
Organism: Marivita sp.; assembly: GCF_020055675.1. GTDB lineage: Bacteria > Pseudomonadota > Alphaproteobacteria > Rhodobacterales > Rhodobacteraceae > Marivita. The sequence continues at coordinate 3,864 of NZ_JAIPUS010000001.1, forward strand.
ACCGCGGTCGTTCAGATCGAGGACGCGCAAGTCAGCAGCACCAACTCGTCACCCGGCACCCCGACCGAAGCCCGCGGTGGCCTTGATGCGCGCCGCACCGTGCGTCTGATCGAACAACGGGTCATGTCGCGTGGCTCTCTGGTCGACATCATGGACACCTATGGTCTTTTCAACGAAGACCCCAGCATGACAGTGACACAGCGTCTGGCCCGGATGCGCGAAGCCGCTTCGATCAATCCGATTCTCACCGGTGAGACATGGCAGACGAACAGGGCCGTCTCGGGCGTGGTGATCGAGGTCGACCTTGACGATCCCGAGACCGCCGCCGATGTGGCCAACGAAATCATGGCCCGCGTGCTCGACGAGGCTCGCGCGCGCAGCGTGGGCCGCGCCCAGGTCGAGCTTGAGTTCTTCAATGCCGAAGAGGCGCGCATTCGCGAAGAGATCGTTGCGGCTGAAGAGGCGATCGGCGTGTTCAAATCAGACAATGCCGAGGTGCTGCCCGGCAATGTCAGTGTGCTGCAAGGCGAACTGACAACACTGAACGGATCGCTTCTGACCCTGCGCCAGCAAATCCTGAGCCTGCAATCCAACACCTCGCGTGTCCGCCCCGAGACGCTGGCGCGGCAGGTGGACGGGCTGGAAGACCAGATCGCCCTGATCGAAGAGCGGATTGCCGAAATCAACGACCTGCTTACACGCGCACCAACGGTCGAGCGCGATCTGGCGGCGCTGGAGCGCGAACTTTCGCAGCTCAACGAACAATTTACCGTCATCTCGCGCCGGCAGGCCGATGCGCAAATGAGCCAGAGCCTCGAGCAGCAGCGCCAGCTCACCCGGTTCGAGGTTCTCGAACCCGCGATCCCGCCCAGCTACGCGATCTCGCGCAGCAAGCGGTCAATCGCGATGCTGGGCGGGATTGCAAGCGGCCTGTTCGCCTTGGGCGTGGCCTTTGTCCTGGAAATCCTCAACCCGCCATTGCGCACCAGCGGCCAGATGGAACGCGCCCTCGGTGTTCGCCCGGTTATTTCTGTTCCGATGCTCGGCACCGGGACGCAGAAATCAAAACCGGACAAGAAAAAGCGATCGAAGTTTGGTCTGGGCGTCCTTGTGGCGATGCTTGTGGGCCTGATTGCCTTGATCGCGAAACCGCTCGCCGGGTTGATCGGCTTCAATCTCAACCCGCGCACCGCCCCTTAGGGTCCAGACACTGGGGCAAAATGCTCGACAGGGCGTGAGGAACCGAATAACCCACGCGCATGAAAGGCTATTTTGTCGACACCCTCGGGGCGGTCGTGTTTTTCACGACCGTTGCTGGCTTCAGTGAACTGATAATCGCCGGGATGCACCCCGCTCAGGTCCTGATCGCGCGGCTCATCATGATACCGGTGATGATGCTGACCGGGCGACCTTATGGCATATGGCGAGACTTCGTCTTCAACATGCTGAGGCCGCAACGGCGACTTGCGGGTGTCATCTGTGATATCCTTGCATTCCTGACATTTCAGGTACCGGTCTACGTGACGACACTCGCAATTGCCGGTGCAACACTTGCCGAGATCGTTTCCGCCGTCGGGGCTGCTATCGTCTTCATGATCGTGCTGAGCCGTCCATACGGGCTGTTCCTCGATGCGCTGAGACAATGGGCGGGCACGTCCGTCCGGTGATACCTCGCAGCGGGTATCCCCACTCCAAGCCCGGCGATCGGGTTTCTGCACCACGAGACGCAAAGGGCTGCCACATGACGGCACATGATCGCCACACAAATCAAGGCCTGGACCCTAATAGGCGTATTCGCTGGACTCGTTCTGTTCAGCCTTGTTGAGCACAACGCCCAGAAGCGGTGTCGTTTCGCCCAGCCGGCGTTCCGTTTCCTTGATGTCATTCGCCTTGGTCAACCCGCCGGCGGCGACGATCAAAAGCGCATCAATATGCGGACGCATCGCGATCACATCGTCATTGAGCAACGCAGGCGGCAGATCGAACAGCATCACGTCGGGGTCAAGCTGTGTCTCGATATCGCGCAGCGCCCGGCTGGTCGACGGGTCCTGTAGCAATTCCGCCGCATATGGCTCCGTGATCCCGTTGAACCCCAACGCCACATGGCTTCCTGCCGAAATCGAATTGGGCGCAAAACCCTGCAAATGCCGCTCGACCGCGATTTGGCCGCGCAGCATGTCACCGATAGAGCCGGTATCGCGAACTCCGAAAATCTTGTGAAGGCTTGGGCTGCGCATATCCAGATCGAGCAGAACCGTGCGGCAATTCTCCTGTCGAGACAGGCTCACCGCGAGGTTTGCTGCGGTAAAGGTCTTGCCGCAGTTCTTTGTGGGCGAGGTGATCGCGACCCGCTTCCACCCGTTCTCCACCAAAGCCTGAAGCATCCGCGTGCGCAGAATGTCGAACCGCGTATGCGCCGGGTCCTCGCGCAGCGCGGTGACGATGTTCGACTTGGTGAGGCGCTTTACATCAATCTCGAACCGGTCCAGCCCGCGCCATGCCTCTTCGGGGTCATGTACGGGCTCCGGCCGGGTCTGCGCCACCGACGGGCTGGCCAGTACCAGCGGTGTCTTCGACGCGGCGGGCGCCTTGGAAATCCGCGGCTTTTGCGCCTCCAATTCGGTTGCGCGTTGACGCTCGGCCTCTTGGACCTGTTCCTCCTCAAGCTGTCCCAATCGGCGCAGCTCCGCCTCAAACTCCTCCGCACGGGCCTGTTCGGCCTTCCTGCCCGCATCGCGCTGACGCGACGCCTCCGCTTTTGCAAGTCGCTGCCGTTCGGCTTTCTGCTTGGCCGCGCGCTGCTGTTCCGCGGTGACATCCGTCTCGTGCCGGGCGCGCCTCGCATCTTCGGCGTCACGCTCGGCCTTGCGCTGTAACAACGCGTCTTTCTGGGCCAAGAGCGCTTCGGTGTCGGGATCAGGGCGCGCAATGTTCGGCGCGTCCACAGAGTTTCCCTGCCCACGCCGTTTCCGGCGTTGGAATTTCGGCTGGTCAGTCATGTTTCAGCCTCGTTACGCGGCATGGTCGCCTTTCGATCCATCTACTGGACATAATCACTCCCTGCCTGGGTGACAGGTCATTCTGTCAAGAATACGTCGGTTTTGAGGGCATTGTTGATCGGACATCCTGTTTCAGGACCCGAACGGGGTGGCCCGGCCCCGATCAGACCAACCCGTGTCTTGAAGGACGTCATTCGCCTCGATCTTTTACTTGTATTCAATGAGTCGCATCTGTCTGTGGCTCAGTCGCCGGAGGTGATAGCGGATCATGCCGAGGCAATTGGGAAACTTCGACACTGTCAGCAAGACCGAATGGGCCCGTGCCTCGTGACCCGGCAAGCCAGAGCGCTGCAAGCCGAACACCGTCTTGAGATAGGACAGCCCGTAAACCGCCAGGACAAGCAATGGCACAATCGGTGACACAAAAACCCCGAGCACTGCAATCATTGGCAAGATCAGCCCGTAAACCCATCCACGCAGCCGCTCCCGCACGAAATACTCCGGGTGCATACCGCCCACATGCGCAAACCCGTGCCCGGCGCGGACACCCCGCATCCACCATTGGCCGAACCGAAGCCGCCCGCCATCATGCAACGCCATGTCCGCCCCGATCCGCTCGAGCCGCCAGCCCGCCTTGCGCAGACGAGAGCAGAATTCATCATCCTCGGAAGAGATCACAGACGGATCGAACCCGCCAACGTTTTGGAAGGCCGACACGCGCACGACCATGTTGCCGCCACAGCTCTCGATCTCGCCCTCCGGACGCTTCCATTCGAAATCCAACATCTGGTTGAACACCGTTTGATCGCGATCCAGTTCGGCCTGACGACCGGTGACAAAGCCAAGATCCGGCGCCGCCCGCAGCCTGGCCTCGGCAGCATCGAGCCAGCCCGCCACCATCCGGCAATCGCCATCCAGGAATTGCACGAAGTCGGGCGGATCGTCATGCGCCATCAGCATAGTCAACCCCACATTGCGCGCCCGCGCAGCGCTGAAGGAAACCGACATGTCGAGGTGCATCACTTCCGCCCCGGCCTTTTGCGCGTTGGCCACGCTGTCATCCGTCGAGCCGCTGTCAACATAAACGACCCTGCGCGCCTGCGGGACAACGGTGGCCAGCGATTGAACCAACCGCTCTCCTTCGTTGCGTCCGATCAAAACAACATCAACACTCATCACTTGTCCTCCGGGTGCGGGCGCAGACCAAGGGTGGGTCCACCTGACGCGTAAGAGCAGACAAGGTCGGAAAGCCAGCGCGCTTCCCGTGCCGCGTCATACTCGGCCATGACCTTGGCCCGCCCGGCCGCGCCATAGCGCTTGCGCTGTTCGGGATCGGCGAGGAGCGCGTCCATCGCCCCGGCAAAGGCAACGCCGTCGCCGGGTGCCACCACGCGCCCGCTGACCCCGTCTTCAACCAATTCGGGAATGCCCGCGATCCGTGTTGTCAACACGGGCACCTGCGCGGCCATCGCTTCCATCAAGACCACCGGCACGCCCTCCGCAAAGCTGGGCAGGGCAAACACGTCCGTCTGTGCCAATTCCTCGGCCACTTCGGCCTGTGACCGGTAGCCAAGGAACACCACACGGTCCTGCAAGCCGCGCGCCTTGACCTCTGCCTCAAGTGCGGCGCGCTCCGGCCCGTCCCCGACCAGCCGCGCGGTCAGGTCAGGATAGCTGTCCACCAACCGCGCAACTGCATCGATCAGGATCGGCACGCCCTTGACCCCGGCAAGCCGGCCAACGAACAGCACCTGGGCTCCGGATCGGTCCGGCACGCGGGAATAACGCGACGGATCCACACCGCAATGCACGATATGCAGTTTGTTCCAGGTCTCCGGTCCGGCAAAACACATCAGCTGCGACCGGCAGAAATGGCTGATGCACGCCACGAACGACGCGCGCGCGGCCTTTTCATCAATGCGCCAGTGATGCGGTTCAAAGAATATATCGGGTCCGTGGATGGTAAAGCTCCAGCGGATTCCCGACATCGCACCAACCAGCATCGCAACGGTACAAGACGCCTTGGCAATATGATTGTGCAAATGGGTCACACCGTCATCGGTCAACCTGGCGGCCAGAACGCCCGCTTCGACAAAGTAGATCAGGTTGTAGAGCCGCCCCTTGATCCCCTTGGGTGCGGTGCGCCATGCAAGTCCCAGCGCCGAGACATAGCGCCCCGGCGACTGCATCCAGCGCCAATGCGCCTTGATTGTGGTGACCGGATCACGCACCGCTTTCAGAACTCCGAAGGTGCGCGCATGCTCCGCGCGCTGTTCCGGCCCGACCAGATGTTCGGCCCCGGTTGTGCGGATCGAACAGGTCAGAACCTCATGGCCCAGCGCACGCAAATTGGCCACTTCACGTTGGATGAACGTATCGCTGGCGCGGGGATATTCGCCGGTCAGATAGGCGATTTTTGGCAATGTCATTGCACGGCTCCCCACGGTGTTTTTTCCTCGGGCAGGGCGTTGGCCCAGTCGGGCCGCGTGAAATCGTATCGCATGGGCAACATCCGCTGGCGCAACACCTCCTCGCGCAGCAGCCCTGGCAGCTTGTTGCGCTGTTTCTGCAAGCGTTTGGCCAGGCTGGACACCGCGCGCCAAGGGACAGGCACCACCATCTTGGGCCAGCCGCCCCGGCGCAACGCGTCGATCACCTTGGCCCGTGTCGGCACAATGCGATCGATCACGGTGAATGCGCCATCCACCTGCCGCACTGTCGCCTGCACCAATGCCGCGGCACAATGATTCACATGGCACATCGGCAACGGATCATCGCCGCCACTCCTGAACAGCACCGGCCCAACACCCATTCCGAGATGCGCGTTCCAAAGGTGATCCGCGTCATGCACGATACCGGGGCGCAGGATCGCAAGCGTGTCCAGATCCGCCGCCTTTGCCAGGTTTTCCTGCGCCACCTTGGCGCCGGAATAGGCGTCCCGCGGCGCCTCGGGGGTCACCAGCGGGCAATCATCCGTCAGCGTCCCGCCGATCGGCACATGGCTGGTGTCGAACACCGCGATGGAACTGGCCAATGTCAGCCGCCGCGTCCCGGCCTCTGCCATCGCCCGCGTCAGCCGCGCGGTGCCACCGATGGTCAGCCGCGCATGCTCCTGCGCATCGCCGGACATGGCGGCGGCAAGGTGGATCACGGCATCGACGCGATCCAACGCGTCAACCAGCGCCGGAACCGCCGCATCGTCGCCCAGATCAATCGCCACAGATGCCACACCGGTGCCCAGCGCGACAGCAGAGCGTTGAACGGCCACCACCTCGAGCCCAGCCTTGACGGCAGCGGCAACGGTGGCGCGCCCGATAAAGCCGGACGCCCCGGTGATCGCGACCCGTGTCACATCGCCCATGGCATCGGCTCCATTCGGTCGCACGTCGTGGTCATGGCCTGTGCGCCCGCATGTTCCCCGGCGTTCTGGATCGCCAGCGCGACTTCGGTCATGTGCAGCGCAAAATCATTGGACAGGCGCGACGGCCGCCCTTCGTGGAGCGCGTCGAGCATCTCTGCCGGGCCAAGCATGAAATTCATCGCCGCCGCGCCCCAGCGGTTCACCTTGGGATGCGTCGGCCGTGACAGCTTCAGCCTTCTGGGAAAGGGCGATTCCATCAACCGGCGCCGCACCGTCATGCGCTTGGCAAATGTCACCTTGGCCGAATTGTCCCATGCCGCCTTGCACGACAACACGCCATGGTCGCCGATCACTCTGATCCGATGATCATGCGGTGCCACGATGGAGCAGGTCAGCCGCGTCACCGGCCCGTTGTCGAAGAACAGCGTCGCCACCGACAGGTCCGGAGCATGAGGACCGCGACCCTCCTTGTCCGGGATCGTCTCGGCCGAGGCCGCCACGACCGTGCGGACCGATCCAAACCACGAGATCAGCCAGCCAAGGTAATACCCTGCATGTTCAAGCGTGCAGCCCACCTTGAACTCGTCCTCGAACGGCCATGGCGCGCCCGAATCGGAAATCCATTTCTTGTAGGCAGCCTGCGGCACGAAACCGTCATCCAGCTCGGCATAGATGGCGCGCGGCGTGCCACACGTCCCGCGGCGCAGCGCATGACCCAATGTCTGAGCCGCCTCGCCCAGCACGCTGCACGGGGCAGACGCCAGCATCACCCCCGCCGCGTCGGCGCTCGCATGCAGGGTCTTGGCGTCTTCCAGCCGCAGTGCCAGCGGTTTTTCCGAATAGGTGTGACACCCAGCGGCGAGACAGGCCGAATTCACCTCGAAATGCGCAGAGGGGTTGGTCAGGTTGAGCACCACCCCATCCCGCGGATGCTGGTCGAGCAACGCCGCGCGCGACTCCGCCGCCGGCACGTTCCAGTGCGCGCAGAATTGCGCCAGACGCGTCGCGTCGTGGTCGTACACGCCGGCAACGGTAATCCCGTCCATGGCCTGCAAGGACGTCATGTAAAGGTCGGCCACGAACCCGCAGCCAATGATCGACACGACACCGCTCACACTGAACCTCCAACTGGAAAACGGGCGGATACCATGGCTTGTGGAAGTCGAACGCGCTTGTCTGTCACACTCTGCTCTCTGGTCTTTTTATCGCCTTGGGCGTGCTTACACCAACCAATCATGGTCAGAATTCGACAAAAGCTCATTTTATTGATGAAGACTCAGGAATTCCTTTGGTTTGTCTTGATTTTGCACCGATCACCCGACGATGTGACGCCATGGCAAAAGATGACAAATCCATTCGAGCCGAACCCATGCGCTTCTGGGGCGCCGGCTATGACGTGCCGGTGACTGTTCCCAACTGGCCAGCCCTGCTTGATGAGCTGACGTCCCGGTTCACGGCAGATCAGGGCTTCTCCCTTGCCACGATCAATCTCGACCACCTTGTCAAACTGCGCTCTGATCCCCGCTTCCGCGAGGCATATGGCGCTCAGGACATGGTTGTCGCGGATGGCAACCCCATCGTCTGGCTGTCGAGGCTGGCCGGTCACGATGTCGATCTGATCCCCGGCTCGGACGCGATCCTGCCAATCACACGGCTGGCTGCGGATCATCGCCGGACCATCGCCCTCGTCGGCAGCACGGAGGAGGCGCTGACCGGCGCAAGAACCTATCTGGAACGCGAAGTCCCCGGCGCGCGCGTCGTGGCGACGATTGCCCCGTGCATGGGCTTTGATCCGACAGGAGCGTCGGCAGATGATGTGCTGGCCAGACTGGAGGGCGCAGGCGCCGATCTTGCCTATCTCGCGCTTGGCGCTCCGAAACAGGAACTCTTCGCGGCCTACGGACGGCGCAAACTGCCCTCGGTCGGGTTCGTGTCAATCGGCGCCGGTTTGGACTTTTTCGCCGGAACGCAGGTCCGCGCGCCCCGATGGGTGCGCGCCATCGCGATGGAATGGGTCTGGCGTGTCCTGCAGCACCCGCGCCGCATGGTCCCACGCTATGCAAAGTGCGGCCTGATCCTGCCCGCCGAAGCGGCGCATGCGCTCGCACTCCGCATCGGCTAGTGTCCAGGCGCCGCTAGTCCAACAGATGAACACGGCCCCCGGCCGCCTCGGCATCGGCGTGGTCATGGGTCACAAGCAGGACGGGCAACCCCTTTGCCCGCGCCTGGGCAAATACCAGGTCGCGGATCTTGTCGCGCCGCTCCGTATCCAGCCGTGAAAACGGCTCGTCCAGAAGCAGTGCTTTCGGTCCCGACAGCAGCATCCGCATCAGCGCAACACGCGCCTTTTGACCGCCCGAAAGCGTATCGGGATCCCGGTCGCCGTACCCGCCCAGCCCGATATCTTCCAGGGCCGCCGCAGTCCGGCGCGCCCGTTCCGCACGGCCACGGACCGTCGCACGCAGCCCGAAGGCAAGGTTGTCACCCACCGACAAATGGGGAAACAGCAATTCATCCTGGAACAGGATGCCCACGTGCCGCGCTTCGGGGGCCAGATCTGTGATGTCCTGACCGTTCAACCGCACCCGCCCCTGCGCGGCGAACCCCGACGCCAACGTGCCGATGACATATGACAATAGCGTTGATTTCCCGGACCCGCTGGGCCCCATCACGGTCAACACCTCCCCAGGTGCGACATGGTCCGAGATATCGACCAGCCTGCGCCCGTCGCGGCGGATCACCACGCCATCCAGTGTCAGTCCGGTCTCAGCCATGCCGCAACCCCCTGCGATTGCGCCAAACCACGGCGGGCACCAGCAGCGCCAGGGCAAACGGAAGCAGCGCCAGCGCGGTCTGGCTCAGCGCGTAGACAGCGATCACGCGACGGTCGCCGCCAGAGGCCAGCGCGACCGCCTCGGTGGTCAGCGTCTGCACCCGGCCCGCCCCGGCGAGAAGCGTCGGCAGGAACTGCCCGATCGACACTGCAAATCCCACCGCCGCCGCTGTCAGGATGGGCCGCAGCAGCATTGGCAGGCGCACGCGCCACAGAACTCCGTCGCATCCGGCCCCGAGGGCCCGCGCCACATGGCCATATCGGGCATCCCAGGCGCGGAACGGGTCGGCCAGCGACAGGAACACGTAAGGCAGGACGAAAATGATATGCACCGCAATGACGGCCATGCGGTTGCCATCCAGACCGGCGAAAATTGCCAGCGTCTGCAACCCGGTCAGGAATGCGATCTGCGGCACGATCAGCGGCACATAAAGCAGCCAGAGCGCCCGCGCGCCGGGCCGCAGGCCGTGCCGCTCCTCTGCCTCAAGGCACGCCAATGTCAGGAACAGCGCCACCAATGTCGCGCTTGCCGCGATCACCAGTGTCTCGGTCGCGACAGGCCATAGGCTCATTGCGTGGCGCATCCATGTCCTGGTGCTGAACCCGTCGGGCAAAAGAGCGGGAAAGCTCCAGAACCCGGCGAAGGACCAGACGACCAGGCCCAGAAGGCCGAACAGGATCGCACCGCCACTCAGCAGCGCCGCAACCAGCGACAGCGCGCGCACCGTTCGTGTCGCGCCGCCCCGCGCACCCGAGGCAACCCAGCGGCGCCCCAGACCTGCGACACCGACCTCGCACATCCGCCACAGAAGCAAGGCGGCGATCACGAGCCCCAATTGCCAGACCGCCGCGGCCGAGGCAAGAAACCGAAGCTTCAGGTCCGGGTCGTTCATCCAACGTAGGATCTGGACCGCCAGCGTCGGTGGCTTTGTCGGCCCGAGGATCAGCGACACGTCCACCACGGTCATGGAAAAGGCCAACACGGCGTAAACCGGCAGGCGGATTTGCGCATAGACGCGCGGAAACACGGTCTTGAACCATGCCGTGACCGGCGCATAACCAAGGGCCATTGCCGTATCCCGCGCTTGTGCCGTCCGGATTTGCGACATCGCGGCCAGCGTCATGAGCAACAGGAACGGGACTTCCTTGACGATCAGCCCAGCGGTGAGAGACAGGCCCAGCGGGTCCTGCAGGATCAGCACATCCGGCGGTCGATGCCAGCCGGTCAACCAGGGCGAGGCCGCCCGCGCGATCCACCCCGACGGTGCGATCAGGAACGCCAGCCCGAACGCCGCCGCCGCGTGCGGCACCGACAAGAGCGGTGACAGCAGCCGCTCGATCATCCGGAAAACGACCGATCCGCTCCAGGCCGCGCAGATCACAGCCACCAGCAAGAGCGAAAGCGCCGTCGCCGCGAGACCCGTTGTCACGCTCAGGACAGAGGCCGGGACAAGTCCGGGCCAGTCGAACAGCATGGCAAAGGCATCCAGTCCGATCTCGGTCCCCCCGAGCGCGGGCATGTACCCGAAGGCGGGGCCAAGCGTGCCCAGCACCCCGGCCGCCACCGGACCGAGCATGATGCCGAGCGTCAGCACCGGGGCCCAAGGCAGCACCCGGGCCCGGACCGATTGTGTCTCGCAGGTTGCCGCCACGCGCGCGCCCTTCTATCGCGCGACGCCGAACCGGTCCATCCAGTCCTCTTCAAGCCGCACCATCCAGCTTGGATGCGGCTCGGGAAGGGTTGATCCCAGCTCGTCGGGCGGCAATGTCGCGACACCAAGCTCCAGCGCCTCGAACCGGGCACGTTCGGCCGTGGTCAGGGTGTCGAGGTCCAGAACCGTGCCCAGCCCCCAGACCTCCGGGTCCTGCATCCTGGCCTGGGCCTCTGGCGACATGATATAATTCGCAACGACCATCGCGCCGGCCTTGGCATTGGCGTTGTACGGAATGGCGACAAAGCTGGCATTGCCGATCGACCCGGCATCCATCACGTAGGATCGCACGCTGTCCTGCAACTGGAAATTCGCGATCGCGTTGCTGGCCTCGTTCGGGTTGAAGCTGATCGCAAGGTCAATCTCGCCATCCGCCATCAACTGGATCTGCCGCGCCTCGTTCTGCGGATAGGCACGCCCCTGTCGCCAAAGGTTGGGCGCCAAGGCCTCCAGGAACGCCCAGAAGTCGGCGGTCACGGCGGCATAATCGGCCGCCTCGACAGGGCCCTGCAAAATCTCCGCGTCCGGCACGAACTCTGTCAGAGCCTGCTTGAGAAAGGTCGAGCCGAGGAAATTCGGCGGCTGCGGATAGGTGAACCGCCCCGGATGGGCCGCGGCATACTCCGCCAGCGCCGACATCGTCTTCGGCGGCTGCTCCAGGCGAGCGCTGTCATAATAGAACACCACCTGCGCCATGCCCCACGGCGCCTCGAGTCCGTCTGTCGGCACGGTGAAATCCGACACCACGGCCGGTTTGCCCGCGACATCCACATTGGCCCAGCTCGGCATCTGCTCAACCCACGGACCGAACAGCAAATCCTGCTGCTTCATGGCGGCGAAATTCTCGCCGTTGATCCAGACAAGATCCACCGCGCCGCCCGTATCCTTGCCCGCGGACCGCTCTGCCAGAACCCGGCTGACAGCCTCCGCAGTGTCCGACAGCTTCACATGCTCCAGCGTCACCCCGTACTCATCGGCCACCCGGTCGCCGATCCACGCGATAAACCCGTTGATCGTGTCCGACCCGCCCCAGGCGTTCCAATAGACCGTCTGACCCCGTGCGTCGTCAGTCACCGCACCCCAATCCGATGGATCCGGCTCGGCCCTGACGGCAACCGTGGAAAAGGCAGCCAGTGCGGCCGCGACAATGAATCTGCGCATGGTCATAATATCTCTGTCCTTCGGGCAACAGTTCTGTCCGCGCTGTAAACCAGCGGGGCCGGGTTGCGGTCAAATGACAAACCGGTGTGCAAGATTTCAATGGCCCGCTTGGCCAGGCGGCGATATGGCGTGGCTGACCGTTTCGAAAGGCCAGACCATGCTCGACGCCGCGCTCGTGCCGCTTGTCAAACGCAGCCTAGACCGCCCGGCCCATGCGCTGGCGGCACGTGGTGTCAGCGCCGACCAGGTTACCCTGGCGGGCTTTGCCATCGGTCTCATGGCGGTGCTGGCGATCTGGGCGGGCCTCTTCTGGCTGGCGCTGCTGGGACTGGCCCTCAACCGTCTGGCAGACGGTCTCGATGGTGCGGTGGCGCGGCTCACCCAGCCCACCGATCGCGGCGCGTTCCTCGATATCGCGCTCGATTTCATGGTCTATGGCCTGTTTCCACTTGGCTTCGCGCTGCATGACCCGGCCGTCAACGCCTTGCCCGCCGCGGTGCTGATCTGCAGCTTCATCGGCACCGGATCAAGCTTTCTCGCCTTCTCGATCATCGCCGAAAAACGCGGGCTGACCTCGCAAGACTACCCGACCAAGGGTATCTATTATCTTGGTGGCCTGACCGAAGGCACCGAAACCATCGCGCTGTTCGTTGCCATGTGCCTGTTGCCGGCAGCCTTTCCCTGGCTGGCCTATACCTTCGCAGCGCTTTGCACGATCACCACGCTGAGCCGGTGGCTGGCCGGGTGGCGGATGTTCGGCTAGGGCCTCGACCGCGCAAGCCGTTCGATCAAACGGACCAAGCGCCCCCTTCCCCATCCCGCCTCACCTCTGCTACACCGCGTGACGATACCGGGCCGAGCAGAGGACACCGCATGATCACCCGCAAACCTGTTGTTCTGACCATCCTCGACGGCTGGGGCCTGCGCGATGACGCGACAGCAAATGCCCCGAAACTGGCGCATACCCCGACGATGGACCACCTTCTGGCGACCTGCCCGCACGCCACATTGGTCACACACGGTCCCGATGTCGGCCTGCCCAGGGGCCAGATGGGCAATTCCGAAGTCGGACACACCAATATCGGCGCGGGCCGCGTCGTGGCGATGGACCTGGGCCAGATCGACCTTGCCATCGAAGATGGCAGCTTTTTCGAAAACACCGCGATTCTCGATTTCGCCAAGGCGGTGAAATCGGCCGGCGGGCGCGCGCATCTCATGGGTGTCGTGTCAGACGGCGGGGTGCATGGGCATATCAGCCACATCAAGGCCGCGGTGAAAATGCTCACAGAGCTGGGCGTCGATGTCGTGCTGCACGCGATCACCGACGGGCGCGACGTCGCGCCGACTTCGGCCAAGGGGTTCATCGCCGACCTGGGCAAGAGCCTGCCGAAGGATGCCGCCATCGGCACCGTGATCGGGCGCTACTACGCGATGGACCGCGACACGCGTTGGGACCGGGTCGAACGCGCCTACAAAGCCATGATCCTGGGACAAGGAGCCCGCGCCGACAGCGCGCTTGCGGCGATCGAAGACGCCTATGCCAAGGACCAGTCCGACGAATTCATCGAACCGCGCGTGATCGGCGATTATCAGGGGTTGGCCAGCGGCGACGGGGTCTTTTGCCTCAACTTCCGCGCTGATCGGGCGCGCGAAATCCTCGCCGCCATCGGAGCGCCGGATTTCGACGGGTTCGACCGCGACAGGCCCGACCTCTCCGGGCTTCTGGGCATGGTGGATTACTCCACCGACCATAACGCCTACATGACAACGGCCTACCCCAAGCAGGATATCCGCAACACGCTGGGCGAATGGATCGCCAAACAGGGGCGCACGCAGTTCCGCCTTGCCGAGACCGAAAAATACCCGCATGTCACCTTCTTTCTCAATGGCGGGCAGGAAACGCCACAGCACGGCGAAGACCGTGCCATGCCCAAAAGCCCGAAGGTGGCCACCTATGATTTGCAGCCCGAAATGTCTGCGGCCGAGGTGACCGAAAAATTCGTCGCCGCGGTGAACGCAGGCTACGACCTGATCGTGACCAACTACGCCAATCCCGACATGGTCGGCCATACCGGCGATCTGGATGCCGCGATCACGGCCTGCGAAGCGGTCGATGCCGGGCTGGGACGCGTTCTCGAAGCTGTCGACGCGGCTGGCGGTGCGATAATCGTCACCGCCGATCACGGCAATTGTGAAACCATGGTCGATCCCGTCACCGGCGGCCCGCACACCGCACATACCACAAACCTCGTGCCGGTGGTGCTCTTTGGGGGGCCGGAGGACGCGCGCCTGGCCGATGGCCGCCTTGCCGACCTCGCCCCGACGCTTCTGGCGCTGATGGGCCTGCCGCAGCCCGCGGAAATGACGGGCCAAAGCCTGATTCGCCCGTGACGCGCCTGGCGCTGATTCTCTGTCTGCTTGGCATGCCGGTGCAGGCGCAAACCCCGGCCGAGGCGGCGCGTACCGCCATATCCCAGCTGGAAGCGGCGACCCGCAAGCTTGACGCTGCCGAAAGCGCGCGCAACCGTGTCCGCGCCCTGACAGAGGCCGTCCGCGCCTTCGAAACCGGGCTGGCCGCGATGCGCGACGGCCTGCGCGCCGCCTCGATCCGCGAAACCGAATTGCGCCGCGTGCTCGATGCGCGCGATGGCGAGGTCACGCGGCTGCTCGCCGCGCTCTCGGCGCTGGGAACAGATGCCGGACCACAGAGTTTCGTGCATCCCGATGGCCCCATCGGGGCAGCCCGCGCGGGGCTTTTGATGGCGGCGGTCACACCCGCGTTGTCCGATGCCGCCGCCGGTCTGCGGGCCGATGTTGAAGAGGCGACCGCCCTGCGCCAGTTGCAACAGGACGCGGCCAACACCCTGCAATCCGGGCTGGCCGATCTTCAGACCGCGCGCACCGCGCTGTCCCAGGCAATCGCCGACCGCACCGACCTGCCGCGCAAGTTCACCGAGGATCCCGTGCGCACCGCGATCCTGATCGGAGCGAGCGAAACGCTCGATGGCTTTGCCGCCGGTCTCAGCCAGATCACCGAAAACGAAACGGATCTCGATCTGCCTGCGGCGCGCGCCCGCAAGGGCAGCCTGCCGCTGCCGGTGTCGGGCGAAGTGCTGCGCCGCGCCGGAGAAACCGACGCCGCCGGCGTGACCCGCCCCGGCGTCCTGATCGCCACGCGGCCCCGCGCCCTGGTGACAACACCCACCGCCGCCACCATCCGCTACCGGGGGCCCCTTCTGGATTATGGTCTGGTCACGATCCTTGAACCTGAACCCGATATCCTGTTTGTGTTGGCCGGGCTTGATACGGTGTTTGGCGAAATCGGACAGGTCCTGCCAGAGGCAAGCCCGGTGGGCCTGATGGGTGGACCGGCAGGGCAAAGCGACGATATTCAATCACCATCCGGTGAAAGGACTGGCGAAGCGCTGTCCGAAACGCTCTATATTGAAGTCAGATCGGGCGACACGCCAGAGGACCCCCTTGGGTGGTTCACAGCAGATAAGGGAACAACCGAATGAACAAGATTTTGATGGCGGCCTTCGGCGGGACATTGGCGGGCATCCTTGCCACGACCCAGTTGGTTGGCCCCCTGGTCGCACAGGAAACCGAGCGGTCATCCAGCGTCTATGAACAGCTCGACCTTTTTGGCGATATCTTCGAACGCATTCGCTCGCAATATGTCGAGGACGTCAATGAAAGCGACTTGATCGAAGCCGCGATCGACGGGATGCTCACCTCGCTCGATCCGCACTCCAGCTACCTTTCGCCCGAGGATGCGGCCGACATGCGCGTCCAGACGCGCGGCGAATTCGGCGGTCTCGGGATCGAGGTCACGCAAGAGGACGGGTTCGTCAAGGTGGTTTCGCCCATCGACGGCACCCCGGCCGATGACGCCGGGATCGAGGCGGGCGACTTCATCACCCATGTCGACGGTGAGTCGGTCCTTGGCCTGACTCTCGACGAAGCGGTCGACATGATGCGCGGCCCGGTCGGATCTGAAATCATCATCACCGTGGTGCGCGAGGGCGAAGCCGAACCCTTCGACGTGTCGATCATCCGCGACACGATCACGCTCACCGCCGTGCGCAGCCGCTTGCAGGGCGACACGGTTGTGCTGCGTGTGACCACCTTCAACGACCAGACCTTCTCGAACCTCGAAGAGGGTCTTTCCGAACAGGTCGAAGCCGCCGGCGGCATGGACGCGATCGAAGGCATCGTGCTTGACCTGCGCAACAATCCCGGCGGTCTGCTCAACCAGGCGATCCGCGTCAGCGATGCGTTCCTCGAAAAAGGTGAAATCGTCAGCACCCGCGGCCGACAGCCCGAGGACGGCGACCGCTACAACGCCACCCCGGGGGATCTTGCCGAAGGCAAACCGATCGTCGTGCTGATCAATGGCGGCTCCGCCTCGGCCTCCGAGATCGTCGCGGGCGCGCTTCAGGACCACCGCCGCGCCATTGTCGTCGGCACCAAGAGCTTTGGCAAAGGCTCGGTCCAGACCGTCATGCCCCTGCGCGGCGACGGCGCCATGCGCCTGACCACGGCACGCTACTACACCCCGTCCGGCCGCTCGATCCAGTCGCTTGGGGTATCGCCCGACATCGTTGTGGCCCAACCCCGCCGCCCGGTGGCCGGAGAAGAGGAAGAAGAGCAGACAAGCCCCTTCAGCCGCTCCGAAGCCGATCTGCGCGGCAGCCTCGGCAATGACAGCCTGAGCGAAGACGAAATCCAGCAGATCGAGGAGGACCGCGCCAAGGCCGAAGCGGCTGCCGAGCTGCGCGAAGAGGATTACCAGCTGGCCTATGCCATCGACATCCTCAAGGGTCTGACGGCGCTGCAACCCTCCGACGACTAGGGCGCGCTGCGACCCGGTCCCTGACACGCTCGAACCCGGAGGCCTGGCAGCCTCCGGGTTTGGTGCTGAACCGATCAAGGCAAAGGGTGGCCAAGGCGTCACCGCCCGTCTTGGCATTTGAAATCGCCGCGCGTTTATGTATCGAACCCTGGTGCGGCACGGCGGTCCTGTGGAGCCTGACCAGGGCCACGGCCGCTGCGCAAGAGTGAAACGGGAACCCCCAACGATGAGCCCCGAAGAGATCGCCCGCCTGCCCTATCGCCCCTGTGTCGGCGTCATGCTCGTGAACCACGAGGGCCATGTCTTCGTCGGCCAGCGCATCGACAACCCCGGCCCGGCCTGGCAAATGCCCCAGGGTGGCGTGGACAAGGGAGAAGCCGCGCGCGATGCCGCCCTGCGCGAGCTGTGGGAGGAAACCGGCGTCACCTCCGACCTCGTGCGGATCGAAGCGGAAACCAAGGACTGGATTCCCTATGACCTTCCACCTGACCTGGTCGGAAAGCTCTGGAAGGGGCGCTATCGCGGGCAGGAGCAAAAATGGTTCCTGATGCGCTTTGCCGGATCAGACGACCAGGTCAACATCGCGACCGAACATCAGGAATTCAGCCGCTGGAAATGGATGGCGCCAGAGCAGCTCATCAACCATATCGTCCCGTTCAAGCGCCACGTCTACGAACGCGTGCTTGCCGCGTTTACAGAGCACCTGTGATACGCGTATCAGTCCTCGGTCGGGATGACCCGAAGGCCCAGCTCCATCAGCTGATCGCTTGACGGGTCGGACGGGGCATCCATCATGAGGTCTTCGGCCCGCTGGTTCATCGGGAACATGATGACCTCGCGAATATTCGCCGTGTCGGCCAGAAGCATCACCATCCGGTCGATGCCCGCCGCACAGCCACCATGCGGCGGCGCGCCAAAACGGAACGCGTTGACCATGCCGCCAAAGCGCTTGCGCACCTCGTCCGCGCCATAGCCGGCAAGCTCGAACGCCTTGAACATGATCTCGGGCTTGTGGTTCCGAATCGCGCCCGACACCAGCTCGTAGCCGTTGCAGGCAAGGTCATACTGGTAGCCCAGCACATCCAGCGGATTGCCATCCAACGCGTCCATCCCGCCCTGCGGCATGGAGAACGGGTTGTGGCTGAAATCCACGACGCCGGTTTCCTCGTCCGCCTCGTACATCGGGAAATCCACGACCCAGGCAAAGGCGAACCGGTCCGTTTCGGTCAGGCCAAGCTCGTCGCCGATGACGACGCGCGCCTTGCCGGCCACGGTCTCGAAGCTCGATGGCTTACCACCAAGGAAAAACGCCGCATCCCCGACGCCAAGGCCAAGCTGTTGGCGGATTGCCTCGGTGCGCTCCGGCCCGATATTCTTGGCCAGCGGGCCGGCGGCTTCCAGCCCATCGCCCTGATCGCGCCAGAAGATATAGCCCATGCCGGGCAGACCCTCTTTCTGGGCAAAGGCGTTCATCCGGTCACAGAACTTGCGGCTGCCGCCACCCGGCGCGGGAATCGCGCGGATCTCGGTGCCGTCCTGCTCCAGCAGCTTGGCGAAGATGGCAAAGCCCGAACCGCGGAAATGCTCGGACACGACCTGCATCTTGATCGGGTTGCGCAGGTCGGGCTTGTCGGTGCCATACCACAGCGCCGCATCGCGGTACGAGATTTGCGGCCAGTGGGTATCGACCGCGCGGCCGCCACCATATTCTTCGAACACGCCCTGCATCACCGGCTGGATCGTGTCGAAAACGTCCTGCTGGCTGACAAAGGACATTTCCATGTCAAGCTGGTAGAAATCCGTCGGCGACCGGTCGGCGCGCGGATCCTCGTCGCGGAAACAGGGCGCGATCTGGAAATACTTGTCGAATCCGCTGACCATGATCAGCTGCTTGAATTGCTGCGGCGCCTGCGGCAGCGCATAAAACTTGCCCGGGTGCAGACGGCTGGGAACAAGAAAATCGCGCGCGCCTTCGGGGCTCGACGCGGTGATGATCGGCGTCTGGTATTCACGGAACCCCTGGTCCCACATCCGCTTGCGGATCGACGTGACAACATCCGCCCGCAGCGTCATGTTGCGCTGCATCGCCTCGCGCCGCAGGTCAAGGAACCGGTAGCGCAGGCGCGTTTCCTCCGGATATTCCTGATCGCCAAAGACGATCAGCGGCAATTCCTCCGCCGCGCCCAGAACCTCGATATCGCGGATGAACACTTCGATTTCACCGGTGGGGAGCTTTGGATTCACAAGGCTTGCATCACGCGCCTTCACCTCGCCATCGATGCGAATGCACCATTCCGACCGCACCTTGTCCACCGCGGCGAAGACCGGGCTGTCGGGATCGCAGAGCAGCTGCGTGATCCCGTAATGGTCGCGCAGATCGACGAAAAGCACACCACCGTGATCGCGGATGCGATGCACCCAGCCGGACAGCCGAACGGTGTCGCCGACATTTGCCGCTGTCAGATCTGCGCAAGTATGGGTGCGAAAGGCGTGCATGGTCATGCCCCTTGAAAAACGTGTACGTGAATTACGGGCCGATACACCTGCGAACAGCGGGGAAGTCAAGGGACGCGCCAAGGGATTTGGCAGGAAAGCGTTTTCGCGATAGGCTTGGCACCGGCAAACACGCACCCAGTCCCGTTCCATGATCAAAAAGGAGGTGGCGATGTGGGATAAAGCTCTCGACGCAATGCTGGCCCGCCTGATCACTTGTGGTGAGCTGAACGTCACGTATCCGGATGGCACAACCCGGCAATATGGAAAAGACGAAAGCCAGGACGGACCGGTCTGCATCCAACTCACCGACCCGGCCCTGACCCGCGAGCTTTGCTTGCGCCCGGTGGTTGCACTCGGCGAAGGGTACATGAACGGCACGCTGATCATCGACCAGCACCGGCTGTTCGATTTTCTCACCCTTCTCGTGCGCAACCAGAACGCGGGCAATATGCCCGCCTTCCACCGCGGGCTGACACGGGTGCGTGCCGGCTTACGCAAATGGATGCAACGCAACGATCCCCGCCGGGCGCATCGCAATGTGGCGCATCACTACGACATCTCCGACACGCTCTACACGCAGTTTCTCGACCCGGACATGCAGTATAGCTGCGCCTATTTCGCGGATCCCGACATGACACTGCAAGAGGCGCAGGCCGCCAAGAAGGCGCATATCGCTGCCAAGCTCTGCCTGTCGCCTGGGCAAAGGGTTCTCGACATCGGCTGCGGCTGGGGCGGAATGGCCCTGACCCTCGCCCGCGACCACGGCGTTCACGTGACCGGGCTCACCCTGTCGCAGAACCAGCACGCAACCGCCCAGCGCCGGGCGCAAGAGGCTGGCCTGCAAAACCGGACCGAGTTTCGCCTGCAGGACTACAGGCAAGTGACCGACCGATTCGACAGGATCGTCAGCGTCGGCATGCTCGAACATGTTGGACTGCCGCAATACCCCACCTATTTCGGCAAGATACACGACCTTCTCGACCCGGACGGCATCGCGCTGGTCCACACCATCGGCCGCGTCGCCCCGCCGCTGCCAACCTCGCCCTGGCTGGAGAAATACATCTTCCCCGGCGGCTATGTCCCGTCCCTGTCCGACCTCGCCGCGCCGATGGAACGGGCCGATTTCTGGCTCGCCGATATCGAGGTGCTGCGCGGCCATTACGGCCCGACGCTGAACCGCTGGCGCCAACACTTCGAGGCCAATCTCGACACGGTCCGCCAGATGTACGACGAACGGTTCATCCGCATGTGGCGCTTTTACCTTGTCGCCTGCGAAATGGCCTTCGAGGAACAGCATCAGGCGGTGTTCCAGATCCAGCTGAGCCACCGCCAGCATGTCGTGCCGGCCACGCGCGACTACCTTTACCGTCCGCAACAGCACAGCGCATCGCACGCCGCGCAATAGCCACATCAACGCCCCGCCCGACCGCGGGCCGCAAACGGCATTCGCCCCTTGCACACAGGTTCGGCATGCCTATAACCCGCAACAATTTGCGGAGCAGCTGTCCCTGCCGTGCCGCGCCTGAAACGAGGTCAACCATGCCCAAACGCACCGATATCACGTCCATCATGATCATCGGAGCCGGACCAATCGTCATCGGCCAGGCCTGCGAATTCGACTACTCCGGGGCCCAGGCCTGCAAGGCGCTGCGCGAGGAAGGCTACCGTGTCATCCTCGTCAACTCGAATCCCGCCACGATCATGACGGACCCGGGATTGGCCGACGCCACCTATATCGAGCCGATCACACCGGACATCGTCGCCAAGATCATCGAAAAGGAACGCCCCGACGCGCTTTTGCCCACCATGGGCGGCCAGACGGGCCTCAACACCTCCCTTGCGCTCGAGGAAATGGGCGTGCTTGCGAAATACGGCGTCGAGATGATCGGCGCGCGCCGCGAGGCCATCGAGATGGCCGAGGACCGCAAGCTCTTCCGCGAGGCGATGGACCGCATCGGGCTGGAAAACCCCAAGGCCACGATCGTCACCGCGCCGAAGGATGAAAACGGCACTGTTGATCTCGAATCCGGTGTCGCCAAGGCGCTGGAAACGCTGGATTATGTCGGCCTGCCGGCCATTATACGGCCCGCCTATACGCTCGGTGGGACAGGCGGCGGCGTTGCCTACAACCGCGAGGACTATATCCATTATTGCCGCTCGGGCATGGATGCCTCCCCCGTGGGCCAGATCCTCGTCGACGAATCCCTTCTCGGCTGGAAGGAATTCGAAATGGAGGTCGTGCGCGACCGCGCCGACAATGCGATCATCGTCTGCGCCATCGAAAACGTCGATCCGATGGGCGTGCACACCGGCGATTCCATCACCGTCGCCCCGGCGCTCACCCTGACGGACAAGGAATACCAGATCATGCGCAACGGCTCGATCGCCGTGCTGCGCGAGATTGGGGTCGAAACCGGCGGGTCCAACGTGCAATGGGCAATCAACCCCGAAGACGGGCGTATGGTGGTCATCGAAATGAACCCGCGTGTGTCGCGCTCTTCGGCGCTGGCCTCCAAGGCGACGGGCTTTCCCATCGCCAAGATCGCCGCCAAGCTGGCGGTGGGCTACACGCTCGACGAGCTTGACAACGATATCACCAAGGTCACACCGGCCAGCTTCGAACCGACGATCGACTATGTCGTGACCAAGATTCCGAAATTCGCCTTCGAGAAATTCCCCGGATCCGAGCCGCACCTGACGACAGCGATGAAATCCGTGGGCGAGGCCATGGCCATTGGCCGCACCATCCACGAATCACTGCAAAAGGCGCTGGCGTCGATGGAATCGGGCCTCTCCGGCTTCGATGAGGTCGATATCGAAGGCGCGCCGGAAAAATCCGCCGTGATCAAGGCGATCAGCCAGCAAACGCCGGACCGGATGCGCACCATTGCGCAGGCCATGCGCCACGGGTTGAGCGACGACGAGATCCACGCAACGACCATGTTCGATCCGTGGTTCCTCGCCCGTATCCGTGAAATCATCGACACCGAGGAAGACATCCGCGCAAAAGGGATGCCGCAGGACGAATCCGGCATGCGCGGGCTCAAGATGATGGGGTTCACCGATGCGCGGCTCGCCGCGCTTACCGGCGAGACGGAAAAGGCCGTGCGCAGCAAGCGCCTTGGCCTCGGCGTCAAAGCCAGCTTCAAGCGTATCGACACCTGCGCCGCCGAATTCGAAGCGCAGACGCCCTATATGTATTCGACCTACGAAGCGCCCATGATGGGCGAGGTGGAATGCGAGGCTCGCCCCTCGGATCGCAAGAAGGTCGTGATCCTTGGCGGCGGTCCCAACCGGATCGGCCAGGGCATCGAATTCGACTATTGCTGCTGCCACGCCTGTTTCGCGCTCACCGATGCGGGCTACGAGACCATCATGGTCAACTGCAATCCCGAAACCGTATCCACGGATTACGACACCTCGGATCGCCTTTATTTCGAACCGCTCACCTTTGAAAACGTGATGGAAATCCTGCGGGTCGAACAGGACAACGGCACCCTGCATGGCGTCATCGTGCAATTCGGCGGCCAAACCCCGCTGAAGCTCGCCAATGCGCTCGAAGCCGCAGGAATCCCGATTCTCGGCACAACCCCCGACGCGATCGACCTCGCCGAAGACCGTGAACGCTTTCAGGCGCTTGTGAAAAAGCTGAACCTGAAACAACCGCGCAATGGCATCGCGTCTTCCGACGCGCAGGCGCTGTCCATCGCCGATGCCATCGGCTTCCCGCTGGTGATCCGCCCGTCCTACGTTCTGGGTGGCCGCGCCATGGAAATCGTGCGCGACATGGCGCATCTGGAACGCTACATCACCGACGCCGTGGTGGTTTCTGGCGACAGCCCCGTGCTGCTCGACAGCTACCTCTCCGGCGCGGTGGAACTGGATGTCGATGCGATTTGCGATGGCACGCGCGTGCATGTCGCCGGCATCATGCAACATATCGAAGAGGCCGGGGTCCATTCCGGCGACAGCGCCTGTTCTCTGCCGCCCTATTCGATCTCCGACTCGCTCATGGCCGAAATCAAGCGCCAGACCGAGGAGCTGGCCCTTTCGCTCAATGTTGTCGGCCTGATGAACGTGCAATTCGCGATCAAGGACAACGAGGTCTACCTCATCGAGGTCAACCCTCGCGCCTCGCGCACCGTGCCCTTCGTGGCCAAGGCAACGGATTCGGCCATTGCCTCCATCGCCGCGCGCGTCATGGCCGGCGAAACATTGGACAGCTTCCCGATGCGCGATGCCTATCCGGAAAACGCGGATTACGACACCGTGCTGCCATTGGCCGATCCCATGACGCTGGCCGATCCCATGATGCCCTGGTTCTCGGTCAAGGAAGCAGTGCTGCCCTTTGCGCGCTTTCCCGGTGTCGACACGATCCTCGGCCCTGAAATGCGCTCAACCGGCGAAGTGATGGGCTGGGACCGCTCCTTTCCGCGCGCCTTCCTCAAGGCGCAGATGGGGGCGGGCAACCACCTGCCCCGCACCGGCACCGTGTTCTTTTCGATCAAGACCGAGGACAAGACAGATCAACTTGTCGAAACCGCCCGCGTTCTGACCGATCTGGGCTTTTCCATCATCGCCACCGCCGGCACCGCGGCCTTCCTGTCCGAGCATGATATCGCCTGCGAAACGACGAAAAAAGTCTATGAAGGCCGGCCCAATATCGTCGACTTGATGAAGGATGGCGGCATTGATCTGGTGATGAACACCACCGAGGATACCGCCGCTGTCGAAGACAGCAGGGACATCCGCTCCGTCGCGCTCTACGACAAGATTCCCTATTTCACCACCGCCGCAGGCGCCCACGCCGCCGCAATGGCGATCAAGGCCCGTGAAGAAGGCGACCTGGTGGTCAAGCCGCTCCAGGCATAAGCGCGCCGGTCCGTTTGCGCCTGTCGACGAGACATATGCGCCACACCTGCTGCCCTGCGGACCGGTTTTGCTTCATCCGACGGTCAGAGCACCTCGTCCAAATCCAAGTGACCGCGACACGCTCTGGCCAGACAAAAGGCCGGCCCTCGCTGTCCTGCAAGCCAAGCAAAGGTTAAAAATCGGTTAAACTGCCCGTGCAAGCCTTTGATTTCATTAGCGGCAAAACTGTCCCACGCATGGGACGGCTCATCGAAGCTTCGAAACACCGCTTTCCGGAATCACGCTTCCATCTGCCAGCAGCAATTCCACCTCATCCCCGGAAAATCGAACTTCCTCCACAACAGCCGAGGTCGCCACCGGGTTTTCCAACGCCTCCCCATCGGATATCCGCCGCAGCTCTGCCTCGTAAATACCAGGCATCACGGACAGTCCATCCGACGCAGTCCCATCCCAGGTGACACGCTCTTGCCCGGCCCCCAGCGCCAGCTCCGCAACCGGACCACCGTCATCATCCAGAACAGCCAGGATCGCATTTTCCGGCGCCCCTCCTGTTCCCTCGATCTCAAACTCCACCGCCGCTCCCGAGAACCGAACTGCCCCGGCGTGCACAGCTTCGCGCCCAACCAACCCGGAGTATCCAGCCAACCCACCGCTCGAAAGCCCCTGCAACACGGCCTCAAGTTTCTGATTTGTCAACGTCTGCTGCTCAACCATCGAAAACGATGCCAACTGGCTCGCAAACTTTTCCGCCTCCATCGGGCTCAACGGATCCTGATTTTGAATTTGCGTCGTCAACATCCGAAGAAATGTCTCAAAATCACTCGTCGTCGCACCAACATTCCCAGAATCTACTTTCTCGGATGTCTGACCAATCGATGTTACGTCCACCGTCATCTCCTAAATCAAAATATCCAAACCGTCCACCAAAGCAGTCGAATAGGCAACTTCTGATGCCTTGGTAGTCTCCGGAGAAACCGTACCGTCTTCGGTCGCTCCCGTTGCTAATCCGTACTTTTTACCCGAAAAGCCTTGATCGTTACTGAAAGAAAGAGAAAAATTCTCCACTCCAATTTTTTTGAGTGAAAACTTCAAGTCCGCCTGGTTTTTGGTCAATAGCTCAGTTATTTCAAAGTTTTCTGAAACAATCTGAATCTCTGAAAATTCCAAATTTCTATGCACATGCACACCTATAGTTGGCTTACGTTTTGGCAAATCCACAATATGCGCTTTGGTAAATTCAACCTGCGGAATTGATTTCGTTTGGGGCGTGGACACAATATTACTTTCAAGCTTGTAAAGCTGGCCCTCGAACCGTTCAGCCGCAAAAACCTTAGGCTCGCGCGACCAAGGCATCTGAGCATTTTGCTCTCGAGTTTCTTGATGACCTTTCATTTTTTGCTCAGCAAAAGTATCGATCTGAATGCTTGAGGTTCTCTGATTCGCATTTGCCAAAACATCCACATCTGCCTCTGCAACCCAACCACGGCTTATCTCATTATGTTGATGATACCAATTGCCAGAAGCTGCGATGGCAAATTTTCGCTCTCCCTCATTCCCAGGCTTAGTATTTTCATGACCACCTCGAAAATCAATACTGGACGACACAGTCAACTTTAATGGTGAAATGCTTTTTGGAATCTTATGGGATGGTTTGCCCCTCAGATAGTTTGTTGCATATGAATTTGACTCAATTGAATTATCTGATTCTAGATTACCCACATGGCGTGAATTCGGCAACGAATTACTGAAAGGATTAACCCCATTCATCCCAAACTGAGCGACAGGCTGCTCCCTGATAAATTCTACTGCTTGTGAACTATCCTTCGCTCCCAACTTGCCAAGTGAATAATAGTTTTTTTCTCGATTTTCAATCGAACCGAAATTCAGGTCTTTCTGGTACTGGGGCTCAATCAGGGAAATATCCTCCGTCTGCCTCTGGATTCCCCCCCAGGTCGCTTCTTCATGTTGAAAAACGAGCTTAAGGCCATCGCTCTCCAAAATTACCCTATATTTGTTCAAATCGTGAGTAATTTTAACTTCACTCCAATCCATCTCATCAATATCGCCAACTCTGGCTTGTACCTGGCTTCCAATAGATTTCGGGGACATTCCAAATTGGAAGCTTCCTCTCACCTCATATTTTAAATCTTTGTTTTCATCTTCATACTCATATTTTTTAGATAAAAGATAATCGTCTTTCAGAGGCACTGATGATCCTTCAAATGCAAGATCACTTGCCTCCCCCAGGGAAAATTGTAACCGACGATTATCCAAATTTGGCTCTTTTTCTACGGGATCTAACCGCCCAGGATCGCGGGGCTTGTGAACCTCGCCAGAACTGGCACCTGTAATCTTTATCGAACTATTTGAAATTGTGGTGGATGCCATGTACCACTCCCAGACCATAGTGATTATGATAGGTTGAAATTTTACAGACGCAGTCTTCTACTCTAAGGACAGATTATATAATGAGATACTTCTAACATGCTAACTCAGATGGAGTTTTTCTTAAACTTTTACATGCACTAAAAGAGCACATCCGCCTCACGTTTATAAATTGTTCATCTTTTTCTTTCAGCTTTGCCTTGCACACCACAAGTGGCGCGAGATCTTCATCTCTGTATGAGTCAGAACGACCTTAATATCCATGTTCCAAACTACGGATACATGGAAATCATATGTGCAAAGCACGGTTGAAAGGAACACAATGTCCAGCATTCTGACAAATAATGGCGCGATGGTTGCGCTACAAACTCTCAAGTCGATCAACACAAAATTGACCGACACACAAAACGAGATTTCTACAGGTAAAACGGTTGCAACGGCAAAAGACAATGCAGCTGTTTGGGCGATTTCGAAAGTTATGGAATCCGACGTAAAAGGATTTCAGGGAATCTCTGACAGCCTCAACCTCGGCGAATCTACGGTCGCTGTCGCGAGGAACGGCGCTGAAACAGTGACCGATCTTCTAACGGAGATGAAGGGCAAGATTGTCGCATCACAGGAGCAAAACGTCGATCGTGCCAAGATCCAGACCGACATCGTCGCCTTGCGCGATCAGATCAATGCGGTGGTCGGGGCAGCACAATTCAATGGGCTGAATTTGCTCTCGAACCGGGAAACAGACGCCGGATCAGGCACTGTCAAGGTCCTGGCATCACTTGACCGTTCAGACAGCGGTGTTTCGGCAAGTGACATCTCCGTCAACAAGAAGGACCTCAGCACAGCCGCCAGCGCGGTTACGGGAGGGACAGTCGCAAACCTGACCAGCGCAGAAACGCTTGACGCTACACAAACCGGAACTCTCGCTGTTACAGATCCAACAGGTGCAGGGCAAATTTTCAGCCTCGGGATCACCGGAGTTGATACCGATGGCAGCAACTTCAATCCAGCCGATTACACCACTGGAACGACGGACACGGATGCTCAAAAAATCATGTACATTGCACGTGATGGTGACACCGCAGGCGATGTCGCAAAAGGCCTGGAACAGGCCTATGCAATTTATGCGTCTGAGGAGGGTATGGATACCGATGTCTTCAATGTCACGGCTTCCGGCGGTAATCTGAACATCAGTTCAACGGTAACTGATGCTACCGATACAGTTGAGGCCCGCATCGATACGTTGACATCTCCAACAGAAGTGACGATCGGTGGCGGCCTGGAAAAACTGAACGATATCGACGTAACCACGGATAGTGGGGCTGACGCTGCGCTGGTTTCTGTGGAATTCATGATCCAGAATGCTATCGATTCAGGAGCGTCTTTCGGCTCTGCTCAAGGGCGGATCGAAACGCAGGCCGAATTCATTTCTAGTCTTACAGACTCTCTCAAATCCGGTATTGGAACGATGGTGGACGCGGATATGGAGGAAGCCTCCGCCCGCTTGCAGGCCCTGCAAGTACAACAACAATTGGGCACCCAGGCACTGTCGATCGCGAACCAAGCACCTCAGTCCTTGCTATCATTGTTCCGCTAAATTTGATTTTGGGCCGTCTTGGCGGCCCATATCACCTTCAAAACGTCGGCTAGACAGAGGTTAGGATTTTGCGTACATCCGTTCAAGCGTATCAGAATTATGCGTCATCATCAACAAAATCCCAGAAGGATACAGAAATTGAGATTATTCTTGAAACGACGCGTCAACTGAAAACGGCTGCTTACAAACGCATATCACATTTTGCCGAATTCACATCCTGCTTACATAGAAACAGAAAGCTCTGGACGATTTTGGCAGCGGATGTTGCAAATTCTGAAAATCCGCTGCCAGGCAGCCTTCGGGCGCAAATATTCTATCTTTCCGAATTTGTTCAGAATTACACTCAAAAAGTTCTCAAGGATGATCTGAGCATTGAACCACTACTAGACGTAAATATTGCAATTCTTCGTGGGTTGGGCGGGAAAGGAACACAGAAATGAGCGGGCTTGTCCTGAAACTTGGACCGAAGGAGCGGGTTCTGATAAATGGGGCGGTTGTTGAAAACGGAGATCGTAGATCCCGCATCACAGTTTTGACATCGCGCGCGAATATTCTTCGATTAAAAGATGCCATCCATCCTGATGAAGCAAATACACCTGTCCGGCGTGCCTGTTATCTGGCGCAACTGCTTCTCAGCGGTGAAGTAGATGCTTCTACACTTCTGGTCCGTCTTGAAGGTCAAATCGGGTCCCTTGCCGACATTCTCCGCGATCCACAAAGTACCGAGATTCTCGGACGTGCATCCCAAGCGGTGGCTGAACAAAACGCGTATTCCTGCCTGAAGCTACTAAGACAGCTCCTCCCACTGGAAGAACGCCTTCTTTTTCAGAAACAACAATGAGCTTCCAGCCGTTCACTCTCGGGTCCGGGCTGGCAGGATGGTCTCTCTTGAAGACAACTTTGTCAGTCCAAAAAGCGGCGTACAAAGCAAACTATGCAACGCAGTCAGACACGACATATTTCAAGGAAAAATTTTCCCAGCTCAATACACCAGAGGACATCGTTTCAGATCGCCGAATTTTGCGCGTCGTACTTGGCGCCTATGGGCTGTCCGATGATATCGACAACCGGCACTTCATAAAAACGATCATGGCAGAGGGTGTAACTGACAGATCCGCACTTGCCAACAAGCTCTCTGATCAGCGGTATAAAGCTCTCGCTCAAGATTATGATTTTTCAGAAATTGGGCTGGGGCCATCCTCAAGTCCGGGTTTGGCGGGGCGAACAATTTCAAATTACCTTGCCCAATCATTTGAAGTTGCAATTGGAGAGAGCGACACTGATATGCGGTTGGCACTTGGCTTCACAAGATCGCTGAAAGAGACAATCGCGTCTTCAAATTCAAACTCGACCGCCTGGTTTCAGATTCTTGCGACACCACCGCTGCGGGAGGTAATACAAACCGCCATTGGGTTACCGTCCGAATTTTCACAGC
Source organism: Marivita sp. (assembly GCF_020055675.1). Lineage (GTDB taxonomy): Bacteria > Pseudomonadota > Alphaproteobacteria > Rhodobacterales > Rhodobacteraceae > Marivita. Next base: position 33,567 of record NZ_JAIPUS010000001.1, read on the forward strand.
TTGACATCGATGATCAGCATACACGTATTCAGGAGAAAGTGAGCCGGGTCTTTGGGACCAAAGACCTTTCAGAGCTGGCGGATCCATCTAAGATTGAAGAGATGACACGTCGCTTCCTTGTGATGCGAGAAGCAAGTTCTATGAATTCGAACAATTCGCTTCAGACCGCCCTGGTCTTATTGAGTTCGGCATCTTACAAAGCTCCGCTCTAAAAGGGGATGGATTTTGCAGAGTGGGAATAACTCAGTCTGTAAGCGCTCCACTTCTTCGCAATGTCAATCGCAATCGTTCGAAACTTGCCCCGATTCCATCACGTGTTTGCCCGGCGCGGAAGTCTTTGAACACCGGGTGGAACGCGATTGCCTGATCCAAAGCCACATCCGCACCTTCTGTATACAGCCCTGACCTGACCAGTGCAGACGACTCGTTGTATTTCGAAACGAGGCTGCGTGCCTTGGCCAGCATACTGTTTTCGGTTGGAGTCGCGGCAGCAGGCAATGCGCGGGATACAGATTTGAGAATGTCGACAGCCGGAAATTGTCCTTGATCTGCCAATTGGCGGTCCAACACGACATGTCCGTCCAATACACCGCGCAGCAGGTCCGCCACGGGTTCATCCATATCCGATGCTGCGACAAGAACACTGAACACCGCTGTAATATCGCCGCTTCCCTTGGCGCCAGGACCAGCGCGCTCCGCAAGCTTCGTGATTCTTGACGGCAGGGATGGAGGAAAGCCCCGGAGGCTGGGAAACTCGCCAGCAGAGATGGCGACCTCTCGTTGAGCTTCCGCAAAGCGCGTGATCGAATCGACAAACAGCAAGACGTGTTGTCCCTGGTCTCGAAAATACTCTGCGACACGCATCGCTGTCATCGGGCAGCGCATGCGTGCGGTGGCGGCGGTGGCAGCGCTGGCAGCGACCACCACCGTGCGCGACAGCCCGGCTTCGCCCAAGATATTTTGCGTAAAATCGTTGATTTCTCGTCCACGCTCTCCGACGAGGGCCACAACAACAACGTCGGCATCCATGGCCTTGAGCAGATCGGCCAGCAAACGGGACTTCCCGACCCCCGAACCTGCGAAAATGCCAACACGCTGACCGCGGACAATCGGCAAAATCGTATTGAATAGGTGGAATCCAGTGTCCAGTCGTTCACCCAGCCCTTTTCGTATAACTGCGGCAGGAGGTTCATTCTGAATATCGAATTCTGCTCCGCCCTTTTTCAAGAACCGGCCGTTCAAAGCATGTCCATAGGGATCAATGACTTGACCGAGCCAGGATTGATCCGGAGCGATCCGTACCGCCCCCTGCGCGACAACGCGGTCGCCCAGCGCAACGCGTGCAGGCGGATCATCGGGGAGCATGATGGCACCATCGGCCCCGAGACAAAGCACATCGCCCATGAGGAAGCTGCCATCTTCGCGCAGCAAACGAAGCCGGTCCCCCAGTTTCACCTCTTCCTCGAGTCCTGACACACGGAGCGTATGGCCATCGGCCGACACAACGCGGCCAACAGTTCGCGTTCGCGAAATATCGGCGAGCTTGCTTTTGAGGTCCAACAGTGCGGCGTTCTGCATCGTACGCTCCATTTGTGTTCTGAAAACCCTTTCTAAAGGAATCAGGGTTAAGCCTTCGTTGAACCAAACGAGGGAGAAGCCCTGCCATGTTCCAGAATTTGGATTTGTTCAAAACCGCCATGACAATGGCGCGGCATGCCGGTACCCAACAGGCGCTGACGTCACAGAACATCGCCAACGCCGACACACCTGGCTATCGCGCTCAATCGATCCGCCCTTTTGCCGATCTCGTGCCACCAAACACGGATGGCTTTGCCTTGCGCATGACGCGCGCAAATCACCTTGCCGCCACGACCGATGCATCCACCGCAACCGTGACGCATCGCGAAAACAGTGAGCCGAACGGCAACAGCGTGGTACTGGAAAACGAAATCCTGAATTCAGTCGACGCAAAACGCCAGCACGATCGCGCCTTGGCCGTGTATCGCGCGTCGCTTGGCATGCTGCGCAGCGCGCTCAGCAAGCAATAGGAGGGACAGATGTCTGCATTTTCAAACGCGCTTGGCGCATCAGCCAGTGGTCTCAAGGCACAGTCACATCGGCTCCGCATTGTGGCAGAAAACATCGCCAACACAGACACGCCCGGGTATCGCCGCAAGACCGTTTCCTTTTCCGAACAGGCCGAGATGTCGGGCATTGCCAAGGTAGCGCTGGACAGGGTCTCGCTCGACCGGCGCGAGGGAGAAAAGATTTACGATCCCGGCCATCCAATGGCCGATGCGAGCGGGCACTATACCGGCTCGAACGTGGATATCGTTGTCGAAATCGCCGACGCCCGCGAAGCGCAACGCAGCTACGAGGCAAATCTCAAGATGTTCGATCAGACCCGGCAGATGTCGTCCGGCCTGATGGAACTTTTGCGCAAATAACCCTTTCCAGAATGGAGACTACCGATGGACGTGAAATCGCTTTTTGCCTCGCAGCAATATGCCGCCCTGAAGCCGGCGACCGAACCCGACCCACGAGAATCGGTTGCCGAGAGCTTTTCCAAGATTACCGAGGATTTCGCGCAAACCCTGAAATCGACCGAGGAAACAGCCATGGGGTCGATGTATGGCGATGCCGACCCACATGCTCTTGTTGAAGCCTTGTCGCAATCACAACTTGCCGTCGAAACGGCTGTGACTGTGCGCAACCGTGTGGTCGAGGCGTATCAGGAAATCCTGCGGATGCCGGTCTGACCGGATGCTGACCGAAGGCTACATCTATGATGTTCTGCGAGAAGCACTGCGGATTGCCGTCACCATTTCGGCCCCGGTACTGATCGCGGCGCTGGTGACAGGTGTGTCGATCGGTCTCTTCCAGGCGCTCACATCCATTCAGGAAATGACGCTGACATTCGTGCCCAAACTGGTGGCGATGCTCGCCGTCTTCTGGATGTCGATGAACTTCATGACACAAAGCCTGATCGACTTCTTCCAGTCGACGATCATCACATCCATCGCAGGAGGTTGACTTGGAAAACACCGGCTATGTCACATTAACCCGCCAAAGCGGATTGATGCGAGAAATGGAAATTATCGCGCACAATATCGCCAATGCGGCGACCACCGGATTTCGCCAGCAGGGGCTTGTTTTTTCCGAATACGTCCAGGCCGTCGAGGGTGGTGAAAGCCTGTCTATGGCCGCGGCAAGGGTAAAGAAAACATCCTCTGCGCAGGGTATCCTGACCCAAACAGGCAGCGCGCTGGACCTGGCAATCGAAGGCAGCGGGTATTTTCAACTAGAGACGCCAAACGGCCTCCGGCTGACACGCTCCGGTGCGTTCAAGGTCGATCCTCTGGGCGATCTTGTCTCTGCCGATGGTCACCGCGTCTTGGACATTGGCGGCGCGCCGATCAATGTCCCCCCCGGCGAAGCGGATGCCAAGATCGCAGCAGATGGAACGATCAGCGTAGGAGATCGGCTCTTGGGCCGGATCGGCGTGGTCGCACCGGAACCGGGCGCCGATTTGGAACGGGAATCCGGTGTTTTATTCAAAACTGACGCCGCTCTGGCCCCGTCCGAAGATGGGCTGGTCCTGCAAGGCCACCTCGAAGGGTCCAACGTGAACGCGATTTCACAACTGACCCGCATGATCGAAGTCCAGCGCGCCTACGAGATGGGGCAAAAGCTTCTGGATATGGATCACGAACGGACCAAAACCGCTCTTCAAACCCTTATAAAATAAAGGAAGCGACATGCGCGCCCTGAAAATTGCGGCAACGGGAATGACGGCTCAGCAAATGCGCGTTGAGACAATTTCCAACAATTTGTCGAACATGAACACGACCGGCTACAACGCGCGGCGGGCCGAATTCTCGGACTTGCACTATCAGCAAATCGCCAGGGCCGGAACTGTGAACGCTGCCGATGGCACGGTTCTTCCCACCGGTGTTCAGGTCGGGCTTGGCGTTCGGCCCGCAGCCGTTTCGGTCCACTTGGCCCAGGGTTCACTCAGCCAGACAAATTCCGATCTGGACATCGCAATCGATGGAAACGGCTACCTTGAAATCGCGATGCCCACCGGCCAGACCGCCTACACCCGCGACGGGTCGCTCAAACGAGACGCTGAAGGGCTTATCGTGACCTCTGAAGGGTTCCCCGTCGCACCCGAGATCGTCATTCCACAAGACGCACGCAGCATCTCGATCAATCCCGAAGGCGAAGTCTACGCCTATTTCGCGGACACTGCGGAACCGCAGCTATTGGGACAAATGAACCTGGTGGGATTTGCCAACGCCAAGGGTCTTGAGGCGTTGGGCGGCAATCTCTTTGCCGAAACCGAGGCATCGGGCGGACCGCTGGCCGCAACGCCCGGAGAGGACGGGCTTGGCACCTTGCGCCAAGGCTATCTCGAGGACAGCTCGGTCGATCCGGTGCGCGAACTGACAGAGCTGATCGAGGCGCAACGCGGGTATGAATTGAACGCCAAGGTGATATCCGCTGTCGACCAGATGCTTGGCGCAACCACGCAGGTGCGCTGATGCGGCATTTGATGATATTGGCTCTGGTGACGCTGCCGGCACCCGCCTTCACGGACTCGGTGGTCGCCACCCAGACCCTGCGCCCGAAAGAGGTTATCACCGCGCAATCGGTGCAGCTTCAACAGGCCGACATAGCTGGCGCCGCGCAAGGGATTGATGACGTGATCGGCGCGGAAGTTAAGCGTGCGGTCTATTCCGGGCAGCCCGTGCTGACATCAAATCTCACGCGGGCCGCGCTGGTTGAACGCAACCAGATCGTCGCTGCCACATTCACACTGAACGGATTGACCATAGCCACCGAAGCCCGCGCGATGGAGCGCGGGGCGGCTGGTGACGTGATCCGCGCCATGAACCTGACATCGCGTGCGCCGATCCGGGCCGAAGTGATGGACGATGGCCGATTGAAGGTACTCCCCTGACATGAAAACTCCCGTGCTCGTTTCCCTCTTCGCCCTGCTTGTGCTTCCGAATTGCGCCCGCATGGACCACATGGGCAAGCCGCCCACGCTGTCTCCGCAGGACGAGGGCGTGGAACGCAGCGCCATGGTCTACTCCGGTCTGCCCGGCACCACGGCCGATACTTCGACCTATCGGCAAGCCTCGCTCTGGAGCGGACATCAGACATCGCTGTTCGGCGATCGACGTGCCCATACCACGGGCGATATCCTCACCGTGATGATCGAGATCGACGATCGGGCCGAGATCTCCAACACTTCGTCCCGCGGGCGGTCGTCGCGAGAAAGCCTGGCGATGCCTCAGTTGTTCGGCCTTCCACAAAGAGGCAACGCAGACCTGCCCGATGGCGCCACCCTCGACAACGCGGTTGAGCTTGATTCCGCCAGCCAGAGTGAGGGCAACGGATCGGTGCGCCGAAACGAAAAACTCACGCTCCGGATTGCGGCCACCGTCGTGGAGGTCTTGCCGAATGAACTTCTTAGAATTGAAGGCACCCAGGAAGTTCGCGTCAACTTTGAATTGCGGGAACTCTTCGTATCGGGCTTTGTCCGACGCGCCGACATAACCCGCCAGAACGAGATCACATACGACAAGATGGCGTCAGCCCGGATTTCCTATGGTGGCCGCGGGCAGATCAGCGACGTGCAACAACCACGCATCGGCCAGCAGATGCTGGATGCAATCCTGCCGTTCTGATCACGAAAGAACACGAAAATGATCAAGAAACTCTTCCCCGTTGTGGCGCTGCTTCTCGGTTTGGCCGGCGGCGGTGGCGCTGCAATGCTTCTGGCTCCACCCGAAGCAGAACAAGGCATGGACGATTCAGCAGCCAGTGCCGAGACATCTGTCGCGCCTTCGGAAAAGCCCGGTGATGGGGCTGACGGCGACACGGAAATCGTGAAGCTGCCCAACCAATTCGTGGTCCCGGTGATCCTGAACAACCGGGTCCGGGCCATGGTCATTCTAGCTGTTGCGCTAGAGGTGGAGACCGGGACGGGCGACAAGGTCCGCACTCTTGAGCCAAAACTGCGCGACACGTTCTTGGCCGAATTGTTCAGCCTCGCCGCGATGGGCGGGTTCGAGGATGAACTGATCTCGCGGAAAACGTTGACGCTGGTGAAACGCGCGTTGACAGAGCGATCCAAGGAGGTCCTCGGGATGGATAACGCGACCGTGCTGATCACGGACATGGCACGCCAGGACGCGTTTTAACGACGCTTTTGCATTTCGAACAAGAAATGCTGACGCTCCTGCTCGGTCTCAAAGACCTTTTTTGTTTCGCTCATCTTCTTGATCTGGAGTTGCAGTCCAAGCCTTTGCCGCAAGAGCGACCTCAATACATCCTGCACGTTCCGCCGCTGGATCGCAGCCTTGGCCAAGGACGGTTGCAGCTGGCGCTGATCCTCGGACAGCTTTGCAATCCTCAATTCATGGAACCGGAAAGACGCTGGATCCGACGCCGCCATTTCATTCAATGAACCGGCCAAAGCACGTTCCTGATGTGTGATCGCGGTCTGGCGTGCGCGCAGCTCGTCCCGCAGATGCAATTCGCGCGCCATCAGGGTTTCGATCGCCTGCACCCGCGCATCAAGCACCTCGAGCGCCTGGCGGAGGCCGGTGACATCGTTCATCGCTTTGCCATGTTCTGGATCCGGCGCGCATAGCCGATTGCCGCCGCAACCGCCTTGTAGTGGTCCTCGTCGATGATGGTGCCCACTTTGACCTCGGCATAGAGCGCCCGCGCAGTCGGGGGATCGTTATAGAGCGGCACACCAGAACTGATCGCGACTTCCCGGATTTTGCGCGCTGTTTCGTCGGTCCCACGCGCAACGCATTTTGGAACCGTGTTGTCTTCGCCTGACCATTGCAAGGCAACCGCGAAATGCGTGGGGTTGGTGATCACAACCGCCGATTTCGGAACATCAAGCAGCATTCGGTTTGTCGCGATGTCCTCAGCTTTGGCGCGCCGCTGCTGTCGGATATTTTCGTCACCCTCTTCGGTTTTGTGTTCGTCTTTCATCTCTTTGTGGGACATGCGGTTTTTCTTGGCGTGTTCGTGCATCTGCCAGAGCACATCCAACCCCGCAAACGCGATATAGGCGACAAGCGTGAACCAGAGCCACCGGACAGCCACTTCGTACAGGTTGGCCAATGCCATATGTTCACCGCGCAACACGGCAACCTGGAACAGGCGGTAGCTATCGAATGCAAAAAGCGCCAATATCCCGGCAAACACTGCAAATTTCAGAAAGTTCTTGGCAAACTCGAACAGACCCGACCATCCGTATTTCTTCTTCGCGTTCGCGATCAGGGAAATCCGGTTCAGCTTGGGTTTCAGTTTGTCGCCGGTGAACAAGAGCTGTTTCGTGCCGAGCAACCCGGACAGTACGACGACAAATGGAAGGACAAAAATGATGCCAATCAGCGGAAGGAGCCAGCCAAGCACGACAGTTAGCGTCCCCGCGCCATCCAGAGGTGAGCGCGCGGCAATCGCATTTTCCAGAAACCTCATGATGTCCAGAATAATCCCCGACATGACCCCGCTGAACATGGCGTAGACCGCGATCAGGAACATCACCAGAACCACGAGGTTCACAACGTCCTGGGAACGGACGATTTCGCCCTTCCGGCGCGCCTCTTCAAGCTTTCGACGGGTGGCTTCGTAGGGCTTGTCTGCCTGGTTTTCTTCCGTTTCGCTCATTGCAGTGACTCGAAGGGCATCTTCAGGATCGTCAGCGCCTTTTCCTGCCAGACGGTGAGCATGAGTTCCGCATGTTCATGCAGGAAGTAGATCGAGAAGAGCGCGACGAAGGGGATGCCGATGAACGAGACCATGAATTGCGGCATCGCCTTGTTGATGAAGCCGATGCACAGGTAATAAACGAACATCAAGCTGGCGAAACCGGCTGCAAGGACCACACCCTCGTTGAAGATATAGTTGCCCAGCGCGGAAACTTTGGCCCCCAAATATCCCGTGAGGTCCGCCAAACCGGGGATGTCGACAAAGTAGCTCGCCACAAAGCCATAAATGATCTGGTCGCTCAGCGACGTGGCAAATATGATGGCAAGCCCGGCAGTTGTGATGATATGGCTGATCACCGGCATGGGTTCGGTTGCATTTCCCAGCATCTGGGCAAGCGACACGTATTGGCTGATCACCGCGCCAGCCATTTCGAGCAAAAAGATGATGCTTCGAGCCACCAGCCCAAGGAAGAACCCGATGACAGTTTCCTTCAGGACAAAGGCCAGAATGTCTGCCGGGTTCGGCGCTTCTGAAGGGAGGTACGGTTCCAGGATCGGAGCAACCGCAACCGACAGGAGCAGCGTGACGACCAATCGGACACGCGCCGAAACGAATGATTCCCCATATCCGGGCGCGAGGGAGATGGCCGGCAGCAGCCTCAGGAACACAGCCGCGACCAGCCAGAACTGCGCTGCAATCTCGGAGTAGACCCCCTCGATCATGGCTAGACCGCCACGGTGCCAACCAAGGCGGGTTTGGCATCCAGCCCGATCTCTTCAAACGCCATCACCGGGTTACTGATGCCCTTCGCCGACAGCAAGCTTCGCAGAAAACGTCGGCGTCGGCCCGGCGTGACCAGCGCAGGGAACACGCCCTTTTGGCCAGCGCGATTCAATTCCTCGGCAATCCGTTTTGCCAAGTCTTCAAAATCCTTAGGCGGCAGGGCCACATCCGGTGCGCCGCGGTCATTGGACACTTCACATTCTTCAAACCGCCGTTCCCAATCGGACGCCAGATGAACCAGGGGAATCGTCCCGTCCTCTCGGCGCATGGCCGCGACAAGCTGAAACCCGAGCCGTTGGCGAACATGCTCGCAGATCGTCTCGGCCGAATATCCCTGACCGCGCATCTCCGCGATGGCTTCGAGGATGAGCTGAAAGTTCCGGATCGACACCTGCTCATCGAGCAACAGCTTCAAGACCTGCAGCAGAGTGTCCATCGGCACTTTGTCCGGCACCGTTTGATCGATGAGCGCACGGTTCGCCTCGGCGCGACCCGGATTGGAGAGTGTCCCCAGTTCGTCCAGAAGACGCTTGAGCGATTTCATCGTCATCAGGCGCCCAAGGTGGCGCTTGATGATCTCGAGCAGATGTGTGGCCAGAACCTCGCTCGGTGAAACAACGGTCAGACCACCAAGCTGGGCGTCTTCACGCTCTGCATCCTGGATCCAACGGGCGGGCGCGCCATAGACAGGTTCTTCCACGTCCGTTCCATTGGGCAGCGCGGCAGCGCCTTCGGGGATCAATGCAAGCATCATGTCTGGATGCAGCACGCCGCGCGCCACTTCGACTCCATGGAGTCGCACGACATAGGTGCCGTCGACCAGCGTCGCATCATCCGTCAGGCGCACTTCGGGCATGATCGTGCCAAAGCTTTTGGCGACATGTGTGCGCATGTTGGAGATCCGCGAATCCAATCCGCTGGCGGGATCAAGCACCATGTCCACAAGATCTGGCGCGAATTCGACATGGATGTCGTCAAGGTCAAGCACATCCCCGATCGGACGGTCCTTGACCGGCAGCGGCTCCTCTTCGGCTGCACTCTCGTCCTGTGGATCCTCGGCATTGCAATGAACCCAGTAGGCCAGCCCCGCAAGGATCAGACCACCGGTCAGGAAGGGGACAAACGGCAGGCCCGGCACCAGCGCAAACACAACCATGAGCACGGCAACCGTGGCCAAGGCGGCCGGATGGCGACCCAGTTGCGAGGTGATGGCAAGATCGGTCGCGCCGGTCGCCCCGCCCCGCGCAAGCAGAAGCGCAGCCGCGATGGAAATGATGACAGCCGGAATCTGGGTTACAAGCCCATCGCCGACCGTCAGAATGGCATAGGTTTCGAACGCCGCGCCGATCTGCATCCCGTGGACAACCGTGCCCATGATCAGGCCAACCACGATGTTGAGAAGCGTGATCAAAAGCCCGGCAATGGCGTCACCTTTGACGAATTTCGAGGCCCCATCGAGGGATCCGAAAAATGTGGTCTCCTGCAACTCCCGGTCGCGCCGCGCGCGCGCTTCGGAATGTGTGATGGCGCCCGCGGCCATGTCGCTGTCGATGGCCAATTGCTTTCCCGGCATCCCGTCCAACGCAAAGCGCGCCCCGACTTCGGCCATGCGCGCGGCCCCCTTGGTGATCACCATGAAGTTGACGATGAGCAGAACGCAAAAGACGACCAATCCCAGAAAAACGCTGCCGCCCATGACGAAATCTGCAAACCCCTGAATGACATTTCCCGCGGCGTTCGTTCCGGTATGCCCCTGCCCGATGATGAGCTTCGTCGAACTGATGTTCAGCGACAGGCGCAGCATCAAGGACGCCAGCAGAATCGTCGGAAAGGCGGAAAAATCCAAAGGCCGTTCCACGAAAAGCGTCACCGTGAAGATCAGGATCGCCAGCGCGAACGAGGTCGCCAACCCGATATCTAGAACGAAAGCCGGCACTGGCAGGATCATCATCACGATGACCGCCATGAGCGCGACGGCGAGAGCCACCGTCGGCTTGGAAAAGACGGAGCGCGTCGGGTCCGGCATCAGTTGGTCCTGTTGAACTGGATAAAGGGCTGGGTAAGCGTTGCATCGCTCATGAAGACCGATCCGGGGCGGGCACGGCCTTGCCGTCCAAAGAGGGATTGATCTGCAGGTTTCGCCTCAGTCGGGGCAGGAGGCTCCAGCCTTGCGACATCCCCGCGCAGATCGTGGAACTTTGACAGGTAGCGGTCGGCGTATTTTGACGTGCGGCTGTGATAGGCGCCAACCGCCTCGGTCCAGTCACCGAATTCGCGGTATAGCTCTGACAGGAATCGCGCCGCGTAAAGTGCGTTCATTTCCGGGTTGAACATGTCGTCAAGGGAGCGGAACTCGTCGGCGTGCCAGCGATAGTTTATCTGGAAACAACCGATATCAATGTTGGTTATGCCGCGTTTCACCCTAGAAAAGACGTAGGACCGTGCGTCGTCCTCGGACGAAAACCACGACCCGTCGCCCGCGTTGTTGACAGCCCAGGGCCATGGCTCGGCCGGTGAGCCGCGCCCGGTCTCCAGCCGCGTTATGGTCAGCATCACATCGACCGGCACGCCGGTTTCGGCTGCTGCATGGCGCGCAGCCGAATCGCAGATGTTCGCGTTTGCTCCGGACACGGCCATGGCCGCGATGACCACGCCAAAAACAATCGATTTCACCGACATCCCGGTCACGCAACGGCCCTCGCATTCTGCGGTTTGGCAGATGCTAAACGGCAGAGCGTTAGGATTCGGTTACGACAAGGCGGTTCGCCTACAAAAGTGCTTCGACCAGCGCGACCAGCGCGCCACCGACCACCGCCCCGAGAAGAGACCAGAGAGCAGCGGTCTTGAACCGGTTCGGAGGCGGCTCTGGGGTATCGCGGCCCTGGGCAATCAGGACCTGTTCCATCAGCCCCGGAAGGCGGGGACCAAAACGGGCCAGCACAAGAGCGGTTTTTCCCAGGTCCTTGGCAAAGGCACGGGGTCCGATGCTTGTCTTTATGTAATCCTCGACAATCGGCTTCGCGACATCCCAGATGTTCATCTTGGGGTTCAATGACCGCGCGACGCCTTCGACAACCACCATGGTGCGTTGCAACAGAATCAATTCGGTCCGGGTTTCCATACCGAACCGCTCGGTTACCTCGAACAGGTAGCTGAGCAACCGCCCCATGGAGATCCGGGTGGCATCCATGCCGAAAATCGGCTCTCCCACCGCGCGTAAAGCGCGGGCAAATTCGTCAACATCGCGGTCAGCGGGGACATATCCCGCCTCGAAATGCACCTCGGCCACGCGTTTGTAATCGCGCCGGATAAAGCCATAGAGGATCTCGGCATAGACGCGGCGCGTGTATTCGTCGATATGGCCCATGATCCCGAAATCAAGCGCGATGATATTGCCATTGGGTGCTACCTTCAGGTTGCCCTGATGCATGTCGGCGTGAAAGAACCCGTCGCGCAGCGCGTGTTGCAGGAAAAGTTGAAGCACTCGCTCGCTCAGCGCGACCCGGTCATGTCCGGCGGCGTCCAGCGCGTCATTATCCCCCAATGGCAGCCCTTCGGCCCAGCCAAGCGTCATGACGCGCCGCCCCGAGAGTTCCCACTTCACCTCGGGCAGTTCAAAGCCCGGATCGTTGGCGGTGTTCGCGGCAAATTCGGAGGCCGAGGCGGATTCCAGTCGCAGGTCCAATTCGCCCATCACGACGCCTTCGAAATGGGTGATCACGTCCATGGGCCGCAAGCGCCGGGAAGACGGGGACAGCCCCTCGATCAAGCCGGCCGCAAAGTAGAATGCGTCGATATCCTTTCGGAAATCCTTTTCGATATTCGGGCGCAGCACCTTGACGGCCACTGTCTCGCCGGTCTTGGCCAACTTGGCCTTGTGCACTTGCGCAATCGAAGCGGCGGCGACGGGTTCGCTGAATTCAGAAAACACGGTATCGACCGGCACGCTCAATTCGGATTCGACCATCGCCTTGGCTTCGGCAACCGAGAAAGGGGGCAGCTTGTCCTGCAGCACGCGCAATTCTCTGGCCATCTTGTCGCCAACGACATCGGGCCGGGTGCTGAGGACTTGGCCGAACTTGATATAGGCCGGACCCAACGCCGTCAGCGCTCTGGGAGCGGGTGGAACCGACGGATCACCATTGTAGCCAAGCCATTTGAAAGGCCAGCCCAACAGCCTTGCGGCAACACGCAACGGTTTGGGCGCGTCAAAAGCATCCAGAACGACTCCCATCGCCTCCGTACGTTCCAGCGTCGCGCCCGTACGGACCAGGCGCAGGATGTTGTGGGGGCCCCTCACGTCAAATCTTCCAGCCCGAGTGCAGACACGCGATGCCCATGCTCAGGTTGCGGTACTTGGCGTTCTCGAACCCGGCTTGGCGCACCATGCCCAGGAACATGTCCTGATCTGGAAACTTGCGAATGGATTCGACAAGGTACTGATAGCTGTCGCGATCGCGCGCGATTGCCTGCCCCATGCGCGGGATGATGTTGAACGAATAGAGATCATAGACCCTTTGCATCAGGTCATTCGGGATCTGGCTGAACTCGAGCACCATCAACCGGCCACCGGGGCGCAACACGCGAAACGCCTCGTTCAACGCCTCTTGCGGGCGCGTCACATTCCGAATGCCGAAGGAAATCGTGTAAACATCGAAACTGTTGTCCTCAAACGGCAACTGCATCGCGTCGCCCACGACCCAATCGAGGCTGCCGCCCATCGCGCTCGCCTCGGCGCGCTTGCGACCCTCGACCAGCATTGGCTCGGTCAGGTCCAAAACGGTGGCGTGGCCCTGACCTGCGCGTTTCAGAAACCGAAAGGAGATATCCCCGGTGCCGCCCGCCACATCCAGCAGTTTCTGACCGGCACGCGGCGCGAGCCAGTCCATCATCGCGTCTTTCCAAATGCGGTGGACGCCAAAGGACATGGCATCGTTCATGGCGTCGTACTTCGACGCGACAGAGCTGAACACGCCCTGCACGCGGCCTGCCTTTTCAGCTTCGGGCACATCCTGAAAACCGAAATGAGTGGTTGATTGGGAGTCGTCTGTCATAAGCCTTGTCGTTTCCCCTGCCAAGCTTTCTTATAGAGCGCCCACCCGACGTTACAATGCGACGACACGAGACAGGACCCCCAAATGCCAGAATTGCCAGAAGTTGAGACGGTAAGACGCGGGCTGGCGCCCGCGATGGAGGGGGACGTGATCGCCAGGGCAGAGGTGAACCGCCCCGATTTGCGCTGGCCGTTTCCCGCGAACATGGCGGATCGGCTGACAGGAAAACGCGTTCTGCGGCTGCGGCGCCGGTCGAAATACATACTGGCCGATCTCGACAGCGGCGAAACTGCCTTGATCCATCTTGGCATGTCGGGCCGGATGCTGGTCTCTGGCGACCCTTTGGGCCAATTCGTGCACGACCATCCCGCGGCGCAGAAACACGATCACGTTGTACTGCACATGGAGAACGGTGCGCGGATCACCTTCAACGATCCGCGCCGGTTCGGAGCGATGGACCTGTTCGCGACCGATCAAGCCGAAGCGCATCCGCTGCTGGCGACCATCGGGCCCGAACCCTTCGGGAACAGTTTTGATGAGCCGTACCTTGTCGCAGCGTTGACCGGCCGCAAAACACCGATGAAAACTGTGTTGCTGGATCAGAAAACAATCGCCGGATTGGGCAATATCTATGTTTGCGAAGCCCTGTTTCGATCACAAATTCATCCAACGCGCCCTGCCTGCCGGGTATCGAAAGACCGTATTTCGCGGCTCGTACCGATTATCCGAACCGTGCTGTCCGATGCGATCGAGGCGGGCGGTTCGTCGTTGCGCGATTTTCGCCAAGCTGATGGCGAACTTGGATATTTCCAGCATAGCTTTGATGTCTACGGCCGCGAGGGGGCGCCATGCCGGACGCCCGGCTGCACGTCGACGATTCGCCGGATCGTTCAATCCGGCCGGTCAACCTTCTACTGTCCAAGCTGTCAAAGATAGCTTGAACGCTGCAATGCACATGCGTAAGGCTTCACTCCTGAGACCACCGAACGGAGCCCTCACCCATGGCTTATGAGACGATCATCGTCGAAATCGAAGATCACGTTGCCACCATAAAATTGAATCGGCCCGACGCGCTCAATGCGCTCAACAGCCAGTTGCTTTCAGAACTGGCATCGGCTCTTGGAGAAGCAGATTCCAACGAGAAAGTTCGCTGCATTATTCTCACCGGATCACAAAAAGCCTTTGCTGCCGGCGCCGACATCAAGGAAATGTCGCAAAAGAGCTTTGTCGAGATGTTCATGTCGGACTTCTTCGGGAAAGAGTCACTTGCAGTCTGCAAGACACGCAAGCCGGTCATCGCAGCCGTGTCTGGCTACGCGCTGGGCGGTGGATGTGAATTGGCGATGATGTGCGACTTCATCATCGCGTCGGACACCGCCAAGTTCGGCCAGCCCGAGATCAACCTTGGCGTTGTTGCGGGAATCGGCGGCACACAGCGGCTCACGCGGTTTGTCGGCAAATCGAAATCCATGGATATGCACCTCACGGGCCGTTTCATGGATGCAGAGGAGGCCGAACGTTCCGGGCTGGTCAGCCGCGTGGTGCCCGCGAAATCCCTGATGGAAGAAGCGCAAACCGCCGCTGCCAAGATCGCAGAGAAATCCATGCTGGCGACCTTTGCTGTCAAGGAAGCCGTCAACCGCTCCTACGAGACAACGCTCAGCGAGGGGCTGCTGGCCGAACGCCGCCTGTTCCATTCACTTTTTGCGACCGAGGACCAGAAAGAAGGCATGGATGCCTTTCTGGAGAAACGCACAGCCCAATTCCGCGACAGGTAAACCCGAAATAGGGACTTTCCATCATCGAAAGCTGACGCTATACGCATGGCTACATGCGTGTGATGCCCGCCCAGGCAAGATTCGATCCGGTCAATGGTTCCGGGCGTGCTGTCATTTGCAACCCGACTTGAACCAGAACGAACCAGGATAGATCACATGGCAAATTCGCCCCAGGCCAAGAAGCGCGCAATTCGCAACGAAAAGCGTTTCGCCATCAACAAGGCGCGTCGCTCGCGCATCCGCACCTATCTTCGCAAGGTCGAAGAAGCCATCGCATCCGGCGACAAGGACGCGGCTAAAACCGCCCTGCGCATCGCACAACCGGAAGTGATGCGCGGCGTGACGAAGGGTGTTTTCCACAAGAACACGGCGTCCCGTAAAATTTCCCGCCTCGCGTCGCGCGTCAAAGCGCTCGGCTGAGAATCGCAGTCGATCCAACTCGACTGATAAAATCAAGTCGCCGCTCCATCCGGGGCGGCGTTTTTTGTTGCGTCCGCGCACCCGCGCACCAGTTTGGGATTCTTTTCGAACATTCCCCGAGTCAACTGCGAAGTTCAGTTGATGGTCTTCCCCCCACCCTTATAAATCAGTCCTGCGAGTCACATCGCGTTTTGGGGGGCCAGGCGCTGCTGCTTCGAAATTGAACATGTGTGTTGTTGTTCGGTCCGAAGTCGTCGGTAAAATTGGTAAAAGTTCAACCGCCTCGTCCATATTGTTGCCAAGGGCTGTTGCGTGCTCCTAGTTGCCTGGGGCGCGACGTCCGTGTTTTTTGGTCGTCCAGAAACCGCTGGTGCGTCCGCAAGACAGGTATCTCCTATGATGTGCCGCCATCGCGACAAGAGCATGTCGCGCAAGATAGAGACAGCATGTGGCTCAGCATGCAAATGATGGAACGGGGACACATGACGCAGGACCAGTGGGGGACTATTCGTGATGAATTACATCAGACCATGGGTGCCAACTGCTTTCAAAGCTGGATCGAACCCCTGACATACTTGGGCTCGGAACACGGCATCGCACACTTTGCAGTTCCGACCAATTTCATGGGCAACTATGTATCGCAAAACTACGGCGATATACTCTTGTCCAAGATCAATCGGATCGACCCATCCGTCCGGCGCGTCGTGTTCGATACGGTCACGGAAACCCAAAACGCCCCGAAACCTGCTCCGCAGTCAGCTCCGGCGCCTGTCACGCAGGCCAAGTCACACCAGATGTCCGACAGCCTGAATGGGTCACCGCTCGACAAACGGTTCACCTTTGACGCCTTCGTGGTCGGCAAACCCAACGAACTGGCCCATGCCGCGGCTCGGCGCGTTGCGGAAGGCGGCCCTGTCACCTTCAATCCGCTCTTTCTATATGGCGGTGTCGGACTGGGCAAAACGCACCTGATGCACGCAATCGCGTGGGAATTGCGCACCCGCCACCCGCATCTGAACGTCCTGAACCTGTCAGCCGAACAATTCATGTATCGCTTTGTGCAGGCGTTGCGCGACCGCAAGATGATGGATTTCAAGGAATTGTTTCGCTCTGTGGATGTCCTGATGGTCGATGACGTGCAATTCATCGCCGGCAAGGACAGCACGCAAGAAGAGTTCTTCCATACGTTCAACGCGCTCGTCGACCAGAACAAGCAGATCATCATCTCGGCCGATCGCGCCCCGGACGAGATCAAGGCGCTCGAGAACCGGATCCGCTCGCGCCTTCAAAGCGGTCTGGTTGTTGATCTGCACCCGACCGATTATGAGCTGCGGCTCGGTATTCTTCAGGCCAAGTCCGAGATGTATTCCCGGATGTATCCCGGACTCGAAGTCGAACACGGCATCCTGGAATTCCTCGCGGCGCGTATCGTCAGCAATGTGCGTATCCTCGAAGGCGCCTTGACCCGCCTGTTCGCATTCGCATCGCTCGTGGACAAACCGATTTCGATGGACCTGACACAGGAATGCCTGACCGACATTCTGCGTGTGTCCGAACGCAAGGTGTCAATCGAGGAAATTCAACGCAAGGTCGCGGATCATTACCTGATCCGTCATTCGGATCTTGTCGGACCCAAGCGGGTGCGCACCTTTGCCCGGCCGCGGCAGATCGCGATGTATCTGTGCAAGCAATTGACCACACGCTCCCTGCCCGAGATCGGTCGTCATTTTGGCGGACGGGATCACACCACGGTGATGCATGGTGTGCGCCGGATCGAAGAGTTGAGGAAGCAGGATGCCCAGATCGCGGACGACGTCGATCTGCTTCGTCGGTCGCTGGAAGCCTGAGACCCGGAGACAACAAAAAGGGCTGTTGCGTGTCTTACTGGACTCCTGCCCTTGACCCCGGCTGGAATCCAGCCAAGAAATTGGAAAACAAGGGCTTGGAGAGCAACCCTGATGCGGGTTACTGTCAACGTCCGGCCAGTCGGGGGATGAACGCATGAAATTCAGCATGGAACGCGGAACACTGCTCAAGGCGGTGTCACAGGCGCAATCCGTTGTCGAACGGCGCAACACCATTCCAATCCTTGCGAATGTTTTGATCGAAGCCGATGGCGAAACCGTGCAGTTTCGCGCAACCGACCTTGATATCGAGGTCGTTGACCGCGCCGTGGCACAGGTGGAACGCGCTGGAGCCACAACCGTCTCTGCCGTGACGTTGCATGAAATCGTTCGCAAACTGCCGGATGGCGCGTTGGTGTCTGTTTCCGAGGACAGCGCCTCGGGCCGTCTGACGGTCGAGGCTGGGCGCTCGAATTTTTCTTTGGCGACACTGCCGAAAGAAGACTTCCCCGTCATGGCCTCGTCGGAATACAGCGCCAATTTTTCGGCTCCGGCCCCGGTCTTGCGCCGCCTGTTCGATAAATCGAAATTCGCGATCTCGACCGAGGAAACGCGCTATTACCTGAACGGCGTCTACATGCATGTCTCGGATTCGGAAGACGGCAAGGTGCTGCGCTGCGTGGCGACAGACGGGCACCGCCTCGCCCGGATCGACGCGCCGCTGCCCGATGGCGCGGCGGACATGCCCGGAGTGATTGTGCCACGCAAAACCGTGGGCGAGATGCGCAAGCTTCTGGACGATGATGATATGGAAATCGCCGTATCGGTTTCGGAAACCAAGGTGCGGTTTGCGACCCCGAACATCACCCTGACGTCCAAGGTCATTGATGGCACATTCCCCGATTACACGCGTGTGATCCCGCAAGGAAACACCCGCCGCCTCGAAGTGGACGCGGCAGAGTTTGCAAAGGCGGTAGATCGTGTGGCCACGGTGTCGTCTGAACGGTCCCGCGCTGTGAAACTGTCCCTGGACGAGGACCGCCTTGTCCTTTCGGTCAACGCGCCGGACAGCGGCGCCGCCGAGGAAGAGCTTGCCGTGGCCTATGGAGATGAACGGCTGGAAATTGGCTTCAACGCCAAGTATCTGCTCGAAATCGCAAGCCAGGTGGATCGCGAAAATGCAGTGTTCATGTTCAACTCTGCCGGTGATCCCACGCTGATGCGTGAAGGCAATGACACAAGCGCGGTCTACGTCGTCATGCCCATGCGGGTTTGACCTACCTGCGCCTTTGAACGGGGGCGCCGTTGCCGCTTCATCTCAACCGCCTCACACTATCGCATTTCCGCTCACACCTGCAGGTCTCGCTGTCACCCGATGCGCGGCCGGTGGTGCTGTATGGACCCAATGGCGCTGGCAAGACCAACCTGATCGAAGCGGTGTCGCTGTTCTCCCCCGGTCGCGGGATGCGTCGCGCCTCGGCGCAGGACATGACACGCCGGCCAGAAGCGCTCGGCTGGAAGGTAAGCGGCGTTGTGCAAAGCCCCGGGGGGGTGCAGGACATCGCGTTCCAGTCCGAACGGGGCGCGCCGCGTCAGGTCAGGATCAATGACAAACCCGCGCCACAGTCCCGCCTTGGCGAACTGGTGCGCTTGTTGTGGCTGCTGCCATCGATGGACCGGCTCTGGATCGAAGGGGCCGAAGGGCGTCGCCGTTTCCTGGACCGCATGACGCTCAGCTTTTTTCCGGCTCATGGCGAACTGTCACTGACCTATGAAAAGGCGATGCGCGAACGCAATCGCTTGCTCAAGGAGCAGATACGCGACCCGATGTGGTACAGGGCGCTGGAATCCCAGATGGCGGTCTCCGGCGCGCAAATACACGCCAACCGGCATCGCGCGCTGGACCGGATCGCCAGCGCGCAGGATCAGGCCAGCACGCAATTCCCCGCCGCGCAGCTCGACCTTGTGCAAACCGAGGGCGAAATGCCCGAAACCGAAAACGATCTGCGCGATGCGTTCGAAGAAAGCCGATATCGAGATCTGGCCGCCGGGCGAACTTTGGTGGGGCCGCATCGCGCCGATCTTTATGGTGTATTCGCCGCCAAGGGCGTGCCTGCCGCAGACAGCTCTACCGGAGAACAGAAAGCCCTTTTGATCTCTCTCGTCCTGTCAAACGCGCGCGCTCTGGTGGATGAATTTGGTGCGCCGCCGATTGTTCTGCTGGACGAGGTGGCAGCGCATCTCGATTCAGGCCGCCGCGCAGCCCTCTACGACGAGATATCGGCCCTTGGCGCACAGGCATGGATGACCGGGACCGAACCGGACCTGTTCATCGAACTGCAAGATCGGGCCCAGTATTACGAGGTGACGGAGACCGATACCGGTACAGTGCTCACCCCTCGGGACACGGTCTGACAACCCATCGCCAAGGCAATTCCACGGACCCCCAAATCTTGTGTCAGTTGCGTGACAAGCCTTTGGGTTTCGGGTATAAAATAAGCAAATTAACAAAGGGCACGTTCATGTCAGACCCCGCACAGGCACGCGAAGATTACGGTGCAGATTCCATTAAGGTTCTCAAGGGCTTGGAAGCTGTCCGCAAGCGTCCGGGCATGTATATAGGTGACACCGACGACGGTTCGGGCCTGCACCACATGGTGTACGAGGTTGTCGACAACGGCATTGACGAGGCATTGGCCGGTCATGCTGACTTCGTGCGCGTGAAAATCCATGCCGACAGCAGCGTTTCGGTGCGCGACAACGGGCGCGGCATTCCAGTCGATATCCATGAGGAAGAGGGCGTCTCGGCGGCCGAAGTCATCATGACCCAGCTTCATGCGGGCGGCAAATTCGATCAGAACTCCTACAAGGTGTCCGGCGGTCTGCACGGCGTCGGCGTGTCCGTCGTGAATGCGCTGTCCGACTGGCTGGAACTGCGGGTCTGGCGCAAAGGCAAGGAACACGTCGCACGGTTCGAACGCGGCGACACCACAAAGCATCTTGAAGTTGTCGGAGACGCGAACGGCGAACAGGGCACAGAGGTGCGCTTTTTCGCGTCTACCACAACCTTTTCAAACCTCGATTACGATTTTCACACGCTTGAAAAGCGGCTGCGCGAACTGGCTTTTCTGAATTCCGGTGTCCGCATCATCCTCGAAGACCAACGCCCGGCAGAACCGCTCAAGTCCGAATTGTTCTACGAAGGCGGGGTGCGGGAATTCGTGAAATACCTGGACCGCTCCAAATCCTCGATCATGAGCGACCCGGTGTTCATGACCGGGGAAAAGGACGGCATCGGAGTCGAGGTCGCGATGTGGTGGAACGACAGCTATCACGAGACTGTCCTGCCCTTTACGAACAATATCCCGCAGCGCGATGGTGGCACCCATATGGCCGGGTTTCGTGGCGCGCTGACCCGGACGATCAATGCCTATGCGCAATCATCCGGAATCGCGAAGAAAGAAAAAGTGAACTTCACCGGCGACGACGCCCGCGAAGGGCTGACCTGCGTTCTGTCCGTGAAAGTGCCGGACCCGAAATTCTCCAGCCAGACGAAAGACAAGCTGGTCTCTTCCGAAGTGCGTCCGGCGGTGGAAAGTCTCGTGAGCGAAAAGCTGTCGGAATGGTTCGAGGAAAACCCGAACGAGGCCAAGGTGATCGTCGGCAAGATCATCGAGGCCGCGCTGGCCCGCGAAGCCGCCCGCAAGGCCCGCGATCTGACCCGGCGCAAGACGGCGATGGATGTGAATTTCCTGGCGGGCAAGCTCAAGGATTGTTCCGAAAAAGACCCTTCCAAGACCGAGTTGTTCATCGTCGAGGGGGACAGCGCGGGCGGCTCTGCGCAGACCGGGCGTGATCGTGGCACCCAGGCGATCCTGCCGCTCAAGGGTAAAATCCTGAACGTGGAGCGCGCCCGGTTTGACCGGATGCTCAGCAGTCAGGAAATCGGCAACCTTGTCATGGCGTTGGGAACGGGGATCGGCCGCGACGAGTTCAATATCGAGAAGCTGCGCTATCACAAGATCATCCTGATGACGGATGCCGACGTGGACGGCGCGCATATTCGGACGTTGTTGCTGACCTTCTTCTACCGCCAGATGCCCGAACTCATCGAAGGCGGGTATCTCTATATCGCGCAACCGCCGCTCTACAAGGTCGCGCGGGGCAAATCCGAGGTTTACCTCAAGGACCAGGGCGCGCTGGACGATTACCTGATCCAGCAAGGGGTGGACGGCGCGCACCTCGTGCAGGGCAATGGCGAAGTGATCATCGGGCAGGACCTGACCCGTATCGTGGACGAGGCGCGTCAGCTCAAGCGTGTCCTCGAAGCCTTTCCGACCCATTACCCGCGACACATCCTCGAACAGGCCGCGATTGCCGGCGCCTTCGTGCAGGGCGCGGTGGATGCGGATCTGCAAGGTGTGGCCGACCGGGTGGCGCAACGGCTTGACCTGATCGCGCTCGAATACGAACGCGGCTGGCAGGGCCGGATCACGCAGGATCGCGGTGTGCGGCTCGCCCGTATCCTGCGCGGCGTGGAAGAGGTGCGCACGCTGGACGGGCCGATGATGCGCTCTGGCGAGGCGCGCAAGACCGGCAGCTTCACACACAGCCTTCAGGCGGTCTACAACACCCCGGCCACGCTGGAGCGCAAGGATCGGCGACAGTTGATCCACGGCCCGCTCGATCTCTTGCAGGCGATCCTCGAGGAAGGCGAAAAGGGGCTCACGCTGCAACGCTACAAGGGTCTGGGCGAAATGAACCCGGATCAGCTTTGGGAAACCACGCTGGACCCGGATGCGAGGACGCTCTTGCAGGTCAAGGTCGATGACATTGCCGAGGCCGATGACCTGTTCACCAAGCTGATGGGCGACGTGGTTGAACCGCGCCGGGATTTCATCCAGCAGAACGCGCTGAGTGTCGAGAACCTGGATTTTTGATCCCGGGTTTCGAATTGGCTGCGCCAATCCGACAGGTGCGAGGGGCCAGCCCCTCGCGCTCCCCGGGATATTTTTAAAACAAAGAAGATTGAACGGGATCTGGTTGTTCCCGAAAACTCATCCTACCATGCGACAAACATGCGGCGGGGAGGATCAGAATGGATTTAGGGCTGTCAGATCGCGTATCGGCGTTGGTCGATCAGGTGCGCGACATGGTCGAGAACGAGATCACACCGCTTGATGCGGAGTATCACGCAGAGATTGGCACGCACCCGTCTGGCGATCGATTTCAACTGACCGTCCGGCAGATTGCGATCCTTGATGAGCTCAAGGGCAAAGCCAAGGAGCGTGGTCTCTGGAATTTCTGGCTGACCGACAGCGCCAAGGGCCACGGGCTGACCACGGTTGACTACGCCTATCTCGCCGAGGAAATGGGCAAGGTCCATCTGGCGGCGGAGGTGTTCAATTGCAATGCGCCCGATACCGGCAACATGGAAGTCCTGGAACGCCATGGCACCGACTGGATGAAGGACCGGTGGCTGGTGCGGCTCCTGGAGGGGGAGATTCGCTCCGCCTATGTGATGACAGAGCCGGATGTCGCGTCATCGGATGCTGCGCAACTGGCGTTCGACGCCAGGAAAGACGGCGATGCATATATCCTGAACGGCGAAAAATACTGGATTTCTGGCGCTGGTGATCCGCGCTGTGCCCTTTACATCCTGATGGCGTGCACCGATCCCGATGCGCCCAAGCACAACCGTCACACGATGTTCGTGATGGACGCCGACACACCCGGTATCGATATCCTGCGCCCGATGCATGTCTTCGGACAGGACGACGCCCCCCATGGGCATATGCACCTGAAATTTACAGATGTGCGCGTTCCGTCAAAAAACATCGTGCTGGGGGAAGGGCGCGGGTTCGAGGTGGCGCAAGGGCGGCTTGGGCCGGGCCGCATCCACCACTGCATGCGGTCCATCGGGTTGGCGGAAAAAGCGCTGGAACTGCTGTGTCGACGAGGTCTGGATCGCGCGGCGTTCGGCAAACCTCTGGTCGAGTTGGGCGCGAATTATGACATCATCGCCAACGCGCGCATGGACATCGAACAGGCGCGCCTTTTGTGTCTCAAGGCGGCCTGGGTGATGGACACGCAGGGCACACGCGCCGCGCAACCTTGGATCAGCCAGATCAAGGTTGTAGCACCTCTGATGGCACTCAGTGTCGTGGATGAGGCGATGCAAGTTTTCGGTGGGACGGGGATCAGCCAGGACACACCGCTGTGGCGGATGTGGACCCATCTGCGCACCTTGCGGTTTGCCGATGGTCCGGACGCGGTCCACCGCCGGCAGGTCGCGCGCACGGAACTGCGCAAATACACCAACGCATGACCACAGCAGCCTTTGATCCCACCGCTGTCGAAGCATGGATGGGCGCGAATGTACCGGGGTTCCGCGGCCCGATCACGGTCGAGAAATTTGCGACCGGGCAATCCAACCCGACGTTTCGGCTGAAGGCCGGGTCCGGAGACTATGTCCTGCGGCGCAAACCGGCTGGTCAGTTGCTCAAATCTGCGCATGCCGTGGATCGTGAATTCCGGGTCCAGCGGGCATTGGCCTCGACGGATGTTCCGGTCGCGCGGATGCACGCGCTCTGCGAAGATGACAGCATCATCGGGTCGATGTTTTACGTCATGGATTACGTGCCGGGCCGGAATTTTCTTGATCCGCGCCTGCCGGGGTTGTCTGCCGACCGTAGAGCTGCGCTGATCGATGACATGAACCGCGGTCTGACGGCGATCCATTCGGTCGATCTGGTGGCAACCGGCCTGTCCGATTATGGCCCCCACGGGAATTACTATGAACGGCAAGTCGGCCGCTGGACCAAGCAGTATCACGCAAGCGAAACCGAAACGATCCCGGAGATGGACGCTCTCATCGACTGGCTCGATGCCAACATGCCGCCGGATGATGGGTGGGTGACCCTTGTCCACGGAGACTACCGGATCGACAATCTGCTCGTTGCGGAAAACGATCCGCGGTGTGTTGCTGTTCTGGATTGGGAATTATCCACGCTGGGCCATCCGTTCGCCGACCTCGCGGCGGTGATCATGCAATGGTCCCTGCCCCCCGGTGAGGCCGGCCGGGGATTGCAGGGCGTCGACCGGCGCGCACTCGGGATCCCCGAAGATGACGCGTTCCTGGATGCCTATTGCGCGCGCATGGGTCTGCCCGGTATCACGCAGTTCGGTTTTTATCTTGCCTTCAGTTTTTTCCGGATGGCCGCGATTCTGCAGGGGGTCAAGCGCCGTGCGCTTGACGGCACAGCGTCGAACCCGGAGAAGGCGCTGGCGCTTGGGGCTTATGTTCCCGTGTTCGCCTCCAGAGGCGTGGCCGCCGCCGAAACGGAGTGATCCACGTCCCGCAACCGTCGTGATGCGCAATCTGGGTGAAGCCTCAGACCCGCTCGGGTCAAATTTTTGAAATTGGTCGGGCTGAGAGGATTCGAACCTCCGACCCCCTGCTCCCGAAGCAGGTGCGCTACCAGGCTGCGCTACAGCCCGACCGTGCACGGGGACCTACTTCTCGTCAGACGATTTGACAAGCCTTCATTTGCCGAAAGTCGGTATGCCCGCGATCAGGACGGCTCTTGTAGCGCCTTTATCTTGTCGCGAAAGCGGCCCGAGGTCATCAATCCGCTCAGGCGGAGGGTCGATGGTGTTCCGATCCGGCTGCGCGTCCGCAGAACCGGCGTGGTCTTGGACCCCCCTCCCCGGCTTTCGCGGAACACGATAAAAAGGCCTGAGGCAATGATGATTGCCGCGCCGATGGCCGTGTAGGGATCCGTTGTCTCGCCGAAAAAGATCAGGCCATAGCCGGTCGCCCAGATAATCTGTGAATACTGCATCGGGGCGACGATGGCCGCCTCACCAGTCTGGTAGGCCGCGATGATGACACGCCCCGCAGTCCAGGCCATCAGCGATATGACCGCCAGAAGCCCGAGATGCTCGATCGGCATCGGCTTGTAGACAAAGGCCAGCGCCGCACCCATGACCACGAAATTCGCGACCATCGGGTAGAGCAGCATCACCACGGTGCGTTCCTCGGCCCCGATCTTGCGTACGACGATGGAGGCGAACGCGCCGCCAATGGCCGCAAGAATTGCCGCGACATGGCCCAGAGACAGTCCGGTTGTGCCGGGCCGCAGGACAACCATCACACCCACGAACCCGACGAGCACCGCCATCCACCTGGGCAGGCGAACGGTTTCCCCCAAAATCGGGATCGACAGCACCGTGATCAGGAGCGGCGTCGCGAAAAGGATCGCATAGGTTTGTGTCAGCGGAAGATTGGAGAAGGCATAGAATGCCGAAACACCGGTCACAACCGCACCGATGGTCCGCACAGCCATCCACCATGGGTGCACAGGCAACAGGGTGCCGGGTTTTCCGTCGCGCATCAGCATGAGCGTCGCCAGCGGAAAGCTGAGCAGAACGCTGAAGAACACGATCTGGATCGGCGAATAGATGGCGCCCAGAGTCTTGATAAAGACGTCATGGGTGGCAAACAGACCAAAGGCGACCAGGGCCAGCATCGCGCCTTTGACATTCGAAGACATTGCTGGCCCTTTCCGGTGGTTTACAAGCTGGCGTCGAGGGCCGCCACAATCGCATCGCCCATTTTGGCGGTCGACATAGGCGTGCCGCCATCCGGTCCCATCAGGTCGGCAGTCCGCGCGCCATCGGCGAGAACGGTTTCGACGGCGGCCTCGAGACGTGTGGCCTCTTCTCCCTGATCAAAGCTGTAGCGCAGCGCCATGGCAAAGCTGAGAATACAGGCAATCGGGTTTGCCTTGCCCTGACCGGCAATATCCGGGGCCGAGCCGTGCACTGGTTCATAAAGCGCTTTCGGGCGGCCGTTGGACATGGGTGCGCCAAGGCTGGCCGACGGAAGCATCCCTAGGCTGCCGGTCAGCATCGCAGCGGCATCCGACAAAAGGTCTCCGAACAGGTTGTCTGTCACGATGACGTCGAACTGCTTGGGCCAGCGGCAGAGCTGCATCGCACCGGCGTCCGCATACATATGCGACAGCTCGACATCCGGGTAATCCTCGTCATGTACCCGTTGCACCACTTCGCGCCAGAGGATGCCGGATTCCATGACATTCGCCTTTTCCATCGAACAGACCTTGTTGCCCCGCTTGCGGGCCAGGTCGAACGCAGAGCGCGCGACGCGGTCGATCTCGCTCTCGGTGTAGCGCTGTGTATTGATGCCGACGCGCTCATTCCCCTCTTCGATGATGCCGCGCGGTTCTCCGAAATAGATACCAGACGTCAGTTCGCGCACGATCATGATGTCGAGGCCCGCGACCACGTCCTTTTTCAGGGATGAAAAATCGGCCAAGGCATCGAAGCATTGGGCCGGTCGCAAATTGGCGAACAGGTCCATTTCCTTGCGCAAGCGCAAAAGGCCCCGTTCGGGTTTCACGCTGAAATCGAGCACGTCGTATTTCGGTCCCCCCACGGCTCCCAGCAGGACAGCATCCACCTCTTGCGCCTTGGCCATCGTATCATCATGCAGCGGCGTGCCGTGCGTGTCATAGGCTGCGCCGCCGACAAGGTCTTCGCTGACATCGAAGGTCAGGCCGCGCTTGGGACCATACCAATCGATGACCTTGCGCACCTCTGTCATCACCTCGGGGCCGATCCCGTCACCGGGCAATATCAAAAGCGAAGCGTTGGTCATCATCAGGGTCCTTTGATCAATTGGGTTATGCTTCGCTACTGCCACAGCCCTCTAGGGTCAAGGTGAGGGCCGGTTGGGAAGAGTGATGTCCAGAGTAATCAGCCGATGCTGCTCCTCGGGCAGCGAAGGCCAGACGGCGGCGGCGCGGACGCCCACATCGGAGGACGGCAAAAGATAGGACACCCGCATAGGCCCGGGCCTGTCCCATTCAGCCGTGATTTGGCCAGGTAACGGATCCTGGACGCGGGGATCAGCCAGGAATTCCGCCATGGCAGAGCGGTTGCCCTCGCCTCGCTCGGGATCGAGGTTGGTGTTGGCCATGAAAGCGAAAGGTGGCTCGGGCGCTGGCCCCTGCGCACCGTGCATGATTTGTTGCCACAGCCGCAGCTCATCAAGATTGCGGCGCCCGTTTCGGTCTTCCGGCCCGTCGAACACCGGCGGTCCGGCGTGGCCGATCAACAGGGTCAACACCCGGTCACCACCGGCATTTGTCGGGACCCGAACGGGAACGACCCAATGTCCGCCACTCGACAGACGCTGCACGCCCAGCCCGCTATCCACTTGCTCAGCATGGCTGCCGGGAATGTCGCGCCAAAGAAGTTCATTGAAGGACCGAATTTCGCTTCGCAAAAGGGAAAACCGCGACAACACGGCAAGGGCTTCCTGCCCCGGAAACCAACCGAATGCCTGGGTATCTTCTGGTTCTCCCAAACGTCCATCGCCGTCCAGGTCCAGTCCGGTCGGAAGGCCCGCATTGGACCGCAATGGCAGGACGTCGGTATACCCCCCATCCACCATTTTCGAAAGTTCGGTCACGGCCGCGCCGGTTGCGTCATAATCCATCTTTGTCAGGACAATGATATCCGCATCCGCTGACCGGAGCGCCTGCGCAATGGCCATAAGCGAAGGCTCTTTCCGTTGCAGATCACGCAGCAGAAGCCCAGGACCTTTGCGCGACAGCGGGACATGCCACAAGGCCAGCCGCAGGTCTTGTGCCGCCACCGAGTTCGCGAAAACGGACAGAGCCAATAGCCCTGCCGTCACACCATTTGCAAATCGTCGTCCTGGGCATAGGCGCGGCGGCGTTTTTCTTCGATCAGCGCCGCCACCCGGAAAAGAGCGACCCCGCGCATCATCAGTGTAAGTGGCAAAAACGCCCAAGCGCACAACACCCAGATCAAGGTTTCCGAGGTGGCCAGAAGCGATGCATCGAATGTCTTGATCCAGAAGCGCAACAAGGCCGGGATCAGGAATGGCAGCAAAAATCCTAAGGCAAGGTTAAAATGTGCGTCTCTTTTGAGCCGATAGAGCACATCGCGCCCCGATGTCGGATCGAAAAGCGGCAGGTTGATCCAGAAATTGAACGCCCGCTTACGGATCGGCCAAAAAATAAAGCGCGCATGTATCCAGAACAGCAAGAACGCAATCATGGTCACCGTCAACAGCAGGCTGGCGATCCGGGTTGCACCCACAGGGTCAAACCATCCCGGCGCTTCGGCGAGCGCGATCGACATCAGCCGCACGGGGGAAAACGGGACGTCGAGCACGGCGTGTGCTCCGGTGGCAAGGCGTTCAAGCAAAATGGGCGGCAGATCCGCATGGCGGGTTTCCGAGGCAACCAGGATCGAAGCGAACAGGAGACAAAAGAACAGCGCCAGGAACCGCAAACGGTTGAACGGCGGCGCGTTGCGAAATTCAAGAAAGGTGGGATATTCGCTGAAATATTCAGAGAAGGTGACCACTGCCGCGACCAGCGCAACAAGTGCGGCCAATTGCGCGGCATCGCTGGACGTATCCGGCAATACGAGCGACGGTATCGCCATCATAATCGCCATCAACAGGGCGCGCACAGCTGATCCCATGATCCGCTTGACCACTCTGGTTTCCCTTCAAACCGGACGGACCCGATACGATGCCGCGACCTTGTTCCGTATTTGCGCCGTCGGGAGATGACGGCCTGCCTCATTATTGCCTCAGTTTTGCCCAAGTTCGGACCGCCACTCAACTGTGGTTCTGCCTTATCCCAGTGAAATCATTGGATTGGCGGAAACACTGGTGCGCGATTACATCAGGCAGCGTGCATAAATGAGGCAGCGCAAAACCGCACCACAACATTTGGTAGGGTAAAATCTAAACACACCAAGGATGAAAAAGGCCACCCCGACGGATGGCCTTTATCACTCGCTGGTCAAAGGACTCAAACCCAGGGACGGGCCTGCGTTGCCTTCGCCTCGAAACTGTCGATCGA
Source organism: Marivita sp. (assembly GCF_020055675.1). Taxonomy (GTDB): domain Bacteria; phylum Pseudomonadota; class Alphaproteobacteria; order Rhodobacterales; family Rhodobacteraceae; genus Marivita. The sequence goes on from NZ_JAIPUS010000001.1 coordinate 63,119, forward strand.
CGCCGCTTTTTCCAAAGTCAGTCCGATATCGTCCAGACCGTTCATCAGGCAATGCTTGCGAAAGCTGTCGACCTCGAAGGAAAACTCTTCCCCATCAGAGCTGGTCACGACCTGGTTTTCCAGATCGATGGTCATCCGCGCGTTCGATCCCTTTTCGGCATCCTTCATCAGGACATCCACCGCCTCTTGCGGCAGAACTATGGGCAGGATGCCGTTCTTGAAGCAGTTGTTGTAGAAAATCTCGGCGAACGAGGTCGAAACCACCGCGCGTATACCGAAATCCTTGAGCGCCCAGGGCGCGTGTTCCCGAGACGATCCGCAACCGAAGTTTTCGCCTGCGATCAGGATCTCGGCGTCGCGATATTGCGGTTTGTTCAAAACGAAATCCGGAATCTCGTTTCCGTTGTCGTCATACCGCATTTCATCAAAGAGATTCACGCCCAACCCGGACCGCTTGATCGTTTTCAGAAACTGCTTCGGAATGATCATATCCGTGTCGATATTCACAAGCGGCATGGGGGCCGCGATCCCGGTGACTTTCTCGAATTTTTCCATGTTCATGTTCCTTCGTGGCGTCAGCGCGCGCCCATATGTCCCTTGCCGTTGGGCAAGGTTGCTTCACACGAAACGACCCCCGGACAACGGGGGCCGTGTTTCATTTTCTTGATGTTGGGGTGCCGACGCAAACGGTCGTATGCGTTCAGGCCGATTGCTCTGCAGGGGGAGTATCGCCCGTGGACGACACCCTGTCCGAACGCGGTTTCAAGAGCAACAACGCCACGCCGGTGGAGATCAGTTCGACGGCGAGAACGATGCCCGGGACCGTTACCGAGGCGGTAAAGAGGTTGAACGCGATCACGAGCGCCAAGGCCACCGAAACGATGCCGGACAGGCCAAGCATCCATACAGAATCCATCGAGCGCCGCTTCCAGGCAAGATAAAGCTGCATGAGACCATACGCCAAGAAGGCCGCGCCCAGAACAATCGTCAGCGATATCATGCCGCCAAGCGGATTGAAGATGAACGACGCCCCCAGCAGCAATCCCAGCAGGCCGAACCCCGCGTTCCACCACCTGTCTTCGCCGGACCGAAAGGCCTGGACGATGTGCAACAGCCCAGCGAAGACAAATGTCCAGCCGACGATGAGCGTTGCCGTCAGCGACGCCAGAACAGGGGCCAGCAACGCGAACACACCTCCGGTGATGAGGATGATGCCGGAAATTATCATCAGAATCCGATTGGCCATGCCAAAGCTCCTTTTGCAAACAGGGTTTGCAAGAGAAACGCGCGCCGCCGGTGTCCGGTTGCATCGGCATCGCTACATCATGTCCCGCACATCGGTCAGCTTTCCGGTCACCGCCGCCGCCGCCGCCATCGCCGGCGACATCAGGTGCGTGCGGCCACCCCGACCCTGACGCCCTTCGAAATTGCGGTTCGACGTGGCGGCACAGCGTTCACCGGGCGCAAGCTGATCGGGGTTCATGGCAAGGCACATGGAACATCCCGCAAGGCGCCATTCAAATCCCGCTTGAGTGAAGATATCTGCCAGACCTTCTTCCTCAGCCTGCGCCCTTACGAGTCCGGAGCCCGGCACGACCATCGCCCGTTTCACGGCGATCTTCTTGCCCTTGAGCACTTCGGCCGCGGCGCGCAAATCCTCTATCCGGCCGTTGGTGCAGGAACCGATAAAGACGGTGTCGATCTCGATATCCGACAATTTCTGACCCGGTGTCAGGTCCATGTACTCCAGGGCCCTTTGGGCTGCCCCGACCTTGCCGCCATCAAAGCTGTCAGCGGCAGGCACGTCAGCGGTAATCGGCAAAACATCTTCGGGTGACGTTCCCCATGTCACGACAGGGGCGATATCCTCACCTTTGATCGTGATCACCTTGTCCCAATGCGCGTCCTCGTCCGAGTGGAGGGTTTTCCACCACGCCATCGCGGCCTCCCACTGCGCAGCTTTCGGAGCATGCGGGCGGCCCTGGACATATGCGAAGGTCTTCTCGTCCGGTGCGATCAAACCGGCGCGGGCTCCGCCTTCGATGGCCATGTTACAGACCGTCATGCGCCCTTCCATCGACAAATCGCGGATCGCCTCACCGCAATACTCGATCACATAGCCGGTGCCACCGGCGGTCCCGGTTTCGCCGATTACTGACAACGTGATGTCCTTGGCAGTCACACCGGGAGCAAGCTTGCCGGTGATCTCCACCTTCATGTTCTTCGACTTCTTCTGGATCAGCGTCTGCGTCGCCAGAACGTGTTCCACCTCGGATGTTCCGATTCCATGCGCCAGCGCACCAAAGGCACCATGGGTTGCGGTGTGGCTGTCACCGCAGACCACGGTCATGCCCGGCAGCGTCCAGCCCTGTTCCGGGCCAACGATATGCACGATACCCTGACGGACATCCGAAACCGGGTAATAGTGGATTCCGAAATCCTTGGCATTCTTGTCCAGCGCCGCCACCTGTATGGCGCTGTCTTCGGTCATGTTCTTGGGGTCCTCGCGACCGGGCGTCGTCGGAACGTTGTGGTCGGGCACCGCGATGGTCTTGTCTGGCGCGCGCACTGTTCTTTTGGCCAAGCGCAGCCCTTCGAACGCCTGTGGGCTGGTCACTTCGTGAACGAGGTGACGGTCAATATACAAAAGGCAGGTGCCGTCCTCGGCTTCGTGGGCAAGATGGGCGTCCCAGATCTTGTCATAGAGCGTTTTGGGGGACATATGTCCTCTCCCTGAACTGTGGTGATGTAATGGTGGTGACGGTCGGGCTCAGGCGCACCGGTTTAGCCGCGCGAGCACGGTGTGTGTCACGCCGAAAAAACGTTCCCGCAAGCGGGCGCGGTCATCGAGATCAAAAACCATTTCCATCCGGTTATCATACATCATCGATTGGCCCCGTCGCAAGGCCAACGCGTCCCGGCGAAACACCATGTGATCCACCCACGATCTGGCGCAAGGCGGGAAACCCGGGAAAAATCGTTCGGGTGTGGATATGATCACTTCTCTGTTCGACGGCATGATCGAGCCCGTTTCGGGGGCTGATGCCCGAAGGGGGCTGGCGCAAGTGGTCCTGCCTTTCACCGGTTCGCAAGCGGTTGCACTGGCAGCGGCGGGATGTAACGCTGACTTAAAACACCCGGTTGGACGCAAGATGGATCCAGAAGTCGTTTCTCCCGAAGCCGTGGCACAGGTCGCCGACAGTTTTCTGGTTTGGGCGCAAGCCTTTCTCGACACCCTGATACGGCCATGGAATGTCTATCAGGTCCTGATCGCTTTGGGCCTTTTTATCATCGCACACCTGCTTGCGGTGATCGTCAAACCACGCATGCACAACTGGATGCACTCCCGAAAAGGGTGGGTGAAATGGCGGATGCGCGTGCTGGTGATGCTGCACCGCCGGTTGCGCCTGGTGCTGTATGTCGGGCTGATCTGGACCGTTGTCATCGTGATGGAAGAGGTGACATGGCCATCCCGGTCCTACCTGCTGTCGATCATCGCAAACCTTGCCACCGCATGGCTGCTGATCGCCTTCGTCACGCGGCTGATCCAGAACACGCTGCTGCGCGGCATCGTGCGATACGGCGCCTGGATCTGGGTCACGCTGTCGATCACGGGGCTGGCAGAACAGAGTCGACTGCTTCTCGACAGTGTCGCCATCACCATCGGAGAAACGCGCCTGTCGCTTTGGCTTTTGATCCAGGCCGTCGTGATCGTCGCGGTGCTGCTGACCATTGCACGGCTGATCACCGCCACGACGGCCGCCACCATCCGCCAGAACAAAAACATCTCGCCCTCGATGCAGGTGTTGGCGATCAAGTTCCTGCAAGTCACTCTTTTCGGAACGGCCTTCTTTCTCGGGTTGCGCCTTGTCGGTGTGGACCTGACAGGGCTGGCCGTTCTGTCCGGCGCCATCGGCGTTGGCCTTGGGTTCGGGCTGCAAAAAGTGGTGTCGAACCTCGTATCCGGGATCATAATCCTGCTCGACAAATCGATCAAACCCGGCGACGTGATCTCTCTGGGCGACACGTTCGGATGGATCAATTCGCTGGGCGCGCGCTATGTCAGCGTCGTCACACGCGACGGGAAAGAATACCTGATCCCGAATGAAGACCTGATCACCGGACAGGTGGTGAACTGGTCCCATTCCAACGAATTCGTACGGCTCGATATCTATTTCGGCACCGCTTATGGCGATGATCCGCACAAGGTCCGAAAAATCGCCATAGACGCGGCATCATCGGTAGACCGCGTACTCAGCTTCAAGGAGCCCGTGTGCCATATCGTCGGCTTCGGCGACAGCTCGGTCGACTATGTCCTCCGCTTCTGGATTCGCGACCCTTCCGGCGGTCTCACGAATATCCGGGGCAATGTGTATCTCGCCTTGTGGGACGCGTTTCAGGACAACGGAATCTCGATCCCGTTTCCGCAGCGCGAGGTCAAACTTCTCGAAGGGTCGAAACTGTCGACGAACTGGCCCGCCGACTGATGACAGGTTGCGGCTGACAACGCGGGTTCGGTCACGCATACTGCGGACACTACAGTAAAGGGAATCCCACATGGCAGACGACATAGTCCTTCTTGGCGGTGCGCGCACCGCAATCGGCACATTCGGCGGATCGCTTGCCGCGACACCGCCCATAGACCTCGGCACAGAGGTTGCCAAGGCGGCGCTGGAGCGTTCGGGCGTGGAGGGCGGGCAGATCGGCCATGTCGTCTTTGGCCATGTCATCAACACGGAACCACGCGATATGTACCTGTCGCGCGTCGCCGCGATTCAGGCCGGGATCCCGGACACAGCGCCCGCGATGAATGTGAATCGCCTCTGCGGATCGGGCGCGCAGGCCATCGTGTCAGCGATCCAGTCCCTGATGCTGGGCGATGCCGAATACGCCCTGGCCGGCGGCGCCGAATCCATGAGCCGCTCGCCCTTTATCGTCCCGGATCAACGCTGGGGCGCCAAGATGGGCGATGTCCGCACGCTGGACATGATGCTGGGCGCGCTGACTTGCCCTTTCGGCACCGGGCACATGGGTGTGACCGCGGAAAACGTCGCGACCGAGCATGAGATCAGCCGCGATGCGCAGGATACCTTCGCGCTGGAAAGCCAGACCCGCGCCGCCAATGCTATCGAAGAGGGGCGTTTCAAAAGCCAGATTGTGCCGATCGAGGTCCGGAAAAAGCGCGACATGGTCGCGTTCGACACCGATGAACATGCAAAGGCAACAACGATAGAGACGCTGGGCGGCCTGAAAACGGTGTTCCAGAAGGACGGCACCGTCACCGCAGGCAACGCATCCGGCATCAATGACGGGGCTGCGGCCATGGTGCTGTCGACGGCCTCGGCCGCCCAGAAGGCCGGATTGAAGCCGAAGGCGCGTATCCTGGGCTATGCCCATTCTGGCGTCCGCCCCCAAGTCATGGGGATCGGCCCGGTTCCAGCGGTCGAAAAACTGCTTGACCGGACCGGTCTGTCGATCGGCGATTTCGACGTGATCGAATCCAACGAGGCCTTCGCGGCACAGGCTCTTGCCGTGAACAAGGGTCTTGGTCTCGACCCGGTCAAGGTCAACCCGAACGGCGGCGCCATCGCGCTGGGCCATCCGGTTGGCGCAACCGGGGCCATCATCACGATCAAGGCGCTCTACGAGCTTGAGCGGATCGGCGGATCCAAGGCGCTGATTACCATGTGCATCGGCGGCGGTCAGGGCATCGCATTGGCAATCGAACGACTCTGACGCACAACGAAACCCGGCCAGGCTTGCATGGCCGGGTTAATCCCTTTTTCACCATGGTCATCGACAGTCCCCGTCACGAACGACGGAGGTCTGGATGAGTTTCGCCAACAAGATGGCCGAGGAACGTCGCGCGCGGCTGGCGGCGGAGCGTCTGCTGGAACTCAAGAAGGCAGAACTGTTTGCCGCCAATCGCAAACTGGGCACACATGCCCAGCAACTCAGCAATGAAATCGTTGAAACCCGTGCCGAGGTGGCAATGGTACGGGGTGAAAACCAGCGGGTGAAAACCGAACTGGGTGTTGCCAACGAAAAGATCCAGATTGCCGAACGCCGCCTGTGGCACTCCATCGAAACGATACAGGACGGCTTCGCCTTTTTCGACAGCGACAACCGCATGATCGTGGCAAACCGGGCCTATCTGGCCGTGTTCGACGACCTCGAAGAAGTGCAGCCAGGCATCACCTATCCCCGCATCCTGCAACTTCTGACAGAAGAAGGCATCGTCGATATCGGCTCCGAAGCCCCGGCAAAATGGCGCGCGCGGATGCAGGACCGTTGGCAGCAGGATCACCCCGAACCGGTCGAGATCGCGCTCTGGAACGGCCAACATATCCGCATCATCGACAGGCGTGGCCCGTCCGGCGACGTGGTCAGCCTTGCGCTGAACATCACCGAAAGCGTGCGCTACGCGGAGAAACTGCAAGATGCCCGGGAACGCGCCGAGGCGGCGAACCGCGCCAAATCCGCCTTTCTTGCCAACATGAGTCACGAAATCCGAACGCCGATGAACGGCGTGGTCGGCATGGCCGAACTGTTGACCGAAACCGAATTGGACAGCGAACAGCGACTGTTTGTCGAGACTATCAAACATTCCGGCGAGGCGCTTCTGGTGATCATCAACGACGTTCTGGATTATTCGAAGATCGACGCGGACAAGCTGGTCCTGCAACCCGAACCGTTCGACCTTGAGAAATCCCTGCACGAGGTGGTGCTGCTCTTGCAACCCACCGCGCGCGCCAAAGGGCTGGCACTGCGGATCGACTACGACATTCTACAGCCTACCCGTTTCGTGGCGGACCCTGGCCGGATCCGCCAGATCGTGACGAACCTGATGGGAAACGCGGTCAAGTTCACACTGGAGGGGCAGGTCCTCCTGCGCGTGCTCGGGACCGAGATAGACAAGGACAACGTCAGACTGAGAATCACGGTCGAAGACACCGGGATCGGCATCGCGGCGGACAAGGTCGATCACGTGTTCGGCGAGTTCAACCAGGTCGAGGATGACCGCAACCGCCAGTTCGAGGGAACCGGCCTGGGCCTTGCCATCACCAAGCGGCTGGTCGAGATGATGGATGGCACTGTCTGGGTCGACTCCGAAGAAGGCGTCGGAAGCTGTTTCGGCTTTACCATCACCTTGCCTGTGGATCGAACCGAGACCGAGGCGGCACCAAGGCTCGATCCCGAGCTTCAGCATGTGCTTGTGATCGACACCTGCGATACGTCCGACACCATACAGCTCCGCAACCAGATCAGCGCGCTTGGCGGCAAACCGGTGCTCTGCACGGATCCATCCACCCTCACCTCTGAACAGGCCGCGTCCTACAACCTGATCGTCCTGGGTCCCGAACCCGGCAGCCCCTTGTTCGATTTGGCGACGAGCGCCTTGAAATCGATTGCGCCATCCGCGCCAGTGTTGTCCCTGTCCCACGATCCAGGCCGCATCGCCAAATCGGGGCTGGCCAATCTCCACACGGCGCAACGCCCGTTTACGCGCTCCGCGCTGCATGAGGCGATCACCACAACCGCCATCCGGCGCGCGGCGCGCAATCCGGCCGCACCGGCGCAAAGGTCAACTTCACCAAAGATCCTTCTGGCCGAGGATAATCGCACCAACCAGCTCGTGTTTCGCAAGATGGTCGGAAAACTCGATATCGATCTGCGCGTCGCCAATGACGGGCTCGAAGCGGTGGAAGCCTTCGAGGCGGATCGCCCCGATGTGATTTTCATGGATATTTCCATGCCCGGAATGGACGGCAAAGAAGCCACCGCGCGCATCCGGGCAATGGAAACCCAGGGACCGCCGGTTCCCATCATCGCCGTCACGGCGCACGCGATGGATGGCGATCGCGATACGATCCTGCACGCCGGGTTGACAGATTACCTTACCAAGCCATTGCGCAAGGACGCGTTGCTGGAAAAGCTGGAGCTCTATTGCCCGCGCTGTCAGTTGGCGTCGTAGGACCGCACGAACACGGGTTTCTGTGGCTCCGACAGGTCTTCACGATAGGCGTATCCCCCCAGATCGAATTCCACGATCCCCTCCGGGTCGGTCAACCGCTTCTGTACCACGAACCGGGCCATGGCGCCGCGTGCCTTCTTGGCGTAGAAGCTGACGATCTTTGGTCCCTTGCCGTCGCCCTTGTCCTCCATGAAGACCGGGGTGACAATCCGCAGGCACAGCGCCTTTGGCGGCACCGCGCCGAAATATTCCTGGCTGGCGCAGTTGACCAGGGTGTCGGTGTTCACCGCATCGGCTTGATCGCGCAATGCCCTGGCGATCTGGTCGCGCCAGTAATCATAGAGGGTCACGCCGCGGCGCGTCTTCAGCCGGCTGCCCATCTCCAGCCGATACGGCTGGATCCCGTCCAGCGGCCGCAGCACACCGTAAAGTCCGGACAGTATGCGCAGATGGTCCTGGGCCCAGCGCATCTCGTCCGCATCCAGCGTTTCGGCTTCGAGCCCCTGGTAGGTGTCCCCCGCAAAGGCCAGCGCGGCCGGGCGCAGATCATCCTCGCCGGGCGTATCGTCAAAGTCGCGGAACCTGTCGCGGTTCAGCTTGGCAAGATCGTCGCTGAGACCCATCAAAGCCTTGAGATCGCCGAGCGTCAGGTTGCGCGCGGTCGTGGCCAGACGGTTGGCCTCGTCCTGGAAGACCGGTTGCGTCATCGTCACATCGCGCTCTGACCAGTCCAGACGTTTGGCCGGGGAAATCACGACAAGCATGGCAGCACCTTTGGTAATTGGCGGTGATGTTGATTTAGTCCGCCCTGCTCAAAACGTCCAGAAACCTCTCGGCGAACCGTTCGGCCCGGCGGTCGCCAATGATCCGCGCAATCCCGGTTTCGTCGTTCGGTCTGGTCTGGGCCAGTTTTGCCAATTGCCCCGCCTCGCAGGACATCGGTTTGAGCGTTCCGCAATTCCCGCGCACCAAGTCCGCCTGCGACGCCAAAAGCGCATCGTAAAGCCCGCCCGACTGACCAGTGGCCAGTTTGCGCCGCGCAGGGTGCGTGTCGGGCATATCCCCCGAGATGACTTCAAGAAAGGCGCGGCCATAGCGTTCGAGCTTCTTGGCCCCCACTCCGTTAACGCGTGCAAGATCATCCAGTGTCTTGGGCCGCGTTTCGGCCATCTCGATCAGCGTGCGATCCGGGAAAATGACGTAGGCGGGAACCGATTGCTCCTCCGCCAATGCGCGCCGCTTCGCCTTCAGCGCCGACATGAGTGGTGCATCCTCGTCATTGACCAGGGCGCGGACTTTCGGACGCCGCTCTCCGGCCGCCTCGATACTATCGCGGCGCAGAGATATCGTCGCCTCACCCCGCAGGATGGGCCGCGCCGCTTCGGTCATCACCAGCGCGCCATGCCGTTCGGCATCGGGACGCAAGAGATCGAAGCCCATCATCTGGCGAAACACCGCCTGCCACTCACCGCGCTTCAGGTCTTTGCCCACACCGAAGGTCGGCAGGGAATCGTGGCTGCGTTGCAGGACTTTTTCGGTTTTCGTGCCCAGCAGAACGTCGATCAGATGCCCGGCGCCAAAGCTCTCGCCGGTGCGCAGCGCGGCCGAAAGCGCCTTGCGGACCGCCTCAGTGCCGTCAAAGACCTTTGCCGGAGTGTCGCACAGATCGCAATTGCCGCATGTGGTGTCGGACTCTCCGAAATAGCCAAGCAGCGTCCTGCGCCGGCACTCCTGCGCCTCGGCCAGACCGAGTAGCGCATTCAGGCGTCCATGATCCGCCTGCCTGCGTTCCGGCGGGGCCAGACCTTCGTCGATCTGGGTTCGGCGCAGGCGGATGTCGTCCGGTCCATAGAGCGTCAGCGTTTCGGCCGGTGCACCATCGCGCCCGGCGCGGCCGATTTCCTGGTAGTAGGCTTCGATGGATTTGGGCAGATCCGCATGGGCCACCCAACGGATATCGGGCTTGTCCACCCCCATGCCAAAGGCGACGGTCGCCACCACGATGAGCCCATCTTCCGTCGCGAAGCGGGATTCGACGTCGCGGCGCGCTTCGGCCTCCATGCCGCCGTGATAGAAACAAGTTGTATGTCCTTCACCATTGAGCGCGCGGGACAGCGTTTCCGTCTTGGCTCGGGTGCCGCAATAGACGATCCCGGACTGGCCCTTGCGCGACGCGGCAAACTGCATGATCTGGTCGCGCGGTTTGTTCTTGGGTGCGAACATAAGGTGGATGTTGGGCCGGTCGAACCCCCGCAAGAATGCGCGCGGCGGGGCGCCATCGAACAGCCGCGTGACGATTTCCTCCTGCGTTTCGGCATCCGCCGTCGCGGTAAAGGCAGCCAGGGGCACATCCAGCGCGCGCCGCAGTTCACCGATGCGCAGATAATCGGGGCGGAAATCATGGCCCCACTGGCTGACGCAATGCGCCTCGTCCACGGCGATGAGCGACACGCCCGCCTGCTGCAGCATCCGCTGCGTGCCCCCAGAGGCAAGCCGTTCCGGCGCGAGGTACAAAAGCTTCAGTTCGCCGGAATGGAGCATGTCCCAGACCGCGTCGTTCTCTGCTTCGGTATTGGCCGAAGTCAGGGCCCCCGCAGCCACACCCGCTTCGCGCAAACCGCGCACCTGATCCCGCATGAGGGCGATGAGCGGCGATATCACCACCGTCACACCATGACGCACCAGCGCCGGGAGCTGGAAACACAGCGATTTGCCGCCACCTGTCGGCATGATCGCCAACACGTTTTCACCCTGCGCCACGGCCTCCACGATCTCGGACTGGCCGGGGCGGAAACTGTCGAATCCAAAGACATCGCGCAGGATCGTGTCTGCGTCGGTCATATCGCGCGGCATGAGAACCCTGTCAGGTTTTTAACTATATCTGCTCTTGGCCTGACAGTCTCATACTAAGGATGCGTGAACAAGATTGTATTGGCCCTTCGGCGACACAGATAGCGCATATGTGCCGCGTCAAGGACACGACACATCAGAAGCCGTAAAAGAACCCGGCGTTGTTCGACAGGATGATGCGCAGGATATACACGCCGATCAGCGCCACCAGCGGCGCAAGGTCGATCCCCGACATCGGCGGAATGATCCGGCGCAACTGCGAATACAACGGCTCAAGGATCCGGTTCAGCCCGTCCCATATCTGTGACACCAGAGGTTGCCGCAGATTGAGCACCTGGAAATTGATCAACCAGCTCATGATGACGTGGGCAATGATAAAGAACCATACCACGTCGAGAAGCAGCATGAGGATCTGGTAGAGCGATTGCATCGGCAGGACTTTCCAATTTCGTTTCCCGCAAAGACCTAGGCGCTCTTGCGCCCAAGAACAAGGTGCTGCGCCTTCCGCGAGGTCGCGGTTGACGCAAGAACCTCGCAGGTCAACCTTGCCGCATGAAGGAGAGACGTGATGTACCCTTTTTTCCGAATGGGCCTTGGGCTGTGGAAAGCCCGTTCTGCCCCGAAGCTTGGACCGTTCGACACCTTCGTGACCCGGCACCGGTGCTGGCCGTGGGACATCGACATCTGGATGGAGCTGAACAACGGACGCACCCTGACGCTCTACGATCTGGGGCGCATCCCCCTGGCGCAGGTCAACGGCATGCTTGCCATGATCCGGAAAGAACGCTGGGGCCTGACAATGGCGGGGGTTGTTGTACGGTACAGGCGCCGCATCCGTACGTTCGAGCCCTTCGAGATGCGCAGCAGGCTGATTTGCTGGGACGACAGGTTCCTTTATATCGAACAGTCGATGTGGAAGCAGTCAGGAGACTGTGCCAATCACGCGGTCTATCGGTCGGCTGTCACCGACAAGACCGGGATTGTGCCCACAGAAAAGGTGATCGCCGCGATGGGGATGGACGACAGGTCGTCGCCCGAAATGCCCGAATGGGTGGCACTCTGGCTCGAGGCCGAGACCGCGCGCCCATGGCCGCCCATGCAGGATGACATCTAGCAGGTCGACTGCTTGCCACCGGGCCGCTTTGACGGTCTTATCGCGCCGACGGTTGCAGGGGGCATCATGGCGGACAGCACATTGCGCAAGCGCATATGGGGATGGTTCTTTTTCGACTGGGCCAGCCAACCCTACAACACGCTGCTGATCACCTTCATCTTTGCGCCATATGTCAAGGAGCTGTTGGGTGACGGCACGGCGGCGCAAACCGCTTGGGGGTTCGGGATTGGCGCGGCCGGAGTCGTTATCGCGCTCCTGGCGCCTGTCCTGGGGGCGCTGGCGGATACAGGCGGCAATCGTCTGCGATGGATATGGCTATTTTCCCTGATGTACGTGGTGGGAGCGGCCGGGCTTTGGTTCGCCGTGCCCGGCGACTTCAACCTGATCGTGATCCTGACCTTCTTTGCCATCGGGATGATCGGAATGGAGTTCGCAACAACCTTTACCAATTCCATGCTCCCGGATCTCGGGACCCATGACGAGATCGGCCGCATTTCCGGCAACGGGTGGGCCTTTGGCTATGCCGGCGGTCTCGTTGCCCTGGTGATCATGCTGATCGTCTTTGCAGACAACGCTGACACCGGGCGCACTCTTGCCGGGCTGAAGCCCGCTTTCGGCCTGCTTGATGCCGAGGCGCGGGAAGGCACCCGCTTTGTCGGGCCGCTGACCGCGATCTGGTATGCGCTATTCATGGTGCCGTTCTTTCTGTTCGTGCGGGATCCCAAAGCGCAAAAGACCCCGAAAGGCGCTGTCACGCTTGCCCTGATCGGGCTCAAAACCACACTGCGCCACCTGCCAGACGACCGGTCGCTCTTTGCCTATCTTGGCTCTGCGATGTTCTACCGCGACGCGCTCAACGGCATGTATGCCTTTGGCGGCATCTACGCGGCGGGCGTTCTTGGGTGGGATGTGCAAAATGTCGGCATTTTCGGCATCATTGCAATAATCGCAGGGGCCGTGGCGGCGTGGTTCGGCGGGATGGCAGATTCGCGGTTCGGGTCAAAGCCCGTGATCGTGACCTGTATCGGTGTTCTGACCCTTGTTGGTGTCTCGATTGTCCTGATCTCGCGCGAGACGATGTTCGGGGTGCCATTGGCGCCGGATTCGGCCCTGCCGGATATTGCGTTCTATCTGATTGGTGCGCTGATCGGTGCGGCGGGCGGTGTTCTGCAATCGGCCAGCCGGACCATGATGGTGCGTCAGGCCAATCCCGCCCGCATGACCGAAGCCTTCGGTCTTTATGCGTTGTCGGGCAAGGCGACGAGTTTCCTCGCTCCTTTGCTCATCGGGGTGACGACCTACCTGACCGGCTCACAGCAACTGGGGGTAAGCCCTGTTATTGGCCTTTTCCTGATCGGCCTTGTGTTGTTACTCTGGGTCAAACCAAACGGACAGCGGGCAGCGGTATGAAGCGGTTTTCTCTGGGCATGGCGGTCGCGCTTTTCTTGGGTGCGTGCAGCGGGGCTGAAGGCCCGGGCAACAGCAACTCCGCGGCGACCAGCCCGCGTGTGACAGGGATCCTGAGCACAAAACAGGCAAAACAGCTCTTTGGTGCCTTGGAGGCCGGATCGCGCCAATCCCCGTCGGCCTATGGTGGGTATGCCAAGGGGTGTGCCGCTGGGTCTGTGCAACTGGAGGAAACAGGTCCGACATGGCAGGCGATGCGCCTGTCCCGAAACCGCAACTGGGCCCTGCCGGTCACAATCGATTACCTCAAGGACCTGTCGCGCGCTGCGGCGCGCGAGCCGGATTGGGACGGCATCTACATCGGCGATCTGAGCCAACCACGCGGCGGGCCCATGCTGACCGGGCACCGCAGTCATCAAAACGGTCTGGATGCCGATATCTGGATGCGCCCCGCAGATCGGCTGAACCTGACCCGCACCGAACGCGAGACCATGTCTTCGACGTCGATGCGCCGGTCCAAAGGCGCGTTCGTAAACAGCAAGTGGACCCAGGCCCACCGCAATATCCTGAAGGCGGCAGCAAGTGACCCCCGGGTGGCCCGCATCTTTGTCTTTCCGGGGGCAAAAGTGGATATGTGCAACGCCGAGACCGGAGATCGAAGCTACTTGCGCAAAATTCGGCCGTGGTGGGGACACCACTATCATTTCCATGTGCGTCTGACCTGCCCGGACGGGATGCGCGGATGCGTCAATCAGGATCCCGTACCGCGCGGAGATGGGTGTGACGATGCACAGGCCTGGGTGAACAACATCCTTGACCCGCCACCGCCCGATCCGACCGCGCCACCGCCGACGCCGCGGTCCGAGTTGACGATGGGTGATCTTCCGGCACAATGCGCCGCTGTGCTGTCATCGAATTGATTCGGCTTGAGCACTGATCGCGACGTGGTCCCGACGGCAACAGCCACCCGGTTCCTGTCCTCTTACCACTGGACAAGCGACAGGGACGGGTTTGGCGGCTATTCCGCCATTCTCCTGTCGCCGGAGGGGGCCGGCTTTGTGATGATGAGTGATCGGACCCATCTGGTCGAGGGGACCATCCACCGCCACGAGGGGCGCATCATCGGCATACGGAGCGGCGAGATTCAGCCCATCCGCATTCCGGACGCACTGCTTGGCCGACAATCGCACGGCGATACAGAAGGGCTGGCCCGAGACCGGGATGGGCGGATATACATTTCGCTGGAATCCGACAACCGGATCATTTCCCGAACGAAAGACGGCGACTGGTCGATCCTTCCGCCCTTTCCCGCAATAGACGCTCTGCCACCGAACAAGGGGCTCGAAGCGGTCGCCATCGCTCCGGACGAAACGATCTATGCTCTTCCCGAATCGTCTGACGGGTTGCTGGATCCCTTTCCTGTGTTTCGCTACCGGTCGGATGCGGGCTGGGACCAACCGATGTCGATCACACGCACCCAGGGTCACGTGCCGGTCGGCGCCGATGTGGGGCCTGATGGACGGCTTTATGTGCTTGAACGCGGATTTGCCGGCTTCGGGTTCTATAGCCGGGTCAGGCGATTTGATCTGACAGGCAAGGGTGCCGTGACGGGTGAGACCCTTCTGAGAACCGAAATCCTGCGGCATGACAACCTCGAAGGGATCTCGGTTTGGCAGGCCAACGACGGGACATTGCGCCTGACCATGGTGTCAGACGACAATTTCCTCTTTTTTCAGCGCACCGAGATCGTGGAGTACGCGGTGGGCATTTGACTTGCCTGTTTCCGGGCCGCGCTATATCCGTCGCGCCATTCCCAAAAATCGGGAATCAAGTCCCCGCAACCTTGGCAAAACGGGAGTCTTTATGACCCGCGCACATATTCCTGGCATTATTGCCATGGCCATCATTGTTTTGGCCTCCAACATCCTCGTCCAGTTCCTGTTCGGCAATTGGCTGACCTGGGGGGCGTTCACCTATCCGTTCGCGTTCCTTGTAACCGACCTCATGAACAGGCTCTATGGCCCCGGCCCAGCGCGAAAAGTCGTTTTCGCCGGCTTCATCGTGGGCGTGATCTGTTCCCTGATCGGCACGCAGATCCAGGGTGACTTCGGCCCGCTTGTCACGCTCCGCATTGCAATGGCCTCGGGTACGGCGTTTCTTGTGGCACAGCTTCTTGACGTGGCGATCTTTGACAAGCTGCGCGATGGTCGTTGGTGGCGCGCACCGCTGGCCTCGACATTGATCGGGGCCTCGGTGGACACGGCACTTTTCTTCACCATCGCATTTTCCGGCGCGCTGACCTTTCTTGAGCCCGGAAACGACGTGTCCTGGGCCGGCGAGATGCTGCCACTTCTGGGCGCGGGGCCGATATCGCCGCTTTGGGTCTCGCTGGCCGTGGCCGATTGGATGGTCAAGATCACGCTGGCCTTGATCGCATTGGTTCCCTTCCGACTCATCGTGCTGCGATTTCGCGAAAAAGCAGCGGTGACGTAAGAAAAGTGTTGCCTCCTGCGCTCAGCGTGTCACGCTGGTGGTGCGTTTTTAACAGCTGAAAGGAGGTGATCCAGTGTCGAGAGAGGTATTGGAGAGAGGTGTCGGAACAGTTCGAGAGGCGCGCATCTAGGGCAGTCCCTGGGTGATGAACCCATCGAATTGGTGTGGAACCTAACCGGACCCCACCTCCGTAAGTCTCGAAGGGTCGCCCATGAGGCGACCCTTTTTGTATTCGGACTGCGGCGCTATCGTGCAGGGTATGATCAAGATCTCGGATAGCATCACAATCGAGGACTGGGAGCTGACAGAACAGTTCATCCGCGCCTCAGGTCCTGGCGGGCAGAACGTCAACAAGGTGTCTTCGGCCGTGGAACTTCGGTTCGAGGCGGATCGCTCGCCCAACCTGCCCGATCCGGTCAAGTCCCGCCTTCGAAAGATCGCGGGGCGGAAATGGACAAAGGATGGTGCGGTTGTCCTGCAGGTGGACGAAACGCGGTCACAAGCCCGCAACCGCGATATCGCGCAGGACAGACTGAAAGCGTTGATCGTTCAGGCGCTGTCGCCGCGCAAACGCCGTGTCGCGACAAAGCCGACGCTTGGGTCCAAGAAGCGCCGCCTGAAGGCCAAGAAGGTCCGTGGCGAGGTGAAATCGCTCCGCGGGAAAGTCGATCCTGAAACCTGACAGGGACGCTGCGCGTGGATTTGGGCAGCGCCTCCCTGTTTCGTCCGATCAGAATCGATCCAGCAAGCGTTCGAGGTATTCCAGCTCGTCTTCGGGGCGTTCACCCTCGCCCGAGCGACGCCGTATCTCATCCAGCAGCTCGCGCGCGCGGCGGTATACATCTTCGCCCTGCAACAGGTTCTCGTTCGACCCGATCTGACCATTGGATCCAGCGCTGCGGCCCAAGGGATCACGTTGCTGACCGGGATCGGCGCCTTCGGCCATACCTTGCTGCCCTTGGCCTTCTTGCTGCTGCTGCGCCATCGCCTCACCAAGGTTGCGCATGCCTTCCCGAAGGGCCTCCATTGCCTCTGACTGGTTATCGATCGCCCCCGCCAGATCGTCCTCGCGCAGCGCCTGTTCGGCCCCTTCCATCGCGTCTTCTGCACGGTCCAATGAATCACGAGCCGCGTCTCCGCCCTCGGTTCCGGCACCAGGCAGGTTCTGTGACTGCCGGTTCAATTCCTGCCGCAACGCGCGCTGGCGATCCGCAAGACTGTCCTCAAGGTTCTGCCCTTGCCCATCCTGGCCCTGACCCGGCTGCTGGCCTTGTCCTTGCTGTTGGCCTTGCCCTTGCTGCTGGCCCTGACCTTGTTGGCCCGGTTGCTGACCGGGCTGCTGGCCTTGCTGGCCCTGTTGCCCGGGATTGAACTGTTCCTGCAAGTCACGGAACGCCTGATCCGAAAGACCCTGCTGGTCGCGCAAGGTTTCGGCCAGCCCCTCCATCGCCTGTTCACCGGGCGATTGGCCCTGCTGGCCCTGCCCTTCGGTCACCTGCATGTTTTCCATCATCTGGCGCAGTTGTTCCAAGGCCTCCTCCGCCTCGGCCATGCGGCCCTCTTCCATCAACTCCTGGATTCGGTCCATCATCTGTTGAAGATCGTTCTGGCTCATCTCCATCGTGTTCTGGTTCTGGCTCATCTGCTGATCCGGGTTCTGCTCCGACTCCTGCTGCGCCTGGCGGGACAGCTGGCGCAGGTAGTCGTCTGTCGCCTCGCGCAACTCCTGCATCAACTCCGCGATCTCCTGGTCCGACGCGCCGTTGCGCATTGCCTCGGACAAACGGTCCTGCGCCCGTTGCAACCTTTCACGGGCGTCGTCCAGGTCGCCTTCTTCGAACCGGAGTGCGAGATCCCACATGGCTTGCGCAATCTCGGCCTGTTGGTCATCGGTCATTGTCACCTGGGACAACGCTTCGATCCGCCGCATGATGGTGCGTATGCGCAGGTAATCGGTACTGGACCGGAACACGTCATCCGGCCGATGCGAGACCGCACGCAACAAAAGCGCGATGTCTGCGGCATTCTCCCTGTTCCACAACAGCGACCGGCGCAGATCGATCAGGGCAGACGCCATTGGGTCAAAGAACCGCCGACCGGGAAGATTGATACTTTCAACTGGCGCTTGAGCCGTCTGGTCCGCCGCATCCGTTACGGAAAGACGGATGGTGACCGGCAAATTGGCCCATGGATGCTGTGAGAAATTGTCGATCAGTGTTTCGGTAAATTCAGCCCGGTCGCCCGCAATCGGCATGGGCAAAGGGAGTTCGATCGCCGGGCGCGGTTCAGGCTCCATCCGAAGCCCGTAGCGCCGATCCACTTCATCCACATCGAGACTGAGTCTCGCTGTGCCGCTTTCCACGCCGTAATCGTCCTGGGCCTCGAAGGGAATCTGCGCTTCCCCGTCATAGCTCACGTCGATCTCACCGTCTCGCGCCACCTCTGGCGCGCGATCCGGTGTCGCAACGATGTCCCATGCACGGCCGCCCGGACCGTCGATTTCCAACCGCCCCGATTGCCGGACAACGAATTCCTGCGCCGTGCTCGTCGATACCGCGACAAGATCCTCCGGCTCATCCTCCAAGGGCGCGGCGCCCGAGACAGTTTCTGTCGCACCCAAGGCCCCGACCTCGCCGTAAAACCGCAGAGTAACCCGGCTGCCCTCGGGCGCTTCGAGACGCGCGCTCTTGATGTCGTTGAGATATATGGCCGGAAGCCCCGTGTAATACGGCGGCTCGAGCCATCCTTCCCATGCCGGCCCAGAAGCAAGGTCCGACCCGCCCGGTCCCATTGCCGATACCGTCTGGACCCGCAGGACCGATCCGAACACAACAGCGACAAGCAGGGCAAGAACAGCAACATATCGGAGTGCAAAGGGGTCCGCGCGCGACACCCGCAAGTCAGGCTCAGCCGCCTTGGCCTCTTTCAACCGCGCCACCATCCGCGCTTGGTGCGCGGCCCATACCGCAGAGGAAGCTTCATCGCCGGCCCCGGTGGCTTGCCGGTCCATCGACGCCATAATCGGACTGCCAGGCAGCGTCGCATCAAGCCGTGCAAGCGCGCCGGTCCGGGTGGGCCATGAAAACAGCCGTCTTCCGCGGAAAAGCGCCCAAAGGCCGCCAGAAATGGCAACGACACCAACTGCCCAGACGACTTCGATGCGCAAAAGATCGTGCAGCCCGAGCATCAAGAACGCCAGACTCGCAAAAACAATCGACCAAAGCGGCCAGAACGCACGCACCGTTGTCTCTGCAGCCATGCCCAAACGGGTCAGCAACAGCGGCCAGCGCAGCGCAGTGTCGATTTCTTGGGGCAGGTCATCCCGTGCGGTCATTCCAGTCTCCCGGTTGTCTGACCGCAAGGAGACGCCCTACAGCCATGGGGGGATGGTATCTCGGTTTATGATTTCGTCAAAGTCGGGTCGGCGGCGGATGACAGCGAATTGATCGCCCTTTGCCAAAACTTCGGGCACCAAAGGGCGGGTGTTGTATTCGCTGGCCATGACAGCGCCATACGCCCCGGCCGATCGGAACGCCACAAGTTCACCCGACTCGACCGGCGGCATCATGCGCGCCCTGGCAAAGGTGTCACCCGATTCGCAGACCGGCCCGACAACATCAAATTGCTGCTGCTCGGCGCCGGCGTCAGGTTCGATCACTGGCACGATGTCGTGATACGCATCATACATCGCTGGACGGATCAGGTCGTTCATCGCCGCATCAAGGATCAGGAATTGCCGGCCCTCGCCTTGTTTCACATAGATCACCCGGCTCACCAGAAGACCCGCGTTGCCCGCGATCAAGCGCCCCGGCTCGATTTCAATCTCGCACCCCAGATGCCCCACGGTACGCTTTATCAGCGCGCCATACTCCGACGGCAGCGGCGGCGCTTCGTTGGACGGTGCATAGGGAATGCCCAGACCGCCACCCAGATCAAGCCGAGAGATGCTGTGCCCGTCCGCGCGCAATTGCTCGGTCAATTCCGCGACTTTGCGATAGGCCGTCTCGTAGGGTTCCAGATCGGTCAGCTGCGATCCGATATGCACATCGATCCCGATCACCTTGATCCCCGGCAAGGCCGCCGCCTCTGCGTACACCTCGCGCGCCTTGCCAATCGGGATGCCGAACTTGTTCTCTGCCTTGCCTGTGGCGATCTTGACATGGGTCTTGGCGTCCACGTCCGGGTTCACCCGGACCGTGATCGGCGCCACGGTGCCAAGCGACGTCGCCATCTCCGAAATTACCCGCAATTCCGGCTCGCTCTCGACGTTGAACTGCCGAATCCCGCCCTCAAGGGCCATTCGGATTTCGGCGCGGGTTTTGCCGACACCGGCAAACACGATCCGCTCGCCCGGCACGCCCGCAGCCTTGGCCCGCGCGTATTCTCCACCAGACACGACATCCATGCCAGCGCCCAGATCTGCCAGCGTTTTCAGGATCGCCTGGTTCGACGCGGCCTTCATCGCATAGCAGACCAGGTGATCCATACCCTCGAGCGCCTCGTCGAACAGCTGGAAATGCCGCGTCAGGGTCGCTGTGGAATACAGGTAAAATGGCGTGCCGACCGAGGCCGCGATCTCTGCAACCGGCACGTCCTCGGCATAAAGTGCGCCATCACGATACAAAAAATGGTCCAAGACAGCCTCCAAACCAGACCGCGCCGCAGTAGCGCAGCATCAGGGTATGTGCCACCCCCCGGCTTCTTCTCTTTAAAAATATGCCACGCCATGCCGTCGCGCTGCGCGCTCCCCCCCCCGATACACGGACCGCACCCGCCCAATGATCCCTCGCGAGGCGCAGCCGAGATATCCGGCGTGGGCGACACGCCCACGCCGCTTGGTCAGGTAATCGGTTTGGACCGCAGGAACAGGTAAAGCGGCAAACCGCAGCTGACTCCAATGCAGTAGGTGGCCGGAATGGCAATCAGCGCGTGCCAATTGCGTCGCACGAAAACCTCGGCAAGAATCCAGATCGTCAGCGAAACCGCCGCGATGGTCAGATCCCAGGTCAGGCCCGTGGTCGCATCGTTCACGTACCACGCATCGATCATCGCACCCAGGTTCCAGCCGTTTTCCTGAAACCACGACACGAAATAATACATCGGATGGACAGCACCCCAGACCGCGAGGGCAAGGTAAATCCAGCGCATGACCGACATCAGAACCTCGCTCCGACCGTTACGGGACCGGTGCTGACCGAAACACCGGTCGAGCTATGCAAACCATCCGCGCCGACCGAAACGGAACTGTTGAGCGACGGCGTGACGGGCGGTCCGTCCGCGCCGCATCCCGCCAGCGTGAACAGTCCCAGGATCACAACGAAACGCTTCATCCGATAACCTTTTTCCAACGAGCGACCTGTTCGCGCACACACTGCGGAGCCGTTCCTCCATAGCTTGTCCGGCTGGCCACCGAGTTGTGCACGCCGAGCACCTCGAACACGTCCTCGGTGATCTCCGCGTGCACCGTTTGCATGTCTTCCAGGCTCAGGTCCGGCAAATCGCATTTCTTCTCTTCTGCCAAGGCCACCAGTGACCCCGTCACGTGATGCGCGTCCCGGAAAGGTAGGTCGAGCGTCCGCACAAGCCAGTCCGCCAGGTCGGTTGCGGTCGAAAACCCGGCGGAGGCCGCAGCCTCCAGGTTTTCGCTGTTCGCCGTCATGTCCTTGACCATTCCCTCCATTGCCGCGAGTGCGAGGATCCAGTTGTCGGCCGCATCGAAGACCTGTTCCTTGTCCTCCTGCATGTCCTTGGAGTAGGCCAGAGGCAGCCCTTTCATGACCATCATAAGCGCGACTTGTGCCCCGAAGATCCGCCCGATCTTTGCGCGGATCAGCTCCGCGGCATCGGGGTTTTTCTTCTGCGGCATGATGCTCGACCCGGTCGAGAACCGGTCCGACAGCGTGACAAAGCGGAACTGCGCTGAAGACCATATCACCAGCTCTTCAGCCATCCGCGACAGGTGCATCGCGCTGATGCTCGCAGCGCCCAGGAATTCCAGCGCGAAATCCCGATCGCTCACCGCATCCAGACTATTCGCCATCGGTCGGTCAAAGCCCAGCGCCTCTGCCGTCATCTCCCGGTCGATCGGGAAGGACGTGCCTGCCAGCGCCGCCGCCCCCAGGGGCGATTCGTTCATGCGCTTGCGCGCGTCTTCGACCCGGCTCAGATCGCGGGCGAACATTTCGACATAGGCCATCGTGTGGTGGCCCCATGTGACCGGCTGTGCCGTTTGCAGATGGGTAAAGCCCGGCATGACCCAATCCGCGCCCGCCTCGGCTTGGGTGAGAAGCGCCCGAATGAGAGCCGTGAGACCCGAAGACGCTGCGTCCAACTGATCCCTGACCCAAAGGCGAAAATCCGTGGCAACCTGATCGTTACGCGACCGGCCCGTGTGCAAACGCCCGGCCGGCTCTCCGATCACCTCTTTCAGACGCGCCTCCACGTTCATGTGGATGTCTTCCAACTCGGTCGAAAACGTGAATTCGCCTGTTTCAATCTCTGACAATACGGTGAGCAAGCCTTCCCGCATCGCCTCGGCATCGCTAGGTGTAACAATGCCTTGCGCGGCCAGCATCGCGGCGTGGGCCCTCGAACCGGCGATATCCTGTGCCGCCATGCGTTTGTCGAACCCGATCGAGGCATTGATCGCCTCCATGATCGAATCGGGTCCGGCAGCAAAGCGGCCACCCCACATCTGGTTCGAGGATTTGTCGGACATGGTCTTAGCCCTTCGGAGGGAAAATGAAGAATATACTCGCCGCCATCCTCTATACGGGCCTCGTTGCGCTTGCAAACCCGGCCTTTGCCGATCTCGCCAAAGCCGAGGCGATGCGCGACGGGGATATGAAAAAGCTGACGTTCCACAGCGAGCCGAAACCCGCCGGCACAACGGAATTCATCACGTTCGACGGCGAGCCGCTGTCGCTTGGTGAATACGAGGGCAAATGGGTGCTGTTGAATTTCTGGGCCACATGGTGCGCCCCCTGTCGCAAGGAAATGCCCATGCTGTCCGAGTTGCAGGCGGAATTTGGCGGTCCGGAGTTTGACGTGGTCACTGTTGCTGCCGGTCGGAACCCGCCACCCGCGATGGAAACCTTCTTCGACGAGATCGGCGTCGACAACCTGCCGCTCCACCGCGACCCGACATCGGGGCTTGCGCGGGAAATGGGTGTGCTGGGCCTGCCGATCACCGTGATACTCAACCCGCAGGGCGATGAATTGGCCCGGATGCGCGGCGATGCGGACTGGGCCTCGGATAATGCCAAGGCCATTCTGCGCACGATCCTTGCACAGGACACCGCCGGCTGAGGCCGGCCTCAGGGCCCATCTCAGGGTACATACCCACGGCAGGCAGGAGGTTCGAACGCGCCCCCCGACGCTCACACGGCACTCAGGGCTTCACCTCTTGGATTGGTTGTAGCTGCCAATCGACGCCGAAACGCATGCCGGAATGTGACTAGGTTCGAAGCTCCTGCGCTGCAAGGGTGCGGTCGCCATGCATCTTGACCCCGCAAGACGCGGTGCCCGTGAGCAAGCAGCGAGACTGACAGTGTCGAAGACCTGACGCATGGGCGCACCTGTGATCGAGCCCCCGCCCGACTGCTTCGGGTTTGGCAGAAATGTGGCGGCACACCAATCTTTTTGCCATTTTTCCACAATATGACGGCATTTCGCGAACAATCTGCGCGATGGCCGGGGATTCTGCGGCAATCGCCGTCCAATTCTTGCCGCATTCCCGCCACAAACGCGTGGCCCCCGCGCCGCGATGACAGAATCAGGAGTACCCGTTTCGCCCAACGCTTTCATAGGCGACGAAACCCGCGTCGCGCACTGAATCGGCGTTGTAGATGTTGCGTAAATCCGCCATGGCAGCGCGCGCCATGCTGTCTGCGATCTGTGACAGGTCCAGCGCGCGGAATTCGTTCCATTCTGTCAGCAACACCAAAAGGTCAGCGTCCCTGACTGTAGCATACGGATCTTCCTGCCATTCAACGCCGGGCAGCAACGCCTCGCCTTCGTGGCGCCCCTGAGGATCGCAAACACGCACCTTGGCCCCGCCGCCGACAAGCGCGGGCACAATTGTCAGGGAGGGCGCATCGCGCATGTCATCCGTGTTGGGTTTGAACGTAACACCCAGAATAGCCACGGTCTTTCCGTTGAAGGAGCCATCGCACAGGTCAAGCAGCTTGTTGACCATGCGCCGCTTGATGTCTTCGTTCACCGCAATCACGGCTTCGGTGATGTGCATGGGACTGGCATGTTCCTGCCCAATCCGTGCCAGCGCCTTTGTGTCCTTGGGAAAACACGACCCCCCGTATCCCGGCCCGGCATGCAGGAACTTGTTCCCGATCCGGTTGTCCATACCCATGCCCTTGGACACCTGCTTCACATCCGCGCCAACCTTTTCGCACAGCGCCGCGATTTCGTTGATGAACGTGATCTTTGTCGCCAGGAATGCATTGGCAGCATATTTGATCATCTCGGCGGATTCGAGGTCGGTTGTGACAACCGGAAAATCTCGAAGATAGAGGGGGCGATATATGTCGGACATCACCGCTGCGGCCCGCTCAGTCTCTACCCCGACAATGACGCGGTCGGGTTTCATGAAATCGTCGATCGCTGCGCCTTCGCGCAGAAACTCAGGGTTCGACGAAACGTCAAAATCCAAATCCGGATTCGCCGCTGCCACCACCTCCCATACTTTTCGATTGGTCCCGACGGGCACGGTCGATTTGGTCACGATGACGACGTAATCCTTGCACGCCTTCGCGATTCCTTCGGCGGCAGCCATCACATAAGTCAGATCGGCATGGCCATCGCCCCGACGCGTCGGTGTGCCCACGGCGATGAAAACCGCCTCGGCCCCTTCAATCGCCGCCTGCAAATCACGGGTGAACTCGAGCCGGCCGGCCTCGACATTCTTTGACATCAGAACATCAAGTCCCGGTTCGAAAATGGGGACCTCGCCACGTTCCAGCATATCGATCTTGCGCTGGTCCTTGTCGACGCACACGACGTGGTGGCCGAAGTCGGAAAAACACACGCCAGACACAAGACCCACATACCCGGTCCCGATCATTGCAATCTTCATAATACTGCCCCTTCGGCTATGCTGATCTTTTGCGTGAGCGAACAGGGGCGGTCAACTCTTCAGCCTGGAGCCCTCAAAAGAAAAGAGCGCGCTGTGACAGCGCGCCCCTTCAATGTCTGGTGATTGCCGTCTTCGGCGATCAGGAGTCCGCTTCGGACTCGTCCATATTCGCCTCGGCATCCGGGCTGACTGTCAGGAGATAGGCATAGACGTCTTCCATGCCATTGCGCAGGCGATACGACATCTTGGATCGCGCGCCGCTGTCATCCAGATACTCGGCCAGAAATCCCTTTGGATCCTGAACATATGCGACAAAGGATTCTTCGTCCCAGACCAGGCCAGCTTCACCGGCCTCGACCAGGCTATCGCCATAACGAAAATCTTCGACGGACCCGGCTTGACGGCCGATGATGTTGTAGAGGTTCGGACCCGTGCGGCCGCCCCGGACAATCGTCGTGTCGTCATCAGCCACGATCATGTGGCAGGATTTACACTTGTTGAATTCTCTTTCACCGGCTTCGGCATCACCGTCGCTTTGCGCCAGCGCAGCGCCGCCGAGGGTGAGTGCCGTGGCCGCGGTTGCGAACATCAACTTCATTGCTGAACTCCTCTATCGTGTTCATCAAAACACTGTCTTGTCTCTGAAAGGCAAACCCATCAACAGACCAGTGGTTTTAGCGGAACGTAACGGCGTTTGCCTTCAAGTCAAGCGACCTGATGGGCAATGGCACATTGTTTCCAGAGGGTCGCAAGTGCTTGAACAAGATGTTCGATATCACCATCGGAATGAAACGGCCCCGGCGTAAAGCGCAGGCGCTCCGTTCCCTTGGGCACCGTCGGATAGTTGATGGGCTGCACGTAAATTCCGTAATCCTGCATCAGAATATCCGCGAGCATCCGGCATTTGACCGGGTCCTTTATCATCACCGGGATGATATGGCTGGGATTCTCCAGATGCGGAATCCCGAAATCATCCAGCCGCTTGCGCAGCCGCTCTACCTGGATTTTCTGGTTTGCACGCTCCTGGTCACTTTGCTTGAGATGCGCGACCGAGGTCCGCGCCGCCGCCGCAACCGCAGGGGGCAACGCAGTGGTGAAGATGAATCCGCTGGAAAACGACCGGATAAAATCGCACATCGGTTCGGATCCGGTGATGTAGCCACCCATCACCCCGAAGGCCTTGCCCAGCGTGCCCTCGATCAGGGTGATGCGATCGGCCAGCCCCTCGCGTTCCGACACGCCGCCACCGCGCGGACCGTACATACCAACGGCATGAACCTCGTCCAGATAAGTCATGGCGCCGTGCTTTTCGGCCACCTCCACGATTTCCTGCATCGGACAGATATCGCCGTCCATCGAGTAGACCGATTCGAAGGCTACGATCTTGGTCGCATTCGATGGCAAAGCGGCCAGCTTGCGGTCCAGGTCCTCGGGATCGTTGTGCTTCCAGATCACCTTGTTGCAGCGCGCGTGGCGGATGCCCTCGATCATCGAGGCATGGTTCAACTCGTCAGACAGGATCACCGCATCGGGCAGGCGCGATCCCAGCGTCGACAAGGCAGCCCAGTTCGACACGTAGCCAGAGGTGAACAGCAGCGCACTTTCCTTGCCATGCAAGTCGGCGAGCTCGGCTTCGAGCAGCTTGTGCTGGTGGTTGGTCCCGGAAATATTCCGCGTCCCACCTGCACCACAGCCGTTTTCGGCCACCGCATCCTGCATGGACTTGATCACCTTGGGGTGCTGGCCCATGCCAAGATAGTCGTTTGAGCACCAGACGGTGACCTCTTCGGGGCAGTCCTCATCGTGGCTTTTGGCCTTCGGAAACGCGCCACACTTGCGTTCCAACTCGGCAAAAATACGATAATTACCCTCGTCTTTCAGGGTATCGAGCTGGGCATTGAACAAGCTGTCAAAGTCCATGGGCGTCCTCCGTTCGTATCGTCTTGTCTTGTTTTTCTGGTTTGGGCGCTGGCAACATCCAGCGCCAGAGTTTTTCATCGGGCAGTGGCAGAACCATGAACCAATGCTCCAGAAGCGCAAGGGCCGTCATGGCAGCCAGCAAGGCAAATCCCACAAGCTCACCTGGTGAACCAGCGGCGTAAATCCGCTCCAGCCAGCACGCGACGGCAAAGGTCAGCGCCGTGACCGACACCGGGAACAGCCAGTTCATCTTGGCGATGCGAAAATGACTTGGCAGATGCGAAAGCGGACGCGGCAGGAATTCCGTATTGATCTTCGGAACACCCAAAAACAGGTTCAGCTTGGCCGAGACACGGGCAAAGAAAAGGATGGCAAAGGTCCAGAACCCGAACATGTTCTCTGCCCCGAACGTATACATCCAGATCCCGACCAGCGTTCCTGCCAAGAGTATCTCGTGATAGGCGATCGTGCCCCAGGCGCGGAGAAACCGCTCCCATTCCGGAATGTCCTCACGACAGACGAGCCGGTTCGGGCCGGTGATCGTCCCGGTCAGAAACGCCAGTTCGATCCAGCCCCATAGGGCCAGCGCCGCAAGAAACGCGAAATACGCGGACCGGACATCCGTACCGCCCGCGCTGGCCCAGATGCCATACGCCCCCACAAGGAAAACCGGAAACGTCGCCAGCGTCAGGATTTGCCCGCACCGCAGTCCGCGACGGTCCGCGTGTTTCACGACCATGAGGATAACCCCGGTGGAAAACCACCAGAGAAAAAGCGCCACAAGGGAAGCGATCCAAGGGTCATTCAACACGCGGGGTTTGTCCTTCTTCTGGTTGCAATTCATCAACGCTGCCTGGGGGGTTGGCCCCCCAAACGGGCACCATCCCTAGTACGACGGCACCAGACGGGTGACGGCGGGGACCTCGTGCTTTTTTACCGGGATCGTGTAAAGCGACGCAAAACACAGCGCCGCCTTGGCGCTCCCGGCCCACTCCTTCAACTTGCCGCCAATCCCGCCCTCGGCCTTGGCATCGGCGATCTCGACATTGGCACGCTGCAGGCGCTCCAGCGTCGATTGCCAGCGCGGGTGATCGATATCCAGCGTGATCGGGAAGATCTGCTTGGTCAGCTCGGACGTCTTGGTAAAGACCTCATGCGCGTACCAGTCTGGATCAACACCCAGCGCCTTGTGAAAGGCGGGGCGCTGGTGGTCGCGGACATACATCGTCGCAAAAACGGCCGTCAGGAAGAACTTGATCCAGTAGACGTTCTTGCCGGATGTCAGCTTCGGGTCGGTCTTCATCAGCAGAGCGAACGCCTCACCATGGCTGAATTCGTCGTTGCACCATTCGTGAAACCATTTGAAAATCGGGTGAAAGCGGTGTTCCGGATGCGCCTCCAGGTGACGGAAGATCGTGATATAGCGCGCATAGCCGATCTTTTCGGACAGATACGTGGCGTAGTAGATGAACTTGGGGCGGAAGTAAGTGTATTTCTTCTTCTGCGTCAGGAACCCAAGGTTCACCGCCACACCCGCTTCGCGCAGCGCATCATTGATGAACCCGGCATGACGCGCCTCGTCGCGCGCCATCAGCTGGAACAGCTGGGTGATGTCCTTGTTGTTGCCGCGCCGTTTCATCTCCTTGTAAAGCACGCAGCCGGAGAATTCGGCAGTACAGCTCGAAATCAGGAAGTCGATGAATTCCTTCTTCAACTCCGGGTCCATGTTCTCCCAATCGACATGATCCCAGTCTTCGTTCTTCTTGAAATGGCCCTTGTTGGGGTCGGCAACCATCTGGTCGATCAGCTGGTCCCATTCCTCGCGAATGCCGTCGACATTGATCGCATCAAGTTCGTCGAAATCCGTGGTGTAAAATCGCGGCGTCAGAAGTGTGTTCTGCATCGCCAGGTCGGTCGCGGCCTTGCTATCGAACTTTGCCTGCTCCTCTTGGATGGCAAAGCTCTCCTCTGCGGTGGTCGCGTCGGCGGTGTGTTTGGACTGAACGTTCATAGCGTCACCTCCTCGGAGAACGAGAACTCACACAGCTCCATCACCTCGAAATCCCCTGTCATGCGGGTCCAGATCTGTTCGAGCTTGGATGCGCGCACGATCACGGCCTCGCGGTCTTCGGTGACAATCTCTCCGAACGGGGCCATTATCTCGGGCCCTTCAACCTTTACTTCGTCACCGGGATAGATCACCGCGCCGTTGTTGAAGCGCACATGCGCGTGCAGGCTCTCGAAACAATGACTGATCTCCACCGTGCAAGGCGCCCTTTCGATATCCTTGGTCAACAAACCCATAGTCCGATTCCCTCTCGGTTATTTCAGCAGCTTGGCGAAAGCTGCCGAGTTGTCGGCGCCGAACCCCATGAGGTCGGCCCCCCATCCCGTGCTGGGATCAAAGATCTCAAAACGGTTGTTTTCACGTGCGCGGATGATCACCGGACCATCCAGATCAACACGTGCCTTGGTGCGTTCCCGTTGCAGGACGCGCCACATACCGGAGAGGAACCCACCCTCTTCCGGTGTGTATTCAGCGATCAGCGCATGATCCGCGTCATAGACCGAGGCCGCGCCGCTCATTGCGCCTTCGAGGAAAAGCGTCCGCTCTATGACAACAGGTGAGTCAGGGGCGGTGTATTGCACCGGGCCATCCATCCAGCGATAGGCGCTGACCATCGCAAGGCAAATCATCACCATGCCGAACATGGCCCGCACAAAGATGCGCGGCACCAGTTCGCGTTCGGTGGCATGGATGCGCGCCTTGTCTGCGGTTTGCATTTGCATCTCGACCCCTCCCTATTCCGCGGCGACAGCCGTGGGCGCGGCGCCTTGGCGTTCGACCTGTGGCATGGACACACGCGCTTCGGCGGCATCCGAAATCATTGCCGCGATCTTTTCAGCTTCCGGGATACAGCGCAACGCCGGTTGCGTCGGCGAGATTTTCCAGGGACGCACATGTGGCCAGCAAACAAGATAGCTGATCCGCGTGTCCCCGAGCAGGCCAAATGCGATTGTCCCGGTGCCGCCCTTGCGCAGATCGAGGTTGGCAGACCCGATCTGAGTGTAGGGCAGGTTGAGCGTTACCGTCAGCGCCGCACCGATTCGCATCGCGACACGGCGGTTGGTAACCGTGTAGACGGTGTAATGCGCCTGCGCCCAGGCAATCGCCACGAGAAGAAGACACACGATGGCACCAAGGAACAGGAACGGCACCGAGGCCCAGATGGCCTGTCCCAAGGGCATCAGGTCCACCACGGCCACGAAGCGCCAACCGGCGAGGAAAACGAAATACCCCGCGACCCAAAGCAGGTTCAGCGATTCCTTCGACAAGGCCCACCAATCCGGCTTCCCTTGCCAGAGGATCTGTTCTCCGTCTGGCGGCGTCTCTGGCAATCCCTTGACCGGCTCTACCTGAAAATCGTCATGTGGCATCGTGGTTCCCCTTATCGGTCTGGCTGGTCGAATCAGATCTGCGGCTCCAGACGGGCCTGGCTCGCATAGAGCGTTCCGCCGCCGTAATAGGCACTGATCTTGTCTTCCTCGAGCTTGGTGATCTGCTGCGCCGCCGCGAGCTTTGGCACACCGGCGAAATGTTCACCAAAGATCGACCGAACCTTTACCCGGTTGCCCCAAATGCGTGTGAAGGTGATCGGGACAAGCCGGGATCCACCACCGTATTCCGCGTCCAGCTCGATCTCGAGATACCGGACAAGCTGTTCCGGCTCGTCGACCCACATATCGGTGATCTTGCCAACGATCGCGCCATCGCCGGCAACGACAGGCAAACCGCGGGGGTCGCGCCCGGCAGAGACGCGAAAGCTTTCGCTGCCCGACATCGGGATGATCTTGGGATGACCGTGCCCGTCCAGCTCCGGCTCATCGCGGCGCGGAGCCCAGCTTGCCGGTCCGACACCGTCAGCCAGCGGATCACCTTTCGGATCGAACGGGAAGCCGCCCGAGTCGAACTCCTTGGTCAGCTTGCCATCGATATCTGTGCGTTCAGCCGTCTGGCCCGACGGCACGGTATAGTCGCCCCGCCCATGCGGCAGCTTGAACGTCTTGTCCGACGGGTTCGGGAACACGCTGCCGGCATCCGCCTGGCTGCCGTCCTCGTCCACGAGCGGATAGCCTTCACGCTGGTTCTCGCGCTGGATCCAGATCACGAGACCTACGAAAAAGATGAAAAACAACCAAAGCGAAATGCTCGCCAGGTCTAGGTTTCCAAGGATATAGTCTTCGGTCATCTTTAGTTCTCCTTGATGGGCCTTGGTCAGGTCGGGAAATCGGCAAGGCCCAGCCCTGTCGGTTTCTGGTTAAGTGTTGGTGCGCTCCGGCTTTGGCTGACGAGACGGCCCAAGACGATGAGCGTCGCGAACAAAAGCGCGATTTCGAGATGGTAAACAACGGAATACCCGGTGGTGGGCGTCTGCAAGGCTTCACCCCACGCACCGGACATGGCGATCATATTGACGCTGTCGCGTGTTGCGCCGCCGATCAGCGTGGACAGACCCGCCGCGGTGGCTTGTGCCGCACCCCACGCGCCCAGCGCAAGGCCGCGACCGGCAAGCCCTTCGGCAGGTAATGTCATCGCGGCAGTCAGCGTCGATATGGCGAAATAGCCGCCGCCGAACCCGATCATACCCGCCCCCGCGAAGAAAAGCGCGGTGCTGTTCATCGGCGCTGCAAAGATCACGATGCAGAACGCTGCGATCCCGGCCAGAAGACCAACGGACGCCATGCGATAGGTGTTGCCGCCGTTGGCCAAGACGCGCGCGGCAATAGCAAATCCGATCAGAGCGCCGGCGGCCCAAGTCGCGGTCAACAGCGTCGTGACCGACACGCTGAGCCCGAGGATCTCGCCCCCGTAAGGCTCCAGCAGTATATCCTGCATGTTGAACGCCATCGTGCCGAGAAACACGACGGCAAGCAGCCGACCCGCGGTCCCGCCCTTGGTCAGGTCCGCCCAGGCGTCCTTGAACGACGGTTGCGAGGCATCGTGATCCTTGTTGGATTGCGGCTTCACCTGTTCTTGCTTCCACAACGCGACGGTGTTCAGAACGATGGTGACAACCGCCGTGCCCTGCACCACCTGGATAAGAAGCAGCGGCGTGAAATCGCGCAGGAGCCAGCCAATCACGATTGCCGACAGCCCGATACCAATCAGGAACATCACGTAAAGCAGCGCCACGACACGAGGGCGCGTTTCGTCAGTAGCACGATCGGCAGCCAGCGCCAGACCCGCTGTCTGGGTCATGTGCATGCCGAGACCGGTCATGATGAATGCGAGGGCGGCCAGAACCTCTCCGGCGAACGGAACCTCATGCGTGACATCACCTCCCAGCACCAGAAGGCAAGCGGGCATGATGGCCAAACCACCGAACTGCCACAGCGTACCGAACCAGAGATAGGGGATGCGCTTCCATCCGATCGCAGAGCGGTAATTGTCGGATTTGAAGCCAAGGAACGCGCGGAACGGCGCGATGAGAACCGGCAGTGCGACCATGATCGCGACCAGCGTGGCCGGCACGCTGAGTTCAACGATCATCACGCGGTTCAGCGTGCCCAGAAGCATGACGCCCGCCATGCCCACCGACACCTGGAACAGCGCCAGTCGAAGCAATTGGCCCAAAGGCAAGTCATCCGATGCGGCATCCGAGAACGGAAGCAGCCGCGTGCCGAGAGACTTGACCTGAGAGCGCGTCACGATCATGGACGGAACTCCAGTGCCTGGCTGATGTAGAAGCCCGAATTCACACGTCCCAAATCGGTCAGTCGCCCTATATCAGAAACCGTTTTTGACAAGCGCGACGGCCCATGCGGGATCATCGTGGGCGATCGGTCCGACTTCGGAAACGCTTTGCCCGCGTACCACATGCCCATGAGCATCGGTGTCCGGGGGGCAACGGTGAAAACCACCGAACCATCGGTGCGCCCGGAAAAGTTTTCCAGCGCGCGGCGGATGTCGGACTCGGTGTAGTAGATCAGGCTGTCCATTGCGATCACGTGGTCGAACGCGCCGAGGTCTGCTGACAACATGTCGCCACTGGCAAAGGTAACGCGCGAATGCAGCGCGCTCGGCAAACGGTCTTCCGCAATCTGCACAAGCGATGGCGAAATATCGACAGCCACCACATCCGCGCCACGCTGGGCCAGTTCTTGCGTCATCTGACCCGCGCCGCAGCCTGCATCGAGAATGCGCGCGCCCCTCAAATCTGTCGGCAGAGCCGACAACAGAGTGTCCCGCATCCTGTCCCGGCCCTTGCGCACGGTTTCACGAATACGGCTCACCGGCGCGTCAGAGGTCAGCCGCTCCCAAACCTTGGTGGCGGTGCGGTCGAAATAATGTTCGACCCGGTCGCGGGTGAGTTCGTAGGTCACTTAATCAAACCCTAGGAGTTCAAAGATATCACGGTCTTCCAGCGGCTTCGGCGTCATAGCCTCGGTTCCGTTGAACATTGCCTCGGCCAAGCGGACATATTCCTTCCGCGCCATGACGATGTCTTCTTCGTCCGGCATCTCGAACAGTGTCTTTTTCTTGAGCCGGGACCGGCGGATGGCGTCGTAATCGGGCATATGCGCGATCCGCTTGAACCCAACCTCATCACAGAAGCGATCAACCTCGTCGGTGTCCTTGGACCGGTTCGCAACACATCCGGCCAGACGCACCTTGTAGTTGGCCGACTTGGCCTGAACGGCGGCGATGATGCGATTCATTGCATAGATGCTGTCGAAATCATTGGCGGTCACGATCACTGCGCGATCTGCGTGTTGCAATGGCGCGGCAAACCCGCCGCAGACCACGTCGCCCAGCACGTCGAACAGAACGACATCGGTATCTTCGAGCAGATGATGCTGCTTGAGCAGTTTCACCGTCTGACCAACCACGTAGCCGCCGCAGCCGGTCCCGGCGGGGGGGCCGCCGGCTTCGATACATTTCACGCCATTGAACCCTTCGGCCACGAAATCCTCGGGGCGCAGTTCCTCGGCGTGGAAATCGACATCCTTGAGAATATCGATGACCGTCGGTTGAAGCTGCCCTGTCAGGGTGAATGTACTGTCATGCTTCGGGTCGCAGCCGATCTGCAACACGCGCTTGCCCAGCTTGGAAAACGCGGCGGACAGGTTGGACGAGGTGGTCGATTTCCCGATACCGCCTTTGCCGTATACAGCGAATACCTTGGCTCCCTCGATTTTCATCGAATTGTCCTGATGCACCTGCACCGAGCCTTCGCCGTCCTGTCCTTTCAGAACGGGCGGCGCGCCGAGGCCTCGTTTTTCCAGTCCAGCTGCTTCACGCAAAGATGCGCGGGCGGCGGGTGGGCTTTTTGCGTCCAGTGGGCTCATGTCAGGCTCCAATCCATGTGTTGCGCGCTCATTCGGCTGCGATCCCCTCAAGGCGATCTTCGAGCGTGTCCGCCGCGTCTTGCAACGCGGCCAGAGTGTCTTCGTCGGGCTGCCAGTAGTTACGATCGTGTGCTTCCAGGAGGCGGTTTGCCATACGGCTGGACGCGGTCGGGTTCAGGTCTGCAAGGCGGGCGCGCATGTCGTCATCGAGGACGAAGGTTTCGCTCAGGCGCTGGTAGACCCACGGTTCAACTTTGCCGGTCGTCGCGGACCATCCCATCGTGTTGGTCACTTGGGCTTCGATCTGGCGCACACCTTCGGCACCATGCTTGAGCATGCCTTCGAACCACTTGGGGTTCAGGCTGCGCGACCGGGTTTCAAGCGCGACCTGGTCCTGCAAGCTGCGGATCTTGCCGTTACCGCGCGTGGTGTCGGAGATGTAGATCGCCGCCTCTTGGCCACCGCGGGCGCGTTTCACCGCGCGCGAGATCCCGCCCAGCGTATCAAAGTAGTGATCGACCGTTGTGACACCCAACTCGACAGATTCGAGGTTCTGATAGGCAATGTCGACGGTCTTGAGCGTCTCTTGCAGCAGTTCGTGGTTCGCGGACGCCTTGCCATTCACGCCATAGGCAAAGGACTTGCGCGTCTCGTAGGCATCGGCGAGTTCGTCTTCGTCCCCGAAAGCAGAGCTATCGACCAACGCATTGACGTTCGACCCATACGCCCCCTCGGCGTTGGAGAAGACACGCAGTGCAGCGGTTTCGAGATCGACGCCGTTTTCCTGCGCATAGACCCAGGCATGGGCGCGGATGTAGTTGAGCTCCAACGGCTCATCCGCCTCGGCGGCTTTCTTCGCCGCTTCGGCCAGCATGCGGGTCTGCAGCGGCAGGAGATCGCGGAAAATGCCCGAGAGCGTCATCACAACATCCACACGCGGACGGCCCAATTGCTCGAGCGGGATCAGATCCGCGCCGGAAATCCGGCCGAAGCTGTCAAAGCGTGGTTTCGCGCCGATCAGGGCCAAAGCCTGCGCCAGCGGCGCACCGTCTGATTTGATGTTGTCGGATCCCCACAGGACCAACGCAACGGTGCGCGGCAGTGTGTCATGCGTGGCCAGCAGCAGGTCGGCCTGTTTCGCACCATCGCGGCAGGCGTATTCGGTCGGCATCCGGAACGGATCGAACGCGTGGATATTCCGTCCTGTCGGCAAAACGTCGGTCGAGCGGATCAAGTCACCACCCGGCACCGGCGCGGTGTAGCGGCCTTGCAACGCCCGCATCAGCCCGTCCAACTCAGTCTCTTGCTGCAAGAGCGCATCGACCTTGGCGCGGGTTTCGTCATCCGCGTCCTCGATGAGGTTGAGGTAGTCGGCGCGTGCATCATCGCTGAACGTCTTGCCGACGATATGCAAGCCATCGGGGATCAGCGCATCTTCGGTCTCAAGCAGCTTGAGCCAGAGCGCGTCGGGCGGGTGTCCACCCATGTCCACAGCCTCGGCCTGTTCTGCGATAAGCGTCTCCAACTCGGCGCGTTTGTCGCTTTGCGGATCAAGGGTCCGCCAGCGCGTGAGGCTGTCTTTCAGCTCTTGCAGACCCTTGTAGAGACCCGATTGCGCGAGCGGCGGCGTCAAATGCGTGACCGTCACTGCACCGGAGCGGCGCTTGGCCAGCGTCGCTTCGGACGGGTTGTTGGACGCATAGAGATAGACGTTCGGCATCTCGCCAATAAGGCGGTCCGGCCAATCTCGGGCGCCCAGACCAGCCTGTTTGCCCGGCATGAATTCGAGCGCGCCGTGCATGCCGAAATGCAACACAACATCGGCTTTGAACATGTTGCGCATCCAAAGGTAGAAGGTCGAGAACGCGTGGGTCGGCGCAAAGCCTTTCTCGAACAAGAGCCGCATCGGGTCGCCTTCGTAGCCAAAGGTGGGCTGCACGCCGACAAAGACCTTGCCGAACTGCGCACCGAGCACGAAGACACCGCGGCCGTCGGATTGAATTTTGCCGGGGGCCGGCCCCCAAACCGCCTCGATTGCCTTTAGAGGCGGTGTGTTGCGCACGATTTCGTCGGCGCTCACATGGGCCGCGACATTGGCCTCTTGGCCGTATTGCTTGGCATTACCCTCAAGAACGGCGGTGCGGAGGGCATCGACGGTCTCGGGTGGCTCGAGGTCGTACCCGTCCGCCTTCATCTGGTGCAATGTGTTGAACAGCGATTCAAAGACGTTCAGGTACGCTGCCGTACCGACCGCACCCGCATTGGGCGGGAAGCCGAACAGGACGATCCCGACTTTCTTGTCCGCGTTTTCCGTCCGCCGCAGGGTCGCTTGCCGGAGGGTTTTTTCAGCCAGGCTATCGATCCGCTCCCGGCACGGGGACATCGCCTTGGTTTGCGTGTCACACGGGCATTGGTGCTGGCATCCGTTGCACCCTTCAGGTCCATGGCGACCGCCAAACACGGTCGGGCAGGTCGCGCCATCCAGCTCCGGCAACGCGATGAGCATGGTGGTTTCGATCGGTCCAAGACCCTGATCGCCATTGGCCCACTGGCCCAGGGTCTGAAATTCAAGCGGATGGGCGGCAATGTAAGGCACATCTAGGTCTTGCAAGACACGAACGGCCGCATCGCTGTCGTTATAGGCAGGACCCCCAACAAGGCTGAAACCGGTCAGGGAGACCATGGCATCAATGGTCGTACCATCGTTTTCACGAAAGAACGCGTCGATCGCGGGACGACCATCAAGACCGCCGGCAAACGCGGGACGGACCGCCAGACCCTTGGCCTCGAAAGCACGGATTACGGCATCGTAATGCGCCGTGTCATTAGCAAGGACATAGGATCGCATCATCAACAGGCCTACGGTGGCCTTTGCTTCTTGCGGGCGCGGCATATCCGAGATGTCGGTCGTGATGCGCCGGGGCAGGTCAGGATGATACAAAGCTACATCCGGGTACTCTATGGGCGCTTGCGCCTCGGCCCCCAGCCATTCCTCGCGGCCCTTGGCGTACTTGCCCAAGAGGTAACGCACCATCTGTTCGATGTTGTCATCGGACCCGCCCAACCAGTACTGCATGACAAGGAACCACGACCGCAGGTCCTGGGCCTTGCCCGGCACCATCTTGAGCAACTTGGGCAGACGGCGCAGTTGCTGCATCCGCTTTTCGCCCTTCTCGACCTCGGAGTCGTCGGACTTCGGCTTGAGCGACTTGAGAATCTTCATCAAGCCCGACGCGGGCTTCGACATGTCGAGCTTGCCCAGCTTGGTCAGCTTGATGATCTCGGCATCGGCGATAACCCCGATCATTCCGTCAACCCGATCGCGGGCGGCGCGCAGGTCGTCCATAACCGGCTGGATATGCTCTTCAAGGAACAGCAGGTTTGCCACGATCATGTCCGCATCGGCAATCGCCTGTTTCGCCTCGACAAGCGATTCGGGTGTTTCGGCCCATTCAGCAGCGGCGTGGACCGTCACCTTGAGACCCGGAAAATCCTTGGCCAGGTTCAGCGAGGCCCGCGCGACCGGACCGGCCGCATGGCTGTCCAGGGTGATGATGGCGATGTTATACGCCCGGGTTTCATCGAAATTATCGCGCATAATGTGCCTTCGCTTCGTAAAGCGTATCGACGCTTATTTCAGAGACACCCCGTTCGGATGCAAAGGTTTCGGTGTTGCGCTTGGCCTTGCCGCGCACGAAAAACGGGATTTTCTTGAGCTCCTTTTCCGCAGCGGGCAGCCAGACGATCTCGATCGGTCCAGTCCCGGTCTGCACAGTGTCCGGCGCAGGGGTTTCTGTTTTGGACCGATCGTCCTGGCGCAGCTTGGCCTTGTGGCCGTGATGGCTGGCACCGGCATCGTCGTGGAATTCGAAATCCTCGCGGAACATGGTCAAAAGATGCTCTTCCAGGCCCATGACCAGCGGATGCACCCATGTGTCGAAGATCACGTTCGCGCCTTCGATACCCATCTGCGGGCTGTAGCGGGCCGGGAAATCCTGGACATGCACGGGCGCGGAAATCACCGCGCAGGGAATGCCCAGACGCTTGCCGATATGCCGCTCCATCTGGGTGCCGAGGATCATCTCGGGGGCCAGTTCCTCGATCCGGCGTTCGACCTCCAGGTAATCGTCGGTAATCAGTGCCTCGACGCCGTATTCCTTGGCGACTCCGCGCAGCATACGCGCCTGTTCGCGGTTGTAGCAGCCCAGACCGACCACCTCGAACCCCATCTCGTCGCGGGCGATACGGGCGCAGGCAGCAACATGCGTGCCATCGCCAAACAGGAAGACGCGCTTGCCGGTCAGGTAGGTGCTGTCGACGCTGGCCGAATACCAGGGAAGCCGCAGGCGGCTGTCGTCCAGAACGGGCGCTATCCCGGCGATCTCGGCCACTTCGTTGACGAAATCACGCGTTGCCCCGACACCTATGGGAACGGTTTTCGTATAGGGCTGGTCAAACTCGCGCTCCATGTAGCGCGCGGCGGTCTCTGCAGTTTCGGGATACATCAGAACGTTGAAATGCGCCTGCCCCATTTTCGCGATATCAGACGGAGACGCGGGCATCGGAGCCACGACATTCACCTCGATCCCCATCTCCATCAGAAGACCGCTGACCTCGACGATGTCATCGCGATGCCGGAATCCAAGCCCGGTGGGGCCGATCAGGTTCGCGGTCACACGCGCGGTCTTTTCCATCGGCTTGGCCAAAGCCCGCACGATCTGGAAAAAGGTCTCGTCCGCACCGAAGTTTTCCTTGCGCTGATAACTGGGCAGCTCCAGCGGAATCGCCGGAACAGGCAGGCCCAGCGTTTCGGCAAGACCTGCGGGGTCATCCTGGATCAACTCTGCCGTGCAGGACGCGCCAACGATCATCGCTTCCGGCTTGAACCGCTCGTAGGCGGCCATCGCAGCGTCCTTGAACAAATACGCGGTGTCTGCGCCCAGGTCGCGGGCCTGGAACGTGGTGTAGGTCACCGGCGGGCGATGATTGCGCCGCTCGATCATGGTAAACAACAGGTCCGCGTAGGTGTCACCTTGTGGCGCGTGCAGCACGTAGTGCAAATCCGTCATTCCAGTCGCGACACGCATCGCGCCGACATGCGGCGGGCCTTCGTATGTCCAGACTGTGAGCTTCATTCCGCTGCCTCCAGCTTCAGGAGGTCGCGGCGGCGCACGGGCCGCGAGAACAGCCCGGCCAGATCGCCCGCCTGTTCGTAGAAATGCACGGGAGTGAAGACCAGTTCGATGGCCCATTTGGTCGTCATGCCTTCTGCCTCGAGCGGGTTGGCAAGGCCCAGGCCACAGACTGTCAGGTCCGGGCGCGCGGCGCGGCAGCGGTCCAGTTGCTTGTCGACGTCCTGTCCTTCCGCGATGGT
Source organism: Marivita sp. (assembly GCF_020055675.1). Lineage (GTDB taxonomy): Bacteria > Pseudomonadota > Alphaproteobacteria > Rhodobacterales > Rhodobacteraceae > Marivita. The sequence goes on from NZ_JAIPUS010000001.1 coordinate 102,693, forward strand.
CGGGCCCTCTGCCAAGAGGTTCAGGTCCGGCGACATAACGGCTTTGTGGATGAACGGTGCGCCGACTTCGATCGCGTCCATGCCGCATTCACGGGTCAGGAAACGCGCGAGCGGAATTTCCAATTGGCTGTCGGGGAAGAAGAATACCGATTTGTCGCGCAGCGCCTCGGACGCTTGTGCAACCGCCTTCCGCGCGCGGGCGCGAGGCGCCTCGGTGACGTCGGCGAATGTTGTATCCGACACGCCAAACTGGTCAGCGACCGCACGCAACCATTGTGTAGTGCCCTCTTCGCCAAGCGGGAATGGGGCGGCAATATGATTGGCGCCGCGCCGTTGCAGCGCTTCGTGGGTGTCGCTCAGGAAGGGTTGGGTCAGGGCATACTGGGTGTTTGGCCCGATGCCATACTCGTCACTGACGCGCGACGCTGGCAATATGCGAATCGGCCCGATGCCCATCGCCTCCAACAAGCCGACGGCCTGCTCCTCTACCACGTCGGGCAGCGCGCCAACCAAAAGAAGTTCGCGCGCATCTGTCTGTGGAAGCACCGGCACCATCGCGGCGAGACAGGCATCCTCCCCCTGGGTGAATGTCGTTTCGATCCCGGAGCCGGAATAGCTGAGCACGCGGACGTTCGGCGCAAATTGCGCGCTCATCCGTTCGGCAGCGGTCGCGAGATCCAGCTTGATGACTTCGGACGGGCAGGACCCGACAAGGAAGAGCTGCTTGATATCCGGGCGGCGGGTGAGCAGTTCGCTGACCACGCGATCCAGCTCCTGCTGCGCGTCGGCCATGCCCGCCAGATCGGTTTCCTCAAGGATCGCGGTCGCAAAACGTGGTTCGGCGAAGATCATGACGCCGGCTGCCGATTGCAGAAGATGGGCACAGGTGCGGCTGCCCACGACAAGAAAGAATGCATCCTGCATCTTGCGATGCAGCCAGATGATCCCGGTCAGTCCGCAGAACACCTCGTGCTGTCCGCGCTCCTTCAGGACAGGTGTCTTGGAGCACCCATGCGCGGGCGGCGGAGCGAACCGTTCGGTCATGCCGGCACCTCATCGACCATCGAAGACGTCGCTGATTGCAGCCGCGCGGCGCGCAGCTTCCAGATGAACTGCCCGGCGTTCACGACATAGGCAGCATAAGCCGCAAGAGCGAGCCACATTTCCTGCACCGGGGTCAGCGCACCGGTCCAAAGCGTCCAGACATAGGCAAGATGAAGTGCGATCACGAGAAAAGAGAACACGTCCTCCCAGAAGAACGCGGGCGCAAACAGGTATTGTCCGAACACAACCTTTTCCCAGATCGCGCCTGTCACCATGATGGCAAGCAAGAACAGGGTCTTGATCAGGATCGACAGCGTCGCCGCGTCATATCCAACCCCGGTCCAGAGATACCGCAGCACAAGACCCAGCGAGACGAGAAACACAAGAAACTGCAACGGCGCCAGCACGCCTTGAATGAACGTCCAGATACTGGTGTCCCGGCGCGCGCGCTGTTCCTCTGTATAAAGAAACACGGGCGTCTTGGGGGCGTGCTGCGTCTTTGCCATGTCCACGATTCCGTTGGTTGCTGGTAAAAAAATAGACGCTGCCCGGGCGAAGTGTCAACTAAAACTTACACTTTCAAACTGACAATTGGCACGCACCGGCAAAGCTCCATGATTCTCGTGAATCCTCGGGAAATGCCTGTTTCCTTTGGACTTGTCCTGCTCTAGCCTGTTGAAAGGAAAGCTGAACAGTGGCTACTGTCAATTATCTTTGACAATAAGCGCTAAGAATCGGACACTAAGGTTGTCTGATATGTCTGACATCTGTCGGTCGGAATCGGAAGTGAGGGTACGATATGGCGAATGACCTTACAAAGGACCGAATTTTAACCGAAAGGGGACGCCCGGAAGTATCGGTCCTGGCGTCGACGGTTTTGTCGTTTCTCAGCGACAAGGGAGATGAGGGCGCGCAGACGATCCGCACCAGTGTGGTCCAGAAGCTCGTCGAGGCTGTCCTGAAGCCCGGTACGTTCGACCCGGAAGCGCTGTTGGACAGTCTCCGCGACCGACGTATCAATTCCGAACAGGTGGTCGACATCTATATCCCCCAAGCTGCAAGCGATCTGGGTCAGATGTGGGTCGACGATACGATAAGCTTTGCCAGTGTCACGATCGCCAGCGCGCGGCTACAAGGCCTGCTGACCTTTCTGGTTCCACCTTGGTCCGCAACTCTATCGGATGTTTCTTACGGTCCAAATGTGCTACTCGTCCTGCAAGGGAATGACAGCCACACCTTGGGTCCACATGTCGCCACGGCACAGTTGCGCAGGGCCGGTGCATCGGTTCGGATCCTCTTCGGCGCCCGCGACGAGACGATCCTGAAAGCGGTGGCGGAAGACGATTACGACATGGTGTTGTTTTCAGGGTCACGTCCGGATGCGCTTGCATCCATCGCAAAATTGGTCATACGCATTCGGGAAGGTATCTCAACACCACCCTCCCTCGTTCTCGGGGGGATCGTTCTCGAGCTTGAAGACCACGTCAAGGAAAAGACCGATGTCGACCTGGTGACAAACGATGTGAAGATTGCACTCAAGCTGTGCGAAAAGGGCAAGTCAAAAGGCAGGTCATCGGCAACGTAATGAACAGCAGTGGTTCCAGTTTCTGGAGCAGTGGCTCCGTTCCGATTATCGACGCTGAAGTTCTGTCGAGCATCATCGCGGTTGCCTCGGATATTGCCTTGGTCGTGTCACGGCAAGGCAAGGTGCTTTCCGTTCTCGTGAACCCGAATGAAACCTCCTTTGGCAAGTTGGACCATTGGGAGGGCCGGCCTCTCATGGACTTCCTGACGCGCGAAAGCTGTCCGAAGATCGAGGCGGCGATGGCCACGATGGCACAGGGCGATCTGCCGAAACGATCCATCGAGCTGAACCATTCCGACAATGCGGTCTGGGAATTTCCCGTTCGCTACAGCTTGCACCCGTTTGGCCTGGACGGGTCTTTCCTGATGCTGGGGCGCGATCTGCGCCCCGTTGCCGAAACCCAACAGCAGCTGGTTCAGGCGCAAATGTCGCTCGAACAGGGATACGAGGCGCGTCGTGAATTCGATGCACGCTATCGCCTGCTTTTGCGCACAGTGCGCGACTCGGTCGTTTTCATTTCGGTGAGCGATGGCAAGATCAAGGATCTGAACGATCCCGCGGCCGCCTTGCTGCATTCGTCCCGAGAGGACCTGATCGGGGCATCTTTCGCACAGGAGTTCCGCGAAAAGCGCCGCGATGAATTCATAGAGGCCATGATCAACGCCGCGATTTCGGAAAACAACACCGGCGTAGAGGTCCAACCCCGCCGCGCGCGCCAGCGCATCATGATCTATCCGCAAGTGTTCCGCGCAGGCGGTGAGCGGATCCTGATCTGCCGCATGACCTCTGCCGAGGACAGCACGGCCCATGGCGACACCCTGAGCCACAACCTCGCATCAATGTTTGAACGTGGGTCCGACGCGATCGTTTTCACGTCGGTCACCGGTGTGATCGAGGTTTGCAACGATGCGTTCCTTGACCTGGTCGATGCGGCCCACACGGTTGACGTGCGCGGGCGCGGCCTTTCGGATTTTCTGGGTCGGGGCCAGATTGACATGAGCGTGCTGGTCGAAAACGCGCGCCGCACTGGACAGATGCGCATGTATTCGACCAAGCTGCTGAACGATTACGGGGCCAAGACCCCGGTGGAGATGTCGGCCACCTTCCTGGACGATCAAAGCGAGCCGACAATGGGGTTTGTGATCCGCGACATCAGCCGTGCCGACGCCATGCGCAAAGCACCGGTTCAGGCAACCGAGGACTCGACCCGCAATGTGATGGAGCTTGTCGGATCCGCCACGCTCAAGGAGATCGTCGCGGAAACCACGGATGTGGTCGAAAAGATGTGTATCGAAACCGCGGTGGATCTGACCCGGAACAACCGCGTTGCAGCCGCCGAGATGCTGGGACTGTCGCGACAGAGCCTTTACGTCAAGCTTCGCAAATACGGGCTTCTCAGCAAGGACAACGATACCGATTGAGCCGCTCTGCCATGATCGGACGCCCTGCGCGACAATGCCACTCGGCCCTACCTCTTTCACTTGATAAGACGCGAGTTGTCGTGTTTAGTTGACACATGACTGTCAGCGCAAGTTTACACACTAACCGTTATCCCGCCCCTTCGGCCATGCTGGAGCTGATCAAGCCCGTGACATGGTTTCCGCCAATGTGGGCCTATGCCTGCGGCGCTGTCGCGTCGGGTGTGGCGATCAATGAACATCTCGGGCTTCTGATTGTCGGTATGATTCTTGCCGGGCCGGTGGTCTGCGGCATGAGCCAGGCGGCCAATGACTGGTGTGACCGCCATGTGGACGCGATCAACGAACCAAACCGCCCGATCCCGTCGGGGCGCATCCCGGGCAAATGGGGATTGTGGATCGCGCTGGCCATGTCGGTCCTGTCACTTGGACTTGGCGCCCTGCTGGGCCTGTGGGGGTTCATTGCGACGGTCATCGGCGTGATTGCCGCTTGGGCCTATTCGGTCGAGCCGATTCGCCTTAAACGGTCAGGCTGGCTTGGTCCGGGCCTTGTCGGTCTTTCATATGAATCGCTGCCATGGTTCACCGGGGCCGCTGTTCTGAGCCAGACAATGCCCTCCGGACCCATCGTCCTGGTTGCGGTGCTCTATGGAATTGGCGCGCACGGGATCATGACGCTCAACGATTTCAAGGCGCTCGAAGGCGATGCCCAGATGGGAGTGAACTCACTGCCTGTCACGCTTGGCCCCGAGAGGGCGGCCAGGGTGGCCTGTATCGTGATGATCGTGCCCCAGATATTCGTCCTGCTTGCCTTGGCGCACTGGGGTCAACCGACCCACGCCGCCCTTATCCTTGCATTGGTTTTGGGACAGATTTGGGCGATGTCCGTCTTGTTGCGCGACCCCAAGGCCAAGGCCCCCTGGTACAACGCCACGGGTGTCCTGATGTACGTCTCCGGCATGATGGTGTCGGCCTTTGCACTCCGTTCCATAGAGGTGTTCTGATGGGACTCAGCTGGCTTTCCATTGTCCGTCTCGGACTGGTCCAGATGGCACTTGGCGCGATCATTGTGCTGACGACGTCCACGCTGAACCGTCTTATGGTCGTCGAACTTTCACTGCCAGCAATTCTGCCCGGCCTTCTGGTCGGACTGCATTACGGAATTCAGATCACGCGCCCAAACTGGGGGTTCCTGTCCGACAAGGGCGGAAACCGCACGCGCTGGATCCTGCGTGGGATGGTGATCCTAGCCGTCGGTGGCGTGCTGGCCGCTCTTGGCGTGGTCCAGCTCGCAACAAGCTATTGGCTCGGCCTGCTCATGTCTGTCGCGGCCTATGCGCTGATCGGCGGTGGCGCGGGCGCGGCGGGAACCTCTGTCCTCGCGCTGCTGGCGACGGCAACGGCCCCGCATCGCAGAGCAGCTGCGGCAACAATCACCTGGCTGATGATGATCTTCGGCATCGCCATGACAGCTGGTGTCGTGGGACAACTCCTAGATCCCTATACACCGGCGGTTCTGATCCGGGTCGTGTCAGGCGTCGCTCTGGCGGCACTGGCGATCACGGCTCTGGCCACCTGGCGCATTGAACGTGGCGTCGAGGCCGCACCGGAACCCGATCCTGTTCCATTTCGCGAAGGTCTGGCCGAAGTATGGGCTGAACCCAAGGCACGGATGTTCACCATATTCGTCTTCCTGTCGATGACCGCCTATTTCATGCAGGAACTGATCCTCGAGCCTTATGCAGGTCTCGTCTTTGGTTACACCCCGGGCGAAAGCACCACGCTGTCGGGCATCCAGAATGGCGGCGTATTCCTTGGCATGCTGACCGTTGGCATCGCCGCAACCGCGCTGCGGTTCGGCAGTTTGCGCAATTGGGTGATCGGCGGGTGCCTTGGCTCTGCGGCCAGCCTTTGCATGATCGCCATGCTGGGCGGTGCCGCCCTGCCGCAGACGTTGTTGCCTGCCGTGTTCGCTCTTGGCTTTTTCAACGGCACATTCGCGGTGGCGGCTATCGGCTCGATGATGGCGTTGGCCGGGGATGGGCGGGAAAAACGGGAAGGCACGAGAATGGGCCTCTGGGGCGCTGCCCAGGCGATTGCCGCCGGGTTCGGCGGGCTGACCGGCGCAGCTGCCGTGGATATCATGCGCAGCCTGGCCGCCGACGCACCCGCTTTCGGGGCCGTGTTCATCTTTGAAGCCGGGCTCTTCCTCTGTGCCGCCTACATGGCGTTGCGAATCATGGAAGGCCGGACACCGCGCCATGCGCAACTGATCGCAGGAGAATAACCATGTATGATGTCGTTATTGTGGGCGGTGGCCCATCCGGTGCAACCGCTGCCGAGGATCTGGCCCGCTCCGGCCATACTGTGGCACTGCTGGATCGCGAAGGTCGGATCAAACCCTGCGGCGGAGCCATCCCGCCCCGTCTGATGCAGGATTTCGACATTGGTGACGACCAGCTTGTCGCCAAGGTCAACACCGCGCGGATGATCTCTCCGACTGGACGCCATGTCGATATTCCGATCGAAAACGGCTTTGTCGGCATGGTGGATCGCAAGGATTTCGACCCGTTCCTGCGCAACCGGGCCGAGGCAGCCGGGGCTGATCGCTTCACCGGCACCTATGTCCGGATCGACCGCGACAAGAAAGCCAGAACGCGGTCAGTGATCTACCGAGACAAGGAAACCGGCGAAGAACGCGCGCTGCCCACCAAGCTGGTCATCGGTGCGGACGGTGCCAATTCCCGCGTGGCCCGCGACGAGATCCCAGGCGGCGACAAGGTGCCGTTGGTTTTCGCCTATCACGAGATCATCGCCGCGCCGGAAAAAACGGATGATTATGACCCGATGCGCTGCGACGTGATCTATGACGGCGCCATTAGCCCGGATTTCTATGGGTGGGTGTTTCCGCATGGTGGCACGACATCCGTTGGGATGGGCACGTATATCCAAAGCGTGAACCTGAAAGAGGCGACAGCCGCGCTGCGTCAGGCGTCCGGCCTTGGAGAGTGTGAAACCCTTCGCCGCGAAGGCGCGCCGATCCCGCTGAAACCGCTGCGCTTCTGGGACAATGCGCGTGACGTCGTTCTGGCCGGCGATGCCGCGGGTGTTGTTGCGCCGTCCAGCGGAGAAGGCATCTACTATGCGATGATCTGCGGTCGTTTTGCTGCGATGGCCTGTGCAGCGACGCTCAAAACCGGACGGATCACCGATTTGGCGCTCGCGCGGCGGCTCTTCATGCGCGAACACAAGACAGTTTTCCGCGTTCTCGGCCAGATGCAAGACGCCTATTACAAAAGCGATTCCCGGCGCGAACGATTCGTCTCCCTGTGTCACGATGTCGATGTTCAAAAACTCACCTTCGAAGCGTATATGAACAAGAAGCTCGTCAAGGCTCGGCCCATGGCGCATATGAAGATCGGCTTCAAAAACGCGCGCCACCTTCTTGGCCTGGTAAGGGAGACGCATGTATGACCGAAACTCTTATCCCCGCATGGCGTGGTGACAGGCTCGAGCCGGTCGAAAAACTCGAGGCGCACCTACGCGGCTTGAAGCATAAGGCGATTTCGGTCTTCGTCTTGCGCGGGGATGACGTTCTTGTCCAGCAGCGCGCAATGGGAAAATACCACACGCCGGGGCTTTGGGCGAACACCTGCTGCACGCATCCGAACTGGGGCGAGGCCAGTCTCGACTGCGCAGAACGACGGTTGAACGAGGAACTGGGACTCACCGGGCTTGCTCTCGATTACCGGGACCGTGTGGAATACAGAGCGAATGTCGGTGGCGGGCTGATCGAACACGAGGTGGTCGACATCTTCGTGTCGAATGTCGACCAGACACCGGAGATGACTTTGAACCCGGACGAGGTGATGGCAACCCGATGGGTGCGATTTGGCGATTTGGTCAAAGAAGTCGAAAACGAATCAACCCGCTTTACCCCGTGGCTGCGTATCTACCTTGACACCTACGCGCCCCAAATTTTCGGCGCCCTGGCACGGTCCTGAACCGCTTGCTGGCGCTAATTAGCTAAATTTAGACACAATCACTCCTGTATCTTGCCCCAGTTCCCTCCTAGTTTCGATTTGGGGCTCGAACTGGGGAGTTTGAGATGTCTGCTGCCACCGCCAGTAATCTGGAACGGTACATGTTGGACCTTGTGAACGAAGAGCGTACAAGCCGCGGCTTGGATGGTCTGGTACTCGACAAGGTGTTGAATGCATCTGCCGATGCGCATTCGGATTGGATGCTGAAATCCAATGTCTTCAGCCATACAGGGGTGGACGGATCCACGCCGACAGAACGTATGAAAGCCGAAGGGTTTGACCTTTCCGGGTCTTGGCGCACTGCGGAAAACATCGCCGCCCAGAGCGAGCGGGGCGACCAAGGTTTCTTTGACGACGTGTATGAACTGCACGTCGCACTGATGAACAGCGATGGCCACCGGGAAAACATCCTGAGGCCGGACCTGGAGGTCGTGGGGATCGGCATCCAGACGGGCACCTTTGCCTATGATTCCGGCACGTATTTTTCCGTCATGGTCACGCAAAATTTTGCGATGACCGGCGGTCGGACAACACCGGATGTGCCAGGCCAACAAGATCGCGCGCCGGAGACCATCGCGGGACAGACGGACGCGCCCGCGCTTTTGGTGGGAACAGCAACAGCAGAGAACCTTATCGGAACGATGGGGGATGATACGATCACCGGTTCTGGCGGGAATGACATCATTTCCGGCGGCGACGGCATCGATACCGCCGTCTACATGAACGAGATGTCGAATTATGGCCTGACCATCGGCGATGGCTCCATAACGATCGAGGACCGCAGCGGCGACCATGGAATTGACACGCTGAACAGTATTGAAAACCTCGAATTCAGCGGATCCTTGTTCGAGCTGCACAGATTCGTCAACGTCAGCACGTTGACCGAATCCGACATGCTGGCGTTTTGCGAATTATACGTCGCGTATTTCAACCGCGCGCCTGATGCCACAGGCCTTCTGTTCTGGGGGTCCCAGCTGGCCGATGGCATGTCCATGATCGACATCGCCCGCCAGTTCTACACCTCGTCGGAAACCAATTTGCTTTATGATGGTATCGAAAATACCGGGGATTTCGTCACCGCCGTCTACTCGAATGTTCTGGGTCGCGACCCGGATACAGACGGGTTGGAATATTGGGTCAACGCGCTGGACTCCGAGACGGTGGATCAAGCATCGTTCATCCTATCCATGATCGATGGAGCAAAGGCCGCGACAGGCAGCGAAGCCGATGCACAACACCTTGAAACCAAGGCAGAGATCGGTGCGTATTACGCAGTGGTTCATGGCCTGAACAACGGATCGATGGCCAAAACCGCGATGCAGACATACAACGGTACATTGGACTCGGTCGTTGAGACCAAACAGATCATCGACGATCACGTTGAGATGGTGACCACGGCTGGCGACATGGAATTCACGATCAGCGTGACTGGGCTTGCCGACACCGCACTGGACTGGGTGTAACCCTCACGCGCCTCGCGTCAGGGGCACAACCTTTCCCGCGGCGGAGGTGAGGGACACCGCCAACTTGTAAAGATCAAAGCGGGTCATCCCCGCGTCGGCATACATCTCGTCGGGGGATGCCTGATCTATGAAACGATCCGGCAATGTCACTGCACGTACCTTCACACCGCCATCGAGCGCGCCATGGTCAGCCAATTCGTGTAGAACCATGGAGCCGAACCCGCCGCGCGCTCCCTGTTCGACAGTGATCAGCGCGTCATGATCGCGGGCCAGCTTCAGGATAAGGTCAATGTCCAGCGGCTTCGCAAAACGTGCGTCGGCGACAGTGACGCTGATCCCGTCTTTTTCGAGCAGGCGTGCCGCAGCCTCTACCTCGGCCAGATGCGCCCCGAAGCTCAACAACGCAACATCATTGCCCTCTTGCAGGACACGGCCCTTGCCAATCTCCAAGACCTCACCGCGTTCCGGCATCTGCACACCGTTGCCGGAGCCCCGTGGATACCGGAAGGCGATCGGCCCTTTGTCATGCGAAACTGCGGTGGCCACCATATGCATCAATTCAGCCTCATCCGCAGCCGCCATCACGGTCATGTTCGGCAACGCGGCAAGGTATCCGACATCGAACGCGCCCGCATGGGTCGCCCCATCGGCCCCGACAAGCCCGGCCCGGTCGATGGCAAAGCGCACTGGCAGATTTTGAAGCGCCACGTCATGCACGACCTGATCGTAGCCGCGTTGCAGGAATGTCGAATAGATCGCGCAAAACGGCTTGAGACCCGATGCCGCCATACCTGCGGCAAAGGTCACGGCATGTTGTTCGGCAATACCAACGTCAAACACACGGGACGGAAAGCGTTTTGCCAGAATGTCGATCCCGGTGCCGCCGGGCATCGCGGCGGTTACGCCAACGATATTGGGATCGCGAGCTGCTTCTGCCGTCAGCGTTTCACCGAACACCTTGGTATAGCTCGGTGCGTTGGGTTTCGATTTGGCCTGTGCGCCCGATTCCACGTCAAACTTCGACACGCCATGGTATTTGTCTGAACTGTTTTCGGCATGGGAATACCCCTTGCCCTTCACCGTGCAGCAATGGATCAGGACCGGCCCGGTCGCCCGCGCACGTGCGGCACGCAGGACCGGCAAAAGCTGTGCCATGTCATGGCCGTTGATCGGGCCGATATACTCGAAGCCCAATTCTTCGAACAAGGTGCCGGATCCTTGCAGGTTTCCGGTCACCAACTGGCGCGCGCGTTTTGCGCCTTCGCGCATCGGCGTTGGGAGCGCGGATTCAAACCCTTCGGCGAGGGACGCCATCTTGGCCAACGGCTCGTTGGCGTACATCCGGCTCAAGTAAGAGGACATGGCCCCAACGGGTGGCGCGATGCTCATTTCGTTGTCATTCAGGATCACGAACAGGCGGCGGCCTTCATGGCCTGCGTTGTTCATCGCTTCATACGCCATGCCGGCACTGATTGCGCCGTCGCCGATCACGGCAATCGAATCGCCAGTCGGACGGCCCATGTCACGACCCACGGCAAAGCCCAGAGCCGCGCTGATCGAAGTCGAGGAATGCGCCGCGCCGAAGGGGTCATACTCGGACTCGCTGCGCTTGGTGAAGCCTGAAAGCCCGTCCTTTTGGCGGAGCGTCGACATGCCCTCACGACGGCCCGTCAAAATCTTGTGCGGATAACATTGATGGCCCACGTCCCAAACGAGTTTGTCCATCGGAGTGTTGAAAACCGCGTGGAGTGCGACCGCCAATTCGACCACCCCGAGGCTGGATCCCAAATGGCCCCCCGTTTTCGATACGGCGCTTATCACCTCGGTTCGGACGTCACCGGCAAGGCGGGTCAGCGTGTCGTCGTCCATCGATCTCAGATCCGCCGGTCCGGCGACGCGATCAAGGTAGGGCGTTGTGGAATGTCTCATGTGGCCGTCTCCTCGGAACCAGAGGTAAGAGAGGCGCCACGCAAGCAAGAGGTCTTGATAACGTGGCGCCAGTTCCTGTAGCCAACAGGAAGGGAACCGGGGTTTTGGACCCCGTATCCGGCTTCTCGCTTTGGGAACCTGAGAGCAACCGGATCTGGCGACCCGAGCAGAGGCAGTCCGCTCGGGCTATTCTTCAAAGGTCAGTCAGACTCTACCAAGGCGAGTTCGGGCCATTCGCCGATGACATTCAGGCCCTGAAGCGGTTGCTGATAGCCTTTGTGGCAGGTCTTGCACGCCGCTTTCGGCGCATCGGCAAAAACCGGACCAAGACGTTCGGGCGGATACAGGCCTTCGAGCGGAACCAGCCAATCGTTGTTGATTTCCTGAACCATCGAAATGCCAAGCATTTCTGTTGCCCATTGCGGTGTCACTTGGGCCGGATCATAAAATGCCCGGCTGTTGTGACAGAACACGCAGTTCACGCCCAGCGAGTTGGACACATAGTTCATCAGGCTGTAGGTCCGCTCGGCGTCTTGCCAGGTCTGGATCCCCTCGGACGGATATTCCGCAACATGGCTTTCAAGGTCATGCACCCCGATCTGGCCATAGTTCAGCAGATACTCTTCGAGAGCATCGGATGGCAGAGACGTGTACTGCGATTGCGTCGTGACGCGATTCTGCACCGCTGCCCAACCTTCGGCCGCTTCGTTGACCGGGCCAAGCCGGAACCAGATTTCGCTTGGCACAGGCTGGCCCCGGTGACAGGTGTAACAGGTCACCCCCACTTCGGCGTTGGACTGCACATGTCCGATCCAGTTTTCGTTCACGCTCTGGGTCATGCCGACCATCGTGTAGGCGATCTGTGTCTGGTAGTTGTCCGGGTCTTCCATGAGATCCGGGATTCCCGTCCAGGCACGCATCGCAACGACCAGCTCGGCATATTGCTCGTCAGAGATATCGCCGAGCCCAGGCGGCACGTTTTGCAGAGCTTCATCGCTGATGGATGCAATCGCGTCATCCGAGATCTGGGCGCGGGTCAGGTAGCCGGCAATGGTCGGGTCCGCCTCGCTCAGGTCGCTTTCGAACTCCGGCACCGACATGCCCGTTCCGCGTGGACCTGTCTGAAGGCTGTCGGTCGCGTAGGGCTGACCGACCACCACCACGAAGGCGGCTACTGTGACGGCCAGACCTGCGGCCCCGACGAGGATAGCCGGACCGTAGATGTTGGTCGGGTTATCCCTGTTCCATGTATTGAACCACTTGGGAAGCATCAGTTCGACTCCTGTCCAATGAACTCTTGATAGGTCGTGCCGTAGGCCTCGTACCCATAAGAGCCGTCATACATCGGAGCGAAGTGATGCTCCTGTGCCCAGATGAACCAGTTGTCCACGACAGTGCCTGTCAGAAGAATGCCGATGCCACCTGTTATCGGGGTCAGAACCGCAAACCACCATGCCCAGCGGTGAATGCCTTCCATCGTGGCGTTGAAGCCCATGGTCCAGCGCCAGAAGAGAGCGGCCCGCTCGGTTGCCGTGCCACGGTCGACAATCTGTTCCAGTTCGCGGTCGCCGCCGTAGCGGGTGACGGCAAGAATGGTCGCGCCGTGCATCGCAAAAAGCAGGACCGAGCCATAAAGAAACACGATCGAAAGCGCGTGGAACGGATTGTAGTAGAGATTGCCATAGCGGATCGAGAACGCGGTGGTCCAGTCAAGATGCGGGAAGATCCCGTAAGGCACCGCTTCCGACCAGGACCCCATGAGGATCGGACGGAACAAACCCAGCACGAGGAACAACCAGATGGCAGATCCAAACGCCCAGAAGACGTGTTTGCCCATCTTGTGTTCCATGGCGAGGATATATGTCCGCGCCCACCAGCTCATCACCGACACAAGAAGGAAAAAGCTGGCGATGATATACCAGCCGCCATCCTGCAGCGGCGGGATGGAGAGACCATATTCCGGGCTTGGCGGCTCAAGCGCGAGCCAAAACAGCTGCCGGATGAACTCCGGGATCGACCAGCCGACCTGCGCCAGCATGTTGAACCCGATGATGTTGAGCGCCAGAATACCCGTCGCAAGCGACACCATCCCGGTCCAGCCCAGCCAAACCGGGCCAAGCTGCGCGTTGCCCATCCAACCGATCAGGGTTGAAAAACCCGGCTTGCCGATCCGTTCGCGGCCAGAGTTCTCGGTTTCAAGACCCCATTCCGGGGTGCCCTGCACCTGGACCTGTGTGAAAATGTTTTGATACTCAGCCATTGTTACATCCCCACATTGGCGCCCCAGATGGGCAGTTCGAGCCACCAGTTCCACCATTCAGGCCAGCCCTTGGTCCAGACCGGGCCGGAGATGATGATACAGATCGCAGACCAGAAACCGGCATTCAGCGCCAGCAGCAGACCCACGCGGTGAATGCCGAGCGTGCCAACCGAGTAACCGATGAAATCCCGAAAGAACGTGTCTTCGTGATCCGGCGTCTTCATTTCCTCTCCCTTTTCAGGGTTGGCTGCCGACAGGATCAGACCGCCATGCAACGCCAGGGCCAGCGTGGTGGTAAAGAAGAACGTCACAGCCAGCATATGCGCCGGGTTATAATGGAAGTGCAGATAGGCATAGCCCGTGTTCGACACCCAGTCGAGGTGACTGAAGATTCCGTATGGAAAGCCATGTCCCCACGCACCCATCAGGAGCGGGCGGAATATGACCAGCGTCACATAGGCGAAAATCGCGACACCGAAGGCGAACGGGACATGATACCCGATGCCCAGCTTGCGGCAGATTTCCACTTCGCGCAGCGCCCAGCTGAGGAATGCGCCCGTGGCACAGATCGTGATGATCTGCCACAAACCCCCTTCCATCAGCGGTGCCATGCCCAGACCGTAACTCAGGTCGGGCGGCGCGATGTTTATGAGCCATGGATTGAATGTGCCTTGGTCGGCCGCTCCCCATAGAATGAGGATCGTGCCGAGCAGAGCGAAAAAGGCGGTCGTGACCCCGAAGAAGCCTACGTAAAAAGGCCCAACCCAGAAGTCGAACAGATCGCCGCCGATCAGCGTCCCTCCGCGGACGCGATACTTTTTTTCGAAGCTGAGCAGCGCCATCTTCTTGATCTCCGCGTTTGTCGGCATGTCCCATAAAGGGCGACGCCGTCATGTTTCGTTTGGTTTTGCCGCGGGCGGGACACGAAGACCCGCGCCGCCCGCAGCGATGTCATATGCTCATCCGAGCCGGGCGGCGGTTAACCGCCACCGCCGGCTGCGGCTGCGGTTTCGAACCAGTTGATGCCGTTGGACAGCACCACCAGGTGAATCATTGCAGCCAGCAGGAAAAGGAAGACGCCCTGCGCGACAAACACGCGACGGGGATCAAAGATGAGCCAGATCTTGTAGAACTTTGCCATGATATTGATCCTTCCTTAGAACCAGGGGCGCCAGATGAAGGTTGCCAGGTGTGCAACCACTGCAACCGCCGAGAACAGCCAAAGGCCGCTCATGTAGACGGAATGCAGCTCCTGGGCCTGCTCGTCAGTAAGACCTGTGAATGACAGGTCGGTATTATCAGCCATGAACTTTCCTCCGGAATGTTATGCTGACGCCGCATTCCCTGCGGCCGGGTCCATCGGGGCTTGTGCCCCTCAGGTCCTGTCCGCCCCGCCGGGCAGACAGTCTCGCTCTCCGTGCCCTTTCAGGCCGAGAATATCAGGGGTGTGATCCGATCTGCCTCGCACCACGCGCGGGCCAATGGGCCGGGCATGTTGAGCGTTTGCTTCTGGAAAATTTCCAGCATCCAGATCACGAGCGCGAACGGGATCGCCACGATGAAGATTATGCTGAAATACACCAGAAACTCGGTTCCCCGTTTCGTGTGACCGTGCCTCGATGTGCGCGTGTCAGAAGAGGTGAAATCCGTCATGTGTTCGGTCCTCCTTGGGTTTTGACCAGAGCCTGAACGGTTTCTTTGACCACACGTTCAGCGCCTTGTTTCAATGCTGCCGCCTCTGCGGCATCGCGCAGGTTCTTGGCGGCAGAAATTCGGGTAAGTACGGGATGCTGGGCGACGATCCGGTCCAGCTCGGCCTGCGCATCGGCATCCCAAGGGAAGTCGCGGCGCAGCGGAGTCAACGTGGCATCCGCTTCGTCCATTTCGGTGCCCAGCGGCAGGATGTGGAACAGCGCATCGAACAGACCGTTGCACACCTCCTGCAACAGATATGTTGCCCCGGCGTATCCCATCATGGGGGTCCCGGTATGGCGCCGGATCGCAGCACCGGGGAACGAAGCGGGTATGAATGTCGGCTGCGGGCCATGCCCGGCCTTCATCTCGGCCAGGTACATCTTTTCGTTGATCGATCCCATCAGGACAAGCGGTCGCTTGTTGTGCACGAAGGAGCGGACTTCTTCGTTGTTGGTCTTCGACCCGGCAACGCGCGCCACGGCAAAGGCGCATGGCAAGCCCAAATCACCTTCGAGATAGTTGCGGATGCCACGTGCATAGGTTTCGTTGGCGACGATCCCGAAAGACGCTGTTGCAAAGAAATCCTGCGTCACGGAGCGCCACAAATCCCAGACAGGCTTCAACGTCGAATGCTTTTCCTGTTCGATGAACGGTTCCGGGTCCAGGCCCAAAAGTTCGCCCAGTTTGCGCAGGAACTTGGTCGTCGATTCCATTCCGATCGGCGCTTGGAGGTATGGTTTGCCCAGCACTTCGCACAATCCGCGGCCAAACTCGCGATACATGCAGATGTTCACATCCGCATTCACGAGGTTCCGCATCTCGGCAAGATGCGCACCGAGGGGCATGACCATGTTGACCTCGGCCCCCATGCCTTCGACCAGGCGTCGGATCTCGGCCAGGTCGGACGGCATGTTGAAGGTGCCATACATTGGCCCGAGGATGTTCACGCGCGGTTTGGAATCCTCCTCGCGCTTCTTCTCGGGTGGCATACGACCCTTGGTCATGCCGAACTCGGTGAAGATCCACGTCATCGCGCGATCCGCGCTTTCCCACTGATCTTCATCGATGGTGCGCGGCAGGAAACGCTGGATGTTGGTGCCCTGTGGCGTGACACCGCCACCGATCATCTCGGCGATCGACCCTGTCACGACAACCGCTGGCAGCGCGGGATCGAGCACTTTCCACGCCCGTTCCATCGCCTCTTCGGTGCCCTTGCCCATCTCGTCCTCACCGAGGCCCGTTACCACGATAGGGAGTTCATGCGGCGGCAGCGCATCGGTGTAGTGCAGAACCGACGTGACCGGCAGGTTTTCGCAGCCGACAGGCCCATCGATAACAACTTGCAAGCCTTTCACGGCGGTAAAGGCATACACGGCGCCCCAATACCCGCCTGCGCGATCATGATCCTGGATCAGCATCAGATCATCTCCTGCGCTTTGGCGGCGCGCGCCTGCTTGTCGAGCTTTTTCTGATGTTGCGCGCGGAAATCCGGACGCAGGTTTGGTGACCCTTCCCAAACACCCGCAGTATCCCCCTGCCCGACACCCTCGAAGAAGGCTTTCATGTCGTCCATGCGCGACTTGCCGGCGATGGCGGCATTGACAACTTCGGCAAGGGACCCGGCCCCGGCTGGACCCATCAAGGGTCGCGCGGAAATCAGGTTGGTGTAATACAGTCCCGGAATCCCCATTTCCTTGGCCTTTTGCACAACAGGTGTCGTGCCAATGGCCAGGTCAGGATTGATCGCCGCCATCGCCGCGCAATCGTCTTCAAGCGAAGCACGATAGGTGACCTTGATTCCCTTGGATTCGAGCCACTCGCGATCCGGATCGGACCACGCAGTTTGCGGGCACGCCGTTCCGACATAGCGCAGATCCGCACCGCTTTCGACCAGCAGACGCGCGACCAGAAGCTCGGAGCCTTCATAGCCCGAAAGCGTGATCGTTCCATTGATCGGCGCGGCGGCCAAAGCCTCCTTGATGGAGGGCAGGAACGCGTTTTGCGCCGCAGCAATCTGATCTTTCGGGATATCAAAAGCCTCGCCAATATTGGCAAGCCACGCGGCGGTGCCATCATGGCCAACGGGGGCAGAGCCAACAATTGGACGTCCCGCCGCTTCGAATTCACGGATTGCCGCCGTATAGAAGGGATGGATGGCCGCGACCACGCCGCAATCGAGCGCGGCATAAAGCTCGCGCCATTCACGGCAGGGCACCACGGGTCCGGCAGCCAGCCCCATCGGGGCCAGCATGGCGCCGATCGTCATTGGATCGGCGGGGAACATCTCACCCAGAAGGGCGACAGACGGACGATCCGCCTTGCCGTTTTCAGGCGCTTGCACCGGACCGGCCTTGACCTCTTCGCGGGCATAATTCAGCATCGCGCCAGCCAGAACATCCTTGGCCTCGGCATGGGTCGGAATCCCGAAACCCGGCACGTCGATACCGACGATCCGCACGCCATTGATTTCCTTTGGCAAGAGCCGCAACGGCACGCCGGAGGCGGTCGGCACACACAGATTGGTCACGACGATCGCATCGAACCGATCCGGATCGGCCATCTCGTGCACGCTGTCACGGATGTCTTCATAGAGCTTGCCCGTCACCAGCGATTCGGAATTGAACGGCACATAGCCGACAGACCGCCGCGCACCGTAAAAATGCGACACGAATGTAAGCCCGTAAACGCAGCACGCAGAACCAGAGAGGATCGTCGCCGTGCGCTTCATCCGCAACCCGACGCGAAGTGACCCGAATGCGGGACACATGCTTTGTGGTTGGTCATGTGGGCCCGTGGGATAATCCTTTGCGAACTGGTCCAGCATTTCGGAATTGCCCGCCATGCGTGCGGCCTTTTCCATTTCGGACCCCGAATGGCACCCCAGCCCATCGGCAATCACAGGCGCGGCCGTGTCGTTGGGTTCACCCCGAACGACCTCGACCTCGGCTGTGTCATCATATGTGGTTTCCTTGGTCATACTTCGTCGTAAACCACTTCGAGAGACTCTAGCGGCGCCGCGTTCTTGCCGCGCATGTCGATGTCTGTCGCGGGCTCCAGCACCACGTCGGCGCCGGTTTCCGATCCATCGAACAAGTCAAGCAATCCATCCTGGGTCAGGGGTGTCGGTCGCACCGGGGGCGCGACGGCGACATTCATGCCCAGCTCTGCAAAGAGCGACCCCCACTGAGAGGCATCGGTGCCGACGATCTGGTAATTCGCCGATTTCTTGCGCAGGTCGTCATCCTGCGGGATAGACGCGAGGATCGGGATATCGACCGCCTTGGCAAAGGCCTGAGCCTCACCGGACTGGTCGTCCTTGTTCACCACAAGGCCGGCAACACCGACATTTCCGCCGAGCCTGCGGAAGTATTCGACCGCTGAACAGACATTGTTGGCGACATAAAGGCTTTGAAGATCGTTGGAGGCTACAAGGATCACCTTCTGCGCCATGTCGCGTGCGATCGGCAGACCGAAGCCGCCACAGACCACGTCGCCCAGGAAATCGAGTAGAACGTAATCGAAATCCCAATCATGGAAGCCCAGCTTTTCAAGCAGCTCGAAGCCGTGGATGATACCCCGACCGCCACAGCCGCGGCCCACTTCAGGGCCGCCCAGTTCCATGGCAAACACGCCGCCCCGCTTGAAGCAGACGTCGCCGATCTTGACTTCTTCGCCGGCCAGTTTCTTCTTCGTCGAGGTTTCGATGATCGTCGGGCAAGCCTTGCCTCCGAACAGCAGGCTGGTCGTGTCGGATTTCGGGTCACACCCGATCAACAAAACCCGTTTGCCCTGCTCGGCCATCATGTGGCTCAGGTTGGCCAGCGTAAAGGATTTGCCGATCCCGCCTTTGCCATAAATGGCGATGATCTGGGTTTTCTTGGTCGCCTCATCCGGGATGACATCGGCCAAATCCTCATTGGCCTCGTCCCGCAAACGCTTGTCGAAGTCTTTCAAATTTGGAACGTCGTCTTTCACGAAGCAGTCTCCCAGTTGAGGATCATTTTCAGGCAGCTCGAATCTTCGAACGCCCTGCGATAGGCATTCGGTGCGTCCGTAGCTGGCGCTTTATGCGTGATGAGCCCATCAAGGCTCAGCGCGCCGTTCTCGACGAGGGTCCGCGTGGCTGCCAGGTCGTCGCGCGCCCATTCGGCGGCGACGCGGAACCGCGCCTCTTTCATGAATGCAGGCGGGAAGGCGAATTGCAGCGGCTGGGTGTAAAACCCCGCCAAGACGATCTCGCCACCCCTCGCGATACGCCCCACAAGATCGTTCAGAAGGTCACCGTTGCCGCTGGCGTCATAGATCGACTGATAATCACGACGATCATCGCTGTCGGGATGCACCACCTCGTACCCGTCTGCGCCCGATGTCCGGTCCGGGTTGATTTCCCAAACCGTTGGCGCCGGTGCTCCGGCGGCGATTGTCAGGCGCGCCAAAAGGCGGCCCAGAACGCCATGCCCCACGATCAGATCGGGAACGGTCTTGTCCAGGCCGGCCATCGCGTGCCGGGCCGTTGCCGCCAAGGCGAGCAATGCGCCTTGCGCGCCGAGCATCCGGTCGATCCGGGTCACGCGATCCTGCGCAGTTACCAACCGGTGGGTCGCCCCCCCGAACAGGCCAAATACACCATCATAACAATTGGCACCGGGAACGAACACGTGATCCCCGGGCTTGTAGCTCGTGTTTGAGCCGGCCTCGACCACCTCTCCGGACGCCTCGTAGCCCGGTATCAGCGGATAGCCCATGCCGGGAAACGGCGGCATGTCGCCGGTCCAGAACAGCTTTTCGGTTCCGGTCGAAATTCCCGAATGGGTGATGTCGACAACCAAATCGTCCGCACCGGGATCGGAAAGCTGCACGGTCTCCAGGCCAAGGGTCTTCGGCGCGTTCAGCACGACGGCGTTCGTTTGCATCCTGACCTCCCATGGCTTGGTGACATCGCCCCCGGGAATCGAATCCCATGTGTCACGCTTTGGCTAATCTCAGTGTCAGTTTATTCTTACACATATATCTGTCAACTAAAATGGACACATTGACGTGTAAACTTGCAAAGTCACGTCACTTTTTTGGTTTAACCGCTGTCAGAGCGGTCGTGACAAAGGGGCGCCGCGATGGAAAATCGGCAATCTTGACGAATCCGGCCGCCTGGCACAGGTCCTTGATGCGCGCAGGGCCGCGTACCGTGCCGGTTTTCATCGCGAGACAGTAGAAACTGAAATAGACATCGCCGGCGATTTCAGGCCGGTTTCCACCTGACATCGGCTCCGAGATAACCAGCCGTCCTCCCTCGGGCAAAACGTCAAACACCTGCCGCAAAAGGTCAGTGACGGTGTTGTCCTCGTGATCATAGAGAACGCGGATCAGGGAAATCATGTCCGCGCCATCGGGCAGGGGATCATCCCGAAACGACCCTGGCACAAAGTCCAGACGGTCACTGGCCTTGGAGACGCCCATTCTCTCTCGCGCCTGTGCTTGAACTGCTGGAAGATCGAACACCGTGGCGTGCAAGTCGGGGTGTTTCAGCGCCGCCGCTTCGGCAAAGACGCCATAGCCCCCTCCGACATCCAGAAGATGCGTCGTATCGCGCAAGTTCACCGCCGAGAGCGTATCCGCGGCAACCATTTCTTGCGACCGCGCCATCAGGTCGGAATACCGGTTTGATGTTTCCACATCCTCGGCCTGATCCGCACCAAACACGTAGGGCCAGAACGCCGCCAGCTCGGTATCGACCTCGTCCCGCAAAAGAGCGACCGGATCCGACAGGTCACGGTAAAACGCGGCGTGGTGGCGAATCATGTCCTCCAGCCCCGGTACTCCAATCAATGCAGCGCCCTTGCGGGCCAGGCTGTAGCGTCCCTTGCGGTCCAGCCTTGTCAGCTTCATCGCGGTTGCCGCCCTCAGCAATCGGTCCATTCGGTCAACGGACACATCGGACACAACCGCGAGGGTCTCCACGGTTTGCGGTCCCTCCATCAGCCGGTGCAGAACCCGCAGCTCGACCAACGCAAAAAGAACCTGTGATTTGACAAAGCCCTGAACGATATCGAAAAGTTCGGCCCCGTCTTTGGCTGCCATTCTACGGGTCAGCGCAAATGCGGAGGCCCAACGCTGAAATCCGGGTCGGGCGATCAGGCGCATGAAACGCGTGCGTAGATTGAAAGACGGACGGGGCCGAACCGGCGTATCCGAGGCCAGGGCCATTTTACCCTGCTTGGGCTGCGCTGTGGGCCGGAACCGGTGTCAGGCGTTCAGCCTGGAGCCGCACCATTTCGGCCAGTTGCGCTTCGCCGGGGCAGGATGGAATGGATGAAATCGCCCCTGACAGAACATCCCGCAGGCGCGATTGCGCCCCGTCAACGCCAAGAACCGCAACCGCATTGGGTCTGCCATGCAGGTCATCCTGTCCAACGGGCTTGCCCAGCGCAGCGCTGTCATAAAGAGCATCCCGCAAATCATCAGCGACCTGGAAAGCCTCGCCAATGCGAGCGCCCAGTTCGAACCAGGGTTCCTCGTCCTGGCCAGCCGCAATCGCCCCCATCTGCGTCGCTGCGATGAACAGCGCGCCGGTTTTGGATCGGTGATAGGCCGACAGGTCGATCTTGCTTTCGCTTTCCCACCCCTGGCCGGCGCAAATGCCATGCGGCATTCCGGACTGACGAGTCAGCGTGCGGATCAAACGCACGGCCCGGTCCGGCGCATCCCCGGCCGCCATGGCCAGGACCTCGAACGCCAGGATGATGAGTGAATCGCCCGCCAGGACCGCAAGAGGCTCGGAATAGGCCCGATGTACGGACGGTTTGCCCCGACGGATTTCCGCATCGTCGAAACAGGGAAGATCATCATGCACAAGGCTTGCGCAATGGATCAATTCGAGCGCGGCAGCAGCCGCATCCGTCACTTTGGGATTGTCATCCCCACAAGCCATTGCAACCGACATCAGGATCGTTGGGCGGATCCGCGCGCCGCCGGGTGTGCAGGCATAATATAACGCGTCCGACAGTTGTTCGGGAGGTGTTCCATCCTGTCCGATGCGAATAGCCGCTTCGACTGCGGCATTGATGCGGGTCTGTAGGTTCATCGAACACTCCCAAAAACAGTGTATTGTCATCTTAAACTTACACATTAGTGTAAACCATACTGGACACCTGACCAAAGCGAGTCAACAATTCGATGATGAAAAAGCCAGATCACAGCTCTGACCGCGTTATTGTCATTGGCGCTGGGATCGGTGGATTGGCGGCGGCCCTGCCGCTTGTTCATCGCGGGTTCGATGTAACGCTGCTGGAACAGCACGGCGCGCCGGGCGGCAAGATGCGACAGGTGAACGGCGTGGATGCCGGGCCAACCGTCCTGACCATGCTTGATGTTTTCGAAGCAGTGTTCGACGAAGTTGGCGAGGCGCTCCAAGACCATGTGAGCCTGATCCCGCAGCCGATCCTCGCCCGCCATTGGTGGCCCGACAGCGGCCCGCTGGACCTCTTCCCGAACCAGACCCAAAGCGCCGATGCGATCGAGGCGTTTGCGGGGCCAACGGCACGCACGGAGTTTACAAACTTCGCGCAACGCGCCGCGCGGTTGTTCGATGGGTTCCGCGACCCCATGATGCTGCGCCCGGAACCCAGGCTGAGCGCCTTGACCCTGCATGTCTTGCGGAATCCGAGGCTGATCCAGGATATGGGAGTGGGGCAAACGCTCGGACATCTCCTGAAAAACAGCTTTACCGATCCGCGCTTGCGGCAGCTCTTCGGACGTTACGCCACCTATGTCGGTGGGTCGCCGGATCGGTCGCCAGCGCTGCTTTCACTGATCTGGGACGCCGAAGCCCGCGGCGTCTGGTGCGTCAAAGGCGGGATGAGCGCGCTTGCCCGCGCCATGTCCGATTTGATCACGGCGCGGGGCGGTACCCTGCGAACGAATGTAAAAGTTCAAAGGATCGACGCCGCGTCCGGTGCTGTGTCCGGCGTCACGCTGGCATCGGGCGAAACGCTTTCTGCCGATCATGTCGTCTTCAATGGAGATCCGCGCGCGCTTGCGACAGGGCTTCTGGGCACCGACACGCGTCATACAGCCCAGATCACCACCAAACGCGCGCGCAGCCTTTCCGCAAATGTCTGGAGCTTTCATGCGGCCCCGTCCGACATCGATCTTTCCCATCACAACGTGGTCTTCTGTGACCCGTCCAGGACCGAGTTCGCGAAGATCGAAAAGGGGCAAATCCCGTCCGATCCCAGCCTCTACATTTGCGCCGAGGATCGCGGCCAGAACACAGCACTGCCCGATATCGAACGGTTCGAGATCATCATGAACACCCCGCCGCTTACCCAGCGCGCGGCAACACCCGAGGATTACGAGATATGTCACAGTCGGACCTTCCCACGTCTGCGCAACTTCGGGCTGAGCTTCTCACCGGAGCCGGGGCCAGAGGCGCTGACCACGGCCAGGCGGTTCGACACGCTGTTTCCCGGCAGCAGCGGCTCCCTCTACGGGCAGACCCCACATGGAATGACCGCAGCGCTGGAACGGCCGACGGCGCGGACGCGGATCACGGGTCTATACCTCGCGGGGGGAGGGACACATCCGGGGGCAGGCGTTCCAATGGCAGCGCTCTCCGGCAGGCACGCGGCCGCGGCGATCGTTGCGGACCGAACTTCAACCTCGCGGTCCCGAAAAACGGATACGCATGGTGGTATGTCGACGGGATCAGCAACGACGGCACGCGGGCTGTCTCGGTCATCGGGTTCATAGGGTCGGTCTTTTCACCGTGGTACAGATGGTCTGGCCGCAAGAACCCCGAGGACCACGTCTGCATCAATGTCGCGACCTATGGACCCGGTGGACGCTTTACGATGACGGATCGCGGGACCCCTGCCCTGCAGCAATCTGAAACCACGCTGACCGTCGGACCCTCTTCGATGACGTGGGAAAACGACAAACTGGTGATCGACGTGGACGAGGTGTCTGGTCCGCCGATCATCAGCCGCGTGCGCGGCACAATCACCGTCACGCCAAGCGCTATCACCGATGTCGAGCTTGCCCTGACCGACGACGGCGCGCATATCTGGCGGCCATTCGGTCCAGTCTCGGGGATTTCGGTTGGTCTGGAGGCCCCGGGATGGACATGGGAAGGGCACGGATATTTCGACGCGAATTTCGGCACACGCGCGCTCGAGGAGGATTTCACCTATTGGACCTGGGGCCGTTACCCGGCACAGCGCGGAAGCACCTGTTTCTACGACGCGACACGGTTGGATGGATCGACGCTTGGCGCCGGCTTTCACTTTGACAGCGACGGCGCCGCCTCTGAACCCGATTTGCCACCGAAGACAAAGTTCAAACGATCACTTTGGGCGGTGAAACGGGAAACGCGCAGCGATCCGGGGTATCAGCCACGACAGGTGATGAACATGCTCGACGCGCCGTTCTATTCCCGGTCGATGGTAGAAACCAGACTGGATGGTGAAGCAACAGTCGGGGTACATGAAGCGCTGGACCTGAAACGGTTCCGCTCTCCGTTGCTGAAACCTATGCTCGCGATGCGCGTCCCGCGCCGCCGAAACTGGAGTTTCGATTAGCGCGTTGCGTGAACACACGTTACCGCGACAGGTTTTGGCCTCACACCCTAAGACGCAGCCGTTCCACCTTCTTTGGCCTCGTCGGGGTTGAGTCGCCAGACGCTGGCATTCAATGCCCCGGCAATCGTGACCCAGACCAAATACGGGATGAACAAAAATCCCGCGATCAGATCGACCTGGAACAGCGCCCAGATGGTCGCCGCCACCGACAGCCACAGCGCGGACAGGACGATCATTCCCAGTTTGATCCACTTCAATCCGAAAAAAACCGGTGTCCAAAGGCCGTTAAGCGCAATCTGTAACGCCCAGAACGCCATCGCCAGGCCATTGTCCGGCAAAAGTGCGACCCGCGCACCCGCCACTGCCATGCACAGGTAAAGCGTCGTCCACGTCACGGGAAAGGCCCAGTCGGGTGGTGTCCATGAGGGTTTGTTCAGGTTGCGGTACCAAGATCCGGGCGAAAACAGGGCCCCGGTGGACCCCGCAGCAAGGCAGGCAACAAGAAAAATGAGGAACAGGACCCAGAACATTCGGTTTACGTAAACCGACCCTCGGCACCTTGCAAGGCATCGCGCTGATCTCTTTCCCGCTGGGCCACTTGGGACAGCGCCTCGAAAACCGCGTCGGACCTTGATCGACGCTCGGTGCCCTGCCCTGCTGCATGCACGAGAAACTCGGTCTCGGGCAAGCTACGGGCATAAAGAACGGCGGATCGCGGCATCACCATGGTTGTCGCCGCCTTCGCGGCGGAGGCCGCAACCCAACCGAGCTTCTGCGCTTTCGACGTGTGTGCGCGTGCCGAGATCGAATCGTACCCGCCGCGCTGCACCTGCCCGCCAATACCGGCATAGATAAATCGCGCCGCGTAGATGCCGGTGCGCGAGGACAGCGGGAGCGCCGCGACCCCGGCCTCGGAGCGCATGTAAAGACGGTTCGCCTGCATCACGAGCCGTCGTGTCATCTGGCGGATCGCCTTTGTCGGTTTCGGGTCGGCAAGAAACGCATCCACATCAATTCCCGCTTCGCCAAGCCACTCCAACGGCAGGTAAATCCGCCCCTCGAGGGCGTCTTCGCCGATGTCGCGCGCTATATTGGTCAGCTGCATCGCCACACCCAGATCGGCGGCGCGGGCCAGGGCGTTCGGATCGCGGACGCGCATCAGAACGCACATCATCACACCGACGGCAGATGCCACACGCGCCGAATAATCGAAAAGGTCGGACAGTGTGTCGTAACGCCGGCCCATCGCGTCCCACGCCAATCCCTCGAGAAGCGCATCCGGCAAGGCGCGCGGCATCTCGAAGTCTTCGACCACGCGCGCAAAAGCCCGGTCTGGCGCGGCGTTGTCAGGGCAGCCGTTATAAATCCGTTCCAGACGGTCCTGAAGTCGCAGAACCGCCGCGGCCTTATGTTGTTGCAGATCAACCGCGTCATCCGCCAATCTGCAGAAGGCATAAAGCGCAAGGGATGGATCGCGTACATTATCCGGCAACAGGCGCGAGGCCATGTGAAAGGACAGCGATCCATGGCGGATCGCCTCGCGGCAGGCGTCGATATCGCTCTGCGCAGAGCTCATCCCCGCACCAGGGCGGGATCGGGAACCAATTGCGCCAGAACCTCGGCCGAG
Organism: Marivita sp.; assembly: GCF_020055675.1. Taxonomy (GTDB): domain Bacteria; phylum Pseudomonadota; class Alphaproteobacteria; order Rhodobacterales; family Rhodobacteraceae; genus Marivita. Next base: position 129,329 of record NZ_JAIPUS010000001.1, read on the forward strand.
GAAATCACACCTGGCAGCCCTGCACCCGGATGGGTGCCTGCCCCGGTCAGGAACAACCCGTCCAGTTCCTCGCTCACATTGTGCGGCCGGAACCACGCGCTTTGCAGAATACGGGGTTCGATGGAAAAGCCCGTGCCATGCGGCGACATGTACCTGTCCTTGAAGGTCTCCGGGGTGAACACCTCGCTTGCGGTGACACGGCTTGCGAAGCCGGGAAGCAATTGATCCTCCAATGTCTTGGTCAGGCGAACACGATATTCGCGCTCCAGCTCCTCCCAATTGGCGGCGTCCTCGTGACCCAGATGCGGAACCGGGCTGAGGATATAGAACGTGTCGTCCCCCTCTGGCGCCGCGCTGGGGTCGGTCACCGTGGGACGGTGAACATAAAGGGAATAATCCTCGGGCACAGCGCCCTTCTTGAATATGTCTTGGACAAGACCGCGATAGCGTGGCCCGTTCAGGATTGTGTGGTGGCCCACATCCTTCCACATGTCGCGGGTGCCCTTGGTGCCGAAATACCAGACATAAAGCCCCATCGACCAGCGCCGCGACTTGAGCTTCTTCGGGGTCCAGCGTTTGCGTTTTTGGTTGCGCAGCAGGTGGTCATAAGTAAACCCGGCATCTGCGTTCGAGACAACGATATCGGCGGTCAGGACCTCCCCCGACGCCAGTTTGACACCCCGTGCCCGCCGGTTCTTGACAAGGATCTCGTCGACCTCGGTCTCCATCCGCAGGCTGCCGCCCTGGTCGGTGATGATCTCGGCCATGTTTTCGGCAATCGCAGCAACACCGCCCATCGCGTAATGGACCCCGAATTCCTTTTCGAGATGCGAAACAAGAATATACATCGAGGTCACGTTGAACGGATCGCCGCCGATGAACAGCGGATGGAACGACAGCGCCATCCGCAGCCGCTCATCCTTTACGCGTTTTGCGGCATGGGCATAGACCGACCGATCCGCGCGCAGCATCGCAAAACGCGGCAAGACACGAATCAGATCGATCAGCTTGTGCATCGAGCGCCGGCCCAGATCTTCGAACCCGAACCAATAGCGTTCCTCGCTGTCGCGCAAGAACCGGTCATACCCATCGACATCGTCAGGGGACAAGCGCCGCACCTCTTCGCGCATTGCAGCGGTGTTCTGTCGCGCGGTGAATTTCGATCCATCCGGCCACCGGATTTCATAGAAGGGGTCCAACGGGCGGAGGTCCACTTCCTTGTGGAAATCACGCCCACAAGCGGCCCATAACTCCTTGAAAATCTGCGGAACGGTGACGATCGTCGGCCCCAGATCAAAGCGATGGCCATCCTTCCAGATGCACGATCCGCGGCCCCCCGGCACGTCCAGTTTGTCAATCACTGTCACGCGGTAACCAAGCGCGCCCAATCGCATGGCCGAGGCAAGGCCCCCCAAACCGGCGCCAATCACGATGGCATGGGCCGATGTCAGCTTGTCAGAATGAGCCGCGAGGGCGGTATCGAGTTTTGTCATCATAGGTCCATGATATACTGTCAACTTTACTTTACAATAATAGCCAGCAAAATGTATCAAAAAATTATGATCTTCCCTCATTCTGTGAAATGTGTCAGATTAAGTTTACACTATGGGAACCGAAATGCAGACCGTAAGCCTGAGCTTTTACCGCTTTGCCGCACCGTTATCGCGGATGTGGGCGCTCGGTATGATGGGCGCAGCCCGTCTGTCCTTGCCGCGAATCGACGGACTCCAATTCTGGAAGTTGTGCGGGTCCGGCACCGGAGAAGGGTTCACACCCATTCCCAATACCGCCGTTTACGCGATCCTCACGGTGTGGCCCGATCTTGCCCGCGCGCGCGACGCGATCGTCAACGAACCCCTGTTCACCCGCTACCGCGCAAGGGCCGATGAGCATTGGACCGTGTTTCTCACACCCTATTCGGCCCGCGGTGCGTGGTCCGGACAAACCCCGTTTATCGAGGAATCACCCGCGCCAACCGGCCCCATCGCTGCGTTGACCCGTGCAACCGTGCGTCCCGGCGTTGCCGCGCAGTTCTGGAAGCGCGTGCCGGATATCAGCGGCGTGATCGGATCGGATCCCAACGTCCTGTTCAAGATCGGCATCGGCGAGATACCACTTCTGCAACAGATCACCTTTTCCATCTGGCCGGATTCCCGCTCCATGGCGCAATTCGCCCGCGACAACGGCCCCCATGCCAACGCCATTCGCGCCGTGCGAGATGGCAAATGGTTCCGCGAAGAGCTTTATGCCCGCTTCCGAGTCACCGATGAGCTTGGCAGCTGGGACGGCCAATCTCCCCGCATTCTCAAGGACATCGCTGCATGAGACATTCCTTCCCCTTCTCGGCCATCGTTGGACAGGACCAGATGAAGCTGGCCATGATCCTCACCGCCATCGACCCCGGCATCGGCGGTGTTCTGGTATTTGGCGACCGGGGCACCGGCAAATCCACCGCGGTGCGCGGGCTCGCGGCGCTGCTTCCGCCGATCACCAAGCTGGAAGGCAGCGTCACCAATGCCGAAACGCAGGACGACATGCCCGCCTGGGCAGAGCCTGTTTCCGGCGCCTCGATCAGCGCACCGACGCCGGTGGTCGACCTGCCCCTGGGCACAACCGAGGATCGCCTTGTCGGCGCGCTGGATATCGAACGCGCGCTCAGCCGGGGGGAAAAGGCGTTTGAACCCGGTCTGCTGGCCAAGGCCAATCGTGGCTATCTTTATATCGACGAGGTGAACCTCCTGGAGGATCACCTCGTCGATTTGCTGCTGGACGTCGCACAATCGGGCGAGAACGTGATCGAACGCGAAGGTCTGTCCGTGCGCCACGACGCGCGCTTCGTGCTGGTGGGCTCTGGCAACCCTGAAGAGGGCGAATTGCGTCCGCAACTCTTGGACCGGTTTGGCCTTTCGGTCGAGGTGCGGTCGCCTGACGACATTGATGAACGGGTCGAAGTGATCCGCCGCCGTGCCGCGTTCGACACCAACCCGGATGCCTTTGTCGAAAAATGGTCCGTCGAAGATACCAGGATCCGCGATGCGATCCTGGCCGCCCGCGCCGTGTTGGCTTCAACCGACGCGCCGGACGCCACGTTGCGCGATTGCGCCGGCCTGTGTGTTGCCATCGGTTCCGACGGCTTGCGCGGCGAGCTCACGCTGCTGCGCGCCGCCCGTGCGCTGGCCGCGTATCAAGGAAGCGACAAGGTCACGCGAGATCATCTTCGCGCAGTCGCCTCCATGGCCCTCAGCCACCGCTTGCGGCGCGATCCGCTCGACGATGCCGGCTCATCCACCCGCGTCGACCGCACGGTCGAGGAAGTCTTTGCATGAAGCAAGACCCGGCTGCCATCCAGGTGCAGGGCCAGTTGGCGCTGACACTCTTGGCGGTTGATCCGGCCGGGTTGGGCGGACTTCACCTGCGCGCGAGGGCAGGGCCGGTCCGGGACCGGTTTTGTGCTCCGATCAAGATATTTTTTCCCAGTTCGCGCCGTATCTCACCGTCGATCTCCGATCTTCAGCTCTTTGGCGGTGTCGATATCGGCGAAACCCTGACGCGGGGTAGGCTGGTGCATGCCAAGGGTCTGCTCGACGCGCCGACACCGCTCGTCTTCACGATGGCGGAACGCTGCGAACCCGGGCTTGCAGCGCGGCTGGCGCAGGGGCTCGATTCCGGCGTCGGTCATGCGCTGATCCTGCTGGACGAAGGGGCGGAGGATGATGAAATCGCCCCAACCACGCTAACCGAGCGGCTGGCCTTTCGCGTCGATCTTGATGGTTTGCGGCATGCAGACCTGCCCAGCCTCGTGATCCCCGATGCCGATGTGGACCGGGCCCGCGAGGCTCTGACCGATGTGAATATCCCCCAGGATGTGCCAACGGCGCTTGCCGTGACGGCAATCCGCTTCGGCATCGGGTCCCTGCGCGCGCCCCTTCTGGCGCTTGCGGCCGCGCGGGCGAATGCCGCCTTGAACAACCGGGACGCGGTCAATCAGGACGATCTTCAGATCGCGGTTCAACTGGTTTTCGCCCATCGCGCCACGCAACTGCCAGCCGAGGAGGAGGAAGACGACCCACAGGATGACAGTCAACCGGACGACACGCCGGACGATCAAGCACCTGATGATCAGGACGACACTGATCTGGCTCTACCCGACGAGCTCTTGATCGAGGCGGTGAAGGCGATGTTGCCCTATGATGTGCTGTCCATGCTCGAAGGATCGGGCCGCACCAAAACCGGCGGCGGAAGCGGCGGTGCAGGGCAGAAGAAACGGGGTAATCGGCGCGGACGGCCTTTGCCCTCGCGGCGGGGACGGCTGGATGGGGGCAACCGGATTGATCTTGTCGCCACCCTGCGTGCCGCGGTTCCGTGGCAAACGATCCGCCGCAAGCAAAATCCCGAACGCTCCGGCGTGTTGATTCAGCCATCGGACATCCATGTGAAAGTCTACCAGGAAGTGTCCGACCGTCTTCTGATCTTTGCCGTGGATGCCTCGGGCTCGTCCGCCGTGGCCCGCCTGGCCGAGGCGAAAGGCGCGGTCGAGCTGATGCTGGCTGACGCCTATGCCCGCCGCGATCATGTGTCACTTGTTGCCTTTCGCGGTGAAAGCGCCGATCTGATCCTGCCGCCAACGCGGTCTCTGGTGCAAACCAAGCGCCGACTTGCCGGTCTGCCCGGCGGCGGCGGTACACCGCTGGCCGCCGGTCTCAAGGCTGCGGCAGAGCTGGCGCAACGCGCGCGCGCGCAAGGGATGTCGCCGTCGGTCGCGGTGCTGACGGATGGGCGTGCCAATGTCCCGCTGCCGGGAAAATCGGGACGCGCCGCTGCGCAGGGTGATGCCCAGGCGATGGCGCGGCATATCCGGGCGCTCAGGATCCCGAGCGCTATGATCGACACATCCGTACGGCCGCACCGCGATCTTCGTACGCTTTGCGACGTGATGGGCGCGCAGTACATCCCACTTCCCCGTGCTGATGCCAAAGGTCTGAGCCGAGCCATCGACACCGCTTTGGGTGAGAGCTGACATGGGGGTGGTTGACCTCTCGATGGAGTGGCCACACGCAGAACACTCGCGCATCGTGCAGGTACGCCCCCATCGCTGGCATGTTCAGGAAATGGGGCAGGGCGAAACCGTCCTGCTGCTGCACGGCGCCAGCGGCTCTACCCATTCGTGGCGTGACGTGATGACCGATCTGGCCCGGGATCATCATGTCGTGGCGGTTGATCTTCCGGGCCATGGTCAGACAAAGCTGGGCTCGCGCCACCGGTCGTCCTTGTCTCTGATGGCGCAGGATCTGCAAAGCCTGATCGACCACGAAGGTTGGGTTCCAAAGGCGATCCTTGCGCATTCCGCAGGCGCGGCCCTCGGGCTACGTCTTTTGCAAGTCGCGAATAAAGACATTCAGCTTGTCGCGGTCAATCCGGCCCTGACGCCCTTCAAGGGGTTGGCGGGTGTGCTCTTTCCCATCGCGGCGCGTCTGGTCGCGCTCAGTCCGGCGATGGCCAAGCTGATCAAGCGGCGCATGGCAGGTCCAGGGCAGGTGGTGTCCCTGATGGAAACCACCGGCTCCAAGATCTCGCCCGAAGGTCTGAACCTGTATGCCAAGCTTTTTCGCAGCGAGTCGCACCTGGATGGCGCGTTGCTGATGATGGCGCAGTGGAAACTGGACGGGCTTGTTGCGGATCTGCCCAAGATCACCGCGCCCTGCACGTTTATCGTCGGCACGAACGACAAGGCGGTGCCGCCTTCGTCTGTCTTTGACAGTGCACGCAAAATGCCGAATGCGGAGGTTATCGCGTATGACGGATACGGGCATCTTCTGCACGAGGAAGCACCCAGCCTGGTTGCTGATCACCTGCGCGCGGATCTGCGCAAGTAGACATAGAACGCCCCGCCGCCGCCGTGGCGGATATGCGCCTCTGACACATCCAGAACCGCCGTCTGCAACGGTGCCATCCTGAGCCAGATCGGCACCTGCCTTTTCAACACGCCGCGCTGGCGTGGCATCGGGTCGTGCGGATCCTCCTGCTGGCCCTTGCCCGTGATGACAAGAACAAGGCGCAACCCGCGTGAATAGGAAGTCAGGATAAAGCGGGACAATGCCGGATGCGCCTGATCCAGCGTCATGCCATGCAGGTCGATCCGGGCCTCGGGTGCGAGTTTGCCACGCCGCATCTTGCCAAAGGTCTTGTTGTCCATCGCCGGTTTGGACCGCGTCGATGGCTGCGGCGTGCTGATTTGGCTTTGTGGCCGCGGCGCCTTGGTACCAACATCGAACGCCTTGTACAGGTCGTCCATCGGCGCGGGATCGCGTGACTTCTCGGGGCTTGGCGTCGGCGCGGCCCTTTCGCGGCGCAACGCTTCGGGCAGCGGCGTCGTCGAATGGGCAACTTTTTGCCAAAGCTCCCGTTCTTCCGGATGGAGCTTGCGGCGGGTCATTGCAAAGTCTCCGGCAGGAACGCGTAGGCGCGCTGGATCGGCATCAGGACAACCATGCGGCCGGGATCCTTGATCCGCCCAGCCATTTGCCCGGCTTCATCTCCGGTGCCGAAAAACACATCCGCGCGCTGCGCACCCTTGATCGCGGAACCGGTGTCCTGCGCCACCATGAGCCGCCGCAACGGATCATTCCCGTCTTTTTCGATCCAGACAGGTGCCCCCAAAGGCGTGGTGGCAGGATCGACAGCGATCGAACGCATCGGCGTTATCGACCGGTTCATCGCACCAAGTGGCCCCAGGTCGGCAGGCACCTGGCTCACCTCGCGGAAAAAGACGTAGGACTCATTGTGAAACAACAGAGCCTCGCCATCCATCGGGTTGCGTCGCACCCAGTTCTTGATCACCTCTGCCGAGACCTGATGCGCGTCATACATGCCGCGCCGGACCAGTTCTTGTCCGATCGATCGATATGCGTGTCCGTTCGCGCCGCCATACCCGACGCGGATCATGCGCCCGTCGCGATAGCGGATACGGCCCGACCCTTGCACTTGCAGGAAGAAAAGCTCCACGGGGTCATCGACCCAGGCAATTTCCAGCCCCCGGTTGTCCATCACACCGCTGGTCAGGATGTCCCGGCGGGTCAGCCATGGGCGCCGGTCATTCGCTTCCGGCGGCATCTTGTAGACGGGATAGCGGTAGGTTGGCGTGCGCACCGGGGAGCCTGACAATTCCGGCTCGAAATAGCCGGTGAACAAGGGCTCTTGGCCATCTGTAATCAGCATGGGCCGAAAGAACAGTTCGAAAAATTGCCGGGCGTCGGTCGCATCGAAGGCAAGCGCACACAGCGCGGCCCAATCGGGTTCATCAAGGTCGATGCACGTGTTCTTGAACACCGTCAGGGCCGCATCGTGGTCGTCTGCGGCCCATCCGTTCAGATCCTCGAAGCCAAGGATCGCATATCGGGTTTCCGGCTCATTCGGCACAGCAGGTCCTGTCATCAGAACGCTCACGCTTAGCGCTGCGCCGAGCCGCCGAATCATTCGCCGGTGGCGACAAGCTGCCAGTTCGGATCATCTGCGCCCATGCGGCGGGCGAAGGTCCAGACATCTTTTTGCCGCTTCACCTGTGTCGGCGATCCCTCGATCACCTCACCCGAGCTGTCGCGAACGACATATGTCAACTCGCCGATGTACTTCACCGTGATTTCCGCCGTTTGCGAGGTCTCGTCGAAGCTCGCATCGAAAAGCGACAATTCCCGCACACCGATGAACTCTGCTTCGACAGTCAGGCCCTGTTCTTCCCGCGTCTCAAGAACCTCGGCAAAGGTGTCCGCGACATCGGGTGCCAGAAGTGGTCGGATCTCGTCCATTTCGCCGCGTTCGAACCCCATCAGGATCATCTCGTAAGCGCCGCGCGCGCCACCGAGGAAATCGCCTACGCCGAAGGACGGCTCGACACGTTTCATCCGGGCCAGAGCGTCAGCGGCATCGCTGTTCGCATCGACATGGTCGACGATGTCGTGGTCCGGCCCGCCTTCGATCACTTCGAAGTCGCGTCTGGCCGATGGGCCAGTGTCCTCCCGGGGGGCGGATGGCTTTTCAAATCCTTCTCGGGTGCCAAGCACACTCTTCAAACGAAGGATCAAAAATACGGCGATGCCGGCAAGCACCAAAAGCTGTAGCAGCGGAGAATTCATCAGGACCTCGCCCAGACCAAAGTGGAAACATCGTTCTTCGATCCCTATGTAGGTGTTGGGCGCGACTTAGTCCACCGCGCGCCCGGTGAAAGGAGTGCCTTGCCATGTGGCTATTTGTGCCTTTTGTAGCAGTTCCGCTGGTCGAGATCGGTCTTTTCATCCAGGTCGGCGGGTGGATCGGGCTCTGGCCCACTCTGCTGATTGTCGTTCTCACAGCTGTGCTTGGCACGTATCTGGTGCGGTCGCAGGGGATCATGGCGATGAATAACCTGCGGGGGTCGTTCTCTCGGCTGGAAGACCCGTCAGAACCCTTGGCCCACGGTGCGATGATCCTGATTGCAGGCGCATTACTGCTCACTCCGGGTTTTTTTACCGACGGGGTCGGTTTTTCCCTCCTTGCGCCGCCGATCCGGGCGGCGCTGATCCGCCACGCGCGCAAGCACATCAAGGTGAAGCGGTTTGATATGGGACCCGATCATCCCCCATATGGCCCGGACCCCCGCACACCGCCGCGTGACGCGGTCATCGACGGCGATTTTCATGATGTGACGGAGTCCAAAAAGCCCAACCATGATGGTTCCGGCTGGACGAAGCATTGAGGCTTGCAAAAACCGCTGGTAAGCACCAATCAGCTTTCACAACTGCGTGACCCGAGGGAGATACACATGGCTGATACGCCTGAAACCACTGGAAACGGCGCCGCTGAACAGCAGGCCGCTCCTGTCAAAATGAACGTCATGGCACAATTCGTGCGGGATTTGTCGTTTGAAAACATTCTCGCACAAAAAGGCGTGCAGGGAGACGTGCAGCCCGATGTGCAAGTTCAGGTGAACCTGGACGCCAAGAAGCGGACCGCCGATCATCAATACGAGGTGATCATGAAGCTACAGGTCACATCAAAGGCAAAGGAAAGCGGCGACACCCTGTTCGTGCTCGAGTTGGAATATGCCGGTGTTTTCCACGTCGAAAACGTACCTGACGAACAACTGCACCCATTCCTTCTGATCGAATGCCCGCGGATGATCTTCCCCTTCGTGCGCCGCATCGTCAGCGACGTGACCCGCGATGGTGGCTTCCCGCCGCTTAACCTTGAAACGATTGATTTCCTTCAGCTTTATCGCAGCGAACTGGCCCGCCGCAACAGCGAGCAGCAATCAGAAAAAGCCGACGCGTAAGCGGTCAGAGCCGCTTCCACAAAGCGGCATCCCCAAGCGTTTCGACAAAGGCGGCATGTGCCGCCTTTTCACTATCCGACAGTCGGGATGGCAAGGGGTCCGGGCGCGGTCTCGGACGCCAATCGCCGATGTCACTGCCTTCGGTCATCCCGCCTTGCGACACGTTGAGCGCAAAATCCGGCTGTTTGCCGCCGATCAGTTCAAGATAGACTTCAGCCAAGATTTCGGAATCGAGAAGCGCGCCGTGCAGTGTCCGCGACGAGTTGTCGATCCCGAACCGGCGACACAGCGCATCAAGCGATGCTGGCGATCCGGGAAATCGGCGCCGGGCGATTGCCAGCGTATCAATCGCCTGATCCATTGGGATCACGGCCCGCCTGACCCAGGACAACTCCGCATTGAGGAATTTCATGTCGAAGGCTGCGTTATGGATCACCAGCTTCGCATCTCCGATAAATTCAACAAAGGCCTGCGCGATGCTGGAAAACACCGGCTTGTCCCGCAGGAAATCATCACCCAGCCCATGCACCTCGAACGCCTCCTGCGGCATGCCGCGTTCGGGGTTGATATATTGGTGATACGTGTTTCCCGTTGGCACATGATTGAAAAGCTCGACGGCGCCGATCTCGACGATCCTGTCCCCTTGATCCGGCTCGAACCCGGTTGTTTCCGTATCAAGAACAATCTCACGCATCGGTCATGTATCTCCTGATGTCTGACACCACATCGTGAACCTGCTGGCGTGCGTGTTCAAGCGTATCGGTCTCGATCACGTAATCCGACCGGTGGCATTTCTCTGCATTTGACATCTGTTTGTCACGGATCGACGAAAATTGATCGCGGGTCATCGTCTGACGCGCCATAACCCGGTTTTCCTGTATGTCCGCCGAAACAGTGACACATGTCACCGCGTCCATCTCTGTTTCGGACCCGGTTTCGAAAAGCAGGGGAATGTCGAACACGATGATATCTGCCTCTGCCTCATCGGCAAAGCGCGCTCGATCCGCGCGTACCAAGGGATGCACGATATTTTCGATCTGACGGAGCGCGTCCGGGTCCGCATCAATGACCTGCCGCAACGCCGTGCGATCCACCACATCCGCTACGACCGCATCCGGGAACAAATCACCGATAGCCGCCACCGCAGAACCGCCTTTGGCGTAAAGACGGTGCACCGCCGCATCTGCATCCCAGACTGCGCATCCCGCATCGGAAAACATCCGGGCAGTGGTCGACTTGCCCATACCGATAGATCCGGTGAGCCCCAACCTGAAGGTCACTGCAAGACCGCTTTGCGGATGTTTTCATCGACGTCGGGCCGTTTTCCAAACCAGTGTTCGAACCCCGGCACGGCCTGATGCAGCAACATGCCCAAACCGTCCACCACGCGGCATCCCTTTTCCTCGGCGGTGGCAAGCAAACCTGTCCGCAGGGGGCTATAAACAAGGTCGGCCACGATCACGCCTAGTTTCAATCCATCCAGCGGGACGCCCATTTCCCTATGTCCGGTCATGCCAAGCGAGGTCGTGTTCACGACCAGATCCGAATCGGCAAGACTATTCCCGGCGTCCGCCCAATCCGCAACCTCGATCCGATTGCCAAAATCGTCCCGTAATTTTTCGGCACGCTCTCGGGTCCGGTTGGTCAGGATGATCCGCGGCACGCCAACATCCAGCAAAGAGAACAGTACCGCGCGCGCCGCGCCTCCGGCACCAAACACCACCGCCGTCCCGGATTTCGGGTTCCAGTTCGGAACAGTCTGGCGAATATTCTCGATGAACCCATATCCATCGGTGTTATCCGCGAGAATCCGCCCATCCTTTTGAAAAGTCAGCGTATTCGCCGCACCGATCACTGTGGCACGGTCAGTGATCTCGTCAGCGATATTCATCACGGTTTCCTTGTGCGGAATCGTGACATTGGCCCCGACAAAACCAAGGTCCGGCAAACGCGGCAACAGGTCCGTCAGGTCATCCGGTGCGATATCCAGCGGGATATAATGCCCCGGTATCCCATATTTGCGAAGCCAGTAGCCATGCACATCCGGGCTCTTGGAGTGGGCAATCGGGTGGCCGATCACAGCGGCCAAGGGGATTTTTGCGTTACTCATCCGTCGATCCGTCCCGTCAATACAAGGTGGTTCAAAAGCTCCAGCAGCGGAAGTCCAAGCACAGTGAAATAGTCCCCCTGCACCTGTGTAAAGAGCCGCGCGCCTTCTTCTTCCAACTTGTAGGCCCCCACCGAATGGCGCACGCTGTCCCAGTTCCGCTCTATGTAACTATCGAGAAAAGCATCGGAAAAATCGCGCATCCGGAGCCGGACCACACCGACGTGGCGCCATGTCGGCTTAGCATCCTCGTACAATACCGCAGCCGATAGCAGCGTGTGGGACGTATTCCGCAAAAGACGTAATTGATCCCGCGCCTCGTCCGGGCTTTTGGGTTTCGACAGCACTGCCTTGTTCACCGACAGGACCTGGTCGCAGCCCAGAACCAGAGTTCCGGGCGATTTTTCCGACACCTTGCGCGCCTTCATCTCGGCCAGGGTATCCGCGATATCTCGGGACGCGGCCTCTTCGGCCTCAAGCGCCTGCCGGATCGACTCCTCATCGATTCGTGCGGGTCGGACATCTATCCTGAGTCCCGCATTTCGTAGGAGGTCTGCTCGGATCTGGGAGCCGGATGCGAGGATCAGATCAAGATTCATGGGGACAACTCTTCGGACAACCTGGGTTTGTTTACCGGAGTGTTTTGGTGAAAACCGGTCCAAACGGCAAGGAAGAAGAGAACTCGGCAAGTTGCCCTGTCGTCCAATCCGGGTTCTGCCCCATGTGGAAAGGATAAGTCAGTTGCCCACGCTTGTCTCGTCAAGTATCGGAAATGCGAGTTTATCCCGGTTTTATCCACAAGAGATATATCTATATATAGACATAATTTCAGGTACTTACGCGCGTTAAATCCATACAGTCCCGGTTTTGCCCACAAAAGCGCAAGTTCAGTCTGGCCTTGGGATAAGTCTTGAACAGATTGTTAATCCACAGGCAGGGGACGGCACTACTAACCACAAAAACTTTACTTTTTTCTTTATTATTTTAACGTGACCCGGACGTTTGACAGCATGCCAAGCCTCGACTAAGAGCAACACAGTCCTGTTCTGGACCTTACTTTCCTGAGACAACGAAGATACGACTGCCAACCTGCGCAGTCCGGGATATTTCATGACCGAAAAATTGAACCTTGCCGACCTCAAGGCAAAAAGCCCCAAAGACCTTCTTTCGATGGCCGAGGAGTTGGAAATCGAAAACGCATCAACGATGCGTAAAGGCGAGATCATGTTCCAGATTCTGCGCGAACGCGCGGATGAAGGGTGGACGATCTTCGGGGATGGTGTGCTTGAAGTGCTCCAGGACGGCTTCGGTTTCCTTCGCTCGCCTGAGGCAAACTATCTTCCCGGTCCTGACGATATCTATGTTTCCCCGGAAATGATCCGCAAGTTTTCACTCCGCACCGGCGATACCATCGACGGTGAGATGAAGGCGCCCGAGGACAACGAGCGATATTTCGCTCTGCTGAATTGCACGCAGATCAACTTCCAGGAACCAGAACGCGCCCGGCACAAGATTGCCTTCGACAACCTGACACCGCTCTATCCGGACGAGCGGTTGAACATGGAAATCGAGGATCCAACGATCAAGGATCGGTCCGCCCGGATTATCGACCTGGTTGCACCGATCGGTAAAGGCCAAAGATCACTCATCGTCGCACCACCCCGGACGGGCAAAACTGTTTTGTTGCAGAACATTGCGAACTCCATCGAACGCAACCATCCGGAATGCTACCTGATCGTTCTCCTGATCGACGAGCGGCCCGAAGAGGTCACCGACATGCAGCGCTCGGTCAGGGGCGAGGTCGTTTCCTCCACCTTTGATGAACCGGCGACGCGCCACGTCGCAGTGTCTGAAATGGTGATCGAGAAAGCCAAACGCCTCGTGGAGCATAAACGAGATGTAGTGATACTGTTGGACTCGATAACTAGACTTGGTAGAGCGTTCAACACGGTGGTGCCCTCGTCGGGGAAGGTTCTGACCGGGGGTGTAGACGCGAATGCGTTGCAACGGCCCAAGAGGTTCTTTGGCGCAGCCCGGAATATCGAAGAAGGAGGATCGCTCACGATCATCGCGACGGCCCTGATCGATACTGGCAGCCGGATGGATGAAGTGATCTTTGAGGAATTCAAGGGTACGGGCAACTCGGAAATTGTTCTGGATCGCAAGGTTGCAGACAAGCGCGTGTTCCCATCGATGGACATCCTGAAATCCGGCACGCGCAAGGAAGAACTGCTGGTCGACAAGGGCGATCTCCAGAAAACCTTTGTCCTGCGCCGCATCCTGAATCCGATGGGCACAACCGACGCGATCGAATTCCTGCTCTCCAAGCTCAAGCAAACGAAAACAAATTCGGAATTCTTCGACTCCATGAATTCGTAGACCAAGCCACGTGAGACATCATGGACACTATCTTTGCCTTGGCCACAGTGCCGGGAAAATCAGGCGTTGCTGTTGTCCGTGTCTCTGGTCCGGATGCATTTGACTGCTGTCGCACCTTCGGTTTCGAGCCGCCTCTGCCGCGAAAATCCGCGTTGCGCCAGTTATCCCATGGGGAAAAGGGCTTTCTTGATGAAGCCTTGGTCCTGACCTTCGAAGAAGGCGCAAGTTTCACTGGTGAAAACGTGGTCGAGTTCCATCTGCATGGCAGCTTGGCGATCATCAATTCCGTGCTGGAATGTTTGGGCAAGTTGCCGAATTACCGGTCGGCGCTGGCGGGAGAGTTTACGCGCCGCGCAATGGCCAACGGTCGGCTTGATTTGACGCAGGTCGAAGCGTTATCGGATTTGATCGACGCCGAGACCGAAATGCAAAGAAAGCAGGCGTTGAAGGGATTTACTGGACGGCTGCGCGATCAGGCGGAAACCTGGCGAATGGACCTGGTCCATGCGGTGTCGCTGCTTGAAGCGACGATAGATTTCGCGGATGAGGAAGTCCCAGTCGACGTATCGTCAGACGTCAATCGTTTTCTATCCGGTGTCACTTCCACCATTGAAAACGAGGTCAACGGGTTCGGTATAGCGGAGCGGGTCCGAACTGGATTCGAGGTTGCAATCATCGGTCCTCCGAATGCGGGGAAATCGACATTGCTCAACGCGCTCGCTGGACGCGACGCGGCGATCACGTCCGAGATTGCAGGAACAACGCGTGACGTGATCGAAGTCCGCATGGATTTGGACAGTCTCCCTGTTACGTTCCTCGATACTGCGGGTCTTCGGGACACTGATGATACTGTCGAGTCAATCGGGATTCATCGGTCACTTGGTCGGGCCAAAGCTGCGGACCTTCGCGTTTTTCTCAAGGGAGAGGGCGACTTTGGCGATCTGAATCCTTTGGCGGGTGATATCGTCGTTCAAGGGAAATCGGACCTCTTTGCAGACGGGACGGGTGTGTCCGGGGTCACCGGGCAAGGGATCAAGGATCTAATCGACCAGGTGAAACTTTTCCTGGTTGATAAATCGTCCTCCGCCGGACTTGTTTCGCACCAACGTCAGCGCGACGTGTTAAAACAGGGGTTGAGCGCTCTGTTGAGGGCGCAAGGGTTTGTTGCCGCTGGCCCAGGACGGTATGATTTGGCGTCCGAAGAGATTCGCACTGCAATAATAACGCTAGAGCGACTCGTCGGGCGGGTTGATGTAGAGGATGTTCTTGATAAGATTTTCTCCAGTTTTTGCATCGGAAAGTAGGGAGTGTTTCACGTGAAACAATTTGATTTCGATGTCATCGTTGTTGGAGGCGGTCACGCTGGTTGCGAGGCTGCACATGCGGCCGCACGGATGGGCGCTCGGACTGCGCTTGTCACGCTGACGGAAGAGGACATTGGTGTCTTGTCGTGTAATCCGGCGATTGGTGGCCTTGGCAAGGGCCATCTTGTCCGGGAGATTGACGCGTTTGACGGGATTATGGGACGCGTCGCTGACAAGGCTGGGATACAATTTCGATTGCTGAATCGCCGCAAGGGACCCGCGGTCCAAGGACCACGCGCACAGGCAGATCGCAAAATCTATCAAACAGAAATGCTGGCGGCGACGAAAGCCCAAGGCAATCTGGAGATTGTTCTCGGAGAGGTGACGGACCTTTGTAAAACTGGTTCAACGATAGATGGGGTAGTGATCAATGGCGATCAAGAGATCACAGCGCCATCCGTTGTTCTGACAACGGGAACGTTCCTGCGTGGTGTAATCCACATCGGAGACCAACAGATTTCTGGTGGCCGTATGGGGGAACGACCGTCAAATGATCTGGCCAAAACACTGGAGTCCTTCGATCTGCCTTTGGGCCGTCTAAAAACGGGAACACCACCTCGGCTTGATGGCCGGACAATCAATTGGGATGACCTTGAAGACCAGCCTGGCGACGACAGCCCGGTGATGTTCTCTTTCATGTCGAAAGCGCCAACTGCACCACAAGTTGCCTGCGCTATTACGCATACGAATGAACGGACGCACGACATCATCCGCACAAACCTGGACAGATCCGCGATGTATGGCGGCAACATTGATGGTGTGGGCCCGCGATATTGTCCATCGATCGAGGACAAGGTTGTGCGTTTTGCAGACAAGACATCCCACCAGATTTTTCTCGAACCGGAAGGCATAAACGACGATACGGTTTATCCGAACGGGATTTCGACGTCACTGCCTGAAGAGGTTCAGCTCGAATATGTCCGGTCGATCAAAGGCCTTGAACGAGCAGAGATTTTGCAACCGGGATACGCGATTGAGTATGATTATGTTGATCCGCGTGCCTTGAACCTTGATTTGGCTGTGAAGTCGGCTGCTGGGTTGTACCTGGCTGGCCAGATCAACGGAACCACAGGCTATGAAGAAGCAGCTGCGCAGGGTCTTGTGGCTGGCCTTAACGCAGCCAGTCGATCGATGGATAAGGGGGGGGTAACCTTCAGTCGAGCCGACAGTTATATTGGTGTCATGATCGATGATCTGACAACACGGGGCGTATCTGAGCCTTACCGGATGTTCACATCGCGTGCCGAGTATCGCTTGTCCCTGCGGGCAGATAACGCTGACCAAAGGCTGACTCCAAAAGCGCTTGACTTGGGCTGTGTGTCTGAAGAGCGCAAAACTGCATTCATGGCGAAAATGGAGTTGATCGAGGCGGGGAGGCGGGATCTTGACAATCTGATGGTTTCTTCGAAGCAACTTGTCGAGGCAGGCGTATTGATCTCTCAGGATGGGACAAAAAGAACAGGGTTTGAGTGCCTTGCGATTGAAGCCGTCTCGTGGGACGCCCTCGTGTTAATTTCGCCCGACCTGGCGAACATTGACAATGGGACACGGGCACAGCTTTCGAAGGATGCGCTTTATGCCAATTATATTGCGCGTCAGCAAAGGGATATCGAATCTCTACGTCGGGACGAAGCTCAGGTGATACCTGTGGACTTCGATTTTACGCAGATTGAAGGGTTATCGAATGAGCTGAAGTCAAAACTGGACAGTCAAAAACCCGCGAACATTGCCCAGGCGTCCCGGGTTGATGGCATGACACCCTCTGGCCTTCTTTTGCTGTTGTCTAAAATACGTGCCGCGTCCGCGAAAAAGCAGGCTGTGGGATGAATGCTTCACGTGAAACAACAGACCGGTTTAAACTCTACTTGAACTTGCTCCGTAAGTGGTCGCCAAAGATCAACTTGGTTTCAAAAGCTTCTTTGGCAGATGCTGGGAAACGTCATTTCTCGGATTCCTTGCAGTTGGTTGAGTTATGTCCGGTGCCACCAGCGCATTGGGTCGACCTAGGGTCTGGTGCCGGCTTTCCCGGCGCCGTGGTTGCAATAGCCTTAGCGCGCACCCACACCAGGGTAACCTTGGTCGAGAGTGATCAGCGCAAGGCGGCGTTCTTGCGCACTGTTTCACGTGAAACAAATGTTCCATTTGATGTTGTTGCCAACCGAATCGAGAGCTTGGATCCGTTGGAAGCTGATGTCCTCAGCGCACGCGCGCTTGCCCCTGTTGATGTTCTTTTGGAATTCACAA
Organism: Marivita sp.; assembly: GCF_020055675.1. Lineage (GTDB taxonomy): Bacteria > Pseudomonadota > Alphaproteobacteria > Rhodobacterales > Rhodobacteraceae > Marivita. The sequence goes on from NZ_JAIPUS010000001.1 coordinate 146,727, forward strand.
ACCGTCACATGAAAAAGAACGGAACCGCCTTTTTTCCGAAAGGAGAAACCTGGGCAAACGAAGTGGCTCACGCCGAAAAACAGTGGCGATTCTCCCTGGAAGTCCATAAAAGTAAGACAAACGCAAACGCGGCAATCCTACAGATCGGAGATCTATCTCGTGTATGATCCGACACGCCCCGCTGGACCCAAGATAATAGCAATCGCGAACCAGAAAGGTGGGGTGGGCAAGACGACAACCGCGATAAATTTTGCATCCGCCTTGGCCGAGATCGGCCAACGTGTTCTTGTTGTTGATCTTGATCCACAGGGAAACGCGTCGACTGGTCTGGGCCTGATGCCTGAAAACAGGAATGCAACGACGTATGATCTGCTGCTGGACGATTTTCCGCTGGGAGATATCATTTGCGAAACAACCCAAAAAGGGTTGAGCATCGTGCCGTCCACAACCGACCTTAGCTCTGCCGACATTGAATTAATTGCCAACGAAAAGCGCAGCTACCTTTTGCACGACGCTTTGCGACAGCCAGAAATGGATAGATTTGGCTTCGATTTTATCCTGATCGATTGTCCACCATCTCTTAACCTTTTGACGGTAAACGCCATGGTGGCGGCGCATTCTGTTCTCGTACCTTTGCAAAGCGAGTTCTTTGCTTTGGAAGGATTGAGCCAATTGATGTTAACGATCCGGGAAGTTCGCCAATCCGCCAACCCGAAACTCAGGATAGAAGGGGTGGTTCTTACCATGTACGACGCGCGAAATAACCTATCTCAACAAGTTGAAAACGATGCGCGGGATAATCTTGGGGATTTGGTGTTCGAGACGGTAATACCAAGAAATGTAAGGGTGAGCGAAGCGCCGTCCTATGCGATGCCGGTTCTTGAATATGATACAAACTCTAAAGGTGCCGCAGCGTATCGCGCGTTGGCACGGGAGTTTCTGACCAAAAATGAAACGATGACAGCAGCGTAGAGGCGGATCATGTCAGAGAAAAAAGAGCAGCGACGAGGGCTGGGGCGGGGTCTTTCCGCATTGATGGCAGATATAGAGCCCGAGGCTGAGCCTGCAACCGAACCCGCCCAACGCCCGACGCAGGTTTTGCCAGTCGACCAGTTGTTTCCCAACCCGGACCAGCCACGCCGGTCATTCGATACCGAAGCATTGGAAGAGCTGACAAATTCTATCCGGAGCAAAGGCGTCATCCAGCCGTTAATCGTCCGTCAACGCGGAGAGTCCGGATCGCAATTCGAGATCGTCGCTGGTGAACGTCGATGGCGGGCGGCTCAGGCGGCTGGCGTGCATGAAGTTCCAGTGGTTTTGCGCGACTTTTCCGATGAGGATGTCCTTGAAATCGCGATTATCGAGAATATCCAGCGCGCTGATTTGAACCCGATCGAAGAGGCGGCTGGATACGAGCAATTGATGAATCGCTTTGGTCACACGCAGGAAAAGCTCGCCCAGGCTTTGGGTAAGAGCCGTAGCCACATCGCAAATCTGTTGCGGCTTCTCAATCTGCCGGACGTCGTCAAGACGGCTGTGACGGATGGAAAACTGTCTGCGGGACACGCGCGCGCCTTGGTAACGGCGCCTGATCCCACTCATCTGGCAGGGCGGATCGTGCGAAATGGGCTATCCGTGCGCGAGACGGAGCGGCTGGTTAAAGAAGCGCTTAACCCAACGGCAGAATCAAAACCCAAAGGGGCGTCCAAACCGAGCGCCACGGCGAAGGATGCGGATACCAAGGCGCTCGAAGCAGATCTGTCAGCGGCCTTGGATATGAAGGTCTCAATCACGCATCAGGCGGGCAAAGAATCCGGCACTGTGTCAATCGGGTACGAGTCGCTCGAAGATCTGGACGCATTGTGTATGGTGCTTAGCGCGACCAAATAATCAGGCTTTGGCAAGCTGAGAAATTAGATAATTCAGAACGGGGCGGCCTTTCTTGGTTGCCCCGAATTTCTTTTCTGACTGCCAAACCAGACCGTCTGATTCAAAGGTTCGAAATTTCGACCAGTCAATCAGATGAGTTACATCATCGATATATAGACCCTCAAGAAGCCGAAGCCCCATTATCAGGCGTTCATCCGCAATATCTAGTTGCGACATGGGCGTTTCTGACCGGACCCCGGTTGTCGCTTGCACGGCGCGCAGCCATGCTTCTGGTTGTTTCCAGGAGTCAGTCGCTATGCGCTGGCCGTCTATGGTCAATCTTCCATGCGCACCGGGCCCGATCCCGGCGTAATCGCCGCCACGCCAGTAGAGACGGTTATGCAGCGACTCTGCGCCGGCGCGCGCATGGTTGGATACTTCGTAAGCGATGAAGCCCGCATCCTCGCACATAGTCTGGGTCAAATGGTAAAGATCCGCGCCTAGATCGTCGGTGGGCAAGCCGCGCAAGTTTCCGCGTTCCGCGCGATCCCAGAATGCGGTCCCTTCCTCGATCGTCAATTGATAAAGCGACAGATGATCGACCGCCATGTCCAGAGCCTGACCCAGCTCCTGCTGCCAGTCAGACAGGCTCTGGGTCTGGCGCCCATAGATCAAATCGAAGCTCACACGTTCAAAATTCTGGCGGGCAATTCCAAAGGCATCCTGCGCCTCTTCAACGGAATGCAATCGACCGAGTTTGCGCAGATCCGTATTGTTCAAGGCTTGCACGCCGAGCGATACCCGATTGACCCCGTGCTTGGCGTAGCCTTCGAAGCGGTGTGCCTCGACCGACGTCGGATTGGCTTCTAGGGTAATCTCGATATCGTTGGCAAAACTCCAGACATCACGCGCCGCAGCCAGAACGGTGGCCACCGTTTGCGGCTCCATAAGGCTCGGGGTGCCACCACCAAAAAAGACAGAGGATAAAACCCGTGGACCTGTCCGTTCCCCGGTCCTGCGGATTTCGAGAGCCAAGGCATCGGCCCATTGGGCCTGATCCACGGCAGATCGAACATGGCTGTTGAAATCGCAATAGGGACATTTGGCAGCGCAAAACGGCCAGTGGACGTAGAGACCGAATCCGCGTTCCTGCCAAAGCTCAGCCAAAGCAGCCGGCCACGAACTTGCGGAAGGCATCAGCGCGGTGGCTGATCTTGTTTTTTTCCCACCGATCCATTTCGCCAAAGGTCAGGGAATACCCTTTCGGCTGGAAAACGGGGTCATATCCGTGTCCCTGATCGCCGCGCATCGGCCAGATGATCTGGCCTTCCATCTTGCCCGGAAATACCTCGTCATGGCCATTGGGCCAGGCAAGGACGAGGGTGCAGCAGAACCGCCCCGTCCATGGTGGCGAGATCCCGGTGCCAAGAATGGCGGTATGTGCCTTTTCCATGGCCATGACAAAGTCGCGACCAGTCTCTGTTTCGGCCCAATCGGCGGTATAGACACCCGGTGCGCCATTCAATGCGTCGATTTCGAGTCCACTGTCGTCGGACAGGGCCGGCAGGCCGGTTGCCTTGGCCGCCGCATGGGCCTTTATCCGGGCGTTCTCGACGAAACTTGTCCCGTCTTCGACCGGCTCGGCCAAATCCATGTCAGCGGCGCCAACAACCGTCACGCTGAAATCCTTGAGCAGGTCGGCAATCTCTTCCAGCTTGCCCTGGTTGTGGGTTGCCACAAGAAGCCGATTACCGTCGAACTTGCGTGTCATTCCGCAGCCTTCAGTTGCATCCTGACCAGTTCCTGAACTCCGGCATCGGCGAGATCGAGCAGTTCTGACATTTGATCACGCGAAAAGGTTGCTCCCTCGGCGGACATCTGCACTTCGATCAATTGGCCATCGCCACGCAGGATGAAATTGCCATCCACACCGGCTTCGGAATCTTCGGGGTAATCGAGGTCGAGCACGGGTTGTCCCGCGTAGATGCCACAGCTGACGGCGGCGACGGGCGATACAAGCGGATCGCTTATCACGTCACCGGCTTTCATCAGCTTGTTCACCGCAAGACGCAGTGCGACCCAACCGCCAGTGATGGAGGCGCAGCGGGTTCCGCCATCGGCCTGGATCACGTCGCAGTCGACGGTGATTTGCCGCTCTCCCATTGCGACACGGTCCACGCCGGCCCGCAAGCTGCGCCCGATCAACCGTTGGATCTCGACCGTGCGGCCCTGTTGTTTGCCGGCCGAGCTTTCCCGACGCATCCGGCTCGTGGTGGAGCGGGGCAGCATCCCGTATTCGGCAGTGACCCAGCCAAGACCCGAACCCTTGATGAACGGCGGCACCCGGTCTTCTATCGTGGCGGTACACAGGACATGGGTGTCGCCCACGCGGATCATGCAGGATCCTTCTGCGTGCTTGCTGATACCGGTTTCGATTGAAACCGCGCGCATTTCGCTTAGTTTTCGGCCTGATGGTCGCATGGGATGTCCTCTTGATTATTGTGTACGGATACAAGCAGGCTTTCAGGTTCCGCAAGCCGATAAGTCTACGCAACAGGTGTGGGCCAAAGCGCAATGAGGTGAGTGATTGACCGACGGATCAAAAGTTCTGGAAGAAATGAATGACCGCTCCCGCGAGGTGTTTCGCAAGGTGGTCGAAGGCTATCTGTCCAGCGGTGAACCCGTTGGATCACGCACGCTGACACGGTCGCTGGATGAAAAGGTGTCGGCGGCGACGATCCGCAATGTGATGCAGGACCTCGAGTTTCTTGGCCTGTTGGACAGCCCGCATATCAGCGCGGGACGTGTGCCGACACAGCTTGGTCTGCGCATGTTTGTCGATGGTCTTCTTGAAGTGCGGGATCTCGATCTCGATGATCGGCAAAAGATCGACGAAACGGTGACAAGCAACAGTCAAGACGTAGGCTCCATCCTGGATCGGGTCGGGTCGGCCCTGTCGGGTGTCACCCATGGCGCATCGCTTGTCTTGACGCCAAAACACGAGGCGGCGATCAAGCATATCGAATTTGTGCCAGTGGGGGGCGATCAGGCCCTGGTGGTCCTGGTGTTTGCCGACGGGCATGTGGAGAACCGCCTTTTCACGCCACCACCGGGGCAGACACCAAGTTCCATGCGCGAGGCCGCGAATTTCCTCAATGCGCTTGTCGAAGGTAAAACGCTGTCGGAATTGCAACGGACAATCAAGGACGACATGGCGGACAAACGGCGCGAACTTGATGCGCTGGCGGCAACTTTGGTTGAGCAGGGGCTTGCCGTTTGGGATGAGACCGCCGATATGTCAGGCCGCCTGATCGTGCGCGGCCGGTCGAACCTGCTGGCCGAAGAAACTCACGCCGATGAACTGGAGCGCATCCGCGAGCTGTTCGACGATCTTGAACGTAAGCGGGACATTGCCGAATTTCTGGAATTGACAGAAGAGGGCGACGGTGTGCGCATTTTTATCGGTTCTGAGAATAAACTTTTCTCACTTTCGGGTTCCTCTTTGGTTGTCTCTCCTTATATGAACGCTGACCGTAAGATAATCGGTGCGGTTGGGGTCATTGGCCCGACACGTCTGAATTACGGGCGGATCGTACCGATCGTAGACTACACAGCGCAGCTCGTCGGGAAATTGCTCGGCGACCGCAACCAAGGGTAACAAGATGGCGGATACGGATCACACAAAGGATTTTCTCGACAGCTTGGCAGATGCCGAGGCAGAGGAAAACGAAGCACTGGAAGAAGAGATCAGCGAAGAGGCCGCTGATCTGGATGCTTTGCGTGCTGAACGGGATGATCTGAAAGACAAGTTCATGCGCGCACTGGCCGATGCAGAAAACGCGCGCAAGCGGTCCGACAAGGATCGCCGCGAAGCGCAGCAATATGGTGGTTCTCGCCTCGCTCGGGATTTGCTGCCGGTGTATGACAACCTGTGCCGTGCCCTCGAATCGATATCGGAAGAACAACGTGAATCGTCCGAGGCCTTGATTGAAGGTCTGGAACTGACGCTGCGGGAATTGCGGAGCGTTTTCAGCAAACATGGTGTTCAGCCGATAAAGCCGGAAGTCGGCGACAAGTTTGATCCTCAGCACCACGAAGCGATGTTCGAAGCACCTGTACCCGGCACAACCGCAGGCGACATCATTCAGGTCTCTGCCGAAGGATTCATGTTGTACGACAGGCTTTTGCGCCCGGCGCAGGTCGGCGTCAGCTCAACACCGAAATCCTAATCGCCGTCTTCCTGTACCAGGGTTTTGAGCTGGTACAGAGCCTGTAGCGCCTCCATGGGTGTCATCGTGTCGGGGTGCAGATCCTTGATCTGTGCCTCGATCTCGTTTTCGGATTTTGAGGTTGCCGGCTGTGGTGCGCTGGCGACGGCGGAAAACAACGGAAGATCGTCGATCAGCGCCTTGGGCGAAGTGTTTTCCCGCTCGCCTTTTTCCAGCGCCTCGAGAACTGATCGGGCGCGGGTGATTACCGCGGGTGGCAACCCGGCCAATTGCGCAACTTGCACACCATAAGACCGATCCGCCGCCCCGTCCCGCACCTCGTGCAGGAAGATCACGTCGCCGTCCCATTCGCGCACCGCGACGGTCGCGTTCGTGACCCCGTCGAGCGTTGCGGCCAGCGCCGTCAGCTCGTGATAATGCGTGGCAAAAAGCGCGCGCACCCGGTTCTGCGATTGCAGGTGTTCCAAGGTTGCCCATGCGATCGAGAGCCCGTCATACGTCGCCGTGCCCCGTCCAATCTCGTCCAGAATAACAAGAGACCGATCATCCGCTTGGTTCAGGATCGCGGCGGTTTCGACCATTTCCACCATGAACGTCGATCGCCCGCGCGCAAGATCGTCAGACGCGCCAACGCGGCTGAAAACCTGGCTGACCAGCCCGATATGTGCCGATTGCGCCGGAACGTAGGATCCAACCTGCGCCAATAGGGCAATCAGCGCGTTCTGGCGCAGGTAGGTGGACTTGCCGGCCATGTTCGGACCCGTGAGCAGCTTTATCGCGGCAGCGTCTCCTGCGGCGTTCAATTGGCAATCATTGGCGACGAAGCCTGTATCGCCGCTTTTCAATGCGCGTTCCACGACCGGGTGGCGGCCCGCGGCGATCTCGAAGGCGCGGCTGTTATCCACCGTGGGACGGCACCAGTCCAGATCGCTTGCAAGATCGGCCAGAGCCGTTGCAAGATCCAGCTCGGCAAGCCCGGTCGCAAGCGTATTGAGCGCCGCTTGTTGGTCCAGAATTGCGGCTTTCAATGTCTCATAGAGCCGCTTTTCAATCTCGATCGCTTCGGTTCCGGCACTCATGATGCGCCGTTCAAGTTCGGAGAGTTCGACCGTGGTGAACCGGATCTGGTTGGCTGTCGTTTGCCGGTGAATAAAGGTTTCGTTCAGCGGCGGCGCCATCATCGTTTGTGCATGGGTGGCGGTGGTTTCAATGAAATAGCCCAAAACGTTGTTGTGCTTGATCTTAAGCGACGACACCCCCGCCATCTCGGAATATTTGGCCTGAAGGCCTGCGATGACACCGCGTCCTTCGTCACGCAGCGTGCGGGCTTCATCCAGCTCGGCGGCGTAGCCCGGCGCAATGAATCCCCCATCCCGCGCCAGAAGCGGGGGGTCGGCCACAAGCGCATCATCGAGAAGATCGAGAAGCGCGTCATGTCCGGTGCAGGCGGTAACCGATGCTTGCAACAGATGGGGCAGTGTATGTGGCTCTAACACAACCGTAATTGCATTTGCCTGCTCCAGAGCATTGCGAATGGCCGTCATGTCTCTGGGGCCGCCGCGATCCAGCCCAAGCCGTGACAGCGCCCGGTCAAGATCGGCGACCCGTTTCAACGCATCCCGCACGTGTTTGGCTGCGGCTACGTTTGACATTGCCCAATCGATAGCTTCTTGCCGGTCGCGGATCGTGGCAAGATCACACGAAGGGGTGGACAGTCGACGTTCCAACAACCGCGCACCGCTGGCTGTTGCGGTGCGGTCGATGACCGATAACAAGGATCCGGCCCGGCCTCCGTTCAGGCTGTGTGTCAGTTCGAGGTTTCGCCGTGTTGCCGCATCGATAAGCATCGCGTGGCCCAGCTTTTCCTGCTGCGGCGGACGCAAGAGCGGCAAGCGCCCCTTTTGCGTCAGATCGAGATAATCGAGCAATGCACCCAACGCGGACAATTCCGGCCGTGAAAATCGCCCGTAGGCTTCCAGCGACGAGACAGCGAAGTGTCGTTCCAGCCGAGTCTGTGCACTGGTCGAATCGAAGCTGGATTTGCCCAGCGACGTCGCTTCGATTCCAAGATCTTTCAACACTTCGGAGACAACCGTATCCATTTCGTCGGCCATCAAGACCTCGGCCGGGGACAGTTGCGCCAATTCCGGACCGACGCGGGCCAGGGGCAGGGGCAAGACATGCAGCGCACCGGTCGAGATATCTGTCCAGGCCAGCGCCCATTCGTCTCTGACGCAGGCCAAAGCGGCAAGGAAATTGTGGCGCCGGGCTTCGAGAAGCGTGTCTTCTGTCAGGGTGCCGGGCGTGACGAGACGCACGACGTCACGCTTGACCACGGATTTGTGCCCGCGCTTTTTCGCCTCGGTGGGACTTTCCATCTGTTCGCAGACGGCCACCCGAAACCCCTTGCGGATCAGCGTCAGCAAATACCCTTCGGCACTATGGACCGGCACGCCGCACATCGGGATGTCATCGCCATCATGTTTGCCCCGCTTTGTCAGCGCGATGTCGAGCGCTTCTGCGGCGGCAACCGCATCGTCAAAGAACAATTCATAAAAATCACCCATGCGGTAGAACAATAAAGCGTCTGAATACTGGGATTTTATTTCCAGATATTGCGCCATCATGGGTGTGACGGGTGATTTATTCGCGTTCACAATCTTCCCCTTGGTGCTTTGGCATGACATTAAGACGAGCGAGGCGGGCGGAAAACCCGAATTTGATCAATGAGGCCCTGACTGCATGTCCAATCCAAAGTTCACCCGCGAGGAGGCTCTTGCCTTTCATCTTGAACCGACCCCCGGCAAGTGGGAGGTGCAGGCGACCGTTCCGATGACAACGCAACGGGATCTGTCTCTTGCCTATTCCCCCGGTGTCGCCGTCCCGTGCGAGGATATCGCAAAGGACCCGGGGCTTGCCTATGATTATACGAACAAGGGCAACCTTGTTGCGGTGATCTCGAATGGAACGGCGGTTCTGGGGCTGGGCAATCTTGGCGCGCTTGGGTCCAAACCGGTGATGGAGGGCAAATCGGTTCTCTTCAAGCGGTTTGCGGATGTGAACTCCATCGACATCGAACTCGATACCGAAGACCCCGACGCCTTTTGCCAAGCCGTGCGCCTGATGGGTCCGACCTTCGGGGGCATCAACCTGGAAGACATCAAGGCGCCCGAGTGCTTCATCATCGAGCAGCGGCTCAAGGAAGAAATGGACATCCCCGTTTTCCATGACGACCAGCACGGAACAGCGGTGATCTGTGCGGCAGGGTTGATCAATGCGCTGCACCTTTCCGGCAAGAAGATCGAGGATGTGAAGATCGTGCTGAACGGTGCCGGGGCGGCGGGCATTGCCTGTATCGAACTGCTCAAGCGCATGGGGGCACGGCACGACAATTGCGTCGTGGCCGATACCAAGGGTGTGATCTACCAAGGCCGCACGGAAGGCATGAACCAGTGGAAATCCGCCCATGCGGTCAAGACGGATTCGCGCACGCTGCAAGAGGCGATGGTCGGGGCCGACGTGTTCCTCGGGGTCAGCGTCAAGGGGGCCGTGACGCAGGACATGGTGCGGTCGATGGCCGACAACCCGGTGATCTTTGCCATGGCGAACCCCGATCCCGAGATCACGCCGGAAGAGGCCCACGAGGTGCGGGTCGATGCCATCGTCGCCACCGGGCGCAGCGACTATCCGAACCAGGTGAACAACGTTCTGGGCTTTCCCTACCTGTTCCGTGGCGCGCTCGACATCAATGCGCGGGCGATCAACGACGAGATGAAGATCGCCTGCGCGCAGGCGCTGGCAGAGCTTGCGCGCGAAGACGTGCCTGACGAGGTGGCGCTGGCCTATGGCAAGAGCCTGAGCTTCGGACGCGACTACATCATCCCAACGCCCTTTGATCCGCGTCTGATCCACAGGATTCCGCCTGCCGTGGCCAAGGCGGGAATGGACACCGGAGCGGCGCGGCGACCGATCATTGATCTGGATGCCTATGAAGATTCGCTGAAATCACGGATGGATCCGACCGCCAGCATCCTGCGCAGCATAAACGCGCGGGCGCGGTCGGCGCAGGCACGCATGATCTTTGCCGAAGGCGATGATCCGCGCGTGTTGCGCGCCGCGGTGATGTATCAGCGCAATGGCTTTGGAAAGGCGCTGGTTGTCGGGCGAGAGTCCGATGTGCAGGCCAAGCTCGAAGAGGCGGGTCTGGCCGATGCCGTGCGCGAGATCGACGTCGTGAACGCCGCCAAAACCCAGCATCTGGAGCGCTACAAGCAGTTTCTTTACGGCCGGCTTCAGCGCAAGGGACATGACCGGCAGGATATCCACCGGCTCGCTGCCCGGGATCGGCACGTGTTTGCGGCGCTGATGCTGCAACAAGGGCATGGCGATGCGTTGGTCACCGGGGCCACGCGGAAATCCGCGCATGTGATGGAGTTGATCAACCATGTTTTCGATGCCGACGCGTCGCATGGGGCGGCCGGTGTCACCGCGCTTTTGGTCAAGGGGCGCATCGTCCTGATGGCGGACACACTCGTGCACGAATGGCCGAACGAGGAAGAGCTTGCCAATATTGCGGAACAGGGCGCCGATGTGGCCCGCCTTCTGGGCCTGGAGCCGCGCGTGGCGTTCGTGTCGTTCTCGACGTTTGGATACCCGGTGTCCGAACGCGCAGAGAAGATGCATATCGCGCCTCGCGTGTTGGACAAGCGTGGCGTGACTTTCGAGTACGAGGGCGAGATGACAGTCGATGTCGCGCTGAATCGCACTTCGCAGAAGTCTTATCCCTTCCAGAGGCTGACCGGTCCCGCGAATGTCCTTGTCGTGCCCGCGCGCCATTCCGCGTCAATATCGGTCAAGCTGATGCAGGAAATGGCCGGCGCGACGGTCATCGGACCGATTTTGGCCGGTGTGGACAAGTCCATCCAGATTTGCTCCACCTCCAGCACGGCGAGCGATATCTTGAACATGGCGGTTCTGGCAGCCTGCAAGGGAGGCTGAGCATGGCGGTCTATAACCTTGGCTCTATCAACGCCGATCTGTTCTACCGTGTGCCGCATCTTCTTGCACCGGGGGAAACATTGGCCGCGACAGAACACAGCCGGGGCCTGGGCGGCAAAGGGGCAAATATGTCCGTCGCCGTCGCCCGGGCGGCAGCGCGGGTGAAGCATGTCGGCGCGGTCGGGCCGGATGGGCGCTGGGCCGTTGAACGGATGCTGGAATACGGCGTCGATACCCGCGCCATCATCGAGGTCTCCGCGCCGACGGGCCATGCCGTCATCATGATCGACGACCAAGGCGAAAACGCGATCCTGATCCATCCCGGAGCAAATCACGCCTTGTCAGAGACTGATATACAGCAGGCGTTGACCGACGCGACAGAGGCCGACCTCTTCCTGTTCCAGAACGAAACCTCGTGCCAGGTGATTGGCGCCACGCAGGCCTCGGCCAGAGGCATGCGCGTGATTTACGCGGCCGCACCCTTTGATGCCGAATCGGTGAAAACCGTGATGCCCCTGCTTGATATCCTCGTGATGAATGCGGTCGAAGCGCAGCAATTGTCGGATGCGACGGGCGCCGACCTAGCCGACCTGCCGGTGCGTGACATTATCGTGACATTGGGCGCTGAGGGCTGCCGATGGTTGAACACGGACGACGGATCCGATCAGAGCTTTCCCGCCATTCCGGTCGATCCGGTCGATACCACCGGCGCGGGGGACACCTTTACCGGTTTCCTCGTGGCCGGTCTGGATCGTGGATTGCCGATGGCGCAGGCGATTTCTCTGGGACAACAAGCCGCCGCGATCATGGTCACGCGGCAAGGCACGGCCGATGTGATCCCTGACCTGAAAGATGTGCAGGACGCCCGTTTCGGTTAACTTGCCAGGAATGGCACGTTGGCATCCCCCAGCGCCTTTCTCCGGTCCTTTGACCACAGCCTTTGCGATATCGCCTGTTTGAGTGCGCCCTGGCGGATTTCGTGGACCGGACATTCCGAGCCTATCGCAATCTCGAAGCAATCAAGCGCGGCGTAATACGTCTACGTTGGCATGAGTGTTTGCCGCTGGTCACGGGCCACATATCGCCCCGGAGGGGATATCAACGCAGCGCCCGGCGTTGTCATGGCCATGGGGCCCGTCGAAGGTCGACGGGCTGTTCCATGTTCACTTGTCTGCCAGGCGCCGGTTCCGCGCCGCCAGAAGTTTCAGGCGCAGCGCGTTGAGCTGGATGAATCCCTGCGCGTCTTTCTGATCGTAGGCGCCGGCATCTTCCTCGAAGGTGACATGCGCCTCGGAGTAGAGAGAGTGGTCGGACCAGCGGGCGACCGTGTTGACTGATCCCTTGTAGAGCTTCACGCGGACCGTGCCGGTAACCTGCTCCTGGCTCTTGTCTATCAGCGCCTGCATCATCTCGCGCTCCGGCGAATACCAGAAGCCGTTATAGACCAATTCCGCATAGCGCGGCATGATCGAATCCTTCAGGTGGCCCGCGCCGCTGTCCAGCGTGATCTGTTCGATCCCGCGATGCGCCTCGAGCAGAACCGTGCCGCCCGGTGTCTCATAAATGCCACGCGACTTCATCCCGACGAAGCGGTTTTCAACGAGGTCGAGCCGCCCGATACCATGCTTTCCGCCGAGCTCGTTCAGCTTGGTCAGGATCGTGGCAGGGCTCATCGCTTCGCCATTGATCGCAACGGCATCGCCCTTTTCGAAGGTGATCTCGACCATCTCGGGTGTGTCGGGCGCGTCTTCGGGATGCACGGTGCGCTGGTAGACGTAATCGGGCGCTTCCTGCGCCGGGTCTTCGAGCACCTTGCCCTCGGAAGAGGTGTGCAGAAGGTTCGCATCGACCGAAAACGGCGCTTCGCCGCGCTTGTCCTTTGCAATCGGGATCTGGTTCTTTTCGGCAAAATCCAGCAGCCTGGTGCGCGAGGAAAGATCCCATTCCCGCCATGGCGCAATGACCTTGATATCCGGGTTGAGCGCATAGGCCGCCAGCTCGAACCGAACCTGGTCGTTGCCTTTGCCGGTTGCCCCGTGACTGACCGCGTCGGCCCCGGTCTCCGCCGCGATCTTGACCAGGCGCTTGGAAATCAGCGGGCGGGCAATCGAGGTGCCGAGCAGGTACAACCCCTCATAAAGCGCATTCGCGCGGAACATCGGAAAGACAAAATCACGCACGAATTCTTCGCGGATATCCTCGATATAGATGTTCTCGGGCTTGATCCCCAGCATGACCGCCTTTTCGCGCGCCGGTTCAAGCTCTTCTCCCTGGCCCAGATCGGCGGTGAAGGTGACCACGTCGCAGCCATACTCGGTTTGCAACCATTTGAGGATGATCGAGGTATCGAGGCCACCGGAATAGGCCAGCACAACTTTTTTGGGCGCAGACATGGGTTTTCCTTTAACGGGTTTGCCGGGGCGATTACTTGTTTTTCCGGACAGGGGCAAGAAGTGGCTGCTTGGCAGGCTTCACAAGAGCAGGATGATACGCATGGCGCAGGGTTGGCTGATTTTCCGACATTCCTTCAACCTGTTGATGGAAAATCTCGAACAGGCGTTCCGCCTGTCATTATTGCTGTACCTGGTTCAGAGTTCATACGTGATTTACGTTTTTTTCAACCCGCCGCAAACAACCGAAATGGAAGGCATGCAGGTCATGGTGACAGCGCCCGAAGACATGCTGCCAACCGTTTTCTTCGGTTTTATCGCCATTGTCGGAAGCGTCTGGATCGCCGTCGCATGGCACCGGTTCGCATTGAACGGGGAGGTGACGCGCGGGTGGCTTCCAGAGTTTCGAGGATCATTGATCCTCGGGTATCTGGGGCGGTCGATCCTGATCGGAGCCTTGGTGATTTTTGGCGTCATTGTCCTGTCGATCCCGATCAGCATCATCGCGATCGGGCTACCGGGGTTGGCCGGGCTGATGACATTGATCATGATCGGGGCAGGGGCCTATTTCTTTTTCCGGCTCGGGATCATGTTGCCGGCCGCAGCGGTGGGTGAGCACCTTACATTGGCGGATGCATGGGATGCGACCAGCGGAAAAAGCGACACGATCCTGACACTGGCCTTGATCGTGGTCGGTGGCAGTGTCGTGATCCAGCTTCCCTCGCAATTCAACGATGCGCCCGATTCGACCATCACCCTTGTTTACACTCTGGTCGTGAACTGGTTCGCCACGATCATCGGGATTTCTGTTCTGACGACGCTTTATGGGCATTACGTCGAAGAGCGGCCCATCAACTGACCTCTGTTTCCCTGAAGGGGGATCAATGACCGACTTTGCTCAATCAGCGCGTGATGCGACCCAGGCGATGCGCGACGTGTTTCCGCAGACGCCTCTTTTGCGCAATGCGCATCTGTCCGATCTTTACGATGCCAACATCTATCTCAAACGCGAGGATCTCTCGCCGGTGCGCAGCTACAAACTGCGCGGTGCATTCAATGCCATGCGCAAACGGCCCGACGCCAATCTCTTTGTTTGTGCCAGTGCCGGAAACCATGCGCAGGGCGTTGCGTATATGTGCCGACATTTCGGCAAGAGCGGCGTGATCTTCATGCCGGTGACAACGCCGCAGCAGAAGATCCAGAAAACAGCGATGTTCGGCGGCGACAGCATCGAGATCCGCCTGACCGGGGATTACTTCGACGATACTTTGGCGGCGGCACAGGCGTTTTGCGCCGAAGCGGGTGGGCACTTCCTGTCACCCTTCGACGACGAGGATGTGATCGAAGGGCAGGGCAGCGTGGGTGTCGAAATCCTCGCACAACTGGGCGGAATGCCCGATCATATCGTCTTGCCCGTGGGGGGCGGTGGCTTGTCGGCAGGAATGCTCAGCTATCTTGGCACCGGGTGCCAATACACCTTCGTTGAACCGGCGGGCGGTGCCAGTTTGCGTGCGGCGCTCGAAGCCGGCCGGCCGGTGCGCCTGCCGCATGTGGATACATTTGCCGATGGTGCCGCGGTCGGGCAGATCGGGCAACGTACATTCGCGCGGTTGAAGGGGGTCGGATTGGCCAATACCCTGACAATTCGCGAGGATCGGCTGTGTACGACGATCCTGGAGATGCTGAATGTGGAAGGGATCGTCCTGGAGCCTGCCGGCGCGCTGTCTGTCGATGCCTTGCAGGATCTGGGCCAGTCGATTCGCGGGCGTACCGTTGTCTGCGTGACCACGGGTGGAAATTTCGATTTCGAACGCCTGCCCGAGGTGAAGGAGCGCGCCCAGAAATACCTTGGTTTGAAGAAATACTTTATCCTTCGCCTGCCGCAGCGACCGGGGGCGCTCAAGGATTTCCTGAACTTGCTTGGACCGGATGATGATATCTCGCGGTTCGAGTACCTGAAGAAATCCGCGCGCAATTACGGATCCGTCCTGATTGGAATCGAAACGCGTGACGCAGCGAATTTCGGTTTGTTATTCTCGAAGTTGGAAGAATCCGGGTTCACCTATCAGGATATCACCCATGACGATCTGCTGTCGCAGTTCGTGATCTGAGACTCGTCAGGCCGCGAATCGTTTGGCGTACCCCGCCTCGAAAAAACGGCGCGACCGGGCGTACAGATCCTTGAGCGTTGCAACATCAATCCCTGCGCTGTTCGCTTCGCCCTGGCTGCACACTGTGGAAAGGTCGGAAAAGCCGAGATTCAGGGCCGATCCCTTCAGAAAATGCATCAATTCGCGCATCTCTTCGGGGTTGTCAGCCGCGCCATCAAGGCGGAACAGCGTGTCCTCAACCTCCAGCAGGAACAGCTCCGCCACCTCGGCAAAATCCTCTGCGCCGATTTCATCCCGCAATTGTGCTACGCGACTCCAGTCTATCATGGACGCCTCCATCCTCAGGGATGCGTAGCAGAAAAGCATGACCATCCCTCGATACGCAAAGTTCGAATGAGGCGAATTTTAACATTCACCTGTGCTTAACTTCTGCGGCCTAGATCGGATGCGGGGGCCGACGCATTGGTTGGTAAATTGGTTATGGTACAGGACGCAGAATATGCGTTCCCTGATGTTCAGGACACTGAATTTCGCCGCGTTCTCGTGGTGGATGATAGCCTTGTGCAGCGTCGGATCCTCACCCTCATGCTGGAAAGATGGGGGTTTGATGTGATCGCAGCTGAAGATGCCGAACGCGGTCTGGCCCTGTGTGATGGCTTTCAGCCGGACTTCATCATTTCCGATTGGATGATGCCGGGAATGAGCGGGCTTGATTTCTGCACCGCCTTCCGGGCCGCGCCGCGTGACAGCTATGGCTATTTCATCCTCCTGACCTCGAAATCCGACAAAGCCGCCGTCGCCTCTGGCCTGGAATCGGGGGCGGATGATTTCCTGACCAAGCCTGTGAACGGGGACGAACTGCGCGCCCGTATCAATGCAGGGGCACGCATCCTGTCGATGGAGCGGGAACTGAAGGCAAAGAACCGCGTGATCGCGGACACATTGTCCCAGCTTCAGACGATTCACGCGTCCATCGACAAGGATCTGCAACAGGCACGCGTGCTGCAGCAATCGCTCATGCCGCTGCGTCAGGCCACTTTCGGCCAAAACCGGGTGAGCGTCCTGCTGCGCTCCTGCGGTCATGTCGGCGGTGATCTTGCCGGTATGTTTGGCGCAGACTCCGGCGATTTCGGCCTGTTCAGTCTTGATGTGTCCGGGCATGGTATCACCTCCGCCATGATGACCGCACATGTCGCGGGCTATCTAAGTGCGGAGTATCCCGGCGAAAACCTGGCGCTGACACGACAGGGGGAGGAGCTTGTTTTCTTGCCGCCGCACCGTGTGGCGGCGCGGCTCAACGCGCGGGTGGCGGGCCAACAAGGGGTTACTGAATACCTGACACTGGCCTATGTCCATGTCTGCCCGTCAACCGGGATCGCGCGGTTCGTGCAGGCGGGGCATCCGCCGCCGCTCTTGCTGCGCCGGAACGGCGACGCGGCGTTTATCGGCACCGGCGGTCTGCCGGTCGGCCTCATCAAGGACGCCACATTCGAGGACCACGCGATCCAGTTGGCGCCCGGGGATCGTTTGCTGCTCTATTCCGACGGCTTCACCGAGGCGCGCATGCCGGACCAGACCATGCTCGAGGAAGACGGCCTGTTGCGGCTTGTCCAATCGCTCCCGCCGGACAAGACCGGGCCGGATTTCCTCGATGCGCTCTACGATGCGCTTTCGGTGGCCGCGCAGGGTACCGATGACTTTGCCGATGATATTTCAGCCGCGCTTCTGGAATACAGCGGCGCGTGACGCAAAGCGCGCAACGAACGCGCGGTCGCCGGAATTGGCAAGCTCTGGCATTGCATCGTCAATGGTCATCCAGAGCGCGGTGTGACCCGGCTCTGACGGAGCGCTGTATTGCATCACGGGCAACGCCATGTAGATCAGGCATATCTTTTCCGCCCAAAGATCGTATTCCGGCATATAGGTGAACCGGCGATACGCACCCAGCCGCTGCGCTCGTGCGATCCGCCAGCCGGTTTCTTCGTACACCTCCCGGATCAATGCCTGCACGGGTGATTCACCGGGGTCGAGTCCTCCGCCGGGCAATTGAACCTCCGGCTCTGGCGCGTCCTGATGCGTGAGCAGAAGCCCGTCCCCCATGGGCAGAATCGCGTATGCGCCCGTGCGCTGAATATAGGATCGCCCGTTTTCCGGCGGGTCGCCAAACCTGCGCATCATGCCAAACCCCGTTCGCCCCCCTTGGACCTGTGCCTGTGTCGTTTATATAGTCACGAACATGCCCGAAGACGGCAAGCAAGGAAATTTCATGACACTTGGTTCGAAACTCGCCTGGGACGATACCGTCCTGCCATTCCAACTTGACCACTCGGACACGCGGGGTCGTGTGGCGCGGCTGGACGGTGTGCTGAGCGGCATTCTCAAGCAGCACGATTATCCGCCGGCCGTCGAAGCGTTGGTGGCCGAGATGGCGCTGCTGACCGCGCTCATCGGCCAGACGATCAAGTTGCGCTGGAAGCTGTCGCTCCAGGTGCAGTCCAAAGGCGCTGTGCGCATGATCGCCACCGATTTCTATGCCCCGGAGTCCGAAGGCGATCCCGCCTTGATCCGTGCCTATGCGAGCTTTGATCCTGCCAAGGTCACGGATGGCCCGGCGATGGAACAGATCGGAGACGGCTATTTCGCGATCCTGATGGACCAGGGTCAAGGGATGCAGCCTTACCAGGGGATCACGCCACTCTCTGGCGACTCGCTGGCCAGCTGCGCAGAGGCGTATTTTGCGCAATCCGAACAATTGCCGACCAGGTTCGCGCTCAGCTTTGGACAATCACTGGAGCCGGGTGTCGCGCAGCATTGGCGTGCGGGCGGTATCATGATCCAGCATATGCCCAAAGCGTCGCCCTTCGCCTCCGAAGAGGGCGGATCCGGAGAGGAAGGGTTGCTTTTGGCCGATGATCTTCTGGACGCGGAGGAGGGCGAGAACTGGAACCGCGTCAACAGCCTTCTCGCCACGGTCGAGGAAATCGAGTTGATCGGACCCTCGCTGCCAGCGACGGATCTGCTCTTCCGCCTCTTTCACGAGGAAAAGCCGCGGGTTTTCGACGCCATGCCGGTACGCTTTGGCTGCACCTGTTCCGAAGACCGCGTGCGGCAAAGCCTGTCGATCTATTCCGCCAAGGATATCGCGAAGATGACAACCGACGACGGCCGGGTCACGGCGGACTGTCAATTCTGCGGCGCGCATTACGATCTGGACCCGGCCACAGTCGGGTTCGAGGCGGACGATGCGTCGGGTGAATGACCGTGCCCGGCTTGTGGCCGCGTTGGAGCAGAACACGGTCGCGTCGTCCGATTTCGATCTGAACGCGGATATTGCCTTGCCGGTGGGGCGCAAACTGCGGCTCGCGGGCGTTCTGGTGCCGATCCTGCCCACGTCGAAAGGTGCCGATGTATTGCTGACCAAGCGGTCGTCCCGGCTCAAGCATCATCCGGGCCAAATCGCTTTCCCCGGCGGCAAACAGGACGAGGGCGATTCGAGTGTGATCGACGCGGCCTTGCGCGAGGCGGAAGAAGAGGTCGGGTTGCCGCGCGATCACGTCGCGCCCCTTGGCACGCTGCCGACCCACGAAACGGTGACGGGCTTCCTTGTCACACCCGTTTTGGGGTGGATCGACCGCCCCTTCGACATCGTGTCCGAGATCGGAGAGGTTGCCGAGGTGTTTCGTGTGCCGCTGGCCCATGTGACCGAAACGCGTCTCTATTCCGTCCAGTCCCGCCGTTGGCGTGGCACCCTGCGCAATTACTATACAGTTCCCTTCGGACCCTATTACATCTGGGGGGCCACGGCGCGTATCCTGCGCGGGCTGGCCGAGCGGATGGAGAGGCTATGAAGGTTACAGGCGACTGGCTGACGCGGGACAGCACGCAGGCGGTGTTCGCGGCACTCCAGGTTCAAGGGCATGTCGCCCTGGCCGTGGGGGGATGCGTGCGCAACGCGCTGATGCAGGTGCCGGTGACCGATGTGGATATTGCCACCGATGCCACGCCCGAACAGGTTCAGGATTTGGCCAGGGCCGCCAACCTGAAATCCGTCCCGACCGGCATCGACCACGGCACCATCACCGTCGTGGCAGACAAGCTCGGATACGAGATCACGACGTTTCGCGCGGACACCGAAACCGACGGACGGCACGCCATCGTGCGCTTTTCAACCGATATCACAGAGGATGCAAAGCGGCGCGATTTCACCATGAACGCGCTTTATGCCCATGCGGACGGCACGGTGATCGACCCGCTGACCGGGCTTGCTGACCTCAAGGCGCGGCGCGTGCGTTTCATCGGGGACGCGCATGCGCGGATCACCGAAGATTACTTGCGAATCCTGCGGTTTTTCCGGTTTTCCGCGTGGTACGGCAACGCGGATCACGGGTTCGATGCCGATGCTCTTGCCGCGATTGCCGAGACACGTGAAGGTTTGGCGGGCCTGTCCCGCGAACGCGTCGGCGCCGAAATGATCAAGCTGTTGTCAGCCCCGGACCCGTCTCCGGCGATTGCATCAATGGCGCTGGTCGGGGTGTTGCACGCAACGCTTCCCGGCAGTCAAGCGCGCGCGCTTGGCCCGCTTGTGCATCTGGAACAGAGCGTCGACCGCGCGCCCGATCCGTTGGTGCGACTTGCGGCGCTGGGCGTTTTTGATGGCACTGCCCTTCGCCTGTCGAAGAAGGATCAAAAGCGACTTGCGCAGTATCAGAGCCTGATATCGACGGTCATGGCCCCGGCGGAACTGGGCTATCGGCATGGCAGGCGCATCGCACAGGATGTCATTCTGCTTCGCGCGGCGATGCTTGAAAGATCCCTCGACACATCAGATCTGGTCACGGCTGAAAAGGCTGCGACGCAGAGGTTCCCCGTGAAGCCCGGAGACTTGATGCCCGCCTATTCGGGCGCGGCGCTTGGCCAAAAGCTGCAGGAGGTCGAGGACCGGTGGATCGCGTCAGGCTTCGCGTTGTCGCGGGACGAGCTTCTCGACTGAGTCGGGATCCTATCGCGAAAAAAACCCGCGCTAGACTTTCGCCGCGATAGAGACAACACCGGGGATTGCATTATCTCTTGTCACGGCGCGGCCGCGGATGGCGGCGGCAATGGCCTCAATCCAAGCTTCAGGAGTCCGTCGGGTGTTCCGTTTCTTCGAAAATCTGGTGGACCCCTACGTTTCCTACGAGGAAAAGGACACGCCGCCGCAGCGGCTTTTGCCCTTCATGCTGGATTATGCCCGTCCGTTCCGTCGCATCTTTGCCTATACCGCCATGATGTCGGTGGTGATCGCCGCGATCGAGATCGGACTGATCTGGGCAATGGGCTGGGTCGTCGACATTCTCGCGGGTGATCCTGCCGAGGTATGGCAGGCGCATGGAGGCACTTTGATCGCCCTGGCGGTGTTCATCCTGTTGATCCGCCCTTTGTTGCAGGCGTTGGACGTGCTGCTTTTGAACAATACGATCCTGCCGAATTTCGGCACCCTGATCCGGTGGCGCGCGCATAAACACGTGTTGCGCCAATCCATTGGCTGGTTCGAAAACGATTTCGCCGGGCGCATTGCAAACCGGATCATGCAAACACCCCCCGCCGCCGGCGAAGCGGTGTTCCAGGTTTTCGATGCGATCACATACGCGCTGGCCTATGTTGTCGGTGCGCTGGTGCTGCTCGGGCAAGCCGATCCCCGGCTTGCCATCCCGCTGGTCGGCTGGCTGCTGCTTTACGGCGCGCTTGTCCGCTGGACCGTCAAACGTATCGGTCCGGCAAGCCAGGCCGCGTCCGACGCCCGGTCCGAAGTGACGGGCCGCGTGGTGGACAGCTACACCAACATCCATTCGGTCAAGATGTTCGCCCATGGCGCCAGCGAATTGACCTATGCCAAGGATGCGATCGAAAACACGCGCCGCACCTTCCAGACGGAAATGCGGCTTTTCACAATCATGGACATCGTGCTTGTCACGCTGAATGGTCTTTTGATCGTGGCCGTTGTCGGCTGGGCGTTCTGGCTCTGGATGCAGGGCCAGGCGAGCGTCGGGGTGGTTGCGGCCGCCACCACGCTGACGCTGCGGCTCAACTCCATGACCGGGTGGATCATGTGGGCGCTGACATCCTTCTTTCGCCAGCTTGGCATCGTTCGCGAAGGCATGCAGACCATCGCGCAACCGATCACGCTGGTCGACGATGCGGATGCGCAACCGCTCACGCTTGATCGGGGGCGGATCGAAATCCAGTCCCTGACACACCATTACGGGCGTGAAACCGGCGGTCTGGATAATATCAGCCTGATTATCGAACCGGGGGAAAAGGTGGGTCTGATCGGGCGGTCCGGCGCCGGGAAATCCACCTTGGTCAAACTCCTCCTGCGGTTTTACGACCCCGAGGGCGGGCGCATCCTGATCGACGGTCAGGATATCACCACCGTCACCCAGGATAGTCTGCGGCTGGCCATCGGCATGGTACAGCAGGACAGCTCCCTCTTGCACCGCTCCGTGCGAGACAACATCCTGTACGGCCGTCCCGATGCCACCGAAGCCGAACTGATCGCCGCCATCCGGCAAGCGCAGGCAGATGAATTCGTTCACACGCTCCAGGACCCTCGGGGTCGCACGGGATTGGACGCCCAAGTGGGCGAGCGCGGTGTGAAACTGTCCGGCGGACAGCGCCAACGCGTGAGCCTTGCCCGCGTGATCCTGAAGGATGCGCCGATCCTGCTTCTGGACGAAGCGACAAGCGCGCTCGATTCCGAGGTCGAGGCGGCGATACAGGACACGCTTTATGGCATGATGGAAGGCAAGACGGTGATCGCCATCGCGCACCGCCTGTCGACCATTGCCCATATGGACCGTATCCTGGTTATGGACCAGGGTCGGATCGTCGAAGAAGGTGCACATGACGCGCTCTTGGCGCAAGGCGGGCTCTATGCGGCGTTCTGGGCGCGGCAATCGGGCGGATTCATCGACCCGGACACGAAAGCGGCAGAATGATGCGAAATTTCTACCATGGCCTGATCCTGCGAGCGGGCAACCTGATCAATCCGAAATCACCGGCGCTGGGTGTGCCGCCACGCCAGCTTCGGGCGTTCATGGCTTGGTGCCTGCGCGGCGGGTGGCGTATCGTCTGGTTCGGTGTCCTGATCTCGGTTCTGGCGGGCATCACGGAAGTCGTCTCGATGCGGCTCCTGGGGTCGGTTGTCGATGCCGTTGCCGCCACACCTTCGAACGATTTTCTCGGTGAACATGGCTGGCTGGTCTTGGCCTGCGTCCTTGTTCTGCTGGTGGCGCGCCCGCTTTTGTTTGGCGGTCTGGCGCTGACGCAATCGGTGATGATCGGTCCGAACATCGGCATGCAGACGATGGCCCGCATGTTCCGCTGGACGCTGGGCCAGTCGGTGACATTCTTCGACAATGACTTTGCCGGCCGCCTGGCGCAGAAGAAGATGCAGGCCTCGACATCCCTGACGGAAATCGTGATCGAAACGGTGAACGCCGTGACCTTTGGACTGGCCACGGTTCTGGGCACGGCGGTCCTGGTGGGGGCGGTCAATCTGTGGATGGTGCTGGCCCTGGCGCTCTGGTTCGCGGTCTATGTCCTGTTCCTGCGCGTCATGCTGCCGATCATCCGCACGCGTTCTGCCGCGCGGGCCGAGGCGAAGGCGCAGGTCACCGGGCAGGTCGTGGACACGATCAGCAACATCAAGACGGTCAAGCTGTTCGCCGGAGACCGTCACGAAGACAGCAAGGCGCTGGGCGCAATGGAAGATCTGCGCCACACTGCCCTGCGCTTTGGCGAAGCGCAGACCCTGTTCCGGCTTGGCCTGATGTTCATCGCCGGTATCCTGCCCGTCGTCTTGGTGGCCATGGCCATCGCCCTGCGTGGCACCGGCGTGACACCGGGTGACGTGGCCGCTGTCGGAGCGGTGGGGATTCGCCTGTCACAGATGACCGGCTGGATCAGCTATACGATGATGGTGATCTATAGCCATCTGGGAGAGGTCGAGGACGGCATGAACACCCTCGCCCCGCCCGACCGGATCGAAGATGCGGCAGAGGCGCGCGATCTGGATGTGACCGATGGGGCAATCCGTTTCGAAACCGTATCATTTGCCTATGGCCAGCGCGATGGCGGGATCGAGAATGTCACGCTCGACATTCATCCAGGCGAAAAGCTCGCCATTGTCGGCGCGTCAGGTGCCGGCAAATCGACCCTCGTGTCTTTGCTGTTGCGGCTCTATGATACGGAAAAAGGCGCGATCAGCATCGACGGGCGGAACGTGATGCACGTCACACAGGAAAGCCTGCGGCGCCAGATCGGCATGGTCACGCAGGAAACCGCGATGTTCAATCGCTCCGCTCTTGACAATATCCGTTATGGACGGCCCGACGCCTCTGCCGAAGAGGTCTATGCCGCTGCCCGCAAAGCCGAGGCGCATGAGTTCATCCAGGACTTGTCCGACCATCGCGGGCGCAAGGGATACGAGGCGCATCTGGGTGAACGTGGTGTCAAGCTGTCCGGCGGTCAGCGGCAGCGCATCGCGCTCGCCCGTGCCATTCTCAAGGATGCGCCGATCCTCGTTCTGGACGAAGCGACAAGCGCGCTTGATTCCGAGGTCGAAGCCCAGATCCAGTCGGCACTGGAGCGGGTGATGCAGGGCAAGACGGTTCTTGCCATCGCGCACCGCCTGTCGACCATCGCCAGCATGGACCGGATCATTGTCATGGATCACGGCCATATCGCCGAGATGGGGACACATGACGACCTGTTGTCCAGGAACGGTCTTTATGCGCGCTATTGGGACAGGCAATCGGGTGGCTTCATCGGCGCGAAGGCGGCAGAATAGATCTCGACCCCCGCCCCGCGCTGAGGCACAAGCCGCATCATGACAACAGTAACGATCAAGCGCCTGGGCCATCTTGGTGACGGCATCGCCGACGGCCCGGTCTATGTGCCTGCCGCGCTTCCCGGTGAAGTGGTGAGCGGAACCCTAGTTGGCGATCACCTGCGCGACCCCAAGATCGATACGCCGTCCGGGCACCGGGTCAAACCGCCCTGCCAACATGCCAAATCCTGTGGCGGGTGCCAATTGCAGCACGCGGCGGATGCGTTCGTGTCCGACTGGAAGCGAGACGTGGTGCGACAGGCGCTCGCCGCGCATGGCATCGCGATTGATCTGCCGGCCCCGATCACCTCGCCGCCGCAGTCGCGCCGCCGCGCCACCTTTTCGGTGCGCCGCACCAAGAAAGGCGCGCTGGCCGGGTTTCACATGAAAGCGTCGGATACGATCATCGCGGTGACGAATTGCCAATTGGTGCATCCCGATTTGACAGCCGCCCTCCCGATGGTCGAGGCGCTGGGCATGTTGGGCGCGTCGCGCAAAGGCGAAATGTCGGTGCGTCTCACGCGGACCGATACCGGGCTGGACGTCGCGGTCTCCGGTGGCAAACCGATGGATATAGATCTGCACCAGGCGCTCGCCGGTCTGGCGCGGGAATACGATCTGGCCCGCATCTCGTGGGAGGGCGAGATTGCCCTGCAACGCCGCGCGCCGGTACTGCGGATTGGCCCGGCGGATGTCACAGTGCCGCCCGGTGCGTTCCTGCAAGCCACCCAACACGGCGAAACCGCGCTGATCACCGCGGTTGTTCAGGCTCTGACAGGGGCAAAACGCATCGTGGACCTGTTTTCGGGCTGCGGCACCTTTGCGCTGCCACTGGCGCAAAATGCCATGGTGCATGCCGTCGAAGGCGACCGCGACATGACCAATGCGCTGGACCAGGCCTGGCGCAACACAGCCGGTCTCAAGCGTATCACCCACGAGCCGCGCGACCTGTTTCGCAACCCTGTCCTGGCCGAGGACCTGGTGCGGTTCGACGCGGCCGTGATCGATCCGCCACGGGCCGGGGCCGGGGCCCAAGTGGCAGAGTTGGCACAGGCGCGGATTCCGCGGATTGCCCATGTGTCCTGCAACCCGGCGACCTTTGCGCGGGATTGTGCGACCCTGATCCGCGCGGGATACAGCCTTGATTGGGTAAGAGTGGTTGACCAGTTTCGATGGTCCACCCATGTGGAACTCGTGGCGCTGTTGCGTCTCGACGGATAAGAGGCAACGCAATGCGCAGCACGGTCGCGGACTTCATTGAACAAGGCTGGGTCACGAATTTCATCATCGGTGTGATCCTGTTCAACGCCATTCTTCTGGGCCTTGAAACATCGGATCAGGCGATGGCGGTGGCGGGACCGCTGATCCTCGCCCTCGATACCCTGTGCCTGTTCATCTTCGTCGTGGAAATCGCGCTCAAGATATTTGCGCATGGCTGGCGCTTTTTCCGCAGCGGCTGGAACCTTTTCGATTTCTTCATCGTCGGCATTGCCCTTGTGCCTGCAAGCCAGGGGTTCTCGGTGTTGCGGGCCCTGCGAATCCTGCGTGTGCTGCGCGTGATCTCGACGGCCCCGCGGCTGAGACGGGTGGTGGAAGGATTCGTCACCGCGCTTCCGGGCATGGGCAGCGTATTTCTCCTGATGGCGCTGATCTTCTATATCGCGTCGGTGATGGCGACCAAGCTGTTCGGTGATGCCTTTCCCGCTTGGTTCGGCGACCTTGGAAAGTCCGGCTATTCCCTGTTCCAGATCATGACGCTGGAATCCTGGTCCATGGGCATCGTGCGCCCGGTGATGGAGGTATTCCCCTGGGCGTGGGCGTTCTTTGTGCCGTTCATCATGGTCACGACCTTTGCTGTCGTGAACCTTCTGGTCGGCCTGATCGTGAATTCGATGCAGGACGCGCATGCCGAGGAATCGAACGAGCGCACGGATGCCTACCGCGACGAGGTGCTGGCCCGGCTCGAGGCGATTGAAAAACGCCTGAACGAGCGATGACATCACGCTTTTGTTTGTCGCCTCCGCAACAATTCGTGTAGCGTGGGGCAAAACAAACGAGCAGCTTTTTCATGTTACGAATTCTGTGCCTTCTGGCCTTGGCGCTTGGGCTCACCGCCTGTGGCAAGTTTCCGACCTATGATGGTCCCGAAGTGACCCGCGTGATCGTGCAAAAGGCGGATCGCAAGATGCACCTGCTGCATCATAACGCGATCCTGAAGACCTATGACGTCGGTCTCGGCTTTGCCCCCAATGGCCACAAGCAAGTCGAAGGGGACGGCAAAACCCCCGAAGGGGATTACCTGATCGACCGTCGCAACCCGAACAGCAGCTTCTACCTGTCGATCGGGATCGACTATCCGCGCCCCCGCGACATCGAATATGCCCGGTCCATGGGCAAATCGCCGGGCGGCGATATTTTCATTCATGGCCGGCCCTGGAAATACCGCAAGGGTGGGCGGGATTGGACATGGGGGTGCATTGCCGTGACCAACCGGGAGATGCGCGAGATTTACGCGATGGTGAAAAACGGCACGCCGATCACGATCAACCCGTAGGGTCCAGACCGCAGATCAGGATGGCGCGTTCATCGGGGTGAACCCGCTTTCGTCCGGCGAGCCAAGCACAAGGTTCCACCAAATCTTGCCATTGGATTCCTGGAACCAGGCAAAGCCCATGTCCCGCGCCGATGGATCGAGTATCACGGTGCGCGTGTTGTTGGCTTCCATCCAGGCGCCCAGTGTCTCAAGCTCGGTCTCATAGGTTTCCGAGATCGCTTCACCGACAAGCCGGCCGGTGTAGCCGGCGCGTTGAACCCGGTCGATCGGTGACGACCCGTCCGACCCGAAATGCCAAGGGCGGTTCTGCACGCTCATGTCACGGGAATGGGTCGCCGCGGCGGCAGTCAACCGGGCATTGAGTTCGAGCGCCGGTGCGCCGGACGCTTGCCGCAGCGCGTTGATCGCGTCGAGCATACGGAACTGGACGCGCGCGGTATCACCCGAGCGGATGCGATAGACCTTGGGCAGCGGCTTTCCGTCGGGGCCAAGCTGTGGGGGCGCGGGCGCGGTTGCGCACGCGGTCAAGGCAAATCCCGCAATCCCCAACAAGAACGTCGAACACTTCATTTCCAGCCACCCACTCCTGATCCTGCACGGGCTTATCCGCAGACATGGGTGGGATCAAACACACAAAACCGCGATTTGCCGAAATGACATTCCTTTGAATTGCGACTGAGGCATTCACGCCATATGCTAATCACGTTGAATCACGATATTTCCAATACGAGGGGCCACAGAGATGGCAAATTCACCGCGCTTTCCCGTGAACCGTCGCAGCTTTCTGGCTGGATCGGCTGCGATGATCGCAACGCCCGCGATTGCGCAGGATGTTAATGACGGGTCCACGGTCGAGATCGAGAGCGATATCACCTCGAACGTGCGCCGCAATATTTCGAGCTTCCGCACATTGGATTGGCGCCCGTATTTCAGCGACCTAAACAATGGCGCGATCCTGGTCGATATCGATTCGCGCGCCCTGCACTATTGGCAGGAAAATGGGAATTACCGGCTGTACCCATCCTCTGTCCCGTTGACAGACGATCTGACGCGCCGCGGCCGCACCAAGGTGACGTTCAAGGATCCCGAACCCGACTGGCGCCCGACGCCCTCGATGAAAGAACGGAACCCCGAGTGGCCGGATTACGTGCCTCCCGGTCCGGACAACCCCTTGGGCACCCGCGCGCTACATCTCAGCTGGACCTATTATCGCATCCACGGCACGCATGACACGCGCAAGATCGGACGGCGATCGTCCAATGGCTGCATCGGTTTGTACAACGAACATATCGAGGAACTTTACGGGCTGGCAGAAGTGGGCACTCAGGTGTTGCTAATTTGACGACATCACGTCGAGGTTGGAAAGTTGTGCAAGAAGATAGATTTGCATTTGCCATGATAAGCTGGTTAGACAGTTTTACGAGGTAAGTCTTGGGTGCTTGTCGCGTGTCACTTCTATGTGCACCGACTTGCGAATATCTGGAGGTTAATATGAAGAAACTCGTTCTCGCCGCTGCGTTCGCCGGTGCTGCTTCGACAGCAATGGCCGGTTCTTACGCAAAAGACGACGTGGTCATGGAGCCGGTTGTTGTTGTTGAAGAAGCACAGCAAAGCTCCTCGTCCGCAGGTCTTATCATCCCGCTGGTCGTGATCGCCCTGCTGGCTGCAGCAGCTTCCGACTGATCCACATCGGATGAACAGAATAGAAAAAGGCGGTGTGCAAACACCGCCTTTTTTTGTTCCGGGACCGGGGTATCCGGTCAGACGTCAATCAAGCCATCCGGTCATGTTCTCTTCGACGACCGCCGCGAGAGCCTTGATATGGGCCTCGTCATCATTGAGACACGGGATATAGGTGAAATGCTCGCCGCCCGCCTCTTCGAAACTCTCCTTGATCTCTTCGTTGATCTCTTCGAGCGTTTCGATGCAATCCGCTGAAAACGCGGGGGCACATACGGCGATGTTCTTTTTCCCGTCCTCTTCGGCCAGCCGTGCCACCTCTTCCACCGTATAGGGCTTGAGCCACTCTTCCGGACCGAATTTCGACTGGAACGTGGTGGTGATTTCCGTGTCCTCCCACCCCAGTCGCTCCTTCAGCAAGCGCGTGGTTTTCTGGCACTGGCAGTGGTACGGGTCGCCTTCCAGGAGGTATCGCTTGGGAACCCCATGGTAGGAACACACAAGGATATCGGGCCGCGTGTCGAGCTTGTCATAGGCCCGTTCGATGGATTGCGCGAGTGCTTCGATATACTTGGGGTGCTGGAAATAGGGCTCGACGGTGCGCACCGTGGGTTGCCACTTTTCGTCCATCAAGGCGCGGAAAAACTGGTCATTCGCGGTTGCGGATGTCGCCCCCGCATAATGCGGATAGAGCGGGAAAAACAGGATTTTCCGGCACCCCGCCTCGATCATGTTGCGGACCTTTGATTTCGTCGATGGATTTCCGTAGCGCATGCAGAAATCCACCATGACCTGATCGCCGTAGCGGTCCTGCATCGCCTTGCTCATCTTGGCGGTCTGGTCCTTGGTGATCGTCATGAGGGGGCTTTCGCCCTGCTCTTCGTTCCAGATCGACTTGTAGGCCTCACCCGAGCTGAACGGCCGCTTGGTCAGAATGATCAACTGCAAGAGCGGTTGCCAGAGCCATGGACTGTAGTCGATCACACGACGATCCGACAGGAATTCATTCAGATACCGCCGCATCGACCAGTAGTCATAGTTGTCCGGCGTGCCAAGATTGGCCAGGAGAACACCCACTTTCTCGGCCGGGATCTTGGGGTGGTCCGCCGGGGCGTGGGTGGGGCGTTGTGCTGTTTTCGTTGCATCCAACATCGGGCCTGAATCCTTGAACAGTTTAGCGGGCTAACTAACCTCTCCAGAGGTCAGGTCAATCTTTCACCGGCGTTTCCACCGCGTTGAGCGCATCAGCAAGCCGCTGCGACGCGGATCCGGGGCGCAATGGCTGTGGTTGCGACGCATCCGGGGCCCAGCCCGTCAGGGTCATGATCTCGAAGGTGGCAGTCACCCGCCCGGCCTGATCCGAATATGTATCGGCATAAAGCGCCATCGCCTTGGCCAGCACGTCCCGCCGTGTGAAATTTCGGACGCGCGCGGCCAGCGCGTTGCTTTCCCCCATCGCGCGCAGATCGCGCATCAGGTGCATCGGCGTCTCGTAGCTCGTGGTCAGAACCGCGCTGTCCGCGACCGGCAGGGCAAACCCGGCGCGCTGCAACAAGGCGCCCAGATCGCGGATATCCGCCATCGGCGCGACGCGGGGCGACAACCCGCCCGTCACCGCGATTTCCGCCTGCCCCATTGCCGCGCGCAATTCCCAAAGCGTCTGCCCGCCCAGCGTCAGAACCAGCATCAGACCATCGGGTTGAAGCGCCCGCCGACACTGGATCAACTGCCCGACGGGATCA
Organism: Marivita sp.; assembly: GCF_020055675.1. GTDB lineage: Bacteria > Pseudomonadota > Alphaproteobacteria > Rhodobacterales > Rhodobacteraceae > Marivita. The sequence continues at coordinate 177,169 of NZ_JAIPUS010000001.1, forward strand.
TTTGCCCAGTGCAGCGCCATGGCATGGATCACAAGGTCATGCGCAGCCTGTTCGAGGTCGAGAACCTCGGTATCTGCCACCAGCCGCGCCCCGGGAAAGCTGTCCTGCCAGATATGGGCAAATGGTGTGACGATCGCAGGCGATTGAAAGGATTTGTTAACGAACGACAGGCGATCCTGCACGTCGGCCCGCGCCTCTTCGTGCAGGAACAGCGCAGCGTCGGCGCGCGCCCGCGCCCGGTATCGGGCCAGCGCATCGCAGTCTGTCAGGATAGGAGTTTCGGACATGGGTGCCAGATAGGATGCTGCGGACCGGATTGCAAACCGCGCTGCGCATGGTCTACCCGCCGCGCTGCCTTGCCTGTGGCGGGTTGGTCGAACAGGACAACGGCCTGTGCGCATCCTGTTTCACACAGACACCGTTCATCACGGGGCTGGTCTGCGATTTATGCGGTATTCCCCTGCCCGGCCAATCGGACGAGGCGGTTCACTGCGATTCCTGTCTGTCGATGGCCCGTCCCTGGACCCGGGGTCGCGCCGCGCTGAGGTATGAAAGCGTTGGCCGCCGCCTTGTTCTCGCCCTCAAGCATGGGGACCGGCATGATATCGTCGGTACGGCCGCGGACTGGATGGCGCAGGCGGTGCCGCAATCCTTGCCCGATGACACCGTTGTGATTCCCGTGCCTTTGCACCTTACCCGTCTGCTGCGCAGGCGGTTCAACCAATCCGCGCTTCTGGCGCAGGCGGTCGCGCGACGGCTCGGCCTCGATTACATGCCCGACGCCCTGAACCGCACCCGGCGCACCGAATCGCTGAACGGTAAATCCCGCGATGCGCGGTATTGCGAGCTGTCGGACTCGATCACGGCCAATCCGCGCCGAGTGCAGAAACTGTGCGGCAGGCCGGTTCTGCTGGTCGATGACGTGATGACCTCCGGGGCCACGGTTTCGGCCTGCGCCACCGCGTGCCACGCGGCACAGAGCGGGGAGGTCACCGTTCTGGTCCTGGCCCGCGTTTAGAACGCCACAGGCTTTCTGCCCATGGCCCTCTGGCACGCGTTGCAAAGGGTGCTTAAATCCCTGACAACAGCAAAAAGGGGAACCAAAATGCCGAATATCGAAATTTATACATCGCCGCTCTGCGGATTCTGCCACTCTGCCAAACGCCTGCTCAGCCAGAAAGGCGCGTCTTTCAACGAGATCGACGTTCTGTCCGACCCCAACCGCAAGCCCGAGATGATCAAGCGCGCCAATGGGGGCCGCACCGTGCCGCAGATTTTCATCGGAGAGACCCATGTGGGAGGATGCGACGAACTCTTCGCGCTCGACCGCGCCGGCAAGCTCGATCCGATGCTCGCGGCCTGACCAAAATGCGGGCGGCGCTGCTTCAGCTCACTTCGTCCGATGATCCGCACAGCAACCTGCGGATCATCTCGGACCTCCTGCGCATGGCCGCCGCCGACGGGGCCGAGCTTGTCCTCACACCCGAGGTGACGAATTGCGTCAGCAACAGCCGCACCCATCAGCGCCACGTTCTTTGCCAGGAAGCAGATGATCCGACCCTTGATGCGCTGCGCAATGACGCGGCCCGGCTCGGTGTCTGGCTGTCGATCGGCTCACTCGCGCTCAAGGCCGAGCCGCCCGAGGCCCGGTTCCTGAATCGCGGCTTCCTGATCGGTCCTGACGGCATGATCGCTGCGCGGTATGACAAGCTGCACATGTTCGACGTGCAGGTCACCGAGACCGAAACCTACCGCGAATCGGACGGGTTCAAACCCGGCCAAACCGCCGTGACCTGCGAAACGCCCTTCGGCGTGATCGGCATGAGCATCTGCTACGACGTTCGCTTCCCCTATCTCTACCGTGCTCTGGCACAGGCCGGGGCCGAGATCATGATCGTGCCCGCCGCTTTTTCGCCAGCAACGGGACCAATGCATTGGAACCCTCTGCTGCGCGCCCGCGCCATCGAGACCGGGTCCTATGTCCTTGCCGCTGCGCAAGGCGGACAGCATAGCGCCACACGTGGCCGCGCCCGCACCACCCACGGGCATTCTCTGGCGGTGTCGCCCTGGGGCGAAATCCTGCTTGATGCGGGGCAGATGTCTGGCATTCATATGGTCGATGTCGACAGGACCAAGGTGGCAACCGCCCGGCACAAGGTTCCGTCGCTACAGCACGACATGTCGTTCACCGGCCCGGCATGAGCGACAGCAGCGCGCTTGCCATATCGCTTTTCAGCGAATTGCTGACGGCCGACCAATTGCTGCGCAACCGCCTGACACGGGTTTTGCCGAACAGGATGGAAATCTCCCATTTCTCGGTACTCAATCAACTCGCCCGTGGCGGGTCCGAAAAAACCCCGGCCCAACTGGCCAAGGCCTTCCACGTCACCCGTGGCGCGATGACCAATACGTTGAGCAAGCTGGAAGCGGCGGGATATGTGCATATTCGCCCAGATTGGGACGATGCCCGCCGCAAACAGGTGTCGATCAGCCCTGCCGGTCTGGCGGCGCGGGATGCCGCCCTTGCCGCGATCACACCGCTGATCACCGAAATGGTCCAGGAGCTGGGCGACACCAAGGTGCGTGCCGCGATCCCGGTCCTGCGCGAATTGCGGGTCAAGCTGGAAGGTCCGGGCACACGCAGCCAGTGACCCAGGGCCAGTGGCGCGTGCCTTCAAATGAAAAAGACACGCTCTCGGGGTCCTTCCCGGACAGAGCGTCAGCCGGGTTTCACGGCAGCCGTGATATAATTCACGCTCAGGTCCCGATCCGACAGCCGCCATTGTCCCGACAGCGGGTTGTACCGGAACCCCTTGCGATCGACCGGCGTCAGCCCCGCTTTGCCGATCAGCTCATAAAGCTCGTCCGGGGTGAGGAACTTGGACCAGTCATGCGTGCCTGTCGGCAACCATCGCATGACAAACTCTGCCCCGACAATTGCGGCGGCAAAGCTCTTGGTGGTGCGGTTGAGCGTGGAACACAGGTGTAACCCGCCGGGCGCCAGGCATCGTGCACCCGCCTCCACAAGGGCAAGCGGATCGCCCACGTGTTCGATCACTTCCAGCGTCAGCACCACGTCGAAAACCTCGCCCGCCTGCGCAAGGCTTTCGGCACTGGTGTGGCGATAGTCGATCTGGAGTCCCGATTGTTCCGCGTGAGTCCGCGCGACCGGGATCGCGGCGCCGCCGGCGTCTATCCCGACAACATCTGCCCCCAACCGTGCAAGCGGTTCACACAGCAATCCACCGCCACAGCCGATATCCAGCACGCGCAGACCGTCAAACGGGTGCGGAGCTTCGAGGTCGCGGTCAAACTCTGCCGCGATCTGCGTGGTGATGTAATCCAGCCGAACCGGGTTCATCATATGCAGCGGTTTGAACGTGCCATTCGGATCCCACCATTCGGCGGACATTGCTTCGAACTTGGCAATTTCGGCAGGATCGACGGTTGTGGCTTCGGTCACAGGATAATTCCCCATGGTCTTTTGGTGTGTGAAGGCAATATAGGTGAAGTATGGATAAATTCCCGAGCCAAAAGCGCGCAGTGCAGTATCTTTATCCGCCCATCGACCCCTTCGATCAGCGCATGCTGGCCGTCGGGGACGGCCATTCCGTCTATGTCGAACAATGCGGGGCGGAAAACGGGATACCCGTGATCGTTCTGCATGGCGGCCCCGGAGGCGGGTGCAGCCCGTCGATGCGGCGGTACTTCGATCCGCGCGTGTTCCGCGTGATCCTGTTCGACCAGCGCGGCTGCGGCCGGTCCCGCCCGCATGCAAGCGTGGTCAACAACACCACCTGGGACCTGGTCGCCGATATCGAAGCGATCCGCGAAACGCTTGGCATCGACAAGTTCATCGTCTTCGGCGGCAGCTGGGGGGCGACGCTTGCCCTGATCTACGCGATCACGCATCCGGACCGCGTGCGGCAGCTTGTTCTGCGCGGCGTGTTCACCATGACAAAGGCAGAACTGGATTGGTTCTATGGCGGCGGGGCCGGACAATTCTGGCCGGAAACCTGGGCGCGTTTTGTCGACATGGTGCCCGAGGACGAACGCGACGACATGATCAATGCCTACCACCGTCGCCTTTTTTGTGGCGACCTGCGCACGGAGACCCGCTTTGCCCGGGCGTGGTCGGCCTGGGAAAACGCGCTTGCCTCGGTTTACTCCAGTGGATCGGGCGGTGAAGCGCCTGGCGATTACGCGCGCGCGTTTGCGCGTCTGGAAAACCATTACTTCATCAATAGCGGATTTCTCGAAGAGGACGGGTGGATTCTCAATAACATGGATCGCCTGTCGGGAATTCCCGGCGCGATCGTCCAGGGCCGATACGATATGATCTGCCCGCCCGTGCGTGCCTGGGAACTGGCCCGCGCCTGGCCCGACTGCGATCTGAGGATGGTCCGAAATGCCGGCCACGCCCTGTCCGAGCCCGGCATCAGTTCCGAGCTGGTTCGGATCATGGACCAGATCAGCGAAAGCCATTCGTAAGGTGCCCCCACCCAAACCGCGCGCCCCGGACCGGATGGTCCCGATGTCGTCCTTGCGTGACTTCATGTTGCCAGTCGGCCTGTATGACCCCATGTTGATGTCATGACCAAGGCTCCATGCATCAGGCGCAGACGATTGTTGACGACGGGCGCTGCCGCGTCGGTGCTGGCCGCGTCCGGATTGTCTTTACAGGCGTCTTCCCGGCGGGGCGGTCTCTTGCGCGTCGGAGTGTCCGGGGCAAACAGTTCGGACAACTGGGACAGCCGCACCCATGCCGACACCTTCATGGCCATGGCTGGCCATGGTGCGGTGTTCGACTGCCTGACCGAAGTGGCCGCGAATGGCGAACTCGTGGGTGAACTGGCCGAAAGCTGGGACGCGTCCTCGGATGCCGTTACCTGGATGTTCAAACTGCGCCGGGACGTGACCTTCCACAACGGCAAGCCGTTCGGCGCCGACGACGTGCTGGCATCGCTCGACATGCACATTGCCAAAGGCGCGCGATCTGCGGCCAAACCGATCGTTCAAAACATCGCCGAGATGAGAAAGATCAGCGACAGCGAGGTGGAATTCACCCTCAAGGCCGCCAATGCGGATTTCCCCTTCTTGCTGTCTGACTATCACCTTTGCATGTTCCCGGCGGGCCAGACCCAAGAGGCGATGGCCAAGGGCATCGGCACCGGCCTCTACAAGGTCGAAAGCTTCGATCCGGGTGTCCGCATCCGGCTTAGCCGCGTGGACAGCCACTACAAGGACGGCAAGGCCGGCTGGTTCGACCAGGTAGAGATGATCGCGATGAACGATGCCTCGGCCCGCATGAACGCTCTCATGACCGGTCAGGTCGATGCGGTGAACCAGGTTGATTTCAAGCTCGAACCGCGCATGCGCGCGAACCCGATGATCAATATCTTCGAGGTCACGGGCAACCAGCACCTCACCTTCCCGATGCAGATCAACGCCGATCCGTTCACCAGTCTCAAGCTGCGCCAGGCGCTCAAGCACGCGATCAACCGTCAGGACATGGTCGACACGATCCTGCACGGCCACGGGGCTGTCGCCAATGACCACCCGATCGGCCCGGCGAACCAGTATCACGCCGCTGATCTTGAGCAGACCGTCTATGACCCGGACCGTGCCGCCCGGCTTCTCAGGGAGGCGGGCTTGGCAGGCATGTCGATCGAGCTTTTCGCAGCCGACGCCGCTTTCACCGGCGCCATCGACGCGGCCCGGCTTTATCAGGCTTCGGCCAAGGCGGCTGGTCTCGATATCAACCTGGTACAGGCGCCGGATGACGGGTACTCGTCCAATGTCTGGCTGAAAAAGCCATGGCGCGCGTCTTGCTGGTCGGGCCGCGCGACCGAGGACTGGATGTTCTCGACCGCATACGAGACGGCGGCGCCGTGGAACGACACCAACTGGGACAACGACCGCTTCCAGCACTTGCTCTTGACCGCGCGTGCCGAACTGGACAGCGACAAACGCCGCGAGATGTACACGGAAATGCAGAGGCTGCTGTCCAGGGAGGGCGGGTCGGTGATCCCGGTCTACGCCAACTTTGTCGATGCGCAGTCGACCAGGCTGGCCAATTCCGGCACCATCGGCAATGTCTCGGGGATGGACAGCGGGCGCTTGATCGAACGCTGGTGGCTCGCCTGACCGAGCCTGCCCCCATGAATGGGTCCAGACCCCTCAGACCTCCCATGCCCTATGTCTCGATTTCCGCGAACTCGGCATAGAGGTGCAGCGCCAGGTCGCGCGGCAGGGCGGCAGAGCCCGCCGCATGCAGGCAATTGCAGAAAAGGCGATACCCCGTTGGCGTTCTGACAAGCTCCCGCGCCCTGTTACGATGCCAGTCACATGCCTGTTCATGCAGGCCTGCCACGCCGGGCAGACTGCGCAGCGCGGCGATCTCCGCGTCCAAGGCCGCGTCCCATTTCGACAGCGCGGTGTTCTTGACCGTGTTGAAATTGCGCTCGACCCAATAGCTCAGGTCAATGTCCTTGCCGCGCCGATTGGCCAATCCGCGCCATGCTTTCACAAGAAAGCTTTGCGCGGAGCGCAGCGAATAATGGTTCACTTCTACCAGGTCCCGCCCGCCCGACAGCGTCGGTATGGAAATCCGTCCGTCATGTTCGGAAAACGCCTCGGACATCGGCGCACCGGACCCATCCACCCAGCGGGGCAAAGGCAATGCTGGGTCCCGCTTGGGCCGGTGGATTCCCGGTTTCCCGAAACGGCCGGGGCGAAAGATCGTCTTGATGAACCGCCCCGCAACCGGGTGATACAAATCGCGCGGCGCGGAGCGTGTGAACTGCCGCGTCACGGGGTGATCCTCGAACATCACCTTGCCGCCCGATCCGAAAAGCCGCCACGGCATCGCGACCGCATCGGTATCCCCGGCAATCCCGGCAAACAGATCGGCCAGCCGCCCGTCACCTGCATGGATCACCGGAAACTCGTCTACATCGGTAAACATCGCCCAGTCGAAATCATCGCTCCAACGGGACTTGTGCACGCGGTGAACGGCCTGCCACTGCACGCCTTTGTCGGTTTCGACCGTCTGTTCGACATGGCGAAGGACGCCTTGCTTGGCCAAGGCATCGAGCAACCGGTCGCTGCCATCGTCGCAATCGTTGGAAAAGACGATGAACTCCGTCACTCCGATCAAACGGTGATAGGCAATCCATTCCAGCAGGAATGGACCTTCGTTCCGCACGCAGGTCCAGGACAAGGTTTTCATCTGTGTTCCGTGCCGTCTCTCTGCTCGTCCCCGCATCGGCCCTTGGCATACCCGCGGCCCTGCCGGTTAGGGGTTTGGCAAGCCTAGTCGTGGCGCCGTGGATGGGCAAGCACGATGCCCATGCCGCGACAAGCCGCATCAGAGTGCCAATGGCTTTCACAGGCTCCGGGAGTGTCAGGCAAATCCGCCTGATCCGTCGGGGCGTGGCGCGTCTTGGTCAGGCATGTGCTCCGCGGCGTTCGTCACCGTCAGCAGTTGTGACACCGGGTCCAGGCGCTAAAGCCAACGGTCATAATCCGATACCAGCAAGTGCACCGGCGGCGTATCTTCCTCGATCCGGGAAAAGCGTCCGATCGGGTGTTCAAAAATATTGTCGGTCAGATCGTCATTGACGGTTGAAACCTCACCGATCAGGACATTGCCCCCTTCGCCCCAGAAGGCGTGCCAATTGTCCGGATAAAGCGTTACGGATTCGCCGGGTGCCAGCTTCAAATGTCCGCCTGCGGGCAGGGTCCGAGCCGTTCCGTCCACCTGCACGGTCACATCCCGTAGGCGATCAATCTCACCGGCGGCATCCGCCTGGTAAAGTTCGATCACCAGCGTTCCGCCTCCTCGATTGATGATGTCCTCTACCTTGACGTCATGTCGATGCATCGGGCTCAGCTGGTTTTCGCGCGAGATCATGATCTTTTCGGCGTAGAGCATCCCGCGTGTCTTGCCCAGGTCACTGGTCCGCCCGTTTCGGGTGGTGAACAGGACCAGGCCCATCTCGTCGAACCGTCCGGCCCCGTAATCTGTGATGTCCCACCCCATTCGCCGTGCCTTGATCTCGGCATGGTCGCTGGCGCTGAGCGCCTCTGGCGACTGGTGGGCAAAGGGCGGCAGGGCATAGCCGAAGGACCGAATGAACGCGTCGCTCTCGCGCAGGATATCGTTGATCCGGGATCGTTTCATATGCGCCTCGCTGCCAAGGCCGGTTGGCCCGATCATCACTCTAGCGGGTCACGCGCCTATTGAAAGCCCGATGCCGGGGCGAAGGTTTAACAAATGGTAAATCTGCCCCTGCAAGCCATTGATTTTGTTCAGGCCGGTGCCCGTCCCACGCGTGGGACAGCGTTACAGCACGTAGCGGCTCAGGTCGGTGGAGCGGGTCAGCTCGCCCAAATGAGTCTCTACGAAATCGGCATCCACGGTCACGGTCTGCCCCATCTTGTCCGGCGCGTCAAAGCTCAGTTCCTCGAACACACGCTCCATCACGGTATAAAGCCGCCGCGCCCCGATATTCTCGATCGACTGGTTCACATCTGCCGCGATCTTGGCCAGTGCGGCGATCCCCTCCTCGGTGAAGGAAACGGTCACGTCCTCGGTTTTCATCAGGGCGGTATATTGCAGGGTCAGCGCATTGTCCGTCTCGGTCAGGATACGCACGAAATCCTCTTCGGTGAGGGCCCGCAGGTTTACCCGAATGGGCAGGCGCCCCTGTAGTTCCGGCAGCAGATCCGACGGCTTGGCGATATGAAACGCACCCGAGGCGATGAACAGGATATGATCCGTCTTCACCGGCCCATGCTTGGTGCTGACCGTCGTCCCCTCGATCAGCGGCAGCAGGTCCCGCTGCACGCCTTCGCGGCTCACATCACCGCCCCGCGTTTCCTGCCGCGCGGTGACCTTGTCGATCTCGTCCAGAAAGACGATGCCGTTTTGCTCGACCGCCTCAAGCGCGAGCTCCTTGACCTGCTCATCGTCCAGCAGCTTGTCCGCCTCCTCGGCGATCAGAATGTCATAACTTTCCGCCACGGTCATCCGCTTGCGCACGGTCCGACCCGAGAACGCCTTGCCGAACAGGTCACCGAGATTCATCATCCCGGCCCCGCCGCCGCCCATGCCGGGCTGGCCGGGGATATCCATCGTCGGGAACGGGCTGGAGGTGTCCTGGAGGTCAAGCTCGATCATCGTGTCGTCCAGAAGCCCATCCTTGAGCTTCTTGCGGAACATGTCCCGCGTGCCGTCACGGGCACCCTCTCCGGCGATTGCCTCGATCACCCGTTCCTCGGCCGCTTCATGCGCGCGGGATCTCACGTCTTCGCGCATCTGATCGCGGGTCATCGCAATGGCGGCGTCCACGAGATCACGGACAATCTGTTCGACATCGCGGCCGACATAACCCACCTCGGTGAATTTCGTCGCTTCCACCTTGATGAAGGGAGCCCGTGCCAGCTTGGCCAGACGGCGGCTGATCTCGGTTTTCCCGACGCCTGTGGGGCCGATCATCAGGATGTTCTTGGGGTAAACTTCCTCGCGCAGATCATCGCTCAACTGCTTGCGCCGCCAGCGGTTGCGCAGCGCGACGGCCACGGCACGTTTGGCATCCTTCTGTCCAATGATGAAGCGGTCCAGCTCGGACACGATTTCTCGGGGGGTCAGATCGGTCATTGAGGTATCCTTTCCGGCAACAGGAGGCTGGCCTTAGGCCTGAATGGTCTCGACCGTCAGGTTGCCGTTTGTGTAGACGCAAATGTCGGATGCAATGGCCATCGCCGCGCGTGCGATCTGTTCCGCGTCCTTGTCAGTGTCCATGAGGGCGCGGCCTGCGGCCAGTGCGTAATTCCCACCCGATCCGATGGCAGTCACGTCATGCTCGGGTTCAAGCACGTCGCCGGCGCCCGTGATGACATAGAGATCCTTACCGTCCGACACGATCAGCATCGCTTCGAGCTTTTGCAGGTACTTGTCGGTGCGCCAATCCTTGGCCAACTCCACGCTGGCGCGCTGCAACTGGCCCGGGGTGGCTTCGAGTTTCGTCTCTAGACGCTCCAGCAAGGTAAATGCATCCGCTGTGGACCCGGCGAACCCCGCGACGATATCATACCCACCGGGGGAAATGCGGCGTACCTTGCGCGCAGTACCCTTGATCACGGTCTGACCCAGGCTCACCTGGCCATCGCCGGCAATTACAACGGTTCCGCCCTTGCGCACACCAATGATGGTGGTGCCATGCCAGCCGGGAAAGTCGGTTTCAGCCATGTGTCGCCCCTTTCACGTTTGTGACGATATGGGCCGAACGGCAGTGCCACACAAGCCCTACAACGCACAACGCCCGGCGCTCTGGCCGGGCGTTTGTCTGAATTTCAATTGAAATCAGATGCTCTCGTCGATCCAGCCCTTGAGCGCTGCCTTGGGTGCGGCGCCGGTTTTGTTCGACACCACCTGTCCATCCTTGAAGATGAAGAGCGACGGAATGCCCCGTACACCCATGGACGCTGCAGTGTTGGGATTGCTGTCGACATCGACTTTGGCAACCTTGATCGCGTCGCCGTATTCGGCAGCAAGCTCTTCCAAAGCGGGGCCAATCTGCTTGCAGGGGCCGCACCATTCGGCCCAGAAATCGACAACAACGGGAACACTGGAATTCTTCACTTCGGCATCGAAGGTATCATCGGTAACGGCAACTGTGGACATGTGAGCTCTCCTTGCGGTTCGGACGCGTGTTTCGGTCAGACCACGAAGCTATGGAGCCTCGGTCGGGGCGTCAAGGTGCGCCGACCTCACGAGAGCTTGTGACACGATGGTTTCCGGCAGAGGCATATAGGTCGCGTTTCGGGTCCAGAGTAGGCCTGTTTCTATCTCGCGATCCGGGTAGATCGTCTGCAACATCGCCCGGTATGCCCCCATCTGGCGCAACAGGCCTTCCGGCGTCTGTTTGGGGCTGTCCGGCACTGTGCGGTTGGTCTTGTAATCAACGGCCGTTACGCGTTTGTCCGTCACGATCAGGCGGTCGATTACGCCATGCATCGGCGTTTCGGGAAACGCCTCCAGTGAGGCGGTGACCGCCACCTCGGACAGCGCAGTATCATCGAAGAACCGGACAAGGTCTGGCGTCCCGAGAACTCCGAGCGCTTCGGCAATCATTTCCTCGGCGAGCGGATGATCCGCCACGAGCATACGCGCGGCTGTATCGCGATCTTGGTGCGCAAGGCCGGCAAGTGTTTCCAGCAAAAGGTGAATGTGCGTGCCGCGATCCTTGGCAACCTCGCTCAGGTCTCCATCCGCCCCCGGCAGCGCCTTGGCCCCGCCAAGATCCGATGGGCTGAGCGTTTCTGCCTGCAGGGCCGGGGCGGGTGCGGAGGTTTCGAACAAGGCGGGCAGGTCAACCTTCGGCGCGGCCTCTGGCGGATCATCGGACGGGATCGGATCGGGCCATGCCATATGCGCCAGTCTTTGTCCCTGTCGCGGGCCGTCATCGGCAAAGTCAAAACCGAACGGCACAGCGCCAACAGTGTCCAACGCGGCTGAAACGCGGTCATGCCAGCATTCGCCCGCCTTGTCCGCAGCGCCGGCTCCCGCGACGACGAGCCAATGTTCCGCCCGTGTCAGAGCGACGTAGAGAAGTCGGTCGTTTTCCTCGTCCTCGGCCTGTCGAGCCTGATCCACAGCCGCGCGCTGAAACCCGGCGCGCGTCGTGTCAGACCCACGCCAATGCACCGCTCCGCCGGTGGTAACAAAACTTTCCTTGCCCGATTGGGACGGCTTCTTGTGGGTGTCCGGCAGGATCACGATAGGTGCCTCCAGCCCCTTGGCCCCGTGGATTGTCATCACGCGAATGCGCGACCCGGCACTGTCCACGCTGCGCTTGATCTCGATATCGTCGGTTTCCATCCAATGCAGGAACCCTGTCAGGCTCGGAATATCGGTTTGCTCATAGACCAGCGCCTGGTTGAGAAGCGCATCGATACCGTCTTCGGCTTCCTCGCCCAGTCGTCCGATCAGTTTTTGACGTCCCCGGTGCCGGATCAGAATACGCTCCAGCATGTCGTAAGGGCGCAGGAAGTCGACCTGCCCGCGCAAATCGTCGAGAAGGCCCATGACCGATGGAAATTCGTCTCTCCGCTGGCGCAACGCCTCCCAAAGGTGGGGCGAATTCCGGCGGTGAGAAAGGTCGAACACCGCCTGTTCATCGAGCCCGAAAAGCGGGGAGCGGAGCGCACTGGCCAGAGACAGGCTGTCCTCCGGCGTCGCAAGGAAAGCCAAAAGCGCGCGCAGGTCCTTGACCGCAAGCTCGTCCATGACCTTGAGCTTGTCCGCCCCTGCAATCGGCAGGCCTTGCGCCTTGCAGGCGCGCAGGATCTCGTGGAACAGCGGGCCGCGACTGCGGACGAGAATAAGGAAATCCCCGGCATGAATGTGCCGGGGTTTGACAGCGCCATCCGGCCCGGTTTCGGTGATCGCGGTGTGGTCGCGCAGTGTCTGGTCGATGAACCGCGCGATGCGCTGGGCGAGGGTGACATTGTGATGCGTCGGGCTGACCCGGTCCACCGGCGTGTCCCATGGCAATTCGCTGTCTTCCTCAGCAGCCGGTTCGATCAATGGCCATAAATCGACCCGGCCGGGCAGCTGGTCATGGAACGATATGTGGGTCTGATTCGGCAGAAACCCGGCCTTGTCGCGGCCTTTGAACACTTCGTCCACCAGCCGCAGGATCGGGACGGAGGAACGGAAGGAATAGCTCAGTTGTCCATCCCGAAGCGGGGCATCCGTCTGGCGCATTTGCTCGCCGAAGGCGGCGCGCATCGTGTCGAATTCGCGCGGATCGGCCCCCTGAAAGGAATAGATTGACTGTTTCTTGTCTCCCACGACAAAGATCGACCGTTGCACGTCGGACCGCGCTCCGGCGCCGGAGGTGAATTCCTGTGCAAGCTTGTTGATGACATCCCATTGCGCCGGGCTGGTGTCCTGTGCCTCGTCCACGAGGATATGATCGATCCCGCCATCCAGCCGGTAAAGGACCCAGTCCGCCTGTTGCCGGTCTGTCAGCAAGGCGCGGGTAAAAGCGATCAGGTCATCGAAATCGAGCCAACCGCGCACCTGTTTCGTCGCCTCGTAGCGCTTCAGGAACGCAGCCGCAAAGCGGTGAAGCACCTCGTCCCGTGCCACCGCATCGAGTGCAAGGCGTGTCTCGCGCGCGGCCTCGACCCGTTGGTATAGGTCTTCGAGCCGATTGACACTGGCCGCCAGCGCCCCTTTGCGCAGTTTGGCAGACGGCGGGCGTTGCTTGCGTGGTTCGCCCTTCTGGGTGAAGACCACGTCTTCCAGCGCCAGAAGCGCGTTCATCCCGCCAGTCTGGGCAACACCGATGGCATCGACAAAAGCATTGTCGATCCCGACACCGGTTCGCAAATCAGGCACTATTCCGGTCAAAAACGCGGTTTCATCGCCGGGAAGGACTTTCGCCAGCATCATGTCCGGGGTCTCGTCGGGCGCAAGCCCGTACCGCTGAACCAGCGCGGCGCGCGCCAGCGGCGGGTCGAACCCGTCGCGATGGCCGACGATCCGATCCGTCAATTCCCGGAGCGGGTTGTTCGATGCCACGCGCGAAATGTCGGCGATGAGGTCGGCGTCCTGTCCGCTGGCCATGTCGTCAAGGATCTGGTCCCGCAACAACTGCGCGGCGCGGTCGTCGATTTCCTGAAACTGCGGGCTGACCCCGGCCTCCAAGGGAAAACGGCGCAAGATCGATGCGCAGAAGGCGTGGATCGTCTGGATCCGCAGTCCGCCGGGTGTTTCGATCGCGCGGGCAAACAAGGTCCGTGCGCGGGCAAGAAAGTCATCCGTGAGGCGATCTGTGTGCTCTCCAAGCTCGGTCAACTGCGCCCGCAGCGGCGCGTCATCCAGCATGGCCCACTCGCCAAGCCGCTTGAACAGACGGTTCTGCATCTCGCTCGCAGCAGCATTGGTAAAGGTAAGACAAAGGATATGCTCGGGCCGCGCCTCGCCCAGCAACAACCGCGCCACCCGGTCTGTCAGAACGCGGGTCTTGCCGGACCCGGCATTGGCCCCCAGCCATGTCGAGGCATCGGGATCGGCGGCGCGTACCTGCGCTTCGCTGGCTTCGTCGCGACTCATGTCAGGAACACCTTGGTCGGTGCATCAGAGGCATCCCATTCGCCGTAGCGGGACAGCTGATCGTAATCAGACCCGAACACATCCTTGTGCATCTTGTTGCGCGCAGTGTAGCCCATATCAGGCTCTGAATAGGCGCAAAGCAGCGTTTTCAGCATCTCCCAAACCCGCTCGGGCGGAACGTCGTCCAGCGGTGCAGGTTCTTCCTTCGGGTTGGGTCCCAGTGCGATATACCGCGCCCCGGCCACGCCGCGTGGCGCGATATCGGCAAAGCCACCCTCGCAGATGATGGCCGCAGTGACCAAAAGCTGTATATCGAAATGAAGCTGCCGGGCCCGGCTTGGGGCCGTGCCGGTCTTGTAGTCATAGACCAACGCACGCCCGAATTCGTCCATGTCGATCCGGTCAGCCTTGGCGGTCACACGGAAGGGCGGGTCGGTCATGTCGACGCGGCCCGTGCGTTCCAACAGAACGGGACGCGCGCCGCGCCGCCGGCCGCGCTCGGCCTCGACGAACCACTGCGCCACCTTTTCGATCCGTATGCGCCACTGGATGCGGTCGGCGGGCCAGGGGACATGCGCCTCGAGCACGTTCCGCGCCGTTTCCATCAAACCTGACACTTGAACAGCCTCCACGTCCCGCGCCGTGTCGCGCACGAATGTCTCGAACACTTTATGGATCATCGTGCCACGGTGCAGCGCATCGGGCGCGTGCTGGATCGGGTTCAGGGGCCGCAGGCGCAGGATCCTGGACGCGTAGATGGCATAAGGATCGCGGATCAGTTTTTCGATATTTGTCACCGACAGAGTATCGGGCCGCGCGATCACCGGTGGCACCGGCGACGGTCGTGCGGCGCGCGGCGCGGGCAAAGGCGTTTCCAACGCACGTCCAAGCGCGAGCCAGTCCCGCCCCCGCTGTCGCATTGCCGCAAGGACCTCCGGCCCGTTGGTCTGCTCAAGCCCGCGCAGCAGGTTGGTCAACCGGTTGAGCCACCGCGAGGGGACGGTTTCGGCGTCCTCTGAGCGTTCGGCCCGGGTGAGCCAGACCTCCTGTGCCCCAATCGCCTGTTGAAAATCATGCGCCGAAAGCCCGATCCGCCGCTCTGGCAGCAACAGTCCGACCTGTTGCCGCATTCGCCGGTTCAGCCAGGGATCGGCAGGCGGTGCATCGGGCCATAAGTGTTCGTTCAATCCGCCGAGGATGACGAGGTCCGCCCCCATTACGCGCGCCTCGATGGTGCCCCAGATCAGGATGTCGGGGTGCGGCGCATCGCGGTCACGCACCTCTTCGGAGCGGAGAAGGCCATCGACCAGATCTGCATAATCGCGTGGTGTCATGGACCCGGCAAAGCCTGCATTCTCTGTCAAATCGTTGAATACCTTGCGGCAGGTTTCTCCTGCTTTCTTGGCCCAAAGCTCTGCTGCGTCGTCGCTTGCCGATCCGGCGCAGACCGCATCGGCTTGCGCCAAATGTCCCTCCACATGGGTGCCCAGCGGCCGTTGTCCCTGGATGGCTGGTTGCAGAAAACATCGGTCAATCCAGCCAAGCCAGTCCTTTGCGGCCTCCGCGTGTTTCCAGGCCGAGAGCTGCGCCAGATCTGGATAGGGCACACCTTTGTGCCGGATGAACAGCTCCAGTTCCGAGGTCCAAAGCCGATGCTGCCCCCGCTCTGCCCCGCTATGGCACAACGGATGCTTGAGGATTGTCAGAAGCGCTTCTGCTGTGGGGCCGTTGACGCGCAATTGCGCCATGTGCCGCAAGAGCCGCCCCGGGGCCGTCAGATGCGCAGGTGTGCCGGCGCTGTCATCCGGCAGGATGCCCCACCGGTCGAGCAGCGCCGTCACACGTCGCGTCAGCATCCGGTCCGGCGTGATCAAGGCAGAGGTCGTCCCGTCCTCTGCGGCTTGCCGCAATCGCAAGGCGATTGCGCGCGCCTCGTCACGTGGCGAGGCCGCTTCAACCAGTGTCAGAGACTGTGTTGCAGCCTCCAAAGCGGGCAGGCGAGGCCCATCGGACAGCCACTGATCCGTGACCGGAGCGGGGCGCAGCGCAAGAGAGACCAGCGCATTGCGCGCGGGGCTGGGCGGCGGTGTGCCTGTCCATCGCGCCACGGAACTGCGGCCCGTTTGCAGATGGTCCAGCAATCGGGCAAATCGGAATTGCGGGTGATCTTCCCCCTGCATCGCCTCGGTATTGCGCACATCGTCGCGCAGGACATCCCAGACGGTCTCCGGCAAATCCATGTCGACCCCGGGCAGGATCACCGCGCCTTGCGGAAGGCGCGCGGCGGCGGTCATCAATCGGAACGCCGACCCGCGCGATCCGGTCGAACCTGCGACGATCACGGGATGTTGTGGCGGCGTCTGCTGCCACCGGAACAATTTGTGGTCCAGCGCCATCCGGTTCACACCGGCGGCATCGGGCGTATTGGTCGCCGGGTCGAAATACTGCGTGACGATGTGCAAGAATCGCTGTGCTCGGTCCCAATGCCCCGACTGGTCGGACACGTCGAGCGCAGAGATATCAGCGGGGGTCACACCCTCAGCCTGCATTTCATCGAGCAGCGCAGTCAGGCTTTGGGCAAGATCATAGATCGCCGACCGGGGCGCGATGCCCGGATCCGCATCGATCAAACGGCCCACAAGTTCTGACAATTCCAGCTGGCGCCGCAAAGCAGGCACCGGGCGGGGTAGATGCGCGCTGTCCACCGGATCGGCCAGATCGGTGATAAGCCTTATCCGCGGAAGAAACCCGGCTTCGGCCTGCGTGAATACCGCCTCGACCCGTCTCTGCATCCGCCGCGTGTTCAGAAAAAGCTCCACCCGCGCCATCGCCTCGGGTGGTTGCCCTGCCATGCGTGTTCTCAGGCCATGCACCAATTCCTGCGCGAAATCCGCGCCGGGTGGGAGGCCAAAAAGGCGCGGTTTGTCGGTAGGCTCAAACATCGGTGTGGCTCAGCATCTGCTCGGCCAGAAAAATTCCGTCAGCGTGGCCCACGTCGCACCATTTGCCTGGATAGGTGATGGCGTTCAACCGGTCCCCGGCCACCAAGCTTTCCCAGATCATGCGTAAGGAAAATACATCCTCCGCCGTGTCTGAGACAAGATCGGTCCGGATCATCTGCACCCCGGTATATACCGCGTCGCTTCCCCAGCGGGCCCGTCCATCGCCGAGGTCGAAATCCCCCTCCCCGATACGGCCGATGGCGCGGGGCAGGGGCACACACAAAAGCAGCGCCTGCATATCCGCGCGCCATGCGTCGTGCAGAACCGCCAGCGGGTTCGGCCCGTCCCAGACCGCGTCGGTGTTCATTGTGAAGACAACGTCGGCCTTCAGCAGGGGTAGCGCAGCCTTCAATCCGCCGCCTGTGTCGAGGATCGTCGGATTTTCTACAATGACCTGAACATCGGAGCCTGCGAAGTGGTCCACGACCTGCTCCGCCTTGTAGTGCGCGTTTACCACGATGTGGTGCATCCCGGCATCCCGGACCATCATCATCGCGTGGTCGATCAGCGGCTTGCCGGCCACAGGAACCAACGGTTTCGGCATGTCCTGGGTCAGTCGGCCCATGCGCGTGCCGAACCCGGCAGCGAACAGCATCACTGCGTCCGTCATGGAACCCCCGCTGCTGTCAAACGCAAACGATCCGGTGTCGGGTCGGGAAACACCGCCGTCACCAAGGGCCCGAGATCGCGCGCAACAGGGTGGGCCAGGCTGGCACGAATATGCCCCCAGACGCGGGGGATCAAAGAAAGATACCCCGGTTTGCGCCGGTCTTTTGCCAGGCGCGCAAAAACACCGAGGATGCGCAGGTTTCTCTGAAGTCCCAGAAGATGGAACAGCGGCATTACTTCGGCGTGGGTCCGGCCGCTCGCGGTCAGGTAATGGTGGAGTGTGGCCTTTTGGCAGGCGTCCGTCACATCCCGGCGCGCGTCCTGAAGCAGCGACACCAGATCGTAGACTGGCGGGCCGGCCAATGCGTCCTGAAAATCCAGCAAACCGACCCGTTTTATGCCCTGCCTGTTTGGCAGCCAGATCAGGTTTTCGGCGTGATAGTCCCGAAGCACAAGCACGGTCTCCTTCGGCAAATGCCGTTGCAACAATTCGGTCAGGCGCAAGGTGATCTGCTCGGTCTCGGGGTGCGCTGCGGCGCCGATCAAGGGCAGGTAGTGGGTGAAGGCCGGTTCGATCATCTGGCCCAATACGTCAGGACTTGCACTGCTCAGGCCGGTCGGGACCGGTTGGCGTTCAAGCGCGCAGAGGACATCTGTTGCTGTTTGGTAGAGCGGCGTCTCCATCTCGGCCGTTTCCGAGACAACTCTGGCGAATTGCGCCTCGCCGAAATCTTCCAACAGCATCAGGCCTGGCTCTCGACCGTGGATGTCGGGTGCCGAAAGACCGACCTTGCCAAGATGTGTCGCCAGATCGGCAAAACGGGCGGTGTCGTCCTGGGGGTCGATCATGAGGATCGCGCGGTCTGCGCCGGAACAGAGCCGCATGTACCGCCGCGACGACGCGTCCCCGGCCAATGGGACGCGCGTTGCATCGCCCCACCCGTGAGAGCACAGGAATCCGTCCAAATCCATCACAGCGCTCCTTGCACGATGGCCGCCCATCTCGGGGCTTGCCATGTCAGAGTGATTTCGCGCGTGTCGGTTTTTTCCGGGTCGGCCAGATGCAGTCTCAGGGCATCCTTTGGCGCGAGATCTTCCAACCGATCCGGCCATTCGACGAGGCAGATGGCGCTTTCGAAAGCGTCGAGAAGACCCAGCTCGACGACCTGATCCGGGTCAGAAAGACGGTAAAGATCCGCATGCCAAAGCTCGCACTCCGCAAGATCATAGGTCTGGACCAACGTAAAAGTGGGCGACGGAACATCCTCTGGCACGCTCAATCGCGACAGGATCAGCGCGCGGGCGAAGTGGCTCTTCCCGGCGCCAATTCCGCCTTCCAGCAACAGGCAATCGCCGGGCTGCAAATCGGCCCCCAGACGCGCCGCAAATTGCGTGGTCTCTTGCGGAGAGGTGGATGTGAAGGCCGCGCTGGTCTGGGACATGCGGGCATGTTTACCTGCCATGATTGCCACTGCAAGATTGGAATACCTTTCAGGCAGAGACGATCTGAAGCCCGTCGTCACCGGTGGAGGCATCGGGCGGACGTGCCCGCTGGCAAAAACGGATCAGCGTCGACCCATAACAGATCGGGTCGATACGGCAGATCACTTCGCGCCCGTCCCTGGAGCGCAATTCGGTGTCCCAGCTTGCGCGTTCGGTGTCACTCGTCACGAAGTCCCGAAGTTCAGGCCAGACCGGGGAGGGGTGAAAGGCAGATTTCCAGTCCTGTGTTGCCTCAAGGATCGTTGCGTCGGTGATGCTGGTATCGGGATCGACCTGCCACATCCGCGTGTATGCATCGTTGCACAGGGTCAGGATGCCGCGCTGATTGAACACGGCGACCGCGTCCTCCATCACATCGAGAGCGGATTGCATTGTTTCCAACTCGGTCCGGAACCCACGGGTCAGCGACACTTCGGCGGTGATGTCGTTGAACAGGAACGCGATCGCGCCGTCCGGGTATGGGCGACCCGTGACGTCAAGGGTTTGGCCACCGGCAAGGTTCCACGTCTCGCGAAAGCGGTCGTCGCTGGCCGCTGCCACCAGCTTGGCCATCCGTTCTCTCCAATCGTCGTAATTCTTGGGCTCCGGCATGATCTGCTTTTCGCGCAGCTTGTCGAAGAAATCGAAAAGCGTGGGACGGCTGCTCAGGAAATCGACGGAAACATCGCCCAGGTCGAGCAAGGCCGGGTTGAACAATGCAAGCCGCCGGTCACGATCGAATATCGCCAGGCCCGTTGTCAGGTTGGCAAAAGTTTTGGACAGGGTCTGTACGAAATTGCGTTGCGCCTCTTCGGCACGCACAACCGCGTCGACGCTGGTGGCAAAGAACAGAGTGCCGGTATCTATTTCCCGCGTGATGACCTCGAGCCAGCGGTTTTGCGATTGTCCATCAACCTCAAGCTCGACCCGCTTGGACCGCAGGTGATCCGGCTGCGACAGCAGCCCCGTGATATGTGTGGCAAAGGCGGCTGGACCGCCATGCGCCGTTGCGTAAGCTGCGAAGGCATCATTGCCCCACGCAAACTGCCCGTCGGCAGCAAGGGACCATATCGGGTTGGGAGCATGCATCAGCGCGGGCTGCGTCCGCGCGAGTGCCACGCTTTGTGTTTTTGCCTCGAACCAATCGATTCGTGCATCATCAGACGAGCTGAAGCCAATCCTGTGGCCCGCAGGGGTGGGCTGGATCGAAAAGGTCACGCCGTTGTCGGTCCCGTTGGATGGCACTCCCGGCAACGCCTCTGGCAAAGCGGCGAAATAGGGGCGCAGCGCGGTGCGCACTTCTTTCCAAGACGGGGATGGGGCGGCGTCGGGCAAAAGCGCCCAGACCGCATCGTCTGCATCGACCAGCCTGTCATCGTCGAATACCAGCGACACCCCGTCCTGTTTTGGTTCATGGATGTCAGGGCCTGACCGCCGCGCGACATACCATAGGGCGACCGCCACGGTGACCGCAGATGCAAACCCGATCAGGACCGACAGCGAGGGACTCGATTCCATTTGGACACCTGTCATCAACACACGTGGCATTGAAGGCCGAGAACCTTAATGGACTGTTAAGCAAAGACCGGGATCTACACCTGAAAGGACGGGTTTTCTCCGATCCCTTGGCCTTTGGCGCGTTCGGGCGGCACGATTGCGGGGCGGGGCCACACCACTTCGACGACCGCGCCGCGCCTCTTGGATGAACCGCGCAAGGGTTTCGTTCCGTTGGCAAAGCTCAACTCGGCCCCGGCCCGTTCCAGCAGGGTTTTCGCGATGAACAGGCCAAGTCCCATGCCCTCGTATTCGGGCCGCGCCTTGCGATCCCGCTCCAATCGGCGGTTGCGCACGAAAGGGTCCCCGATTCGACCGAGCATGTTGGTCGGGTAGCCCGGACCGTCGTCCATGATCCGAACCGAGATCGACCGCTCGGTCCAACGCGCCTCGATCCAGACCGTTGAGCGGGCAAAATCCACCGCGTTCTGAATCAGGTTGCGCAACCCGTGAATCACCTCGGGCCGGCGCATCGCCAAAGGTGGATCTAACCCTTCGTCATCCTCGGCGATACCATCGATCAGCACATCCTTGCCACGGTTCAGATGCGGTTCTGCTGCCTCCCGGATGACCTCGATCAAGGGGGCTGAACGAATGTGCAGGTCCTCTTTGCCGGCTCTGCCCATGGAGTGCAGGATGTCCCGGCAGCGATCGGCCTGTTGCCGTATCAGCTGCGCATCTTCCTGCAAATCCGGGCGGTCGTCCAAATCCTCGATCAGCTCTGCGCTGGTCAGCTTTATCGTGGCCAGCGGCGTACCCAGTTCATGCGCCGCCGCCGCGACGACACCGCCAAGGTTATTGAGCATCTGCGTCCGGCTCAGCGCCATCTGGGTTGCCACGACAGCATCGCTCATCGAGTTCATCTCGTCGGTGATTTGCCGCGCGTAAAGCGACAGAAAGATCACTGCGATCGTGATGGCGACCCATTGTCCGAAGACGAAAACATCCGCGATGCGCAGGATGAAGCCTTCTTCGGTGCGGAGCGGCAAATGAAAGAACACCATCAGCGTGACAAGGGCCAGTGCGGTCGCGCCGATGATGATGGTCGACCGCAAAGTCATGATCGTGGCCGACACGATAACCGGTCCGAGAATCAAAATGGTAAACGGATTGTGCAAACCGCCGGTCAGGTAGATCAGGAAACAGAGCTGCAAGAGGTCGAACAGAACCATCAGGAAGTTTTCGGCCTCGTTCAGGCGCTTGTTTTCCGGAAAGACAAAAATGGCGATCAGATTGCCGACGATGGACACGCCGATGGCCAGGTAACAAAGACCAAGCTCAAGCTGGAGGTTGTAGAGGTACTGTGCCAGCATGATGGCCGTTATTTGTCCCACGATGGCGCACCAGCGCAGCCAGATCATTGTGCGCAGCCTGATAAAGCTGCCCCGGTGCCGTTCGTTGAGAAGTCCGAAATCGGATTGCGTCATCTGCGCCCTTTCGCCACTTGTGCCTGTGGGTAAAATCCTTAACTCCAGTGCTATAGAGCATAGGCAAGGCTGTTCCGATGAGAAGGGACTTCTTTCCAGGCAGGAGGCACGAGAGCAAGATGGAAAAACGTGCGGCGATTGCAGCGGGTGTGGCACTTGTGTGCCTGGTAGGCGGGACCGGGTGGTACGCCTATGCCAAGATCGGCCCGGGCGGCGACCCTTACGCAGAGTGTCGCAACACCAAGGTGGCGGGTGGCTCCGACACCATAGGCGGTCCGTTCACGCTGGTGAATGCAGAGGGTGAAACGGTCACCGACACAGATGTGATCACGCAACCGTCACTGCTGTATTTCGGATACACTTTCTGCCCTGATGTCTGTCCGCTCGACACGGTCCGCAATGCAGAAGCGGTCGATATCCTGACCGGTCAGGGCCATGATGTGACGCCGGTCTTCATCTCGGTCGATCCGGAACGCGACACGCCCGAGGTGGTTGGCGCATTTGCCGAGAATCTTCACGAGGACATGATCGGTCTCACCGGCAGCGAAGAACAGGTCAAGGCCGCGAGCCAGGCCTACCGCACCTATTACCGGCAGCAGGATGCGGAGGACGACTATTACCTCGTTGATCACTCGACATTCACGTATCTCGTCATGCCCGAAGATGGATTTGTCGAATTCTTCCGGCGGGATTTGTCCCCTGAAGAGGTCGCCGACCGAACTGCCTGCTTTCTTGACGCCGCAAGTTAATGCGCCATTTGACCGTTGATGTCGGAAAATTCACCAGTAATACTGGTAGATGGACAAAACCCCACGGGAGGCACCCTCAGTGAGCGACCGGACATCGGACGATCTTGGCGAAGACAAGAGCCTCCTCCTTCTGGATGATGACGAACCCTTCCTGCGTCGATTGGCCAAGGCCATGGAGAAGCGCGGCTTCGAAGTGGAAACAGCCGGATCGGTCACAGCGGGGTCTACCATCGCCACGGCGCGTCCGCCGGCCTATGCTGTCGTGGACCTTCGGCTGGAAGACGGCAATGGCCTCGATGTTGTCGAGATAATCCGGGAAAAGCGTCCGGATAGCAGGGTGGTCGTTCTAACAGGCTACGGCGCAATTGCCACTGCGGTGGCGGCGGTCAAGATCGGGGCAAACGATTACCTGTCCAAACCGGCCGACGCGACGGATATCACCAACGCCTTGCTCGCGAAGGGCGAGGACCTGCCTCCGCCACCGGAAAACCCGATGAGCGCGGATCGCGTGCGGTGGGAGCATATCCAGCGCGTTTACGAACTTTGCGATCGCAACGTGTCCGAAACCGCGCGCCGCCTGAACATGCACCGCCGAACATTGCAGCGGATATTGGCAAAGCGGTCGCCGCGGTAAGCCAGGATCGGGTCCGGCCTGCGTCGGATCATACCGCTTGCTGATCTTGTGGCCGCGGTGCCCAGCACCCGGTTCCCGGTCAGGGTGGGTCGCATGGTCTTCAAAGCCGCGGCTTTGGTAATAGGCCAATCCGTCCTCGTTATCCGCATGGATCGTGCCGTTGATCCAGCGATAGCCCAGCTCCTTGGCGGCCTGACGTGACGCCTCGAACAGCTTCGACCCGGTGCCAAGACCCGTTTGCCCCAGGCGGACGAAGCTGGCGATATCGCAGGCTTCGGGCGGCAGATCGCGATGGGGTTCGACAAACTGAAAACCCAGAATCTGGCCGCTGTCTTCTTCGGCGACGTGCCATGCAGACCGGTCAGGATCGCGCTGCATCCATTGCAGAATGGTGTCGCGGGGCATGAGGCGCTGATACGCGGTCGTTCCGCCCTTCCGGACGATCGCAGCCAGAAGTTCCGCCATGTCTCTGGCATCCAGACTGCCTGCGCGCCGAACCGTGATCACACCATGGCGTCCAGCAGCACCGCATGGCGCGATGTGAATTCGTTGCGCACCTCGACCGGCGGGCGCAGCACGATGGGCAAGTCCGAGATCACATCCAGATCGGGGGCGCCAAAAATCCTGTCTGCTTCGGGTCGCGTGAACCCGGCGATCTGGGTTGCTTCCATCCACGCGCTGATGCGGTCCGCCTTCTTGATCTGTTTCTTCAGTTTGGCGGGCGGGATTGCGGGCAACCCGAACCGGATATGAACCGCCGCCGCGAGCCTGTCGTCCAAGGCCTCGTAGCCGGGACCTACCGCCGCTTTCACCGGTGAGATCATGTCGCCGATCACGTATTCCGGGGCGTCATGCAGAAGTGCGGTCAATCGCTCTGCTGGCGACGCTCCGGGAGACAGGCGCGAAAACAGAGTTTCCACCAACAGCGAATGCTCGGCCACGGAATAGGGATAATCCCCGAAGGTCTGGCCGTTCCAACGCGCGACAAAGGCCAGCCCATGGACGATATCCTCGATCTCGATATCGACCGGGGTCGGATCCAGCAGATCGAGCCTGCGTCCCGACAGCATCCGCTGCCACGCGCGTGGGGATTTCGCCATGTCTTGCCTCTTTTCCGGTCTGGGTAGTCGCCTGATTGACGCTTGTAAATACGGCCGCATTGCCGTGACACAAGGCGCATGCTACCTCGCCGATCAAATCCGCCTGACAATTGGAGCGCCGCACATGGCCCAGGACTATATCGTCAAAGACATCGCGCTGGCCGAGTTTGGCCGCAAGGAGCTGGATATTGCCGAGACCGAGATGCCGGGGCTGATGGCGCTGCGCGAGGAATTCGGTGAGAGCAAGCCCTTGAAGGGGGCGCGGATCGTTGGCTCGTTGCACATGACGATCCAGACGGCCTGCCTGATCGAGACACTGACCGCGCTTGGGGCGGATGTGCGCTGGGCCTCCTGCAACATCTTTTCCACGCAGGATCACGCGGCGGCGGTGATCGCGGCGGGCGGCACGCCGGTCTTTGCGGTCAAGGGCCAGACGCTGGAAGAGCATTGGGATTACCTCGACAAATCCTTCATGTTCCCCGAAGGCGCGAACATGATCCTCGACGATGGCGGCGATGCGACGCTGTATGTCCTGCTGGGCGCGCGGGCCGAGGCGGGCGAAGAGATCATCCCGGTGCCGCAATCCGAAGAGGAAGAGGCGATCAAGAAACAGATCGCCAAGCGGATGGCGGAGACGCCCGGCTGGTTCACCAGGACGCGCGATGCGATCAAGGGTGTGTCGGAGGAAACCACCACCGGGGTGCACCGCCTGTATGACCTGCACAAGCAGGGCCAGCTGCCGTTCCCGGCGATCAACGTGAACGATTCTGTCACCAAGTCGAAATTCGACAACAAGTACGGCTGCAAGGAATCGCTGGTCGACGGCATCCGCCGCGCCACCGACACGATGATGGCGGGCAAGGTGGCCGTTGTCTGCGGCTATGGCGATGTGGGCAAGGGCTCTGCCGCCTCTCTGGCGGGCGCGGGGGCGCGCGTGAAAGTGACCGAGGCCGACCCGATCTGTGCGCTGCAAGCGGCGATGGACGGGTTCGAGGTGGTGCTTCTGGAAGATGAGCTGGACAGCGCGGATATCTTCATCACCACGACCGGCAACAAGGACGTGATCCGGATCGAGCACATGCGCGAGATGAAGGACATGGCGATTGTCGGCAATATCGGCCATTTCGACAACGAGATCCAGGTGGCTTCGCTCAAGAACCACAAGTGGACCAGCATCAAGGAACAGGTGGACATGATCGAGATGCCCTCCGGCAATCGTCTGATCCTGCTGTCCGAAGGCCGCCTGCTGAACCTTGGCAATGCCACCGGCCACCCGTCCTTCGTGATGTCCGCGTCCTTCACCAACCAGGTGCTGGCGCAGATCGAGCTGTGGAAGAACGGCGAGAATTACGACAACCAGGTCTACATCCTGCCCAAGCACCTGGACGAAAAGGTCGCCCGCCTGCATCTGGGCCGGATCGGCGTGAAGCTGACCCAGCTCTCGCCGGATCAGGCGTCCTACATCGGCGTCACCCCGGAAGGCCCCTTCAAACCAGAACACTACCGGTATTGAGGGAGGTCGAGATGAGTGAACAGACACCCCATGTCGTTGGCCTGGGCAATGCCCTGGTCGATGTCGTTGTCGCCGTGCAGCCCGAGGTGGTCACCCGCCACGGGCTGACGCCGGGCGGCATGCACCTGGTCGAGGCCGAGGCCGCCCATGCCCTGTTCCAGGAGGTCGGGCCGGGCATGCGCCAGTCCGGCGGCTCGGTTGCCAACACGATTGCGCATATGGCCGAAACGCCTGTGCGGGGCACCTATATCGGCAAGGTTGCCGATGATGACCTGGGCGACACCTTTCGCGGGGAAATGACGGGGCTTGACCTGGCCGCGCCCGTTGCGATTGCCCAGAATGGCGACCACGGGACCGGGCGCTGCGTGGTTCTTGTCACGCCGGACGGCGAACGGACGATGAGCACCTACCTGGGTGCGGCGACCACGCTGATGCCCTTCGAGGCGCGCGCGGCCCTGCCGGAGAATTTCGACATTCTCTTCATCGAGGGGTACCTCTGGGATGCGCCGCATGGCGCAGAGGTGATCGAAACGCTGGCCCAGGCCGCCAAGGCGGCCGGCGCCAAGGTGGCATTGACGCCGTCCGATGCGGGCTGCGTTGAGCGCAACCTTGCGGCCATGCGCGATGCGGTGGAGCGCTACGTCGACGTCCTGATCGGCAACCATGTCGAGATTGGCGCGCTGGCCGGCTGCGACGACGCCGAGGCGGCGCTGGACTGGGCCATGTCCCAAGTGGCGGTTGCCGCTGTCACCGAGCATGAGAAGGGGTCTTGGGTGGCCGACGCCAACAGTCGGCACCACGTGCCCGCAGCACCGGTCGCGCAGGTGGTCGACAGCACCGGCGCGGGCGATGCCTATGCCAGCGGGTTCCTTGCCGGGCTTGCCCAGGGGCAGCCTGTTGACCGTGCCGGGGCGACCGGGGCGCGTCTTGCGGCCAGCGTGCTGGGGCATTACGGCGCGCGCGACGGCGCTGCTGCACGCGCCTTTGCCCTTCCGGCCGCCTGAGCCGATGCAAAAGCGGGCCGGACCGGTGCAACCGGTCCGGCCCTCGCCGTCTTCCCCACAAGCCCGCCATCTGATCGCCGCAGAAACCAGCTTGTCTGCCGAAGCGCTTGACGCGCGCGGGATGTGTCCGGAACTGCCAGAGGCCATGGCGGACGGGTCGTTCGCCAGCCTAGAACTGAAGCTGATCGAGATCGGGGTCCGAATCATCCGCCACGCCCGCGTCATCATTTTTCAACTTGGCGAGGTGGTGGTCACCGGCCCGATGGTGGGGCCATCCTCCCCGCGATCCGCCGATTGCGAGCGCAACCCTCATGCGCGTGACCACGATCCACCCCAGACCGAACGAAAGTGGCTGGCCAGGTTTGTCCTTTGCATTGAAAAACCCGATGTTACCGCAGGATGACGCGGGTACACGGCCTGATCCGCCCAAATCGGCGTCCTCGCGCGGCAATCCCGGCCATCACGGGCACAATACGCTTGACCCACTGGCCCTGTCAGTCGATTTAGAGGTCTTGCGGCTGGTCACTTGGGAAATGTCGGTTAGACTGGCTGGAGGTTATTCATGCTTGGGCAAGTTTTGAATTAGGCCATCTTCATGATCAAAAAGGGAGTTTACCATGAGTGACAGTTTTCAGTATTACCGCGAGGAATTCTATAATGATTACCAGAGCGCTCTTTCTCACTATTCAGGTGGGCCAGGTTTGACGCCATCCAAAGAAGAAGCGTTCAGGTACTATGAGCATTTTGCAACCCATGGTGAAAACAAGCAATATTTTGGGCGGGTGGTAAAGTCTCAACATGGAGTAGGTGGCTTCACTCACCAAAAATACAAAGAGTTTGAACCAAAAGGGCAGGCTTTCAACCCGGGATCCAGTGCGGATTCGCAAGGTAAAGAGCACAATGGAATGATGTTTCACGATGATCAGTTCAAATATGCTTGGCTGAAAAAGCATGGTTGGACGGCCCTGCTTAATGATGTTTGGTTGATCGCGAACGCTCATAGGAAAAAGCTGTTTGAACCCGTTTCGGCGATAAACGACCTGAAAATTTATACAGGAGATGAGTTTATAGTCAGTGTTTTTGGCCGCGAATTGTGTGGCTTGCTTATGTCAGGATATATCCGACCAAATAAGGGAGCTTTTACTGCAACCCATGGTGAAGGCGACCACTCCGCAAGGCGCCTCTCATTGACTCACTACGCAAAAACAATGAACGCCATGCAGAAAGCTGGACAGTCAGAGTTCCAAAAATTCTTTGGAAAATACAATGTTTTTGATAAGTGAAGTATTTTAATTTTTGTCCTGACAAGATGTTCATCGCTTGAGCTATGCAGGCACGATGTTGTTGCCCTGCCAACAGAACGGGTGGCGTGACATGCCACCGTAGTCAAATGGTGGATTAAAATTCAAAGTCATGTGCTTTTCCGGTTACCCAGCCATCATTTGGCGGTCGAACAAAGACACGGACGATAGCGCCCCAACGTTTCAAACGGCACATCATATGAACATCACGACGGAGCGAGCGGCCCGGCAACCAGCACAGCCTCCGTCGGGGCGCCCGTGGGCGATCCACCATTCATACGGTTCCGCCCTTGGCCAGTTTGGCCATATCTGTCTTGTTTTTAGATCTTCATCCAAAAATTGAACGCGTTCAATCTGTGTAACCAAAGGGAAAATCGCAGAGCACGCCATGTGCTGCGCGCAAAATCGCAATGACGCAGCCCCATCCCTACTTGCGGCTGACCGATGCGATCCGATCGGCTTTGACGTCCCAAAGCTGACTTCCGCAGTTGGTTGCCATGCCACAACGCAGCTTCGCCAGACCGGCCAGTAGTGCATCTCGCACCTATTTCAGGTGGCATGTTCTACATTGATATTATTGGCGATCCCTGGAGGACTCGAACCCCCAACCTGCTGATTAGAAGTCAGCTGCTCTATCCAGTTGAGCTAAGGGACCGCTGGCGTGGCAATACGACAGGCGGAACGGGGCGTCAAAGGGTGATTGGAACGGGGGTCGGGATGGCTGCGTTGGGGTGACAGTCAATCGCAAGAAAGGACAGGCTCATGCGACTTACCCTGTTTGCTGCCGCCGCTACCGCCCTGTTGCCTGCGCTGCCGCTTGCGGCGCAGGACACGGCGCGTGCCATGGCGGCGGCCGATGTCATCAACCGAGACGGCGTGTCCATCGGCACGGTGACACTGACGCTGGAGCCGTCGGGCACCACGCTGGTCGAGCTTGAGCTGGACCCTGTCCCGCCAGGCACTCATGCGGTGCATCTGCACGAGACCGGGGATTGTTCGGCAGATGATTTCAGCTCGGCCGGCGGACATATCGCGGGTGACATGCAGCACGGCATCCGCGTCAATGATGGCCCGCATCCCGGCGATCTTCCGAACGTCACCGTCGGCGACACCGGCACCTTGATGGCCGACTTCTTCAACCCGCATCTGTGGATCGAGGAGATGATCCTGGACGAGGATGGTGCGGCTTTCATCATGCATGCCGGGGCTGACGATTATATCAGCCAACCCGCCGGAGACGCCGGTGAGCGGATCGCCTGCGGTGTCTTTACGAGCCTTTGACCGGTGGCTTCCGGTCCCGCGCCCGCGTCACAGCCTTCGTGTCATGAACACGCTGAGCGGGTCGTGGGTGTAATCCGCGAACGGGCCGCAACAGGAAAATCCGTGGCGTTCGTACAAGCGGCGCGCGGGGCCGAACATGTCACTTGATCCGGTTTCGAGGCTCAGTCGTTGCAGTCCGAGCGCCCGTGCTTCGGTCACCACGCGCTGAAGCAGGGCGGCACCCACGCCGAGGCCGCGTGCGTCGGACCGGGTGTGCATCGACTTGATTTCTCCATGCGCGGCGTCGAGCCGTTTCACCGCGGCGATGCCCAGAATCGTGGTGTCCATCCGCGCCGCGAATATGGATGCGCCGGAGGCGAAAAGCGCCTCCGCGTCCATCGCGTGGCAACTTTCGGCCGGGGTTTCGGCGCGCATCAGGTCGGCATGCCGGGACAGGAGGTCGGCGACGTCCCGGGTGGGTGCGACAACCGGAACGATGCGGAAGGCCCGCGTCAATGCGTCCAGGCACCTTTGCGATCGACCGCGAAATTTTCCGCGTAGCCGCGCGCCCGGATGTTGGGCTTGCGCTTGTTCGGGGTGAATTGGATCACCTCGATCCCATGCTCCTTGGCATAGGCCTTGGCTGCTTCCAGCGTTTCGAACTTGAGCTGTACCTGGCTCTGCGTGTCCGAGGACGAGGTCCACCCCATGAGCGGATCGATTTCCCGCGGGCTGTCCGGAGCAAACTCCAGAACCCAGTGCCGCGTCTTGGCGGATCCTGATGACATTGCGGTTCGGGACGGCTGATAGATACGGGCGCGCATGATTTCCCCTCTTCGATCTTTTCCCAGATATGGTCAAAAACCACCCCGCACGCAAGCCATCGCAGGACAAAACGATGTGCCGAGCCGGAAGGCGAGGGCGCAAGCAGTTTGGTCTTCACCAAAGAGCCGCGGGGAGCGAGGGAGGGTGTGTGCGACCCGGAAATGAATGTCCTCAACTGCTTGCTAACCATAGGTAGAGAGTGCCTATAGCTGTTAAAGAAAATTCGGGTCTTTCAGACTGTCGCACCCGGGCGATGGGAAACTGGCAAAAAGCCAATCACATCGGGCTTTGAACTGTCCTGGCACGCCCTGTGCGACTCAGGTTGCAATTCCCGGTGGCGCCCCCCATTTTTGACTTTCATCCAGAGCATCGCAGTTTCTCGATCAACCCCGTTGGATCCATCCGGTGAGCCATGTCAGATAGTCAGACCCTTCACGCCCCCGCCCCCGATGTCCGCGCCCGCGAGAAGCTGGAGGGGGGAATCCGGTTCCGGATGAACACCGAGTTCGAGCCGGCCGGCGACCAGCCGACCGCGATCACCGAGCTGTCTGCGGGCGTGGTCGATGGCGAGCGCGATCAGGTCCTGCTGGGGGCCACCGGCACCGGCAAGACGTTTACCATGGGCAAGGTGATCGAGGAAACGCAGCGCCCGGCGATTATCCTGGCGCCGAACAAGACGCTCGCGGCGCAGCTTTATGGCGAATTCAAGGGGTTCTTCCCTGACAACGCGGTCGAATATTTCGTCAGCTATTACGATTATTACCAGCCGGAAGCATACGTCCCGCGCAGCGACACCTATATCGAGAAGGAAAGCCAGATCAACGAACAGATCGACCGGATGCGCCACTCGGCGACACGGGCGCTTCTGGAACGCGATGACGTGATCATTGTTGCGTCGGTGTCGTGCATCTATGGCATCGGGTCGGTGGAAACCTATGGCGCGATGACCCAGGATCTGCATGTCGGCAACAGCTATGACCAGCGCAAGGTCATGGCCGATCTCGTGGCGCAGCAATACCGCCGCAACGATCAGGCGTTCCAGCGCGGATCGTTCCGCGTGCGCGGCGACAGCCTCGAGATTTTCCCCGCCCACCTGGAAGACCGGGCCTGGAAACTGTCGTTCTTCGGCGACGAGCTTGAGGCGATCACCGAATTCGATCCGCTGACCGGTCAAAAGACCGGCAATTTCGAGCGTATTCGCATCTATGCCAACAGCCACTATGTGACCCCGAAACCGACGATGCAGCAGGCTGTGATCGGTATCAAGAAAGAGCTGCGCACGCGGCTTGACCAGTTGGTGGCAGACGGCAAGCTGCTCGAGGCGCAGCGGCTTGAACAACGGACGAATTTCGACCTCGAAATGCTCGAGGCCACGGGCGTCTGCAACGGGATCGAGAATTATTCGCGTTACCTCACGGGGCGCGCGCCGGGCGAGCCGCCCCCCACGCTGTTCGAATTCATCCCCGATACCGCGATCGTCTTTGCCGACGAGAGCCACGTCAGCGTTCCGCAGATCGGTGGCATGTACAAGGGTGACTTCCGGCGCAAGATGACGCTGGCCGAACACGGGTTCCGCCTGCCGTCCTGCATGGACAACCGCCCCCTCAAGTTCGAGGAATGGGACGCGATGCGCCCGCAATCGGTGTTCGTGTCGGCGACGCCCGCCAAGTGGGAGATCGAACAGACCGGCGGTGTGTTCACCGAACAGGTTATCCGCCCCACCGGCCTTCTGGACCCGATTGTCGAGATCCGGCCGGTCGAGACGCAGGTCGATGATTTGCTGGACGAGGTGCGCAAGGTGGCCGCCGACGGCTATCGCACCCTGTGCACGACGCTGACCAAGCGGATGGCCGAGGACCTGACCGAATACATGCACGAACAGGGCATCCGCGTGCGCTACATGCACAGCGACATCGACACGATCGAACGGATCGAGATCCTGCGCGACCTGCGGCTGGGTGCCTTTGACGTGCTGATCGGCATCAACCTTCTGCGCGAGGGGCTGGACATCCCGGAATGCGGGCTTGTGGCCATTCTCGATGCCGACAAGGAAGGGTTCCTGAGGTCCGAAACCTCGCTCATCCAGACCATTGGCCGTGCTGCGCGCAACTCAGAGGGCCGCGTCATCATGTATGCGGACCGGATCACCGGCAGCATGGAACGTGCCCTGTCCGAAACCGACCGGCGCCGGGCCAAGCAGATTGCCTATAACGAGGAGCACGGCATCACGCCGGAGACGATCAAGAAGAATGTCGATGACATTCTGCAAGGGCTCTACAAGGGTGATGTCGATATGAACCGTGTGACGGCCAAGGTGGACAAACCGCTGGCCGGGGCCAATCTGCAAGCGGTTCTTGACGGCTTGCGCACGGATATGCGCAAGGCGGCGGAAAACCTTGAATTCGAGGAGGCCGCCCGCCTTCGGGACGAGGTCAAACGGCTCGAAGCGGTTGATCTGGCGGTTGCAGACGATCCCTTGGCGCGGCAGTCGGCGGTCGAGGCGGCAGCGGATGCAGCCACCAAATCGTCTGGCCGATCAACCGCCGGCCGCCCGGGCCAGCGCGGTGGCAACGTTCAGCGGCGCAAGAAACAGTAACGCCGTATCATCCCGCCCGCGGGGACCTGCGCGGGTGGTTCGCCTGCCATGGCGTTCCAGCGTGGTGACACATGGTTGTTGCGCGGACCTGCCGCTTGCGTCGTTCAAGCCCGGTGCCGAGGCCATCGCGGAATGTCCGGTTGAACAGCGTGGACCCGCACAGGGCAGGGGCCGCAAAAAGCCCCCGCGCAACCCGCACGGGGGCTGTCCAGTTCAGGTCAGAGACGTTTACTGGAGATCAGCCGCATAGGCGTCTGACAGCTCTGCCTCGGCCTCTTCGACCGCCGTTGTCAGAGCGTCGTAGATTTCCGGACCGCCTTCGACGTTTTCCTGGAACCATTCGAAGACCGGCTGTGCCGCCTCGCGGAAGGCTTCTTTTTCGTCAGGGCTTGGGACATAGAGATCACCGCCGCCTTCGACGAATTCCTGGTACGCCTGGATCGACTTGCGCTTGGGCGAGGCGAAGGTCGCTTGCTGAAGCGCGGCAAAGCCGTCCACCACGACGCGGCGGAGGTCCTCGGGCATCTCCATGAACTTCTGGTTGTTCATCACCCAGATGGCGCCCATGTACGCGTGACCGTCGAGCGTGACATATTCCAGGCCGGCATCCGGGAACTTCATGCCCATGATATCGGTGATGCCGTTCTTGGACCCGTCAACGACGCCGGTCTGGAACGAGGTAAACAGCTCGGGCCAGCTGATCGGTGTCGGGGATGCGCCCATCGCCTTGACGACTTCCTGCGGCAGGTCGGCGACCACTGTGCGGATCTTGAGGCCTTCGAGATCGTCGGGGCTGGTCACGCGGCGCTGCGTGTTCGCGAAGTTGCGCCAGCCGCCGGTGTTACCGATGGTCATGATGCGGATCGTGTCGCCCGAATCCTCAAGCGCCATGTCCCGCATGGTGCGGGTGAAATCGCCCGACAGAACGTGTTCGGCGACGCGATCGTTCGACATCAGGTAGGGCAGGTCGAGCACCTGGACGTAAGGAAAGATGCCCGCGGCCCCGCCCGAGGTTGTCACGAACACATCGATGGACCCGTCCGAGACGCCCTGGAGGCATTCCGCGCCGCCCGAGCAAAGCTGCGTGCCGATGAACAGCTCGACCTCGATGCGCCCGTTGGAGGCGTTTTCCACGTGGTTCTTGAAAACCACGAGGCCGTCATAGTCTTCGTCGTTCTCGTTGGAATTCGCGGTGGCGCGGATCGTGAAATCCTGTGCCGCCGCCGTTATCGCGCTTCCGGCGAGCAGTGCGGCTGTCAGCGCCGCCGTGGTGAGACCTTTGAGCATGAGTTTCCTCCCTGTTGCTTTCTGTGGTCGGTTACACGGGCCATGTGACCCGAAGATGTCAGTCCGCGAAACCTGTCAGGCGCGGAACGGTCATGGATATCTCGGGGACAAATGTGATCAGGAAAATGACGAAGATTTCAACGGCCAGGAACGGCAAAATCGCCTTCGAGATCGTTTCAACCCGTTCTCCGGACACCGATGAGGCGACGAAAAGTACCAGACCCATGGGCGGTGTCGCCAGCCCCACGGTCAGGTTCACGGACATGATGATCGCGAAATGGATCGGGTCGACGCCAAGATCGACAAAGATGGGTCCGAGGATCGGACCGAGGATGATGATCGCTGGCCCGGCATCGAGGAACATCCCGACGACGAACAGAAGAAGATTGATCAGGAAAAGCAGGATCAACGGATTCTCGCTCAGTCCGAGGATGAACTCGGCGAGGATCTCGGGGGTATGCGACAGCGAGACCACGGTCTTGAACGCCATCGCAGCGCCCACCAGCAGCAGCACCGTGGCCGATGTCATGGCCGCCCGCATGAAGACATCCGGCAGGTCGGAGAGCTTCAGCGTGTTCAGGATGAACATGCCGACGATTATGGCATATCCCACCGCGACCGCTGCCGCTTCGGTGGGTGTGAAAACACCGGCCAGGATACCGCCAAGGATGATCACCGGTGTCATCAACGGGAAGAACGCCTTGAGCGAAGCCTGCCCGCGTTCGCCCCAGCTGGCCTTGCCGCGTGAGGCGGGGAAATCGTGCTTGTCGGCTTGCAGCTTGACCATGACCATCAGGCCGGCACCGACAAGAATACCCGGCACGATACCGGCCAGGAAAAGGGCCGCGACCGATTCGCCCATGACATAGGCATAGATGATCATGATCCCGGAGGGCGGAATAACCGGACCGATGACCGAAGACGCGGCGGTGATCGCGGCAGCGAACTTGCGGGTATATCCTTCTTTCTCCATCGCGGGGATGAGCATGGACCCGAGCGCCGATGTGTCGGCGACAGCAGAGCCCGACAGGCCTGCGAACAGCATCGAGGACAGCACGTTCACATGCGCCAGACCGCCGCGGAAATGGCCCATCATCGCCTGGCTGAACTCCACCAGCCGCATCGTGATGCCGCCGCGGTTCATCAACTCGCCCGCCAGCATGAAGAACGGGATCGCCATCAGCGGAAAGCTTGCCATGCCGTTATAGACATTGCGGTAGAGCAGGATCAGGTCGCGTTCCTGCCCGTTTAGCCACAGAAGAAGTCCCGGTGCCGCGAGCATGCCGAAAAAGACTGGCAGGCCGATCATCAGGAACACGAGGAAGAGGGGCAGGAACCAGACCAGCATGCGCTTATTCCACCGTCAATTCGGCATCGAGATTGGAGCGCAGGCGGTCTCCTCCTCCGGCCAGGGTTATGATGTTTCGCAAGACCAGCTCGATATTGACGATGAAGAGCAGCCACAGCCCCGTCACGAGAGACGCGATCTGCCAGCTGTTGGGCATCTTTTCCCAGCCGTCGAGGGTCGGATACTTGAGCGAGGCGCTTTTGAACTTGCCGGCAAGGCTGTTCATCTCACCAAGCCCCATCTGCGCCCCGATGACCAGCACCGCGCCAGAGATCAGCAGCAGCACCAGCGCCAGAACAGCGGCCGCGCGGGTCGGGATCGCGGCCGTGAGGATTTCAAGCGCCACGAAGCCGCCGCGCCGATAGGCCGACGGCGCGATGGCGGCGGTCATCCACAACATCAGGAAGATTGCCAGCTCTTCGGGCCACGGCAGTGCATTGCCCAGCACGTAGCGGAAGAACACCTGCAACAGGATGGCACAGACCATCAGGCCAATACAGAAAATGGCAAGCGTGCGTCCGATGCGAAGCACGATGTCATTGAATATCTGCAACGGGGCAAGCAGCCCCAACAAAATGGCCATCCCTGACCTCCTCCCTGTTCCACACCGGCCTCCTCCGCCGGCGGCCCCGTTTCTTGCCTTGTCGGGGCGAGCTATGTCGCTTCAGTAAAGCCTCCGTATTGACCGCTGTAAAACAAAAGCGGCGCGCCCTCCCGCGACGTGACCCGCGTGACGCGGGCGACAACGATGGTGTGGTCGCCGCCGTCGTGTTCGGCGGTCTTGGTACATTCAAACCGGCTCAGGCAATTGTTCAAAAGCGGCACATCATGCGCGCCATTCTCCCATTCGAATTGGTCGAAGGGGTTGCCATTGCGGGCAAACGCCGTGCACAGCGCGGTCTGTTCGGCGCCAACGACGTGGATCGCAAAGTGATCGGCCGCCATGAAGAACGGATAGCGACTGGACGATTTGGCCGGGGACCACAGCACCAGCGGCGGGTCCAGCGACAGGCTGGCAAAGCTGTTGGCGGTGATGCCCAGCGGCCCGTCCCCCGTGTTGCAGGTGATGACCGTCACACCTGTGCCGAACCGGCCAAGCGCATTTCTGTAATCGCGAGCGGTCTCGTGCGAGGGTTCAAAACTGTGCGTCAAGGCGTTCATCGCTGGTATCAGGCCACTTCATGTCCAAGGGCGTGCGTGTAAAGGTCAAACCATGTCTCCCGATTGATCTGGATTTTGGCAGCATCGCCGATGCGGGCGATACGGTCCAGATTGTTGGTCCCGAGAACAGGTAGAATGCGCGCGGGATGCGCCAAGAGCCACGCGACCGCGACAGCGGCCTCGTCAACGCCGTGATCGGCCCCAACCGTCTTGAGCGCGGTGCGCAGTGCGGCATTCCTGGCCTCGAAAAGCGCTCCACCACCCAGGGGCGACCATGCCATTGGAGGCTGGCCGTTCATCTGGTGGAAGGCGATATCGCCGTTCGTGAACGGCGCATGGTGCAGCAGGCTGATCTCGATCTGGTTGGTGACAAGTGGCTGCTGCATCGCGGATTGAAGCAGGTCCCAATCCCACGGGCGGAAATTCGATACCCCGATGGCGCCGACTTTGCCGCTTTTGACGATGTCGTCCAGCGCGGCTCCTGTTTCGTGGTGGTCCATCAGCGGATCGGGGCGGTGGATCAACAGCAAGTCGATATGGTCGATCTTCATCAGCCGCAGCGAATGGTCGACCGAGGACAGGATATGTTCGCGGGACGTGTCGTAGTGTTTCACCTTCGCGTCGGCGTAGCGCCCGGCGGGGGCGACGATATCGCACTTCGTGACGATCTCGATCTGGTTGCGCAGCTCCGGCGTGAGGGCGGTGCCCAGGATCTCTTCGGCTTCGTAGCCGCCATATATGTCGGCCTGATCCATCGTGGTGATGCCCTGATCGAGGCAGGCGCTGATCTTGTTGCGGATGTGGCCCGTGCTGGTGTCGGCATCGTCGCCTAGCCGCCACATGCCATAGACAAGGCGGCTCAGGTCAAGGGCGTCGTTGAATTTTACGCGGTCCATCAGCGGCGGACTCCATTTCCAAGGGGGGTTGCAGGGGTGCCGTCCGGCACGCGCCCGTATTCTTCCGGCAGCGAACAGGTCTTCATCTGGGGCAGCACCCGAGACCCGAAATGCCTGCATTCCTGGGTATGCGGATATCCCGACAGGATAAAGGCGCGGATACCCATTTTCTGATACTCTTCGAGTTCGGACAGGACCTGATCGGTGGACCCGACAAGCGCCGCCCCGCAGCCCGACCGTGCCCGGCCGATGCCGGTCCAGAGATGCGGTTCGACAAAACCTTCCATATCCGCCAGGTCGCGGTTTCTGGCCTGATGCGACACGCCCAGCGATGTCGAATCAAGGGCGCGGTCACGAATTGTCTTGCCCTGCGCGTCGTCCAGCCTTGACACGATATGCGCCGCGTATTCGCGCGCCTCGGCTTCGGTGTCGCGGGCGATGACATGCACGCGCAGGCCATAATCGAGAGTGCGGCCATATCGGTCGGCCACGGCATGCACGTCCTTCATGCGCTGGGCCAGCGCCTCTTTCGGTTCGGGCCACATCAGGTAGACGTCGCAATGTTGCCCGCAAAGTTCCAGCGCCGAGGGGGAGTAGCCGCCGAAATAAAGCAGCGGACCGCCGGTCTGATACGGTTTGGCGGGATCCGTGGTGAGGCCTTTGAAATTATAGATCTCACCCTCGTAGTTGATTTCATCCCGGGTCCAGGCTTGTTTCAGAATCTCGACCACTTCGCGCGACCGCTGGTAGCGGAAGGCCGAGTCCTCTTTTTCGCCGGGAAAGTCGCTGCTGATGATATTCACCGTCAGCCGCCCTTCCAGCATGTGATCCAGGGTCGCGATCGTTCGGGCCAGCATGATCGGTTGCATCTCGCCGCAGCGCACGGCGGCCAGCATGTTGATCTTGTCCGTGATCGGTGCGCAGCCCGCGACGAAAGACAGCGTGTCCTGGCCCACCTGGTAGGACGAGGGGCACAGAATGTTGCGGAATCCCTGGCGCTCGGCTTCTTTCACGATGCCGGAGCAATGCGCAAAGCTGGACCGTAGATCGCCGTCAGGCACGCCGAGAAATTCGTAGTCATCCGAGCACAGCGCCGAGAACCAAGATACCTCTGCCGCGTCCAGGTCGGGAGAGGTGATTGGCACGATGGTCATAAGGTGTCTCCGAAAAGCATGAATTACCTCTTGCGTAGCACCGTCAAAAATGTAGATCAATAGTGTATCAATTACCCGGGCGACGAAATGACCGACACCTATGCCCTGCCGAAATATGTCCAGATCAGCGAATTGCTGATCCGGGACATTCAGGCCGGGCGATTGGTCGATGGAGAACGGCTGCCGCCCGAACGCGACATGGCTGCCGGGCTTGGTATCTCGGTCGGGACGTTACGCAAATCGCTGGAAGAGTTGACCGCCCAGGGCCTGCTGGAGCGGGTGCAGGGGTCGGGCAACTATGTGCGTGCCCGCCCGGATGCGCAATCTGTCTATGCTTTCTTCCGCGTCGAACTGCGCGAAGGCGGCGGGCTGCCAACGGCGGAGGTGCTGTCGGTGGACACGCTTGTCAAACCTGACGGCTTGCCGCGCTTCGGTCAAAGTGACCGGGGCCACCGCATTCGTCGTTTGCGGCGCCTGAACGGGACACCGGCGGTGCTCGAGGAGATCTGGCTGGATGGCAGCCATGCCGACAGCATTGACGCGGTGGCGCTGCGGGAGTCGCTTTACCTCTATTATCGCGAGGCCCTCGGTCTCTGGATCACCAGGGTGGAAGACCGGCTGGATCTTTCCCCGGTTCCGGACTGGGTGCCGGATGCCTTCGGCCTGCGCGCGGGGCAGGATTGCATGCGCGCCTCGCGGATCAGCTATGGCCCGGACGGAATGTCCGCCGAAGCCTCCTGGAACTGGATCGACACAACTGTCGCAACCTATGTTGCGCGGATTACCTGAAGGACGAGCATGACGATCATCAACTACGGCATTATCGGATGCGGCATGATGGGGCAGGAGCATCTGCGCAACATCGCGCTTCTGGACGGCGCGCGGGTGGCCGCGATTTTCGAGCCTGACGCGATCATGGCGGCCGCTGCCAAGTCGATCGCGCCGGATGCCGTGCTCTGCGAGACGCTGGATGCGCTGCTGGATCGGACCGATCTGCATTGCCTTCTGGTGGCCAGCCCGAACCATTGCCATGTCGCTGCGCTGGAGCAGATCGCAAAATGCAATCCGCTGCCGCTGCTCATGGAGAAGCCGCTGTATACGGACCCTGCCGATCTGGCGCGGATCGACGCGATTGCCGCGCACTATCCGGCGCCGATCTGGGTGGCGATGGAGTATCGCTACATGCCGCCGATCAAGGTCCTGGCCGAAGAGGTGCAGCGCGCCACCGGCGGGGTGAAGATGCTCACGATCCGCGAACACCGCTTTCCGTTTCTGCACAAGGTGAATGACTGGAACCGGTTCAATCGCAACACCGGCGGCACGCTTGTCGAGAAATGCTGCCACTTCTTCGACCTGATGCGTCTGATCACAGGATCGGACCCGGTCCGCGTCACGGCAAGCGGGGGACAGGAGGTGAACCACCTGGAAGAGCGATACGAAGAGCAGATCCCGGACGTCTGGGACAGCGCCTATGTCATCATGGACTTTGCCAATGGCACGCGCGCGATGCTCGAACTGTGCATGTATGCCGAAGGCTCGCGCTTTCAGGAAGAGATCAGCGCGGTTGGTCCCGACGGCAAGATCGAAGCGCTGGTGCCGGGGCCGGGCCGGTTCTGGCCCGCCCATCTTGGGGCGCCGCCGGTGCCGCAAGTGATCATCAGCCCGCGTCATCCCAAGGGGCCGCAGACTGTCGAGATCGCCGTTGACCCCACGATCCTTGAAGCGGGCGACCACAATGGGTCCACCTTTTATCAGCATGTGCGGTTCCTTGATCTGGTGCGCAATGGCGGCGATCCCGAAGTGTCGCTTCAGGATGGCGCATGGGCCGTGCGCATGGGGCTCGCGGCGCAGAAATCAGCCAGAAACAAGGCAGTTGTCGACAAAATCTGACAATTGTTTGACCGGGCTTTTCGCGCAACACTTTGCAATAAAGCCATAAAAACGGGAAACTGCCTTATTCTCTGCTTTTATCGAAAGATATTTTCCTGTATCCGAAAGTAGAGCAAAAAAATGCCGAACCCGAAAACGGGCGGCCTTGAGGTAGAGCGGTGTAGTTATGAATGCGATTAATTTCGTTGTCCGTACAGGTGCGGGCGCAGTCGAGCGTGGCGTTGTTGGAGCAGACGATCAGGGCTATTTGATCGAAGCCGGTGGCGGACGCGACGTTTCCCTGAACATCCACAGATCGGATCTCCGCAGCTATGATCGCGCGGGCAATGACCTGCAGATCACGCTTGCAGATGGCCGGGTCATCATTCTTGAAAATTATTTTGACGGCGCCGACAGTCGGTTGTTCCTGAGCACCGATGGTGTGCTGAGCGAGGTTGCCTTCGCCCAGGGTGACGGTAGTGCGCTGTTTGCGGAATACGGCGATGTTGCGGCCTGGGGCAAGTGGAGCCCGGATGACGCGCTCATCTTCCATGATCGTGCAGATATCGCGGCGGCGGACATGGTCGCGGCGGAGCCTGAAGGCGGCGGCGTTTCCATGCTCGGCGCTGGGCTTCTGGCTGGCAGCGGCATTCTGCCATGGCTGGGCGCCGGTGCGGCGGCGGCAACAGGCGCGGCGATCCTCGGCGGCGGTGGCAGCGGTGGTGACAACGGCGGCAATGATGGCAACGGCCTTGTCGGCTCGGGTGGCGAAAGCGGTGATCCGGATGCGCCCACGGTTGACGATGGCGACTACCGGATCGGCGGCGACGATCTGACCGACGAGGACCGGAATGTTCTTGTGAGCGGCACCGCGAACGAGGGTGACACGGTTGTTGTTGTCATCGGAGACAAGACGCAGACCACCACAACAGGTTCAAGCGGCACATGGGACGTGAGCTTCAACGGTCCGGATTTCCCCTCCGATGGTGACTACACCACGCAAGTGACCGTGACAGGCGAAGACGGCGACACCGAGCTGGCGGGTCCGGAGGTCGCGATCGACACAACTCCGCCCGCGGTGGAGATCACCGGAGGGACGACATCCACCGGCGATCTGATCACCGATGGCATGTTCGAAGCCGGCGCAACCGTGACAGGGACAACCGAGATCGGTGCATCCGTTGTCGTCATCGCGGGCGGTGTGAGCCATGTCGCCGAGGTGGACGGGCAGGGCAACTGGACCGTGACACTTGAAAGCAGCGCTTTCGAGCGCGGCGAATATATCGAGGATATCCAGGTTGTTGCGACCGACGACTTCAATAACTCGACCGCGATTTCTGACGGTATCCAGATCGACACCGAAGCGGCTGTGACGGTCAACACCGCGAGCATCGAAACGGATGGCATCATCAATGATGTCGAACGGAGCGACGGTGTCGAAGTCACCGGAACAACCGATCCGGGATCGACCGTGGTCGTCGAGATGAACGGCTACACCCGGAATGCCACTGTCGATGATCTGGGCAACTGGACCGTGACCTTTGCCGCAGCGGAAATACCGTTGGGTGAGCAGGACCTTGCGATCAACGCCTCCGCGACCGACGAAGTTGGCAACGTCAGTACGGCCTCCGGAGAGGTGCGTCTCGACACATTCGTGCGGAACTTTGACATCACCAGCGAGGCGGGTGGTGCAGACGGCGTCGTGAACGCGCAAGAGGCCGAGCAAGGCATGACGGTCACCGGCACGACGGAGCCCGGAGGCAGCGTGACCGTCGGTATCGGTGGTGCATCGCACGAAGCCAGTGTCGATGCGAATGGCAACTGGACGGTGACGTTTTCGCCGAGCGAGCTTCCCTCGGGCGAGCAAACGGCAACCCTGACGGCAAGCTCGACCGATCCGGCGGGGAATACGGCGGTGGAGACCCGCGATGTGGTCTTCGACACCGATGCCGGCATCCTGACGATCAGCCCCGAGCCGGTCGAAACAGACGATGTGATCAACCACGAAGAGGCCTCTGATGGCGTGATGATCACCGGTACGTCGACCCCGAACCAGATGGTGGATGTATCGCTTGGTGGTGTGACCAAGACTGTCCAGACAGACACGTTTGGCGTCTGGCGTGCGAATTACAACGCCGGCGAGGTGCAGCCCGGCGAATACGAGGCGCAGATCACCGCCTATACCGTGGATGCAGCCGGCAACGAGCTGACGCGCACCGACAGCGTTATGGTCGACACCTTCGTGCGCAATTTCGAGGTCAGTGCGACCCCGGTCA
This sequence comes from Marivita sp., assembly GCF_020055675.1. GTDB lineage: Bacteria > Pseudomonadota > Alphaproteobacteria > Rhodobacterales > Rhodobacteraceae > Marivita. The sequence continues at coordinate 220,347 of NZ_JAIPUS010000001.1, forward strand.
CCGATGACAATGTGGTCAACGCGTCCGAGCACGGCCGAGGCGTGACGCTGAGCGGGACGACAGAACCGGGCGCCACGGTTTCGGTGATGATCGAAGGCGTTGCACGCGTCGCGAATGTTGACGCTGCGGGAAACTGGACGGCGACATTCTCGGCCAGCGATTTGCCGGAAGGCACATATGCGACCACGGCGCAGATCAGCACCGAGGACGCGGCAGGCAACACGGCAACGACGTCCAAGACATTCAACGTGGACACCGAAGTTGTGCCCTTGACCTCGACCAGCCAGCCGGGCGGTGCTGATGGCGTGGTGGGTGAAGCCGAAAGCAATGATGGCTTTACCCTGACCGGTCAGGTCGAACAGGGATCTGGCGTTGTTGTCACCATCGGCACTCAGCAGATGACCGCACAGGTCAGCGCCGGCGGCGCATGGTCGGTGGCGGTGCCCTCCAGTGCGATCCCGATGGTCGACGGCGAAAACGTGTCGATCCAGATCGACGCAACCGACAGTGCGGGCAACACCAAGTCCATCACGGAAACCATGGTGGTGGACAACGTGGCACCGGACGCGCCTGACATGACCGCGATCACACGCGGCGAAGGCCAGGACGTTCAGTCGATCCATTTGGTCGCGTCCGACGACGACATTGCCATCGAACGCGTTGGCAACTCGACGCCGCAGGATGTTGGTTTCAACGAGCAGACATTTGCCGGGGAAACCACCTATAACTTCCCAAATACGGTTCCCGATGGGTCGCATCTGGTTGTCACGGCGACGGACAGCGCGGGCAACAGCTCGGGCACCTATGTTGTGATCAACGACTCGGAATCCCAACAGGATGTCAGCCTGGCCGGGAACGTCGGTGGCCGCGAGATCGATACGATCGATCTCGAATTCACGGATATGGCCGACCTGGTGATCACCGAGGAGCAAATCGTCGCTCTGACGGGTGAAGAGAACACGATCAAGGTGTTGGGCAACCATGACGAAGCGGTTCGGATCGACGGGGCGACGCGGAGCGGAACCCATTCCGAGGATGGCCAAAACTACAATGTCTACGATCTGGGGGACGCGACCGTCCTGATCGATGACGACATCGACAACGTGACAATCTAGGGAAGGCGATCGTTTTGTTCGGGCCGTTGCGTGACGGCCCGAGCCCCAAGACACAAGAATGCCAAAGGCAGGGGCTCATTCGGTATGAGGTACAATAGAGGAGCCATCGCTGGAGCGGTTCTTGCGAGTTTGGCTCTTTCGGGGTGTATGCAGGACTTGGGCAGGGAGACCGTTTCTAGGGTCTTTCAAGCCCAGCCGGCGTCAGATGCAGACGACATCGGCGAAACCAAGACATCCAAAGCCACTCCCAGATCGACCGAGGACATCTCCCCGATCATCGCAGAGCTTTCCGCGCGCAAAACTGTGCTGATCGATGGATCGCCCTATTCCAGGGTCGCCGAAGGTGTCCTGGCCGCCGATGCGCGCGTGGCAGAGGCGGAATTGCAGGTCGCCCGCTTGCGTGCCGAGGCTGCGTCGAAGAACTGGTGGCCGACCATTTCGCCGCGCGTGTCCCTGACATCGCTTGGCGATATCGTGGCGGATATTGTGATCAACCAGGTGCTGTTCGACAACGGTCGCAAGAAAGCGGAGCGCGATTTGGCCAAGGCCGATGTCGAACTGGCCGCGGTTGCCCTGTCCGAGAGCAGCAATGACCGCGTCCACGAGGGGTTGACGCTGTACCTGACGGCCGAAGAAGGCCGCGCGGCAGCAGACCTTTATGGACAGGCGCTAGAGGATATGACCCGTTTCGAGTGGGTCATGAAACAGCGCGTGGCCGGCGGGATATCGGAACATTCCGACCTGAATGTCCTGAAACAGAAGCTGGCGGATCTCCGGGCGCGCGACACCGCAGCCCGAGAGAAGATCAGCCGGGCGACGGCCGAACTTGACGCGATGTCTGACGTCACGCTTGACGGTCAGCGGGGGCTGCACGGGATGGGAACGGCAGGCTCTGAAACCGCGCTCGATGTGCTGCGCGCGAAAGCCGAACGCGACCGTCAGATCGCCGAGGCCAGGATCGCGCGTGCCGGGCACCTGCCGGGCCTGTCAGCCGGCGGAGGCCTGCGCAACGGCGGTGAAAACATCTCGCTCGACGTGAGCACCGAGCAGATGCTTGGCATTGGCACGGGAGCCTCGCTTCGGGCGATCGAGGCAACGAAGACGACAGCGGACCGCAAGGTGACAGAGGCGCGCGATATCGCACGCCGGGCCATCGAGGCGGACCGCCGGGACCTTGCCGCACTTCGGCGACAGGCTGCCGAGGCCGCAGATCTGACAGCTCAGGCCAAGACCAATCTGGACCTGTTTCAGCGCCAATACGATGCAGGCACGCGTCAGGTGATGGACGTGGTCGGCGTATATGAAACATTCCTGCGGGCCCTCGAAAAAGAACTCAGCCTGAAGTTCGAGGCCGCCCGCGCCGAGCTGGACGCCGCCAAGCGTCTTGGCCTTCTTGCGGATGGAGCACGGATTTGAGCAGCGTCAATGACATCACCCTTTTGACCGGGCGGGCCAAGAACGCGGTCCTGCGCATGGTGCCACAGGGCACGGAACCCGCGAACCAGCCGAAGCGTCCGCTGCGACAGTCCGAGCGCGTTCAGGCGCGATGCGATCTGATCCGCACCTATGCGGGTCGGTTGGGGCTGACGACCGTGGCCGCCGATATCAAGGAAGCGATCGGTCTGCACCAGGACGAGGACGGGCGGGTGGGCGAAGACGCCCTTGTTGCCGGCGCAAAGGCTGCCGGGCTTCTGGCGAAGGGTCTGCATGTGCCGCGCCCGACGCCCGACCACTGGCCAGCCATCGCGCTGATGTCCAACGGACAGGCGGTTCTGGTCCTGTCGCAGGACAAGATGACCCTGTCGATCTGGGACAATACCGCCAAGGACAAGACCGAGCGCGTCGATATCGCGGAATTCGCGCCATTCTTCAGCGGCGTTCTGATCCGGGGCGAGGCGCCGGTTCAGGCACTGGTCGACAGCCACGCCACTGCCGAGGACGGGTCGCATTGGTTCTGGGGCAGTTTTGCCAACTACAAGCGTCAGTTCGGCGAGGTGGCGGTCGGGTCTTTCGTGGCCAATCTATTGGCCGTTTCGGTCGCGCTGTTTTCCCTGCAAGTCTATGATCGGGTGATTCCGCATCAATCCTCGGCCACGCTCTGGGTGCTGGCAATCGGCGCGGCCATGGCGCTGATGCTCGAAGCGTTTCTCAAGGTGGCGCGCTCCACGCTTTTGGACGGGGCCGGGCGGCAGATCGAAACTGGGGTGCAGCAGACGTTGCTGAACCGGCTCTTGGGAATGCGATCCGACATGGCGGGCCGGTCGTCGTCGCAACTTTTTGCCTCGATGCGCGAATTCAGCTCGGTGCGGGAATTCTTCACGGCCGGAACGGTGGGCGCGCTCGCGGATATCCCATTCATCCTGCTGTTTCTTCTGCTTGTCTGGTCCATCGCGGGCAGCGTGGTCTGGGTGCTTGTGGCAGGGGCCATCCTGATGGTGGTGCCGGGTTTCTTCCTGCAAAAGAAGATGATCCGCATCACCCGCGAAATGCAGGGCGCATCGACCAAACAATCGCGGCTTTTGAATGAAACGGTGACCGAACTCGACACGATCAAGACCCAGCGGGCTGAGGATCGGTTTGCCCGCCAATGGGAAGAGCTTACCGCGGTGCAGGCGTTGAAATCGTCTGAACAACGCCGCCTGGCCGCCGCGCTGACCTTCTGGAGCCAGGGCGTCCAGCAGGCCACCTATGTCGCCGCGGTGATCGCGGGCACCTATCTTGTCTTCGCGGGCGAGTTCTCCGTCGGCTCGATCATTGCGGTCGGTATCCTGACCTCGCGGACCCTGTCACCGCTGACACAGCTGTCGGGCATCATGGCGCGCTGGGGCAACGTCAAGGCCGCGCTTGACGCGCTGGACGGAATTGCCGAATTGCCGCAGGATCGCGGCACCGAGCGCAGCTATCTGCGGCGTGAAAACCTCAGTGGCAAGTTCGAGCTGCGCGAGGTGACCTTTCGCTATGACGACGAAAGTCCGGCCGTTCTCGATATTCCGAACCTCCTGATCCAACCCGGCCAGACCCTGGCCGTGCTGGGCACCAACGGGTCCGGCAAATCAACCCTGCTCAAGATGCTGTCCGGACTTTACGCGCCCAGCTCCGGGTCCATCCTGGTTGACGGGACCGACATGAACCAGATCGACATGCGCGATCTGCGCCGGTCCCTGGGATACCTGGGCCAGGACGTTCGGCTGTTCCACGGCACGCTGCGCGACAACCTGAACCTCAACATGATGGAGCGGGACGACGACCGCCTGTTCGAGGCACTGGATTTCGCCGGGCTGGGGCCGTTCATCAAGGGCCATCCACAGGGGCTCGACCTTCAGATCCGCGATTCCGGCGAAGGTTTGTCTGTTGGGCAGCGCCAGTCGATCGGCTGGGCGCGGCTGTGGCTCCAGGACCCCGATGTGTGCCTTCTGGACGAGCCGACCGCCGCGCTGGACCAGACCCTCGAAAAGACGCTGATCTCGCGGCTTGAAACCTGGCTGGCTGACCGCACCGCGATTGTCGCAACCCACCGCGTTCCGATCCTGGCGCTGGCGGACAGGACCAGTGTTCTGGCCTCCGGTCGGCTTGTCGTGGACGGTCCGCGTGACCAGGTGCTGGATCACCTGCGCGCCGGCGGGCAGGGAGCATAAGTCATGGCTGTCAGCACCACTGACCTGTCATCGCAGTTGGGCCGCCGGCTGCGCGGCCCGTCGATGGTCATCTGGCTGTCGGGGGCTGCGGTCTGGGTGTTCCTGATCTGGGCCGCCTATGCGTGGATCGACGAGATCGTGCGCGCGGAGGGTGAGTTCATTTCCAATTCGCGTCCGCAGATCATCCAGAACCTCGAAGGCGGCATTCTGTCCGAGCTTTTGGTCAAGGAGGGCGATGAGGTGATGCGCGGCGATGTGCTCGCGCGGCTGTATGGAACGCAGTTCCGGTCCTCGGTCGATGACCTTGAAGATCAAATTATCGGCCTGGAAATCCGGAGACGTCGAATCGAGGCGGAAATGGAAGGGCGGGTGCAGTTCGATGTGTCCGAAGAATTGCGCAATCGCAGCCCGGAAATGGTCGCCTCGGAGCAGGCATTGCTGGCCGCGCGGCAACTGGATTACGAGTCCCGCCGGGACGGCGCGCGCAGGGTTCTGGACCAGGCAAGGCAGGAAAAAGAGCTTATGGAAAACCTTCTGGACAAGAAGGTTGTCGCTCTGATCGAGGTGACACGCGCCCGCAAGGCCCATGCGGATGCGCAAATCAAACTGGACGAGATCATCACCCGGACCGAACTCGAGCGCGCCAAGGAGTATTCCGAAACCCTCAAGGAACTGGCGACCCTGCGCACGAACCTGCGCGCCTCGCAGGACCAACTGGACCGCACGGTCCTGACGAGCCCGATGCACGGCGTGGTGAACCAGCTGAACGTGACCACCATTGGCGGTGTTGTCCGCCCGGGAGAGGAGATTCTCCAGATCATCCCGCTGGGTGAGGAGATGTACGTCGAGGCCAAGGTCGCGCCGGAGAACATCGCGAATATCCGCCCCGGACAGGAGGCCACGATCAAGCTTTCGGCCTATGATTTCACGATCTATGGGGCGCTCAAGGGCCGGGTCGATGTCATTTCCGCGGATACGTTCAAGGATGAACGCCGCCCCGACGCGCCGGCGCATTACAAGGTGACAGTGCGCGTCGACAAGACCTCTCTCACGGACCGGCAGCGCGATATCGAAATCCGGCCTGGCATGCAGGCGACGGTGGAATTGCACACCGGAGAAAAGACCGTGCTGCAATACCTGCTCAAACCCCTCTACAAATCCCGCGAGGCCATGCGAGAGCCGTAGCGTCCGGTTCCCGATGCCATGCCGGGCGGGGGACCGCCCGCCATGACAGGTCTTGCGCCGCAGCCCTGGCGGGCTTTGGGCGCAGCGCCCATGCGCCGGTGACGCCCTGTCCAGGCGTTGCGCAAACGGCCATCGATGCCTTGGCATATTTTGAAAGAGAAGAAGCAGGGGCCGGGTCCACCCCGGCCTGCGCCACCCTGGCGCGCGCCGCTCTTGGTCAGACGCAGGCGGGGCTTCTCCTCTTGCGGTCATCGGCATGCCTGCCTGTACCGCCGGACCCGTATGGACCGTTAAGGTTAATCGCCCGTTAAGGCAGAAGTACACCGGTCCCGCGTCGTCTTGTTCCGGATATGCAAAAGCATCCGAAGGGATGCCTGCCGCGGCGGTCCCGATCAGGTGTCGGTGTCCATCCAGATGGTCACGGGCCCGTCATTTACCAGCCCGACCTGCATGTCTGCCCCGAACTGACCGCGTTCCACTGACAGGCCCAAGGCGGCCAGCCTGTCGGCGAAATACGTGTAAAGCCGGTTCCCCTCGGCCGGTGCCGCCGCGGCAGAGAAGCCGGGTCGGTTACCGCGCGAAGTATCGGCGGCGAGGGTGAATTGGCTGACGACAAGGGCTGCGCCGCCGACATCCGCGACCGAGCGGTTCATCCGGCCCTCGCCGTCCTTGAAAATGCGCAGCTTGGCGATCTTCGCGCTGAGCGTGTCGGCCTCGGCTTCGGTGTCGTCTTGCATGGCGCAAACCAGCACCAGCAGCCCGTGGTCGATATGGCCCAGCACAGACCCATCCACGGTGACGGAAGCCTCGGAGACGCGTTGGATCAGGGCGCGCATGTCAGGCTGCGAGGCCCTTGCTGCCGATATCAAGGAATTTGCGCCGGCGCTCCGAGATCAGCTTTTTCGGTTTCATGCCCGACATCTCTTTGAGCATCGCGCGCAGCGCCTTGCCGACGGAGTTGATCGTCTCTTCACGTCCGCGATGCGCGCCGCCCAGGGGTTCCGCAATGACCTTGTCGGCCACACCGAGTTTCAGCAAGTCCTGCGCGGTGAGGCGCAAGGCCTCGGCCGCCTCGCGCATTTTCTCGGCGTCTTTCCAGAGGATCGATGCGCAGCCTTCGGGCGAGATGACCGAGTAGACCGAGTGTTCCAGGATCGCGACCCGGTTCGCGGTGGCAAAAGCCACGGCGCCGCCTGATCCGCCTTCGCCGATCACGATGGACACCACTGGCACCCCGATCCGCAGGCATTTCTCGGTCGAGCGGGCGATCGCCTCGGATTGTCCGCGTTCCTCGGCGCCTTTGCCGGGATACGCGCCGGGTGTGTCGATCAGCGTGATCACGGGCAGCCGAAAGCGTTCCGCGAGATCCATCAGGCGCACGGCCTTGCGGTACCCCTCGGGACGGGCCATGCCGAAATTGTGTTTCAGGCGGCTTTCGGTATCGTGCCCCTTTTCGTGACCGATCACCATGACGGGACGGTCGTCAAACCTGGCAAGACCGCCCATTACCGCGTCGTCATCGGCAAAGTTCCGATCTCCGGCGAGCGGCATGTACCCGGTGAAGAGCGCGTCGATGTAGTCCTTGCAATGCGGCCGCTCGGGGTGGCGGGCGATCTGGCATTTGCGCCAGGGCGTGAGCTTTTTGTAGAGGTCCTTGAGAAGGGCATCGGCCTTGGCATCGAGCGCGCGGGCCTCGTCCTCGATATCCATTTCGGCATTCTTGCGGGCCATCGCGCGCAATTCCTCGGCCTTGCCTTCAATCTCGGCCAGCGGTTTTTCGAAGTCGAAATAATTGGTCATTGTCAGTATGTCCCTGATGCCCGCGAGTGGGGGCGTATATGGCGGTGCGGAACGCGATTTGCAATCCGGTCCCGGTCATGTCCAAAGCACGGGAAACAGGCTGGCCACCAGAAGCCCGGCCATCGTCCAGTTGAAAACACGCAGTCGCTTGGGGCGGTCTAGGAGGCGGCGCAGCTGTTGGCCCAGGATGGTCCAGCTGGTGGTCGAGATGCAGCCCATGGCAACATAGGTCCCCGAGACCCAGAGGATCGCCGCCAGATCGCGCCCGGCCGCGTAAAGCGTGATCGCGCCGAGCGCCATCGACCAGGCCTTGGGGTTGACCCATTGAAACGCGGCCGCCTGAAGAAAGGATAGCGGTTTGCGCCCAGCCTGAGGCGCGCCATCAGGCGGGGCGGCGTGTGCGATGTGCCACGCAAGGTAAAGCAGGTAGGCGACCGACAGGATCTTGAGGACCGTGTAGGACAGCGGCCAAAAGTCGAAGACCTGCATGATCCCGAGCCCCACGGGTACGATCATCATCGGAAAGCCCAGCCCGACCCCCAGCATGTGGGGAATCGTGCGGCGGAAGCCGAAATTGGCGCCTGAGGTCATCAACATCAGGTTATTGGGCCCCGGCGTGATCACGGTGACGAGCGCGAAGCCGGCAAGGGCGAAGAAAAGATCGAGTGTCATGCTGTGCAATATGTGTCGGGCCGACGGTTTTCGGGTCGTTATGATCGTGATGGCCGCGGGATTTCGGACGGGGGCCGGGCTGTCGCGACTGGCGATGGCCACGGTGCGCGGACCGTAAACGCTATTCTGCCAAGTTCAAGGCCAAGGTTACACTTGACCCACCTTGTGAAACGCGGGCTGTGAAACGCGGGTGGCGGCCGAGCCGGCCACGACATGGGCCGGCCATCCGACGCAGATCGGCACTTGCCAGTAAACGCCGATCAGGAATGTGGCGCGGGCGTCGGGCGTAAAGGTCGGGGAGGCGACGCCGAACCCGACGGGTCCCGAGACATGCGCGCTTGGGACGCGAGGGCGCCGGGATGTGTCCACGTGGTTCTCTACGAAATTCACTCAATGTAGGAGCGTCGCCCTGTTTTGCATCAACAGATTGTGGACTGTCACGGTTTCAAGCTATGTTAATGTTCTGCCGTCAAAAAGGGAATCGTTGTCATGTCTCGTTTTACCGCTCCGATTGCTGAACAGATCTGGGATATGAAATACCGGCTGAAAGAGGCGGACGGAACGCCTCGGGATGCGACGGTTCAGGATACCTGGCGGCGGATCGCGCGCAGCCTGGCAGAGGTCGAGGCCCAACCGCAGGTCTGGGAAGAGAAGTTCTACACGGCGCTGGAGGATTTCAGATACCTGCCGGCGGGGCGGATCACGGCCGGCGCGGGCACGGCGCGGTCGGTGACGTTGTTCAACTGCTTCGTCATGGGCACGATCCCCGACAGCATGGGCGGCATCTTCGAGATGCTGAAAGAGGCTGCGCTGACGATGCAGCAGGGCGGCGGCATCGGCTATGATTTCAGCACGATCCGGCCCAAGGGTGCGGATGTGAAAGGCGTGGCGGCAGACGCCTCTGGCCCGCTGTCCTTCATGGATGTGTGGGACGCGATGTGCCGGACGATCATGTCGGCAGGATCACGCCGGGGGGCGATGATGGCGACGATGCGTTGCGACCACCCGGATATCGAGGATTTCATCGGCGCCAAATCCGATGCCGCGCGGCTGCGCATGTTCAACCTGTCGGTTCTGGTGACGGATGATTTCATGGAGGCGGTCAAGGCGGACGGTGATTGGGACCTCGTCTTCGAGGACAAGGTCTATCGCACCGTGCAGGCGCGCGACCTGTGGAACCGGATCATGCGCGCCACCTATGATTATGCCGAACCCGGTGTGATTTTCATTGACCGGATCAACCAGGCGAACAACCTGAACTATTGCGAGACCATCGCGGCGACGAACCCTTGCGGCGAACAGCCCTTGCCGCCCTATGGTGCGTGCCTTCTGGGCTCGATCAACATGGCGCGGCTGGTGACCGATCCGTTCGAGGAGGCGGCGGCGCTGGATGTTACGGCGCTGAACGATCTGGTCGCGACGGCGGTGCGGATGATGGACAACGTGGTCGACGCCTCGCGCTTTCCGCTCGAGGCGCAGCGCGCGGAAGCACAGGCGAAACGCCGGATCGGTCTGGGCGTCACGGGGCTGGCCGATGCGCTCTTGATGCTGGGCCTGCGCTATGGCTCCGACGCGGCGGCGGCACAGACCGAGGCGTGGCTACACGCGATTGCGCGTGCGGCGTATCTCGCATCGGTGGAACTGGCCAAGGAAAAAGGCGCGTTTCCGCTCTTTGATGCCGACAAGTACCTGGCCTCCGGCACCATGCAGATGATGGATGATGACGTGCGCGACGCGATCCGCGAACATGGCATCCGCAACGCGTTGCTCACGTCGATAGCACCCACGGGAACGATCTCGCTCTACGCCGGCAACGTGTCCTCGGGGATCGAGCCTGTTTTCGCCTATGCCTACACCCGCAAGGTCCTGCAGAAGGATGGCAGCCGGACCGAGGAAGAGGTGGTCGATTACGTGGTCCAGATGTGGCGCGAGAAATTCGGCGACCGTGACTTGCCCGAGTATTTCGTGAACGCCCAGACGCTCGCCCCGCTGGAGCACGTCAAGATGCAGTCAGCGGCGCAGAAATGGGTGGACAGTTCGATCTCCAAGACGATCAACTGCCCCGAGGACATCTCGTTCGAGGCCTTCAAGGACGTCTACATGCAGGCCTACGAGACCGGCTGCAAAGGCTGCACCACCTATCGCCCTAACGATGTGACGGGGTCGGTGCTGAGCGTGGCGGAGGAAACGCCCGACTCGTTCGGTGCGAGAGTGAAATCACGTCTCAAGGCGAAGGGGCTGACCCAAAAGGCATTTGCCGCCGCGATTGATGTTGCTGAACCGGTCGTCTCGAAGGTTGTGGAAGGCGATCAAAAATCACTTCCAAATATCGAGAAGGCAGCAGAAGTTCTTGGAGTTTCAACCGGTTATCTACAATTCGGCGAATCCCAATCGTCCGGCGAAGCCGGGCAGCCCCCGACCGCCCCCATGGGCGGGGGCTTCCCCCCCGCCCGCGGTCAGGGTCTGCCCGACGAGGAGGGCGGGACGCAATTCGCAGGCGAAGTTGTCTACATGTCCGAGCCGCTCGACCGGCCGCAGACGCTGGAAGGGGCGACCTACAAGCTCAAGTGGCCCGACAGCGAGCATGCCATATACCTGACGATCAACGACATCATCGTCGGCGGGCATCGCAGACCCTTCGAGGTGTTCATCAACTCCAAGAACATGGAGCATTTCGCCTGGACCGTGGCCCTGACGCGCATGATCTCTGCCGTGTTCCGGCGCGGCGGCGACGTGTCCTTCGTGGTCGAGGAACTCAAGGCGGTCTTCGATCCGCGTGGCGGCGCCTGGGTGCAGGGAAAGTACATCCCGTCGATCCTGGCTGCCATCGGTGGCGTGATCGAGAAACATTTGATCGCGATCGGCTTTCTTGCCGGTGAGGGTCTGGGCCTGAAATCCGACCCGCAAGCCGAGGTCGTGAACCTGGATAGCCCGCGTGGCAAGGCCTGTTCCTCTTGCGGGCAATACGACATGCGCATGGTCGAAGGCTGCATGACCTGCGGATCTTGCGGCTACAGCAAATGCGGCTGAGACGTCTGCAGTGACAAGGGCCTAATGGGACCGCGTCATTGACATGCACCAGATGTATTCACGCTGGCCTGCCGGGTCGAAGCACCAAGCGTATTGATTGCCCCATGGGAGATGCGGCACACCGCCCAGCATATTTTGAACGGGTGTCAACCAATGTGCCCCCTTGGCATTGTCCGATGTCCCGCTTATACGCCCTGTTTGATCCCGAACATCCGGAGGCCCATGATGCAGGGCAGTGCCAATCTCAACATCATGATCAAGGCCGCGCGCAAGGCCGGCCGGTCGCTCAACAAGGATTTCCGCGAGGTTGAAAATCTTCAGACCTCTGCCGCCAATGCGACAGAGTTCGCGAAGCGGGCGGAAAGCGGCGCGGCCAAGCTGCTGCATGACGATCTGGCAGGGGCGCGTGGCACCTATGGCTATGTCGATGCGAACAGCGAGGCCGAGGGTGAAGACCCGACGCGCCGCTGGTTGGTCAACGCGCTGCAGGGGACCACGAATTTCCTGCATGGCCAGCCGCATTTCGCAGTGACCATCGCGCTTGAGCACAAGGGGCAAATCGCGTCTGCGGTCGTGTTTGATCCGGCTAAGGACGAGATGTTCTATGCCGAAAAGGGCTCGGGTGCCTGGCTCAATGACAACAAGCGCCTGCGCGCATCGAGCCGGACCAAGCTGGTCGAAGCCGTGCTTGGCCACGCCATGCCGTATGGTGTGAAGCGCACGTTGCCGGCGACGCTCAAGGAGCTTGCTCGGGTGATGCCCGAATGTTCTGGCCTGCGCAGTTCCGGCTCCACGGCTCTTGATCTGGCCTATGTCGCGGCGGGTCGAATCGACGGCCATTGGCAACGCGAGGCAAAGCTGGTCGATCTGGCTGCCGGACTGCTGATCGCGGCAGAGGCCGGCGCGCTTGTCGAAGGGGTGCGGGCCGGGCAGAAACCGCTGGAGGACCGGACTGTCCTGTGCGCCAACAACCAGATTTTCCCGGCCCTGGCCAAGGTTATCCGCAGCACGGGGTAACAGGTTTGCCCTCGCTGGCCCTGTATCGTGAACTTGCTACATGAAACCGGGATTCGCCTGAGACTTCGCCGCCTTTGCATGATGGGCCGTGATCGTGCTTGACACGTATGATATCTGCGGCTGCCATACCCATGCGGTCGCAGGGGCTTTGATATGCAAGTATTCGCGCTATCGGTCGGTCAAGGTATTCTTGCCATTTCCCCCATACCGGGGGCGGATGGCGACTATGCGGGTGATGTGCAACACCTGATCGAGTGGACGCCCGCGATCGTGGTCTCGTTGGTTAGCGAAGAAGAGCTTGCCGCTGCCGGGGCGACGGGGCTGTGGCGCGACCTCATGGGCGCCGGATCGCGGTGGGAGCATTTGCCGGTTCACGATTTCGGTGTGCCGGATGCGAGCTTTGACGCGGCTTGGCCGGATCTGTCCGCCGCCGCGCGGCGCGCGCTGATGGGGGGTGGGCGCATTCTTGTGCATTGCCGGGGCGGGTGCGGTCGATCCGGGATGATTGCGCTGCGCCTGATGATCGAAATCGGCGAGGCCGCGGATGACGCTCTGGCCCGGTTACGCGCCGTCAGGCCTTGCGCTGTCGAGACCCCGCAACAGTTGCGCTGGGCGACCGCAGGCAGGCGCGATCCCGCCATTTTTGTCCGCCACAGTGGGTAAGGGAATAAGTGAGAGGTTGGACAACGACCCAAGCGTGGCTCGTTACGGCTGCTTCCTTCCGGACCTGACCGGGTTGGCGAGGTGCTCGCCCGCGCCAACCTCTCGATACCCGATCTAGGGAATCCCGGGCCGGATTGCAAGGCGGTCGATCATGGAATTCCCACGCGGCGCATTGTTCTTTCCTCCGCCGCATGGCATCGCGGCGCCCGACAGTGGAGGACAAGATGCGCAACGCGGAATTCGTGACTTTTGGCGGCTCGGCGCTCGATCGGGCGGCGGAGATGCGCGGGGACATCCCCGCCATGGCCGCCGCGATACAGGATCCCGGCAGCCGGACCGTCGTCTTGTGGCGCGGCAAGCCATTGCTGGCAGAGGATGCGGCGGGGCGGGGTGTGGCGCGTCTGCCGTTGACCCACCCGATCCTTCGCGACGCGGTGCATGAGCCGATTCTGTTGGGGCGCGAAGATGGGGCTGCGCGCTTTGCGCATGATATTTCCGGATGGGTTCCCGAGGATGACATCCGCGATGTCGGGGCGTTCATTGACACGAGCGAACAGCGCCATCCGGCCCTGCCACGCGATCATGGTTTTGCTGAGCTGCGAAGCGTGATGACGCTGCTGAACGCGCGCGATGCGGAATTGGCAGCGACGGCCAAAGCGATTCTCGGCTGGCACGACACGCACGGGTTCTGTGCCCGCTGCGGCGCGCCAAGCGACATGACCCAATCCGGCTGGCAGCGGGTCTGCCGTGCCTGCGGCGGACGCCATTTCCCGCGCACCGACCCGGTTGTCATCATGTTGATCACCAAGGGAAACAAGGTGCTTCTGGGGCGGTCGCCGGGATGGCCGGAGGGCATGTATTCCTGCCTCGCCGGGTTTGTCGAGCCGGGAGAGACGATCGAAGCGGCGGTCCGGCGCGAAGTGTGGGAAGAGTCCGGCGTGCGTGTTGGCGACGTTCAGTATCTTTCCAGCCAACCCTGGCCGTTTCCCGCATCTCTGATGTTCGGCTGTCACGGAATCGCGCTGAGTGACGAGATCGAGATCGACCCGGTTGAAATCGAGGATGCTCTTTGGGTCAGTCGAGAGGACGTAATGGACTCGCTCGCTGGACGGCACGCCGGGCTGCTGCCTGCGAGAAAAGGCGCGATTGCGCATTTCTTGCTCCGCAACTGGCTTGCCGATACCCTGGACTGAAGTAAGTGTCAGTAAAATCGGATCACAAAAGGACATCAGGATGCAGGTTACAGCAACTGAAGATGTTGCAGCACCGATCGATCACGTGTTCTCGGAATTGACGGATTTTGAAACCTTCGAGCGGCGGGCGCTGCGTCGAGGTATCGATGTGCGTCGGACTTTTCGGGCAGGCTTTCCGGAGATCGGCGATGGCTGGGAAGCAAAGTTCCGGTTTCGCGGCAAGGAACGCACGGCCAGGATCGCACTAGAGCAACTGGACCCGCCACAGGCCATGCAGTTCAGCGGTGCATGCGGTGGGTTGGAGACGGTGACACAGATCGAACTGTTGCCGCTGTCCCTGAACCGGACACGCGTGACCCTGTTGTTCAAGATGCATCCCAACACCTTGTCGGCCCGGCTTCTGGTGCAGACGTTCAAGCTGGCCCGGTCGAATATCAACAAGAAACTCAAGGCGCGCATGTCGGACTATGCGCGCGCCATCGAAAGCAAGGTCCCGAAATCCGCATGACATTTCTTAGCAGGTTCGCCGTCTTCGCCGTTGCCGCATTGCCGACAACCGCGACCGCCCATGAGTTCTGGATCGAGCCCGGAGCGTATCAGGTAGAGACGGGCGCGACGATGGTGGCGCATCTGCGGGTAGGCGAAAACTTCGGCGGTATAGAGCAATCTTATCTGCCACGCAATTTCGAACGGTTTGACCGGCGCTGCGGGGACATGCAGTCCGAGGTGCCCGGGCGCGCCGGGGATCGCCCTGCCATGTCGATGGAGGCGCCCGGGGATGGCTTGTGCGTGATCATTCACCAGACCCGTGACTATTCCCTGACGTACCGCGAGTGGCAGAAATTCGTGAATTTCGTCGAGCACAAGGATTTCGAAGCTGTGCTGGACGAACATCTGTCCCGCGGCTTGCCAAGGGACGGATTCCGCGAGAGGTACAGCCGCTTTGCCAAGAGCCTGATCGCGGTTGGCGATGGGGCCGGTGCGGATATCGAAGCCGGGATGCGGACCGAGATCGTCGCCGAGGCCAACCCCTATACCGATCCGCTTGATGATGGCTTTCCTGTACGGGTGCTTTTCAACGGCGAGCCGCGCGCCGATGCGCAGGTCGAACTTTTTGCCAAGTCAGCGGACGGTGCGGTCGAGATCACCTTGCATCGCACCGACATGGATGGACGGGTGAATTTGCCGGTGCGCCCCGGCATGTCTTATCTGGCGGATGCCGTGCTGCTGCTGCCCTTGTCGCCCCAGACCGACACGGCGCCGGTCTGGGAAAGTCTCTGGGCATCTCTTACCTTTGCGGTGCCAGAGTAAGGGTCCGAACCCTAGTTCGTGTGCCAGTCGAAAAAGCCCGGGCCGGCCCGTTCCAGCAGCGTGCGCGCCAGAGAGGTTCCCAGGGCAGCACCGTCGGCGATGGGACCGCTGATCTCATCGGCGTGGGCGATGGAGCCATCCGGGCGCAGGACTTCGCCACGCAGGTGGAGCGTATCGCCGTGGAGTTCCGCGAGGCCGGCAATCGGGGTCTCGCAAGAGCCATCGAGTTTTGCAAGGTAGGCGCGCTCGGCCGCCAGGCGCTGGCCGGTTACGGTGTCGTGGATCGCTGACAGCATCTCGGCTGTGCGGTCGTCGTTGATCCGCCGTTCGATTCCGATTGCCCCCTGGGCAACGGCGGGAAGCATATCATCCGGTGTGATCGCGGTTTTCGGCACGTCCTCCATGCCGAGGCGGTTCAGCCCGGCCATTGCGAGGAAAGTGCAGGACGCAACGCCGTCATCCAGCTTCTTGAGCCGCGTTTGCAGATTGCCGCGGAATTCGACCACGTTCAGGTCGGGCCGCCGGTTGAGCAATTGCGCCCGGCGCCGCAGCGACGAGGTGCCGACAATCGCCGCTTCGGGCAGTTGGGCGATGCTGCCGTATTCGGGAGAGATGAATGCGTCCCGCACATCTTCGCGCGGCAGGTAAGTATCGAGAACCAGACCGTCGGGTTGCAGCACCGGCATGTCCTTCATCGAGTGCACGGCGATGTCGATTTCGCCCGATAGCATCGCGTCTTCGATCTCGCGCGTGAAGAGCCCTTTGCCACCGATCTCTTTCAACGGGCGATCGATGATCCGGTCGCCGGTTGTCTTGATCGCGACGACGGAAAAAGCCTCGAACGGCAGATCGAACGCCTTGGCCAGGCGGTCGCGGGTTTCGTTGGCCTGTGCCAGCGCCAGCGGGGAGCCGCGTGTGCCGATCTTCAGGGGCGTTTCGGGGGTGGGCAAATCAATCGTCATGCGTCTTTCTTTAGGCATGTAAACTTGTCCTGACAACCATGCGCGTCTTGACATATTGCCGCCAAGAGACGATCCGAAGGCAAAAGACGAGGACAGACCCAATGAGCCAGACCAAAACCATCCTGCGCGCGCTTGCGGGCGAAACCCTTCCCACCCCGCCGATCTGGATGATGCGTCAAGCCGGGCGCTACCTGCCGGAATACAAGGCAACCCGTGCCCAGGCCGGGGATTTCCTGTCTTTGTGCTACACTCCGGACCTGGCGGCCGAGGTTACGTTGC
Organism: Marivita sp.; assembly: GCF_020055675.1. Classification (GTDB taxonomy): domain Bacteria; phylum Pseudomonadota; class Alphaproteobacteria; order Rhodobacterales; family Rhodobacteraceae; genus Marivita. The sequence continues at coordinate 237,209 of NZ_JAIPUS010000001.1, forward strand.
AACCGATCCGTCGGTATGGATTCGACGGCGCGATCCTGTTTGCCGACATCCTGCTGCTGCCGCAGGCGCTGGGTGCGGACCTTTGGTTCGTGACCGGCGAGGGTCCGCGCCTGTCCACGATCACCACGCAGGCCGAGTTCGACAAGCTGGGTCGCGGCGAGATGATCCATGACACGCTCAACCCGATCTACGAGACAATACGCATCCTGCGGCGCGAATTGCCCGAAGAAACGACGCTGATCGGGTTTGCCGGGGCGCCGTGGACCGTGGCCACCTACATGATCGCCGGACGCGGCACGCCGGATCAGGGTCCGGCCCATGCGTTGAAATATGAAAACCGTGCACTGTTCGAGGCCCTCATCGAACGTTTGACCGAAGGGACGATCGATTACCTTTCGGCTCAGATTGATGCCGGCGCCGAAGTGGTCAAGATCTTCGACAGTTGGGCCGGATCGCTCCAGGGCGAGGATTTTCACCGCTATGCGCTCTATCCCGCCAAGGTCATCACCGAGGAATTGAAGCGCCGCCACCCGGGAATTCCGGTGATCGCGTTCCCGCGGCAGGCCGGCGACAATTATATCGGGTTCCACGCTTCGACAGGTGCCGATTGCGTTGCTGTGGATGACAGCGTTAGCCCGGAATGGGTGGGCGAGCACGTGCAGCCCAACGGTTGTGTGCAGGGCAACCTCAAATCCTCACACATGGTGACAGGTGGGCAGGACTTGGTTGACGAGACGCGGCGGATTGTCGAGGCCCTCAAGAACGGGCCGCACATCTTCAACCTTGGCCACGGGATCACGCCGGATGCGGACCCCGAGAACGTGCAGTTGATGATCGACACGGTGCGCGGCCAGTAGCCTCGCGGGGCCGGCGGGTTCGTCCTTGCAGACAAAACATCCCCGGATGGCCTGTGATCCGGGGATTGCCCGACTTCACCCCCAGTTGTGCCGTCGGCAAATCCAATGTCCGGCGGCCTGCGCGCATCTTTGAAGATACCCTGGGTCAGTGCTGTGGCTGTCGATTGCCAGTGCCTAGCGCTTGGTGGGCAAATGCCGTTTTCCGGGGGCCGATTTGTTTCTCTGACGTTCCCTGAGGAACACGAACAAGCCGGCTCCGAGGATCAACGCGCAGCCGGTCCAGGTCGCCGATGTTGGCCATTCCGCAAAGATCAGCCAGCCCCAGAAAATCGCCAGCGGCAGGCCGATGTATTCGAACGGCGCGATGCTGGCCGACGGCGCCATGCGGTAGGCGGCTGTGATGGAATAGGCGACGATCCCGTTGCAGATACCCGTCCCGATAAAGAGCGGCCAATCGGAGGTCGTGGGCCAAGCCCAGGCGCGCAGCAGGAAATGCAGGCTGGGCATGACCGGACCCGGATCGGCCTGACCGTTGCCCACGAACAGGTAGAACAGGCTGGCCACCAGCAGGAACATCAGCTGGTTGTAGATGGTGAGTGCCGCGGCCGAGCTTTTGACGCCAAGTGCGCGGGTCATCACCACCATGGAGGCATAAAGTGCCGCCGCGACCACGGGCAGGGCAAATATCCAGGATGAACCGTAATCTGATCCCTCGGACCAGGGTTCCTGCATGACGATCACGCCAATAAAGCCAACGATGATCGCGCCAAAGCGCAGCGGGCCGACCTTTTCGCCCAGAAAGGCAAATGAAAACAGCGTGATGAACAGCGGTCCGACAAAAAAGAGTGCCGTTGTCAGGCCCAGCGGCAACACCGCAAGAGAGGCAAAGAAGGTCATGTTCGCGCCCACGAGCGTCAACCCGCGCAGCGCATGTATGAATGGCCGGTCCGTACGCAACAGCGAAAAGCCGCCCTCGCGGTGCAGCATCACGAAAGACAAGGTGATCCCGATCACCGTGCGGGTGAACACGATCTGGTGCAGCGGATAGCCGCCAGATAACGTCTTGATCAGAAGGTCATTGATCGAGATCGCGAAAACGCCAAGGCAAACCAGCGCGATTCCGCGCGCTGTCTCTGTGTCATCACTGGACCCCATGGGTCTGCTTTATACCTGCAGGCCCGGCGCGTCAGCTACAAAAGCGACATGCACAGCGCTTGCGGTCTGACGCGCTGCTTTCTTGATTGCGCCTGTGCGCGGCTGGGCTAGGTAGGAGACTGTTTGACAATGAAGGAAATCACCATGCCACCGATGGTCGAGATCACGGATGTGCGCAAATCTTACGGCGACGGGTTCGAGGCATTGAAAGGCGTCTCGCTCGACATTCTGGATGGCGAAATCCTTGCGCTGCTGGGGCCGAACGGGGCTGGCAAGACGACACTGATCTCGGCGATCTGCGGGCTGACCCAACCGACCTCGGGAACCGTGTCCGTTGGTGGGCACGATGTTGTCACTGAATACCGCGGCGCGCGTGCGCTGGTCGGTTTGGTGCCGCAGGAGATCAACCTCGAGCCGTTCGAGCGCGTGATGAACACGGTGCGGTTTTCGCGTGGGCTGTTCGGCAAGCCCAGGAATGACGCGATGTTGGAGAAGATCCTGCGTCAACTGTCGCTCTGGGACAAGCGGGACAGCCGGATCATGGAGCTATCGGGTGGAATGAAACGGCGCGTTCTCATTGCCAAGGCATTGGCTCACGAGCCGCAGGTCCTGTTTCTGGATGAGCCGACCGCCGGCGTCGATGTCGAGCTGCGCCGCGACATGTGGGAGATCGTGGCCCAGCTCCAGAATGACGGTGTGACGATCATCCTGACGACCCACTATATCGAAGAAGCCGAGGCGATTGCCGATCGCATCGCGGTGATCAACAAAGGCGACATCCTTTTGGTTGAAGAAAAATCGGCATTGATGACACGGCTTGGCCAGAAAGAACTCCGGATCGAGTTGCAGGAGCCGATCGACAGGGTGCCGGACATTTTGGCGGCATGGAACATGCGGCTGGAACAGGACGGTCTGGTGCTGGTCTACAGCTATGATACCACGCAGGACCGCACCGGGATCGCAACCCTGATCCGCGAGATCAGCGATGCGGGGCTGATATTACGCGACTTGCAGACCCGGCAAAATTCGCTCGAGGACATTTTCGTCGGGCTGGTCGCCGAACAGGAGGACGCGGCATGAACCTGCAGGCTGTGCGTGCGATCTACGTGTTCGAGATGTCGCGGTTTTTCCGCACCTTGCTGCAAAGCTTCGTGTCGCCGGTGATCTCGACCTCGCTCTATTTCGTGGTGTTCGGCGCCGCCATCGGCAGCCGGATCGAACAGGTCGAAGGCGTGTCGTATGGCGCGTTCATCGTGCCGGGGCTGATCATGCTGTCGGTGATGACGCAGGCGATTTCGAACGCCAGTTTCGGCATCTATTTCCCGAAATTCATCGGCACGATCTACGAGCTTTTGTCGGCCCCGATCAACTTTCTTGAAATCGTGATGGGCTATGTCGGGGCCGCCGCGACGAAGGCGCTGTTCATCGGGGTGGTGATCCTGGGCACCTCGGCGATGTTCGTGGACCTGACGATCCAGCATCCCTTTGCGATGCTGGCCTTCATGGTGCTGACCTGCCTGAGCTTTGCCCTCTTCGGGTTCATAATCGGCATCTGGGCGCAGAATTTCGAACAGCTTCAGTTGATTCCACTCCTGATCATCACGCCGCTCGTGTTTCTTGGCGGGTCCTTCTACTCGATCTCGATGCTGCCGCCTGTTTGGCAGACGATCTCGTTTTTCAACCCGGTGGTTTACCTCGTTTCCGGGTTCCGGTGGTCGTTTTTCGGGCTTGCGGACGTGCCGATCGGGCTGTCTTTGCTGGCGATTGCGGGCTTCACGGCGATGTGCCTGGGGATCATCTGGTTGATCTTCAAAACCGGCTGGCGCATCCGACAGTAAGGCGTCCCATGGCTGGGACGCTGTGCCGGACCAATGGAATCAACGTGTTACAGAGGGGACTTCACCATCTGTTAACCTTGCTCGGCGGCGAAAAGCTAGACTGCGGCGGGCTGGCCACGTCCGCCCATCACCATGTCCATGCTCATCCCGCCGATCCACATGCAAAAGAGCGCAAGCCAGGCGGTGCCTGCAAAGATCGACCCCCCGGTGACGCCCGCGCCAATGGCGCAGCCGCCGGCGAGCATGCCGCCAAACCCCATGAGCGCCGCGCCGATCATGGCATTGCGCATCGGAGTGGAGCCCTCAAAGCCCTGGAACTTCAGCTCACCCGCAAAAAATGCCGCAAGAAATGAGCCGATCACGACGCCGGGGACCAACCCGATGTCGAACTCCAGGATCGCGGAACGGTCCAGAAAAAACATCAGCGTATTGGCCGACGGGCCTGTAAAGGTCGCGCTTTCGATCTGGACCGGGTCGAACGACACCCGGCTCAGCGCGTAGGTGAAGGCCCAGCCAAGGGCGACGGCGAATCCGACGCCAGAGGCAAAGACCAGCCGCTGCCAGCCGATCTGGTTTCGGCGGGACAGGTCGAGCGCCAACAGCGCGACAGCAAGACCGAAGACAAGGCCGGACCCGTCGGGCAGCGACAGCGTCGTGAGCAAATCCATGTTGCGCCCGCCCGAGGTGATCCAGAGCGCCGCCAATTGATCGCGCAGCGGGGCGAGCCAGCCTGTCAGGCTCATCTGCGCCACGACTGCAAAGATCAGCCCCGAAACGACAGACCGCAGGTTGCCGGTGGCCGCCAGCACCAGCAGGCGCCCCGAACACCCGCGTGCCAGAACCATGCCCGCACCGAACATCAACCCGCCCAAGATGGCGCCTGACCAGCTTCCGGGGACCGCCATCATGCGGGCATCGGAGGTATTGATCAGGCCAAAATGCTGTGCGGCCTGCACCCAGACCACGGCGGTTGAAAAGGTCAGAAGCCAGACAGCCACCTTGTCCTGCATCCTGCCGCGGGCGAATTCGACCGCCGCCGCGCGCAGGCAGAACCGCGACCGTTGCGCCGCGATGCCGAAGGTGATGCCGGTCAGAAGGCCGAAAAGCGCCGCGGTTGGCGTTTCGCCGATACGATCCACGAGGGTGACAAGGTCCATTCCGATCTCCGCGCTGCGACAGGGTTTGGTGATCTATGCGCCTTTGTGAATGTGATGGCCTTGATTTGGATCAGATCGGGCTTTGTTAACGAAATCGCAGGGGTCTTGCGTCAATCATGACCTGGGCGCCGGTTTGGCCTGCCTTGCCTCTCGCCAAAGCGGGCCGGCCAGCGTAAAGACGAAAGGATGAAGCAGATTGTCCCACTTGCAAAGGCCCGCGCGCTGCCTCTTCACAGGCAGCCTGTGACGCTCCTGTTCCTGATGGCGATTGCGATGCCATTGTCGTTTGCGACATGGTCGGCGCTGCTCAATAACTTCGTGATCGAGGTTGCGCAGTTCGACGGGTCGGATATCGGCTGGTTGCATACGGTGCGGGAAATTCCCGGTTTTCTGGCCGTAGGCGTGATTGCCGTGATCCTGTTCGTACGCGAACAGACGCTTGCGATGATCTCGCTGGGGATGCTGGGCGTGGCGACTGCGCTGACGGCCTATTTCCCGTCCATGGGCGGCTTGCTGTTCATCACGCTGATCAGTTCGATCGGCTTTCACTATTACGAAACGGTAAACCAATCCCTGCAACTGCAATGGTTGCCGAAGGACCGCGCGCCGCAGATGCTTGGGCTGCTGGTCTCTGCCGCCTCGGCGGCGACGCTGGTCGCCTATGGGGTGATCGTCGTCACATGGCGCGCCTATGACCTGAGTTACGCTTTCGTCTACATGGTCTCCGGGGCATTGACCTTGGGAATCGTTGCCTATTGCGTGGTGATGATGCCGCATTTCGAAGCGCCGAACCCGCAGGTCAAGAAATTCGTCCTGCGCAAACGGTACTGGCTCTACTACGCGCTGCAGTTCATGTCCGGCGCGCGGCGGCAGATCTTTGTGGTCTTCGCAGCCTTCATGATGGTTGAGCGTTTCAGCCTTGACGTGGACCAGATCACCAAGCTGATGCTGGTGACGCTGGTTGCCAACATGGTTCTTGCCCCGGTGCTGGGACAGCTCGTTCACCGGTTCGGCGAACGCAACGCGATGGTGTTCGAATATATCGGCCTCATCCTCGTTTTCGTGGCCTATGGCGGCATCTACTGGTTCGGCTGGGGCGTGATGCTCGCGACGGCTCTATACATCGCCAACAACATCTTCTTTGCCTTGGCGCTGGCCTTGAAGACCTATTTCCAGAAGATCGCCGATCCGGGGGATATCGCGCCCACCGCGGCGGTTGCATTTACCATCAACCACATCGCGGCCGTGTTCCTGCCTGCCTTGCTTGGATATCTGTGGCTGGTCGCACCGGGGACGGTGTTCGCGCTGGCGGCGGGCATGGCGCTTGTGTCGCTGCTGCTGGCGCTGATTATCCCGCGGCATCCCGAACCGGGACACGAGACGGTGTTTTCGGCCTTTGCCCCGGCCGCCCCGGCGGAGTGAGCTTGCGGGACAGGGGGCTTCGTGGCAATGGACGGTAGCGCCACCCATTCAGGACCCGTTTTCATGACAACCTATACCGCCTTCACCACACTGTCGGACAGGTCGCGTGCCGAAGCCTTGGGAGAGGCTTTGGACGCGCTCGAACCCGCGCCTTACGGCGTTGGCGTGTTCGAGATGGAGGATGGCTCCGGCATTTGGGAAGTGGGCGCCTATTTCATGGATGCGCCGGACGACGTGGCGCTGGCGTTGCTGGCGGCGGCGCATGCGGCCAAGCCCTTTGCCGTGTCCGAAGTGCCCGACATAGACTGGGTTGCCAAGGTCCGGCGAGAATTGGTTCCGGTGCATGCGGGACGGTTCTATGTTTATGGCAGCCATGATGCGGACGGCGTGCCCGAGGGGGTGGAACCGCTTCTGATCGAGGCGGCCATGGCCTTTGGCACCGGGCACCACGGCACGACGCAGGGATGTCTGCGCGCGCTGGACCGGCTGATCGACGGCGGCGTGACCTGCCACAACGTGGCAGATATCGGCTGTGGCACCGCTGTGCTGGCAATGGCCTCTGCGCGGACCTGGCCAGAAACGGTCTTGGCCAGCGACATGGACGAGGTCGCGGTGGACGTGGCGCGGGCGAATGTCGCGGCGAACGGGCTGGAGGGCCGGGTTACCTGCCTTGAGGCGCCGGGTTTTGAGCATGACCGATTGCATGCGGCGGCGCCGTTTGACCTTGTCTTCGCGAATATCCTGAAACAGCCGCTTATCGATCTGGCGCCGGATATGGCGGCGCATCTGGCGGCGGGCGGGTTCGTGATCCTGTCGGGCATCCTGAACGAACAGGGCGACGAGGTGGCCGAGGTTTATGCACGCAATGGCATCACTCCATGGCACCGGGAGGAGATTGGTGAATGGACGACGCTAACGCTGCAAAAAGGCGGGTCTTAGAGCCGCCACATTTCCCCGTTTTTCTCAATTTTCGCCGCATTTACTGAAAATTTGCCACGGTTGCCCAAATCTTGCCATATTCCGCCCCTATCCCGAACACATCCGGTGGGGGCCGGAACAAAGGCTGCTTCACATGACCAACCAACAGGACATGTTCGACGAACGGTACCGCAAGGTGCTGAAGCGCCACCGCCAATTGTCGCGTGGCTACGTCACAAAATTGCAAAAGAACGGTGTGATCTCGCACCACCCGATCGGCCAGGTCCGCGAGCGGATGTCGCTGTCCATGCTGCTGATCCCGCTGGCCGTGCTGTTTGTCCTCAAGGCATGCGTCGTCACGGTCATGGGCCCGTCGCCCTATGCGCAGCAGGTCGAGACGCTGCGCCAGGGCGGCTTTCTGGAACAGGTGGGCGCCGTGCTCATGCAGATGGACCCGATCACGCGGGGGCTGTCGACCATCATGGGATCGATCATCGGCTGAGCGCCGTTTGTCCTGATCTTGCTTGCACATGAAAAAGCCGTGTCAGCGGGGCTGGCACGGCTTTTTCGCGTTCGGGGTGACCGGCCCTAGAGAGCGTCGACATCGCCGCGGGTCAGTCCGATATCGTCGAGTTCACGATCGGTCAGTTTGCTCAGCGTCTTGCGCGCCATGCGTGTGTCATTCCACGCTGAGACCGCCGCGATCAGCGTCGTTGCGAAAGCGCCGAAGCCTTTGTGGCCAGCAGCGTAGGTGGGGCGGGATGTGTCAAATGCGGCCATTGCAGTGTTCCTTGAATCGGGGCGGCGTTTTGTCCTGTAAGGCGCAGGTAATCGCCGAATTTTGCGTTCACAATTGTCCTTTTTGCATGGAATTCATGCAGTTTGTGCATGGCTGCGATTTTGGGATAATCCCTTGGAAAAACTAGATAAAAAACGACATGTGCGCTGTCGTTTTTGCGACATCCTAACGCTTTTGCGACAGCCCGCGCGCCGTTTTCGACATTCGGTCAAATCCGGGTAACTTGTTTTGAATGCTTGGCGTTTGTTCGCCTTTCGTGCTAACCGTGATGCAAAAGCAACAAGGGCGCGAGCAGAATGCGAGTTTTGGGGATTGATCCGGGTTTGCGCTTTCTTGGCTGGGGCGTGATCGAGGCCGAGGGCAGCCGGCTGCGACATGTCGCGAACGGTGTCTGCCTGTCGGGAGACGGCGCGCTGGCGTCGCGTTTGCTGGTATTGCACAGCGCCCTGACCGAGGTTTTCGCGCGGTTCGCGCCCGACACGGTTGCGATTGAAAAGACCTTCGTGAACAAGGACGCGGTGGGTACGCTGAAGCTGGGCCAGGCGCGCGGGGTTGCATTGCTGGTGCCCGCGCAATTTGGACTGGACATCGGGGAATACGCGCCGAATTCGGTGAAAAAGACCGTGGTCGGTGTCGGGCACGCGGACAAGGGCCAGGTTGAGCACATGGTGAAGATGCAGTTGCCGGGAGCACAGATCAACGGGTCGGATGCCGCCGACGCGCTGGCCATCGCGATCTGCCACGCGCATCACATGACCGGGCCGGGGATGAGGATGCGCGCATGATCGGGCGGCTGGCCGGACGGATCGAATACAAGACCGAAGATCACCTTCTGATCGACGTGCGGGGCGTCGGCTATGTCGTCTATTGCTCGGACCGGGTGCTGTCGCAGATCGGCCGGCCGGGTGAGGCCGTGGCGCTTTATACCGATCTTCTTGTGCGCGAAGACCTGTTGCAATTGTTCGGCTTTCCGACATTGGTTGAAAAGGAATGGCACCGCTTGCTCATGTCCGTGCAAGGCGTTGGAGCGAAGGCATCGCTTGCCATTCTGGGCGCGCTTGGCCCCGATGGCGTCAGCCGCGCGATCGCGCTGGGAGACTGGAATTCGGTCAAAGTGGCCAAGGGGATCGGCCCGAAGACCGCGCAGCGCGTGGTGAACGAGTTGAAGGACAAGGCGCCGAACGTGATGGCCATGGGCGGCGGGCCGCCCATTTCCGCGACACCTGTCGATGCGGATGCGGTGATCGAGCCGGTTGATGCCAGAGCCCCGGCGCAGCCGGCACCCGCGCCCTCTGCCTCGGCGCAGGCGGAGGCGTTGTCGGCGCTGGCCAACCTAGGCTATGCCCCGGGTGAGGCGGCAGGCGCGGTGGCGCGGGCGGCGGATGACACGCCAGAGGCGGCAACATCCGATCTGATCCGCGCGGCATTGAAACTCCTGGCACCGAAAGGGTAGCGCGATGAAGCTGCTCATTGGGCCTTGCGGGCCGCTTTGCAATCTGGTCCCAGCGACGAAAGCCCGGACGGGTATGGAGGCTGAACATGTCGTCTGATCCGATCGTGCGTGCCGATGAATTGCCCGAGGACCGGGACCGCGCGCTCAGGCCTCAGATGCTGGACGACTTTGTCGGTCAGGCCGAGGCGCGGGCAAACCTGCGGGTGTTCATCCAGTCGGCCCGCCAACGCGGTGAGGCGATGGATCACACGCTGTTTCATGGCCCGCCCGGACTGGGCAAGACGACGCTGGCGCAGATCATGGCCCGCGAACTGGGTGTCGGATTTCGCATGACCTCGGGGCCCGTGCTGGCCAAGGCGGGGGACCTGGCGGCGATCCTGACCAATCTCGAGGCGCGCGATGTGCTTTTCATTGACGAGATTCACCGGCTCAACCCGGCGGTGGAAGAGGTGCTTTACCCGGCGCTGGAAGATTACGAGCTTGACCTCGTGATCGGAGAGGGGCCGGCGGCGCGGACCGTCCGCATCGAGTTGCAACCCTTTACGCTGATCGGGGCCACCACGCGGCTGGGTCTGTTGACCACGCCGCTGCGCGATCGCTTCGGCATTCCGACGCGGCTGAATTTCTATACCGAGGACGAGTTGCACATGATCGTCACGCGCAACGCGGCAAAGCTTGGTGTGCAATCGGCCCCCGAGGGCGCGCGCGAGATCGCGCGGCGGTCCCGCGGCACGCCGCGGATTGCCGGACGCCTGTTGCGGCGGGTTGTCGATTTTGCCGTTGTCGAGGGCGATGGCATCGTCACCAAGGCGCTTGCCGACGGCGCGCTGACGCGGCTGGGTGTCGACGGTCTTGGCCTTGATGGTGCGGATCTGCGGTATCTGCGGCTGATCGCCGAGAATTACCAGGGCGGACCCGTGGGGATCGAGACCTTGTCGGCGGCGCTTTCGGAAAGTCGCGATGCGCTGGAAGAGGTGATCGAACCCTACCTGTTGCAGCAGGGTCTGATCCAGCGCACGCCGCGCGGGCGAATGCTGGCCCAGAAGGGCTGGAGCCAACTGGGGTTGCCGGCCCCGCGCATGCCGGGCCAGTCGGATTTATTCGGGTCTGACTGAGGTTTCGGCCTGACTTGCCCGCCGGTGCGGCCTGTGACAAGGATCGATTTGCATGTTTGGAAAGCGAAGACGCAAGGGGGCGGGGCCTGATGATGGACGCGGCCGAGGTTGAGCGGTTTTTCACGCGATCTGACGGGACGTATCTTTTTGCCCGCTGGGGGCGACCGATCGCCCCCGTCGTGTTCGGCGTCGACACCGCGACGCTTGATATCGTGAAGGGCGCGTTCGAGGCAGTGTGCCAGATGGCCGGCCACCAGATGGCCGAGACTGATCCGGAGCTTGGCGCCAATGTGATGGTGTTTTTCATCCGCGCCTGGGACGAGCTTTTGGAGGTGCCGGACCTGGACCGGTTGATCGACGGGCTGGTGCCCCTTGTCGACAGGCTGTGCGAGGCCGAAGCGAACCAGTACAGGGTGTTTCGCTTTGACGCCTCCGGGGCAATCAAGGCGTGTTTCGTGTTCCTGCGCATGGATGACGTGATGTCGGCCCAGCCCGCCGACGCCCTTGCGCTGGGCCAGGTGGTTCAGTCGATCGTGCTTTGGTCCGACCTGGCATTCACGGAGCGTGCGCCGCTGGGAGACCTTGGCGACGGGCGCATTGTGCTCAGGCCCGAGATCGGGGCGCTGGTGCGCGCGGGGTACGATCCGGTGATGCCGGCGGTGGCGCGCGACCCGGCGCATGCGCTGCGTTTGGCGGCGCGGATGCAGATGGCGCAGGGGAATTAGGGAATGGTTCACAGGTTTCCGGTACGGGTCTACTACGAGGACACCGACATGGGAGGGATCGTTTATTACGCGAACTACCTGCGCTTCATCGAACGCGCGCGATCGGATTGGGTTCGGTCGCTGGGGATCGACCAAAACGCCATGCGGGACGAGGACGGGATCGTGTTCGCGGTTCGGCGTGTCGAGGCGGATTACCTGTTGCCGGCGAAATTCGACGACGACCTTTTGGTGCGCACCAGGCTGATCACCGTCACGGGGGCGCGTCTGATCATGGCGCAAGAGGTTCTGCGCGACGATGCGCTGCTCTTTCAGGCCGAGGTGACGGTCGTATGTGTGGGCGAGGGCGGTGCGCCGGCACGGCTTCCGGCGAATATCCGCCGTCAGCTTCACGAACTTCGGGGAATTAGCGCGTTCTGACGCCATTGTGTTGGCGTTTCCCCTGCAACTGCGGTATTGATGCTGGTAATCAGAGCCCGGCAAATTGGGGCCAATCGGCTAAAGAGCAGGCAGATGGAAGCAGAAACACTCGCGTTGGCGCAGGAGATTGATTTCTCCATGTGGGGGCTGTTCGCACGCGCGACGCTGACCGTGAAACTTGTCATGGTGTTGTTGATTGTCGCGTCCTTCTGGGCGTGGGCGATCATCTTTGAAAAGCTGATCGCGTATCGCAAGGCGCGCACCGAGGCGGCAGAGTTCGACCGGGCCTTCTGGTCGGGCGAGCCTCTGGACGAATTGTTCGACCAGATCGGACCGGACCCGGATGGGCGCGCCCAACGGGTGTTTGCCGCCGGCATGACCGAATGGCGCCGGTCGCATCGGAGCGATGGCGGGTTGATCGCCGGGGCACATGCCCGGATCGACCGGTCGATGGACGTGGCGATCCAGAAAGAGGCAGACGCGCTGCAACGCAACCTTGGGGTTTTGGCCACGGTGGGGTCGGTGGCGCCCTTCGTCGGGCTTTTCGGCACGGTGTGGGGGATCATGCACGCCTTTGTCGAGATCGCGCAGCAGCAGAACACGTCGCTTGTGGTCGTTGCGCCGGGCATTGCGGAGGCGCTTCTGGCGACGGGGCTTGGCCTGCTGGCTGCGATCCCGGCGGTGGTGTTCTACAACAAGCTCTCGGCAGACAGCGACCGGATCCTGGCGCGCTACGAATCCTTTGCCGACGAGTTCTCGACCATCCTCAGCCGCCAGTTGGACAGCTGAGACATGGCGGGTGGCGTTGTCAGAACCGGAGGCGGCGGCGGGCGCAGGCGCCGCAAGAGCCGCGCCATGCCGATGTCGGAAATCAACGTGACGCCGTTTGTCGACGTGATGATGGTGCTCTTGATCATTTTCATGGTGGCGGCGCCGCTGCTCACGGTCGGCGTCCCGGTGGAGCTGCCGAAAACGGCGGCGACAGCGCTGCCGTCGGAAACCGAGGAGCCGTTGGCGGTGACAATCTCGGCGGATGGCACCGTGTCCATCCAGGATACCGAAGTGGCGCGGTCCGATCTTGTGCCGCAACTGCGGGCGATTGCCGCGGAACGATCGGACGACCGCGTGTTCCTGCGCGCAGACGGCACGGTGACCTATGACGTGGTGGCGCAGATCATGGGCGCGCTGAACGCGGGCGGGTTCAGCTCTATCGGTCTTGTGACGGATATCGGGGGTCCGGCGCTTGACGGATCGGATGGCTGAGGCGGGACGTGCATACGGGCCATTATATCTCTGGCGGGGCGCATGGAGTCCTCATTCTCTGGGCGCTGTTCGGCGGCATCTTCGGCAGCGATCCTCCGGACGTGGAGGTGGCTGAGGTGTCGGTTGTGTCCGAGGCGGAATTCACCGCGATGATGGCGCCGCAACCCGACACGTCGGCGGCCGAGGAACCGGCGGCGCTGACACCGCCCGAGACGCCGGCTCAGGAGGAGGCGCCAACGGCGCCCCCCGAGCCGGATGTGGCCGAGCCCGATCCTGCGCCGCAGCCGGCTGTGCCAGAGCCGGCGCCCGAGACCACGGAAGACCTGGCACCGCCCCCAGCGCCGGCGCCCGAGGTGGAGGCGCCCGACGTGGCGCAGCGCCCGGTGCCACGTCCCGCGCCGCGCGTTGCGCCTGAAGCCGTGCCGGACCCCGCGCCGGAGGCGGATGTCGCGCCCGAGGTGCAGGAGACCGTTGAAGAGTCCGACACCGCCGAGACATCCGACGCCGAGGAACAGCAGGCGACGGCCCCCGAGGCGGCGACAACCGAGATCATCACCGAGGCGGAAGAGCCCGCCCGTGCGCCCACGGCGTCGGTGCGGCCGCAAACCCGTCCGAACCGGCCGGCACCGGCGACGGAGCCAAGGGAAACGGAGCAAACCGAGACGGCACCGGAGCCTGCGGCGCAGGAGGATGTTGAAGAGGACACCGCGTCGGCGATCGCCGGTGCGCTGGAAGAGGCGCTTGCCGAGCCGGCCGAAAGCCCGACCGAAGGGCCGCCGCTGACACGAAGCGAAACCGATGGCTTTCGTATCGCGGTTCAGGATTGCTGGGTCGTGGACGTGGGATCGCAGGCGGCCAACGTGACCGTGACCGTGGCTTTTGATATGGATCGCTCAGGGCAGGTGGTTGCCTCGACGTTGCGGATGTCCTCCGCGTCCGGGGGCGATGCCTCGGCGACGGAGACGGCCTTTCAGGCGGCGCGGCGGGCCATTCTGCGATGCCAGGGCGACGGATACACTCTGCCCCCAGAGAAGTTTGACCAGTGGAAAAGCGTTGAAATGACGTTCAACCCAGAGAGTATGAGGATCCGATGAAACAGTTCGTCGCGACGTGTCTGACCACCCTTTTGCTTGCCGTGATGGGTCCGCTGATGGCGCTGGCACAGAATGGGCCCTTGCGGATCGAGATCACCGAAGGGGTTGTGGAACCCTTGCCTTATGCAGTGCCGGATTTCGTTGCGGAATCAGCGGGCGCACAGGAGCTTGCGCAGCAGATCGCGCGGGTCGTGGCCGATGATCTGACGGGCACGGGCCTGTTCCGCGAAGTCCCGCGCGAGGCGCATATCAGCCGGATCACCAGCTTTGGAAGCCCCGTGCAATTTGCCGATTGGAAAGCGATCAACGCGCAGGCGCTGGTCAGCGGTGCGGTGAGTTCCGAAGGCGGGCGCGTTGTCGTCAAGTTCCGAGTCTGGGACGTGTTCGCCGGGACCGAGCTGGGAGAGGGCATGCAATTCGCTGGCAGCCCCGATGGATGGCGCCGGATGGCGCACAAGGTGGCGGACCAGGTCTATAGCAGGATCACCGGCGAGAGCGGGTATTTCGACAGCCGCGTGGTTTTTGTCTCCGAAAGCGGACCCAAGGATCAGCGGGCGAAGCGTTTGGCTGTCATGGACTACGACGGGGCCAACGTGCAGTATCTGACCAGCGGCGATGCACTGGTTCTGGCGCCGCGTTTTTCCAACGATGGGGAGCGGGTGCTCTATACCAGTTATGAAACCGGCTTGCCGCGTGTGCATGTGCTTGAAGTCGGCACGGTGCAGAGCCGAATCCTGCCGGGTCAGGACGGCGTGATGAGTTTTGCACCGCGCTTCGCGCCCGATGGCCAGACGGTGGTTTACTCGATCACCCAAGGGGCGAACACCGATATCTGGGCGATGGACATCGCAAGCGGTGGCACGCGGCAACTCACCAGCGCCCCGTCGATCGAAACCGCGCCCAGCTATTCGCCCGATGGCAGCCAGATCGTTTTCGAGAGTGACCGCTCCGGGACGCAACAGCTTTATGTCATGCCCGCCTCCGGCGGTGAGGCGCGGCGGATCAGCTCTGGCCAGGGGCGCTATTCCACGCCGGTCTGGTCGCCGCGCGGCGACATGATTGCCTTTACCAAGCAGAACGCGGGCCGGTTCCATATTGGCGTGATGCGGACCGACGGGTCCGAAGAACGCTTGCTCACGGCCTCGTTCCTCGATGAAGGTCCGACCTGGTCCCCGAATGGCCGTGTCATCATGTTCGCACGGGAAACGCAGGGGGCTCAGGGGGCCTCGTCGCTTTATTCCGTCGACATCTCTGGCCGCAACCTGAAGCGTGTGCGCACACCGGATGGTGCATCCGATCCAAGTTGGGGGCCGCTCCAGTGACCGCGCATGTGATCGGGACGCCGGGGTCCGGCCCCACCGATTCCAGACCCTAGGCGCGGCACCTCGGCTGTGGTAAATTTCAATAAACGATAAAAGAGCAGGATATCTCATGCGACTTTCCTCGAAACTCACGATGCTGATGGCCGGCCTTGCCGTGTCGGCCTGTACCAATGGCAACCGTTTTGACAACGACGCGGTGGATCTGAACCAGGCCACGGGCCAGGCCGGGGGTGTCGTGCCCGGTAGCGCCAGCGACCCGGCCTCTCCGGCTTATTTCCAGCAGACGGTGGGCGACCGTGTGCTCTTCGCGGTGGATCAGTCCGCGCTTGGCCCCGAGGCGCGCGCCACGCTGGACGGGCAGGTGCAATGGCTGCGCACCAATTCCGACTATAACGCGGTGATCGAAGGTCACGCGGATGAACAGGGCACCCGCGCCTACAACCTCGCGCTTGGCGGGCGGCGGGCCAATTCGGTGATGGAATACCTGGTGTCGCAAGGTATCCCGGCCAGCCGCTTGCGGTTCGTCAGCTACGGCAAGGAGCGCCCGATTGAAATCTGTTCGGACGAATCGTGCTATGCCAAGAACCGGCGCGCGGTCACCATCATTTCCGCCGGACCCACAAGCTGACGGAGACCGCGATGCGTCTGAGGGCAGTCATACTGAGTTGCGTGGTCGCCTTTGCCCCTGTCGCCGGACAGGCGCAGGAAACCCTGGCGGATATCCGGCAGGACATGTCGGTGCTGTTTGTCGAGTTGCAAAAGCTCAAGCGCGAATTGTCGACCACAGGCGGCAGTTCGGTGTCTTTGCCGTCAGGTGCGCTTGAGCGGGTCAACGCGATTGAATCCGAGCTGACGCGGCTGATCTCCAAGACCGAGGAGCTGGAGTTCCGCGTCAGCCGCGTCGCCGAGGACGGGGCCAATCGGCTTGGCGATCTGGAATTCCGGCTGTGCGAGTTGGACGACGCGTGCGACATCGGTTCACTGGGTCAGACCCCGACGCTTGGCGGAGAAGACGTGGCGCCGCCGGCGCCGGCCCCGCAACCTGACCCGCAGGGCGGCACGGAATTGGCCGTTGGGGAAGAAGCCGACTTTCGGCGCGCCGAGGCGGCGCTGTCGGAGGGTGACTTTCGATCCGCCGCGGACCAGTTCGCGGCCTTTCGCCAGACCTATCCGGGCGGTCCGCTGGAGGCGCAGGCTCTGGTGGGCGAGGGCCGCGCGCTCGAAGGGTTGGGGAACACGCGCGATGCGGCGCGGCGCTACCTGGATGCCTATGCCGGGTATCCCGACGATGCGGCAGGGCCCGAGGCCTTGTGGCGGCTGGGGGCCGCGCTGGGCACGCTTGGCAACGTTTCGGCGGCCTGTGTCACTCTGAAAGAAGTGGCCGGGCGCTATCCTGGCGCAAGCGACGCGCAGAGCGAGGCGACCGCAGCCAAAGCCCGGCTGAACTGCCAGTGACCGAGACGCCGCTGGACCAGCGGTTCGCCGACGCGATGGGCCAGCTTCTCGGGCCAGGGTTTCCGTCCGACATCGGCTTGGCGGTCTCGGGTGGCGGCGACAGCATGGCGATGCTGTACCTCGCGCATAACTGGACTCGCGTATACGGTGTGCGCTTGTGGGTGGTCACTGTCGATCACGGATTGCGGCCCGAAAGCGGTGACGAGGCTGCGATGGTGGCCGAGGAATGCCATGTGCTGGGCTGGCCGCACGCGGTCCTGCGCTGGAATTGGGATCGGACCGGCAACATGCAGGATGCCGCGCGCCGGGGGCGGCTGGCACTGATCGATCGCTGGCGCGGTGATCTGCGGCACGTTCTTTTCGCCCACACGATGGACGACCAGGCGGAAACCGTTCTGATGCGCCTTGCGCGTGGGTCGGGGGTGGATGGGTTGTCCGGCATGCGCCCTGCCCGAGACGTTGTCCCGCATGCTTTGGAGGTGCCGCCGCTGCAAGCCGGGCATTGGACGGGCGATTTGCCGCCGCGACGCGGGCAACAGCCGGGGTTTCAGATCCTGCGCCCTTGTCTTGGGATGGAGCGCGACGCTTTGCGGCATTACGCGCGGTGTCTCAAGGGGCGGTGGGTCGAGGATCCCAGCAACGAGGACCGCGGCTATGACCGGGTGCGCGTTCGTCATTTGTTAAGAAAACTGGGCGATGAAGGCATCACGACCCGTGGTCTGGCCGACACTGCGGATCGCCTGGCGCGCGCACGGGACGGGCTTCGGGCGCGATTGGCAGAGGCTGTCGGCAACGTCTGCGCGGACGCACCTTTGGGCCAGGTGCGGATCCTGCGCGACGGCTTTGCAGGGCTGGACCGCGAAACGCAGCTGCGGATGCTGACAGCGGCCCTGTGCTATGTGTCCGGGGCCAAATATCGGCCGCGTGCCACGGCAAGCGAAAATCTGCTGGCGCAGGTGCTGTCCGGCGGGGGCGGCACATTGCACGGGGCGGAAGTGCTGGTCGAAAAGACCCATATGCGTGTCCTGCGCGAATACGCAGCGGTGCGCCGGGCAGACAGCGCGCCGGGCGCGCTCTGGGATGACCAGTGGATCGTGTCAGGCCTGGCTGGCGCGCTCGCGCAAGGCGCGCGGATTCGCGCGCTGGGTGAGGCAGGCTGGCAGCAGATCCCGCCCCGGTCCGATCCTGGCGTGCCGTATCGCGCGGCCCTGGCGCTGCCGGCGGTGTGGTCGGCAGAGCGTGTGCTGGCGTGTCCGGGGCTTGGTTTCGGGGCCGAAGCGGATGTCCGCCGCTACGTGCTCGGGCAGTGTGACGCAGGTTTCAAGCGATTTTGTCTTTCGCATTGAACACGGGCGATGCATGTCTATGTTAGTTGTCAAGCGGCGCGGGCGTTCCAGCCCCGTCGAAACAAGGAGAAATTTCATTGGGCAACGCACGAAATATCGCCTTTTGGGTCGTTCTGTTCCTGTTGATCCTTGCGCTATTCAACATTTTTTCGGGCGGCGGCAACACGCTGCAAAGCCGCGAACTCAGTTATTCCGAATTCGTTTCGGCGGTTGAAGACAACACGGTCAGCTCCGTGACGCTCGACGGCGAACAAATTCGGTTCCGCAGCACCGATGGCCAGGATTACGTGACCATCAAGCCCGAGGATGCAACGGTAACCGATCTGTTGGTCAGCAATGATATCCCGATCCGTGCCGAGGAACAGCAGCAATCAGGCTTCCAGTCCTTCCTCCTCAGTCTGCTGCCCTTCCTGCTTTTGATCGGTGTCTGGATCTACTTCATGAACCGCATGCAAGGGGGCGGTCGCGGCGGCGCGATGGGCTTTGGCAAATCCAAGGCCAAGCTGCTGACCGAAAAACATGGCCGCGTCACCTTTGACGATGTGGCCGGCATCGACGAAGCCAAGGAAGAGCTTGAAGAAATCGTGGAGTTCCTGCGCAATCCGCAGCGGTTCTCGCGGCTTGGCGGCAAGATCCCGAAAGGCGCGCTTCTGGTGGGGCCTCCGGGCACCGGTAAGACCCTGCTGGCGCGCGCCATCGCAGGCGAGGCCGGGGTGCCGTTCTTTACCATTTCCGGGTCCGATTTCGTCGAGATGTTCGTCGGCGTTGGTGCATCGCGCGTCCGTGACATGTTCGAGCAGGCGAAGAAGAATGCACCATGCATCGTGTTCATCGACGAGATCGACGCCGTGGGCCGCGCGCGTGGCGCCGGTCACGGCGGCGGCAATGACGAACGCGAACAGACGCTGAACCAGCTTCTTGTCGAAATGGACGGTTTCGAGACCAACGAGGGTGTGATCATCGTGGCGGCGACGAACCGCAAGGATGTTCTTGACCCGGCCCTGCTGCGGCCTGGGCGCTTTGATCGTCAGGTCACGGTTCCCAATCCCGACATCAAGGGCCGGGAAAAGATCCTTGGCGTCCATGCACGCAAGACGCCGCTCGGGCCAGATGTGGACCTGCGCATCATCGCACGGGGTACGCCGGGCTTTTCGGGGGCCGATCTTGCCAACCTGGTCAACGAGGCGGCGCTTATGGCGGCGCGGGTTGGACGGCGCTTTGTGACGATGGAGGATTTCGAACACGCCAAGGACAAGGTGATGATGGGGTCGGAACGCCGCTCGATGGTGCTGACGCCGGAGCAGAAGGAAAAGACCGCCTATCACGAGGCGGGACACGCCATCGTCGGTATGGAGCTTCCGCAATGTGACCCTGTCTACAAGGCGACGATCATCCCGCGCGGCGGGGCGCTTGGCATGGTCGTGTCGCTGCCCGAGATTGACCGTCTGAACTGGCACAAATCCGAGTGCGAGGAAAAGCTGGCCATGACAATGGCAGGCAAGGCGGCCGAGATCATCAAGTACGGTGCCGACAACGTGTCCAACGGACCGGCGGGCGATATCCAGCAAGCGTCGGCGCTGGCGCGGGCGATGGTCCTGCAATGGGGCATGTCCGACAAGGTGGGCAATATCGACTACCGGGAAGCGGCCGAAGGATACAGCGGCAATGCCGCCGGGTTGTCTGTCTCGGCTGAAACCAAGGCCTTGATCGAGGACGAGGTGAAGCGTCTGATCAGCGAAGCCTACGACCGGGCGCATCAAATCCTTTCCGACAAAAGCGTGGAATGGGAGCGTCTTGCGGAAGGTCTGCTGGAATTCGAAACGCTGACAGGTGAAGAGATCGGGCGGGTGATCAAGGGCGAGCCGCCCAATTCGGGAGATGATGACACCCCGAGCGCCGCGCCGGACAAGCCGAGCATTGCCTCTATCCCGAAGACCAAGCCGAAGCCCAAGCAAAACCCGGATGGTGGCGACCTGGAGCCCGAACCCAGCGCCTGATCTGGAAGATGCACGAAAAGCAACCCCGGTGCCCGAAAAGGCGCCGGGGTATTTTTATTGTGCGAGACGTCGGGTTTCGGGTTGCCCTTCGGCCCGCATCGGGCTTGGTTGCCGTCATGCAGGAGGAACGCCGAAGATGCCCGCGTTGAAACCCACCGACTTTTTTGCCCAAGTGGCCTGGATCGGATGCGTAACCGGTGAGGGACAAGGGATTCCGTCAGCCCTGGTCGATGTATTGGAGGTGGGCTTTGATGGGCCGGTTGGCGAACGCCATGGCGGTCGGACGCGACCCTCGTGCAGCCGGGTGACATCGCAACACCCGCGTGGCACGCCGATTGCCAATGTGCGGCAATTGTCCGTCCTGTCCTCTGAAGACCTGGAATCGATTGCCGCCGCGATGGGCCTGGCGGAGATTGATCCGGCCTGGTTGGGGGCAACGCTGGTGGTGTCGGGCCTGCCGGATTTCACCTGTGTTCCGCCGTCTTCGCGGCTCCAGGGGCCGGACGGGGTAACGTTGATCATCGACATGGAAAACCGTCCCTGCCATCTGCCCGCCCGGGAAATCGAGGCGCGGTTTCCGGGCAAGGGAAAATACTTCAAGGCCGCGGCGAAGGGCAGGCGCGGAGTGACCGCCTGGGTCGAACGGCCGGGTCGCTTGACGCCGGGCGATCGGCTGCGATTGCATGTGCCTGACCAGCCGGTTTGGCCACATCTGGAGGCCGCGCGTGGTTAGCAGGTTTCCGATGGGCGACGCGGCGGCGTCGATCGCGCCGCGGATTGGCGCGGAAGTGTCGGTTTCACGGCGACACGCCTCTGGCGCGCGGCTGTATGGCTCTGACAAACAAGGTGCGAACAGGGGACCCCAATCATGTCGTATAAATCGGATATAGAGATCGCGCGGGCGGCGCAAAAACGCCCCATCCAGGAGATCGGCAAGAAGATCGGGATCGGGTCTGACGACCTTTTGCCCTATGGCCATGACAAGGCGAAGGTCAGCCAATCTTTCATCAATTCGGTTCAGGATCGCCCGAATGGCAAGTTGATCCTTGTCACCGCGATCAATCCGACCCCGGCGGGCGAGGGCAAGACGACCACAACCGTCGGTCTTGGGGACGGGTTGAACCATATCGGCAGACAGGCGATGATCTGCATCCGCGAGGCGTCGCTCGGGCCGAATTTCGGCATGAAGGGCGGCGCAGCCGGAGGCGGCCATGCGCAGGTGGTGCCGATGGAGGACATGAACCTGCATTTCACGGGGGATTTCCACGCGATCACCAGCGCCCACAGCTTGCTGTCGGCGATGCTCGACAACCATATCTACTGGGGCAATGAGCAGGAAATCGACATCCGTCGCGTGCAATGGAAGCGGGTGGTCGACATGAATGACCGGGCCCTGCGGCAGATCACCTGTTCGCTGGGCGGTGTGGCCAACGGGTTCCCGCGCGAAGCCGGGTTCGACATCACCGTGGCGTCCGAAGTGATGGCAATTCTCTGCCTCGCAACGAATCTCAAGGATCTGGAAACCCGTCTGGGGGCGATGATCGTGGCCTACCGCCGTGACCGCACCCCGGTTTATTGCCGCGACATCAAGGCCGAGGGCGCGATGACGGTGCTCTTGAAGGATGCGATGCAGCCGAACCTCGTGCAGACGCTCGAGAACAACCCGGCCTTCGTGCATGGTGGCCCGTTCGCCAATATCGCGCATGGCTGCAATTCGGTGATCGCGACGTCCACGGCGCTCAAGCTCACGGATTTCGTTGTCACCGAAGCCGGGTTCGGAGCGGATCTCGGGGCCGAGAAATTCATGAACATCAAGTGCCGCAAGGCCGGGCTGGCACCATCTGTCGTGGTCTGTGTTGCGACAGTACGCGCGATGAAAATGAATGGCGGGGTGGCGAAATCCGACCTGGGTGCAGAAAACGTGGATGCGGTGAAGGCTGGGTGTCCGAACCTTGGCCGTCATATCGAGAACCTCAAGTCGTTTGGCGTGCCGGTTGTCGTGGCGATCAACCATTTCGTGACGGACACCGAGGCAGAGGTTGACGCGATCAGGAGCTACGTCAAGGAACATGGGGCCGAGGCTGTTCTGTCGCGGCACTGGGAACTCGGGTCCGAAGGGTCTGCCGATCTGGCCCGCAAGGTGGCCGAGGTGGCGGATGCCGGCCAGGCCAACTTTGCGCCGATCTACAACGACGAGATGCCGCTGGCCGAGAAGATCCAGACCATCGCCAAGCGCATCTATCGCGCGGACGGGGCGTTGATGGATCAGAAAATCCGGGACCAGCTGAAGCTTTGGGAAGACCAGGGGTATGGCAACCTGCCGGTCTGCATGGCAAAGACGCAATATTCGTTCTCGACCGACCCGACCCTGCGCGGCGCGCCGACGGGCCATTCGGTTCCTGTGCGCGAGGTGCGCCTGTCTGCGGGGGCCGGCTTTGTCGTGGTGGTCTGCGGTGAGATCATGACCATGCCGGGCCTGCCGCGTCACCCGTCGGCCGAGAGTATCCACCTCAACGAGGCGGGCGAGATCGAAGGCTTGTTCTAGCCTTGAAAGGACGGGTGGGCGCTCGGGCGTTGCCCATCGCCCCACCCGCCCTCCCGTTGGCGCTTGACTGTCCAGGGGGCCGCGGGATGGCGCGGGACGGGCCTGCATATTTGGAAAGAGAAGAAGGACGCATCATGGGTGCTCAGATCATCGACGGAAAAGCCTTTGCCGCGGAGATGCGCGGGCAGGTTGCCCGACACGTCGCACGGATCAAGGCCGATCACGGCATCACGCCGGGCTTGGCCGTCGTGCTGGTTGGTGAGGACCCCGCAAGCCAGGTCTATGTCCGCTCCAAGGGCAAGATGACCGCCGAGGTCGGGATGAACTCGTTCGAGCACAAGCTCGACGCGGAGACATCCGAAGTGGATTTGCTTGCGCTGATCGCGCGTCTGAACGCGGATGCGGCAGTGCATGGGATCCTGGTGCAATTGCCGCTGCCGGATCATCTGGATGAAGACCTCGTGATCAATTCGATCGATCCCGCCAAGGATGTCGATGGCTTTCACATCTCGAATGTCGGCCTGTTAAGCACCGGGCAGAAATCCATGGTGCCCTGCACGCCGCTGGGCTGTTTGATGATGCTGCGCAAACATCATGGCAGCCTGTCGGGCATGAACGCGGTGGTGATCGGACGGTCGAATATCGTCGGCAAGCCGATGGCGCAATTGTTGCTCGGCGACAGCTGCACCGTGACGATTGCCCATTCGCGGACCCGGGATCTGCCCGATGTTGTGCGCCGCGCCGATATTGTCGTTGCCGCGGTGGGCCGCTCCGAAATGGTGCCGGGAGATTGGATCAAGCCGGGGGCGACGGTGATCGATGTCGGCATCAACCGGATTGACGCGCCGGAAAAGGGCGCCGGCAAGACACGGCTCGTGGGCGATTGCGAGTTCGACAGTTGCGCCGAGGTCGCGGGTGCGATCACGCCCGTGCCCGGCGGGGTCGGACCGATGACGATCGCCTGCCTGCTTGCCAATTCGGTCACGGCGTGTTGCCGGGCGAACGGGATTGCGGAGCCTGATGGGCTGACTGCGTGACACCGGGGCTGCGGGGCCGGGTTGGCGGGTCAGCCCTGTTGTCGCACGCGGGCGGCGCGCCCGATGCCACGCAAGATGCCCCTGTTCGGGCTACGCGGTGTATGTGACCGCGTGGTCGCGCGTGCTGGCGGGTCCGGCCGCGCCTACCCGTCCATCTTGAGCGCCGAGATGAAGGCTTCCTGTGGAATTTCCACCTTGCCGAACTGGCGCATCTTCTTCTTGCCGGCTTTCTGCTTTTCCAGCAGCTTTTTCTTGCGGCTGGCGTCGCCGCCGTAGCATTTCGCGGTGACGTCCTTGCGCAGGGCCGGAAGCGTTTCGCGGGCAATCACCTTGCCGCCGATCGCCGCCTGGATCGGGATCTTGAACATGTGGCGCGGGATCAGGTCCTTGAGCTTTTCGCACATCGCCCGGCCGCGCATTTCGGCGCGGTCGCGGTGCACCATCGTTGAAAGCGCATCGACCGGTTCGTCGTTCACGAGGACCTGCATTTTCACCAGTTGGTCTTCGCGGTAGCCGATCATCTGGTAATCGAAGCTGGCATAGCCTTTGGTCACGGATTTCAGCCGGTCGTAGAAATCGAAGACCACTTCGTTCAGCGGGAGATCATAGACCACCATCGCCCGGTTGCCGACATAGGTCAGGTCGAGCTGAAGGCCGCGCCGGTCCTGGCAGAGCTTGAGCACATCACCCAGGTATTCGTCGGGTACGAGGATCGACGCCTTGATCCGAGGTTCCTCGATATGGTCGACGGTGGATGGATCGGGCATGTCGGCTGGATTGTGCAGCTCCTGCATCTCGCCGTCCTTGGTGTAGATATGATAGATCACCGACGGCGCGGTGGTGATCAGGTTGATGCCGTATTCCCGCTCCAGCCGGTCGCGCACCACTTCGAGGTGCAGCAGACCCAGGAACCCGCAGCGGAAGCCGAAGCCGAGCGCGGCGGAGGTTTCCATCTCGGAGGTGAAGGACGCGTCGTTCAGGGCGAGCTTTTCGATCGCGCCGCGCATATCCTCGAAGTCGTTGGCATCGACGGGGAAGAGACCGCAGAACACGACGGGGATCGACGGTTTGAAGCCGGGAAGTGGCGCTTCGCAGCCCTTCTTTTCGGTCGTGATCGTATCGCCGACGCGGGTGTCGCTTACCTGTTTGATCTGCGCCGTCATGTAGCCGATCTCGCCGGGGCCCAGTTCGTCCACCGCAAGCATTGCCGGGCGATAGACGCCGACGCGGTCGATGTCGTAGGTGCCGCCGGATTTCATCATCTTGATGCGCTGGCCCTTTTTCAGGACCCCATCGATGATCCGCACGATCACCACGACGCCCAGGTAGGGGTCGTATTTGCTGTCGACCAGCATCGCCTTGAGGGGCGCGTCGCGGGTGCCACCATGCGGGGGCGGCAGCCGGTTCACGATCGCCTCGAGCACGGAGGGGATCCCGAGCCCGGATTTGGCCGAGATTTCGAGCGCGTCGGAGGCATCGATCCCGATGACATCCTCGATCTGTTCCCTGACCCGGTCCGGTTCGGAGGCGGGCAGGTCGATCTTGTTGAGCACCGGAACGATTTCGTGATCCGCGTCGATCGCGGTGTAGACATTGGCCAGCGTCTGCGCCTCGACGCCCTGGGTCGCATCCACCACGAGAAGCGAGCCTTCGACGGCGCGCATCGAGCGGGACACCTCGTAGGCGAAATCCACGTGCCCGGGCGTGTCGATCAGGTTGAGGACATAGACCTCGCCATTCTCGGCCTTGTATTCGATCCGGACGGTGTTGGCCTTGATCGTGATGCCGCGTTCGCGCTCGATATCCATCGAGTCGAGAAGCTGCTCCTTCATCTCCCGTTCGGTGACCGTGTTCGTGGACTGGATCAGCCGGTCGGCCAGGGTTGATTTCCCGTGGTCGATATGGGCAACGATGGAGAAATTGCGGATGTGCGAAAGCTCTGTCATGCGCGGGATATGAAGCGGTTTCACGGTGCGGTCAAGGTGGCGCGACAGCCGCGGGCAGCCGCGCAAAAGGTGATTTGAAAAGAGCCGGGCATTCGGGCATGATCCTTCGAGGCAGCCGCGCGCCACACCGGGCAAAAGATCCAGGTCGCGCGGCACGGGCAATGGTGAGCAGGCGACATGAAATTATTGGCAGCAGTTTTGGTCACGGCACTTGTTGCCGGATGTGGCGGCGGCAACCGGTTCGACAGGTCGGACAGCGGTGTCATGCGGTTTTCCTCGGGACCGATCAGCCGCGCCTGCCTGTCTTCTGATCGCAAGGCGCGCAATTCGCGGCTTTGCGGCTGTATCCAGACGGTGGCCAACCGATCCCTGTCGGGGCGGGACCAGCGCAAGGCATCCCGGTTCTTCAAGGACCCGCAACGCGCGCATGATGTCTGGATGTCGAAGACGCCGGCGGATGATGCCTTCTGGGAGCAGTACAAGGCGTTTGCCGCCCGGTCGGAGCAGAGCTGTCGCGGTTACTGATCTACTGATCCTGGTCGAGAAACGCGCGTACAGAGGCTTCGAACGCGCGCGGACTTTCGGCGTGAAGCCAGTGGCCTGCACCGGGCAGTTTGGCGAAACGCGCTTTTGGGAACAACGCTTTGATCGCGGGGCGGTGATCCGGGGTGACGTAATCGGACTCGGCCCCCGACAGAAACAGTGTCGGGTTTTCGAAACTGCCGGTCATATCCGGGAATCCGAGGATTTTCGGCATTTCGGTTGCCAGCGCATCGAGGTTGAGCGTCCAGCGTTTGCCTTTCACGTCCAGTGACTGGGTGAAAAACGCCTGCAGGCTGGGATCCTGCACATGCGCTGCCAATTGCGCGGCTGCGTCCGAGCGTTTTTCGATCCTGGACAGATCGACGCTGCGCATGGCGTCGATGAACTGGATTTGCGAATGACCATAGGCGATCGGCGCGATATCTGCCACGACGAGGCGATTGATCAGATCGGGCCGCGTCAGCGCAAGCACCATTGCCGCCTTGCCCCCCATTGAATGGCCAATCACGTCCATCGACGTGCCATGCGCCTCGATCACCTCGGCCAGGTCGGCGGCCATGTCGGGATATCCGTGGCTGTCGGACCAGAAGCTGTCACCGTGATTGCGCAGGTCCACGGCAACGATTTTCCCGCGGTCCGACAAGCGCTTGGCGATCACACCCCAATTGCGGCCGGACCCGTAGAGCCCGTGGATGATCAGGATCGGCTTGGCAGAGCCGGTGGAGTCGAAGATCAGGGTATTCAGCATGAGGGCTTCTTACGGTGTGCGACCCGACTTGAGCAAGAGCGCGTGTCGGCGTAAATCGGGAGGATGGAGCAGGCCGAACACATCAGATCACATGCCGAGACGTTGCGCCGGCTTATGGCCAGGCAGCTGGGGCTGCGGAAGGGGCGGTTGTCGCGCCGGCTGGCCAAGGCCGGGCGGCGGTTGCCAACCGGAGTGCGCAAGGACATCGCGTTGGTGGCGGAGGCCGAGGAGATGGCCCGCAATCCGCGCCTTGCGCTGCGGCTTGATACGACGACGATCGACCCCGCCTTCGACCGTGCGGCGGCGCATCTGCGCGCCATCGACGTGGCGGACCGGCGCAAGGGTCTTTTCCTGTCGATCCTTGGCAGCGTGGCGTTCAACATCCTTGCGGTGATCGTGCTCTTGATCGTGGTGCTGCGCTGGCGCGGTCTGGCCTGAGATCGTTGACCGCCGGGGTGGGCACGCTAGCTAACCGCAGCATGAAAAATGCACTTATCATCGGGTCGAGCGGCGGGCTTGGAACCGCCATGTCGGACGCGCTCGCGGCGCGCGGGGTTGCCGTGACCGGCTTGTCGCGCAGTGGCGACGGGCTGGACGTGACGGACGAGGCCAGCGTGGCGGCGGCGCTTGGCGCGCTCGACGGGCCGTTCGATTTGATTTTCGTCGCCACGGGTGCGCTCGAAATCAATGGCGTCACGCCGGAAAAGACACTGCGCCATGTCACGGCGGAGGCAATGATCGATCAATTCAAGTTGAACACTGTCGGCCCGTCTCTGGTTCTCAAACATGCGATGCGGCTTTTGCCGCGCCACGAACGGGCCGTTTTTGCGGCCTTGTCGGCCCGC
The DNA here is from genome assembly GCF_020055675.1 of Marivita sp. Lineage (GTDB taxonomy): Bacteria > Pseudomonadota > Alphaproteobacteria > Rhodobacterales > Rhodobacteraceae > Marivita. Next base: position 265,206 of record NZ_JAIPUS010000001.1, read on the forward strand.
GTCGGGTCGATCGGCGACAACCGTCTTGGCGGCTGGTACAGCTATCGCACGTCAAAGGCGGCGCTGAACCAGATGTTGCACGGCGCGTCCGTTGAACTGGGCCGCACCCACAAGGGCCTTATCTGCGTGGCCTTGCATCCCGGCACGGTCGAGACGCCGTTCACCGAGAAATATGTCGGCCATAACCCGTCCGTCCCGGCCAGCAAAGCGGCGGAAAACCTGCTGTCGGTGCTGGATCGTCTGGCGGTCGAGGACAGCGGAAAATTCTACGACTGGCAGGGCACAGAGGTGCCGTGGTGAGCCGCCTTGTTCTCGTTCTCGGGGATCAACTGAGCGAGGGCTTGTCGGCATTGGCGGCGGCGGAAAAGGGATCGGACGTGGTGGTCATGGCCGAAGTGTCGGAGGAAGCCACCTACGTTCAGCATCACCCCAAGAAGATCGCCTTCATCTTTTCCGCCATGCGCAAATTCGCGGCCCGTCTGCGCGATGACGGGTGGGATGTGCGCTATACCCGGCTGGACGATGCCGAGAACGCAGGCTCCATCCACGGCGAATTGCTACGGCGGGCCGAGGAAACCGGCGCATTCGAAGTGATCGCGACCCAGCCCGGCGAATGGCGTTTGATCGAGGCGCTTGAGGACATGCCGCTCAGGCTGACCATGAAACCCGACACGCGGTTCGTCAGCACGCAAGACGAATTCGACACTTGGGCCGAGGGCCGCAAGGCGTTGCGGATGGAGTATTTCTACCGCGACATGCGCCGCAAGACCGGGCTTTTGATGGATGGCGACGACCCCGTCGGTGGCCAATGGAATTACGACGCCGAGAACCGCAAGCCGGCGCCGGACGATATCGCGTTCAGCGGGCCGATGCAGTTCACACCGGACGAGACCGTGCAAGAGGTGCTGGACCTCGTCGAGGCGCGCTTCGGCAATTCTTTTGGATCGCTGCGCCCGTTCTGGTTTGCCACCGATCAGGCACAGGCCCGGCGGGCGCTGAGCCATTTCATCACCTACGCGTTGCCGCGTTTCGGCGATTTTCAGGACGCGATGATGAACGACAATCGCTTCCTCTATCATGCGCTGGTTTCGCCCTACATGAATGTCGGGCTGCTCGACCCGATGGAGGTGTGCCGCGCCGCCGAGGACGCCTACACGGATGGGCACGCGCCGCTCAACGCGGTCGAAGGCTTCATCCGCCAGATCATCGGCTGGCGCGAATATGTCCGCCGCATCTACTTCCGCGAAGGCCCGGATTACACCCGCCGCAACGCGCTCGATCACCAGCGCAGGCTTCCCGACTTCTATTGGACCGGCGAGACGGATATGAACTGCCTGTCCAAGGCGATCACCCAGACGGCGGACGAAGCCTACGCCCACCATATCCAGCGCCTGATGGTGACGGGCAATTTCGCGCTGCTGGCCGGGGTGGACCCGCACGAGGTGCACGAGTGGTATCTGCGGGTGTATATCGACGCCTTCGAATGGGTTGAGGCGCCCAACGTTGTGGGCATGAGCCAGTTCGCGGATGGCGGCATCATTGCGTCGAAACCCTATGTGTCGTCAGGATCCTACATCAATCGCATGTCGGATTACTGCAAATCCTGCCGCTATCGTGTCCAGGACAAGACCGGAAAGGATGCCTGTCCGTTCAACCTGCTCTATTGGCATTTCCTCGACCGCCATTCCGAAACCTTTGCCGGGAACCCGCGGATGAACCAGATTTACGCCAATTGGCGGCGCATGGACGACGGTCGCAAACAGACAATCCTGTCCGAAGCAGAGGCATTTCTCGAAACGCTGGGCGCGTAAACGGGCGCGTAAACAGAGGCGGGTTTGCAGCGGCGTTTCCGGTTCAATGAAAAGGCTTGCTGTCCGGCGGGGCGCAATCGGCACCCGCGCCGTGATCCGAAGCGGGCAGAACTTCAGGATTGGAGACCGGACCATCGAGCCTGCCGGCAGCTCCGGGTCATGCGCCGCAAGACATCCACGCAAAGCGCGATCGTGGCATGTTGCACGACCGCCGGGAGCACTCTCCGGGCCGCTGGTCGCATGTGCGGGATTTCATGGAAGACTGGTGCCCCCAGAGAGACTCGAACTCCCGACCTACTGATTACAAATCAGTTGCTCTACCAGCTGAGCTATAGGGGCAATTGCGGCGTGATTAATGAGTGTTTCGCGGCTGTGCAAGGGGCAATCTGGCGATTTCTCTTAAATTGCCGTCCCTTGCCGTTGGTGGTTTTCAACAGAATTCTGACGGGTATAACGACTGCGGAATGCGGGACACATACTTACAATGCAGGTAGCCCTTCACGCAGGTGTACATCAGTCGGGCGCGGACAGGCTGGTCAAGACCTTGCTGCGCAACCGGGATGGGTTGCGCGGTGAGGGGATCGCGATCCCGGGTCCGGGGAAGTACCGGAAACTGATTTCGGAGATGCTCAACGCGCTTGACGGGGCGGCGCCTGCGCCGGGCGCGCGCGAAGTGTTGCTGGACAGTATTCTTGATGCAGACACTGGCCATGTCGATCGGCTTGTCCTGTCGCATGAGAACCTGTTTTCCGTGCCCAAGATCGCCTTTCAGGGGGGCGTCATTTACCGGAAGGCCGAACACCGGCTGCGCACCCTGCGCGAGGTTTTCGACGGCGATGCATTCGAGGTCTTCATCGCCCTGCGCAATCCGGCGAGTTTGCTGCCAGCGCTTCTGGCGGCGACACCGCATGAGGATATCGACCAGCTTTTGAAGGGGCTGGATCCGGCGCAAATCCGGTGGTCGGACCTGATAACGCGGATCACGGATGCCCTGCCGGGGGTGCCGGTGACCGTCTGGAGCGACGAGGACAGCCCCCTGATCTGGGGCGAGATCGTCAGCGAACTGGCCGGGGTCGAGCTTGGGTTTCCCATTATCGGCGCCTATTCCCGGATGGCAAGCATCATGTCCGGGGAGGGCATGACGCGATTCCGCGCCTATGTCGCGGATCATCCGGATCTGACGCAGGTCCAGGTGCGGCGCGCGATGGTGGCGTTTCTCGACAAATACGCCGATCCGTCCAAGCTTGAGGATGAGCTGGACATTCCTGGCTGGGATGATGCCCTGATCGCGGATCTGACAGAGCAATACGAGGAAGATTTGTTCGAGCTGCGGCGGATATCGGGGGTGACGCTGATCGAACCGTGAGGGTGTCGAAACCCTGCACGCACCCCGATCATGTCCTCAGCTCCAACCGGTGGTGACCCACAGGGCCGCAACACCAGCCGTGAGAACCACGGCATAGACGGATCCGACGCGAAGCCCCATGGATGGGACCCCCATGCCGATGGCGATGCCGGCCTTGACGGCTGTGTTGACCGCTGCCGCAATGAAAATGGCCGTGGCGGCTGATTGGACTGCGATATCATCGCCGGCCAGCCGCGCCACCGAGATGGTGATCGCATCGACATCGGTGACGCCGGACAGGGCGGCCGCGATATGGATGCCGGCATCTCCGAACCATGTCTCGAGGTAATGCAGCGCCAGCAGCACGAAGGCCAGAAGCGCGCCGAAGGACAGCGCCGCCCCGAAGTTGAGCGGGTTTGCAACGGCGTCGAGATCCGTCGCGGTGCCGTCACCCCGGTTGCGGAGCGTCAGGGCGGCCGCACCCAAGAGGCCAAACGCCGCCATGACCCCCATCGGCACGGCAAGCGGCGCAATCAGGGGGGGCTGGAAGATCGCGGCGAGAGCAAGAACACGCAGGAAGGTCACAGACCCCGCGACAATTGCCCCCGACGCCGCGACAGGGGCAAGCCCGGTCTGTGTCTTGGCAAGGCGGGCAAGCGCCACGGTTGTCGATGTCGACGAGGCGAGGCCGCCAAACAGACCGGTCAGCAACACGCCCAGGTCCGCGCCGCCAAGCCGGATCGCGCCATAGCCGACAAAAGACAGCCCGGCCACGATGACCACCGCCCACCAGATCTCGTATGGATTGAGCGCCGCGCCGGGTCCGTAGCCCTGATCCGGCAGAAACGGCAGCACCACGACCGAAATCAGCGCGAGCTTGAGCAGCGCCTCCAGTTCAAGCCGGCCGATCCGTGCCATCCAGCGGTGCAAGCGCTGTTTCATCTTCAACAGCAGTGCTGCGACCACTGCAACGGCGGCCGGCATCGCAATGTCGCCCAGTACCGAAGCAGCCCCCAGCGTGAAAGTCAGCAACAGCGCAACTTCGGTCGTCAGGCCGAGATCGTCGTTTTCTTCCAGTCGCACCCGGTAACTCAGGGCGAGCAGACCCGAGAGGCCGAGAAAGGCAACGGCAAGCACCACCGCCCCCGTCAGGGACGCCAGCCATCCGCTGATCCCGCCGAGCAAGCCGGTCAGGGCGAAGGTCCGCAGTCCCGCGACACGCGCCCCCTCGGGTTCGTTGCGGTCGTGCCACCCCCGCTCAAGGCCCAGCAGCGCCCCGATGGCCAGCGCGACACCGAGCCGGAGAAAGAGGTCAAGGTCATCCATTTCCGAACGAGCCTGTCCCGGGGTCCTGTGCAGACCGGGCGTCAGTCGAGCGCGTCATGGCCGATCGCCTTGCAGTCGGAGAGATCCGACCCGCCCGCGGCTGCCACAGTCTTGGCGAGGTCCCGCAGCGCGCTGCGCAGCCCTTCTTCGAGCACGGGGTGGTAGAATGGCATCGCCAGCATGTCGGCCACGGTCAAGCTCTGCTCCACCGCCAGTGCGAGAAGATGGACGAGATGTTCGGCGCCGGGCACGCACATCTCGGCTGCCAGCAGGCGGCCGGTCTCGCGTTCGGCATGGATGCGGAGAATGCCGGCGGCTGTCTGCGCCATGCGCGCCCGAGGCTGCCCCGAGAAATCCGCGCTCCCGGTTGCGATCTCCGTGTCACCCAACTCGGACAGGGGCGGGCCGACCCGCGCGACCTGTGGCGACGAGAACACGATGGATAAAGATGTGCGACGACACAGCCCGCTGCTCTGCGCGTCGGGCGCGGCCATGCGACCGGCGATGTGGCCCTCGTCCGCAGCCTCGTGTAGCAGCGGGCGGTAACCGTTTGCATCACCGGCCAAAAACACGGGCAGATCGCCGATGCGCAAGCTGGAGGGATCGATCTCTGGCTGCCCATCGTCGTCCAGTGTCACGCCGAGCGTGTCCAGCCCCAGATCTTCTATGTTCGGTCTGCGCCCCATCGCGGCCAACACCGCGTCGGCCTCGAAAGACCCTTGCGCGCCGGTCACCCGGATCGCGGTCCCCGCGTCCTCAAGCTCTGCCGGCGCACCGAGATGCAGCGGGACCTCGGCCTCGAATAACGGGCGGAACGCCGCCAGCACCTCAGCGTCATCGATGCCCGCCAGCGCCTCGACGGCGTCGAATCCAGTCACCTCAAGCCCCAGCCGGGCCAGCGCCTGCGCGATCTCGACCCCGATCGCGCCCATGCCAATCACGGCGATGCGGCACGGCAAGTCGGTCTGTTCGAACAGCGTGTCCGTGGTCAGGATGCGGTCGCCGAAATCGCGCCACGGCCCGGGCACGACAGGGCTGCTGCCCGGCGCCAGGATGATCGCGCGCGCCGTGACCGTCTTCCCGTTCACGTCAAGCCGCCCCGGGCCAAGCAGCCGCGCGCGGCCCGAGATGGCACGATCGCCCAGCTTGTCCGGAACCGCCTCCGGCCCTTTCACGAAACCGTCCCGCATCCGGCGCACACGGGCGAGAATGTCCGGGATGTCCGCGCGCAGCCCCTCCGCACCCCGGATGCCGAACTCCCCGAACGTGTCGCGCCGGTGGAAGGCGTTCGCCGCCTCGATCAGTGCCTTGGACGGCATGCAGCCGACGGCGGCGCAGGTGGTGCCCCAATGGCCGTCGTTCACCAGCAGGAAATCTTCGGTGTAGCGGCGCACCTCTCGCAGGGCCGAAAGCCCCGCGCTGCCTGCGCCCACGATGACAGTATCAACCTTCATCGATTCATCCGCCCGCATTGGCTTGCGCCGCGGTGGCATCCGCTGGTGGATTGCAGGCGGTAAAGCGTTTCAGAATCCCCGACCTAGTATGGCGGACGCGGGGTACGCCGGGCAAGGTGAGGGGTTCGGTCTCGGACATGTCAGGCCTCCTTGGTTCAACGTAAACATCAAACGCCCAAATTATCGCACTCTTTCCAGGTTCGTCACAATGTCCTATCCATGAAACCCTCTATGCATGTTCAATCTTCTGAGTGGAAGGATTCCCAAATGACCGACAAGACCGCGTATGTCGAAACAGCCGAGGCGCAGATCGATCAGTGGAATGCCGAAATCGACAAGATGAAGGCAAAGCTCGCCGAGGCCGAAGCCGATTCGAAGATCGCGTATCAGGAGCAACTTGACGAGGCGCGCAAGCAGCGTGACGAGGCCGAGGTGACGCTGAAGGAAATTCGCGAGGCCAGTGATGACGCATGGGACGACATGAAATCGGGCTTCGACCAGGCCTGGGACAGCCTGTCTGACGCGTTCACCAAGGCTATGTCCCGTTTCAAGTAGCGCTAAGGAAATACCAGCGTTCAGCGATCTCCGAGGCTTGGCGTGGCGCGATGTGAAGACCGGCGTTTCCGACGCGCGGGGCGCATTTGCCACAGTGTGGAGCGTGACAGACCAAGACGCCTCGACCACTTGATCGGCTGACCGCCGCCGCACCCCAGGCCCATCGCATTTCTGTAGGAGTACCATGGATACCGCCCTCTGTATCGTTGTCGCAGCCGCCCTTCTTACGGCAATCATGACCGGCGTTGGCGCGCTGCCCTTCCTGTTCGTCAAGAAGATCGGCGACCGGACGATGGGCTGGTCGAACGCCGCGGCCGCAGGGCTTATGCTGGCCGCAAGCCACAGCCTGATCGACGAAGGCGTTTCCATCGACATCACGCTGACACTGGTGGGCGTGCTTGTGGGGCTCGGCGCGATCGTGGTGGCGGACCGGCTGCTTTCGGGCGCGGGTGACGTGGAGGTGGCCGACCTGCAAGGCGCGGGCGCGGCCAAGGCGCTGCTGATCCTCGGGATCATGACAGCGCATTCCTTTGCCGAAGGCGTGGGGGTCGGCGTGTCCTTCGCCGGGTCCGAGGGACTGGGCGCCTATATCACCACGGCCATCGCCTTCCACAACGTGCCTGAAGGTCTGGCCATCGCGCTGGTGCTGGTGCCGCGCGGATCGCCCGTCTGGAAGGCTGCGCTCTGGGCGGTCTTCACCAGCTTGCCGCAGCCGATCATGGCCGCGCCCGCCTATCTCTTTGTCGAGACCTTCCGACCCTTCCTGCCCGTTGGCCTTGGCCTTGCCGCGGGGGCGATGATCTGGATGGTGTTTTCAGAGCTTTACCCGGACGCATTGGAAAAGGTCCGCCACGGATCGGCCGCGACCGCCGTGACACTGGCTTTCTCGGCCATGATGGCGTTCCAGATGCTCGTGCTGGCCCATTGAGACATTGATGTGACCGAGGCGTTTGCCATCTCTTCCGGCGGCTCCGCTTTCTTGAGCGGCGCATGGGAGGTCTGCGCCGAAACGCCCCCGAAACGCAGACCTGCCGCGTCTGGTGCTCGGTCGGTCAACCCGGCGAAAGTGCCGATGCCTTGATCCGTTGCGCTGGCGACGCGATCTGCGCCGCCAAGGACGCCGACCGCGACCGGATCCTGCGTGCGCGACGGCTCGGCCCCAGGCGGGGAGGTTTGACGGGATCTCGATGCGCCCCGGCACAACACCGTTTCAGTATCCGCAGTAAAAATGATATTTTATTGAGAAATATCGTTTCCTTGCGTCACATTCACCGCATGCCGAGCGCTTCCTTGTACATGTCGAGCACGGCTTCTTCCTCGGCGATGTCGTCGGGTTCGCGTTTGCGCAGCGCGATCACCTTGCGCATCACCTTTGTGTCGTAACCGCGCCCCTTGGCTTCGGCCATGACCTCTTTCTGCTGCTCGGCGAGGTCTTTCTTTTCGGCGTCCAGCCGTTCGATCCGTTCGATGAACTGACGCAGTTCATCTGCGGTGACGCGGTAGTTGGCTTCGATTGCGCTGTCGTCCATCGGGCGTGCTCCTGTTCGCTTCGAGCGCTGTCGTAGCGATGGCCGCTGTCGCCTTCAAGGGCTTGCCAGCGCAGGGGCGATGAATTACCGGCGCATGCACTGGGTCCAAGCTGGAGCGTGTGATGGACATTTTGATCTGGTCGGGAGCGGCCTTGTCCCTGGTGGGATTGTGCGGGTTGGTCTATTGCATCCTGCGGGTCGGCAAGGCGCGGAAATCCGGGCTGAGCGATGCGGCCTTGCGGGCCGAGGTCAAATCCGTGATGCCGATCAATCTTGGATCGCTGTTCGTGTCCGTGCTGGGATTGATGCTGGTGATCGTCGGGATTTTCCTCGCCTGATCGGCTTTGGATCGTCGAAAGACCCGCCCCGCGTGACAGGTGCGGCACGCATGGGTTCCCGGTCGCCTGTGATTTCACCTTTGCCTTGCGCGCGCGCGGCCAATCGGCGCTGCTTTGCAAGACGTGCGGATGCATCAGCCCCGGCTGTGCATCAGCCTGGCGACATCGATCATGCGAGCGGAAAAGCCCCATTCATTGTCATACCAGCCAAAAATGCGGAGCTGGTCGCCGGTGCCCATCGTCTCTTTCGGGGCGATGACAAGCGATTCCGTGCGCCCGCGCAGGTCTACGGACACACAGGGATCCTCGACAAGGCCGATCACCGGGTTCTTGTCCGCCAGATCGCGCAGCGCGTTTTCCGGGTCGTGCAGCGGGGTCTTGAGACGGACCACCAGATCGACCGCCGAGACACTGATCGCGGGGACGCGCACTGCCGCGCCGGTGACCCGTCCGGCCAGATCGGGCAAAACCCGGTCGATCAATTTTGCCGCACTGGTCGTGGTGGGCACAATGCTGACCGCACCGGCCCGGTTCCGGGCCAGGTCGGGGCCGCGCGGCGCGTCAACCATGGGCTGGCTGCCAGTGTAGCAGTGAATGGTGGTCATGTGACCCTGGATCAGGCCAAAGCGCGTGTCCAGATCACGCAGCAGCGGGGCCAGCGCGTTGGTGGTACAGGATGCGTTCGAGACAATACGCGCCGCGCCGATCCGGTCTTCGTTCGCCCCCTTCACGACGGTGACATCGGCAATGTCCGACGGTCCGGAGATCAACAACGCGGTCGCGCCCGCAGTCAGCGCATCCTCGGCGGTTGCGCGGTGCTTGGTGGCACCGGTACAATCGAGCACCAGGTCCACATCGGTCAGCGGCAGGTCCGACATCTTGACCCCGGTCAGAAGCGGAATAGACCGTTGGCCCGCGTGCAGCCGCCCGTTTTCGGCAACCGCTCCGCCGGGAAGAGGGCCGAACACGCTGTCGTATTTGAAGAGATAGGCACAGGTCTCGGGTTGGGCGAGATCGTTGACCGCGACCACCTCGATATCGGAATGCTCCGGGGTGATCAGGATTTGTCGCAGGATCATCCGGCCAATCCGTCCGAACCCATGAATGACGATGCGCATGGCTGTATTCCTTTGACCGCGGAGCGTTGCGTTACGGGTTGCATTTCAACGCCTATTTTTTCAAATTGTAAAAATGATTTTTGTATTGAAACAATGCGACGCGCAGAAGACGCCATGACCCTGGGGACTGGACCGGAGCGCCGGGCGCGGGGCCGGCCGCGTGCCTGGGGGGATACCAGCGCTCAAAACAAGATCAAGTCGCTGGACCGCGCCCTGGTCATCCTGGAGCGGTTGAGCGAATGGGACGGGGCGAGCCTGACTGACCTGTCCGAAGACCTGGGCCAGTCCCCGGCCACCGTCTATCGTGTGCTGTTCACGTTCGAGGCGCGCGGCTTGGTCGATTTCGATGCGGCTGCGCAGACATGGCATATCGGGGCCGGGGCGTTTCACATCGGGTCACGCTTCATGCGCCGCACGTCGCTTCTGGAGCGGGCCCGCCCGTTTTTGCGCAACCTGATGCAAGAAACCGAGGAGACCGCCAATCTGGGTGTGATGCGCGATGGGCGTGTCCTGTTCCTGAGCCAGGTCGAGACGCATCACACCATCCGGGCGTTTTTCCCGCCGGGCACGATGTCGCCCATGCACGCGTCGGGGATCGGCAAGGCCCTTTTGGCACAGATGACCGAGAAAGAGGTGATCGGCATCATTCGCAGGCACAAGCTTGCCGCGTTCACAGCCAACACCCTTGTCACCGCAGAGACGCTGGCCGCCGATCTCGAAGTGACGCGGCAGCGCGGTTATGCTTTTGACGCAGAAGAGAAAAATGACGGGATGCGCTGCATCGCGGCGGCTGTATTCGACATCTATGGAGAGCCGGTCGCCGGGGTGTCCATCTCTGGCCCGTCGGCGCGGCTTCCGGATGCGCGGATCGCCGCTCTGGGCGAGTCCGTCCGGTCCATCGCGGCGCAATTGACCTCTGCGCTAGGTGGCCCAAAGCAGGGCTAGGCGAGGATCGCGCAAAAGCGGGATCGGGTTTTGTGCGCCCCTTATGTGCGGTATCAATCGGTCCAGCCCCATCTAGGCAACGTTGCGCAGATCGATATTCGGGGTCACGCCAAGGGCGTGGCAGACATCCCGTGTCAGCTCCGGGCGGTTGAGCGTGTAAAAATGCAGGCTGTCCACACCGCCATCGATCAGGTCAGAGCAAAGTTCCGCGCAGATCGCGGTGGCCAGCAAATCCTCGCGCCCGTCGCGTTCCGCCTTTTCGAACGCATCGGTGACCCATGCGGGGATATGCGTGCCGCATTTCCTGGCAAAGCGCGCAGCGCCCTTCCAGTTTTCGATCGGCAGGATGCCCGGAACGATGGGGCGGTCGATCCCGGCCTTTTCGCAGGCATCGCGAAAGCGGAAAAAGGTATCGGCCTCGAAGAAGAATTGCGTCAAGGCTTCGGATGCACCCGCATCGAATTTGCGCTTTAGATAGGTCACATCGGCCTGGGTGTCCGCCGCCTCGGGGTGCTTGTCGGGATAGGCCCCGACGCGGATCGTGAAATCGCCGGCGTCGTTCAGAGCCTCGATCAGTTCGACGCTGGAGGCAAAGCCATCGGGATGGGGGTGGAACCCGTCGCTGCCCTTGGGCGGGTCCCCGCGCAGGGCAACGATGTCGGTCACACCGGCGTCTGCGAAATCCCGTGCGATTGCCAGGGTTTCGGCGCGCGTGGCGTCGACACAGGTCAGGTGCGCGGCCACAGCAAGGCCGGAGGATTTGTGCAGGGTCGCCACCGCTTCGCGTGTCAGGTCGCGCGTCGTGCCGCCCGCGCCATAGGTTACCGACACAAAGCGTGGCTGAAGCGGGGCCAGCACCTGAACCGTGTCCCAGAGCCGGAACGACGCCTCCAGAGATTGCGGCGGGAAGAATTCGAATGAAACGGACGGAAGGGGCATTTGCAGGGTCCTTGCTGGCGATAGGAGGCTTGTCGCACATGGTTGGATGTGAGACAAATTCATAAATCTAATCTTCAACATGAGACAAATTGATAATGCATATCGAGTTTCGCCATCTGCGCACCATCAAGGCGATCCATGATTACGGTGGTGTTGCCAAGGCGGCTGACCAGTTGAACATCACGCAATCGGCTTTGAGCCATCAGATCAAGGCATTGGAGGAGCAGGCGGGAGTGGAGCTGTTCGTGCGGCGGTCCAAGCCGATGCGACTGTCGTCTGCGGGGATGCGCCTGTTGCGGCTGGCGCATCACGTGTTGCCGCAGGTCGAGGCGCTGGCGGCAGAGTTCGACGGGCTGCGCGACGGATCGTCGGGGCGGATGCACATCGCGATCGAGTGCCACGCCTGTTTCGAATGGCTGTTCCCGGTGCTGGAAGCGTTTCGCAAGAGCTGGCCGGATGTTGATGTGGATATTCGCCCCGGCCTCGCCTTTGACGCGCTGCCCGCATTGCAAAAGGAAGATGTCGATCTTGTCGTATCCTCTGATCCAGAGGATATTCCGGGGGTCACATTCACGGAACTTTTTGACTACAACGCAGTATTCGTCGCCTCCGTGCAGCACCCCCTGGCCGGGAAACCCTTTGTCGAGGCCGAGGATTTTCGCGGCCAAACGCTGATCACCTACCCGGTGGAGCGATCGCGGCTGGACGTGTTCAGCCAGCTTCTGATCCCGCACAAGGTTGAGCCTGCCTCGGTCCGGCAGGTGGAATTGACAGCGGTGATCCTGCTGCTTGTTGCCTCGAACCGGGGGGTGTCGGTGCTGCCCGACTGGGTGGTGCGCGAGGTGAAATACAACTCGGATTATGTCACGCGACCATTGACCAGGACCGGCATCACGAAGCGGCTCTATGCGGCGACGCGCACGGCGGATACCGACAAGCCCTATGTCGCAGAGTTGATCCGGCTTGCCCGCCAAGAGGCGCAGCGGCTCCAGATGCTCGGCGCTCCGGATGAGCGATATTCGCCGCCCGCCGTGGGGGAGTGAAGCCATAGACCATGATGGTCTTGAACCATTTCGCGGCACGGTTCGGCATGATCCCGCGTGTCCTTCTGGCGTCACGTCTGATCCGGTCGGGATTGCCAATTCCGAATGCCCGCCACGGGGGACACAGGTGATCGCGTTGACCCGAACGCAGGTTTTGGATGTATATCGTGATGTCGCGCCGGGATGCGCGGCTTCAATGAAAGGGAAGGCTGGCATGGTTCTGTATGGTCTGAAAAATTGTGACACCTGCCGCAAGGCATTGAAAGCACTTCCAAACGCGGAGTTTGTTGATGTGTCAGGCGGGCCGGTGCCGGAGCCTGTCATGGACCGCGCGTTGCAGGCGTTTGGCGACACGGTCCTGAACACGCGCTCCACGACATGGCGCGGGTTGACCGCGTCGGAGCGTGCGCAAGAGCCGAAAGACCTGCTGCAAGCCCATCCCAAACTCATGAAGCGTCCGTTGATCGTCGACGGGACCGACCTGTACCTCGGCTGGACCCGGGACACGCAGGCGGCGCTGCTGGGCTAGTCGTGGGTCTGCATCTGGTGCAGGGCGGCATAAGTGCCCGATTGCGCCAGCAGATCGCCATGCGATCCCTGTTCGACAACCCGGCCCCGGTCCATGACCACGATCTTGTGCGCGCTGCGGACGGTGGACAGGCGATGTGCGATCACGAGCGTGGTGCGTCCCTTGGACAGCGCGTCGAGCGCGGCTTGCACCTTGGCCTCGGACTCGGTGTCGAGCGCAGAGGTCGCCTCGTCCAGCAGAAGGATTGGACGATCTCTCAGCAGGGCACGGGCGATGGCCACGCGCTGCCGCTGGCCGCCTGACAGGGCTGACCCACGTGGGCCGACCGGCGTGTTCAAGCCGTCCGAAAGACGTGGCAGGAAATCGGTCACATGCGCCGCATCCAGGGCCCGCTGAAGATCGGCCTCGGCCACGTCCGTTTGGCCCAGAAGAATGTTTTCCAGGACCGTGTCATCGAACAACAGCGCTTCTTGGGACACGACAGAGAAGAGCCCGCGCAGGGCTTCAAGCGCCATGTCGGACACCGGTATGCCGCCAATGGTGACATGTCCATCCGATGGATCAACAAGGCGGGTCAGCACGTTGAAAATCGTTGATTTCCCGGCGCCCGAGGGGCCGACAAGCGCGGTGGTCCTGCCAGCCTCGGCGATGAAGCTGCATTTGCTCAGAACATTTGTGTCGCCGTATCTTAGCGAAACACCTTCAAGTTTTACCTCGGGAAGCTGTTCAGGTGCGGGGTGGGGCCGTGCCGGGCTGCGCAAGGTCGGGTCGGTGTCGAGAATTTGCCGGATGCGTTCGATGCCCGCGGCTGCCACCTGCCAGACGCCAGCGACATTCCCCAGCCGCCTGAGCGGTTCGAACGCGAGACCGATTGCGGTAAAGAAGGCCATGAAATCGCCGACGGTTTTTTCGCCCGACAGGATCTCGTTGCCGCCATAGAAGAGCACGCCCATGAAGCCCAGACCGGCCATGATGTCGATCAGGCCGGGGATCGTGGCTTGTCCCAGGGCGCTGCTGGTTTCCACGGACACGCGTTCCTCGGTCAGGCTGCGGTACCGGTCGGATTGATAGCCTTCGAGAGAATTGAGTTTGACCGGGGTAATGCCGTGAAACGCTTCGTTCAGGCGGACCGACAGTTTCGCCGCGACATCGCGGGCGCGGCGGGCCTTCTTGCGCACGTAGCGTTGCAGGATCATCGACGGGGCAACGAGGAGCGGCGCGCCCAGAAGGGCCACGAGCGTCCAGCGCCAATCGACCGATATGGCGACGGCAAAGAGCGAGACCAGCGCGATCACGTCGCGCCCCGCGCCGGTTATGATGGTGCGCCAGACCTTGGCGATGGACTCCACATCGCCTTCGACCCGTTGCATCAGGTACCCGGGAGAGTGGGTCTGGTGATAGGCGGTGTCCATCACCAGAAGATGCGCCAGCAAATCCTGACGGATATCTGCCACGGAAAGCTGGGAAATCCGGGTGAGCAACACCTTCTGGATGATGCTGGCCAGGGCGCGGGTCACGAAGATGGCGAGAAACAACAGGCCGACCCAGACGATGGCATCGCCGTCCCCGCCGACGAAAACACGATCGAACATCGGCTTCATCATATAGGACAGCGCGCCGAACATGCCGCCTTCGAGCGACATGAACACCATCGCCACCAGCAGCAATCTCCAATGCCGCGCGAGGTAGCCGCGCCAGACCCAGAGCAGGAGACCCCGCGGATTTACCGCGGCATCGGTCATGTGACGAGGGCTGCCGGCAGACTGAGTTGGTCCGCCGGCGTTTTTCCGTCGAACCCTTCCTGGATCGCGGTGGCGTTGTATTCGGTGCGAATCCACGCCTCGAATCCGATTGGCGCCCGCGCGGTGCGGGCCGCATAGACATCGAGGATATAGTCCTGCACGCCTGTCGCGGTGAAATCCAGATGCAGGTATTTCAGCGACAATTGCTTGCGCGCCACCTCGACCGGCTGATCTTCGAAGATCATCAGATACATGGCCGCGACGAAACCGGCGCGGTCGGCGCCGGACTTACAGTGGAACACAAACGGCTTTTGCGCGATCCGCAACGTGTCGATGACGTGTTCGATCCGGTGGCGGCTGGCGGCGTTGCGGGCCCAAAGCTTGGCGTTGAGCAGGGTCAGCCCGAGCGCCTTGCAGGTTTCCTCTTCGAAAAGGTAATGCGCGTGCTTGTCGGCACCGCGCAGGTTGACGACGGTCTTGATGCCCATCTCGCTGTATTTCGCGAACCGCGTATGGGTGGGCTGGTTCGACCGGTACACCCCCGGCGCGATTTCAAAGAAATTGGTCCAGAAGCTGCGCAGGAACGCGTGGTCGAAAAAATGGTAGTGGAACGCCGACCAGCGCCGCGCGCGGGGATCGGTGATGTCCTTGCCGAACGAACGTCGCAGCCTGCGTTCGCTGTCTTCCAGTCTTTTCCAAAGCCGTCCCAGCATCCGGTCCCTTTCGCGTCAGACGCGGATGTAGAGACTGCGGTCGGTGCTGGCAAGCGCCGAGCGTTATTGACGGCGCGGCGCAGCGGGGTAGGTTGCGGCCAAACCTGTTCATTCGGCAGGTGGCTCCCACACCTACAGTCTTGAGGTCCTTCATGTCGCTTGCCAATGGTCGCACATATCTTGCCATTCCCGGTCCCTCCGTCGTGCCCGACGCGGTGCAGCGGGCAATGCACCGCGCGTCTCCGAATATTTATGAAGGCGAATTGCCCGACATGATGCCGGAGCTGACGCGCGATCTGAAGCGGGTGGCGCGCACCGAGGGGGATGTCGCGATCTATATCTGCAATGGCCATGGCGCCTGGGAAGCCGCCTTGGCCAACACGGTCGCGCCGGGAGAAAAGGTGCTGGTGCTGGCCACGGGCTTTTTTGCGCTGGGCTGGAGCCGGGTTGCCGAGGGACGTGGGATCGACGTCGACATCCTTGATTTCGGCAATGGCGGGCAGATTGATCCGGACCGCGTCGCGGAGATGCTGCGCGCGGATGAGGGTCACGCGTACAAGGCGGTGCTGGCGGTGCATGTCGACACGTCAAGTTCCAACCGCAATGCCTTTGCGCCGTTGCGCAAGCTGCTGGATGATGTGGGACATCCGGCGCTTTTGATGGCTGATTGCATCGCCGCGATGGGCTGTGACCGGTTCGAGATGGATGCCGATGGTGTCGATGTGGCGGTGACCGGCTCGCAAAAGGGGTTGATGTGCCCGCCGGGGCTGGGATTCGTGTTTTTCAACGAAAAGGCGGCCGAGGCGCGCCGGCGCATGACACGGGTCAGCACCTATTGGGACTGGACCCAGCGGGCGGAACCCGAGGCGTTTTACCAGTATTTTGGCGGGACGGCGCCGACGCATCACCTGTACGGGCTGCGCACCGCGCTCGACATGCTTCACGACGAAGGCATCGAGGCAGTGTGGACTCGGCACGCCAAGCTGGCCCAGGCCATCTGGGCTGCATGTGAGCATTGGGGGCAGGAGGGCGCGCTGCGCCTCAACGTGGCGGACCGCGCGCGGCGGAGCCATGCGGTGACCGCGCTGTCGGTTGGCAAGCCCGATGGCACGCGCCTGCGCCGCTGGTGCAGCGATACCGCGGGCGTGACGCTGGGGATCGGGCTGGGGATGGCGAATGACGACGATCCGCAGAGCGACGGGTATTTCCGATTCGGCCATATGGGCCATGTCAACGCGCATATGATCCTTGGACTTTTGGGGGTGGTCGAAGCCGGGCTGGGCGCTCTGGATATCCCGCACACGCCGGGCGGCGTGACCGCCGCAGCACAGGTGGTGTCAGGCGTCTGACGGCCACCGGATTTCACGGCTGGCGCGGTATCGTGCCAGCCGGGTGATCGCGTGGTTGAGCGCCCATCCCGCAAGGACCACGGCGGCAAGGCCGAAATTTGCCCAGATCACGCCGAATATCCACAGCAGGTTGACGAAAATCAGGACGAGGTTGGCGGTCGTGTAATCTTCGACCCGCTGGGGGTGGCGCTGTTCCATCTGTGCCTCCGCTGTCGATTGCCCGGCGTCGCGGGGCAGGATAGCGCAGAAGTCGGGATCGTCAGGGGCAAATTGCGCGATTCGTCGGAAATGTTCGTGGCACAGGGTGTCGGCGCCTATTTCCGCGCCGCGTCGAGCGCCTTTGGCAGAGCCTCTTCCAGCACATCGAGATCGCTTGGCCGGCCGGCGCTGATACGGATCGCGCGGTCGCCGGGGGAGACAAACGGCATCCGGGCAAAGACACCTTCATCGATCAGCCCGGCCAACACGGCCTTGGCGAAGGCCGCATCCTCTCCGCAATCGACCGTGACGAAATTTGTCGCCGAGGGCAGCGGCGTGAGCCCGTTGGCCCGCGCGATCATGGCGATCCTGTCGCGTGCGTCTTTGACAAGGTCGATGACTTCGGCCAGCCATGCGTCGTCTTCAAACGCGGCAAGCGCCCCGGCCTGCGAGATTCGCGACATGCCGAAATGGTTGCGCACCTTGTCGAAGCTGCTGATCAGTTCGGGCGCACCGATGCCATAACCGACGCGGGCACCGGCCATGCCGAAGGCCTTGGAAAAGGTTCGGGTGCGGAACACACGCGGGTCGTCTGCGGCGATCCGGGGCGCGGTGCCGTCGGGGGCAAACTCGATATATGCCTCGTCCAGCAAAAGCAGGGTCCCTTCGGGCAATGCATCGAGCGCCTTTTCGATGCGTTCGGCGGTGTGCCAGCTGCCCATCGGATTGTCGGGATTGGACAGGTACACCAGTTTGGCCTGCACCGCGCGCGCCGTGTCGATCAGCGCGTCGATATCTTCGTGATCGTCCTTGAACGGAACTTTGTGCAGTATTCCGCCGTAGCCGGTCACATGGTAGTTGAAGGTCGGGTAGGCCCCGTCGGAGGTCACAACCGGATCGCCGGGCGCAACCATCAGGCGGACAATGTAGCCCAGAAGACCGTCGATTCCCTCGCCGATGATGATATTGTCCGGCCGGATATCCAAACGGGTCGAGATCGCGCGGAGCAGCTCGAAATTCGTGGCATCGGCATATTGCCAGCACTGGCCCGCCGCGTCCTGCATGGCGGCGACCGCGAAGGGGGAGGGGCCAAAGACGCTTTCATTGGCGCCAAGCCGCGCCTTGAACGGCGCTCCGCGTTGGCGTTCCTGCACCTCGGGTCCCACGAAGGGGACTGTGGCGGGAAGGTTGGCGATCAGGTCGGGATATCTTGGTCCAGTCATTTCGCGTCTATGCCAAGCGGGCAAGGATTGGACAAGCAGTGAAGAAATGTCCTGCGAAATTTCTTCACGCCGACGTCGTTCATACGAGACATCTGGAACCGCCGGGGTCTTGCGTCCAACGCCATGGAACTGTTGCAGGGGCTGGCCGTCTGGCCCCCTGGTTCCTGGGCAAACACGCGGCGCACCCCGGACCTCGTCCAGATGGCTTGACCCGCGCGAGCCAAGCGGCCACTTATCACCCCCAGAGCAGCAAGAGACCCTGATGGCCCAGACCCCACCCCCCTTTGCCCCGTTCGAATGGATGATCGCGTGGCGTTACCTGCGGGCGCGCCGTGCCGAGGGCGGGGTGAGCGTGATGACATGGATCAGCTTGATCGGCATCACGCTGGCGGTTTTCGCCCTGATCGCCACGCTTGCCGTGCGGTCCGGTTTCCGCGCGGAATTCGTCGATACGATCCTGGGCTCGAATGCCCATGTGACCGTCTATTACACCGCGCAGACAGATGCGTCGGGGCGCAATTCCCGCAGTATCGCGGACTATGCCGCGCTGGCCGATCGCGTGGCCGATGTGCCCGGGGTGACCCGCGCGGCGCCATTGGTCAAAGGCCAGGTGATGGCAAGTGCCAACAGCCGCAATGCCGGGGTCGAGGTGTTCGGGATCTCGGAGGAGGACCTCGCGACGATCCCGCGCATTGCCGATCCAGACACCGCGCGGGGCGATCTGGCCCGGTTCTCCTACGGGATCGCCATCGGATCGGGTGTCGCGCGCGAGTTGGGAGTCGCACTGGGCGACACCGTCAAGCTGATCTCGCCTGACGGGGTGCGCACCGCTTTTGGCACCAGTCCGCGGGTCAAATCCTACGAGGTGGTCTATGTCTTCACCGCCGGGCGCTATGACATCGACCGAACCCGTGTCTACATGCCGTTTGCCGAGGCGCAGCTCTATTTCAACCGTGAGGGTGTGGCCGACGAGATCGAGGTGATGGTGGCGGACCCGGACAAGATCGGGGACATCACTCCGCCCATCCTTCAGGCCGCAGGAGAGCGTGCGCTGATCTGGACGTGGCAGGACGCCTCGGGCGGGTTCCTGCGCGCGCTCGAGATCGAGGACAACGTGATGTTCATCATCCTGTCGATCCTCGTTCTGATCGCGGCGATGAATATCGTCTCGGGGCTGATCATGTTGGTCAAGAACAAGGGCCGCGATATCGGCATCCTGCGCACGATGGGCCTGACCGAAGGCGCGGTCCTGCGGATTTTCTTTATCTGCGGGGCGTTCACCGGCATCATCGGAACTGTCGCCGGTGTGCTGTTGGGCTGCCTCTTTGCGCTCTATATCGACCCCATCTTTTCCTTCGTGAATTATGTCGCGGGGGGCGGGGTCTGGGATCCGGCGGTGCGGGGGATCTACCAGCTCCCGGCGCAGCTTCGGCTGCCGGATGTCCTGAGCGCGGTTGTGCTGTCGCTTGGACTGAGCTTTATCGTGACGATCTTTCCGGCCCGGCGCGCGGCACGGATGAACCCGGTCGAGGCGCTGCGCTATGAATGATGTGACATTGCGGCTCAGCGGGATCACCAAATCCTACAACACGGGAACCAGCGCTGCAGTGCATGTGTTGCGCGGCGTCGAGATGACGCTTGCGGAGGGCGAGATTGTGGCGCTCGTCGCGCCCTCCGGTGCGGGCAAATCGACATTGCTCCATATCGCGGGGCTGCTGGACACGCCCGACAGCGGCAAGATCGAGATCGCGGGCGAGGACCTGACAGGGGCATCGGATCGCACACGCACCGGCGTGCGGCGTGACAGGGTCGGTTTTGTTTACCAATTTCACCACCTTCTGCCCGAATTCAGCGCGCAAGAAAATATCGCCCTGCCGCAACGCGCCGCCGGTGTGCCAAGGCGGGCTGCCGAAGCGCGCGCGATGGAATTGCTGGAGATCGTCGATATCGCCTCACGCGCCCATCACCGCCCTGCAGCTTTGTCCGGGGGCGAACAGCAGCGGGTGGCGTTTTGCCGGGCGCTGGCGAACCGGCCGTCGATCCTCCTAGCGGATGAACCGACGGGCAACCTTGACCCTTCGACCTCTGAAACAGTTTTCGCGGCCCTGATGAGCCTTGTGCGGGACACCGGCCTGTCGGCGTTGATCGCCACGCACAACATGGCATTGGCGGCGCGGATGGACCGCCAATTGCGCATGGACGAGGGCCAGTTGACGCCTGTGTAAGCCCCGCAGATGACACGGCCTTCACGCGAACGTTTGATGCGGTGAACGGGGCAAGCCTGCTAGGCAACCGGGCAAAGGAGACCGCCATGTACCGTACACTCGTTGCCATCGTTTTGTCCTGCGTCGCGCTGCCAGCCATGGCGGCACCCGTGTCCTTCGACGAAAGTTGGGAAACACAGAGATTCTCGCTCTTTTCCTCGAACACCTACGGGTTCAACGCCACTTCGGTGAGCGTTGCCTCCGATGCGTCTGTGTCGCTCGCCTACAGGGAGTTGCCCGAAAGCTATTGGGATGCGACGCAGGCCAGTTGGTCCTGGGCAGTGCAAGAGGGCGTTCCGGCGACCGATTTGCGCCAAAAGGGCGGCGATGACCGCAATCTGGCGCTCTATTTCGTGTTCCTGCCCGAGGGACAGGCACAGGCGTTGCAAGGGTCGAGCGTGCGCAAGCTTTTGACAAATGACGCAGCGCGCGTGCTGGTTTATGTCTGGGGCGGTGCGCATGACCGGGGCGCTGTCCTCAACAGCCCGTACCTTGGAAACCGCGGCCAGACCATCGTGCTGCGCAGCGCGGGCACGGGGCAGGCGCGCGAAACCGTGAACCTTGAGCGTGATTATGAAAATGCGTTTGGCGGCGGCGGCGCGGCGCTGGTCGGGTTGGCGTTGTCCGGCGACAGTGACGACACCGACAGCCGTATTCGCGCATCGGTCAGCGGCTTGAGCGTGGAGTGACAGCGCGGCTGGGATCAGCCACCCCAGCAGACCGTGGAACATTGCGTTCCCGGCGCCGGGATGCGGCGGACTATGGAGAGCCAGAGCACGTGGATCGCTATCAGACGCCCGGTGGCACACCCGTCTGCTTGCGCAGGCTGCGAAAGACAGGCACTCTGAGCATCACCGTGCTAGGAGACCGCAATGCGTGCACCCCAGTTGAGCCTGATTTTCGCAAGTGTTTCCGCCCTCTTGGTGGCAGCTTGCGCAAATGAAGAAATGCCGCAGGCCAGTGATGGTCAAGCCCTGTTCATGCAGAATTGCGCAGTGTGCCATGGCGGCGATGCGAAGGGGGCTGGACCCATGGCAGGGGCGATGTCGACACCCCCGCCGGACCTGACCCTTATCGCAGTGCGCAACAATGGCGCGTTTCCGAAAGCCCAAGTCCTGTCGTCGATCGACGGCTATGCCAAGTCCGACATGACCGGGCCGAATATGCCCGAATTCGGTGCTCTTCTGGAGGGGGACCTGGTGCCCTATGACAGTGGCGACGGCATTCTGACGCCGACGCCACGCAAGCTGGTGGCGCTGTCGCAATATCTGGAGAGCATTCAGGCAGCGCGATGATCCGCGGGTAAGGCCCCGTTTGGGCGGGGCCACGTCCGGTCAGACGCTGGCTTTGGTAGAGCGCGGGCCGGCAAGTAGCCAGATAATGAACCCGAGCAACGGCAAAAGCAGGACCAGCAGACACCAGATCACCTTGGATCCGGTTGAATTGGTCGATCCGATGATCGAAACGAGGGCCCAGACATTCAGAACGAGGAGGATCAGCCCTCCGAGTCCGGTGATTTCAATATTCATTGCGACCTCCTTGCGCCGATTCATGCGGCCAGCATTTTTGGGCGATATCGCTTATTCGCGTGCTTGGGCCAGCACGGGCGCTGTTCAAACCCAGATTTTTCCGGCTCCCCCGTTGCGACGGGCTGTGACACGCTCTGACCTGGGCGGTTCCCAACGCCAGACAACTCCGGGCTTGGGCGCGCGATCAGACGGATCATCACTCGTCCAGTCGTCGCAAGATGGTAGCCTGTCGCCCTTGAGGGCCGGGGATTGACCGGGGGACCGTGATCTTCGGTGATGATCACTCATCCACCACTGTGCTGGCTGCGCCGTCCTCTTCGGCCGTGCCGGGTTCGTTCCCTTGCACGGCAAGGTTGGCGAGGTAGGCAAAGTACAGCACCGCCACGAAGACGGCGGCGATGGCAAAACCGAGCAGAACCGGACGATGGCGTTTCTTCTGTTTTTCAACATTCGTTTCGGGAGCGGACATGTCATTCCTTCTCTTGCATTCGCATTTGAGGGGTAACGCGGCTCTGGTCCGAAAGTTCCAGTCGTCTGGAACCGGGCCACCGGTTGCGCGTTGCGCCTCACAAGGTGACGCCATGTCGCCGCTGCCCCCAAAGAGATTGATGCGACAAGGAGCCCACATGGCGCAAGCCGACCTGACCCGGGGACCTGTCTGGAAAGCCCTCGCCTGGGTGTCCGCGCCGATGACACTCGGCATCGTTGCGGTGCTGAGCGTCGGTTTGGCGGATGCCTATTTCCTTGGACAATTGGGACAGGCCCCGTTGGCGGCGGTGGGCTTCATCTATCCCGTGACAACGGCGCTGACCTCGATGTCGATTGGCCTTTCGGCCGGCGCGAATGCAGTGGTGTCGCAGGCCATTGGACGTCATCGCGCTGACGCGGATGCGCCGATCCGGCTGGCGCTGCATTCACTTGCGATGGGCCTGGCGATGGCCTTTGTCGTCGCGGCCGCGTTTTTCATCTGCGCACCGACCCTTTTCCGCTGGATGGGCGCGCAGGACGCGGCTCTGGCGGAAACGCGGCTCTACGTCCCGTGGTGGTCGGTGTCCTTTATCTTCCTGGTGGTGATGATGGTCACCAATTCGGTATTCCGGGCGCATGGCGACGGCTTGACCTCGGCGGCATTCATGGTGCTGGCGGCCGCGGTCAATATCGCGATCAATCCGGTGTTGATCTTTGGCTGGGGGCCGATCCCGCAGCTGGGCACCGAGGGCGCTGCACTGGCCACGGCGATTGGACGGGCCGTCGGCGCGGTTGCGGCCGCATGCTACGCGTGGCGCCGCGGTTTCCTGACGGTTTGCGGCAAGCCTTTCAAGAATTTCTGGTCATCGGCCCGGCAAATTGTTGCAGTTGGCGTGCCGGCTGCGGGATCGAATGCGATCAACCCGGCGGGCATGGCGCTTGTCACGGCGGCGGTGGCGACATTGGGCGAGGCGGCGGTGGCCGGATTCGGAGCCGCGACGCGCGTTCAATCCGTGGCATTGGTGGCCCTGTTCGCGCTGTCCGCGGGGATCGGGCCGGTGGTCGGGCAGAATTTCGGCGCCGAGCGCCGCGACCGCGCCGGCCTCGCGCTCAAACAGGCGTGGATGTTCAGCGTGTTCTATGGGCTGCTGCTTGCGGCAGGTGTGACGCTGTTCGCCGACCAGATCGCGGGGCTTTTTTCCGAAGGGTCTGGAGCGCGGGCTTATACCGCGCAATATCTGCGGGTCGTGAGCTGGAGCATCATGGGCTACGGCATTCTTGTTATCACCAATGCGGCCATGAACGCCCGGTCAAAGGCGGCCTATTCCCTGGGGCTGAGCCTTGCGCGCATCTTTGCCGTTTACGTGCCGCTGGCCTGGGTCGGAATGTGGCTCTTCGAATATTGGGGGATCCTGTTCGCCGCCGTCGCGGCAAATGTCTTTGCCATCGCGGGTGGGCTGTTCTGCGCGCGCGCCACCGGCTTGATGGATGATCTGAACGGGCATCCGGTTCCCAGAGTCCTGCCCCAGGCGAACGGGTAGCCCCGTCAGGCCGAGCTTTCGTGCATCGCGTCTGTCTGAACCCGATCCTGGCGATAGGCGTCGGCGGCGCGAACAAGCGCCCGAAAGAGCGCACGCTGGCGGTGGGCGTAAAACAGATGTTCCGGGTGCCATTGGACGCCAAGCGCAAACGGATCTTTTACCCGTTCGATCGCTTGGACCATGCCATGCGTGTCATCCGCACAGATGCGCAGACCACGGCCCAGTCGGTCCACCGCTTGCGTGTGCAGGGCATTGACCTTCATCGGTTGCGGACCGCTGACCAGCGACAGGTGCGTGTCCGGTCGGATCCGCACGTCGCGTTTGGGCAGGATGGTCTTGATCATGCGCTCGCGCCCATAGGTTCCCCAGGCGTCCTGATCCAGTGTGCCACCAAGCGCGACGTTGAGCATCTGCGAGCCGCGACAGATACCAAGCACGGGGATGTTCTGGTCCAGCGCTGCTTCGGCCAGCGATCGCTCGAGCTGATCTCGTTCGGGGTCGATCCGGGCGGAAATGCCCAGCTTGCCACCGTAGAGATCCGGACCGATATCGTCGCCCCCGCCGATGATCAGCCCGTCCACATCGGCCAGATCTGCGATGCGTCCGACACCCCAACGAACCCCACGGCCGCCGGTGATCCAGAGGTTGAGATTGACCAGCGGAAATACCCGCCAGCCCGACCGCGATGACGTGGTCACGGCGATCAGCGGCCGGCTCATGTGTCAACCTTCGCGGCGTGCTCGTCGAGCAATCGGTCAACGGTGTCGATCCATTCGGATCCGCGCGAAAACCACGCCGCATCATGTGTCGCCCATGCGGCGCGCAGCGCATCGAGAAGGTCCGCGTTGGCCGCGACACATTCGACCTGACGCCACAATTGCCAGGCTTGAAGCAGCGACCAACCCGCCTCGTCGATACGGCTGTCGGGCAGGCGGAAGTGAAAGGTGGGCCGGGGCGATGTCTTGTCTTCGATGTCAAATATCTCGTCGAACAGATCGGGTTCGGCGTGTTTGAACAGCGGCAGCAGATCAAGGCTCTGACTGCGGCTGGCAACATGCTGTGCCGCGACATGCATCACGTCCGCCAAGCTGTCGAAACTGCCTCCGGCGAGGGCAGAGACGAACCCTTTGGGCCATGTTTCGACAAAGGGCATTACGCGTCGGGTTGCGTCGATTTCTTCTTTCATACGCAGCCATGGTTCGAGCATCGCATACGCGATGATCGTGTCGAGCGTGAAACGGTCGTCGGGAGCGACAACCTCGGGGTTCAGATGGACGCCGAAGCCAAGCAACACGCCACTGCGCGATCCCATCGCGCCGGCCCCGGACAGGGCAGGGCACAACGTGTCGAACTGCTCGATCTGCGCGCGGGACAATGGCGGGGTGACGATCTCCACCGGGATCACGCCGCGAAAGGCATCAAGTCCCTCTTTCACGAAAGGCAGATCATTACGTTTGCGCAGCGTGATATCGAGCTCCACATGAATGTCGCCGAAGGCAGTGTCGCTGATTGTCACGCAATGCTGACCATCGTCCGTGGCGGTGCCGCCGAACAACTGCGCGATCAGCTCACCGGTTTGGGCTTCGGTTGCACCGGCGAATTCGACCTCGACCCCTGTCAGGCGTTCTTTTCCCTCAGCTGTTTTCTCGCGTGGCAGTGGCGGAAAAGAATTTGGTGTGTCTGTCATGTTATCCCTATGCGCGGCCCCCCCGTCGCCTGAAAGACTTTGTTGAAATCCGCAGGATGTGCAAGAGCGGCGACGCCGCAACGTTGCGATTGGAAATCGCTTGTTCCGCATACGCGCGCGTCGGGGAACCCGGGTCGGGGCAGCCGACATGGGCATGACGCCACTGCACCAAGTGAGGCCATAGAGCCATCCGCGAAAGGCCCACGGCACAGGTGTGACGCTCGGTCCGTGACAATTTGGCTTTAGCGAACGGTGTTCTTGCCGTCCGTGAATTCGGACCGCGCCGCTTCGATGCCGCTATCGACGGCGGCCTTGCCCTGATCCTCGAGCTTGGACAATTCGGCCTGTAGCGCGGCTTCGGCATCGCGCATCAGCTGGTCCCGCGTCGCACCCATCATGTCGTCCTCTGTCCGGGTTGTCGGCAGAAGCGCGCCCACCAAAGCACCGACGCCCGCGACCATCGCACCAGTCAGCAACGGCTGGCTGTAATGCGTCTTGCGCGCCTTTTCGGAGGCGCGGCGGGCGCGGCGTTCGATATCTTCTTGGGCATCGATAACCTTGAGCCGGGCCTCGGTCACTCGGGCCCGCGCTTCGGGTGACAGCTTGTCCAACCCCTTGTCCAGCGATTTGCGCAGGGTAGACGCAGACGCCGGCCCGGCGAACCGACCGGTCATGACCTGGTCGCGGGCCTTGTTCCTGGCATCGGCGCTGGCGATCCTGTCGTCCTGGCCCCGTGTCTCATTGGAGGGCAGCGACGGTTGAGTGCTCTGTCTTTGCGAGCTGAGCGCGATCATGGCAGCCCCCACGCCCAGTATTGCAAGCCCTGAGGGATTTTGTTTCGCGCCCTTCATGAGCGTGTGGATCAAGGTCTGACCCAAATCGGCGGATTTGCCAACGGCGCGCTGTGCGCTGGCCTCGGGCTGGGCATTGGACGCAAGCCTGTTCAACCGCTTGGTCAACTGGGCGCGATGGGTTTCCGCGGTCTGTTCGAGTTCTTGCGTGCTAGGCACGGGTCACCTCCTTCACGGCGTGAATATCGGATTTGAACTGGTGCAGCGTTCTTTTCGGTGCCAGCGACGCTGCAGACAGGCGGGATTTCCCGATGAGCGCAAAGATCAGCGCCACGGCCAGAAACCCGATCGCCACGACTAGCGCGGCCCATGGCAAGGCCAGGCCCAGTGCCGCGACCCCTAACACGGCCGCAACGGCCAAGGCGCCAAGTCCGACAAAGGCAATGAGTGCCGCCAGACCGAACAGGACAAGACCACCGCCGGCCCGTGAGGCGTTGTCCGATATCTCCTGCCTGGCAAGCTGCAATTCGGTGCGGAACAGAGCGCGTGCTTCGTCGAGGACGGCGCCGATCAAGGTGCGCCAGCCGGACGGGTCTTCGGTTTCGTGTTTCACTGGCGGCCTCCCCTGTCTTGTGCGGAACCGGTCCAAGGATCGTAATCAGGCGCGTGATGCTCCTCGGGATCGGCGTCATCGGATTTCAGAAAGCGCATCGTCGCGAACCCGGCCAAGGCCGCGCCCCCCAGAAACAGAAGCGGATTGCGGCGCGCGAAGGCGCCAACATCGTCAAGCATTTCATCTACCGGCTTTTCCCGGAGACGGTTCGTGACGTTGCTGATCTGCGTTTCGATCTGCCTCAGTGCTTTTGCCTCGAAGGAACCGGGCTCGAATTCACCGCGCGCCGCCCGGGTCGCATTGACAACGTCATCCGCGCTATCGACAGCGTCGTCACGCGCGGCCTCCGCCGTTTCCTCGGCACTGGCCGCAGCATAATCCTTGGCGGTCCCGGCCATCTCGGATGCGCGTTTCCTGGCGGTGTCGATTGTGCTGTCCGCGTTGGTCATTGTGGTCTCCATCTGTAACGACGCTGCCATCGACGGTTTCGCCCGGCCCCGGTCCAGTCCGGTCCAGGCCTGTCGCCGACAGCCCCTTCGGCCTTGCCGATCGCTGTGGCCGACATTCTTTTGTGCGCAATATTCTTGGCACGGTGTCTGTTGCGGTTCGAACGCGCCAAAAGAGCAGAAGTTCCTTTTCAAAGCCGGGGTGAGCCACCGATTGTCTGGCGCGGGGCCGAAGTGGCCTCTGACGTGTCGGACAGGGCGCCGTCGCGCGCCTGTTTTCCGGAAGGTTAGTCGTGGCCCGGCAGGTTCCCTCCCCGCGTCACCGGTCAATTCCGATTCCCGGCCAGCAAAGTCTACGCTCCTATATCAATGGCCGTTTCAACAGCCGCTCGCCGACCGAATGTGCCCGCTGGGCAAGCTGATCCGGATTGTGCACATCCAGAACGCCATCGGCCCAAGACGCGATGCTGTCTTGACGCAGCTTCGCCAGCGTCTTGTTGGTGTGAACCAGCGACAGTCCCATGGCATCAGCAAGGTCTTGCTGGCGGTACGGCAGGGTGACGCGGTCATTGTGGTTCAAATCCAGAGCGGTGAGCCGTTTGTAAAAACGGTTCAGCACCCAGGATACCTTGGCCATGCCGTCCAATTGCCCGACAGCAGAGAGCATTTCACCCAAAAGGCTTTCTTCGATGGCGGATGCATGGGTCAAATCGAAAGCGCGTCTTGGCTGGGTCTTGAACAGGTCCCACAGCGAAGAGCGGTTGAACACGCATAGTGTCATGTAGGTCGAGGCTTCAACGGAATGCTGCATCTCCTCCATGACGCCACTTTGCAGGCCTATGAAATCGCCGGGAAGAATGAAACCGACGACCTGGCGTCGTCCATCCTCCAGGGTCTTGTAGCGAAGGCCCATGCCCTTGAGCGCGGTGTAGAGGTGCGCGGACGCGCGTCCCTCTGTCAAAATCTGGGTTCCGGGCTGCGCGTTCAATTCGCCCGTCTTGAAGCGCAACATGAATTGTTCTTCCTCTTTCGAGATGTCATCGAACAATTCAAGCGGTCTGAGCGGGCAGTTTTCACAGTTGATCGTCATAAGGCTCCACGTTGTCACAGTTTAATGCGGAGGGAGAATCGCGGTGTCATACGAGGGGGGATCGAGAGAGGTTGAAGCACATGTCCAGTTGCACCCGATTGGCGCCCAGAACGTTGCTTGTAACGGAAAACATGGTCGAGGCGGAGGACCTGATTGAGACCTTGACCCTTCAGGGGATGGGTCCGGTTCTGCATGTCAGGCATCTGGACGAGGCCAAACACGCCTTGGACGAGGACAACCGCCATCTCGAGATGATTATCTTTGGCTTGTCCCAGCAGGTTCCGGGGACAGAGGCATTCATTCAAGCCATAGACACGCTGTCAGTGCCGCTTCTTTGGATCGACGGAAGCGCGGACGTCGCTGCCAGGCACCGGTCGGCAGCCGTGTTGCGCCCGTTTTCGACAAAAGAGATTTCCAACGCTCTGACCCAGTTGGGTGTGACACGTTAATTCCGTTTCTGCATCACCACTCCGATCGCGACACCGACACCCAAGGCCCCGAGAACAGCGAGCGTCGGATTGCGACGGACTGCGCTGTCAAACTCGCCTTGAAAGGTCTGCACTTGCTCGCTGCTCCGCTCGATGGCGTCTTCGGCCTTTGTCTGAGCGGTGTTGGCGACGTCGCGCAATTCGTGTTTGGCGGACGAGATGGAGTCGCGCACCTTGTCCGTGTGTGACGTCTCGTTGGTGTCATGCTGGATGTGTTCAGCTTCGGTATTGCCGGTTGAATGCGCCATGATGTGTCTCCTTTGTTACGAGGAAAACGCCGCGAGGGCGGCAAAGTTCCCGGACCTTACCCGAAGGTGCGTCGGCAAAAGGTTGGGCGGGGTCATGTGAAGGCAGATGACCGTGACATGTGCGCGTGCAAGCAACCGGAGCCTGTCGGCTCCGGTTTCCTGTGTCTGGACCCCGATGGGGTTTTACGCCTTGAGCGTTTCCGTGGAAGAAAAGAACATGGCTTGGCTGACGGCAGATCTGACCTGGTCTTCTGTATAAGGCTTGGCGATCAGGAAGGCCGGCTCCGGCCCCTCGCCGGTCAGAAGGCGTTCGGGGAAGGCGGTGATGAAAATCACGGGCACCTCGGGGTTGTCGGCAACGATACTGTTGACCGCGTCGATGCCGCTGGACCCATCGGCCAGTTGAATGTCCGACATGATCAGATGCGGCTTTTCCTGCGCGAAAAGATGCCGCGCCGCGTAGGCCGTTCTGGCAATGCCTGTCACCTTGTGACCCATATCGGCGACAATCGCTTCGAGATCCATCGCGATGATCGCCTCATCCTCGATGATCATGATCCGCCCGGCAAGAGACTTTGCCATCTCGCCATAAGCGATATCGACAAGTTTGGCGGCTTCTTCCGGGCTGATGTCGAGGGTGGTCGCGATATCGTCGAAAGACAATTCTTCAATCGTGTGAAGCAAAAGCGCCTCGCGCGTGCTCGATGTCAGCATCGCGAGATGTTCCTGAGCCTTGGCCACCGGGCCGGTTTCCTCGGTGTTGAATGTCGCACCTGACGACGACCAGATAGAATGGAACACCTTGAAAAGCGCCACCTTGTCCGACGCGTCATGATCAAACAGCGAAGAATCGCTCAAAATGGCTTCAAGCGTGGCTGCGGCGTATTTGTCCCCCTCGCTCTGCGATCCGGTCAGCGCCCTTGCATAGCGGCGCAAATAGGGCAGCTCCTCGCCGATTTTCGAGGTAAGACCCTTGGGCTGTTCGGTTGACATGGAGAAACGCTCCCACTTTTTTCAATTATGGGAACAAAACGCATAAAATCACGTTAGGTTCCAGATCAGCCGCATGAAACGGTGAATTGTTTGAAGGGCTACATGACACAGGATCGAAGAAATTCAAACCTCGAGGAGGCAATCGAGGCAAACCTGAAGCGGGTCTACGAGGACGTCGCCAATCAGGATGTGCCGGATCGGTTCAAGGACCTGCTCAACAAGTTGCGCGAATCCGAACAGACCGAAAAAACGGAACCGGAAAACAACGATGGCTGAACATAGTGATCCAAGAGACGAGGTTGTCGAGCATCTGAGCGCAATGCGCGCCTTTGCCATGAGCTTGACGCGCAATTCCGCTCTTGCGGACGACATGGTTCAGGATGCGCTTGTCAAGGCGTGGTCCAAGATCGATTCCTACCAGCCCGGCACCAACATGCGGGCCTGGTTGTTCACGATCCTGCGCAATACCTATTATTCCCACCACCGGAAGGCCCGGCGCGAAGTGGCCGATGTGGATGGTGAAATGGCGGCAGCCCTGTCGCAAAAGCCAGATCATGACGGGCGTTTGCAGATGCGCGACTTCAATCACGCGTTCGAACAGCTCAAGGACGAGCAGCGTGAAGCGCTGATCCTGGTCGGGGCTGGTGGGTTCTCTTACGAAGAGGCGGCGCAAACCTGCGGCGTGGCCATCGGGACAATCAAAAGCCGGGTGAACCGCGCGCGCAAGCAACTGGTCGAGTTGTTGCAGATGAGTGATGACGAAGTGCTGGAAGCCACCGATGTCGTCACGACCACCATCGTTTCCGACAACAAGAACGTCGCCTGACCCTTCGCTCTTGACCGGAAACGCCGTCTTGCGCGGGTGACAGTCGGGTTGGGTCCGAAAATTACGGGCATGGGGGAACCTGATGTTCGATCCATGGCTCCACGATCCTGGCACCAGGCTCGACATCGAACAGGATTTGCCGGGCGTCACTGAAAATATTGTCTAACCGACGGGTCTCGCGCAGTATGCGGTCGCCCGGCCGGTCCGGACACAGGAGATTTCTATGAGTCGTGGACGCTTAGCCGACAGACCGATGCAGATCCCGCTGAAAGGCGGTTTCGATGTCGCGATGCGGATGTGGAACCAGCAATCCTCCAAGAACCTCGGCCTGATCGCTGCGGGGATTGCCTTTTACGGCCTGCTTTCCCTGTTTCCGGGCATCACGGCCGCCATGGCTTTTGCCGGCACGTTCCTGCAACCCGAAATGCTGGTGGAGAACAGCCCCAAGATTACCGCGATGCTGCCGGAAGCGGCGGAAAAAATCGTCATGGGGCAGTTGCGCGATGTTGCAGAGGCCGATTCCTCGCGCCTGAGCTTTGCCGCGCTGCTGGGTGTCGGCATCGCGCTTTACTCTGCGTCAAAGGCGGTGGCCAACTTCATCGCGGGGTTGAACATGATCTACGACGAAGAGGAAACGCGCAATTTCTTCAAGGTCAAAGCGCTGACCATCTTCCTGACCTTTGTATTGATCACCGGCCTGATCGTCGCGATCGTGATCGTGGCCGCGATTCCGGTCGTTGCGTCCCTCTTTGCCAGTGCCGGCTATCTGGACGACATTGTCATGTTCCTGCGTTGGCCGGTGCTTTTCCTCATGGGGGTGTTGGGCATTTCCATTCTGTACCGGCTCGGCCCGTGCCGCCGCTCTGCCAAGTGGCGCTGGCTTACGCCGGGCGCTGCAACCGCCTGCGTCCTTTGGGTCGCGGGCAGCTATGGCTTCAGCCTGTATGTCCAATCGTTCGGGTCCTACAATGAAACCTTCGGCGCGCTGGGCGGGGTGATCATCTTGCTGACATGGCTTTGGCTGTCGACCTTCATCGTGCTTCTGGGTGCGCTGCTGGACGCCGAGCTCGAGGCGCAGACGCGCATCGACAGCACGGTCGGACAGGACCGGCCGATGGGCGAGCGGGGGGCGGTCAAGGCCGACAATATCGGCGCGGCCCGCGGAGAAGAATTGACGGAACCCACAAGCTGACCGCAACGTTACCCATTTGAATGCAGGCCCGTATCCATGAAGATCTCATGGAGATTGTCCGCATCACCATCGCCGTCCTGGTGCCCCCTGCGGGAGTGATCCCGGAGGTTGGAAACAGGAAACATGTCTGGGTCAACATTCCGCTTGCGGTGTTGGGGTATCGTCCGGGGATCGTCCATGCGCTCTACACCATTGCCCGCTGCCGATGTTGCGCAAAGGCTGGCGCGTATCGAACGGGTCGCCGGGCTGCTCGATACGCGGTTCCGCATCCCGCTTTTGGGCATCCCCATTGGCTGGGATTCGCTCTTGGGGCTTGTGCCGGGTCTCGGGGACGCGGTGACAACTGTGCCCGCCGGCTGGATGATATGGCATGGCCACCAGATGGGTGCACGCAAACGCACACTCGCGCGAATGGGTGTGAACGCGGGGATCGACCTCGTGATCGGGGCAATCCCGCTTGTCGGTGATCTCTTCGACATCGCCTTCAAGTCCCACATCAAGAACCTCGCGCTGCTGCAATCCGAAATGCGGCGCGACCTGTCCCACGCTGAACTCGAGGAGGTACAGAATGCCGAAACGTCACAGATCAAATGATGGTCGCCGGGAAACCGAGGAAGTGTTGGGTGACCGGACACAGGTCAGCCAGCAAGGCCGCGACGGAGGACGTCTGTCCCGGGTCGTCGGCACGAAAGACGAAGAAAAGCGGAGCAAAGAGCGCCCTGCAGGCGCAACCCGCGTTGTCAAAAGCATAGAAGACGAAGGGAGCGGCAATGACGCGTAAATCGGGGCTGCCACAAGGCACATGGGTTGTCATCCTGGATGGCGAGAAGGTTTTGTACCTTGTCAACCAAGGCGACGATATCGACATGAACCTGGTCGTGCGCGGCAAGGAGGAACAGAACAATCCTCAGGCGCAGGACTGGGCGGCGAACCGTCCGGGACGGTTCAACGACGGGCCATCCGTTCAGCGGTCGTCCGTGCAGGACACTGACTGGCATGAGCTTGAAAAAGAGCGGTTTGCCAAGGATGTGGCCGACCAACTTTACCAGGATGCGCACAAGGGCCGGTTTGACAAACTGGTCATCATCGCCAGCCGCCCGGCGCTGAGCGAGCTGCGCAAGGAATTGCATCCCGAAGTGGCGAGCCGCGTGATCCTCGACGTGCCAAAGGTTTTGACAAACCACCCGATCGACGAGATCGAAACGCTGCTCAGCCATGACATGGAGCAGAGCTAGGAAAAGGCGGCACCCTCGAGACGGGCATCACGCCGGGGGCGTGGTGCCCGAGCCGGGATTTCATCCGGGCGGCTGTGCTGGATGACGCTTCGGACACCGACTAACGTGCCTGCCTGGCCCGGATTGTCCCAAGCTGCCCACCCAGGACATCACGTCTGGACGATCGCACAGCGCCCGGTTTGAGAGGATCTTGCAGCCGACATGTGTGACGGCGGCCAGTCAACGCGCCTGCAAATAGCGTCACCGATAGTCGGATATGAAAAAGGCCGGTCGTTTGACCGGCCTTTGTTACGTGATGTTCAGCGCGCGATTATTCGCGGTTTCCAAGCAATTGCAGCAGGAACATGAACATGTTGATGAAGTCGAGGTAGAGCCTCAAAGCTCCCATGATCGCCGACTTGCCCATCCATTCCGAGTCGCCATGCTGCGCATGCTGCAGATACTCGGTCTTGATCGATTGCGTGTCGTAAGCGGTCAGGCCAGCAAAGATCAGCACACCCAGGATCGAGATTGCAAAGGCGAGGGCCGGCATCGGCCAGAAGATGTTCACGATCGACGCCACGATGAGACCGATGACACCCATGATCAGGAAAGACCCCCAACCAGAGATATCTTTCTTCGTCGTGTAGCCCCAGAGCGACAGACCCGCGAAGGCGATCGAGGTTATCAGGAACACCTGGATGATGGAGTAGCCCGTAAACACCAGGAAGATCGAGCTGATCGAGACACCCATGACCGCGGCAAAGACGTAGAAGACCGTTTGTGCCGTGGCTGCGGACATCCGGTTGATCCCGGCCGAGAAGCCGAAGACGAAGATCAGCGGGGCAAACATGACCAGCCATTTCAACGGCGACATGTAAAGTGCCTGACCCAGTGATGTCAGGTATTTGTCGGTTCCGATCTGCGCCACGGCCTGTGACGGATCGGCTGTCACGGCCAGGCCGGATATGGCCCAGGCCGCAGCAAATGTGATCAGCATACCTACGGACATGGTGCCGTAGACCTTGTTCATGTGCGCGCGCAGACCTTCATCAACCTGGGCGGTCCGGGCGCCAGCAACGCCGGTCGACCGGATTGTGTTGTACTCAGCCATTTATCCCTCCGAAATGAACTCAGGCATCCCGCACCAGCGTGGGGATGTGTAGTTGAAATATCGGGCCTTCGCACGAACATTTCAAGCGCGCTTGTATAAAGGTTCCGTTAAAAAATGAATCCTTTTTACATTTTTCGGAGGCCGGGGGCCTCAAACTGCTCAATTTCAGCGCATCACGCCTGTTCAGCGCATCACGCCTGCCGGAGCGTCCCAGATCGGGCGCGCAGCCTCTTTGTCAGCGGTTCCGCGGTCGATCCCGATATCCTGCAGCATGTGCGGCTCCAGTTCCGCCAGCCGCGCGCGGCTGCGGTAGAGTGCCATGGCGGCATGAAACCGGTCGATCAATCGGCCGCGTGAGGGCATGTGGTGCGGCCGGTCAACGACTGTGTCCATCAGGCTTTGCATTGTCTTGCTCCTAGTGTCTTTGTGATGGTTCGGGTGGAACCCATCGTGTTGCCTGATGCATATGGGCCTGCTACGGTAATTTGTGAAACGAATGTTATTGAAGTGACGCATCACAGGATTTGATATATGCGCAATCTCGACATCACGACCCTGCGATCCTTTATCGCCGTGGCCGACTCCGGTGGCGTCACGCGGGCGGCCTCTTTCCTGAACCTGACGCAATCGGCGGTGTCGATGCAGATCAAACGGCTCGAGGACAGCCTTGGCCTGACGTTGCTGGACCGCCAGGGACGCGGTGTCGTGCTGACCTCGGCGGGTGAACAGCTTTTGACCTATGCCCGGCGGATGGTGGACATGAATGACGAGGTGTATGGCAAGCTCACCAACACGGTCTGGGAAGGTGAAATCACCCTCGGCGTGCCGCATGACATCATATACCCCGCGATTCCCAACGTGATGAAAGCGATGCAACGCGATTTTCCCCGCGTGAAGGTGCAGCTTTACAGTTCCTACTCAAGTGATCTGAAAGACCGGTTCGCGCGCGGTGAGTTGGACATCATCCTGACCACGGAAACCCGCCCCGATGGCGCGGCGGAGGTGCTGATGAAAGTCCCGCTGCGCTGGTACGGTGCGCCGGGGGGGCAGGCGTGGAAGACGCGCCCCATCCCGGTGGCGTTCTGCAATCATTGTTCGTTCCGGCCCGTCGCGCTGGGCACGCTGGAGCGTGTGGGCG
The DNA here is from genome assembly GCF_020055675.1 of Marivita sp. Lineage (GTDB taxonomy): Bacteria > Pseudomonadota > Alphaproteobacteria > Rhodobacterales > Rhodobacteraceae > Marivita. Next base: position 301,005 of record NZ_JAIPUS010000001.1, read on the forward strand.
CGGATTGGGACCTTGTCCTGGCCTCCGACAGCGACCGCGCGATCGACGTGGCCGTCAGCGCGGACCTGGCGATCACCTCGGTTCTCGAAGGGCACGAGCCGGCGCAATTCGAGGCGATCCCGATGACGAGCGATCTGCCCGACCTGGGGCATCAATCGGTCGCTCTCTACCGCGGGACAGCGCGGTCGCAGATCATCGAACCCCTCTGCGACCTGTTGCGCCGCGAATTCGCGGCAATCTCCGGCGTGGACATGCGTGCAGCGGCGGAATAACCGGCAGGGCTCTTCGCCCCATGCCCGGATCAGGACGCGATCTCGACCACGACCTTCCCGGTGGATTTGCGGCTGCGCAAAAGCGCCAGCCCGTCCGCCACCGTGTCGAGGTCGAAGCGGTGGCTGACATGCGGTTTGAGCCATCCGCGTCTGTACCAGCCCAGAAGCGTGGCAAGGCTTTGCGTCACGACCTCGGGACGGAACTTCAGATAACCGCCCCAATAGACACCCAGCACCGACAGGTTCTTGACCAGAAGGTGGTTTGCCTTGATCTGCGGCACCTCCCCGCTGGCAAAGCCGATGGGCAGAATGCGCGCCTCCGGCTTGCAGGACCGGAATGCCGCTTCGAATTGCGCCCCGCCAACCGGGTCATAGACAACGTCCGCCCCGCCCAGCGCCTTCATCTCGGTCCGGATATCCTGTGTTTCGGCATCGATCAGGTGATCGGCCCCGGCCGAGATGGCGGCGTCGAGCTTGGCTTTGCCGCGCGCGCAGGCGATCACCGTGGCGCCCATGAGCTTGCCGATCTCCACCGCCGTCAGGCCGACACCGCCCGCCGCTCCGAGAACAAGCAGCGTTTCGCCCGCTTGCATCCGTGCGCGGTGGGCAAGGGCAAGGTGGCTTGTGCCGTAGGCGACCTGGAACGCGGCTGCGTCGACCATCGACATGTCTTCGGGCAAGCGCACGGCGCGTCGGGCCTCGAAACAGCCAAACTCGGCCAGTCCACCATGCCCGCCAAAGACCGCAACCCTGTCGCCGACAGCAAGCTCCGACACGTCCTCTCCCAGCGCGTCGATGATTCCCGAAACCTCCATTCCAAGGGTAAAGGGCAGGTCCGGCACGTCCTGATACGTGCCCTTCACCATCAGCAAATCGGCAAAATTCAGTCCGCAGGCGTGAATTTTGATTCGAATTTCGCCTGCGGCAGGTTCTGGTTTCTTCACATCAACCAATGCCGGTGCGACATCATGGGTGTGGACCTGAAACGCCTTCATATTGACCTCGTTTTTCAAATTATCATAGCTTTACAGCGCCTTGTTCAGAACGCGAAACGCGTGCACCCGCCGGTCTCACATCCCGAAGCGGATCGCGGTGCCTGACCTCTGGTTGTACTTTGTTAACCAATTTCTGTTTAGTGCCCCCAAAATTCTTGCCCTGATACCTGTCATGCTATAGCTTCCCTGCATCAACAATCGGATAGGTTGTTCCCGTTATGCGTCGGTTCGCCGAGGCGGCTACGGGCCTATCCAGTAACCATAAAGACGAAATTGCGTCTGGCGAAAGGAGCATGATGGCACATCCTGTTGACGTACATGTTGGAAAGCGGGTCCGGCATCGCCGCTGGCTGGTGGGAATGACCCAGCAGCAATTGGCCGAGAAAGTCGGGATCAAGTTTCAGCAAATCCAGAAATATGAAACCGGCGCCAACCGGGTCAGCGCATCGCGGCTTTGGGATATTGCCGACGCGCTGGACGTGCCGGTGGCCTTCTTTTTCGAAGGAATAGAAGATTCCCAGAAGGTTGATGCAACACAGACCCCTGCCGATGCGGTGCCCGCCGATCTGTTGGGTGACAAGGAAGCGCTCGATCTTGTCCGGTCGTACTATGCGATCCCGGAAAACCAGCGTCGCCGCCTTTTCGAACTGGCCCGCGTCCTGTCCGACGTGGCTTGAGCCGCTCGCCCGCCTGAGGTAGCCCTGACAGGGCTGCTTGCAGGAGGCGCTCCATGACCGATTTTACCTCGTCTCAGGCCACTGACATTTGGTCAGTGGCCGATCGCATGGCGGATGCCGCCGGTGCAGCGATCCTGCCGCATTTTCGCTCTGTCACGCTCGATGCGGAAAACAAGCTCGAGGGCGGGTTCGATCCGGTGACCATCGCCGACCGCGCCGCCGAGACCGTGATGCGCGAGGTGCTGGCTGATCTGCGCCCGGATGATTCGATCCTCGGCGAAGAGTATGGACCCAAGGACGGCACCAGTGGCCTGACCTGGGTGCTCGACCCGATTGACGGGACACGCTCGTTTATCAGCGGCACGCCGACATGGGGCGTGCTGATCGCCCTGTCCGACAGGTCTGGTCCCGTGATGGGCATGATCGCACAGCCCTATACCGGCGAGCGGTTCATGGGCGGTCTTGGACGGGCCTCTTGGACCGGGCCGGGGCGCGAGGCGGCATTGAAATGCAGGGACACGCGGGTCCTGCGCGAGGCGACGTTGTTTTCCACCTTCCCCGAAATCGGCACGGCCAGCCAGTGTGCCGCGTTTCAGCGTGTGGCCAGAGAGGCCAGGCTGACCCGATATGGCTGCGATTGTTATGCCTATGCACTTCTGGCGGCGGGGCAGATCGACCTTGTGATCGAAGCCGGGCTGAACGCCTATGACGTGCAGGCGCCCATCGCGGTGATCGAAGCGGCGGGCGGCGTCGTGACCCAATGGGACGGCACCCCGGCGCATCACGGCGGCACAACGCTGGCGGCCGCCACGCCCGAGCTTCATGCGGCGGCATTGGCGCGGCTGAACGGCTGACAGGCGCGCGCATATGCGCTACCAGAGGCCGGCCCGGGCGAGTCCTTCCGCTCCTTTTCTGTCGCCCCGGCAGGAGACCTGCACCGAAAAGGACGCGATATGTGTGGAGGGATCGACATGACCACCCTTGTCCAAAATGCGAAACTTGTCCTCACGATGGATGCCGGGCTGTCCGAACTGAAGGAAGCGGATATCCTGATCGAAGACGGGGTGATCACCGGGATCGGCAGCGGTCTGTCTGGCGCAGATGAGGTGATCGATGCGCGCGGCTGCCTGGTGACACCGGGCTTGGTGAACACGCATCACCATCTGTACCAAACCCTGACCCGCGCCGTTCCGGGCGGGCAGGATGCTCTGCTCTTTGGCTGGTTGCAGACGCTCTACCCGATATGGGCGCGGTTCGGCCCGGAAGAGATGTTTGTTTCGGCGCAGATCGGACTGGCGGAACTGGCGCTGTCGGGGTGCACGCTAAGCTCGGACCACCTGTACCTTTATCCGGGTGGTGCGCGCCTGGACGACACGATTGCCGCGGCGCAGGAGATTGGCCTGCGGTTTCACCCGACACGCGGCGCGATGAGCATCGGAGAGAGCGATGGCGGCTTGCCGCCCGATACGCTGGTCGAGCGCGAGGCAGCGATACTTGAGGATTGCATCCGCGTGATCGACGCGCATCACGATCCACGCGAAGGCGCCATGGTGCGTGTCGGTGTGGCGCCCTGTTCGCCGTTTTCGGTCAGCCGCGATCTGATGCGCGACGCGGCGCGACTGGCGCGGGACAAAGGTGTGATGTTGCACACCCATCTGGCCGAGAATGACCAGGATGTCGCCTATAGCCTTGAAAAATTCGGGTGTCGTCCGGGCCAATATGCCGAGGACTTGGGCTGGACCGGTCCGGATGTATGGCACGCGCATTGCGTAAAGCTTGACCGGCAGGAGATTGATCTTTTCGCCAGGACCCGCACGGGCGTGTCGCATTGCCCCTGCTCGAACTGTCGGCTCGGCTCGGGCATCGCCCCGGTACGCGCGATGCGGGATGCGCAGGTGCCGGTTGGCCTCGGGGTTGACGGGTCGGCCAGCAATGACAGCGGATCCCTGAGCGCCGAGGCGCGGCAGGCCATGCTCTTGCAGCGGGTCGCGGGCGGGGCCGATGCGATGAGCGCGCGCGAAGCGCTTTTCATCGCGACGCGGGGTGGGGCCGAGGTTCTGGGCCGCCCGGATTGCGGCCAGATCGCCATTGGCAAACGGGCCGATATCGCGCTTTGGAATGTGACCGGGATCGAAAGCGCCGGAAGCTGGGATCCGGCCGCGCTCCTGCTTGCCGGGCCAACGCGGGTGCAGACCTTGCTGGTGGAGGGGCGGCAGGTTGTGCGCGACGGGCAGATCGTGACCATTGACTTGCCAAGAGTGATCGAGCGGCAAAACGCGCTGGCGCGCGCCTTGGCCGGGTAACAGCCAGCCTGCGCTGCGCAAAAGCGGCGATCGGTCCCGCGTCCGCGCGACAGTGCCTTGTTTGCAGCAACGCGCGTTTTCGCGTCCCGTGTCGGTCAGACCCCGACATCCGGCCCGTGGCAGACCATCGGTTCGTCTTTCTGCTGCGCTTCGTAAAGCGTGGTCGCGTTCGGATCGTTCTGGAAAATCGCTCGCAGCCCGGAGGATTCCTTGAAAAAGGTCCAGCATTGCGGTGTCGGCGTGTCCTCGTAGACGAAACAGATCATCCCGTCCTCTTCGTACCAGACACCGTCCTTGCATTGACCGTCCAGAAAGGACCACCGCACGCGCCGATCCTCGAGGTATTCCTCGACGCCGTAGGCCGTTCCGTTCTGACCGAAATGCAACGTCTTGCCGGTCACGTAGGATTCGAATTGCGCCCCGGTCATTGGCTCGGCGCCCGGCAGCGGGCTCGCAAGACAGGCGGCCAGAATGGCGTATCCAAGGTAACGTCTCATGGCGCTTACCCTACCGAAGCGCCGGTCTTTGCACAAATGACATCGGCATGAGTTTTCCGAAAATCGTCATTTCGACGCCATCGGCGACAGGGCATCGGCGCAGCGGCGGCGTGTAAGGTCGTTTTCAGGCTCGTACAGGGGGACCCGCTGTGCCACCCTCGGACCAGATGCAGGCGGAGGACATACCAAATGGCATTGGATGAGCGCAAAGGTGTGTGGAAATCCGGGCGCGGCAAGGGTCGTGTGACTCCGAAGGGCCGTCAATACATCGACGAAGCGCTGGCAGAGGTGCGCAGCCTGCTGGGCGACCGGCCGCGCCGCCGCGACTGCCTCATTGAATTCCTGCACCTGGTCCAGGACGCATACGGCCATCTGAGCGCCGACCATCTGCGCGCACTGGCCGAAGAGATGCGCCTGAGCATGGCCGAGGTGTACGAAGTCGCCACCTTCTATGCCCATTTCGACGTGGTCAAGGAAGACGAAACCCCGCCGCCCGCGCTGACCATCCGGGTGTGCGATTCGCTCTCTTGCGAGCTGGCGGGCGCGCAGGGGCTGCAACAGGCGCTGGAAGACGGGCTCGACCCGTCGCAGGTGCGCGTGCTGCGGGCGCCCTGCATGGGCCGCTGCGATACCGCGCCGGTGCTTGAGCTGGGCCACAACCACATCGACCATGCCACGCCCGAAAAGGTCCAGGCGGCCATCGCGGCGGGCGACACCCATGCGCATATACCCGACTACCAGGAGCTGAACGCCTATCTGAAAACCGGCGGCTATTCGGCGCTTCTCGACCTGCGTGCAAATGGCGACTGGGCGCAGGTGCAGGACACAGTCCTGTCATCCGGCCTGCGCGGCCTTGGCGGGGCCGGGTTCCCGTCGGGCCGCAAATGGGGCTTCGTGCGCGCCAATCCCGGCCCGCGCTATCTGGCCGTCAACGGCGACGAAGGCGAGCCGGGCACCTTCAAGGACCGCTATTATCTGGAACGCGTGCCGCATCTTTTCCTTGAAGGCATGCTGATCGCCGCCTGGGCGGTCGAGGCCGACACCTGCTTCATCTACATGCGCGACGAATACCCCGCCGTGCTGGACATCCTGCGCCGCGAGATCGCGGCGCTCGAAGCCGCCGGCATGGTCGCGCCAGGCTACATCGATCTGCGGCGCGGGGCGGGGGCCTATATCTGCGGCGAAGAATCCGCGATGATCGAATCCATCGAAGGCAAGCGCGGCATCCCGCGCCACCGCCCGCCCTACGTGGCGCAGGTGGGTGTCTTCGGCCGGCCGACGCTGGTGCACAATGTCGAGACCCTGCACTGGATCACCCGCATCTGCCGCGAGGGGCCGGAGGTCCTGAACACCACCGAACGCAACGGCCGCAAGGGGTTGCGGTCCTATTCCGTGTCGGGGCGTGTCGCCCAACCGGGCGTGTACCTGCTGCCCGCGGGCAGCACGATCACCGACATCATCGACGCGGCTGGCGGCATGGCCGATGGGCATGTGTTCAAGGCGTATCAACCGGGTGGCCCGTCCTCCGGCATCCTGCCCGCCTCCTTGGACGATGTGCCGCTCGATTTCGACACGCTCCAGCCGCATGGCTCGTTCATCGGCTCCGCTGCGGTGGTCATTCTGTCGGACAAGGACCGCGCCCGCGACGCCGCGCTCAACATGCTGCGCTTTTTCGAGGATGAATCCTGCGGCCAGTGCACACCCTGCCGGGTCGGCTGCGAAAAGGCCGTCAAGCTGATGCAGGCCGAGCATTGGAACAAGCCGCTTCTGGAAGAGGTGTGTCAGGCGATGGCCGATGCCTCGATCTGCGGCCTGGGGCAGGCCGCGCCGAACCCCATCCGTCTGACGATGGCGCATTTCCCGGACGAGGTCTGAGCCTTTCATCCTGGCCGGATAAGGACTAGATGAGAGGGAGAGATACTCCAACCAACGGTCCGCAATGTCCTTTTTCGGCAAGCTGAAATCAAAGCTCTTCAAGTCCTCGTCCAAGCTGGACGAAGGTCTGGACGCCATCGTCTCCGACGGCGGCGAGGAAACCCCCTCACCAGATCCCGAAACACTGCCGCCCAACGACCCGCCCCCCGACACCCCCCCGTTGGAGCCGGAACCGGACAGCCCCCCGCCGGATGTGCCGGCGCCCGAAACCCCAGAAGAGGTGCCAGAGCCGGACCTGCCCGCGCCCGAGCAACCCGGTCCCGAGGCCCCGGAAGAGGTGCCGCACCCCGACCTGCCCCGACCCGATCCCCCGCAAGAGGTGCCGCAGCCCGATCTGCCGGGGCAGGACAGGCCGCCGTCTCCGGGTCCGGACATGCCGCCGCCCGCCTCGACACCGGTCAGCCCGCCGGACCCACCCAAAGGCGCGCCGCAACCCGGCGACCCGATGGCGACACCCCCGCGTGAAACGCAACCCGACACGCCCCGGGAAATCCCGGTGCAATCGGTGGGGCTTGCCGATGTCGCCCCGTCCGCCGAAGCAGAGGTCAGCAAACCCGGTCTCCTGGGTCGCCTGCTCGGTCGCAAGTCCGCCCCCTCCGAGGTCCGCCGCGAGCTTGACGACGACATGCTGGAGCAGCTTGAAGACCTGCTGATCCAGGCTGATATGGGGGTCGATACCGCCCTGCGGGTCACCGCCAATATCGCCGAAGGCCGCTTTGGCAAGAAACTGAGCGTGCGCGAGATAAAAGGGCTTCTCGCGGGCGAGGTGGCGCGCATCATGGATCCGGTCGCGCGGCCGATGCCGCTCTATTCCAAGACACCGCAGGTGGTGCTGGTGGTCGGCGTCAACGGGTCCGGCAAAACCACGACCATCGGGAAACTTGCCAGCCAGTTCCGCAATGCCGGCAAATCGGTTGTCATCGCCGCAGGCGACACCTTCCGTGCGGCGGCGGTCGAACAGCTTCAGGTCTGGGGCGATCGCGCCGGTGTGCCGGTGCTCACCGCGCCCGAAGGGTCCGACCCCGCCAGCCTTGCCTTTGACGCCATGACACGGGCGCAGGCCGATGGCGCGGACCTTCTGATGATCGACACGGCCGGCCGCTTGCAAAACCGCCAGGACCTGATGGAGGAGCTGGCCAAGATCGTCCGCGTCATCCGCAAGAAGGATCCTGACGCACCCCACAACACGCTGCTGGTGCTTGATGCCACCACTGGCCAGAACGCGCTGAACCAGGTCGAGACCTTTCAGAAACTCGCGGATGTATCGGGCCTCGTGATGACGAAGCTCGATGGTACCGCCAAGGGCGGTGTGCTGGTGGCGCTGGCCGATCGCTTTGGCCTGCCCATCCACGCCATCGGTGTGGGCGAACAGATCGACGACCTGCAACCCTTCGATCCAGAGGAATTCGCCGCCGCCCTGACGGGACTGCCCGCCTAGTGCGTGCCCATCAGCTTTTCCAATTGGCGCAACAGCAGCAAGACCACCAGGACGACCAAGGCGGCCATGCCCGCCAGAGCAAGCTGACCGGCGCCGCAGCCAAGCCCGATGGCCCCGGCCAGCCAGAGCGATGTGCCGGTGGTCACGTTCTGAACCGTGCCGTTGGAGGTGAAGATCAGCCCGGCGGCCAGAAAGGCGACGCCGGCGGTGACTGCTTCGATCATGCGCAAGGGATCGACCCGTTTGGCGTCGCCGCCGAAATCCAGCGCGGCAAGTTCCTGTCCCAGGATGACGAACAGGCATGCCGCGACCGACACGAGGATATGCGTGCGCAGGCCGGCGGGTTTTTCGCGGCTTTCCCGCTCCAGCCCGATCAACGCCGACAGCACGACCGCGCCGAGTATGCGCATGAAGGCGACCCCGACAGGGACTTCCAGAAAACTGGTGGTCAGATCGTCAAGCAGGATTTCCATGGATGCGCCCCTGAGTTGCCTGGGGTCCCAACGACCGCGTCGCAGGCGTTGTTCCGGAGATGAGCGCCTGGCTGATCTCGATCGAGGGCACGGCTGCCGGGCAAACGCTTGCCCTGTGGCTGGCGCTTCTGGCGGCGCTGCTGCATGCGATTTTCGGCGCCTTGCAGAAGGGGCGGCACGATCCCTGGATGTCGCGCGGCGCGATCGATGCCAGTTACGGGCTGATGGCCGCGCCCTTCGCGCTGTTCGTCGTGCCCTGGCCCGAGCCGCATATGTGGCTGATCTTCCTCGGGGCCTTCGTCATTCACCTCGGCTACAAGCTCTTGCAGGCGCAGGCCTATACCAAGGGCGCCTATACCGTGGTCTACCCGGTGGTGCGCGGCACCGGGCCGCTGTTTGCGGTGATCGGCGCCTACCTGATATTCGGGGAAACCTTCTCGGTCACGCAATGGCTCGGCCTGTCGGTCCTTCTGGCGGGGATATTCGGGCTGGCCATCTACAACCTTTTCTTTCTCGTGGCCGAACGCGACACGCTGCCGGTTGCCCTGATGCTGGCCATCGCCACCGGCCTGTTCGTGGCGCTCTACACCACCTATGACGCCTACGGCATCCGCGCCACTGCCGACCCGTTCACCTTCCTCGCGTGGTTCTTCATGATCGACGCCATCCCGATGCCGATCATCGCCGCGCTACGGTACCGCAACATGGTCCACAAACCCGAATTGGGCCCGCTCGCTGTCAGAGGTATGATCGGCGGGCTGGTGGCCTTTTTCAGCTTCGGCTCCATCATGCTCGCCACGCGCCTGGACCAGGTGGGCGAGGCGGCGGTGCTGCGCGAAACCTCGACCGTCTTTGCCGCCATCATCGGTTGGGTGTTCCTGAAGGACACCGTCGGCCCGCGCAGGATTGCGCTCATGGCCCTGATCGCGCTAGGGGCTGTCATCGTGGAAATCGGAGGCTGAGCCTTGACACAACATCACGTCCCGCAATGGCTGAAATCGACATTGGAACTGGGTCCGGTGATCGGCTTTTTCGTCGCCTACCTCTGGCTCAAGGACCGGGTCTTTACCTATAACGGCATCGACTATGACGGGTTCATCGTCGTCACGGCAGGCTTCATCCCGGTAATCCTGGCCTCCATGGGCCTGCTCTGGTGGCTCACCGGCCATATCAGCCGCATGCAGATCGTCACCGCGGTGCTGGTTGTCGTGTTCGGCGGTCTGACCGTGTGGCTCAATGATGACCGCTTCATCAAGATGAAGCCGACAATGGTCTACCTGCTGCTGGGCGGAGTGCTTGCGATCGGGCTCTTGCGCGGTCAAAGCTATCTTCGCGTGGTGATGGGCGAGTTGCTGCCGATGGAGCAGGAGGGCTGGATGATCCTCACCAGACGCATGACCGCGTTCTTCCTGTTGCTGGCGGCGTCGAACGAAATCGTCTGGCGCACCCAAAGCACCGAGATCTGGGTCTATTTCGAAACCTTTGTCATCACCGGCGCGACCTTCGTCTTTTTCATCGCGCAAGCCGGGCTGATCCAGAAATACAGTACCGCCGAGGACGACTAGGCGCCACGCAGGCGAAAGGCTGCTTCATCGCCGCGTCCGCCTATCCCCGCCGGTCGATCTTCGTTGACAGAACTGGCCAGCCCCGCCTGTCGGGTGCCCGGCCCTTCACCATCTTCGGGCCGACCTGCGACAGCCTCGACCGGGTTCCCGGCATCTGGAACCTGCCGGGCGATATCGCCGAAGACGACCATATCCTGATCACCGGGGCCGGGGCCTACAGCCTTGCGCTGGTGACCGCGTTCAACGGATATGGCACCGCCGGGCTTCTGGACCTGTCGAACCAGCATGTTCGGGCTGGACAGCAGCCTCTCGAAGTCTAGTGTCGCCCCGGACACAGCAGGCCCAAGACGCGAGGAACGGATGGAAAAGTTTGGCAAGTCGCAACCCGTAAAGCGGGTCGAGGATATACGATTTCTCAATGGAACGGGCCGCTATGTCGATGACATCGCGCCAGCCGGCGCGCTGCGCGGCTATGTCCTCCGATCGTCGGTGGCCCATGCCGATATCGACACGCTGGACGTCACTGAGGCCCGAGATGCGCCCGGCGTTCATCTCGTCCTGACAGCCGCCGACCTGGCCGAGGCGGGTTACACCGAGGGTCTGTGGGGCACCACTGTCCCCAACCGCGACGGCTCCACGGGCGCGGCGCCGTTCCGCCCCTTGCTGGCCTCCGGCACAGTCCGCTATGTCGGTGAGGCGGTGGCCTTCATCGTGGCTGACACGCTCGATGCAGCGCGCGACGCGGCAGAGCTGATCGAATTCGACTATACCGACAAACCGGTTCATCTGGGCCTTTCGTCCGGCGGGCCGCGACTGCATGACGATGTACCGGAAAACCGGGCCTTCGATTTCGGGCTGGGGGATGAAGACGCCACCGTGCAGGCCTTTGCCGACGCCCACCGCACCGTCAGGCTCGATGTCGAGGACAACCGCGTCATCGTCAACGCGATGGAGCCGCGCGGCTGCTATGCCGAGATCGAGGGCAACCGCCTGCATGTCGCCATCAACGCGCAGGGCGTCTGGGAGCACAAGAGACAGCTTGCGCGCATTCTTGGCATGTCCGAGGACGATATCCGCGTCACCAACCCCGACACCGGCGGCGGGTTCGGCATGAAGGGCATGCCGCATCCGGAAAACTTCCTGACCGCGATTGCCTGCAAGATGCTCGGTACCCCTGTGCGCTGGATGTCCGACCGCACCGAGGCGATGCTGTCCGACAACGCGGGCCGCGATCTCAGGCACACCGCCGAACTCGCTTTCGATGAAACCAACCGCATCACGGCTTACCGCGTGCGAACGGTGGCCAACATGGGCGCATATAATTCGCATTTTGCGCAGGCCATCCAGACCAACCTTTTCGCCAAGGTGCTGATGGGCACCTATGACGTGCAAACCACATGGCTGCAGGTCGAAGGGGTCTATACCAATACCACGCCGGTTGATGCCTATCGCGGGGCCGGGCGACCCGAGGCGATCTATCTGCTGGAGCGGGTCATGGACCGGGCCGCGCGCGAGCTGGATGTCGACCCGTGGGAATTGCGCCGCATCAATTTCATCAAGCCGCAGCAATTCCCCTATACGACCGCCACGGGCGAAACCTACGACGTGGGCGATTTCGACCGCGTTCTGACCCGTGCCGAAACCTTTGCCGACCGCGATGGCTTTGCCGCCCGCCGTGCCGCGTCCGAAGCGCAGGGAAAGCTGCGCGGGATTGGCCTGTGTTATTATATCGAAAGCATCCTCGGTGCGCCGAGCGAGGATGTGAAGGTCACCTTCGACGATGATGGTGGTGCGTCGATCTATGTCGGCACGCAATCCAATGGCCAGGGACACGAGACCGTGTTCACGCAATTCCTGGCCGATCAGACCGGCATCCCGGCTGACAAGATCCGCTTTGTCCAGGGCGACAGCGACCTGATCGCGCGGGGCGGCGGCACCGGCGGGTCGCGCTCTGTCACCGTGCAGAACACCGTGACACTGGCGGCGGTGGACCAGATCGTCACCGCGTTTACCGGTTTTCTGGCCGACACGCAGGGCGTGGATGCCGCCGAGATCAGCTTTGACGACGAACAGTTCCGTGTCGGGACATCCAACGTCACGCCGACGATGCTCGAAGTGGCGCAGATGGCGCGGGACGCGGGCCGGGAAGACCTTTTGACGTTTGACGCGACGGCCACGCTGGACGGGCGCAGTTTCCCCAACGGCGCGCATGTGGCCGAGGTCGAGGTCGATCCCGAGACCGGCCATGTCACCGTTGATCGCTATACGGTGGTCGATGATTTCGGTAACCTGATCAACCCGATGCTGGCCGAAGGTCAAGTGCATGGCGGGGTGGTGCAGGGGATCGGCCAGGCGCTGACAGAGCGCGTTGTCTATGACGAAGACGGCCAATTGCTCACGGCCACCTTCATGGACTACGCCATGCCGCGCGCCGACGATGTGCCGATGATCGGCTTCAGCACCGAAGCTGTCCCGTCGGTGACCAACCCGATGGGCATGAAAGGCTGCGGCGAGGCGGGCACCGTCGGCGCGCTGGCGGCGGTGGCCAACGCGGCGCAGGACGCGATGTGGGGGCAGGGCGTACGCAAGGCCGATATGCCGTTCACACCGCAAAGGGTCTGGGGCATGTTGCAGGATGCGCGCGTCGCCGCTGAGTGAACGCATATTCGGTTGGTTCCGCCGCGCCTTCACGGAGGGCCATTCCAGCGTCTCGCTGCGGCGCGGAGCCCGTGTTCATGTCATCATACTCGATGGCACCCTGTCCTCGCTTGAGCGGGGCAGAAAAACCAATGCGGGGCGCCTTTATCACCTGCTGCAAGAGGTCGGCGGAGACCTGTCGCTGTACTACGAAGCGGGCCTGCAATGGTCCGACTGGCGCAGCATGTCCGACATCGTTGTCGGTCGCGGCATCAACCCGCAAATCCGCCGTGCCTACGGATTTCTGGCGTCGCGCTACAAACCGGGCGACCAAATCTACTTTTTCGGGTATTCGCGCGGGGCCTATGCCGTCCGCTCCTTGGCGGGCGTGATCGACACCATCGGGTTGCTCCGCGCCGAACATGCAACGGAACGCAATGTCCGTCAGGCCTATCGCCTGTACCGTTGCAACCGCCCCGGGTCAGATGTTGCAACGCGCTTTGCGGCGCTCCATTGCCACGAACAGGCGCCGATCCGGGTGGTGGGCGTCTGGGATACGGTCAAGGCTCTGGGCCTGCGCCTGCCGCTGATCTGGCGGATCACCAATGACGCCCATGCGTTCCACAATGCGCGGCTGGGCCCGTCGATCCAGCACGGCTTTCACGCGTTGGCCTACAACGAACGCCGCATGGCCTATGCCCCGGTGCTGTGGTCTGCGTCGCCCGGCTGGGACGGTCATGTCGAACAGGTCTGGTTCCGCGGTGTGCATGGCGATGTCGGCGGTCAATTGCGCGGCCATGAAGAGGCGCGGGGCCTGTCGAATATTCCGCTGGTCTGGATGCTCGACCGGGCGCATCATGTCGGCCTGCCGCTGCCCGAGGGATGGGCCGCGCGCTTCCCGCAAGACCCGGCCGCCCCGTCCTCCGGCAATTGGTCGGGCTGGGGGATGTTGTTCCTGCATCGCAGGATGCGCAGGACCTGCACCGACCCGTCCGAACGGCTGCACGAAACGCTGGACCAGCCGCGGCGCGGCGAAACTCCGGCCCAATCCTGCCGCGCAACCTGACGAACATGTGACCACACCGCATGGCGGCGGTCCCTTTAAACCCGGGGCATCGTGATTACCTTGATATCAGAGGCGCGGGCGTGGAACACCCGCTGCCCTTTCACTGTCCCTCGTTCCAACACTGGCGCCCAAGGTCTCCTTGGGCGCTTTTTCTTTTCGGAGGATGCGTCTATAGGCTCGCGCCATGACCTGTTCCGACGCGCATCTGCGCATGATTCTCCGACGGACCAAGCGAGTGGCGGTGGTCGGCGTGTCGACCAACCCCGTGCGCCCGAGCTATTACGTGGCGCGCTACCTGTCGCTCAAGGGGTTTACCGTGATCCCGGTCAATCCCGGCCACGCGGGCAAGATGCTGTTCGGCTCTCGAATCAAGGCATCCCTGACCGATATCGACAGCCCGGTGGACATGGTCGACATCTTCCGCAAGTCCGAGGCGGTCCCGGCCATCGTGGACGAGGCGCTGAGCGCATGTCCCGATCTTCAGACCATCTGGATGCAGATCGGCGTCCAACACCCCGAGGCGGCCGCCAGGGCCGAAGCACGCGGCATCGACGTGGTGATGAACCGCTGCCCAAAGATCGAATACCAGCGCCTCTTCGGCGAGCTGCGCATGGGGGGCTTCAACACCGGGATCATCTCGTCCAAGCTCTGAGGCCGGGGAAAGCCCGTTCGAACGGGCTTGGCCACGCGATTTCTAAATCGCGTTTCAAGGGCTTTCGCAAGCCCTTGAAACAAGCCGCTTCGAAGCGGCTTATCCGCGCGCTGCCTTTTCTTTCAGGCCTGATTGCGCCTGCCGCCGGTCAAGTTCGGCCATCACGGCAGACACCGCGACATTCCGGGACTTCAGCATGACCAGCAGGTGAAACAGCACATCCGCCGCTTCCGAGGTCAGCCGGTCGGGATCATCCCGGACCGCCTCGATCACCGCTTCGACGGCTTCCTCGCCGAATTTCTCGGCGCATTTCTCCGGGCCCTTGGCCAGCAGCCTGGCGGTCCAGCTTTCGTCGGTGGAGGCCTTGGCGCGCGCCGCCACGATCTGTTCCAGTTCTTCGAGGGTCATGTCAGCCTCACCGGTATCCCTGCATCGGCCATATGCGCCTTGGCCTGACCGATCGTGAATTCCCCGAAATGGAAGATCGACGCGGCCAGCACCGCGCTGGCTCCGCCCTCGGTCACGCCGTCCACAAGGTGGTCCAGCGTGCCAACGCCGCCCGATGCGATCACCGGGACATCCACCGCGTCGGAAATCGCGCGGGTCAGCGGCAGGTTGAACCCCGCCCTGGTGCCGTCGCGATCCATCGAGGTGAGCAGGATTTCCCCCGCGCCCTTTGCCACCACGGTTTCGGCGAAGGCGACCGCGTCGATCCCCGTGGGCTTGCGGCCGCCATGGGTGAAAATCTCCCACCGGCCGGGGGCCACCGTCTTGGCGTCGATGGCGACCACGATGCACTGGCTGCCGAACTGGTCGGCGGCCTCGGCCACCACGTCCGGGTTCGCCACGGCGGCCGAGTTGAACGACACCTTGTCGGCACCCGCCAGCAGCAGCGCGCGCACATCGGCGACGCTGCGGACCCCGCCCCCCACGGTCAGCGGGATGAAGCATTGCTCGGCCGTGCGGGTGACCACGTCGAACATCGTGCCGCGGTTTTCATGCGTTGCATGGATGTCGAGAAAGCAGATCTCGTCGGCGCCCGCGGCGTCATAGGCACGGGCAGCATCGACCGGGTCACCGGCGTCGCGCAAATCGACGAAATTGACGCCCTTGACCACACGGCCATCGGCAACGTCAAGACAGGGAATGATGCGGGTTTTCAACATGGCCCTTCGCCTACTCCGAAGATCGTTGCTTGTGAAGCCTGCATGATGCGCATTATGCCCTGTGCGACAGAAACAGGAGGCCCCATGTCAGATACATTCGCCCAATATCCCAGCCTTTCCGGCAAGACCGTGTTCCTCACCGGCGGTGCCTCGGGCATCGGGGCTGACATGGTCGCCGCCTTTGCCGCGCAGGGGGCCAAGGTCGGGTTTGTCGATCTGGATGCGACAGCGGCACAGACGCTGGCCGACGCGACCCAGGGCACCGTGGTCTGGGAACAGGCCGATTTGCGCGACATCCCCGCGCTGCAAGACGCGTTTGCCAGGCTCAAGGCGCAGCTTGGCCCGGCGCAGGTGCTGGTCAATAACGCGGCCCGCGACGACCGGCACGATTGGCGCGACGTTACAGCCGACTACTGGGACGAACGCCAGGCCGTCAACCTGCGCCACATGTTCTTTGCCATCCAGGCGGTGGCCCCCGACATGATCGACGCCGGCGGCGGGTCGATCATCAACATGGGATCGAACAGCTGGTGGGAAGCGGCCGGCAACATGCCCGCCTACACGACCGCCAAGGCCGCGGTGCACGGCCTGACCCGCAGCATGGCGCGCGATCTGGGCGGGCATCGCATCCGCGTCAACACGGTGGTGCCCGGCTGGATCATGACCGAACGCCAGAAAGAGCTTTGGGCCACCCCCGATGCGCTCGAGGCGCAGCGCGACACCCAATGCCTGCCGGATTTGATCGACCCGGTCTATGTCGCCCGCATGGTGCTGTTCCTCGCGTCCGACGATGCCGCCATGTGCACGGCCAGCAATTACATGGTCGAAGCCGGATCGATCTGACCCGCAAATCGGCGCTCACGCCATCGTGCATATCAATTGATGCCCGACTGTCCCACCGTCGCGTGTGACAGTCGGAGGGAATATCATGAAACATGTGCTTTTTGCCGCCAGCCTCGCACTGGCGGCGGCCCCGGGTTTTGCGGGGGACAACGGGCTGGTGCGCAAGGACAGCGCCATGGATGTGACCGAAACCGTCGACGCCATGGTTGCGTCGATGCAGGCGGCGGGGATCACTGTCTTCGCCCGCGTCGATCACGGTGCCGGGGCGCAGTCCATCGGCGAAGACATCGGCGCGTCACAGCTTCTGATCTTCGGCACCCCGAAGGTTGGCACTCCGGCGATCCAGGACGATCCTGTCGCGGGTCTTTATCTGCCTCTCAAGGTGTTGGTCTTCGAGAACGCGATGGGGGACACCAGGATTGTCTACCAGGACCCGGCGGCGATGCTCGGCGCGCTTGGCGGTGTGTCCGAAGATGCGCCCTATCTCAGGACGATGTCCGGCGCGCTGGTCCGGTTCACCGACACGACCGCGAATTAGCCGCGCAGCACCGCCAATGCCTCTGTCAGGTCGAGCGCGCCATCGTAAAGCGCCCGGCCCGAGATCGCGCCATTGAGCGGCGCGCCGCAATCGCGCAGCGCAATGAGATCGTCCAGCGAAGACACCCCGCCCGAGGCGATCACCGGAATTTCCACCGCGCGCGCCAGATCGGCGGTCGCCTGCACATTCGGACCCTGCATCGCGCCATCGCGGCTGATGTCGGTGTAGATGATCGCGGCCACCCCCGCATCCTCGAAAGATCGGGCAAGATCGGTCACCATCACATCGGTCTCCTCGGCCCAGCCCTTGGTCGCCACACGCCCGTTGCGCGCGTCGATGCCGACGGCGACATGGCCGGGAAAGGCCTTCGCCGCGTCGCGGACAAGATCGGGGCTTTCGACCGCGACAGTGCCCAGGATCACCCGCTGCACCCCCTTGTCGAGCCAGGCTTCGATGGTCGCCATATCGCGGATGCCACCGCCCAGTTGCGCCGGCACCCGGGTCCGCTCCAGGATCGCCTCGACCGCCGCCGCGTTCACCGGCGCGCCGGCAAAGGCCCCGTTCAGATCCACCAGATGCAGCCATTCGCACCCCGCTGCGATGAATTCCATCGCCTGCGCCGCGGGGTCGTCATTGAACACGGTGGATTTCTCCATGTCGCCGCGCAAAAGGCGCACGGCCTGGCCGTCCTTGAGGTCGATGGCAGGGTAGAGGATCATGGCGCGGTCTCCGATCGAAATGCCTGCGCGCTTTGGCATGACCGACCGGCACATGCAACGCGACCGTGCGTCAGGCTCGCTCGCGGCCGGGCCCCGCCCGACACCGTCTCAGGGCCGCCAGCGCAGGAAATTCGCGATCATCCGCAGCCCGGCCCCCGCGCTTTTCTCGGGATGGAACTGAAATCCGACCATGGTATCGCGCGCCACGATCGCCGTTGCGTCGCCGCCATACTCCACATGCGCCACGCGCTGCGCCGGATCATCGACCCGCATCTGGTAGGAATGCACGAAATACGCATGTTCGCCTGTCTCGACCCCATCGAGTACCGGGTGGGGCTGATCCACCACCAGATCGTTCCAGCCCATATGCGGAACTTTCTGCCCGTCCTCGGGGGTGATCCGCTCCACCACACCGTCGATCCAGCCAAGCCCGGCGGTCGGTGCGTATTCCAACCCCTCCCGTGCCATCAGCTGCATGCCGACGCAGATGCCCAGGAAGGGCCGGGCCTTGACCTCGACCGCCTCCACCATCGCGGCGAACGCGCCGGAGGCGCGCAGGGCTGCTGCGCAGGCCGGGAACGCTCCGTCGCCAGGCAGAACGATCCGGTCGGCCCCGGCGATCACCTCGGGGTTCGCCGTCACCACGACCGACCCGGCCCCAACTTCGGCTGCCATGCGCTGAAACGCCTTCTCGGCGGAATGCAGGTTGCCGCTCTCGTAGTCGATGATTGCCGTCAGCACTTACAATGCACCCTTGGTTGAAGGAATCGCATCGCCCTTGCGGGGATCGACCTCCAGCGCGTCGCGCAAACTGCGCGCCACTGCCTTGAACGCGGCCTCGGCGATGTGATGGCTGTTCACCCCGTGCAGCAGGTCCACATGCAGCGTGATCCCCCCATGCGTGGCAAAGGCCTGGAAGAATTCGCGCACCAGCTCGGTGTCGAATGTTCCGATCTTGGCCGTCGGCATCTCCACGTTCCACACAAGGAACGGCCGCGCCGACAAATCCAGCGCCGCGCGCACCAGCGCATCATCCATCGGCAAGAGACACGCGCCATAGCGCACGATGCCACGCTTGTCGCCCATCGCCCGGGCCAGGGCCTGCCCCAGGGCAATGCCCACATCCTCCACGGTGTGATGGTCATCGATATGCAGGTCACCGTCGCAGCGCACGCGCATGTCGATCAGCGCATGCCGCGCCAGCTGGTCCAGCATGTGATCGAAGAACCCGACACCGGTCTGGTTGTCATAGACCCCCGACCCGTCTAGGGTGACCTCCACCGAGATCGTTGTCTCGGCTGTCTCGCGGGTGATCGTGGCGCTGCGCATCTCGCCTCTCCTTCAGCAATCTCGCGGCCTTATAGGCGGGCGGAGACGCCGCGCCAAGCGGCAACGACCGGCAATGCGGGGCAGAAGATCGATGGAGCGGGCGAGGCGATTCGAACGCCCGACCCTAACCTTGGCAAGGTTATGCTCTACCCCTGAGCTACGCCCGCGCTGCCATCGATGTGACCGGATTGGAGCGGGCGAGGCGATTCGAACGCCCGACCCTAACCTTGGCAAGGTTATGCTCTACCCCTGAGCTACGCCCGCGCTGCCAATCTGGTAGCGCGGATTTAGTCGCTGTCGGGGCAGGGTGCAAGAAGAAAATTCGGAGGGCAGGGACACGCCGCCATCCCGCGCCGAGCGCACGGGACCGCCGGGCGCGATGCGGCTTGATCGAACCGGGCCGTCACTGCGGCTGTTCAGTCGGGTAGATGCGGCCTCGCGGTCTACGGGACATGGCCGCCGCGCGTCTTGTGTCGTCAGTATATGTCATTTGTGGCAGAGTCCTTGCAGCGATCTTCGGCGTAATTTCTGAAAATGCCGAAAGATATCCCAAGGTTGATTTCGTTGTCGATATCTCTCCATCGACAGGCCGCGCCGAGCTTGAGGCCGGATTGCGCCGTGTCGACGCCGCAATATCGCTGTGCGGCCGACCCTGTCGGGCGTTGCGGTGTCGGCGCAAGCGGAGACCGCCATGACCGCGCCGGGGATCCGCAGGACGCAGGTGTTTGATGCGGCCTTCAGAACAGATACACTGACCGAAATCGGGTCTTGTGACCGGCGTCCATTGTTTTGCTCTCAAATATTCCTTATTTGGAATGTGACGTCGAGCGGGAGTGGTCCGCGATTTTTGGATGGAGGCGCACATGAAGATGCAACTGTTGGCCCTGATCGGGTTTTTGGCCGCGGCTCCTGTCGCTTTTGCCGATACCGTGACCCTTTCATTGCAGCCTGTGACCGACTGGAAAGCCGTTTACGGCCAGATCGAGCCGCAGACCCGTCTGCCGGCCCGCGCGCGGCTTGGGGGAACCCTGGTCAGTCTTGATGTGGCCGAAGGCGATAGGGTCGAGGCAGGGCAGGTTCTGGCCCGTGTGGTCGATGAAAAGCTGGACCTGCGCCTGCGCTCCATTGATGCACAAGAGCAATCGCTGCAATCGCAACTGACCAATGCGCAAAGCGAACTGGACCGCGCCGAGGCGCTGCTGGAACGGGGCGTGACCACCGTTCAGCGTCTGGACGCGCTTCGGACGCAAGTGGATGTGCTTCGCGGGCAGATCGATGCCAACCGCGCCGAGCGTTCGGTCGTCGAGCAACAGGCCAGCGAGGGCGAGGTGCTGGCCCCGATCTCAGGGTTGGTGTTGACCGTCCCAGGCGCCGCCGGCGCCGTGGTGATGCCGGGCGAGGCCGTCGCAACGCTGGGAGGGGACGGGTTCTTCCTGCGTCTTGCCATTCCCGAACGCCATGCCAGCGCCCTGGCCGAAGGCGACGAAATCGCGATTGACGGCGCGGGTGACAGCGCGACAGGCCGCATTGCCCGCATCTATCCGCAGATCGACGAGGGCCGTGTCAGTGCTGATGTGTCGGTTGAAGGGTTGAGCGACGCGTTCGTTGCCGCCCGTGTTCTGGTGCGGCTGGCCGTGGGCAGCCGCAGCGCCCTTCTGGTGCCGCAAGACGCGATCACCACGCGCGCCGGGCTGGACTTTGTGACCGTGGACGCCCCGCAACAAGGCGACCGGGTCGTGATGTTGGGGCAACGGCACGAAATGGACGGCACGGTGATGCGCGAGATCCTGTCTGGTCTGTCCGCTGGTGACACGGTGGTGTTGAAATGAGCAGCCAGCAACACGCGCTGGGCATTGCCGGCAACCTGACCAAAGGGTTCATCCGCTCGCCCCTCACCCCGCTTATCATGCTGGCGGCGCTTGCGATGGGGCTGATCGCGCTGATGATCGTCCCGCGTGAAGAAGAGCCGCAAATTTCGGTTCCGATGGTGAACATCCTGATGCAGGCGCCCGGTCTGAAGTCCGAGGATGCCGTGAAGCTGGTCTCCGAACCGATGGAAACCATCCTTCAGGCGATCGACGATGTCGAACATGTCTATTCGCAGACAATGGATGACAACGCGGTCATCACCGCCCGCTTCAAGGTCGGCACCTCATCGGATGCCGCCATTCTCCGAGTGCATGAAAAGATCCGCGCCAACATGGACCGCATTCCAGTGGGCATTCCCGAACCGCTGATTATCGGGCGGGGGATTGATGATGTGGCCATCGTCACCTTGACCCTGACGGGGCAGGATGGCGCCGAGGTCAGCGCCAATGCGCTGACGCGACTGGCGCATGAAATGCGCGCCGATCTGTCCAAGGTGTCGGATGTCGGCCTGAGCTATATCGTTGGCGAAGCCTCCGAGGCGATCCGCATCGCGCCCGACCCCGAACGCATGGCCATTTACGGCGTCACGCTTCAGCAACTGGCGGGCAAGGTGCAATCGGCCAACCGCACCATGGCTGCGGGCGGGCTGCGCGACGGAGGCCAACAGATCGGGCTCGTGGCCGGCCAAAGCCTGACAGCGCCTGCCGAAATCGCAGGTCTGCTGCTGACCACCCGCGACAACCGCCCGGTCTATGTGGGCGATGTGACGACAATCGAATTCGTGCCGGACATGTCCGACCGGATCGTCGCGCATATCGACCGTGCCGCCGATGACAGCGTGACCCGCAGCCCCGCCGTGACGCTGGCCTTTGCCAAGCGGGCAGGCTCGAACGCCGTTGTTGTGGCCGATGATATCCTCGATCGCGCCGCCGCGCTGCAAGAGACGCTGATCCCCGAAAGCGTTGCCGTCGAGATCACCCGCAACTACGGCGAAACCGCGCAGAAAAAGGCCGACACGCTGCTGGTAAAACTGTTTCTGGCCACGCTGTCGATCATCCTGTTGACGCTGGTGGCGATTGGCTGGCGCGAAAGCATCGTTGTCGCCGTGGTCATCCCGGTCACCATCCTGCTCACGCTCTTTGGCGCGTGGATCATGGGGTACACGCTCAACCGCGTGTCGCTCTTCGCATTGATCTTCTCCATCGGTATCCTTGTCGATGATGCCATCGTGGTGATCGAGAATATCGCCCGCCATTGGGGTATGAAAGACGGGCGCGACCGCGTGACCCGCGCCATTGATGCCGTGGCCGAGGTCGGCAACCCCACCATCGTGGCGACGCTCACGGTGGTTGCAGCCCTCATGCCGATGCTGTTCGTCTCCGGCCTGATGGGGCCGTACATGAGCCCGATTCCGGCGGTGGCCTCTGCGGCGATGATCATCTCGTTCTTCATCGCGGTCATGGTCACGCCATGGCTGATGGTCAAGATCGCGGGCAATGCTCCGATGCATGGTCATGACGCAAGCGATGGCGGCTTTCTGGGCCGGACCTTCACCCGTGTGGCAAGGCCCATTCTGGCCACCAAGGCGCGCAGCATTAGCTTCCTGCTGATCACGGCCCTGCTGTCTTTCGGCTCTCTCGGGCTGCTTTATACGCAGCATGTGACGGTCAAGCTGCTGCCCTTCGACAACAAGCAGGAACTGGCCGTGGTCATTGACATGCCCGAAGGCACGGCGGTGGAAACCACGGACGGCGTGGCGCAATCCGTGGCGCAGATCGCCATGGACATGCCCGAAGTGCTGAGCGTGCAGACCTATGCGGGCACCGCCGCCCCCTTCAACTTCAACGGGCTGGTGCGCCATTATTTCCTGCGGTCCGACCCGCATATGGGCGATGTGCAGATCAACCTCTCCAAGGAGGGCGACCGCGCCAGCCATGACATCGCGCTGGACCTGCGCGACCGTTTGCAGGCGCTGGACCTGCCCCGAGGGGCCAGCCTGAAGACCGTAGAGCCGCCCCCCGGACCGCCCGTGATGGCCACGCTGCTGGCCGAGGTGTACGGCCCCTCGCCGGAGGCCCGCCGCGACACGGCCCGCAAGCTGCGGCAAGCCTTCGAGAGCGTCGATTTCATCGTCGATGTGGATGACAGTTTCGGCACCCCGCCGCGCCGCTTGCGGGCGCTGATCTCGCCCGATGATCTGGAGTTCTTCGCGGTGCAGGAAAGCGATGTGTTCGACACGATCGGCATCCTGAACGGCGAAACCGTGGTGGGCTATTCCCACCGCGAGGAAGGCCGGCGCCCGATCCCGATCACCGTGGCACGCGCCCTGTCCGACCGGGTGATGGATGAGCGGTTTCTCTCCACGCCGATCCCCGCCAACGTCCTGCCGGGCGCGCGCGGTGTGGTCGAGCTGGGCGATGTGGTGCAGATCGAAGAAGAGGTGATGTCCTATCCGGTGTTCCGCCGCAACGGTCGCCCGGCTGAAATGGTGATGGCCGAATTGGCCGGCCGTTTCGAGGCGCCCCTTTATGGCATCGTCGAAGTGGGCAAGGCACTGGATGCCATGGACTGGGCCGAGGGCGAGAAACCCTCGATCCTGCTGAACGGGCAACCGATTGACGACAGCCGCCCCAAGATCCTTTGGGAAGGCGAATGGCAGGTGACATGGGTGACTTTCCGCGACATGGGCGCGGCCTTCGGCGTGGCACTGCTGGGGATTTATGTGCTGGTCGTGGCGCAGTTCGGATCGTTCCGGGTGCCGCTGGTGGTGCTGACACCTGTGCCGCTGACCTTTCTGGGGATCATGTTTGGCCACTGGCTGTGGGCCGCGCCGTTTTCGGCCACCTCGATGATTGGATTTATTGCACTGGCGGGGATTATCGTGCGCAACTCGATCCTGCTGGTGGATTTCATCCGCCACACCGACCCTGCAGGCAAGAACCCGGTGGATATCCTGCTGGAGGCCGGTGCGATCCGGTTCAAGCCGATCCTGCTCACGGCGCTGGCCGCGATGTTCGGGGCCACGGTCATCCTTGCCGATCCGATCTTTCAGGGTCTGGCTTTGTCGCTGCTCTTCGGCTTGCTCACCTCGACCGTGCTGACAGTGTTGGTGATCCCGGCCATCTACCGTGTGTTCAAGACCTGAAGACCAGGCCTGGGGGGCACCCCCCCCCAGGCGTTTAGGGCGAATGTCCATCTTTCTGGTCTGGATTGCCGCAAAAAGAGGCCAGGCGCCCATTGGGATAGCGGCTGGTTTGTCGCCGGCGCAAGCTCCGCGCGGCTGTCGCACATAACCGGACTCCGCCCGTAGCACTGGATGCCGCATTCGCGAAGGCCGGGTCAGTCCCCGTCCGCTGCGCACTTAAACAAAGCCGGGTCGGCCAGACCCGACACCGGTGGGTGGCCGCGGAGACGCGCTGTCCCGGCCCATCACGTCTGGGCAGCCGAATCCCATTGCGCGGGGCGTATTTTTCTGACTATGGCAGCGGGGTGTCGTCTGGCTGGGTCTCCGGGCGCGGCCCGCATCTTTCACGTCCCAACGAGGAAACCCCTCCGATGTCCCAAGACACCTCCCTGATCCTCTGCCCTGTCAACCTGCGCCATGCCGAGTTTGACTATCGCGCCTATGACGAAGCTGTCGCCATGGCGCAGCGGCGCGATGCCAAGCTGCTGGTGGCGACGATCGCCCCCGAGATGGAGCGCAATCTCAACATCTGGGACTCCAACATCTATTGGGGCGAGCAACTGAAAAAATTCGTGGCCGCCCATCCCGCCGAGGGGATCGAGCTGGAAACCGTCGTTTGCAAGGGCGCCGTGCACCGCCAGATCGTCAAGCTGGCGCACGACCGCAAGGTCGATCTGATCGTGATGGAGGCGGCCAACCCGAAGGTCACGGATTACCTTCTGGGCACGACCGCCAGCCACGTCGTGACCCATGCCGAGTGCTCCGTCTACGTCGTGCGCAACTAGCCGACCCTCCGGGCGACACCGCCAGACAGCGCGCAAGTCTTAACGGACGGTAAACACGTCGCCATAACCCCTTGAAATCCTTTGGGGCAGGGGGTGTCCCACCCGTGGGACGCCCGATCAAAGTGGCCGCGCGCCGTGCCGCCAACCGCCCCGATCAGATGCGAAAATGTTACTTTTTGCCCAACTCTGCCAGCCGGCGCGACCCTTCGCTGGCGCCCTTTTCCAGAGTTCACTAGGATCGTCGTAAATCATGCGAAACCGGTGATATTGGTAAAGGATACAGAGTCGTGAGCAGTTCTGAAATCACCTTCGAAAAGGCCGAGAAAACGGCCCGTTTGCCGCGAATCGCGGACCTCGATACATCGGCGTTCACCTCATCGGACGTGTTGAATCTCATTCTTCAACGCTCCGAAATTATCCGCGATCAGGCAAACCACAACCGCTACATCAAGTCCTGGATCCACGGTGACACGGCACCGCTGACAGAGCTTGTCACCACGATTGGCGCACAAGAACTCATCCGGCGCGCCGCGGCCTTCATCCTGCTGGAATACGAAGAACTCCGACCGATTCTTGCCACGGCCCCGCCCCGCGCGGTGACGGATATCGGCTGTGGATACGCGCTCATCGACCTGTTTCTCGCGCAGGATTTCGACTGCGCGTTGACCCTGATCGACCTCGAACAGACCGACGAACGGCACTTCGGATTCGAGCCGACCGGGTCCGCCTACTCGGATCTCGAAACCGCCGCCTCCTTTCTGAAATCGAACGGGATCGCGCCAGGACGGATCACGACCATCAACCCGGACCGACAGCCCGTTGACGATATTCGGGATCAGGATCTTGTGATGAGCTTGATCTCCTGCGGGTTCCATTATCCTTGGACAACCTACGAATCCTTTTTCCGTGGCGCTGTCAGACCCGGCGGACGGATCATCCTGGACTTGAGACGAAAGACGGCCAGAGCGACGCTTGCAGAGATGTCGAGCCTTGGGTCGGCCGAGGACTTGAACGCGGGCGCAAGCCATAAGGCTGCCCGGGTTGTCGTGACACGTGAGATGCGACCGGCTTGACCCAAGCAGAGACAGGCTCATTCTGACCTTTCGCAGAGTTATGGATCGGACCGAAGCCTGCCCAACCCGTCACTGCAAAAGGGTGAAACCCCAGCGGTCGAAAGGGTCCGGACGTTTCAACGTCTGATCGTGGTGGCGTCCCTTTGAAGGCATCGCAGGGAACCAATCCCCCTGCGTGTCCGTTAATTGCTTGAACATTCCATCCGTCCAAGCGACCCTGACACAACGCTCAGGGACTCTGACGGTCCCGGCACCCTCGAGGTCGCGCATCATTCATGGCGTGCGCGCAGGGGAGCGCCAAGTCGCGCCGCCTCCGAGCCGCCGCGCCCAAACCGAACGCAAAGGAGCCTTTCCTTGAACGCCCAACTGCTTGCCGCCCTTATCATGCTGCCCATCACCGCAGTTTTCGTCTACGCTGGCTTTCACGAGTACCGCCGCTACAAGATCGAAGGCCGGGCGACCTATGGGTTGTCCTATGACGAGGAAACCGGCACGACCCACCTGACCGGCATCTCTGACGCGGACGACGCTTATAATCCCGAGGATTTCGATCCCAACGATTACAACGACCCGGACATCAAGAACGAGGATGACGCCGACAAGAGCTAGAGCCCGCCGCCCGAAAGGGCGGGCCGGCTTGGCATTTTGGGGACGAGGCTTGTCGGAAGGCGCGAGGACGCGCACCGCTTACTGCGGTTTTTCCAGCACCACAAGCTTGGTCATCGCAGGGATGAGGCTTTGCCCGCCGCTGGTCTTGAACCCGATATCCCGGCCCTTCTCGGCAAGCCAGCCGACCGACAGCGATCGCGCCTCCGGTGTGAACGCCATGTGCTGCAGCTGCCAGAGCGCGGCCAGCGGCGGGCCCGACCGGTCCTCATCGACCATGAAATCGTGGATCATGAGCTTGCCGCCGGGTGCCAGTGCCCTGAAGGCATTGCGGATCAGGGTCTCTACGGCCGGTTCGGGCACGCCACTGAGCAGATATGACATCAGGATTGCGTCCTGGTCTCCCGGCCAGGCGACCTCGACCGCGTTGCCCGGAATATAGCGCACGCGATCCACCAGCCCTGCCTCTGTCACGAAGCGCCACCCGATCTCGGCCACGTTTGGAAAGTCGATGATGGTCGAGTGCAAATCCG
Organism: Marivita sp.; assembly: GCF_020055675.1. GTDB lineage: Bacteria > Pseudomonadota > Alphaproteobacteria > Rhodobacterales > Rhodobacteraceae > Marivita. Next base: position 328,160 of record NZ_JAIPUS010000001.1, read on the forward strand.
TATATGTCTTGCACAGCGAAATCGTCATCGCCCCGGTGCCTCCTCCGACGTCCAGCAGGCTGGCTGCGTCGGAGAGATCAACCCGCCGCGCAAGCGTCCTCCCGGGGCCGAGAGAGCCGGCGTGCTGGCTCTCTGAATAGACCGAGGCCTGCGATTCGTCCGCCATCCAGTGCCGGTACGACGCGATGGCCGCGTCCGGCAGATCATCCTTGATCACCGCGTTCAATTGCAGAAGGAACGGGTACATCTGCTGGTCGATCTGGTAGCGCAGATAGTCGCCGAAATCGTATTTCGATTGCTTCGAGAGAAACGCCTCCGCCGCAGGTGCGTTCTGCAGACGCGTGTCATCCGCCCATGTCAGAAGGCCGATGCTTGTCAGCGCGGTGGTGAGCATCTCGATCCGGTTCACCGGCACGCCCGTGGCGGTGGACAGCGCCTCCGGGGTTTTCGGTCCATCGGAAAGTTCGGTGAAAAGATCGATGTGCAGCCCGGCAAACAGCGCCTTGGACGCGATGAAGCTGAACGCAATGGTTGAAAGCTCCTCTGCGGTTTCCACGCCGCTTGCGCCACGCGTCGTTGCACCCGATCCATCCGAGGACATGCCAAAACTCCAGATTATTCCTGATCCAAGCACCCTAACCGGATTCCGCCACAGTGCAACATGCGCATCCCGCTGGGTTTGCAAAGGCACCGCAACTGTGAAGCGGTAGGCAAAAAGGTCGAAGAGCAGGGGGCGCCGAAATCCTGACATGACCTGTCACGCGCACCCGCTGCGCTCCGATGAGTGTGGTCTGCGCTGCGGCCCGCATGGACTGTGATTTGGGGGCGGTCGACCAACCAGAGGAAAGCGATACAGTATAACATACTGAGCGCAAACCAAATTCTACGGTCCGTACGTCAGTTTCGCCAAACTGTTACGAAACTGACGTCCCAATTTCACATGCCGACCCTAGCGACCATCGCAGACACAACACAAAGAGAGATGTCTTATGAGAACTTCAATGCTCGCGATGACGGCCACCCTGCTCGGGACCAGCGCTCTGGCCCAGGATATACCGCAGGCCGACAGTGACTGGTTCACCGCCGCCCAGGAGCGCCTGCAAACGCAACTGGACGCGCAGCCCAACACCAACACCGCCAAGAACGTGATCGTCCTGGTGTCGGACGGCAATGGAGTCGGCACCAACTACGCCTCGCGCCTTTGGGCCGGCCAGCAGGAAGGCGGGCTGGGTGACGACTACAACCAGCCCCACGACCTGTTCCCGAACCTCGCACTGGTCAAGACCTACAACGTCAATGCCCAGACCCCCGACAGCGCCGGCACCGGCACCGCGATGATGTCCGGCATCAAGACCAAGGCCGGGATCATCGGCGTGACCGAAGACGTCAACCGTGGCGACTGCTCGACCCTGCCAGGAAACACCGTGGCCTCGCTGAACGAGATCATGACCGAGATGGGCAAGGAAACCGGCATCGTCTCGACCGCCCGCATCACTCACGCCACCCCGGCCTCGGCCTATGCCAAGACCGCCGACCGCAACTTCGAAGCCTCCGTGCCCGAAGGCTGCACCGAGCAGGCCGACATCGCCACCCAATTGATCGAAGCGATGCGTTCGGGCGTCATCGACCTTGCCATTGGCGGCGGCATGCGCAACTTCCACGCCGACGACGGCGGTCGCCGCGAAGATGGCGTGAACTTGATCGAAATCGCGCAGACCGAACTGGGCGCGCATTTCGCCATGGACCAGGCGTCGTTCGAAGCGGCCCCGCTGGATGGCACCCCGATCCTGGGCCTGTTCGAAAACAGCCACATGATGTACGAGGCCGACCGCACCGACGAGCCGAGCCTCGCCGAAATGACTGCCGCCGCGATCACCGCTCTGGAAGCCAAGTCGGGCGACAACGGCTTTTTCCTGCAGATCGAAGCGGGCCGCGTCGATCACGCCAACCACGCCGGCAACCTTGCCCGCGTCGTGCAGGACCAGAAGGCCTTTGCCGATGCCGTCGCCATGGCCGACGAACTGACCGATGACGAAGAAACCCTGATCGTCGTCACGGCCGACCACGAGCATGCCATTGCCTTCAACGGCTACTGTGGCCGCGGCTCGAACATCCTCGGCCTGTGCATGGGCATCAACGGCGATGGCGTTGAGCATACCGGCGAAGCCGAACTGGCCTCGGACGGCAAGCCCTTCACCGTCGCTGGCTACCTCAACGGCGCCGGTTCGGTCCTGATCGAGCAGCCCGATGGCTCCTACTTCGGCACCCGTCCGAACGTGACCGAAGAAGAAGCCACCGACATCGACTACCCGCAGCAGGCGCTGGTCCCCAAATCGTCGGAAACCCACTCGGGTGAAGACGTGGCAGTCTATGCCAAGGGCCCTTGGGCGCACCTGTTCAACGGCACCATCGAGCAGAACCTGATTTTCCACGTGATGCATCACGCTGCCACGGCCGAGTAATCGGATAGAAACTCCGGGAGGGGGCTGTCCGCAGCCCCCTTTCCTTGTTCCGGATCAATGCAAATCCGCCCGGCGTTTCTTATGATTGTTATATCGTAACGCCACACTGACATCGGAGACCGCCATGCGCCGCAGACAGTTCCTTACCCTTGCCCCCGCCCTGATTGCCGCGCCCGTCGTGCTGCGCGCGCAGGACGACACCCTCAAGCTGCGCGAGCTTTACGAGGGCCGGGATTTTTCCCCGCTCGCCCGTGACCTGGAAGGCACCACCATCGACGTGGACGGCTACATGGCCCCGCCGCTTCAGGCCGATTCCAGTTTTTTCGTGCTGACCAAGATCCCAATGTCGGTTTGCCCGTTCTGCGAAACCGAAGCGGAATGGCCCGACGACATCGTTGCTATCTACACCCGGCGCAAGTTCGACACCGTCCCCTTCAACCGCAAGATCGTTGTCACCGGCGCGCTTGCATTGGGCAGCTACCGCGACCCCGATACCGGATTCCTGAGCATGGTACGCCTCGAGAACGCGCGGCTGCGCTTCGGATGACCGGGATCAGTCTGTCCATATCAGACCTCGAGGTGACGGGGCAGGGTGGCCGCCGCATCCTGTCCGTACCTCGGCTGGAGGTGCCCGCCGGCACTGCCGTCGCCGTGCGCGGGCCATCGGGTGCCGGCAAGTCAACGCTTCTTTACGCTTTGGCCGGGATCATCGCCCCGTCCCGCGGATGCATCACCTGGGGTGACACCGACATCGCCGGCCTCGATGACAGCGGGCGGGCGGCCTTCCGGCGCGGCACAGTCGGCTTCATCTTTCAGGAACACCTGCTTTTCGAAGAGTTGTCGGCGCTTGGCAACGCAGGGGTGACGGCGCTTTACGCTCCGCGCCGCGACCGGCGCCGCATCCGCGACAGTGCCGAAGGCCTTCTGACCCGTTTTGGTCTGGGCAAGAGCGCGGCCCGTCGCTCCGACACTTTTTCCGGCGGAGAACGCCAGCGCATTGCAGTGGTCAGGGCCCTGGCCGGGGATGCGCCTGTGATCCTCGCCGACGAGCCCACCGCAAGCCTCGACCGGGCCAATGCCGACGCGCTGGCCGATGACCTCATGCGGCTCGCCCGCGATGACGGGCGCACCCTGGTCGCGGTCAGCCATGACCCGAGCCTGCACGACCGCGCAGACCGCGTGATAGACGTCCGCGACGGCCAACTTGAACTCCCGGAGGCGCAGAATGCCTGACCCGATCGCCGATCTGCTGGCCCGGCTGCCCCTGTGGATGGAAAATACCGTTATACTGCTGGGCGCGTTGCTGCCGGTGCTGGTGATCGGGGCGTTGGTTCTGCGCGGTTTCGCGATATGGCCGCTTCTTTCGGCGCTGCTGCGACGCCAGGTCTGGGTAAGTGTGGTTTTCACCATGCTCATCGCAGTGTCGATCGGGCTGGGGGTCGGCCTGATCGCCCAGGAACGTGGCCTGCGACAAGGCACTGCCCGTGCCGCCGACAAGTTCGAATTGGTCATTGCCGCCCCGGGCAGCGAGATCACAGCCATGCTTGCAGCGGTCTACCTGCAACCCTCGGCGATCCCGCTCATTGACGGGCCGACCTATGCACAGGTCGCGGCGCATCCCAATGCCGATCTCGTGGCGCCGCTGGCCTTCGGCGACAGCTACGAGAACGCGCCGGTCGTCGGGTCTACGCCTGCCTTTGTCGACTATCTCTCTGAGGGGCTGGCCGAAGGTCGCGTTTTTGCAACAGAAACCGAGGCCATTGCAGGTGCGCGCACACCCCTCGCTGTGGGCGACAGCTTCACGCCTCAGCATGGGCAGGGCAATGAGGCCGAGGGCGCGCACGGCGGTTTCGAATACCAGGTTGTCGGGCGGATGCCACTGACCGGCTCGCCTTGGGACCGTGCCTATATCGTGCCCGCCGAATCCGTCTGGATGGTGCACGGGCTGGCCAATGGCCATGCGCCGGGCTGGGACGGCACCGTCGGTGGCCCCTTCGATCCGGATTATTTCCCCGGGACCCCCGCCGCGCTGGTCAAGGCCGATTCGCTGGGTGGTGCCTATGTCATGCAGGCCCAGTTCAACACCGACCGGACCATGGCCCTGTTTCCGGGCACGGTCCTGTCGCGGCTTCACGCGCTGATGGGGGATATCCGGCAGGTGATGTCCATCCTGGCCATTGTCACCCAGGTGCTTGTGACCGTGGGTGTTCTGGCCGGACTGATGATGCTGACGCGCCTTTTGGCGCGCCGCCTTGCCTTGCTGCGGGCGCTGGGCGCGCCACGTCGGTTCAATTTCGCCCTGACCTGGTCCTATGCCGTCACGCTCATCGTGCTGGGAGCCGGGCTGGGGCTTGCGCTTGGGGTCCTGCTGACGCGGGCGATCTCGGGCGTGATCACGGACCGGACGGACATTCTTGTGACCGCCTCGCTGGGCTGGTCCGAACTGCACCTTGTTGGCGCCTTCGTGAGCCTCACGGCCCTGCTGGCGCTGATCCCCGCCTGGTTGACGATGACCCGACCGGTCGTGCGCGACCTGCGCGGCTGACCCATGATGGAGAGACCCATGACACCGAAGTACCTGATCCCCTTCGCGCTTCTGGCCGCCCTTGCCGGGCTGCCTGCACAGGCCCATGACGATCATGCCGCCGAAACGGCCGCGGACCACGCCAACGACGACGAACATGGCCACGACGACGAACATGGCCACGATGACGAACATGGCCACGATGACGAACATGGCCACGATGACGAACATGGCGACGATGATGAACACGCTCATGACCAGGAGCATGGGCATGAAGACGACCACGGCCATGACGAAGATCACGCGCACGAAGAAGATCACGCCCACGACGACGAGCACGCCCACGAAGAAGACCACGCCCGCGAGGAAGAGGCCGCCAGCGACGACGCGCACCTGTCGACCGTGGGCGACGTGCGCCTGCTGCACGGCTGGACTAGGGCAACCGGCGCCGACACCGCGCTCGTCTTCGTCGAGATCGAGAACACCGGCGACACGCCCGTGACCCTGACCGGAGGCGCTGCGGATTTGGCCGAAAGCGCGGCGCTGGTGGGCTTCACGCTCGAGGACGGCACGCCCGTCTATCCCGAACTGCCGGCCCTGCCGGTGGCCCCGGGCACCGAGATGGTGCTGGCCCCGCAGGGTGTGGCGCTGCGGCTGGACGGACTGTCGCGCGAGCTGGCCGAGGGCGACAGCTTTGACCTGACCCTGTCCTTCGCCGAGGCCGAGGTGGAGCTGACCGTCGAGGTCGAGGCCGCCGACGCCACCCAGCACAGCCATGCGGGACACGCGCACTGAAGCACAAGTTCCAGAAGGCAGGCCGCTTTCATACTGGTGCGGGCCTCACAGGCCGCATGATGGTGGCGTGCGCGATCCCGTTTCCCCCATCGGGACAGGACACGGACAGGGGTGTGCCGCCACTCGCCATCGCCGCAGCGGCGATCGACAGCGATGTTCCGCTCAGGCAGTGGCCGGCAGCGCGCAGGTTCATGATGCCCGGCTGGCGGTCCGTGACATGACAGGCAAACAAGCGCCTGCGAACTGCGGCACCAAGCCCATGTTAACTTTTTCCTTTGCCGGTGGAGCCGCGCTTCGTTTAAGTAACATGCGTGTGATGACAAGGCTGCCAATATGACAACGGACAACATTCTTTATATCGCCGAAACCGATGAATTGGGCCGCGTGGTCTGTGTGTGGAGCACCGACGAAACCAAATCGCGCCCCAAACCGCTGCGGCGACCGGTTACACGGCGATTCGATCTGCAGGCGACACAATGTTTTGGTGCGTCGCCTGTGGACATCGCGACATGGATGCACGACGGCGCGCATTGACCGTAAACGCGGTGTCGGTCGGTATGGACGGAGAGGGCTGAAACCCGTGTCTCAGCCAGGGCTGTCGTTCGCGGTCTTTGTGGACACGCATCCGTGTCGCTTGGAGCCGGCCGGCACGCACGCGGGCCTGCGCAAGATTGGTCTGCCGGACCAGCGGGCGGGCCGGATGCGCACCCGCTGACCAAGCTCGGACCGTGGCCAGATTGGCCAAGGCGGACGGGGATCAGAAATAGTTCAGATCCGCGTTCAGCATAAGACCCACCGCCAACAGGTCGGCCGTGGCGGTCTCCATGGCGTCACTCGTTGCAACATCATAGAGCACGTCTCCGCGCGTGTCGGTCCCGGTCTCAAGCGCTTCGACGAACGAATCGATTTGCCGTGCGTCGAACAGGTCCGTTGCATTGGCGTTCGAGACCAATGTGTCCACGAAGGCCTGATTGCTGAGATCGTCACCGAAGCTCGCCATGAATTCGTCACTCGCCACGAAGAAATCCGCGACCTCGTCTTCTTGGATCAGGTTTTCTTCAACCACTTCCGTCCAGAACGATGCCCCGGCCACATCCGCATAGCGTCCGAACGCGGTGTAATACATCTGTCCAAGATCGATCTGCGCCTCGTCGGTGGATGCGGTCCAGGTGGCATCGTCGAAAGAGATGGTTTCGACCCCGAAGAGCAACGAACCTCCCGCCTCGCCGAGCAGTGCAACGCCGCCGCCCGTTCCGCTTACGCTCAGACCGTCTGCGCTGGATGCGACGGTCACGTTGCGTGCTGAAACGACGTCGGTTTCTCCGAGCACCGCGTTTGCCGAAGCGTCGATGTCGCGATCACCAAAGATCGACTCCGCGCGGAAATCGAGGTTCTGGATACGGTCATCCAGCCGGGGTGTCGTATCGACAAGATCGACGGTCGGTGCGTTTGTCTCGATCCCGAACTCCGCCAGCAGATATTCGGCCAGCGCGTCCTGTTCACTGCCGGTTGCGGCAAAATCCGCGCCGCCATCGAAGCCCGGATTTTCGTCATCTACGAGATCGACACGATTGGTGGCGGCGGCCACTGTCTCGTCAAAGCCCTCTTCGCTGTCGACGGTGACAGGCAGACCATCGGCCCCGCCATTGGCAAGGAAATTGAGCGTCACGGTGCGGAAGGTCGCATCACCGTTGTCGACCACAGACCCATCACGCACGAGTTCTGCTATGACATCGCCGGTGTCTTCGTCCACCAGCGCCGCATTCACCAGGCGATTGCCCGGTTCAAGGTCGGCAGAGAACGAGAACCGAAGCCCCGAGAACTGGCCCCAGCCGCCGGCGCTTTCTTCGAGGCTTGTGTAATTTGCCAGCGTGGCTTCGACCGTATCCACGATCTGCTGCGTTGTCAGGCTCAATAGCGTCAGCCCATTGTTGAAAGCGAGCGTGTTGGCGATGTCGTTCGTGCTGATGCCGCCATCGGGCTTGCCGCCTTCGATGCCCTCTGTCGGCAGGCGCACCGGCCCCCCGTCACCCGCTGGCTGTTCGATGCGGCCGATATTTGCGCGAATGCCGCCGCCGTTTTTGAACGAGAACACCACGCTGTCATCGAACTGCTGAACATAATCGAGGTTGGCATCCGCCGTCAGGTTGCCGAGATTCGTTTCCTGGGTCCGCACGCCATCTGCACCACCGCCGGCGCGTTCGGCATTCAAGAACTCGGTCGCGACTGCGAAGAACGTGGACTCACCAGCGAGGATGGTTTGCTCGACCGCTTCCGTGATGGCGATGATCTCCGGGTCGGCCAGCCCTTCGGCGCCAAGCGCCGTGACACCCGCATCCGAGGTTTCATAGGCCCCCGAAATCTCGGGGTCATAGCTGTCGGGCAGAATGACGCCGTTTTCGTCGAAGTCGATCACGAGACGACCGACGTAATTGTAGGCGGCATCGGTGTTGACCACGGCCACCGGGTTGTCATCCGCGCCGGTAAAGAAGGCGGGATAGACCCCGTCAGCGGCCTCGCCATCGAAACCCGGATCGTTTTCATCCAGCAGGACAGAGTTCGATCCACCTGCCATGATGATATCGACGCCTTCCAGCATCGTGGCAAGCTCTTGTTCACGAGACAACACCTGTTGGTGGCTCATCAGGATGACCTTGTCCAAACCCGGATTGGCCGCGAGGAGCGCGTCGACATCTTGCTGGATGATCGCTGCGAGCTCGGTAAGGTCATTCGATTCCGGGAAGACGCCAAGATCGGGGCCGGGGCTTGTCAGCCCGTCGTCAATGGTCGGAACCACCGAGCTGACGAGACCCAGAAGTTCGCCCCCTTCGGTTTGAACCACGGCTGAGCCCGTCACCTTTCCGGCGATGTCCTGCACGTTCTGACCATCAGCCGTGGCGATCGGTGCGAGGTTGGGGTCGGTGGGATAATCCAGGTTGCCTGCCAGGTAGGGGAATGCCGCTCCGTCAAAGGGCAAGAAGCCGGATGTGTCCGCGTCTTCGTCGAACGCGATGTTTCCGCTTACGAGTTGCGCGATGATCGACGTGCCGTTGTCGAATTCGTGGTTGCCGAATGAGATTGCCTGAACCCCGAGCTCGTTCTGGATCTGGACGTCGGCGGCCCCCGGCGCACCGTAGATCGAGGTCGACGCGTCGTAGAACAAGCCGGGTATCCAGGCGTCCCCGGAGGACAACAAGAGCGTGTCCGCAAATCCGTCTTGGCCATCATCGTCGATATCCTGAGCGCGCAATGCGTTCAAAACCGCCGAAAAATTTGGCGCGAGGTCGATCGATGTCGTGTTCGCCTCTTGATCGGAAAGATGGAAAAGCTGGAGCGTGAAAGCACCGTCAAAATTATTCATGTCAGGGTCCATTGCTTGTCTGGTTTTGCCGTCTTCGCAGGTGACTCATGCCGCGCGCGATACTGTGCGAGGCAGAGTAACGATGCGCGACGCACGTACGCCTGAGTGGGTCTGGTGATCACCTGCTTATCCGCAGGTGTGTGAAGTGTTCTCAACGGTTTTGTAATAATCGCATGTCGCGTCCGATCGCTCGGGAAACAGGCAAGCCGTCGCGGACCGGGTCCGGGACTGTCGTGCGACACGGGTGCCATTTGACGGCCACTGACACAACTATACCAACGGCGTGACAGGGCAGCTTTTGAGGCCTAGCCTTCGTGAGACATGCAATGTTCAGAATTGAGCGCAAAATTGATATGCATAAGGTGATGTTTGGACAGGATATGATGGTGCGGCAATGGTGACCGGGGATGCTGCCGGCACCGTGGACGTCGTATCGGAAGGTGATTCCAATCTTGTCGCCTTGTCCGGAGAGGTGACGATCCGAACGGTTACGGCTTTGAGCGAGAAGATTGCGCGGATCACGGCCGAGTGTCCCGTTGAGGTGGACCTTGGCGACGTTAGCCGTCTGGATACCGCTGGCGCTTGGATGCTGACGACCTTTCGAAACCGGATCGAGGCGGACGGGGCGACCTTTGCGATCATCAACGCAAGTTCCGAGGCGGACAGTCTTTTGGAAAGCGTGGCGGAGTCCATGCCGGAGGTCGAGGAAGCCGCACAAAACCCCACCACGCTTGTCTCGATCCTTGAGACAGTCGGACAGGGCACATCCAATGGCACGCGTTTTCTGCTGGCGCTGACCGGTTATCTTGGGATGTTCCTGTCCCGGCTGTTCCGGACATTGCTGCACCCGAAGGAGTTTCGGTTCACGTCACTTGTTCATCACTGTCAGGAAGTTGGATTGAAGGCTGTGCCGATCGTCGCGTTGATGGCGTTTCTGATCGGTGTTGTCCTTGCGTTCCAGGGGTCAACCCAGTTGCGGCAATTCGGGGCGGAAGTCTTTGTGGTGGATCTGATTGCGATCTCGATCCTTCGCGAATTGGGGATATTGCTGACCTCCATTATCGTCGCGGGCCGGACGGCCTCGGCATTTACGGCTTCCATCGGATCCATGAAGATGCGCGAGGAGATCGACGCGATGCGCACATTGGGCCTTGATCCTGCAATCGTATTGTTCGTGCCGCGCATCCTTGCCTTGTTGCTGATGCTGCCGATCCTGGGCTTGATTGCCAATCTTTCGGGCCTTTTCGGCGGTGCCTTGATGGCGTGGATCGATCTGGATATTTCACCCCAGATGTTTCGCACCCGGCTTATCGAGGGGACTGATATCGATCATGTTATTGTCGGATTGGTAAAGGCGCCTGTCTTTGCGCTGATCATCGGGGTGGTTGGCTGTCATGCGGGCATGCAAGTCGAAAGCAATGCAGAGTCGCTGGGACGGATGACATCGAACGCGGTCGTTACCGCGATTTTCGCAGTCATCGTGGCCGACGCCATCTTTTCCGTCTTTTTCGCGAGCCTTGGCATATGACCTCGAAGGAAACAGTAATTTCCGTGCGCGGACTGGAAAACCGGTTTGGAAGTCATGTCGTCCATGAAAATCTCGATCTTGATGTCTTTCGTGGCGAGATCCTGGGTGTTGTTGGCGGATCGGGTACTGGAAAATCGGTCCTTCTGCGCAGCATTACCGGGCTGCAACGGTCCACGGCCGGACATATCGATGTGCTCGGGACCGAGGTGCAGGAGGCGGATGAAGACGCGCGTGCAGCGCTCGAGGCCCGCTGGGGCGTCATGTTTCAGGATGGCGCGCTCTTTTCGTCTTTGACCGTGCGCGAAAATGTCGAAGTGCCAATGCGCGCGATCACAGGGCTGGACCCGGAAATCAGGCGCGCGTTGGCAGATTTGAAAATCTCCATGGTCGGCTTGCCCTATCTGGCCGGCGGCAAATACCCTTCCGAGCTGTCGGGAGGCATGCGCAAACGCGCCGGGCTTGCGCGGGCCCTCTCGCTCGATCCGGAGATCGTGTTTCTGGACGAACCGACCGCAGGCCTTGATCCAATTGGTGCCTCCGCCTTTGACTCGCTCATCCGTGGCCTGAGCCGGTCACTAGGACTGACGGTCTTTCTGGTGACGCATGATCTTGATACGCTGCACGCGGTTTGTGATCGTATTGCCGTGTTGGCGGAAAAACGCGTCCTGGTTACCGGTACCATGCAAGAGATGTTGCAGGTCGAACACCCATGGGTGCATGAATATTTCCATGGGCCAAGGGCTCGGGCGGCGCTTGACGCGGCGCAGAACGCGTAGAAAGGGATCTCGTTTGGAGACCAAGGCCAATTATGTCCTGATCGGCGCATTCACCCTGCTTGGTTTCTTCGGGATCATGGGCTTTCTGCTCTGGTTTGCCAGTTTCGAATTGGACCGACAATTCGACTATTATGATATCAACTTCTCATCCGTCTCGGGCCTTGGAAATGCGTCTGACGTGCGGTTCAGCGGCCTTCCCGTCGGGCAGGTCGTTGACGTAAAGCTGGCTCCGGAACGCGATGGCTCCATTGAAGTGCGCGTTGAAGTGGCCGCAGATACGCCGGTGCGGACTGACAGTATCGCAACCATCGAGGCGCAGGGAGTCACCGGCGTCTCCTTTGTCAGCATTGGTCCCGGCACCCCTGACGCGCCGCTCCTGACCCAACCGGAGGATGGCACTGTCCCCGAGATCGAGGCCGGTCGCTCGACACTTCAATCGCTGTCAGAGGATGCGCCCAGATTGCTGGAAGAGATGTTGCAGGTGGTGCAAGACGTCAGCGGCCTTCTGAGCGGGGAAAACCAGGGCCGCCTCGAACGCATACTGGTGAATATCGAGGGCGCGTCGGCGGATTTTTCCCAGACTCTTGAAGATTTTTCAGCCGTCGCCACAACGATCAGCGATTTCGCCACGCAGATCGAGAGGTTCAATACCACTCTTGATACGCTGTCCACAGACCTGACCGGTGTCCTGGAAAATGCCGACAGTACCGTCACATCCATCGGCGCGTTGTCCGAAGAGGCCAGGTCTGTTTTGTCCGACGGGACAGAGACCCTCGACAGCGCACAAGAGATGATCACGGTCTCCCAGCGCTATGTGTCCACCGATCTGATGGCGATGACACAGGACCTGCGCGACACCTTGGCGGATATCCGCAGCGAGATCGACGGCCTTGGCGGTCGCGCACACCAGGTGTTGGAGACATTCGACACGACCGGGTCAACCGCGACGGCGCGGCTGGACGAATCCAAAGCCACTTTGGCTGCCGTTGACGATCTTGTTGCGCGGCTCGATGCCTCCGCCGGCGCTGTTACCGCGGCGGCGGACCAGTTGACTGAAATGATCGAAACGCAAGGTGCGCCGCTGTTGTCAGAGACACGGGACATGGTTGCTCAGGCCAACGGCGCGATCGCCTCCATCGCGGATGTGGCAAACACCGATCTGCCCGCCATTGTCACGGATATCCGCGAGGCGACAGAGGCTTCCTCGGCTGTCATTTCGGAGGTCGGAGCGAGCCTGAAAAGCGCAAGCGGGAATGTTGACGCCATCTTGAACAGCGGCCAATCCACGCTCGAAGAAGCCAACCGCGCCTTTGCCAACGCCAATGATACGCTTGGCGCGATCAACTCTGCCCTTGAGACAGGAGACCGCGCGCTGGCCGCCGCCGAAGGCACCTTTACCGGCGCGGAGAAAGTGATCAACGAAGATTTGGCTGGTATCATCTCTGGCCTGGAGACAACGCTGGCCTCTCTGAATGGTGCCATTGCTGAAGTATCAGGAGACCTGCCGGAGGTGACCGCGGATTTGCGGGCCGCGAGCCAGTCCGCAGCAAACGCGTTCGCTGAGATTCGCAGGCTGGCGGACACCTCCGCGCCTGCAATTTCCGATTTCACATCCTCTGCACTCCCGCTTTACGCGCGCCTGGCGAGTGAAACGCGGACCTTGATCTCGAACCTCAACCGTCTCACAAACCAGATCCAGCGGGACCCGACACGTTTCCTGCTCGATCAAGAAACACCGGAATTCAGGAGATGAATCTGTGAAACATGGTCCCATACTGACCCGGTTGCTTTCTGCCGTCGTCGTCCTTCTGACTGTCTCGGGATGTGCGACGCTGTCGGCGCTGAGTGATGCGTCAACACCGTTGGAGGTCTATGAACTGCGCAGTCCCGCCGACATCACGCCGCGTTCGGGACAACCCTTGCCGGTTGATGTGATCATCGAATTGCCAACGACATCGGGGTCGCTCGAAACGGAGCGGATCATGATCCGCCCCAGCCCGCTTCAGGCGCAGTATTTGCCTGATGTCCGGTGGAGCGATCCGACGCCACTGATGGTTCAGAACCTGATGCTGCGCGCGCTCGAGCGAACGCAGGCTTTGCGCTACACGGGGCGGGTCCCACTGGGGTCTAGCGGGGACTACGCCGTTGTCACCGAATTGCTGGATTTCGAGGCCGAACTTCAGGAAGGCGGCGAAACCGCCATGATCCGGCAACAGTTCATCGCAAGGCTGGTCCGGGAGGGCGATGCCCGCATCATGGCAAGCAGAACCTTCACGGCAAGCGCTGCATCAACCTCTTTGGACGCGCCAGACCTTCTGATTGCTTTCGACGCCGCATCGCAGCGTCTTTTTGCAGAGTTTGCAACTTGGGTCGTGGGGGAATTGGCCGGTCGCTAGGAGCCACGCCGGGCGATCACGCAGGATTTCCTGCCTAGGCCGTGGCCACTTTGTGACCCAGCCCCGTGAGCTTCGCCGTCAGGGGCTGCAGGAGCATGGCGTCTTTTCGACGACCAGAATGGTTTCTTGCCCCCGCACACCTGATGATGTCCACTTTGTCACCCTGCGCGACATTGTCGCCAAAATCCCTCGGGAAAGATCGCTTGATTGTCGTGCCTTCATTCAATTCCGCGAATATCCGGATGGGGCTATCCGATTGCCTGATGACGCCGACCGGAATCCCCGGGTCCAGGCCCTTCTGCGGTGAAACCGGGGTGGTTCACCGACCTTGAACGCGCCCCGGTCACGTCGTGCACAGCAGCAGGCAGCGTCGCATGCTCGCACTTAAAGGAAGCGTTAAGCCCGCGCGGATTGACCTGGCACCGTGGCGACAATTTTCGATCTCATCGAAGTCACTGACATCAGTGCACATACGACCTACTCTCAGGCGAACGGGAACCTGTTGGGTGTCGTTGAGAGCGCCGTTTCTTCGGAATTTGATGACGGGGAATTCGACGGGGGGGATCTCTTCACGCTTGAGGGTCAGACCTACCGCATAGACCAGATCCAGGAGCCTGACAGCAGCGGGCAGTTTACCACGGCTGATGGAACCGACATCAGCTTCAACCCACAAAGTGAATCCGATCTCGATGTGATCTTCCTGACTGTTTCGAACGGCGTCGAAACGCGTCACTTCATCATTCCCAAAGACAGCTATGGGCCCCTGGATCTCGAGGAAATCCGAACCGGAGAGATAAAGGATGTTGCCGGAAACGACGCGGCGCTGGTGTCCACCCAGGACAACGATGTGAAGGTGGTTTGTTTCTGCGCCGGAACGATGATCAGGCGCGCCGACGGGTCCGATATTGCGGTCGAAAACCTCAAAGTCGGTGAATGTGTTGAAACGCTCGACAATGGCGCACAGGCTGTGCGCTGGGTGGGGCAAAAATCGCTATCGTTACCTGCACTTCTCCGACATCCGAATTTGCGGCCGATCCGGATACCTTCCGGCTCCCTTGGCCCGGGCCTTCCGAAGGCTGATCTTTTCGTGTCGCCACAACATCGGATCCTCGTTCGCTCGCGGATTGCGCGCCGCATGTTCGGAGTGGAGGACGTGTTGGTCGCGGCAAAGAAACTGGTTGGCGTAAACGGGATCGCAATTGCCAACCCGGCTTGGCAGACGACTTACCTGCATGTTCTTTTGGACCACCACAACATATTGGTTGCCAATGGGGCCCCGTGTGAAAGCTTGTTTCTTGGGCCTCAGGCCCGTCAATCCCTCGGGTCCAAAGCCATCGAAGAGATTTCATTGATCTTCAACGGCGTACCGGGGGTTTCCCCGCCTCGGGATACGGCGCATCTTCTTCCAGGCGGTCGCCGTGTTCGGCGTCTGGCCAAACGCCATCAGCAAAATGGCAAGTGGCTTTTTCAAATGTAGAGTACCGAGACACGGAACTTTTGTGAAAAAAGGCGATAACGGGGACCGCCGCCGCGTCTGGTTGGTATTAACAGCGGACGATCGATCCCGAAGCAGCACCCAACACTTTGGTGTTGGAAAACTGCGCAGACCGGTGCGGTGTCGAACTTCAGCCCCGCCGCGAACGGGGCCACCGGTACGTCGGACATTTGCCTTACGGGGTCGAGCGAGCCGGTCTTTCGATTGACCTTGGTCCGCCTGAATACGCGTCAAGCGAACCGATCGATCAAGCTCTGGTCGATCTGGACAAGCGCACCCTTGCCCTGGATGACGTGGCGGGCCAGGCGGTTGGCCGTCTCTATGCTGAATTTACGGGACCATCCCGCCATTTGCCCAGCCAGAAGCGCCGCGTTGAAACTGTCCCCCGCAGCGGTTGTGTCCACCACATCGGACAGCGGTTCGACCTCGATTATGCCGTGCGCGTCGCTATCGCGGTAATGCACATCCGCCGCGCCGTTCTTGACGACGACCGTGTCTGCGCCTGCCTGACAATACCGTCCCACGGTTGCAGCCGGGTCTGCATCCCCAAACCAGCTGGTTTCGTCCTCGAACGAGGGCAGGATCATGGTGCTCACCGCTGCGGCTTGCATCACCGCTTCGGTCATGTCTGAGGGGCTGTCCCAAAGACGCGGGCGCAGGTTGGGATCAAACACCACCTCTTTGCCGGCACGCCGCGCTTTTCCGATCCCATCGAGCAGCGTCGCCCGGTCCTGGCGGTCGAGGATCGCAAGCGTGATTCCGGAGAAATAGATGATGTCTGCCCGTGACTGCGCGGCCCCCAATGCGGCCGCATCCCGCGCGAGACATCGCGCCGCGGACTGCCCGCGCCAGTACGAAAAGCTGCGTTCTCCGGCGTTCAAGGTGATCAGGTAAAGGCCGACCGACCGGCCCGGTATGACCTGCACATGTTCTGTGCCGATCCCAGATGTGCTCATCATATCCAGCATTTGCCCGGAGATCGCATCCTCCCCGACCGCGGTGAAATAGGACACATCCGCCTGTGAGCAAAGCTGCGCGAGATACCACGCGGTATTGAACGTGTCCCCTGCAAACCCCAGGCTGTAGCTCCCCGGGGTCGACGCCGGGGCCAGTTCTGCCATGCATTCGCCTATGAAAAGGACACGTACCATGAACCATCCGTCCGTTTTGAGCTGAGCCTCGACAGCACAATCGTATCGCTTGGGATATGTCAACGAAACAGGCCGACAAGCGACGAAGCGGCTGGTCACCTCCGGGGTGGTCCGGTTACACTTGCCTGCAACCGACGCCGACCCGAAAGGACAACAAGATGACCCGATTTTCCTTGACCGGTACGCGCGCTTTCGTGACCGGCGCAAATACCGGGATCGGGCAGGCGATTGCCCTTGATCTTGCCCGCCACGGCAGCGCGGTGGTCGCGGTTGGACGATCCTCGATGCAAGAAACCCTCGATGGCATTGCAGCCGAAGGTGGACAGGGTGTCGAACTGCGCGCTGACCTGGCAAGCCCGTCCAGCGCGGTTGCCGCATTCGAAGAGACGCTTGCCACGCAGGGCCCGGTCGATATCCTCGTGAACAATGCCGGGATCATTCGCCGCAATGACAGCATCGACTTCACCGAAGAAGACTGGGACGCGGTGATGGATATCAACCTAAAGGTCGTGTTCTTCCTGAGTCAGGCATTTGCCCGCGCACGCCTGTCCGCAGGGCAGGGTGGGAGTATCGTGAACATCGCCTCTCTTTTGTCGTTTCAGGGCGGCATCCGTGTGCCCAGCTATACAGCGTCGAAAAGCGGCGTGGCTGGCCTGACACAGACCTTGTCCAACGAATGGTCGCCCAAGGGAATCACGGTCAATTCCGTGGCGCCTGGATATGTCGAGACAAACAACACCGAGGATTTGCTCAAGGACCCGGAGCGGCGTCAGGCGATCCTCGACCGCATTCCCGTCGGGAGATGGGCGAGGCCGGACGATATCGCGGGCGCGGTGACATTCCTTGCCTCGCCCGCCGCGCGTTACGTGACCGGGATCACCATGCCGGTGGATGGCGGGTGGCTGGGGCGGTAGCCGATTGGATGACCACCCTGTGTGTCATATGTTGACGCGATCCGCGCCTTTCAGGCCAAGGATCTCGCGTGTTTGATCCGGTGTCGCGACCTGCATGCCCAATGTCTCGATGAGCGTTCTGGCGGTTTCGACCTGCTGTGCGTTCGATGTCGCGGGCACACCCGGCCCGGCCCAGAGAGAATCCTCCAGCCCGACGCGCACATGCCCACCTTGCGCCAGTGCCATCGCGGCAAGGGGCATCTGGTGCCGCCCGGCGCCCAGCACCGACCATTGCCAATTGTATCCGAACAGCCGGTCCGCCGTTCGCTTCATGTGGGCCACGTCATCCGGGTGCGCGCCGATTCCCCCCATCAGGCCGAATACCGTCTGGATGAAAAGCGGTGGCTTGACCAGGCCGCGGTCCAGGAAGTGCCGCAGGTTATACAGATGTGCGGTGTCATAACATTCGAACTCGAACCGCGTGTCATGCGCCGACAGTGTCGTGATGATGTCCTCGATCTGACCGAAGGTGTTGTTGAAAATGATGTTGCGGTTCGACAGGTAGTCCCGTTCCCAGTCATGTTGCAGATCGGGGTAGCGGTCGAGCATCGGATAAAGCCCGAAATTCATCGATCCCATGTTGAGCGATGCCAACTCCGGCTGCACGGTGGCGGCGGGACGCAGGCGGTCTTCGACACTCATGGTCGGGGCACCGCCGGTGGTGATGTTGATGATGCAATCGCATTGCGCGCGGATAGCCTTCAGGATGGGCGCGAAGGCTTCGGGTGTTTGCACGGGCCGTCCATCCGCGTCATCTCGGGCGTGCAGGTGCAGGATTGACGCTCCGGCGCGTGCGGCCGCGATGGCAGAGGCGGCGATCTGTTCGGACGTGACCGGCAGCGCGTCGGACATGGACGGCGTGTGGATCGCCCCGGTTATGGCGCAGGTCAGGATGACAGGTCGTGATTTGGTCATTTCATCACCTTACAGGTTTTGCATTGTCCCGCCACGTTCTAACGTGGCGGTGGAACGGTCGCGATGGGAGGACGCATCATGAGCTTTGGATTGAACGGCGCACGGGTGATTGTCACCGGGGCAGGGGCCGGCATTGGCCGCGCCATTGCCGAGGCGTTCGTGGCGCAGGGCGCGCGCGTGCATGTCTGTGACATCGACGTGACCACGCTGCGCGATTTGCCCAAGGGCATGGAGGGGATGCAGGCCGATATGGGTGATGCAACGCAGATCGACTGCTACATGACGGCGGCGATCACCGCGCTCCGGGGGGTGGATACGCTGGTGAACAACGCGGGCATTGCCGGGCCGACAGGCCGGGTGGACGACATCGACCCCGACGATTGGGACGCCTGCCTGAGGGTCTGCCTGACCTCGCAATTTCATACCGTGCGCATGGCGGCGGATGCGCTGCGCCAGAGCGATAATGCCGCGATCGTCAATCTGTCTTCGCTTGCCGGGCGGTTGGGGTTCGGGTTGCGCACGCCTTACGCGGCCGCGAAATGGGGGGTGATCGGGCTGACCAAATCGCTTGCGATCGAGCTTGGGCCGGACGGTGTGCGGGTCAACGCGGTGCTGCCGGGCGTTGTTGCCGGAGATCGCCAGACGCGGGTCCTGCAAGCCAAGGCAGACCGGCAGGGCCGCAGTTTTGAAGAGGTGGAGGCCGAGGCCCTGCGCTACACCTCGACCGGACGCTATGTCCAACCCGAGGATATCGCCAACCAGGTGCTTTACCTTGCCAGCCCCATGGGCGCGGCGGTGTCGGGTCAGGCGATCTCGGTCTGCGGGGATACCCAGATGTTGACCTGATCGCCTGACCCGACAGGGGCGTGGTTCATGTTTTCCCGTCACCTGTAGATCAGCGTCGGCAGCCACATCGCGATTCCCGGCACAAAGGTCATCAGCAGAAGGCACGCGACCAGCGGGATGAGGAACGGTGCAGTCGAGACGACACAGTGTTCGAACCGCACACCGGACACACGGCTCAGGACGTAGAGCACCATTCCCACGGGTGGTGTCAGCAGTCCCAGCATCAGGTTGAGCACCATGATCACGCCGAAATGTACCGGGTCGATCCCCAGTTCGACTGCAACCGGCAAAAGCACGGGAACAAGAATGGTGATTGCGGCCACGGTCTCCATGAAGCACCCGACGATCAACAGGATCAGGTTGATCATGAGCAGGATCACCCAGGGTCGATCCGACAGGGCCAGCAATACGGTTGCCGCTGCTTCAGGCACCCGGTTCGATGTCAGGATCCAGGCGAAGATCGACGCCGCAGCGACCACGAACAGCACGACCGCGGTGGTCTCGATGGTGTCAAAGCTGACCCGCAGGAACCGTTTGAGTGTCAGCGTACGGTAGACGACAAGTCCCAGAAACAATGCATAGGCGCAGGCCGCGATGGCCGCCTCGGTCGGGGTGAAGGCACCCGACAGAATGCCTCCGACGATGATGACCGGTGTCAGCAGTGACAGGAACGCCCGTGTAAAGGTCACCCACAGCAATTTCCACGCAAAGGGCTGGTCGCGCTTGAAATTTCGCACCCGGGCGAAATAGGCGACCATCAGCATGAGCGATGCGGCCATGATCATGCCCGGCAGGAAGCCCGCCGCAAAAAGTTGTCCGATGGAGGCACCTGAGACCACGCCGTAGATCACCATCGGCAGCGATGGCGGGATGATCGGACCGATAGTCGACGACGCCGCGGTGACACCCACGGCAAAGCCCGGCTCGTAGCCCGCGTCACGCATCGCCTTGATTTCGATGGAGCCAAGCCCGCCGGCATCGGCCACGGCCGCGCCGGACATGCCGGCAAAGATCACCGACGCACCCACGTTGACATGACCAAGCCCGCCGCGCATCCACCCGACGAGCGCAAGCGCAAAGCTGAAAATCCGTTCGGTGATCCCGGCGCTGTTCATCAGGTTCCCGGCAAGGATGAAGAACGGCACCGCCAGCAGCGGAAAGCTGTCCACCCCGTTGATGACCCGGTGTGCCACGATCAAAGGCGGCACGTCGCCCGTCAGGATGAAAAGGGCCGATCCGCCGATCAGCGCGATTGCCACCGGCACACCGCAAACCAGCAGCACACCGATGATGAGGAACAAAATGGTGAATGTCATCGGATCAATCGACCCCTTTCATATCGACATGATCGTCGGGATCAATCAGGTGGCTGGTTCCCAGGCGAATATGCTTCGCGGTGTTCCAGATCGCGTAAAGTGTCATGGCGGCAAAACAGACCGCGACATAGTAGTAGACCGCCGATTTCGGCACCTCGATGGACACCATGAGCTGTGTGGTGCGCCCGGCGAGCTGCATTGTCAGGTATGTCATGCCCGCGTAGAAGGCGACTGCGATGAGATCGATCGCGAATTGTGCAAACCTGCGCACCGTGCGAGGGACGTATCGGTACAGGAATTCGACCGCGATATGAGAATTCTTGCGCGTCGCCATGATCGCGCCGGTGAATGTCAGCGCGATGAGCAGGAAGCGGGCGATCTCTTCGGTCCATCCCAAAGAGTTGTTCAGGACGTAGCGGGTAAAGAACTGGAGAAAGACGACAAAGGCGAGAACCCAGAAAACCGTCAGCAGAGCGTAATCCTCGACGGAGATATCCGACAGGTCGATCTGCTCGTCTTCGTCTTCTATGTCGATTTTGGTGACTTGGAGTTCGTCCTGGATCTGCGACATCGACGGAACCTCATGCAAGCGCGTGTCAGGGCATCAAAGAGGCCGCGCGCATCCGCGCGGCCCCATGTCTTCAAACCTGTGCCGGGCGATCAGCCTTCGGCACCGATCGCTTGCAAGCGGTCATAGGTATCCTGATCCCAGGTTGCCATGTCGCCGTTGTGCATCTCCATCACGGCCTCGCGGAACGGCGTGATGTCGACCTCGTTCACATTGGTGCCTTGCTCGCGGAACCAGTCGGCCAATTCTGCTTCTGCATCGCGGATTTGCGATGTCACACAGCCCGCGGCATCTTCGATGATGCCTGTCAGGGTTTCCTGGTCTGCGGCATCAAGGCTGCCCCAGGTCGGACCGCCGACGATGCCAAGCAGGGAATCCACGATGTGGCCCGTCAGGTTGATGTCGGATTGCACTTCGTGGAATTTCTTGGCCTGGATCGTGGGCAGTGGGTTTTCCTGGCCGTCGACGGTGCCTTGCTGCAAGGCCAGGTAGACCTCTGCAAAGGCAATCGGGGTCGGATTGGCATCAACCGCACGCGGGAACATCATGTAAAGCGGCGCGTTCGGCACCCGCAACTTCATGTCCTCCATATCCGCAGGTGTCTGGATCGGCATGTTCGACGTGGTATGCCGCGCGCCGTAATAGGCCAATGTGATGGCGTGGTTGCCGGTTGCGTCGTTGTAGCCCTGGAGCATATCGGCAAAAAGATCACTGCCGCGATAGGCTTCCCAGTGATCATAGTCCCGGAACATGAACGGCGCGCCGCCGATTGCAATGGGCCCGTAGGAGCGCCCGGCAAACAGCTGTCCGGTCCAGATCATGTCGACGGTGCCAAGGCCCAGGCCTTCGTTGATATCGACTTCCTTGCCCAACGAGGATGCCGGGAAAACTTCGATCCCGAGCCGGTTGTCGGTCGCTTCGGCCAGCTTGTCGCCCGCTTCGACCGCACATGTGTGATAGGGTTCGCTGGCTTCGTAGACATGCGCCCATTTCAGAACACGGTCTGCCTCTTGGGCGGTGGCCGGAAGCGCCATTGCCAAGGCGGTGGTTGCGGACAGAGTGATCTTTAACATGTTTCGTTGAATTGTCATTTTAGGTCCTCCCTTTTTGTCGTCGTTCACCCGCACGTCTCAGTCGGCAGTCTCCTCGCAGCTGAGCAGTGGGATGTCTTGGCGCGCGGCAAAATCGTTCAATGCCGTCACGGTCGTCTGGTCGAGGCCGAGGCCACCCTCCAGGCGGCGCTCGGCCTCGGCCCATTCGCGGTCGCCAGCGGCCATTACGGTCTCCAGCGGTGCGGTGGCAGAGTGGCGAATGCTGTCGCGATAGCGGCGGATCACCGCTTCGGCGGTTGCCCGCCCCACGAAGGCATCCGGGTCGAGGGCAAGGACGAACGCCCCCAATCGGCGCGGTGTTGTCAGGTCGTCCGAGATCATTGGCGGCAATTCGCGGCTCAACGGCGAGTCCGACAAAGCCGCCGACAGGATTTCCGAGATCCCGGCAAGACCGGCCCCCTTGTACCCGAAGGCACCGCCCAACGGGGCGAGCATCGTGGCCAATTCCGGGGTGACGGTGTCGATTCCGTTGCTGTCAGACGCGGTGCGCGCCGGCAGGGTATTGCCCAGGGCCTGCGCAAGCTGCACCTTGTTGAAGGGAATGGCGCTGGTCGCCATGTCGAAAAGCCAGGGTGGCTCATCCGATCCGGTACTGGCAGCAAAGGCGATCGGGTTGGTCCCGTGGAACCGTTCGGCCCCGCCATGCAGGCGCACGTAAGGGTCTGAATTGCAGACGCACAGCCCGATCATGCCGGCCTCGGCAATGGCAAGCGCATAAGCGCCGGCCGCGCCAAAATGCGACGAATTCTGGATCGCAACTGCACCGATACCCGACTGGCCCGCCATGCCCACCGCAGCTTCGACCGCGGCATAGGTTGCACGGGCGCCATGCCCGTCATCCGCGTCCAGGAGGGCAACTGCGCCCGATGTGGTATCAAGCCTGATCTCGGGGTTGGTTTTCACCCGGCCATGTTCGAGCACTTTCAGGTAGTGCGGCAAGAGCCTGTAGCCGTGGCTGTCTACGCCATGCAGGGAGGCATGGCTGAGCGCGCGCAGGATGGCGTCCGTGGTGGACGCATCCGCCTTCACCTTGCCAAGAGCCAGGCGCGAGAAGTGCTCCATCTCGGACAGCATCACCCGCCGCCGTCCCGTCTCAAGCGGCGCGTCCGATTGCATTGCGTTGTAATCTTCGACGTTGCTGCGGATATGCTTACTCAACAACTCCGCAGCAAGATCGCCGTCATTTGCCCGGACAGCCTCTAGGATGGCGATATGGGTCGCATGGGAGCGGCTGATCCGGCGGCGATCTCCGGTCAGGCGCGCGCGAATGGACTGTATCCGCGACGCGATGGTGACAAACGACTTTTCGAGGTAGCGGTTGCCGCAGCGCCGGAACATTTCCATGTGGAAATCGTGATCGGCCCGGGAAAATGCCGCGATATCGTTTTTTTCCAGCGCGGCCGCACCCAACTGTATCGACCGATCCAGATCTTTCGCCAGCCCGGCCTGGTCCTTCGCGATGGCAAGCCGAACAGCCTGCGTTTCAAGCACGTCGCGCAGGTAGCCCAGTTCCTTGACATCAGCGGTGTCGAGGGTGATCACCCGCGCCGACCGGTTCGGCGACATCACGACCAGGCCTTCCTGCGCGAGTTCAAGCAATGCCTCGCGGATCGGGCTCTTGCTCATGTTCAAAAGCGCCGACAGATCCGATTCCCGCAATGTCCGACCGAAGGCGAATTCATCCGTGACGATGCGCTCGCGTATCCAGTCGCGCGCCTGCTCTGACAGCTTGCGGCGCGTCTTGCCCTCTTGCGAGGGGGCGGTTCGAGGTAATGACGACTCTATCTCCATGCGGAGACGATAGGTGATATCCGATATATCACAAGAAAAATTTTCGCCATTTTGAACGTTCGGCAGGTGTGCGGATGCGCTGGTCGTTGGAGGCGCGACACATCGGGCGGCGCAGCAAAAAGCCCCGGACGCCGACTGCGGACCTCCGGGGCTTGGCTGGATGACCGGGATCACGTCATCCGTTCGGGATGCGCTTGGGCCTACTTGGCTGCTTCGGCAACCTGCCGCTGACGGCCCAGACCTTCGACTTCGATCTCCATCACGTCGCCGGGCTTCAGGAAACGTTGCGGCTTCATGCCCATCCCGACACCCGAGGGCGTTCCGGTCGCGATGATGTCGCCGGGAACCAGCTCCATGAATTGGCTCATGTAGGAAACGATTTCCCGCACTGTGAAGATCATGTCATCCGTGTTGGAATCCTGCACCACCTCGTCATTGAGTGTGAGCGACACGCGCAGGTCCTGCGGGTTCGGCACGTCGTCGGCGGTCACGAGATACGGGCCGGTCGGACCAAAGGTAGGGGCGGATTTGCCCTTGATCCATTGCCCGCCCTTTTCGATCTGGAAGGCGCGTTCGGACACGTCGTTGATGGTGCAATAGCCCGCAACATGGTCAAGCGCGTCCTCCTCCGAGACGTAGAGCGCGCGGCGTCCGATCACGACACCCAGTTCCACTTCCCAATCGCCCTTGACCGAGCCGCGCGGCAGGATCACCGGATCGAACGGTCCCGACAGGGCGGATGTGGCCTTGGAAAACAGGATCGGCTCGGTTGGCGGGAGGGCGCCGGTTTCCTCGGCGTGTTTGGCGTAGTTGAGGCCAATGCAATAGAAATTGGGTACCGAGGCAAGACAACTGCCGATGCGACCGGGCGTTTCGACAAGTGGCAGGTTCCGGAGGTCAATTTCTTTCAACGCGGCAAGCGCCTCGATCGAAACGGAAGCGCCCGAGAAATCCGTCACGTGCTCGGACAGGTCCCGGATATTGCCATCGGCATCCAGAACGCCGGGTTTTTCCTGGCCCTTGGGGCCAAAGCGCAGAAATTTCATGATACCTATCCTATCCAGCTTTGCAGAAATGACGCGGTCGCACCGCGCATCGCAATACGGTCGCACCGAGCAACCCGGTACCGCTTCCGCTATACGGTGTAAAGTTCAACAGGCTTTTCCGGGCTTTGGCTCGACATTGGCGAGTTGGCGGATGGGTCCGGCGCATCTATCAGCGTTGACACGCCCCGAATCACCGCGCACCTTTCGCCAGATTTCATGACTGGCGCAGGACAGGTGACGCATGACACGAACGCTCGCGATCGGACCTTACAACGACGCAGAAAAACAGGGCTTGGCCACGGCATTCGATCCGGTTTTCCTTGACCATCCGGGCGCGATTGCGGGTCTGGATGCTCAACACCGCGACCTGGTCACCACCGTTGCCTACAAGGGACACAGTGCATTCGGAGCCGCAGAGATGGGCCATTTGCCCCAGCTTGGCCTCGTTGCAAATTACGGCGTCGGGTATGATTCGATCGACGTTGCAACAGCGACGGCACGCGGGGTCAAGGTGACGAACACGCCGGATGTCCTGAACGACGATGTGGCCGATCTTGCCGTTGCCATGCTGATCATGCAGGCGCGCGAAATGGAGCGGGCCAGCCGCTGGGCGCGTTCGGGCAAATGGGCGGAGCGGGGTGAATATCGGTTGACCCGCAAGGTCAGCGGCGGCCGCGTCGGGATCGTCGGCCTGGGCCGGATCGGTCGCGACATCGCAGAGCGTTTGGCGGCGTTCAAGATGGAGGTGCACTACTGGTCGCGCACCGAGAAAGACACGCCTGGCTGGACCTATCACCCTGATCCGGTGGCCTTGGCCGGGCGTGTAGATTACCTGGTCGTGGCCCTGGTCGGCGGGCCGGAGACAGAAGCCTTCGTGTCTCGCGACGTGATCCAAGCCTTGGGACCGCATGGCATCCTTGTCAATATATCGCGCGGGTCGACAGTAGAGGAAGCAGCCTTGCTCGAGGCGCTGGAAACCGGCAGGATCGCGGGCGCGGCGCTGGATGTCTTTTGCAACGAACCAAAAATCGACCCACGCTTCTACGCTCTGGACAACGTGGTAATCCAGCCGCACACGGGGTCGGGGACGGTCGAGACCCGCGCGGCGATGGCGAAGCTGCAACGCGACAATATCGGCGCTTTCCTTGCCGGCGCGCCTTTGATGACCCCGGTAAATTGAGCCTCCCGCCGCGATGTATGGCCCCGCCGTGGCGGGGCCCGGCTTCAGATCGTCATGCCGCCGTCGATGCTGATACACTGGCCGGTCAGGTAGCAGGTGTCGTCGCCGGACAAGTACACGACAAGATCCGCGATCTCCTGCGCGGTTCCGATGCGTCCCATTGGCTGCCGCGCGACAAAGGCTGACATGGCGCTTTCGTAATCGCCCGTCGCCCGGAGCCTTTCATGCAGAGAGGGGCTGTCCACTGTTCCTGGCGCGATGGCGTTGCAGGTGATACCCTTGCTGACGAAATCCGCCGCGACCGATTTGGTCAGACCGATCAGCGCGGCCTTGGACGTGCCATAGATACAGCGGTTCGGCAGTCCCCGGACACTGGATGCGACCGACGCGATATTCACGATGGCCCCGCGCCCCTTGTCGAGCATTCCCGGCAACGCCGCCTGGATCGCATGCAGATGCGCCCGCACGTTGAGGTGCATCGCATCGGCAAAATCGTCGTCGCTCACATCCAGAACGCTGCCGCCGTGCACATGGCCCGCGCAATTGACAAGGATGTCGGGCGCGGCGCTTTGAACAGCGTGCTGCAAGGCGGCCCTGTCCAGTACATCAAGGGCAAATGAGTCATCGCAGGCGATGCCCTCCAGAAGGTCGGCGCGCAGATCGGTCGCCACGACCTTGGCACCGGCGGCGGTCAGGGCTTCGACGCTGGCCCGCCCGATCCCCTGGCCGGCAGCAGTCACGAAGGCACGTTTGCCAGAAAGTCTTTGTGTCATGATGTCCTCATGTTCTTGCTCATCCAATCGACCATTTCCGACACCATCCTGTCGCCGTCACCATCTTCCCTGGCGCTTTGCAGGACGTCGTCGGCGCAACCCGACATGCGGCTGTCGAGCCCCAAATCACGTGTCATCTGCCGGTAATAGCCAACGTCCTTGGACGCGTTCGCAATCGAGAAGGCAAGGCTCTGCTCGCCCTCCACGGCGTAGTTTCGAACGAATTCCATCATGCCCGATCGCAAGGGACCGGCGGCCATGACCTCGAACAGGGTCTGCCTGTCGATCCCCGCGGCATCGGCGGTGGCAAAGGCTTCGGACATCGCGCAGGCCACGGTCATGCCGAAGTAGTTGTTTATCAGCTTGATCGTATGGCCGTTGGGCAATGCGCCAAGGTGGAAGACGTTTTCCCCCAGAACGTCGAGCACCGGCTTCACCCGGTCGAAGGCGGCACGGTCGCCGGAGCACATCAGGTTGAGCATCCCCTTTGCGGCGTGCGCCGGCGTCCGCCCCAGCGGCGCGGCGAGATAGGCTGCGCCTTTTGTCGCGAGATCATCCCCGATCTGGAGTGTCGATGCGGGCAGGGAGGTTCCGAAATCGATCACCACCTGACCTGCACGCACCCCGGAAAGGATACCGTTTTCACCATAGACATTGGCCTCCACATGCTCGGAGGTGCCAACGCACAACATGACGATATCCGAAGAGTCCGTCAGCGCGCCCGCGTTGGCGGCCTCGGTGGCCCCGCGCGCCAATGCCTGTTCGATACCGCTGCGGTCGCGGTTGCCCAACACGCAAACGTCGTATCCCGCGTTTTGCAAACATTCGACCATGGCCCGGCCCATGAGGCCCAAGCCGATAAACCCGATCTTCATTTGATGTCCTCCCTTGGTGTCCCTGTCCGTGCCGGTCCGGTCACATGGTGGCGCCGATTTGCCAGGGCACGAATTCGGAATCGCCAAGACCTTGCAATTCGGATTTTGACGGCGCGCCAGAGGCCATTGCCAGCCACATCCGGTAGATTTCGCGCCCCACCTCTTCGACCGATTTTCCGTCCGAAATGACCGTGCCCGCGTTGACATCCATGTCGTCCGGCATGCGCTGGTACATCTCGGTATTGGTGGCGACCTTCATCGACGGGCTTGGTTTCGCGCCAAAGGCCGACCCGCGCCCGGTTGTGAAACAGACCAGGGTGCATCCGCTGGCGATCTGCCCTGTCACCGAAACCGGATCGTAGCCGGGGCTGTCCATGAAGGTGAACCCCTTGGCGGTCACTGGCTCGGCGTATTTGTAAACGCCGGTCAATGGCGTCGTGCCACCCTTGGCCGCCGCGCCAAGCGATTTTTCCAGGATCGTCGTCAAGCCACCCGTCTTGTTGCCGGGGGAGGGGTTGTTGTCCATGCTGCCATTGTTGCGGGCGGTGTAGTCCTCCCACCACGCGATCAGGTCCAGCAGGCGCTGGCCTGTCGCGGTGTCGGCGGCGCGTGCCGTCAGCAAATGCTCTGCGCCGTATATCTCGGGTGTTTCGGCCAGAACCCCGGTGCCGCCCTGTGCCACCAACAGATCGCAGGCATGGCCCACGGCCGGGTTGGCCGTGACCCCGGACCAGGCATCGGATCCGCCGCATTGCAGGGCCACCATCAATTCCGAGGCGGGCGCCTGCTCGCGGGTGACGCCATTGACGACCGGCAACATGGCTTCGATTTTCTGGATGCCGAGGTCGATGGTTTTCTGCAACCCCCCGACATCCTGGATATTCATGCGCTGGAACAATGGACCGGGGGTCAGGCCATAAGCCTCGATCAGCCAGTCAATCTGGTTCATTTCACAGCCGAGGCCCGCCATCAGCACGCCGCCGACATTGGGGTTCTTCGCATATCCCCACATGACCCGTTGCAGGGCCTCGAACCCGTCGCCAGAGCCAGCCATGCCGCACCCCGTGCCGTGCACGAAGGCGACAACACCGTCGACGTTCGGATAGTCCACCAACCGCTCCGGCGTGAAATGCGCGGCAATCATCCGGGCCGCGGTGGCGGAACAATTCACCGAGGTGAGAACGGCGATATAGTTGCGCGTGCCGAAGCGCCCGGACTCCCGCTTGTACCCCATGAAGTAGTCCTGCTGCCCAGGCGTGGGCGCGGGGCGCAGGTTGGTGGAGAACGTGTAGTCCGTATCCACCCCCCTGAATTCAAGGTTATGCGTATGCACATGCGCGCCCTTGGCGATATCCTCGGCCGCGTAGCCGATGATCTGCGCGTATTTGCGCACCGGCTGCCCCTTGGCAATATCGGCAATGGCCATCTTGTGCCCGCGGGGAATAAGCTGGCTCGCGCCCTCTGATCCGACATCAAGCGGTTTGATGGCGGTGACTACATTGTCGTCGTCTGACAGTTGAATGGTGGTCATATCGGTGGTCCAATTTGTTCCGTGTCCAACGCTGCGCAGGGCCAGATTTCCACGCAGTTCCAAGCGCGCCGTGGCAGGTGTTTCAAAGTGATATACCAAATATCACCGAAAACCTACCACCCAAATAGCCAGGTTTGCGACGGAATTTCCAAGCCCCGGAGTGCGATTGGAGGAGACGCCAAGAACTGCGGTGTCGCAAACAAATCGCGCCGCCACACCCCCTTGGTTTGGTTGGCGCATGCAGGCGCGCTTCGGCATCGTGTTCGGGATCATTTTGATCAATATCGCCGGCATCACCTCCGGGCGGGCCACGCCCGACCCCGAGAACGTGCAAGATGCTCGGTGACCGTGCTTCATTTCCCTGGTTGACAAATTATGCTCTGGTTCAATCCATCTGGAAGGCAAGGATGCAAAGAAACCCAACCGGCCGCTGAAAAGGACCCGCGCCATGGATCAACCCACGCAAGCGACTGCATGTTCCCTTACCAAATCCGTTGCGGCGCGGGTGTTCATGGCGGCGTGGCTTGTGTGGGCTTCAACAGGGGCCTCGGCGGCGGAGGGTGATCTTCCTGTGCCCTCGGGCGAGGTCTTGCTGCGGGTCGATGGCGGTATCGCGCGCCATAACACCGATGGTGGCGCAGCCCTTGATCGCGAGATGCTTGCAGCGCTTCCGCGCGCGACGCTGGAGACCAGGACAGTCGTGACAGACGGGGTGCGCCACTTCACCGGCTTTTACATGCGTGACCTGTTGGACCTGTTGGGCGCTGAGGGCGAAACGGTGGTTGCCACCGCCCTCAACGATTACGAGATCGAGATCCCGCGGGAGGATTTCCGGCAGTTCGACGTGATCGTGGCCACGCATATGGATGGCGCGCGGCTGGAGCCATGGGACAAGGGGCCGCTATGGATCGTTTACCCGCGCGACGACCACGCCGAACTGCAGGACCTGCGCTATGATTATCGCTGGGTCTGGCAGTTGACCCATCTCGAGATCCAATGACGGGCCGACGCGGGCTTCTGGCCTATCCCCTCAGCATGATCGGAGTGGTGCTCTTTGCCGGGCTTCTTGTCTTCGCCCTGTGGCGTCTGCTGGATCAGGAGGCCGACCTGCGCGGTACGGCAACCGACAACATGCTCTGGACGATTTCACAGGCGCAAGTCGCGGCTTACCAGCTGGACGCGGCGCTTGGCCGGGCCCGGCATGGCGAGGTCGGCGACGACAGTTTGCGCTTGCGCTACAACGTGCTGCACAGCCGCATGGCATTGCTCGAGGCCGGACCGCAAGCGAGATATCTTGAAACGCTCGGCCAACGCGCGGAGATTGAACGCATCGCCGATGACATCCGCTCTCAAGAGACGGCGTTTCTGGACGCCAGCGCGCAGACAGACGGGACGTTGCAGGTTCTGCTCGACAGCTATGCAAGGGCTACCGGGCGCGCGGCCAATGCGGCGATGGTCACGCAGCTGGAACAGATCGGCGGGCTGTTGGATCGTCAGCATGGCGCGATCTTGCAGGTGATCGGGGCGATCACCGCCATCGTCGCGATCGGCACGCTGATCTCTTGGCGGATGCTCAGCTCTTTGCAGGCGGAATACCGGGCGCAGGTCTCGCTGACGCGCGAGCGCGAGATGCGCGAGGCCTACCGGGGGTTCGTGGCCCTGGTGGCGCATCAGTTCCAGACGCCGCTTGCTGCAATCGATTCATCGATGCAGCGCATCTTGCGCAAGGGCGCAGCGATGACCCGCGATGAGATCCAGCAGCGCGCGCGCCGCGTGCGCGGATCCGTGGCACAATTGACCGACCTGATGCGCGCCACTCGCGAATCCGTGCGTCTGGATGCCGGCCAGATCGACATGCAGCCGACAACATGCGACGTCTGCAAGGAACTCGACACGGCGCGCCGCAGCCAGCTTGACGCCCATCCCGAGCGGACGATCCATCTCGAAATCGGTGAAAGCGTCCCGGCCATGCTGGTCGCCGATCCAGTCTTGCTGCAACAGATCCTCGACAACCTGCTGGCCAACGCTCTTGCCTATTCGCCGCCGAATGAACCCGTCGCGATGCAGGCCGAGGCCAGCGCGGGGCGGCTTCTGATCTCGGTTAAGGACAGGGGGACCGGCATACCGCTGGCGGAAATGCCCATGGTGTTCGAGCCGTTTTTTCGCACGAGCTACACAACGCAAATCGCCGGCTCGGGGATGGGGCTTCACCTGTCACGGCAACTGGCGCGCCTCATGGGCGGTGATATCCGGGCACAGAGCAGCCCGGGCGTCGGATCGACCTTTGTGCTTGATGTGCCGCTGTGACGTCTGGCTGGAGGACCATTGCCGCAAGTGTCGCGCAAATCCCGACCCGAACGAGACGGCACCGCGCCCCGGCCTGCGAGATCTAGCCTATGGCGGCAAAGGCCCGCATGACGCGGCCAAGAAGTTCGGCCTGACGATTGGTGCCCGTCTTTTCAAAGATGTTGCGCAAGTGGAAGGCAACGGTTGTCTGGCTTATTCCCAGGTCGCGCGCCACTTCGGCCCGCTGACGTCCGCCCACAAGCGCCTGCGTCACCTGGGCCTCTGTCGGTGTCAGGCCGAAAAGACAGGTCAGCGCGTCGGACGGGCAAGTGACGGGATGCGACGGGTCAGAGACGAAAACCGCGACGCCCGATTGCCGCGTGCCGGCCTCGACGGGCACGCAGATCAGCGACAGCTCCGTGGCCGCGCCGGTCATGCAGGGCACCGTCATGCCGCGCATGATGTCATCGTTGCGCGCGGCGGCATGGGCGACGCTGCTGATGATCTTGCGCAGTTGCGCCGTCAGGTTGGTGGATGCCATGGGCAGGCGATCATCGAGGGAAAAGGCACCGGTCCGGGCCGACAGCGCGCGGGCCTGATCGTTGGAAAAGGCGATTTGCCCGTCGGGGTCGACAAGCAGGACACCGATACTCAGCCGGTCAAGCAATGCCAGCTTGATCTGATCCCCATGCAGTCCGTCAAGGCCACGCGCGTTGTCTTCATGTGCATCGCGGGCGGCGCGGCGGCGCGCATGGGCAAGACGCGCGTCCACGCTGGCAAGCATGAGTTCGAAATCAACAGGCTTGAAGAGATAATCCTCCGCGCCGGATCGCTTGCCCTCGAGAAGGTCCTCGCGGGTGTCCCGAGCTGTCAGGAAAACGACGGGAATGTCCGCCAGGTCTTTGTCCGGCGCGCGCATGTGGGCAAGCAGCTCGAGACCGTCCATCCCCGGCATGGTGATATCGCACAGAACCATGTCCGGCCGCGTGGATCGAACACAGGCGAGCGCTTCATGCCCATTCGAGGCCGCGATGGCGTCGTGTCCGGCCGCGCAGAGTTCCTCGACAATATCGGCGCGCAGGTTCGGTTCATCCTCGACGCAAAGGATCAGGCTTTGCCCTGCGGTCTGGCTTGCCGAGAGTGTCATTCTTTAACGTCCTGCATGTCGGGCGCTCTATTCGCCTCTATGCCGCGATCTTACCACACCCGATGGGCAGGGTCCCCCGTTCATCCGAACGGGGACAGCACAGCGCGTGGCAGGTTATCTGTCAACCACCTCAGTCATTTCATGGAAAGATGCGCGCATGTGGGATTTCTCGGCTAGGCAGGCGATGGCCATGATGGCGCGAACCGCGCCGTTCATCGTGTTCCGCATGGCGGTCTATTTCGGCGCGGCTGTTGCCTACATGCTGATGACCGGTGTCGGCGCGGGGGTTGGCTGGGGTGTTGGCGGCTTTGGCGACGAAGACTTTCGGGCGGCGGCCACGCTCTGGGGTGGGGTCGCGGGCTTCGGCATCACTGCGGCGGTCATGTATCTTCTGCGCGAATACCTGCTTTATGTGGTGAAAGCGGGCCATGTGGCTGTGCTGGTCGACCTGATCGACGGCAAGACGCTGTCTCAGGGCCGGTCGCAGATTTCCCATGCCCGCGCGGAAGTGACGGCACGCTTTGGCCAGACCAGCACGCTCTTTGCGGTCGACCAGTTGATCAAGGGCGTTCTGAAGGCGATCACGGGTCTGTTGCGCGGCATGATGAGCATCATTCCCGTTCCCGGCGCGCGTCAGATCGTGTCCGTCGTGCAGGCCTTTCTGAAGATCGCCGTCGGCTTCATCGACGAGGTGATCCTGGCCTATGCCATACGCACCGGATCCGACAACGCCTGGCAGTCGGCCCGCGAGGGACTGGTACTGTACGGGCAGAATTACAAGGTCATGCTGAAGAATGCCGCTTGGCTTGCGCTCATTGTCTATGGGCTGTCGTTCGTGGTGTTCCTGATCATGCTGGCGCCGGCGGGGCTGGCCGTCTACCTGATCCCCGGCGCATGGTCCGCAGGCGGCATGGTCTTTGCGCTTCTCCTGGCCTGGAGCGTGAAGGTCGCACTGCTGGAGCCTTTCGCGATCGCCTGCATGATGCAGGTCTATTTCCGCACCATCGAGGGCCAGACCCCTGACCCGGCATGGGAACAGCGGCTCGACAGCCTGTCGGCGAAGTTCCGCAAGCTCAAGGAAAAGGCCGTGTCGGTGACGGACCCGGACCCGCAACCGGCGGCCGCCCGGGCAACATGATCCGACCGACTGTGGATCAACCGGCAGGCCCCGAGTTTCAAAAATGCAAGCCCGTCAACAGGACGAGGATAAAACAATGGCAAATCCCCGATACATAATGCTGACAACCGCGGTCCTGTCGGCCCTGGTCGTGACCAAATCGCACGCCGAAACGGCAAGCGTGATCGTGTTCGACGCCTCGGGGTCAATGTGGGCGCAGTTTGAGAATGGCAAATCCCGCATCGAGATCGCCCGCGACGTGATGGATGATTTCGCAGCCGACCGCGATGCGCAGGGCGTCATCGGCGTGGTGAGCTATGGCCACACGCGGCGCGGCGATTGCGGCGATATCGAGACGGTGCTGCCCGTCGCGCCGCATGCGGCGGGCGACCTCGCGGCGACCATCCGCACCCTGGACCCCAAGGGCAAGACGCCCCTGACCGACGCGATGGCACAGGCCCGCGACCTGGTCCCGCGCACCGCGGAGGCTGCGGATATCATCCTGATCACCGACGGGCTGGAAAACTGTGGTGGCGACCCCTGCGCGCTGGCGGCGGAGTTCGCCGCCGAGGGGATCGATCTGCGCGCCCACGTCGTCGGCTTCGCGATGGAGGCCGAGGCGGTCGAGACACTGTCCTGTATCCCCGATCAGACCGGTGGGCAGCTTTTCACCACGCAGTCCGGCGCCGAGTTGGCCGCCGCGTTGACCGACGTGGCCTTGGCCGCGCCCGCGGTCGAGGTGGACCTTGCCGCGCCTTTCGAAGTCACCGCCGGGGCGACCTTTGAAGTCACGGTCGAAGGCGGGGACAGCGACAAGGATTACCTGCTGATCGCCCGCGACGGCAGCCCGGAAGAGGCCAGCCGCTATCAGCGCATGGGCAACCGCGTGGGCGGCGATGGCACCTATGAATATACGGCTCCCTCCGACTCCGGAGAGTACGAACTGCGTTACCATCTGGTTCGCGACAACACCATCGCGGCGCGCCATCCGCTGACCGTCCTTGCCGCAAATACCCGCATGGAGGTGCCGACTGCGGTAGATGCCGAGGCAAAGTTCGAGGTGTCGATCGCCGGGGGTGTCTCCGGCTATGTCGTGATCGTCGAAGAGGGCCGCGCCCCCGACGATATCGTGTCGCGCTATGCCCGCATGAAGAATTCGGTCGATGGCGACGAAGGCACGCTCACCCGCACCGCCCCCGAGACGCCGGGCCGCTACCTGCTGCGCTATCACGCCGGGGATGATCAGCGCCTGCTGGTCGAACAGCCTCTCGTGGTCTCCGAATGACGTTTTCCCGACGCGGCGCTTGCGCGCTCTCGCCGATCAGGGGATAGTCCCCGCCGGCGCTCTGGCCTCGGCCGATCCAGCACGGGTTGGGAGACATGCACGGGTTGGGAGACATGACGCCGTAGACCTGGGATGTGGCGCGCGCGTGCGGACAGAGACGCGTCTCCGTCGCGCGTTTCATGTCATCAATGGTGGGATGTGGCGCGCGCGCGTGCGGACAGAGACACGGCTTATGATCGAAACAGACAACGAGCGGATGGGGATGTGGCGCGCGCGCGCGCGGACAGAGACCCCTTGGCACCGACAGTGGCGGGGCACGGCATATCGCTCAGGCCGCAGACACCACCGCCGTCAGTTCCTCGGTCTTGCCGTCGACCCTTTTCGTATTTTCAGCAATATTTCTCCGGTCCGTTGTTCTGAGCCACTGAATAGCGATCTCCATGCGCCCATCCGACGGGCAGGCGGCGGTCGATTTCCGCAAGGATGTCGGGTGTCAGATCAAGCGCGGTTCCCGCCGCGAGGTCGCGCAGGTGCTGCGGGCTGTGCGTGCCGGGGATCGGGATCACGCGATCACCCTGCTGCAGCAGCCAGGCGATGGCAAGCGCGGCAGTTGGCTGGCCCATGTCGGTCGCAATTTCGCGCAGCGCGTCGCTTGCGCGCCGGTTGCGCATCAGATTCTTGCCGGTGAACCGCGGATTGTCCGACAGAAAGGCCGAACGCGCGATGCTTTCCGGCGTCGGCGGGCGGTCGGTCAGAAGCCCGCGCCCGACGGGCGAAAACGCCACCAGCGCGGTGCCCAATTCGGCGCAGGTCTGCACAAGGCCCAGGTCGGGCAGGCGGGTTTGCAGCGAATATTCCGACTGCACAGCGGCCACCGGGTGCACCGCTGCCGCCCGGCGCAGCGATGTGGGCGCGATCTCGGAAAACCCGAAACGGGCGATTTTGCCCTTTTGCACCAGCCGCGCGAGGCTTTCCGTCACGTCCTCGATCTCGATATCGGGGTCGCGCCGATGCACGTAGAACAGTTCCACCTGTTCGAGGCCAAGGCGCTTGAGGCTCTTGTCGAGTTCCTGCTCGAGGTGTGGCGCGCTGTTGTCGAACTTGCGGGGGCCGGAGTCACGGCCTCGCACGATCCCGGCCTTGGTGGCGATCCGGAAGGGCAGGGCGCCCTTGGCGCGATAGCGGTCAAGATGCGCGCCGATGATCTCTTCCGAGCGCCCCATGCCATAGACATTTGACGTGTCCAGATGGGTGATCCCGCACTCGATGGCAGCATCCAGCGTGGCGTGGCAGTCGGTTTCGGCCACGTCACCGTAGAAGGCGGTAAAGGACATCGCACCCACGCCGATGGCCGAAACTTCCGGCCCATCGGGCCCCAGCTTGCGCATCTGCATCACTGAACCTCGCCGCTTCGCAAACGCGGGTTGGCCGACAGGACAAGGTCAAGCTGCGGGCAAGCCGGGGTCTTCGCAGAAAGGGGCGTGGCCTTGTCCTTTGCGCGCGCGCGAACAGGCGCGTCTTGCGGTGTGAGGGCGTGGTCGTCGGGCATGCAGCCTCCGTGTCGTTCCGTGGGGTTTCTCGATCAGCCCCTCTATGCGCATCTGCGACAGGGTCTTCAACATAAATGCCTGTGCAGGTCTCTGCTTGCAGCGTGGTTTTCAAAGCAGCCGCGAGGGAACCGCGAATCAAAGGCCCGGATGAATACCGCCCGGCCGGTGAAAGCGATGTTGCCGGATGCAATGCTTTGGCATGTAAAGGCCATGGTTGCCAGCTTCAGGTTTTGGCCGGTAGCGACGCGCGTCTCGCTTGACATGACGGTTGGCCGGAATTGCCATTGCGGTCTGGTTCGACTTGGTCGTATGTCTGCGCGGGACCCGCCCGACGCCCCGGATGAGACCCGCCTGTGGTAGGGCAACGTGCTGATCGGCGCCCAGACGCGGGGGCTGGTCAATTGTTTTGCCGCCTGTGTTGCCCTGTGTTTCTGTGACCAAGAGAAACTGGAGATACCATGACCGACTTTCCCGTCTTTGACGGCCACAATGACCTGGTTTTACGCATTCTGCGCGGGCACGTGACCGCTGACGCCGTTGCGTCGGGGCTGTCAGATGGGCATATCGACAAGCCGCGTGCGCAGAAAGGCGGCTTGGGTGGCGGCATGTTCGCGATTTTCGTGCCCAGCCCTGATGACAAGGCCGTGCGCCATGACGAAATGCGCAACCCGCCTTACGACATTGCCTTGCCGACCCGCGTGACCGAGGCCGAGGCGACGGACTGGACCGAACGCGGCCTTGACGCGATGGACGCCCTGGAGGCTGCTGGCGCCATCCGCATCTGCCGCACCGCGCAAGAGATCGAAGCGGCGCTGGCGGCCGAGGAAATGGCCGCCGTCCTGCATATCGAGGGTGCCGAGGCGATCGACCGCGACTTCGAAAAGCTCAACGCGTGGCATGCCCGCGGGCTGCGGTCGCTTGGGCCGGTCTGGAGCCGCGACACCGTCTGGGGCCACGGCGTGCCGTTCCGCTACCCGTCCGATCCCGACACGGGGCCGGGCCTGACGGAAGACGGCAAGGCGCTGGTCCGCGAATGCAATCGACTGAAAATCCTCGTGGACCTGTCGCACCTCAATGCCAAGGGCGTCGAGGACGTGGCCCGGATCACCGATGCGCCACTGGTGGCAACGCATTCCAACGCCTGGGCGGTGTGCCCGCATTCGCGCAACGTGACCGACCGCCAACTGGCGATGATCCGCGACAGCGATGGAATGGTGGGCATCAACTTTGCCAGCGCCTTTTTGCGGCCCGACGGGCGGATGGAGTCCGAGTTTGAGCTTGACATCATGCTCCGACACTTTGACGATCTTATCAGCAGCCTTGGCGAGGATCGTGTCGGCCTTGGGTCCGATTTCGACGGTGCGCTTGTTCCTGATCGGATCGGGGATTGTGCGGGCCTGCCCAACCTGCTCACTGCATTGCGGTCTCATGGCGTGGACGATGGTCTTATGACTAAGATCACACATGGGAATTGGCTAAGGGTCCTGCGGAAAACGTGGGGCGAACAATAATTGGAACGGGGACTTACACCATGAAATCACCCTTTGTTGCAGCTGCGGTTGCGTCGCTTCTGGCCGTAGGCGTGGCCGCGCCGAGCGTTGCCCAGACACCGCCGAACATGCTGGTCATCGCGAACCGGATCGACGACATCAAGACCTTCGATCCGGCCGAAAGCTTTGAATTCGCCGGCGCCGATGTCAGCCGGAATGTCTACCAGAAGCTGGTCAACTTCGATCCGCTCGACCTTGATGCCGGTTTTCAGCCGCAACTGGCCGAAAGCTGGGAAATCTCCGACGATGGCATGACCATCACCTTCACGATGGCCGAGGGGCACACTTTTGCCTCAGGCAACCCGGTGACGGCCAAGGACGCCGAATTCTCTCTGCGTCGCGCGGTGACACTGAACAAGACGCCGTCCTTCATCCTGACGCAGTTCGGCTTCACCCCGGAAAACGTCGAACAGACCATCGTGGCCCCGGATGACAGCACGCTGGTGCTGACACTGGACAAGCCCTACGCGCTTTCTTTCGTGCTGAACTGCCTTACGGCCACCATCGGCGGCATCGTCGACATGGAAACCGCGATGGCGAATGAAGCCGATGGCGACATGGGCAACGCCTGGCTGCGCACCAACACGGCCGGCTCGGGCCCCTACAAGGTTGTCGAATGGCGGCCGAGCGAAAGCGTGCTGATGGATCTCAATCCCAATTACAGCGGTGAAACCCCCGCCATGGAGCGGGTGATCGTCCAGCACATTCAGGAAAGCGCGACCCAGCGTCTTCAGCTCGAACGCGGCGATGTCGACGTTGCGCGCAACCTGTCGACCGAAGACGTGGCGGGCCTGTCGGATGTCGACAGCGTCAAGATCGTCGACGAACTGCGTGGCCGCCTGATGTATTTCGCGGCCAACCAGAAGAACGAGATGCTGTCCGATCCCAAGGTTCTGGAGGCGCTGAAGCTGGCGGCTGATTACCAAGGCATGTCGGATTCCTTCCTCAAGGGGCAGTACACCGTGCATCAGGCATTCCTGCCGCGCACCTTCCTGGGTGCGCTTGAGGAAACGCCGTTCTCCTATGACATGGAGGCTGCACAGGCGGCACTGGCGGACTCGGCTTATCCCGATTGTGGCCCGATCAAGATCTCGGTCCGCGATGCGCAGGAACGCATGGACATCGCCCAGTCGCTTCAGAACACATGGGGCCAGCTTGGCTGCGATATCGAACTGATCGTCGGCACCGGCGCACAGACGCTGGACCGCTACCGCGCCCGCGAACACGATATCTATCTCGGCGCCTGGGGGCCGGATTATCCCGATCCCAACACCAACGCGGGCACTTTCGCCTTCAACCCCGACAATTCGGATGAAGCGGGGGCCACTGGCCTGCTGGCATGGCGTAACGCTTGGGCCATCCCCGAGATGAGCGAAAAAACCCTGGCCGCAGTGGTCGAGAACGACACCGAAACGCGCGCTGAAATGTATCGTGACTTGCAACGCGAGCATCAGCAGATCAGCCCGTTCGGCGTGATGTTCCA
Source organism: Marivita sp. (assembly GCF_020055675.1). GTDB lineage: Bacteria > Pseudomonadota > Alphaproteobacteria > Rhodobacterales > Rhodobacteraceae > Marivita. The sequence goes on from NZ_JAIPUS010000001.1 coordinate 367,972, forward strand.
GCAGATCGAACAGAACGGCATGCAGTCGAGTGTCGAGAACTTCGTCGCGGGTGGCGCAACCACGGCCGTGTCCTATTGGGTGATCACCAAGTAAATGGCGGATCAGAACGTCAATCAGACAGGCGGGCGGCTGCGGCCGCCCGTCCCTATCTGGGTCAGGAAATCCCTGGCCACCTCCGCGACCGTGGCCTTCACGATCCTGGGCCTGCTTTTTGTCACCTTCATGATCGGCCGCGTGATGCCGATCGACCCGGTTCTGGCCGTGATCGGCGAACGCGCGACACAGGCCCAATACGAGCAGACCTTCCGGGATCTCGGGCTGGATCAGCCCTTGCTGGTGCAGTTCTGGATCTATGTCACCGACGTGCTCAAGGGCGATTTCGGCACGTCCATCCGAACCGGGCAGGAGGTCACGACCGACATCGCCCGCGTGTTCCCGGCAACGCTGGAACTGGCAACGCTTGGCACCTTGTTCGGCGTCGTTCTGGGCGTTCCTCTGGGTGTGATCGCCGCCGTCCGCCAAGGCAGCTGGATCGACCAGCTCGCGCGGTTCGTCGGCCTGATCGGCTATTCCATGCCGATCTTCTGGCTGGGCCTTGTGGGGTTGCTGATCTTCTACGGCATCCTTGGCTGGGTGGCCGGTCCGGGGCGCTTGGGCATCTTCTATCAAGGCATTGTCGAACCCATCACCGGCCTGATCCTGGTCGACAGCGCGCTGCGCGGTGAATGGGCCGTGTTCCGCAACGCGTTCTCGCACATCATCCTGCCCGCGTCCCTGCTGGGCTATTACAGCCTTGCCTATATCAGCCGCATGACGCGGTCCTTCATGCTCGAACAGCTTGGGTCGGAATACGTCACCACCGCGCGGGTCAAGGGGCTCAGCGAGTGGCAGGTGGTCTGGGGTCATGCCTTCCGCAACATCCGCATCCAGCTGGTGACGGTCATCGCGCTGGCCTATGCCAACCTTCTGGAAGGGTCCGTCCTGACCGAGATCATCTTTGCCTGGCCCGGTCTGGGGCAATACATCACCACGTCGCTGCTGGCGAATGACATGAATTCCGTGCTGGGCGGCACGATCGTGATCGGCACGATCTTCGTGGGGATCAACATCTTCTCCGACCTGCTCTACCGCTTCTTAGATCCGAGGTCCAAATGAGCACTTCGCAAGGTTTGCGCGACTGGCTTCTCAGCGAAGAACCGACCTCCCGGCGACAGGCGAAATACGCATCCTGGTACAAGGGGTGGCTGACGCTGCGATCCAATACGCTGGCCATGATGGGCCTGTTCGTGCTGGCGTTCCTGATCCTGTGCGCAATCTTTGCACCGTTTCTGGCAACGCATGATCCTTTTGCACAGGATCTGGGACAACGGCTGCTGCCGCCTGGCGAAGATGGGCACCTCTTCGGCACCGACAGCCTGGGGCGGGACATCTATTCCCGGCTGCTTTATGGCGCGCGGATCTCGATCTACATCGTCCTGCTCGTAATCATGGTGGCACCCCTCGTCGGCCTGATCGTGGGCACGGTGTCCGGCTACGCGGGCGGCTGGATCGACGTTGTGCTGATGCGGGTCACCGACATCTTCCTGGCCTTTCCACGCCTCATCCTGGCGCTGGCCTTCGTGGCGGCCCTTGGCGCGGGGATTGAAAACGCGGTGCTTGCGATCTCGCTCACCGCGTGGCCGCCCTATGCGCGGATCGCGCGGGCCGAAACGCTGACCATCCGCAATTCCGACTATATCCACGCGATCAAGCTTCAGGGTGCGGGACCATTCCGCATTGTTACCAAGCATATCTGGCCGCTCTGCATCTCGTCGCTGGTGATCCGCGTGACGCTCGACATGGCGGGCATCATCCTGACGGCGGCGGGACTGGGGTTTCTGGGCCTCGGTGCACAACCGCCCAGCCCGGAATGGGGCGCGATGATCTCGGAGGGGCGTCAATACATCCTGGATTACTGGTGGGTCGCCACGATCCCCGGCATCGCGATCTTTGCCATCAGCCTGGCTTTCAACCTGCTGGGCGACGGGATGCGCGACGTGCTTGACCCGAAAGAGGACAATTCATGACCGACGCGCCGCTTCTCGACGTGGAAAACCTCTGGGTGAAGTTCCGCACCCGCACAGGTGTCTTCGACGCTGTGCGGGGGATCTCCTTTACCCTGGGCAAGGAACGGCTTGGCATCGTTGGCGAAAGCGGATCCGGAAAGTCGATGACCGGCCGCGCCGTGCTGCGTCTGATCCGGCCCCCGGGGTTCATCGAGGCCGACAGGCTGAACGTGCATGGCGAAGACATCCTGTCGCTGCCGGAAAAGGGCATGCGCAAGCTGCGCGGCGGGCGGGTGTCGATGATCATGCAGGACCCGAAATTCTCGCTCAACCCGGTGATGACGGTGGGTCAGCAACTGGTCGAGGCGCTGCGCGCGCATGAAAACGTGTCGCGCAGCCAGGCGCACAAGCGCGCCCTGGAGGTGCTTGACGAAGTGGCGATCCGCGATCCCCAGCGGGTCATCGACCTGTATCCGCACGAGGTGTCGGGCGGCATGGGCCAGCGGATCATGATTGCCATGATGCTGCTGCCCAACCCCGAGATTCTTATCGCCGATGAACCCACCTCGGCGCTGGATGTGTCGGTGCAGCTTCAGGTGCTCGACATCATCGACAAGCTGGTGCGCGACCGGGGCATGGGGCTGATGTTCATCAGTCACGATTTGAACCTGGTGGCCAAGTTCTGCGACCGCATCGTCATCATGTATGCCGGCCGCATCGTCGAGACCTGCAAGGCCAGCGAGCTGCGCAACGCGCAACACCCCTACACGCTTGGCCTGCTCAATTCGGTGCCCGACCTGGAACGCCCGCGCGATCACCTCGAGGTGCTGAAACGCGATCCGGCCTGGCGCGACGCTCCCTCCGTGAGTGCCCGCCAATGAGTGCGGTCATGGTCAAGGACCTGAATGTCTGGTTCGGCGTCGGTGCGGATCGCTCCTATGCGGTGCGTGATGTGACTTTCGACGTCGCCGATGGCGAAAGCTTTGGCCTCGTGGGCGAAAGCGGGTCGGGCAAGTCGACGATCCTGCGCGCCATCGCCGGCCTGGTACCCACGTGGTCGGGCGACATGACGGTCGCGGGCGAAACCCTTGGACCCAAGCGCAGCAAATCCTTCTACAGCAAGGTGCAGATGGTCTTCCAGGACCCCTACGCGTCGCTGCACCCGCGCCAGACGGTGGATCGGGTACTTTCCGAGGCGATGGGCCTGCACGGCGTTCAGAACATCAACACCCGCATCGGTAAATTGCTGGATGACGTGGGCCTTGGCGCCGGCTTCCGGTTTCGGTATCCGCACCAGCTTTCGGGCGGTCAGCGCCAGCGCGTCGCCATTGCGCGGTCGCTGGCCTGCAATCCGTCGATCCTGCTGCTCGATGAACCTACCTCGGCGCTGGACGTGTCGGTGCAGGCGGAGATCCTCAACCTGCTGGTCGATCTGCGCCGTGAACACAAGCTGACCTACATCATGGTCTCGCATGATCTGGGCGTCGTCGGTCATCTGTGCGAACGCATCGGCGTGATGCGGGAAGGCCGGTTCGAAGAGGTGCTGACCGTCGAGGACATGCGCCGGTCCAAGGCAGAATCGCCCTACACTCAGCATCTTCTGGAAAGCTCGATCAACTCGGTTCGGTGAAAAAACTGTCCTGCCGAAGTTGAGGCCACACCTGCCGCAACGTTTACACCGTCGTTTACCGAATCGCGATCAGTAGAATCCGCGTGCTCGAACCGACCGCAGAGCCCGATATAGACACGGGGTGCACACTAACACCATCCATGAACTGACTTGGTCCAAGTCAAAATGGACCAGTTCGAGGACACACCGCACGGCAAGCGCCTTCGTTTCCGCACCAGCAAGCGCGGCCAGATCGCGTATATCCCAGCCACATCAGCGCTTGAGCATCTGATCGCAGAGACGCCCAAGGAGCAAGAGATACTGCTGGTGTCAGAGCTCGGCAGGCCTTTGACCGCCCGTTGGGCATCCAACCAGATCACCAAGTGGCGGCGAGAGGCGCAGATACCCCCGTGGATCGATGGTCGAGAGATGACCTTGTCTGATACACGCGGGACGGCTGCGACCAGATTGAAACGCTCCGAGTTTGTCGGAGACCATCAACTTAAGTAAGGATGATGGTTATGACAAAAAGCAAAATGGCAAATCGGTATGCGCCCGAGGTCCGCGCACGTGCGGTCCGGATGGTGTTCGAGCATCAGGGCTCATATGAAACGCGGGCGGGCGCGATTGCGGCCATTGCACCCAAGATTGGCTGCATTCCCCAGACCCTGCGCGAATGGGTCAAGCAGGCCGAAAAAGACAGCGGGATGCGCGATGGCGTGACCACTGAGGAACGGGACCGGAGTGAGCCATTGAAGGCGCCATTGGTTCAAGCCCAATGGCGAACGCCCTGGAACGTGAGGTTCGAGAACTGCGCCAGGCGAACGAAATCCTCCGCAAGGCGTCAGCTTATTTTGCGCAGGCGGAACTCGACCGCCCACTGAAGCGATGATTGCCTTCATTGAAGACCAGCGCATTGTTTACGGCGTCGAGTCGATCTGCAGGGTTCTGCCGATCGCGCCGTCCATTGCCCGGCAGGTGATTGCGCAGCAATCTGCCGAGAGGGGACATATTACCACCGCCTGACGTGCCTCGCTGATCCGTCCAAAGCTTCGGAACGCCATCAGCGGGACGCAGTGCTACGGCCAGAAATCAAGCGTGTCTGGGATGAGAATTACCAGGTCTACGGGGTCCGCAAGGCATGGCATCAGCTGAAGCGCGAGGGCTTTGATCTGGCGCGTTGCACGGTAGAGCGGCTGATGAAACAGATCGGCATCCGTGGGGCAGTGCGCGACAAGGTGGTCAAAACAACCGTCCCTGACACGTCAGCCCCTTGTCCGCGTGACAAGGTCAACCGGGTGTTCCGTGCGCCCGCACCGAACCTGTTGTGGGTCAGCGACTTCACCTACGTGTCCACGTGGCAAGGCTTTGTCTATGTTGCCTTCGTCATCGACACGTTTGCAGATTGCATTGTCGGCTGGCGGGTCTCACGGTCGGCCAAAACAGACTTTGTTCTCGATGCTTTGGAACAGGCCCTGCACGATCGACGGCCAGTTCGGAAAAGCGGATTGGGTGTTTAATCGCACGTCCGGAGTCAAGCCTTTTGCACAACAGACTGTGGAACCAGAGGCGTCGTGGTATCGTCCTGGCAGACGCCGTAGCATTTCCGTAGCGACCGGGTACCGCACAAGAGAGACCGCATACCGGGAGCGGGGTTGTTTCCGCGGTTGGCAAAAGCCGCCGCAGGATGGTCTTCGCAGGATGGCCTTCCTATGTTCAACACGCAGCATCCGAAGGAACTGCATCCAATCTTAACGGAATGGCCAGACCCACGTCCGCGGCAAGGACGTCCTGCGCGTTTGCTATGGACGCGCTGGAATGGTTGACTTGCGAATTCTTGGTTACGCGGGAGCGCCGGCCAACTTGTTGAATGGCTCTCCTGTTTTCAGCATACTGTGCATGATGACGACCAGCTTGCGCGCCACAGCGACTGCCGCGCGCTTGATGCCAAGGCGCTCTCTAAGCTTGAGCCCCCAATCCTTAAGGCTGCTTTCATGCCGCGAGCTGGGTCGCGTGAGCATCACCACCGCTGCCTCATAAAGAAGGCTACGCAGGTGGCTGTCTCCCCGCCGGGAGATGTGCCCGTCAAAATCTATTTCTCCGGATTGATAGCGCCGCGTAGTCAACCCAAGCCAGGCACCGACCGAACGCGAACGCTTGAAATTGCACGGATCCTCAATTGCAGCTGAGAAAGAAAGCGACGTGATGGCCCCGATGCCGGGGATCGTCATCAATAACTGCGTCGCCCTGCTATTCCGTGCCGCGTCCAGCAACTGGCGGTCGAGGTTGGCCGTGTGCTTGCGAATGTCGCGCCAAGCATCGAGCAGCGGCAATATGATCCTTGCCAGACCATCATTGCCAGCGAGCAGTTCCCGGACGTGATCCTCAAACACCCGCCCCTTGCCCTTGGGCACGATAAGGCCGAATGTTTTCATGACCCCACGACTCTGGTTGCTGAGTTGGATCGACATCGCGGCAACCTGCTTACAAACGCCGATCAGCGTGCGGGTCAACATTGCATCGAAACTTTTCACGCGAACGACCTTGTAAAAGCCTGCTTCAGCTCATTGCGCCAAGCCATCGGCGTCATTGGCGTCGGTCTTGTTCAGCGTCTCGTTCAATATTTTCTGCGCGTGGCGGGCTTCGATGCAGATCGCCGGTACTCCCTCGTCCGATAGAGCATGATAGAACCATGTCGAAAGCGGACCAGTCTCGAAAACCACGCGTTTTACCTGTGGCGCATGCCTACGGATGATGTCTGCCAATAGCGCCGGATCTGACGCGCACTTCCATCGCCAAATTCGTGTGCCGTCCTGCCGGATCGAGATTGCGGTATTTTTCAGTTCAGTGAAACGTCCAAACCGATATACTGTTCCATGGTTGCTCTCCATATGATGCTTGGGCCCGGTGCAGATCGTGAGCCCGTTTTCCATATTATCGGGGAGCAACCACCTCGCAATCAAAGCAGGATGGCGGGGGCCAGTAGCACCGCGATTACCCCATGTTCAACAACCGCCGCCTGCTTGGCCCCATCGGAAATGTCCCGCCAGCCAAAGCCGAAGAGAACGTCTATGCACAGCGTGCCGTGCTCGATATGGTCGCGTGAAATGAAGCTAAAGGTCTCCGGTAAAACCGGGGCGATTCAGGATGCTGGGTGCAGAGCCGACCGCGCACCTTGGGTATGAAGAGGGCGAGACTGCGCCGTCAAGCCAATCCAACCGCCGCAACGGCACTTCGGGCAAGGTGCTGAAAGGACAGGACGGGGAATTGCCGGTGGCGATCCCCCGTGACCG
>NZ_JAIPUS010000002.1 GCF_020055675.1 Marivita sp.
GCGGCCCCGGTCCCGGTCCCGCCGCCCATACCCGCAGTGATGAAGCACATATGCGCGCCGGCCAGGTGATCGACGATCTGTTCGATGCTCTCTTCGGCAGCGGCCGCGCCGACGGTCGCCCGCGCACCGGCCCCCAGCCCCTCGGTCACCTTGACCCCAAGCTGAACACGGCTTGTGGACCGGCTTTGCTGCAAGGCCTGCGCATCGGTATTGGCAACCACGAAATCGACACCCTCAAGGGCCTTGTCGATCATGTTGTTCACCGCGTTGCCGCCTGCGCCACCAACACCGAACACGGTGATGCGAGGTTTCAATTCTTCCTGTCCGGGCACCGAAAGGTTCAAAGTCATGTGTCTGTCCGCCTGCTACTTTCGCTCCATTCAGAGCATTTTTTCTGCACCTATTCTGCTCATCAATATCGTCCAAGCACGCGAAGGTCACGCAAAAAACACGAATTAGGCCCCAAATATGGCCCAAATCGCATAATTCATCGCGGAATTTCGCCGATATGTCGATATATAGCGGACAAAGCCCTCATACCTACAAGCATAGAGGAATCACGCCCGTGAAAACGGGATGTCGAAAATATCCGTGGTCGTGACCTGCTCGGGTCTGCCTTTTGTTTATCCTACTCTACCACGTTCCCGCATTTCTTTCCAGCGTCACCTGCCCTGCGACACCCGAACCCCGCCGGGTTTTACTGCCCGGACGGCCGCGCCTACCAATTGTCCCGGAACCATTTGACCGCCCGCTTGAGCGACCGCGCCGGGTAGCGGTCCACCGGGATTTCAAAATCCCACCATTCATCCTGCGGATGCGCCGCGAAAAGGCACAGGCCAACGGCGCTGGCAAAGCCGGGCCCCGTCGCGGCCTGCGGCAGCCCATGCACCCGCATCGGGCGGCCCAGTCGGACCTGCTGGCCCAGGATTTTCGTTGCCAACCCATCCATGCCGGGGATCTGGCTTGCGCCGCCTGTCAGAACGATCTGCTGGCTTGGCAAATGCTCGAACCCGGCTGCATCGAGATGTGCGCGCACCTCTTCGAGGATTTCCTCGACACGGGGACGCATGATCCCGATCAGTTCCGCCCGGCTCACCGACCGGCGATCATGGTGCCAGTCGCCGGTATCACCGCCGATCTCGATCATGTCGCGGTCGTCCATACCCGTGGCAACGACGCCGCCGTGGAACGTCTTGATCCGTTCGGCCACCGCCATCGGCACCTGCAACCCCATTGAAATGTCACTGGTCACATGGTCACCGCCCATGCGCACGGCATCGGCATAGATCATGTGCTTTTTCATGAAGATCGAAAGGCCGGTGGCCCCGCCGCCCATGTCGATACAGGCCGCGCCCAGCTCCTGTTCGTCCTCGACCAGCGCCGAAACACCGGACACATAGGCCGAACTCGCGATACCGGCCAATTCGAGGTCGCAGCGCTTCATGCAATGGGCGAGGTTCTGGATCGCCATCGCATCGACCGTCAGCATGTGCATGTCGGCGGCCAGTTCCTGACCGATCTGCCCACGCGGGTCGATCAGGCCGCTGCGATGGTCCAGCGCGAAATTCACCGGCTGGGCGTGCAGCACCTCGCGGCCATGGCCGAAATCCGGCACGTCGCACGCCGACAGCACGCGCGCCACGTCCTGTTCGTCAACCGTGGTCCCCGCCACCTCGACCTTGCCGGCCAGACCGTAACTGCGCGGGTCTGCCCCGCCAAAGCAGGCGATCACGTGATCCACCCGAAGCTGCGCCATTTTCTGCGCCGCCTGCACCGCCGTGCGAATGGCACGCTCGGTTTCGCCCATCGACTCGATCTCGCCGAACCGCACGCCGCGCGACCGCGTCGTGGCCGCCCCGATCACCCGAAAGCCGGACTGCCCGGCCAGTGACCCAATACTGTCGCTCTCAAGCCCCCGGTCGGTTCCGTCGAACCGCAGCACGAGACAGGCGATCTTGGAACTGCCAATGTCGAGAATGGCAATCACCCCGCGCTGCATTGCCGCGCGCCGCATGTTGCGCATTGCACGCTGAGACTCGTAAAGCTCGATCATTCCACTGGTTCCCCTGCCTCGATCGCCTGGATACGCACCAATTCGCGCATCGCCCCATCTGTCATTCTTATTGTCGGTCTGCGCGGCAGCCGGAAATCGACAGCCACGATATCGCGGGCCAGAACGTCGACCGCCTGGTCCATCGCGATGACCCGCTCCAACGCCTGTATCGCGCCGGTCTCGGGCAGCATGATCCGCTGGTCGCGGTCCAGAACCACATCCCAGCGCCGCTCGCCCATGCGCACCAGCCCACGCATCCGCGCGGACAGTGGCTCGGCCGCCGCCACAAGCTCAAGCGCTTCGGACACCCTGTCACGGGCGCTTTCTCCGACGATCAGCGGCAGTTCGGGCCAGTCGGACCGCGCGAAGGCAGGGCCGACCACAACGCCCTCCTCGTCCAGAAGCCGCAGCCCCCGGTCATTGCGCCACAACACGACCGGGATACGTTCGACCACGTCAACCTGAAGCACATTGCCCTGCCGCACAAAGAGCCGCGCCGATTTCACCGGGTCCAGGGACACGACCGTCTCGCGCATCTGCTCGAGATCAAGATCAAAGGAACTGACCGGAAACTCGAGCGGAAGCATCTGCCGTATGCCGTCGGCCACGAGATCGCTCGCCCCATCTACCGCCATCATGTTGACCATGAATTCCGGACGGCTTTCGATCTGCGCCCGCAGATCGGCATATGTATCAAAGATTTTCTGCCGGTTTTCGTCGATCGACAGCCACCATGTCGCAAGGCTGACCGTCAACACGAACGGCAGACCAAAGCGCAGCAACACCCGGAAAACCGGCGTCAGCATCAGCCGCTCCATCCGGTATTTCAGCCGCGATGGCGCCGGATCGGGACGCATGTTCACCTGTGACATGACGCGTCCTCCACCATCCATCGGCACAGCGCACCAAAGCCCATGCCGGTATGGGACGCCTGTTCCGGTGTCAGCGAGGTCGGCGTCATCCCCGGCTGGGTGTTGGTCTCCAACAGGATCAACCCGTCCTGTCCCCGGCTCTCGTCCCAGCGGAAATCCGTCCGGCTCACGCCGCGGCAGCCAAGCGCCTGATGCGCCCGGATCGCGTAGTCCAGACATCTCGCCGTGATCTCCTCGGGCACCTCTGCCGGCAGGACGTGGCGCGACCCGCCGGGCTTGTATTTCGCGTCGTAATCGTACCAGCCGTCGGTCAGGATATCCGTCACGCAAAGCGGCCGATCGCCCACAACGGTCGTGGTCAGCTCGCGTCCCGGCGCAAACGCCTCGACCATCACGGTTTCGGGCATTTCGTCCGACAGCTTTGGCGGTCCGTTCGCGGCATCATGCACAAGGTAGACGCCCACCGACGACCCCTCGTTATGCGGCTTCACGACGTAGGGCGGCGCAACGACATGCCGGCGGCACACCTCGCCCCGTGGCGCCAACACGCTGTCGACCACCGGCAAGCCATGGCGGCGATACACGTCCTTCGTGCGCTCCTTGTCCATTGCAAGGGCAGAGGCAAGCACTCCCGAGTGGGTGTAAGGCAGGCCCAGCCACTCCAGCAGGCCCTGGACACAGCCGTCTTCGCCCCAGCGGCCATGCAAGGCGTTGAAACACACGTCAGGGGATAGATCGATCAGCACGGATGCAAGATCACGGGCCGCATCGATCTCGTGAACCTCAAATCCCTCGTCCCGCAAAGCGGCCGCGCATTCGCGCCCCGATGACAGCGACACCTCGCGCTCGGACGAAGGGCCACCCATCAATACTGCCACTTTCGGGTTTGCCCTGCTCGACATACCCAAAACCGCCTCAAATCATGGGGATGTCACCCCATTTCTGCCGAATGACGGGATCGCGTCCCGTTCTTTTTTCTGTTGTGCAACCTGCCCGGCGCACTGCCATCACCTGCGCGGGTTTAGCCCGCGTCAGACCGCACCGGATCCCCGATACGCTTGATTTCCCACTGTAACTCTATTCCAGAGTGTTGGAAAACCCTTTTTCGCACCTCTTCGCCCAATCCTTCGAGGTCCGCAGCCGTCGCATCGCCCGTATTGACAAGGAAATTGGGATGTTTCGGAGACATCTGCGCCCCGCCGTGCGTGGCCCCGCGCAGCCCCGCGTCGGCGATGACCTTCCACGCCTTGAGGTCATGCACATCATCCGCCGCCCCGGTCGATGAAAACCCCGCCGGGTTGCGAAACGTGCTGCCCGCCGTGCGATCCTTGGTCGGCTGCGTCGCATCGCGCTTGGCCAGCTGCTCTTCCATCTTCGCATGAAGCGCCGCCGGGTCCCCCGCCCCGGCCGCGAACACGGCCTCCACGATCACCCACCCCGCGGGCAAGTCGCTCGACCGGTAGGTCAGGGCCAGATCGGCCGACGGCACCGTCACCAGATCGCCGTCCCGCGTGACCACCCGCACCTCGACAAGGTGATCGGCGACATAGCTGCCATAGCAGCCCGCGTTCATCCGGACCGCGCCGCCGACAGCACCCGGAATGGTCCGCAGGAAGGTCAGGTCCAGCCCCGCATCGGCCGCGCGCCGCGCCACATGCCCATCCAGCGCTGCCGCCCCGGCCGTTACGCGCCCGCCCTTTGCCTCGATGGTGTTGAACCCGCGCCCAAGCCGGATCACCACTGCGCGCAAGCCGCCATCGCGCACGATCAGGTTCGACCCGACCCCCATGGGGAAGACCGGCACATCGCCGGGCAGGTGGCGCAGGAATGTTTGCAGATCGGCCAGGTCGGCCGGCTGGAACACCCAGTCCGCAGGCCCGCCCACGCGCAGCCATGTCATATCGCTCAGGGGTTTGTCGGGCGTCAACCGCCCGCGCACATCAGGAAGCCGCGTCATGCTGTGCCTTTTGCAACGCCGATGCCAAGGCGTAAAGGCTCAATCGGCGCGCCGCGTCACCAACCGCAGGATCCAGGCAACCGAATATTTCAACGGCCAGCGAAACACGCTCATGGCCGCCACGGTAAACAAGAGCCCCCAGAACAGCCCATCGGCCATGTAAACCCAGACCAGGATGGGAGCGCCCGCCGTCATCAGGATGTAGGCCCGCCGCCAATGATTGTCGTTCGACGGGATCGCGGCAAGAATGGCGGCAAGGATGATCCAGCAACACGCAGCACTCAGGGAATAACTCATCATCCGGGGGACTCCACGTTTTGGCCGGTCAGCCGCTTCCAGACATACCGCAGCGGGTTGCGATACATCGACCCGAAGGCCAGCAGCCCTCCGAGTGCTGCCCAAGGACCGACCGCATCCGCGATCTGCCAGATCAACACGGGCGCCGTCAGCAGGAGCGCAACCCCGGGCACATATTGCCGCCGCATCGGCAGGAACGCCACAAGCGCCGAGGCAAAGACCCAGGCAAGGCAAAGCCAGACAAGCATACTGCGATCATGTCCCATTTTCTTGTTCGGTGGTTGCCGGTACACCAGAGGATCACGGCGAAAGATGGCCGAGCATTGGACAAACTTGGGGAAAATTCAGGCAAACCGGCACGTACCGGCATAAAGCCCCGTTCCCGACGGCGGTCTGCCGAGGCTGACGAACGGCGGCGCCGCGCCCGCGCCATGCGAACCCTCTTTCAACCGGCTGCGGTTTTGTTAGTGTCGCAGCAACGCCGCGCAGAACGGGACCCTTGGTCACATGACACACATCAGGACCACGCATGTCGGATCGCTCCCGCGCACGCAAGAGGTGGTGGATTTCATTTTCGCCCGCGAGACGGGCACAGTCCATGAAGCAAAGGCCTTCGACGCCGCGATGACCGAAGCCGTCTGTGAAACCGTGCGCCGACAGGTCGCGGCCGGGATCGACGTTGTCAGTGACGGAGAAACCTCCAAGATCAGCTACGCCACCTATGTCAAGGACCGCTACGAGGGCTTCGACGGCGACAGCCCGCGCAACGCGCCGGCGGATCTCAAGCTCTACCCCTCCTTCCTGGAGCGGCTCAGGGATGATGCCGGGTCGCCAAAATACGCGCGCCCGATGTGCATCGGCGAGGTCAAATCCAGGGGCCAGGGCGAGCTGGAAACCGACATCGGCAATCTCAAGACCGCGATGGCCGGGCATGACGCAACCCAAGGCTTCATGAATGCCGCCTCTCCAGGCGTCATCTCTCTGTTCTTGCAAAACGATTTCTATCCCAGCCGCGACGCTTACCTGGCCGCACTCGCCGACGCGATGAAGGACGAATACCGCACCATCGTGGACAGCGGGCTGATGCTGCAACTCGATTGTCCCGATCTGGCCCTATCCAAGCACATGCTGTTCAACGACCTGACCGATGCCGAATTCGTCAGGATCGCCGAGGCCAATGTCGAAGCGATGAACCACGCGCTGGACGGGATCGACCCGGCCCGCGTGCGGGTGCATATCTGCTGGGGCAATTACGAAGGCCCCCATGTGTGCGACATCGACATGGACACGGTGTTTCCGACCCTGATGAAGGTGCGGGCGGGACAGGTGCTGTTCGAGACCTCGAACCCCCGCCACGCGCATGAGTGGACCGTGTTCCGCGACCGCAAATCCGAGATCCCAGACGACATGGTGCTGGTGCCCGGCGTGGTCGATACGACAACCAATTTCGTCGAGCACCCCGAAGTGGTGGCGCAGCGGATCGACCGCTTTGCCGGGATCGTCGGGGCGGACCGGGTAATCGCAGGCAGCGATTGCGGTTTTGGCACGTTTGCCGGTTTCGGGACGGTCGATCCCGAGATCGCCTATGCCAAGCTGGGCGCGCTTGCGGACGGGGCCAAGCTGGCGTCGGGACGCGTACAAAGCCATGAATGAACCGGTTGTCTTTCTTCCCGGAATGATGTGCGACGCGCGGCTCTTCGAGCCGCAGTTGCGCGCCTTGTCTGCCACCCACCCGGTCATGGTTGCGCCAATAACCCACGGTCAACGGATCGAGGAAATCGCGTCGAACCTGTTGACCGCGCTGCCGCAAAAATTCGCGCTGGCCGGGCTGAGCATGGGCGGTGTCGTGGCCATGGAAGTGTTGCGCCGCGCACCGGACCGGGTGACGCGGATCGCGTTGATGGACACCAATTGCCTTGCTGAAACGCCGCCTGTTGCAGCCGATCGCGAGCCGCAGATCATCAAGGTCAAGGCCGGCAAGCTGACCGACGTGATGCGGGATGCGTTGAAGCCCATCTACCTTGCCCCCGGCCCGCGGCGCCCGGCGGTGCTGCAAACGATGATGGACATGGCCCAAACGCTGGGACCGGAGGTGTTCATCACCCAATCCCGCGCCCTGCAACGCCGCCGCGACCAGCAATCCACGCTGCGCAAGATCCGCCAGCCCGCGCTGGTGCTTTGCGGTGCGCATGACGCGCTCTGCCCGGTCAAGCGGCACAGTTTCATGGCGGAATTGATCCCGCATGCCCGGCTGGTCGTGCTGGATGACGCCGGCCACCTGCCGACGCTGGAAACCCCGGACGAGACGAACGATGCGCTGTGGGAGTGGCTGCACCAGCCCTATGTGCTGCGCTAGGAATGCTGGGCCAGGGGCACGCCGCGTCGACGCAGCGGGAATGGTCCGTCGACGGACCATCTTGAGGGCTCTGCCCTCAAACTCCCGGGATATTTGCGAACCAGAGAAGACAGGGGAGCGCAGGGCTCGAAACAGGGCGATTGACCGCGGGGGCGTCTTCACCTACGCCACGGGTCGCGTGGAGGGCTGGATGGCTGCCCCTCGAAAGAGGGGAGGAAAGTCCGGACTCCCTGAAGCAACGGTGCCGGGTAACGCCCGGGCAGGGCAACCTGACGGAAAGCGCCACAGAGAACAGACCACCCCGATTTCGGTCGGGGCAAGGGTGAAACGGTGGGGTAAGAGCCCACCGGGGGGCTGGCAACAGTCCCCGCATGGCAAGCCCCACCGGGAGCAATGCCGAATAGGGGGATCGCGCCGCGCGCCGGCAGGGTCGCTTCAGCCCAGATCCCCGGGTTGGCAGCACGAGGCCGGTGGCAACATCGGTCCCAGAGGAATGGTCATCCAACCTCGGGGCAACCCGAGGGGGACAGAATCCGGCTTACAGGCCCTCCGCGCGTTTTTATGAGCTTTCCGGGCAAAGAACCCCGCGTGACGGGTTGACTCACCCGCGCGCACGGGTAGAAGGCGACGTTCAAGAGAATATTCACGGGCAGTCCTTGCCCGATGCAGGAGACGACCCATGGCGAAGCCGACCACAATCAAAATCCGCCTGAACTCGTCTGCGGGAACGGGTCATTTCTACGTGACCAAGAAAAACGCGCGGACGATGACGGAAAAGATGTCTGTGCGCAAGTACGACCCCGTCGCGCGCAAGCACGTCGAGTACAAGGAAGGCAAGATCAAGTAAGCCTTCCGTTCACACGGACAGTGAAGAAAAGCCGCGCCGGGGCACTCTGGACGCGGCTTTTTTCGTGGGTCAAACCGTGGAACAACATGACTGACGGCCTGGATGACGTCGCAAGATGCCCGTGCTCGGCACCGGCTTGTTGCCGATCATCAGTCGGGGCTTGGCACGCCGCGTCGTTCCCCCATCACCCAGACACCGGACACAGCGCGGTCGTCGCCCATCATGATCGTCGGGAACACCGCTTCCCAGATATCCGCCGCGCGGGTGCTGCGTTGAGCGATGGCGGGCGTTGAGCCAAGATCGAGCGTGATGAAATCCGCCTCGGTTCCCGGGGCCAGCGTGCCCACCCGGTCTGCGATGCGCAGCGCCCGCGCCGAGCCTTCGGTGGCCAGCCACAGCAGTGCCGACGGGTGCAGCGCCGTGCCGCGCAGTTGCGCCACCTCGTAGGCCGCCGCCATCGTGCGCAGCATCGAGAAAGACGACCCGCCGCCGGTATCGGTGGCCAGCCCGACGCGCTGGCCCTCGGCCACCAGCCCCGCCATGTCAAAGAGGCCCGATCCGATGAAGGTGTTCGAGGTCGGGCAATGCACCAGTGCCGCGCCGACCTCGCGCAGGCGGTCGCGTTCGCGCGGCTCAAGGTGGATGGCATGGCCGTAAAGGCCGTTTGCACCCAGCAGACCGTGCGCCTCATAGGTATCCAGATAATCGCGCGCCCGCGGGTAAAGCCCGCGCACCCAGGCGATTTCGTCGGTCTGTTCGCTCAGATGGGTTTGCATCAGGCAGTCCGGATGTTCGGCCCAGACGGCGCCCAGCGCCGACAATTGATCCGGCGTCGAGGTCGGCGAAAAGCGCGGCGTGATGACATAGGACGCCCTGCCCTGCCCCTGCCAGCGCGCCAGCAGCGCCTTGCTGTCGTCATAGGCCGATTGCGCGCTGTCGCGCAGCCCGTCGGGCGCGTTGCGGTCCATGCAGGTCTTGCCGCCCAGAACACGCATCCCGCGCGCTTGCGCCGCCGTGAAATAGGCATCGACGCTTTGCGGATGGATGGTGCAATAGCTGCACATGGTCGTGGTGCCGTGCGCCAGCGCCAGGTCCAGATACCGCTCCGCGATCTTGGCCGCGTAGCCCGCATCGCCGAACCGCATCTCTTCGGGGAACGTATAGGTGTTGAGCCAGTCGATCAGCCGCTTGCCCCAGCTCGCGATCATGCCGGTCTGGGGGTAGTGGACATGCGCGTCGACGAATCCCGGCAGGATCAGGGCCTCCGCATGATCCTCGACATGGGCGGCGGGATGCGCACGGCGCATATCATCTGCAGACCCGCGTTCCAGGACATGCCCCTCCTTCACCGCAATTGCGCCTCTGGGGTCGAATTGCGCAGCAGCAGGCCCGTCGATCTGCGGGTTGCCGGTGAACCAGAGGGTCTGGCCCAGATGAAGCGTGATGTCTGACATGTCTGGCCTGTGTGTTTATCGGGCGCACCAGCCTAGCCTGTCCGGGCCACCGGGTAAATTGCACAGGTGACCTGTTGTATCCGGCGGGGAATCCGTAAATGAAGCTCTGAGACGCCTATGATGGGGGCAAGGGCACGATGACCAGAGATCAATCCTCGGACGCACCCGAAATCTCCGAAGAGGACGATGGCTTCAGCCTTGGTCGGAGTGCCGTCGGGCAGATTCTCCATGCCGTTGAAAGGGAGGACCGCGACCAGCTTGTCGAGCTGATGGAGCCTCTGCACCCGGCAGACATCGCCGACCTGCTGGAACAGGTCGATTCCTTCGAACGGGTACGTCTGATCCGGCTCTATGACCGCGAATTCGATGGCGACATCCTGTCGGAGCTGGACGAGTCCATTCGTGAAGAGGTGATCAGCATCCTGTCGCCGCAGGTTCTGGCCGACGCGGTGCGCGGCCTGGAAAGCGACGATGTTGTCGATCTTCTCGAGGACCTCGAAGAAGACCAGCATGGTGCGATCCTTGATGCGCTTGAAGACAGCGACCGGGTCGCGGTGCAGCAATCGCTGACATACCCGGAGTACTCTGCCGGACGCCTGATGCAGCGCGAGGTCGTGATGGCGCCGGAACATTGGAGCGTCGGTGACGCGATTGATTTCATTCGTGCCTCGGAAGACCTGCCTGACCAGTTCTACCACATCATTCTCGTCGATCCGCGGCTTCACCCGATTGGCAACATTACGCTTGGCAAATTGATGGGGTCGCGCCGCGAGGTGTTGCTGAGATCGCTCGTGGAAGAGACCTTCCACGTCTTTCCCGTGTCACAATACGAAGGGGACGTGGCCTACGCGTTCAACCAGTATCACCTGATTTCCGCCCCCGTGGTCGACGAGAACGAGCGTCTTGTCGGGGTCATCACCATCGATGACGCGATGGCGGTGCTGGACGAGGAAAACGAGGAAGACATCCTGCGCCTTGCCGGTGTGGACAGCGAAAGCTCGGTCGCGGACCGGGTGCGCGAAACCACCAAGCGGCGCTTTCCGTGGCTGTTCGTCAACCTTGTGACGGCCATCCTTGCCAGCCTTGTCATTTCCCAGTTCGAAGAGGCGATCGCGACCATCGTGGCGCTGGCCGTGCTGATGCCCATCGTGGCGTCGATGGGCGGCAATGCGGGCACCCAATCGCTGACCGTGGCGGTGCGGGCGCTGGCCACCAAGGATTTGACCGGCTCGAACGTCTGGCGGGTGATCCGGCGCGAGGTGCTGGTCGGGCTGATCAACGGCGTTGCCTTTGCCGTGATCATGGGCGCGGTCGGCTACGTCTGGTTCGGGTCCTTGGCGCTGGGGGGCGTGATCGCGGCCGCGATGGTGATCAACCTCGTGGTGGCGGGGCTTGCCGGTACCGGTATCCCGATCGCGCTGGAAAAGCTGGGGATAGACCCGGCGCTGGCCTCGGGGGCGTTCGTGACCACCGTCACGGATGTGGTCGGGTTTTTCGCCTTTCTCGGGCTGGCCGTGCTGGTGCTGTTGTGAGGCCCGAGGCGCGCAAGGCCGAAGCACGCAAGTCGGCAAGCGCATGCGACCAATCCGAAATGCAGCCGGCCCAATCCGAAACAGTCATGACATATCCTCCCATTCCTTGAGAAGGATGAACCATGGATCTTCCGCAAGTGCAACTGTAGTACTAGGCTCAGGACCCATCAATCGAAAGCCGCATCACCATGACCCATCCGCAAAACACGCTCCGCGCCGCTGACCACCTCGTTGATTTGCTGGTCGCCCAGGGCATCACCACCGCCTTCGGCGTTCCGGGCGAAAGCTACCTTCCCGTTCTGGATGCCTTCTATGGACGCGAAGACGCGATCCGCTTTGTCACCTGCCGGCAAGAGGGCGGCGCCGCGATGGCCGCTGACGCCTATGGCAAGCTCACCGGCCGGCCCGGCATCTGCTTTGCAACGCGCGGCCCCGGCGCCACCAATGCCAGCGCGGGGGTGCATGTCGCGCACCAGGATTCCACCCCGATGATCCTGTTCCTTGGACAGGTCGCCCGGGGCATGACCGACCGCGAGGCGTTCCAGGAGATCGACTACCGCCGCATGTTCGGCCAGATCGCCAAATGGGTGGCCCAGATCGATGACGCCTCCCGGCTTCAGGAATATGTCAACCGCGCGGTCCGCACGGCGCTGTCGGGCCGTCCTGGCCCTGTCGTGCTCGCCCTGCCAGAGGATATGCTCTACGACATGCTCCCGTCCCCGGCCGCACCGGCACGCGCGGAAACGCCGCGCTTCGCGGCGTCTGCCGGCGCAATGGACGCGCTGCAAAAGCGGATTGCCGACGCCAAAACCCCGCTCGTCCTGGCCGGTGGCGGCGCGTGGACCGACGCGGGCATCACGGCCCTGCAACGATTTGCCGAAACCCAGGCGCTGCCGGTGGCTGTCTCGCTGCGCTGTCAAAGCCTGATCGACAACCGCCACCCGAACTATATCGGACACTACGGTGTCGGAACGCCGCCCTACCTGAAACGGATCATGGCCGACACCGATCTGCTCATCGCCATCGGCCCGAGGCTGGGCGAGATGACCACGAACGGCTATTCGCTTCTGTCGTCGCCTGTCACCGAACAAAAGCTTGCCCATGTCTTCCCGCAACCCGAGGAAATCGGCCGCGTCTACCAGCCCGATATCGCGCTGGTCGCCGACACCGAAAGCTTCTGCACTGCGGCGGCGACCTGGGACCCTGTCTCGCCGGGGGCCTTCTCGAACCGCACAAAGCAACTCCGCGAAGACTACGAAGCGTTCAGCAGCCCCGCTTCGGTCCCGGACGACCCCCTCGCCCGGCATTTCGCACATCTGGCCGAGGTGCTCCCGGACGATGCGATTGTGACGAATGGCGCGGGCAACTACGCTGGCTGGCTGCACCGCTTCTACCGATACCGCGCGCCGGGATCGCAGCTTGCGCCAACATCCGGCTCAATGGGCTACGGCTTGCCCGCCGCCATCGCCGCCGCGATCTGCGAACCAGACCGCGAGGTCTATGCCATCGCCGGGGACGGGTGTTTCCTGATGACCTGCCAGGAACTCGCCACGGCGGTACATCATGACCTGACCCTGACCGTGATCATCATCGACAACGCCCGCTATGGCACGATCCGCGCGCACCAGGAACGCGAATACCCCGCGCGGGTCTCCGGCACCGGCCTGACCAATCCGGATTTCTGCGCGTTTGCACGCTCTTTCGGCGCACAGGCCGAAAAAGCCCCGGACTACGACAGCTTCGTGGCCGCAGTGGCAGCGGCGCGAACGCGCGGCGGCGTCAACCTGATCGAAGTTCCGGCAGATCCGGGCTTTCTGTCTCCCGGCACGCGATTGGACTGAAACCGCGCGGACCCGCCCGCGGCTGTATATCCGGGCCACGGTGCGATGACACCCAGCCGCCGGTGGTGATCCCGGTCGACGATTGCGAAAACGGGGATGTGACGGAACATCCGGGCCGGTCGCTGGTTGGCACTGGTCACGACCGAAAGAGGCAGGATGACCCAGCAAAAGATTGACCCGAATACCTTCATGTCCCAACTCAAGGAACGCACCCCGGGCGAAGACGCGTTCCACCAGGCGGTGAGCGAGGTCATCCCTGACCTTGTCCCGGTGGTCAACGACACGCCGGAATTCCGGGACGCGGCAATCCTAGAGCGCCTCGTGGAGCCGGATCGCACGATCACCTTTCGTGTCGAATGGCGCGATGATCACAACGTGCCTCATGTCAATCGCGGCCACCGGGTGCAGTTTAACGCCGCCATCGGACCCTACAAGGGCGGCCTGCGCTTCGAACCCTCCGTGAACACCTCGATCCTGAAATTCCTGGGCTTCGAACAGACATTCAAGAATGCCCTCACCGGCCTGCCGATGGGCGGCGGAAAAGGCGGCGCGGATTTCGATCCGACGGGCCGATCCGAAGCCGAGATCATGCGCTTCTGCCAGTCCTTCATGGTCGAACTGCACCGCCATATCGGTCCCGACGTCGACATTCCCGCCGGCGACATCAATGTGGGCCCGCAAGAGATCGGCTGGATGTTCGGCGCATACCGCCGTATCACCAACCAGTTCGAAGGCGTGCTCACCGGCAAGGGCCTGTCGTTCGGCGGCAGCCAATTGCGGACCGAGGCCACGGGTTACGGCGTTGTCCAATTCCTCTGCCACATGCTCGCCGAACAGGGCGACCGGATCGATGGCAAGACCATCGCGATCTCCGGCGCCGGCAACGTCGCCACCTTCGCCGCCGAATTGGCGATCGAGACCGGCGGGACCGTCGTGACGCTGTCCGACAGCAAGGGGGTCATCCACGACAAAGCCGGACTGACACAGGACAAGATCGACTGGGTCCGCGATCGCAAGTCCAGGGCCGGCGCCAGTCTCGAAGCCTATGCAGAGACATTCGACGCCACATGGCACGAGGGCAAAGCCCCCTGGGACATCCCCTGCGACGTCGCCCTGCCCTGCGCAACCCAGAACGAGCTGGGCAGGGCCGGCGCAAAGAGCCTGATCGACAATGGCTGCAAGGCGATTGTCGAAGGCGCGAACATGCCCACCACCGCCGACGCGAAACAGGCAATCCACGAGGCCGGTATCCTTTACGCCCCCGGCAAGGCCGCCAATGCGGGTGGCGTCGCGGTCTCGGGTCTCGAAATCAACCAGAACCGCCAGCGCCGCCACCAGTCACGTGCCGAACTTGCCGAAGCGCTCAAGGCGATCATGCAGGACATCCATGACACCTGCGCCGAAGCGGGACAGGGCAAAGCGGGCATCGACTATGCCAGGGGCGCACATATCGCCGGGTTCAGGAAGGTGGCGCAGGCCATGTATGCCGCAGGCGTGGGGTGAGGCCCGTCACCTGTCATCGTCGCCCACGCCGTCTTGTACCTCTTTGCGCACCTGGCCCCAGGCCAGGAGCGCGAAAATCGCCGTCCCGCCCACGATGTTGCCCGCAAGGACCGGCAGAAAGAACTCCTGCATGGCAGGTCCAAAGCCCAGATCCCCCCGCAGCATGAGGAACGCCATTTCGACCGTGCCTGCCACGATATGTGTGAAATCCCCGGCCGCGATGAGCCATGTGAACGTGAAAATGATGAAGAAGGCGTTGCCTTCCGCCGAGGGCATCATCCACACGATCGCAGCCACCAGCACGCCAGCCGGGATCGCCCTCAGGAACGCCTCGAATGCGCCGAACCCTGTCGCATGGCGCGAAAGATCGGTGATCGTCGCCACCATGTCGGGGCTCAAAACGCGCGTCAGCCCCATGAACCCGGCGGCGATGAAGGCCCCCACCGCATTCGCGGCCAGCACCAGCACCCACAGGCGCAGCATCGCATGAAAGGACTGCCGATCAGAATGCGCAATCACCGGCAACACCGTGGTGATCGTGTTCTCGGTAAAAAGCTGCAACCGGCCAAAGATCACCGCGATGAAGCCCAGCGAATAGCCGGCGTTCTCTATCAGGTACGAACTCGGGGCCTCCGGGTCCAGGTTCAGGCGAAAGATCGCCTCGCCCAATACCGAAAGGCTGATCAATATGCCCGCCGCGATACCGGACCACAAAAGCGACAGCATGGGGCGCCGCAGCTCTTCCTCGCCATCCCGGCGCACCACCTCGTAGATCAGACGCGCCGACAGGCGTGTGGCCTCGGTCACAGAGGCCTCCTCCTTGTGATGCCGCACCGCCTTGTCAGCCTGGTTCGTCTGTCCCATGCACTCTCTGTCCTGACCGGGAAAGTCTTGCTCTGCCACGAAACGGTCTCATGCCCCGTTCGGTTCCAACCGCACCGTGGCGCGGTTCCGCCTGCGGCCTGGGATCGCGCTGAAAACCCTGCCCTGACCTGTGCACAAAAGCGCCATGGCGCGCAGCCGCACCGTCAGGACCAACCAACCGGCCACCGTCCGGGATGCTCCGGATCGATCCATCCGCGACCCGACCCGCCAGGGGACTAGGACGCGGTCTCCGCGCGCGATGCTTCAATGGCGTGGCTGGCAAGGCTCCGCCCCGCTTCGCGCATGGTCAGGTAGGTGCGGCTGGCACCGGCCTCGTTGATCATGTCGACATGCTCTTCGTGCAGCGCATGGGTGACGATCGGCCCGGTGAACCCCTTGGCCCGCAAGGTGCGCGTGGCAATGAGCTTGGCTTCAAGATCGTCCATCGCCAGCACTGCGGCCTTGATCCGGTCAAGCGTGACACCGTTCCAGAAGTTGCTGTCTTCGGCATCGGCAAACACGACATTGCGGCCTGCCTCGGCATGGGCGTTGGCTTTGTAGGTGTCGGCATCGAGGCCGACAGGCCGAAAGCCGCTGTCTGACAGCGCCTGATAGGCGGCCGATCCGGTGCGCCCCATCCCGAAGATCATGACATCGGCGTCGTTCAAAACAGTCGGCGGGTCGTCGGGGTGCGCGGTATCGCGCTCGTAGCGCAGAAGCTGCCGCTCGAATTTCTCGAACAGCGGATGCGCAAGCCGGTTGAGCGGTGCGCCGATCAGGAACGACACCGACACGGCGATGGCCAGTGGCACGAGGAACGGCTCGGCTGCGGGAATGCCCGCCGCGACGATCAGGCCGAATTCGCTGTAAACCCCCAGCGCCAGGGACGACAGGAACGCCGTGCGCGCCCGAAGGCGGAACGCCACGAGCAGGAAGAAGAACAAGAGCGTTTTCAACGGCAACAGCGCGCCCATGACCACGGCAAAGAGCATCGCGTTCCAATCCGGCAGACCCGACATGCCGATCGACAGGAAAAAGCCGACCAGGAAGAGTTCCTTCAACGACCACAATGAATTCGAAAGCTCGCTGGCACGCGGGTGGTTGGAGAGCACAAGCCCCATCACAAGCGCACCGATTTCGCCCTTGAGACCGATAAGCTCGAACCCGTAACCGCCGATCACGAGGCTCAGCGCCATGCCGCACAGGATCAGCACCTCGTCGTGGCCGGCCAAATCCAGCAGCTTATAGAGCAGCGGGCGCAGCAGCGGCACCGCGAAGATCAGCAGCGCCCAGGGACCCGGCATCTTGCCCGAGAAGATGGCAAGAACCACCAGCGCGATGATATCCTGCACGATCAGGATGCCGATGGCGGCGCGGCCGTGGAAATTCCCCATCTCTCGCTTGGTCTCGAGCATCTTGGCGGCCAGGACCGTGGACGAAAACGCCAACCCGATCCCGACAAGCAGCGCAACCGTCCAGTCCGGCGTGAACAAAAGCCGCGCGATCGGTGTAAAGAGCGCCACCGAAAGCGCGAAATGCAACAGCGACACGCCAATCACATGCGGCGCGCCGATCTGCCGTAGCTTGAGCTTCAGCCCCACGGTGAAAAGCAGGATCAGAACGCCCAGGTTGGCGATGTAATCAAGGATCGGCCCGGTCTGGTCCGGCATGCCGAAACGGGGGCCAACAGCGTTGATGAAAAACCCGGCGGCCAGAAACCCGACCAGCGGCGGAAGGCCGAATGGCCGAACGGCCAGTCCGAAGACAAAAGCCGCACCGATGGCAAAAACCTCGAACACCATGTCCTCAATCCCGTCGCTTTTTTCCCACGTGGCGCCCGGTCAACCGCAAGCGCAGACGTGAGTGTGCAATTGAAGGCCCTGACGGACAAGGCAAACATGACGGGTGCAGGCAAGCAGGGCGGCACAATTCACCCCGGACGCAGCCCCGGCACAACAATGCAGCGGAGCGTGCAGGTTCCAGGCCGCTCTGTCACGGCCTTGGTCTGAAATCCTTTGATGTCTCGGCCGTCGCGCGCGCCCTTGACGCGCGGGGCATTGGCCCCGGCACCCGCGCCGGGGCGTGCATGACACGCTGTGCAAACGGCCTGTGCAGACAGCCTCAAATAATCGGGATGAACGGCACGCCGCAGGCACTCAACACCATCAAACTCGCAACTGCGATCCATACGCGCATGCCGGCCTCCTTGGTCGAACAACCTTGCCCGACCTACCGGGCCACCAATCAGAAGTCGAACAATTCTTCAAGGAACCCGCCGCGTTTTTTCTTGCGGCGATAGCCGTCATCGCGACGCGGTTCGTCGGGCATCGCGTGTTGCGGCGGGGCGGGTGCAGGGGTGAAATCGGCGCTTCGATCAATGATCTTGTCCAGTTCGCCCCGGTCGAGCCAAACGCCACGGCATTTCGGACAATAATCGATCTCGACGCCGGAGCGTTCGGCAATCACAAGCTCGGTCTGGTCGATCGGACATTTCATGGGTGTCACCTCCTGATGTGTCCTGACGATCTAGGTATTCCGAGCGCTGTTTCCTACCCGATGGCCCGGTTTTGTCTGGAATGCTGGCCCGGAGCGCCGGACATGCTATGTTTCCCGACATGCGTATGATGGCCCTTGCCTTTGCCTGCCTTGCCTCTCCCGTGGCCGCGTGGGATTTCACCCCGGTTCCGATCTGCACCCTGTTCCATCAGGGCGCGGAGATGGCCGTGATGGTAACCCATGACCCGGCCATCGGCGAATACACGATCCAGTTGTCACGCGACGCCGGCTGGCCCGAGGGCGATGTTTTCTCGATGCGCTTCGAAGGCCCGCGCGGGTTGATCATTTCGACCGACCGGCACCGGATCGAGGCCGGGGATCCGCGCACGCTCACGGTGCGGGACCGGGGCTTCGGCAACGTGTTGAACGGCCTGCATTTCAACACGCGCGCCGTCGCCGTTCTGGGTGATCTGGAAGTGCCCGTATCGCTGTACGGCGCGGCCGCCGCGGTTGAGGCCTTCCGCGCCTGCCCAGGCGATCAACTGGCGTTTGCAGCGGATATCCAAAGTTAATATTTCGTGAATCCATCACTGTAAGCCATTGATTTTCCGTGCTCTGCGATCCGTCCCATGGATGGGACACCGCATTTGCGTTGCCCGGTCGCCCTGATCTGGCTACCCTCCACGCCATGCGCCAGCTTGTCCCGATCCTGCTCCTCCTCGCCGCCTGCGCCACCCCGCAGGAGCGCTGCATCAACGATGCCGCGGCACCCTACCGGGCGGCCCTCAAGGAACGTGCCGAGATCGCCAAATCCCTGGCCCGTGGCGTCGATATCGTCACCGAATACGAGACCCGCCGCGTCTTCACCCGCTGCGAGACCAAGGAGGGCGGATGGGTCCCCTGCTGGGATCGCGAAACCTATCCCGTGACCCGCCGCATCCCCGTCGACCCCGCCGCGCTCAAGGCACGCGATGCCCAGTTGGCCCGCGACCTGCCGCGGCTGGAGCGGGCAGCAGAGCGGGGCGCCGCGGCGTGCCTGCAAGCCTTCCCCGAAGCCGACAGCTGATCCCCTTGCCGCGCGCGGCCAGCCCGGCATAGAAGGCGACATGACCCGGCTTCCCATCGACCACGTCCTGCCCGACCTGATCGCGCATCTGCGCGCGACCGGCCGCGCGGTCCTGCAGGCGCCGCCGGGCGCCGGCAAGACCACCCGCGTGCCCCTTGCCATGCTGGAGGCGGGTCTGACGTCGGGCCGGATCATCATGCTCGAACCGCGCCGCCTCGCCGCCCGCGCCGCCGCCGAGCGGATGGCCCAGACGCTGGGCGAACCCGCCGGAGGAACCATCGGCTACAGGGTTCGCGGCGCGGCAAAGGTGAGCAAGGCCACACGGGTCGAGGTCGTCACCGAGGGGATCCTCACCAGGATGCTTCAATCCGACCCCGAACTCACCGGCATCGGCGCGGTGATCTTCGACGAATTCCATGAACGCTCCCTGAACGCCGACCTGGGGCTGGCCCTTTGCATCGAAATCGCCGGCGCGCTGCGCGAAGACCTGATCCTGCTGACCATGTCCGCAACCTTGGATGCCGCGCCGGTCGCCGGGCTGATGGACGCGCCCGTCGTCACCTCAGAGGGGCGCAGTTTCCCGGTGACGCCACGCTGGCTGGACAGGCCGCTGCCCGGCAAGACCCGGTTCGAACCGGCCATGGCCGACCTGATCGCGCGGGCGGCCGCCGAAACCGAAGGCGGCATTCTCGCCTTCCTGCCCGGCGAGGGAGAAATCCGCCGCGTTCAGGCGGCGCTTGATGGGCGACTGCCCAAGGGGTGCCACATCTGCCCGCTGTTCGGCGCCATGCCTTTCAAGGCGCAGCAGGCAGCGATCAGACCGACACCCGACCGGCGCAAGATCGTGCTCGCCACCGCGATCGCCGAAACCTCTCTCACGATCGAGGACATTCGGGTGGTCGTTGATGGTGGCCGCGCACGGCGGGCGCGCTTCGATCCTGGGGCCGGCATGTCCCGCTTGGTGACGGAGAAGGTCACCAAGGCCGAAGCCACCCAACGGGCCGGGCGCGCCGGGCGCGTGGCCGAAGGCACGGCCTACAAGCTCTGGAGCAAAGGCGAAGACGGCGCGCTTGCCGCCTTTCCCCCGGCCGAGATCGAGGCGGCGGACCTTGCCGGGCTGGCACTGGAACTGGCGCTCTGGGGGGCGCAGCCGCAGGACCTGCCGTTCCTCACGCAACCGCCGGACGGGGCCTACACCGAGGCCCAGACGCTTTTGCGAATGTTGACCGCATTGGATCGGCAGAACCGGATCACCGAACACGGGCGCATCCTGTCCGCTTTGCCCTTGCACCCCCGGCTGGGCCATATGCTGAGCATGACCGGTCCGGCCGCCGCACCGCTGGCGGCCCTCATGGCAGAGCCCGACCCCTTGCGGGGCGCCGGCGTTGATCTGACCCTCAGGCTGGAGGCATTGTCTGCGCCCGGGCGCTGTGCCGAGACGCGCCGCGCCACGATCAATCACGGGACACTGGACCGGATCAAGATCGAGGCCAAGCGCCTGCATCGCGCCGCGCCCGAACCGCAGCTTCCCGGACTGGGACCGCCCGAAATGGCCGCCCTCGCCTATCCCGACCGCATTGGCCTGCGCCGCAAGGGGGACGCACCGCGTTACCAGCTTTCGGGCGGCAAGGGCGCCGTTCTGGACGACGCTGATGCGCTTGCCGGCGCGCGGCTGATCGTCGCCACCGACCTTGACGGCAACCCCCGCGAGGCGCGTATCCGGCAAGCGATCCAGATCACCGAAAGTGCACTGCGCGCATTGTTCCCGGTGCGGATCGCATGGGTCGATCTGTGCGAATGGTCCAGAAGAGAGCGGCGCGTCGTTGCGCGGCAGCAGGAACGATTAGGGGCCATCGCGCTGGACGACCGGATCTGGAAGGACGCCCCGCCCGAGGCCATCGCCAAGACCATGCTCGACGGGGTGCGAGATCTTGGGCTGGCCCCGGCGATGACCGATGCCGCGCGACGGTTCATTGCCCGCGTGGCGATCGCCCGCGACGCCGGGCAAGACCTGCCCGACATGTCGGAGGCGGCGCTGATGGAAACTTTGGACGACTGGCTTCTGCCGCATCTGAGCGGTGTGCGATCCGCCGAAGATTGGAAACGCTTCGACCTGATCACCCCGTTGCGGTGCATGCTGGACTGGCCACTCATGCAGGCACTGGACCGCGCCGTTCCGGGGAAATTCACCACGCCGCTGGGGCGGGAGATCCCGATCGACTACACTGGTGAGCATCCAGAGATATCGCTGCGCCTGCAAGAGATGTTCGGCCAGAAGACACATCCGCTGGTGGGCAATACACCGCTGTGCGTCACGCTGCTGTCT
Source organism: Marivita sp. (assembly GCF_020055675.1). Taxonomy (GTDB): domain Bacteria; phylum Pseudomonadota; class Alphaproteobacteria; order Rhodobacterales; family Rhodobacteraceae; genus Marivita. The sequence continues at coordinate 21,465 of NZ_JAIPUS010000002.1, forward strand.
CCGGCGCGGCGGCCGGTGCAGACGACGATGGACCTGCCGGGCTTCTGGTCAGGATCCTACGCGGATGTGCGCAAGGACATGCGCGCCGCGTATCCCAAGCATCCCTGGCCGGACGATCCCACCATAGCCGATCCGACCCTGCGCGCCAAACCGCGCGGCCGCTGACGCCTCTTGCCGCCGCAGCTGTTCCGCCGTAAACCGGGGCCATGCTCGACACCGCCGACGACATCCATCCGCTTTTCCACGGTGCGCCAAAGACCACCGAGTTCAAAAAGCTGCGCAAGCGCATCGTGCAGAACGTCCGCGAGGCGATCGAGCAATATGGCATGATCGAGCGCGACGCCCGCTGGCTGGTTTGCCTGTCAGGCGGCAAGGACAGCTATACCCTTCTGGCCGTGCTGCACGAGTTGAAATGGCGCGGGCTGCTTCCGGTGGATTTGCTGGCCTGCAATCTTGATCAGGGGCAGCCGGGATTTCCCGCGACCGTGCTCCCGGATTTCCTTGAAAAGATGGGCGTGCCGCATCGAATCGAATACCAGGACACCTATTCAATCGTGGTCGACAAGGTGCCGCAGGGGCGCACATATTGTGCGCTGTGCTCTCGGCTCAGGCGCGGCAACCTCTATCGCGTCGCCCGCGAGGAAGGGTGCTCTGCGGTTGTGCTCGGACATCACCGCGACGACATCCTGGAGACGTTCTTCATGAACCTCTTTCACGGCGGGCGCCTGGCCACGATGCCGCCCAAACTGGTGAACGAGGACAAGGATCTTTTTGTTTACAGACCCTTGGCCCATGTTGCCGAAGCCGACTGCGAGACATTTGCCAAGGCGATGAACTATCCGATAATCCCGTGCGACCTGTGCGGCAGCCAGGACGGGCTGCAACGTCAGCAGGTCAAAGCGATCCTCGATGGCTGGGAAAAGAACAGCCCCGGGCGCCGCCAAGTCATGTTCCGCGCGCTGACGAATGTGCGTCCCTCGCATATGATGGACAGCGATCTGTTTGATTTCAAAGGCTTGCTGACGCAGATGGGCGAAACTGCAGAGAATTCTAAGGAAATACCCGACCTGCGTTAAGCCTTGGCTTACCGACACAGGACCATCCTGTCCGAAACCATTTCGGGACAGGATCAAGATGCGTCCACGATCAAAAACCAGAGCGTCCGGATCGGTGCTTTTGCGAGGCTTGTACGGGCCGCATATGCTGGCGTTCTTGCCGGCCTTGTGCCTTGTCGCGTTCTGGGGCGGGGGCGAAGGGTTCCTGATCTTCAGCGCTCTTGCCGTTCCGCTGATCTATGCATTGGCCGGGGGATTTGGCCAAGCGTCCAGGATGGCTGCGCCCCCGGCTGTGCCAAACCCGCCGGTCGAGGATGTGGCCCGGGAATTTCTGTCGATCGCTCGTCACAACGGGCAGTCAACCGCCTGTTTCCAGGTGGAAATAGATGGACTTTCGGATATAGCGCAACGCTTTGGCGACGCCGCCGCCGATGAGGCGCGGTGCCTGTTGGACGCTAGGCTGCAATCGGTTTTGCGCGACGGTGACCGGGTATTTCACGCCCCCCCTGCACAATTCATCGTGCTCGTGGCGCCCGGTTACAGGCTCCGGCTCGATGCGCTGACCGAGTTGGCCACGCGCCTACGCCGGGCGCTCGATGAACCGTTGTCAGTGGCGGGGACGTCGCGCTATGTGTCCGCATCCATCGGGATTGCATCCTCTCTCAATTTCGGGCGCAACGTCACCGCGCAGCGATGGCTGGCCTCGGCAAACCAGGCGCTGGAGGAGGCCGTGGCCACAGGCACACCCTCGACACGCGTCTGGTCCGACAAGCAGGTCAAACCGAATTCGGCGCAGAAAGACCTGCACAAGGCGATACGCGCGGCATTGGACAGTGGTGAGTTTCAGGCGGTCTTTCAGCCACAGGTTGGGGTTCTTTCCGGCGACGTCACCGGTATGGAGGCCCTGGCCCGTTGGCATCATCCCCAAAAGGGCGTGATTGGTCCGGCCGGGTTTCTGCACCAGATGTCGGAAAGCGGCCAAATGGATAGACTGGGCCAAATCATGCTGACCCAGGCCCTGAACGCATTGATCGATTGGGACAATGCCGGGCTCACCGTCCCCGCCGTGAGCGTGAACCTGTCACAGGCCGAATTGCGCAACCCGGATCTGCCCGAACGGATCGGGGTCGAACTCGACCGGACTGGACTGACGGCAAAACGCCTTGTGATCGAAGTGCTCGAAACGGTCGTGGCCCAGGCTGGCGACGACATCGTGCGGCGCAATCTCGTCGCGCTCAGAGAACTGGGCTGTCGGATCGACCTGGATGATTTCGGGACCGGTCACGCATCGATCACGACGCTTCAACAATTTCCGATCAGCCGCGTGAAAATCGACCGCAGCTTCATCAAGGACATTGACCGCCGGAACGACAAACGCCGCATGTTTGCGGCGATAATGGCAATGACCGAAGAGCTGACCCTCGAAACGATTGGCGAAGGTGTGGAGACATTGGGTGAACATGGCATCCTGCAAGAGTTGAAATGTGGCCACGCACAGGGATTCCTGTTTGCCGAACCCGGCTCGGCGGTGGAAATGTCCAGGTGGCTGGCCGATAGGCAGGAGCAAAGGGATCCAGCCCGGAGTGCCGTGCTCAGGCGCGTGAGATAGGCGCGCGGGCTCAGCAAAACCCGCGTTACAAGGCGCCCAGCATGGGGTCTGCCCCATTTGCGGCCTGTAAATCCGCTTGACGTTCTGGCACTGTGCCTGTTGAACGCAGCGGTAATCCAAAACCACGGGCGGCGGTCTCCTATGGACGATCAGAACAAGAACCTTTTAATCGCGACGGCGCTGAGCTTTGCGGTCATTCTGGGATGGTTTGTCCTGTTCCCGCCGCCCGATCCAGCACTTGACCCGGACGCCGACTTGCCACCGACTGCCGAAAGCTCTGATCCCACGGTGGCCACCACCCCCGAGGCGGCACCGGCCGATCGTTCCGAAGCCACGCAAACCGCGCCGACCGAAGCGGCAGACGCGCCGCGCGTGCAGATCGAAACAGACCGACTGGTCGGTTCCGTCTCTCTGGCCGGCGGGCGCATCGATGACTTGTCGCTCAAGGATTATCGGGTCAGCGTCGAAGAATCGGCTGACGTTGTGCATCTGCTGAACCCGGTCGGGTCTGAAAACCCGTACTATGCACTGTTCGGCTGGGCACCGGGCGGCGGATTGACGATAGACGATGTGCCAAGCGTCGCAACCGAATGGATGGTTGAACGCGGCGATACCCTGACGGCAAACTCGCCGATCACCCTGCGGTGGGACAGCCCGAACGGCGTCACCTTCCGGCGGACCATCGCGGTCGACGAAGACTACATGTTCACCGTCACGCAATCGGTCGAAAATGCCGGCGACGACACCATGACCATCGCGCCCTACGGCCTGATCGCGCGGCATGGCGAACCGGCCTCGCTCAAGAACTTCTTCATTCTACACGAGGGTGTCGTCGCCATGGCAGACGGCACTCTGGCCGAAATCGACTATGGCGACATGACGGATTTCGCCGTCGACGCGTCGGAAGGTGCCCGCGCCGAGGTAACCCAGGTCGAAGACAGCGGCTGGATCGGGTTTACCGACCACTACTGGATGACGACCATGATTCCCGGGAACGGCACGCCGTTCCGCCAGGTGGCCAAGTACAACGAGACCAGCAACATCTACCAAACCGAGGCCGTGCAGCCAACGGTCAGCATCGGACCCGGTGAAACCCGGGAGGTCACGACACAATTGTTCGCCGGCGCGAAGGAATGGGAAACGATCCGCGACTACCAAGGGGACGGCGTTGACCGGTTCATTGACAGTATCGACTGGGGCTGGTTCTTTTTCCTGACGAAACCGATCTTCTGGCTGCTGCACCATTTGAACGTCCTGATCGGCAACATGGGCTGGGCGATTATCGGCCTGACCCTGATCATCAAGGCCGTGCTGTTCCCGCTGGCATACAAATCCTACGTCTCCATGGCGAAGATGAAAGAGCTTCAGCCGGAGATGCAAAAGATCAAGGAGCGCGCCGGAGACGATCGACAAAAGCTCCAGCAGGAAATGATGGAAATGTACAAGAAGGAAAAGGTGAACCCGGCTTCGGGCTGTTTGCCGATCCTCTTGCAAATTCCGATCTTCTTCTCACTCTACAAAGTCATTTTCGTCACCCTGGAGCTGCGCCACGCGCCATGGCTCGGGCCGTTCCAGGACCTGTCGGCGCCAGACCCGACCTCGATCATGAATGTCTTCGGTCTGCTGCCCTGGGCCGCCCCGGAGCCCGGTTCGATCCTCGCGCTCGTGTTCATCGGAATCCTGCCATTGCTTCTGGGCATCTCCATGTGGTTGCAACAAAAGCTGAACCCGGCCCCCACCGATGCAACGCAAGCGATGATCTTTGCCTGGATGCCATGGGTGTTCATGTTCATGCTGGGCAGCTTCGCCAGCGGGCTGGTGGTCTACTGGATTGCGAACAACACGATCACCTTTACCCAGCAATACCTGATCATGCGCACCCAGGGATATAAGCCGGACGTGTTCGGCAACATCAAATCCGGCATCAAGCGTGACACGAAGTCGGACGAGAAATGACTGCGACCGTCACCGAGATATGGCGGCACCCGATCAAGAGCCACGGTCGGGAAACGCTGGAGTCGGTGACGCTTGAGGCAGGCAAGGCAATGCCACTGGACCGGGTCTGGGCAGTCGCGCATGAACGGTCGACGGCAGATGGCAGCACATGGGCCAGCTGCGGCCAATTTTGCCGTGTCGCCAAGGTGCCGAGCCTGATGGCAATAACCGCGAAACATGACGCGGCAACGGGGCTGATGACCCTCCGGCACCCTGATCTTGAAGAGCTGACCTTTGACCCGGACAAGGACGCCGAAGCCTTTCTGGACTGGGTGCGCGGCCTGGTGCCGGATGACGCGTTGCAACCCGCGCGATTGGTCAAGGCACAGACCCAAGCATTTACCGACAGCGATTTTGCGAGCGTGACGCTGTGCAATCACGCGTCGCACCGGGCCGTCGAACAGCAGATTGGCCGACCGATTTCGCACTTGCGGTGGCGTGGCAATATCTGGATCGACGGGCTTGCCCCGTGGGAAGAATTCGATTGGGCCGGACGACATGTTGCTGTCGGCAAGCTCGTCCTGCGCATTCGCGAGAGGACGGATCGCTGCAAGTCGATCCATAGCAATCCGGACACCGGCAAACGCGATACAGATGTCCTGGGCGCATTGGACCACCTGGGGCATCAGGACTTCTCTGTCCGGGCCGAGGTGATCGAGGGTGGCCTCCTCAGGATTGGCGATGAGGTGACCAATGTCTGACATGCAGCTTCCTTTTGCCCTTGCCGAAGAGCCCGACGCGCAGACCCGCGAAGCCGGGCGCAAGCTCTTTGCAGGAGAGGTCGACTTCCTCAAAGGTGTGGTCGCCATGTCTGGCTTGCCCGCAGATGACCGCATCGAAGTATGTTTTGCCGGACGGTCCAATGTCGGGAAATCCACGCTCATCAACGCAGTGACGGGCCGCAAGGCAATTGCGCGGGCCTCGAACACGCCGGGACGCACACAGGAAATCAACTATTTCACGCTTGGTGATGCGCGCTACCTCGTCGATCTGCCGGGCTATGGATATGCCAATGCGCCGCTGCATGTTGTTGAAAAGTGGCAAGCGCTGCTCAAGCAATACCTGTCTGGCCGCGCTGGCCTGCGCCGCGCGTTCGTGTTGGTGGATGCGCGCCACGGGATCAAACCCGTTGATCAAGAGATCATGACCTTGCTCGACAAAAGCGCCGTAACCTTTCAAGTCGTGCTGACCAAGGCGGACAAGATCAAAGCGTCGCAGCGGGACGGCGTGCTGCAACAAGTGCGCGGCAAGCTGGCCCAACATCCGGCCGCCTATCCTGAACTGGTGCTGACGAGCAGTGAAAAGGGTGACGGCATCGCCACGTTGCGCAGCATCATCGCCGGGATCACCTGACGCGGACAGCGCAAATCGGCTTGCCTCTGCACGCCCGGTGTCGCACACAAGGCAGATGCCAGACCGCGTTCTGGCCGGGATTGCAAGTAGATGAAAACCAGAACCATGAATCACGACTGGATCGCCACTGCTCGAACCCTGTCCGAAGCTCTGCCTTACATGCAGCGCTATGCCGGGTCGGTCGTCGTGGTGAAATTCGGCGGCAACGCCATGGGGGACGAAACCGCGATGGCAGAATTTGCCCGCGATATCGTTCTGATGCGGCAGGTCGGGATCAACCCGATCGTGGTGCATGGCGGCGGCCCGATGATCAACGAGATGCTGACCAAACTGGGCATCACGTCTGATTTCGTGCGCGGCAAACGGGTGACCGACAAAGCGACTGTCGAAGTGGTCGAGATGGTGTTGACGGGCCTCGTGAACAAGCGGATCGTCCAGGCCATCATGGACGAAGGCGGCCGCGCGGTGGGGCTGTCTGGCAAGGATGACGATCTCATGGTCTGCGAAGCGGACGACCCTGACCTGGGATTCGTCGGGCGCCCCGTCGAGATCAACCCCCAGGTCTTGCGCGATCTGTTCAAGGCCGGGATCATCCCCGTGGTGGCGCCGGTCGCGACCGGCATGCAGCCGAACGAAACGTTCAACGTGAATGGCGACACAGCGGCGGGCGCGATTGCTGGCGCACTCAAGGCGGACCGGCTTTTGTTGCTGACCGATGTCAGCGGCGTGAAAGACAGCAGCGGCGAGGTGGTGACGGCCATGACACCCGAAGAGGTGCGTGAGATGACGGCGGGCGGCATCATTGCCGGCGGCATGATCCCCAAGACCGAAACCGCGCTCAAGGCGATCGAGGACGGGGTCCGCGCCGTTGTCATTCTGGATGGGCGCGTGTCAAATGCCTGTCTTCTCGAACTCTTCACCGAGCATGGCGCCGGCTCACTGATCCGCCCGATCCAGTGAGCCTTTCCGATCTTGATACAGCAGCCCGTCGCCTTGGGCTGGCCGTGCGCGGGGCCTTTCATCCCCAGGATGGGGACATGGCACCGGACTGGGCCGGAACACTGGTCATGCTCGGGCCGGATGAGCCGGACTTCTGGACGATCTTCACCGCCTCACCCGAATACATCGATGGTCGGGAACACCCCCTGGACAGGTGGTCCAAGCGGGTGACACCGATCTTGGCAAGCGCGTATCGCGGCGTAGGCATCTATCCCTATGACGGCCCGCCTTATGCGCCCTTCCTGAGATGGGCCGAACGAAGCGGGGTCTCCCGGCCGTCACCGGTTGCGCTTTTGGTACATGACACCGCAGGCTTGTTCATCAGCTTCCGGGCCGCGCTGGCTGTCCCCGAGCGCTTCGAATTGCCCGGGCCGTCGCCGTCCCCCTGCCACAGCTGCGCGGACCAGCCATGTGTCACGGCCTGCCCGGTCGGTGCCATGGCACCGGGCAAGGACTATGACGTGCCGGCCTGCATCGCGCATATCCGGTCTCCGGAAGGTGCAGCGTGCCGCCAGGGATGCCTTGTTCGGCGCGCCTGTCCCGTGTCGCAGCAGTTCGGACGCCTGGAGGAACAATCCGCTTTCCACATGCGCGCATTTTTGGGAGACTGACCGGAATTCAAAGAAAGGCGCGCTCCCGTGAAACGATTGATCCTCATGCGGCACGCGAAGTCGGACTGGTCGGCCAACGGTGACGATCATGACCGTCCATTGAACCGGCGGGGCGAAGCAAGCGCAGCCGCGATGCGCCAGTGGGTGCGCCGTCAGGGCTGGCTGCCGGACGAGGTTCTTTGCTCCACCGCAACGCGGACACGGCAGACGTTGACGCTGCTTGGCCTGCCGGAGATCCCGACCCGTTTCGAGCGCGCGCTCTATCTGGCAGAGGCCAGCGACATCATTGCGGTCCTGCAAGGCGCGACGGCGGAGACGGTTCTGATCCTCGGCCATAATTACGGTATAGCGGACTGTGCAAGTGCCTTGGTCAGCCATCCGCCGGACCACCCGCGCTTCACAGATTACCCGACCTGCGCCACAAGCCTGATATCCTTCGATATCGCCGACTGGTCCAAGGTGACGCAGGGGACCGGACAATGCGAACACTTCGCCATCCCGCGCGAGGTGATAGCCGAAAACACCTGAAGCGGCGCGCAGCCCCAAACGAAAGCGCCCCGGAGTCTTCCGGGGCGCAGTTTTACTTTTTCCCGGGAGATCAGTGCCCCAGGATTTGGCTCAAAAACAGCTTGGTCCGTTCATTCTGCGGGTTGTTGAAGAATTCTTCGGGTTCGTTCTGTTCCACGATCTGGCCCGCATCCATGAAGATCACGCGATTCGCCACCTGCCGGGCAAAGCCCATCTCGTGCGTTACGCAGAGCATCGTCATGCCCTCTTCGGCAAGGCTGACCATCGTGTCGAGCACTTCCTTGATCATCTCGGGGTCAAGCGCCGATGTGGGTTCATTGAACAGCATGATCCGGGGCCGCATGCAGAGCGACCGCGCGATGGCCACGCGCTGCTGCTGACCACCCGAAAGCTGGCCCGGATACTTGTTGGCCTGTTCCGGGATCTTAACCTTTTCCAGGAAATGCATCGCGGTTTCCTCGGCCTCGCGCTTGGGCGTCTTGCGCACCCAGATCGGGGCCAGCGTGCAGTTTTCCAGGATGGTCAGATGCGGAAACAGGTTGAAGTGCTGGAACACCATCCCGACCTCGGAGCGGATCGTGTCGATGTTCTTGATGTCGTTCGACAGCAATGTCCCGTCGACAGTGATCGACCCTTTCTGGTGTTCCTCCAAGGCATTGATGCAGCGGATCAAAGTGGATTTGCCAGACCCGGAGGGTCCCGCGATCACGATCCGTTCACCGCGATAAACCGACAGGTCGATGTCGCGGAGCACGTGGAACGTTCCGAACCACTTGTTCATGTTCTGGATCTGAATCGCCAGCTCATCCGAGACAGCCAATTGCGCAGGTGCAGGTTCAGCCATTTTCGGCCTCCTTATCGGTGATCCGTGGCAAGCTGACGCTCAAGCCACTGTGAATATTTGGAAATGCTGAAGCAGACGATGAAGAACACGAAGACTGCAAAGCCCCAGAGTTCCCAATAGACGCCGTTCCATTCGGTCGATGCCAGGATCGGACCACGGATCATTCCCACGAGATCGAACATCGAAATCACCGATACAAGCGTGGTGTCCTTGAACAGCCCCACTGCAACGTTGACGATACCAGGGATCGAGATCTTCAAAGCCTGCGGCAGGATGATCAGGCGCATGGATTGCGCGTAGTCCAGCCCGAGACTGTCGGCCGCCTCGTATTGCCCACGCGGCAGCGCGGCCAGCCCGCCCCGGATCACCTCGGCGATATAGGCCGAGGCAAACATGGTGATCATGATGATGACCCTGAGCACAAGGTCGATGTTGGCATCCGGCGGGAAGAAGTAGGCCAGAACCACATTCGCCACGAAAAGAAGCGTGATAAGCGGCACGCCCCGAATGAATTCGATGAAGATCACGCAAATCCACTTGATGATCGGCATGGAGGACTGACGACCCAGCGCCAGCAGAATCCCGATGGGCAGCGACAGCGACACACAGACCGTCCCGAGGATCATGTTCAGCATGAAGCCCCCGAGGTCGCGCGAGGGAACCGCCTCGAGCGCCAGGAAACCAGGCAGCAAGGATGGGATCAGTCCACCCGCCCATATCACGACAACAGCCGCCAAAAGACCGGCCAGCATGCCCATGGCAAAGCTCTGGCGTTCAAACCGTTTGAAGGCGAAATACCCCGCGATGACCCCGATCAGAACCATGAGGGGAATCAATATGGTCCCGCCCCAGATCAGCCAGAAGGCAATGAAGGGATAGAGCCCCGTGAAGAACAGCATCTTGCGCGGCGCGGCCGGATAGAGAGCCGGTGCCAATGCAACGATCAGAAAGACGAAGGCCAGCGTCGGGCGCCAGTATCCTTCGGACGGATACTTGAACCCGAACAGCAACTGGTTCCACCGTTCCGTCAGAACCGAGAAACACGCCCCGGTCGCGCCATCCAGCACCTCCCGACATTCGGCGAGAGAACTGGTGGACCAGATACCATTGGCGAACCACGGAAATGCTCCGGTCACGATCTGGTAGATGAAATAAAGCGACACGATCGTCAGGATCGAGTTGAACCAGCCTTTGAACAGGTTTTCCCGCATCCATTTGATCACCCCGGCCTCGGTGACGGGGGGGGCCTGTTCCGGCAGCATCGTATCCCGCACATAGGCGACGGACTGTGCATGTGTATCTGACATCTCAGCGCTCCTTCAGCCTGACGGAATTGTTGTAGACGTTCATGATCGCCGAAATCGCGAGCGAAATGGCAAGGTAGAACAACATCAGCAGGAAGATGGCCTCGATCGCGCGACCCGTCTGGTTCAGGGTGATTCCGCCCAATGTGCCGGTCAGGTCCATGTAGCCCACCGCGATGGCAAGCGACGAGTTCTTCGTCAGGTTCAGGTATTGAGAGATCAATGGCGGCACAATGACCCGCAGCGCCTGGGGCAGAACGACAAGGTTCATGATCCGCCCGGGACGCAGGCCAAGTGAGGCAGCCGCTTCGGTCTGGCCCTTGCTGACGGCAAGGATACCCGCCCGCACGTTCTCTGCGATGAAGGCGGCGGTGTAGATCGACAGGGCAAACCACAGCGATATCAGCGAATTCCGCATGAAGATGCCGCCTTGGAAATTGAACCCCGTCAATGCCGGGTATTCCAGGGTGATCGGCCGGCCGAGGACGAAATAGACGATGATCGTCGGGAGAAAGAAAATCGCGACGGAGGGCCAGAACGTCTTTATGACCTGCCCACGATCGAACAGCGCTTTCTTGGCATAGCTGCGCAGCGCAAAAATCCCGGCGATCGACGCGAGAAACACGGCGATCACGATCCCCGAGAGCGGGCCGAAGATCGGTGCAGGCGAATAGAATCCACGCCCGGTGAAGGCGAAAGCCCCCAGCACCATCGTCGCTTCGGGATCGTCTCCGCGGAAATCGCGGGGTTGCGGCAGAACGGCGACAAAGATCGCCATGATGATCAGGATCCAGATCAAGACCGGGACGTTGCGGAAAATCTCGACATAGACGGACATCAGTTGCCGCACCAGCCAGTTGTTGCTGAGGCGCAGGACACCGACAACAACCCCGATGATCGTTGCCATCAGGCACCCGAGAAGCGCGACCAGAAGCGTGTTGAGCACGCCAACCAATGAGGCCTGCCAATGCGTTGACTGGCTGGTGTAGGGGATCAATGTCTGGTTGATATCATAGCCCGCAGGTTCGCCGAGAAACTGGTAGGAGATATTCAATCCAGCAGCCTGGAGGTTGCTGATCAGGTTATACCCCAGATAAGCAAAGGCCATGATCAGCAAGAGCAACGCGACAAATTGGAACGTGTATGACCGATAACGCGTGTCGTTTATCAGCATGGATAGCTGAAACGACCCCGACGGTGGGTCTGAAATCGAAGACATATTGTTATCCCTGTTATCCCGGTATTTTTTTGGCGGCGCTTTTCGCGCTCTGATGCCGGACCGGAAGGCTTGTCGTTATTCAAAAAAGGGCGCGGAGTAACCCGCGCCCTTTCTCTTGTCCGTTGATTTTAGCGGAAGGGCGGAGCGTACAGCAGGCCGCCATCGGTCCACTGTGCGTTCAGTCCGCGTGCAAGCCCGATCGGTGTGTTTTCACCGATGTTCTTTTCGAAAAGCTCACCGTAGTTGCCGCCGGCCTTGATTGCGCGCACGGCCCAATCGGCATCAAGTCCGAGCATGTCGCCCAATGTGCCTTCCGTACCGAGCAGACGGTTGATTTCCGGGCTGTTCGTGCCGCTGGCCAATTCATCGATATTGGCCGATGTCACGCCCAGCTCTTCGGCTGCGATCAGCGCGTTCAGTGTCCAGCGCGCGACATCGCCCCATTCGTTGTCACCATGACGCACGAGCGGGCCAAGCGGCTCTTTCGAGATGATTTCGGGCAGGATCACGTGATCGCCCGGGTTTTCGAAGGCTGCACGCGTGGCGGCAAGACCCGAACTGTCGGTGGTGTAGACGTCGCACGCCCCTTCGAGATAAAGCGGCTGCGCTTCGGAGTTGGTTTCGATCGGGACCGGCTCGTAGTCGAGGTTGTTCTTGCGGAAGTAATCGGCAAGGTTCAACTCGGTCGTGGTGCCGGTCTGGATGCAGACGGTTGCGCCATCAAGCTCCTTGGCGGAGGACACGCCCAGTTCCTTCGGAACCATGAAGCCCTGCCCGTCGTAGTAGTTGATGCCGACGAATTCAAAGCCAAGGTCCACATCGCGCGAGAACGTCCATGTGGTGTTCCGTGCGAGCAGATCGATCTCGCCCGAAGCCAGGGCCGTGAAGCGCGTTTTACCGGTTGTCGGCACGAATTCGACAGCAGTCGGGTCGCCCAGCACAGCCGCCGCAACGGCCCGGCATACGCCGACGTCAAAACCATCCCACTCGCCGTTGGCATTCGGCGCGGCAAATCCGACGAGACCGGTGGTCACGCCGCAATTGAGCTGGCCGCGCGCCATGACATCATCAAGCGTGGCTGCTGATACAGCACCAGCCGATAGGCCAGCGGCAGTCATCACGCCAAGAGTTGCAAGTTTTTTCATTATTACCTCTTCCTGTTAGCCCGCACCTTGAAGCGCGGTTATTGGACGAGCGAATTCACGCTCATACGACGAAAGTCGGGAGACCCCACTTCCAATAACAGCGATTTTGCGAGGATTCAGTTCCATAGGTCAAGCGGATTAGCCTATTTTTTGGACAAGCCGCCCCACTTTGCGATTTGTTACGACGTTGACTGCCCATCAATCAATCGCAGGAACACGTCGGCATGCAGAAATGCTGCCTGCTTGAGAAGCGCCATTTCCTGCGCTTCTTCATCCGTGCCCCATTGTTCTGCCTGCCAAATCTCGTCCAGTTGCGAGATGGTCCACAAATCCTCGGCCCGGTGCAGACCTTCTTTGGCGGCGAAGCCGATGACAAGCGACCCGCTGATCGACACGAGATCGGAAAATGCGGTCAATTGGAATGCACTCAGGTCATGGACGCGCCGCCGCAGCTCAGACAGGGCCGTCGCGTCCTGCGGTTCATGCATGACACCGACCCGCGGCTCGAGCCGCGCATTCAGGGTCTCTGCTGCCCAATCCAGCAGCGGGGTCCATTGGGTCTCCTGCCGGGCGACCAGTTCATCCGGCGCATCAGCGCGATAACACAGCAGGTCACTGTCGCCATATTCGGCAATCATGTCGGCCACCTCCGCACGTTGCAGGGAGACCTTGTCGATGGCGGCATTCGCCGTGCGGGTAAACGGCATCGTGACCGGGTCGATCCGGTCCTCCTGAGCCGCGAATTCCGCGGCAATTCTTTCGGCGATGGCGTGGCTCGGAACCACGAGAAGAGCTTTTGCCGGGGTCCGCACCGGCCGGCCGTCCAACAGGACACCGTACCCGTCTTCGGTTTGCGTCGTGGTGGCATCCGTCCAGAAACGTTTCGGGGCCCATTCGCTCATGTCAGGTCTTCCATCCAGTTTTTCAGTGCAATGTCCAGATCGGCGGGGCTGTCCACAATGTGATCCGCGCCCGACAGATGCGCCGCGTCGTGATTGCCCCATGTCACCCCGATCGCGCGCGCCCCGGCAGCCTGCCCCATCTGAATGTCATAGAGGGTATCACCCACCATCACTGCATGTGTCGCTTCTATACCGGTTTCCGAAAGTGCGGCGAGCAGCATGGCAGGATGCGGCTTGGAGGGGTGATGATCGGCAACCTGGGTCGCGTGAAAATATCCTTCAAGCCCGTTTTGCGAGATGATCCGGTCCAGCCCCCGCCGCGACATACCGGTTGCGGCAGCCATCAGGATGTATGGCTCCAGTTTCAACCGGTCCAGAACAGCCCGCATGCCGGGAAAGAACATCGCACTGGCAGAGCTGCCATGTGCCGTATGCCGCGGCAGCGAGTGGCTTTTATACCGCTCGACAAGCGCGCGGCGTATGTCTTCGCCCTGATCCGGTGTCAATTGCGCCATTCCCTCTGGCAGGGACAGGCCGACGGATTGCACGATCGCCTCGCGCGGTGGCGCAGCCAAGCCAAGATCGGCAAAGGCCGCCGCCATTGACGCAAGAATATGGGCGCGGCTGTCGACCAGCGTGCCGTCCACGTCGAACACCACGAGACCGAGCGGTGGCGACATCAATCAAGATCCTCGAACGGATCGGCTGGCACCTCACGCGGGTCCCAATGCAGGAACTCCCACGTCCGCTCCATGTGTTCGGGCAAAGGGGCGGTCACGGTCAGCTTTGCGCCCGTTACCGGATGCCGGATTGAAATGGAGCGCGCATGCAGATGCAATTTGCGGCTCATATCGCCCCCGAGCATCGCCCCCCAGCCGTCGCCAAGGTTTTCCTGACCCGACCCGCCATATTTGCCATCGCCGATGATCGGATGTCCCAATTCGGACATATGCGCACGCAGCTGATGAGTGCGCCCTGTCACAGGCACCATCGCGACCCAGGCGGCGCGCTTTGCCAGCGCGCTCAGCACCGCGTAATCCGTCGTTGCGTGTTTTGCACCTTCGGTGCGGGTCACATCCTGAGGGTGGACCGCGCGCATCTTCTCGTTCTCGCCCGCAGCGCCATGGCCGGACGCTTTCACCAGTCCGAACTTTATCGTGCCCATCTGCGGCGCGGGGACGCCGGCAACCGCGGCCCAGTAGATTTTGCGCGTCTCGCGGGCGCGGAACGCTTTGGTCAGATCACCGGCCACCTGACGGGTGCGCGCCAGCAGCAGGACGCCCGACGTGTCCTTGTCCAGCCGGTGCACGAGGCGTGGTTTTTCGGCGTAACCAAATGTCAAAGCCTCGGCCAACCCGTCGACATGCCGGGTTTGCTTGCTGCCGCCCTGAGTCGGCAATCCAGGCGGTTTGTTCAGCGCGATGATGTGGTTGTCCTTGTAAAGGACAAGCGCCTTCATCATGGCGGCGTCCTTGTCGGACACTCCGGGCTTCGGGCTCGATTGACCTGTCTCCGGTTCCGGCAGCGGCGGAATACGCACCTCCTGCCCCGTGGCAAGACGCGCGCTGGCCTTGACCCGGCCACCATCGATCCGCACTTCGCCCTTGCGGCACATCTTTTCGATCCGGCCCTGCCCCAGGTGCGGAAACAACCGCTTGAGCCAGCGATCAAGACGCTGGTCCGCATCTCCCGGGCCGACGGTTACGTTCTGAACTCTGCTCATGCGAATATCCCCCGCGCCGCCAGCAGACCCAGGGCCAACGCCCCGACAGACAGGCCAACCGACAAAACAATGTATAGCGCGGCAGACCCCATCTGACCGCGTTCGATCAGCGTGACCGTTTCCAACGAGAAGGCCGAGAAGGTGGTGAACCCACCAAGAACTCCGGTCATCGCGAAGGGTGAAAAATACGCCAGCCCGCGCTGCGCCGCCATGACTGCGAAAACCCCCATCAGGAAAGAGCCGGTGACGTTGACGATGACAATCGCCAAAGGGAAGTCGCCGCCGCCAAAAAGACGCAGGACGCCAAGGCCGGTCAGGAACCTGAGCGCGGCACCGATGGCGCCGCCGAGGGCCACGAGAGAAAGGCTTGTCAACATGCGCGGTCTGTCGCGCGCGTGCAGTCGAGAGTCAAGATTGCCGCTTGGTCCGCAGCCGCGCAAAATACTCCAGCCGCTTGGTCAAATCGCGCTCGAACCCGCGCTCGACGGGTACATAAAACACGGTCCGGCCCATGCTCTCGGGGAAATAGTCCTGCCCGGAAAACCCGTCCTCTGCATCATGGTCATAGGCATAACCAGACCCGTAGCCGTGCTCTTTCATGAGCTTGGTCGGCGCGTTCAGGATATGCTTGGGAGGCGCCAGCGATCCGGTCGTCCTGGCTGCTGCGCGGGCGCCCTTGTAGGCGGCGTAGACCGCGTTCGATTTCGGGGAGAGCGCGATATAGACCAATGCCTGGGCAATCGCCAATTCGCCTTCGGGGCTGCCCAGCCGTTCGAAAGTTTCCCAGCTTTGCAGACAGACCGCCTGCGCCTGCGGATCGGCAAGGCCGATGTCCTCGACCGCCATGCGCGTGATGCGCCGGGCGAGGTATCGCGGGTCTTCGCCCGCGTCCAGCATGCGGGCGAACCAGTAAAGCGCCGCATCCGGGTCCGATCCGCGCACCGATTTGTGCAGCGCCGAAATCAGGTTGTAATGCGCATCGCCAGACTTGTCGTATTGCGCGGCGCGTCTCATCAGACGTTGCGCCAAAGCGCTGCTGTCCAGCGGTTCGCTGACATTCCAGGCCATCACCTGTTCGACAAGGTTCAAAAGCGCCCGCCCGTCGCCATCGGCCATCTCCAGCAGGTTGGCCCGCGCCGCATCGTCCAGGGGCAGGCTGCGCCCGAACTCTGTCTCGGCCCGCTGTGCCAGCCGTTCCAGGTCAGCCGCGTCCAACCGCTCAAGCACAAGGACCTGTGCCCGGCTGAGCAGAGCCGCGTTCAATTCGAAAGACGGGTTCTCCGTTGTCGCGCCCACCAGAAGGATCGTTCCATCCTCCATATGCGGCAGGAATCCGTCCTGTTGCGCCTTGTTGAAGCGGTGAATCTCATCGACGAACAGCAACGTGCCCTGCCCCGCCTTTCGCCGGTGCTTGGCCGCGTCGAACACTTTTCGAAGTTCTGGCACACCCGTGAAAATCGCGCTGATCTGGACAAAGTGCAGGTCGGTTTCGTCTGCCAGCAGCCGCGCGATCGTGGTTTTTCCAACACCGGGCGGCCCCCAGAATATCACCGATCCAAGGCTGCCCGCAGCCAGCATCACGGTCAGCGGCGAATCCGGCCCGATCACTTGCGCCTGACCGATCACCTCGGACAGTTTTCGGGGCCGCAATGCGTCGGCCAGGGGGCGCGGCGTGTCTTTGGGACCTTCCCCGGTATCGAACAGATCCGCCACCTGTCAGGCCCGGAACCGCAGGATGACACGCCGACCACCGCGCTCGACGTCCAGAAGCACGTTCGGGGCCGCCTGCAACAGGGCCGGCCCCAGGTCTGCGGGTGTCTCCAGGACAATGCGATCCACACGGCGGATGATATCGCCGGGCCGCAGTCCGACCCGCTGCCCCAATCGTCCCGGTGTCATCACGACGATCCCGTCCTTGTTCAAGGGCAACCCCAGTTCGGCTGTCACCGCCGGATTGATGCGCGCGACTTCCAGACCGCCCAGTACCTCGCGGTTGCCAAGCACATGCGTATCGCGCGGCGGATCATCCGGCGGCGCGATCAGGGTCACGTCAGCCTGCACCCGCGCGGCTTCGTGCAGATACACCATCTCGACCGTTTCGCCGAGACCCTGAACAGACATGTGGAACAGCATTTCCTCGGGTGTGTTGACCGGCTGGCCGGCGACTTCGATCACCACGTCACCCACGGCGAGTCCCGCCTCGGCCAAGGGGCTGGCGCGATGCAGCGCGGTGATGATGACGCCTTCGGGACGCAGCATGCCCAGTCCCTCCGACAGATCCGCATCCACCGGTTGCCCCAAAGCCCCGGCCCAGGGCCGTTCAAAGGCCGTCTTGCCATCCCGCGCCTGTTCCAGGAACGCCGCGACGAGCGCTGCCGGAATTGCAAAGCCAATACCGTTCGATCCGCCAGAGCGCGTCAGGATAGACGTGTTGATCCCGATCATCCGCCCCGCAATGTCGATCAGTGCGCCGCCGGAATTTCCCGGATTGATAGGGGCATCTGTCTGGATGAAATACCCCCGCCCGTTGCCCGTTGCCGTCCCCGACCGGGCCAGGCCCGAAACGATCCCGGACGACACCGTCTGACCGACACCAAACGGATTGCCGATGGCCAGCACAAGCTCTCCGACCTCGACCGTGCCGCTGTCTCTCAGGGGAAGATACGGCATATCCACCGCATCGATCTTGAGGATCGCCAGGTCGGACGCCTCATCGCCGATGAGCACCCGCGCCGTGTATTCCCGACGATCATTCAGAACCACGCGGATATCGTCGGCCTGCCCCACGACGTGATAATTCGACACGACATAGCCGTCCGCCGACACGATCACACCCGAACCCAGCGAATTCTGAACCCGCGGCCGCGCGTTCCCGAAATCACGAAAAAGCTCGCCGAAGAACGGATCGTCCTGGAACGGACTGCGCCGGGCCTGCACGATACGGCGCGCATATATGTTGACGACAGCCGGGGTCGCCTGCTTGACCACGGGGACAAAGGACAGGCCGATCTCGGCCCGCGAAGTCGGAACTCGCGGTTCGGAGTCCGTTTGCGCATTGGCCGGAAGCGCCAAAAGCGCCACGGCAAGCACATGAAAAACACGCATCACACCCATGCGCCGGATATGTCGCCGCACCAACATTTTTGCAAGTCACTGATTTCGGAATAAGGTGGCAGCCCGTAGGGGAATCGAACCCCTCTTTCCAGGTTGAAAACCTGGCGTCCTAACCGATAGACGAACGGGCCACGCTTGGTGAGCGGTGTTTAGGCAAAGCGGCGCGGCCATGCAAGTGGAAATTCGAGGAATTGCGGGTATTTTTCACTTTGATCGAACTTGCGGGGCTGGCATTTGGAATTTTAATGATTTCAGGTATTTATAAGCTCTGGCCTGGCGCGGGCGCGGCGTCCTCGAGCCGCAATTGCACCGACCGTCGGCCGCCCCATTCGTTGATTTCCAGGCGACCCGCCAAATGGAATCGCGCGCCGCCATGCTGTTCGAGCGCAGGGCCAAGCGGGCCGTCGAACGCGCCAAAGCAGATCGCTTCCAACCGCGCGCCAAGCCCGTCTCCGAAGCTGACCTTGAGGTGGGACGCCCCCACCCGTTTCGCAAACGAGATCTGAACATCGGGAAAGACGAACCGGGGCGCGGACGCACCGGCGCCAAACGGGCCTGCCGCTTCGAGTTGCTCGACCAGCTCCGGCGTCGCCGCGCCGGGCATCAGCGGGCCGTCGAGACGCAGATCGGACGCACCCAGCTTGTCCGCCCCCTGTTTCGCCAGAAGCTCGGTCAAACGCTCCATGGCAGGTTCAAGCTGATCGCGCGACAGCGAAAGCCCGGCCGCCATCTTGTGACCGCCACCTTTTTGCAAATGGCCTTCGGCACCGAGCTTCTGGATCGCCGCACCAAGGTCGATGCCGCTCACCGACCGGCCGGACCCCTTGCCGTCCTGGCCGTCAAACCCGATCACGATGGACGGGCGATTGGTCCGTTCCTTGAGCCGGGATGCCACGATACCGACAACGCCAGGGTGCCAGCCGTCACCCGCCGCCCAGACAAGCGGCCTGTCAAATCCGCGTGCTTCCGCCTGGTCCAAGGCTTGCGCACGCACCGTCTCCTCGATTTCGCGGCGTTCCGTGTTCAGCGTATCCAGTCGATCAGCCATCGACTTGGCCTCCTGCGGGTCAGTGCTGGACAACAGGCGCGCGCCCAGATCAGCCTTGCCGATCCGTCCTCCTGCATTGACCCTGGGGCCAAGAACAAAGCCCAGATGATGGGATTTCGGGGCACTTTCCAAGCGGCCGACATCGCACAAGGCCACCAGGCCGGGACGCGCGCGCTGTGCCATCACCTTCAACCCCTGCCGGACCAGCGCGCGATTGATCCCTTGGAGGGGCGCAACATCGGCGACCGTTGCCAGCGACACCAGGTCCAGCATCGCCATAAGGTCCGGGCCGCTCTGGCCAGCCGCGCGCAGTTGCCGCCCTGCCTCGACCAGAGCAAGGAAGACGACGCCGGCTGCGCAAAGATGCGCCAAGCCACCGTCCTCGTCCTGCCGGTTCGGGTTTACCAGCGCATAAGCCTCGGGAAGGGTTTCACCACCAAGGTGATGGTCGATCACCACAACATCCGCCCCTTTTGCCGCTGAAATCGGCCCATGCGACAGAGTTCCGCAATCGACGCAGACAATCAGGTCGTGATCCCGCGCCAGCGTCTGCATCGCTTCGTCGTTGGGTCCATATCCCTCGTCGATCCGATCAGGCACATAAAGCGTCGCGCCACGGCCCAGCTGCCGCAGCCAGTCGATCAGCAGCGCGGCCGACGCCCCGCCATCCACATCGTAGTCGGCAAAAATCGCGATCCGTTCATTGCGCTTGACCGCGCGGAGCAGGCGCGCGGCGGCTTTTTCCATGTCGCGCAGGGACCGGGGATCGGGCAACAAGGCCCGCAGCGTCGGTTCGAGATAGGTCGCAACCTCTTCGACCGCGACTCCCAGGCGTGCAAGCGTCTGGCAGAGCGCGGGTGGGCGCTCCGTCTGCTGCATCAGGGCTTCTGCGTGCCGCGTGACCTCTGGCGCGGGGCCGATCCAGCGCCGCCCGGTCAGCGACCGGTCAACGCCAAGATAACCGGTCACGTTGCCTCCATCACTGCATCGGGTTGCGATAGGTCATCCGGCGCACGGACCCGGTTTTAGACCGCATCAACAACGTCTCGGTGGTATAAAATCCGACCTCGCGCTTGATCGCGGGCAAGAGCGATCCGGCCGTCACACCCGTTGCGGCAAAGATCACCTCTTGCGTGACCATTTCGTCGCGGCTGTAAATCTTGTCCAGGTCGGTGATCCCGGCTTTGGCCGCGCGGCCTTTTTCATCATCGTTGCGGAACAACAGGCGCCCCTGGATCTGTCCCCCCATGCATTTCAAAGCAGCTGCCGCCAGCACACCTTCGGGGGCGCCGCCAGTGCCCATATACATGTCGATCCCGGTCTGGATCGGCTGTGCGCAATGCATCACGCCGGCCACATCGCCATCGGTGATCAGGCGGATTGCCGCGCCGGTGGCACGAATTTCTGCGATCATCTGTTCGTGGCGCGGACGTTCCAGCACGCAGACCGTGATATCGCTTGGCCCGCATCCCTTGGCCTTGGCCAATGCCTCGACCCGCTCTTTCGGCGTCATGTCCAGCGTCACGACAGTCTCGGCAAACCCCGGACCGATGGCAAGCTTGTCCATGTACACATCCGGTGCATGCAGCATGGACCCGCGCGGCCCCATGGCGATCACGGTAAGCGCGTTCGGCATGTCCTTGGCCGTCAGTGTCGTGCCTTCCAGCGGATCAAGCGCGATGTCCACGCCCGGCCCATTGCCGGTGCC
Source organism: Marivita sp. (assembly GCF_020055675.1). Taxonomy (GTDB): domain Bacteria; phylum Pseudomonadota; class Alphaproteobacteria; order Rhodobacterales; family Rhodobacteraceae; genus Marivita. The sequence continues at coordinate 42,622 of NZ_JAIPUS010000002.1, forward strand.
CACCTCTTCGCCGATGAACAGCATCGGCGCCTCGTCGCGTTCGCCTTCGCCGATCACGACGACACCCGAGATATCCAGCAGGTTCAACTGCTCCCGCATCGCGTTCACAGCGGCCTGGTCGGCGGCTTTTTCGTCGCCGCGACCGATCAGGTCAACGGTGGCGATTGCGGCCTGTTCAGCCACCCGCGCCAGACCAAGGGACAGCATGCGGTCATTGAAATCGGTGGGCGCGGTCATGGGCGTCTCCAGTCATGGCTTCTTCACGTTGTTATCCTGTTACGCGCCGGCCCCACCCCTGACAAGGTTGGTTGCGCTAAAGCCTTCAGACCTGTTCGATCCGCAACGCCACCGGTTCGCCTTCGACAACGCCGGTGCCGACCATCGCGGCAAGTGCATTGTCCAGCGCCGCGCGCGTTGTCTTGTGCGTGACGATCAGCACCGGGGCCGTGTCCTGTTCGTGGCTGCGCTGCCGCATCCGGTTGATGGACACACCCGCCTCGCCCAGAACCGCGGCGACCTTGGCCAGGGCACCGGGCTTGTCCTGAAGGCGAAGCCGCAAGTAATAGGGCGCCGGTGTCGCGGTCTTGGCGGGTTTCGGCTTCTTGAGGTTGCCCGAGGGCTGGCCAAAGGTCGTCACCCGTGTCCCGCGTGCGACATCCAGGACATCGCCCATCACCGCGCTGGCTGTCGGCCCTTCGCCCGCGCCCGCACCGCGCATGACGATCTGGCCGACCTGATCGCCTTCGATGACCACCATGTTGGTGCCCCCGTCCAATTGTCCTAGCGGAGAGCTTGCCGGGACAAGACAAGGCGACATGCGCTGTTCCAACCCGCGACCGGTCATCTGGCACACACCCAGAAGCTTGACCTTGTAACCCATGTCGGCGGCTTGCTGAATATCCTCGATGCTCACCAAACCGATGCCTTCGAGCTCGACAGCGTCAAAGTCCACCTGGGTTCCGAATGCGATGGACGCAAGCAGAGACAGTTTATGCCCCGCATCGATCCCACCCACGTCCAGTTCCGGATCGGCTTCGAGAAAGCCAAGACTGTCGGCCTCCGCGAAGGCCTGGTCATAGGTCAGGTTGGCCGATTCCATCCGTGTCAGGATATAATTGCAGGTGCCGTTCATCACCCCCATGATTCGCTGGACATCATTGCCCGCAAGCCCTTCTGTCAGGGTTTTGACAACGGGAATACCGCCGGCCACAGCCGCTTCGAACCGCAGGACCACGCCGTTTTGCTCGGCCGCTTCGGCCAGCGCCTGGCCATGGTGCGCCAGCAGGGCCTTGTTCGCCGACACCACGTCCTTGCCGCAGCGCAGTGCCGCCTCGGTCGCAGCCTTGGCCGGGCCATCGCTGCCGCCGACCAATTCGATGAACACGTCGACATCGTCCCGCTGCGCGAGGGCGACGGGATCGTCTTCCCACTGATAACTGTCCACAGGAACACCGCGGTCCTTGCCCCGGTTGCGGGCGCATACGGCCGAGATCGTGATCGGACGCCCGCCGCGCGCTTCGAGCAGCGCCGCTTTCTGGCGAACGATCTTGACAACGCCCGTGCCGACAGTGCCCAGACCCGCAATTCCAAGGCGCAATGGTTCAGTCATGTCGGGCAATCCTTTTGCAGTCGGTCGATGCTTATGCCCGCAATAGCGACTTGCGCTCAGGCCTGCAACGGCCCTGATCAGGGTGGCGCCACTCCGCCGTTCATCCGGTCCCGCGTGTCCGGGTCGATCACCGGCCCGCGCAGCCCCCCGACGCGGGCGCGCAACGCCTCGGCGCGGGCGCGCAAGGCGTCATCGTCGGAATCGGTCAGACTTGGGGGGGCTTGACCGCTTTCCAACTGCTCAAAAGGCAAAAGCTCCGGGTAGTCTGCGCCTGGATCGTTTGGCGACAGGGCGGCGTCCACCTGGGGGAATTCGGTACAAGCCGCCAGGCCCAACACCGGTATGATCCACGCCCGCCACATCAGAACCGCTCCTTCTTTTGGCATCTTTCATGCCGCAGGCGCCGGGCACGCGCAAGCACGGGCTGGTTCTGAACAAACGTTCAGTTAACCTGCCGAAATGGCGCGCACAGCAGGTTCACATTCGAATATCACCGGTCCAAGGGTCCAGGAGGCCGCTTTGACGCTTTTCGCCCGGCATGGGTATGCCGCCGTTTCGATGCGCCAGATTGAGGGCGAAGTCGGCGTGCAGGCCGGGGCGCTCTATAATTACACGACGGACAAGCAGTCGCTCCTGTTCGATCTGTTCAAGAGGCATATGGTCGATTTGCGCACAGCGCTTGATGCGCAGCCACCGTCCGCATCACCTCAGGACAGGCTCGAAGCCTTTGCGCGGTTCCATATACGGTTTCACCTCGAACGCCCGCAGGCTGTGTTCATTTCCTACATGGAACTGCGCAATCTGACGCCAGAGAATTTCCGCGTCATCGAAGAGCTGCGCCGACGCTACGAAGGGGTGCTCGAGGCGATCCTGGAAACCGGGCGCGATGCCGGGGCGTTTCATGTCGCCGACACCAGGGTCACGGCGCTTGCCATCATCGCAATGCTGACCGGGATCAACACATGCTACCGCAGTGGCGTGCGCCTGTCCCTGGCCGAGGTCGAAGCCATCTACTGGGACATGGTCCGCAAAGCGGTGACTTGACACGCACGCCGCCGGCACATCGGGTCGCAATCGCGGCACCCGGCGCGCTCAGCGCTTTCGTCCTCCCGTCCCCCGAATTTGCGGGGGTCTCAGCGGCTTTCATCCGATCCCATCCTGCGCTCCAGCCAGCGCACGAAAAAGCTGATGATCAGAACCAGCACCAGGTACTCCAGGATCAGCAGCGAATAAATCTCGAGCGGTCGATACTCCGTGACCACCAGCTCATTGGCACGGCGGGTCAGCTCCTGCATCCCGATGACCGACGCAAAGGCCGACATCTTGACAATATAGATAAACTGGTTTGCCAGGGGCGGCAGGATGCGCCGGATCGCCTGTGGCAGCACGACATAGCGCATCGTCTGGCTGTAACTCAGGCCCACGGTCCGCGCCGCCTCTGTCTGGCCTTTCGGGATCGATTGAATGCCGGCACGGTAGATTTCGGCGGTGAAGGCGCTGTCGGAAATCGCCAAGGTGATGATCGCGCCCCAGAATGCATCGATCGTGATCGGAACACCAAGCGATCGCATCACCACGGGCAAGCCGTAAAATACCCAGAACAGCATCGGCAGCAGCGGAATCGCGCGAACGAATTCGATATAGATCCGCGACGGCAACCGCAGCCACCTGTTCGCCGACATGCCCGGCAAAGCCACCAGCAGGCCGATCAGCATCGACAGGCCCGCTGCGATCAGGGACAACTGGATCGTCGCCCAGAACCCGCCGAGCAGGAATTCCACATTCGATCTGCCCTGCGGTGTGCCGGGATCGATGACGTACCAACCCCATGTGCCGCCCGATCCGCTACACCCGGCAAGCAGCAAGAGACCCGGCAAGAGCGCCCATCGTCTGAGTGAACCTGTCATCGATAACGCCCTAGTGATGTATTATCTTGTCCAGAAACGCGCGGAAGCGTTTCGATCTCGGCGCGTCGAACACTGCCGACGGCGCGCCCGTCTCGACAATCTCTCCGCCATCCATGAACACCATCCGGTCGGCAACCCTGCGGGCAAACCCCATCTCGTGGGTCACGACAAGCATCGTCATTCCCTCTTCGGCCAGCTCTACCATGACGTCCAGCACTTCCGAGATCATCTCGGGGTCCAGCGCGGACGTGGGCTCGTCGAAAAGCATGATCTTCGGCTTCATGCACAATGACCGCGCGATGGCGACACGTTGCTGCTGACCGCCGGACAGATCGCGCGGGCGTTTATGCGCCTGTTCGGGAATGCGCACGCGCCCGAGGTAATCCATCGCCAAAGCTTCGGCATCCTTGCGCGACAGCCCACGCGTCTTCATCGGACCCAGTGTCAGGTTCTCAAGCACCGACAGATGCGGGAACAGGTTGAATTGCTGGAACACCATGCCAACCTCGGCGCGCACGCGCTGCACGCTTCCGCGCTCCGCCAGGGATATGCCATCGACCTCGATATGCCCGGAATCATAGTCTTCCAGACCGTTCACGCAGCGGATCAGCGTCGACTTGCCGGACCCGGATGGCCCGCAGATGACGATCCGCTCGCCAAGGGTCACATCCAGATCGACACCCGTCAGCGCCCGGAAATCGCCGAAAGACTTGTTCAATGACCGTATTTCAATGACGCGGTTCGCGCTCATGTCCCACTCCAAAGCTGCCTGGTGCTCTCAAGATAGCGTGCGCGTCAAAAAATCAGCATGTTACGATGGTATTCGGAGCGTGCGCACTATCTAGCCCCAAAAGGTCATCCACGAAAAGGAACTAATATGCGTTTTTTGAAATCAATCGGACTGGCGGCAACTTTTGCCGCATCCTTGCTCGCCGCCCCTGCCTCGGCGCAGTCGGCCTTGCAGGATATCCTGAGCGGCGGCGTGCTCAAGGTGGGCACAACGGGCGACTGGAACCCCATGTCGGTGCGCGATCCTGCCACCAACAGCTTCAAGGGCTACGACGTCGACGTGATGACAGAGCTTGCCTCTGATCTCGGAGTAGAGCTCGAATTTGTCCCGACCGACTGGAAAACGCTGGTGAACGGCGTCGTTGCCGGGAATTACCACATGACCGGCTCCGCCTCGATCAGCCCGGCCCGGCTCAAGGCCGCAGGCTACTCCGACAGCTATATCTCGGTCGAGATCCTGCCCTTCACGACCGATGACAAGCTGGATCGCTTTTCCGGGTGGGAATCCATCAATTCTGGCGATGTGAAAGTGGCCACCACCCTGGGCACGAGTTTCGAAGGCATGGTCCGTAGCTGGTTCCCCGACTCTGACATCAACGTCGTCGAAGCGCCCGCCCGCGGATTTCAGGAAGTCCTGTCTGGCCGCTCCGACGTGTTCGTCACGTCCAACATCGAAGGCGCCACCCTGTTGTCGAAATTCCCCAACCTGCGCCAGATCGAAACCGACAGCCCGCGGTCGCCGACGCCTATCGCGATGCTCCTGCCGCAGGACGACCAGGTCTGGATCAATTACGTGAACAGCTGGATCGAGCTGAAAAAAGCGCAGGGCTTTTTCGAAACCACCGCGGCGAACTGGGGGCTATGACGCCACATCGCTCCCGCTTTGGAAAACCGGCCCCCGCGGCCGGTTTTTTCCTTGATCCCGTCGGTCAGCCTGTCTGACCGATATCGCCCGGATCGACCACGCCTTGATCCGAGCCGCCGGCAGGTCAACGGTCTTTGTCCTTCGCGGATATGACCAAGACCTGAAAAATGCCATACTCCTGGGACATCAGAAAACCTGACAGCGATTGCATACCGCATTTTCAGGCGTTCCTGGTGCGGGCGGTGGGACTCGAACCCACACGGGGAAATCCCCTTCAGATTTTAAGTCTGATATGTCTACCATTCCATCACGCCCGCACGCGATTATTCCTAGCCGGGCTTTCGCGCGAAAACAATCACCGGTCTGCGGGTTTCACGCCCGGGCTGCTCGGGATTCTACAGTTTTTCTCCCGGCGGATCAGTCAGCAGGAACCGCTCGCTCAGCCAGGGGTTCAGCGCCACCGCGCGCCGCAGCACCTCCTGGGCCTTGTCCGCGTCTCCCAGTTCGATCAGGGTCAATGCTTTGCCGGTGAGCGCGCCGGTGTGGCGCGGGTTCAGCGAAATCGCCTGATCGAGATCGGGCAACGCCGCCGGATAGTCACCCCGGAGGAAATTCAGCAATGCGCGCTGGTTATAGCCCTCCGCATAAAGCGGACAGTAGGAAACAAGCGCATCAAGCCGGTCCAGGGCGCGCAGGTAATCGCCAACGCGCAGCGCCGCAAGCGCGGTGTCCAGCATGGATTGCGACGGCTCGTCGGGGGCATCCAGCCACAGCTCCCACATCTGGTCCGAAATCCCCCGGGCGACCATATCGTCCGGCGCGCGCTGAATCTCCACGTAAAGCTCATCAAGCTCGTCGGTATGATCCGGCGCGGCCGGGCAGCCATCTGCGACGGCCTGTTGCGCCAGGCACAGCGCCACTGCTGCGATCAGGTATCTCATGCCGCCATAACGCAATCTTGCCCCGGCTCCGTCAAGTCACGTTTCCAAAAGCTTCTTCCTTGACCGCCTGCATCGCCACATAGGTCGAGGTGGACGCGACATGCGGCAGGGTCGAGATCTTCTCGGCCAGAACCAGGCGATAGTTTCGCATATTCGCGGTGCGCACCTTGAGCAGGTAATCGAAATTCCCTGCAATCAGATGCGCCTGTTCGATCTCGGGGATCTTCGCCACGGCCTCGTTGAACGCGGCGAGGGCCAGTTCGCGCGTGTCCGTCATCTTGACTTCGACAAAGGCGATATGATCAAGCCCCAGCCGGATCGGATCGAGCAACGCGCGATATCCTTGAATTGCGCCCAGATCCTCAAGCCGCCGCAGACGCGCCTGCGTCGGCGATTTGGACAAACCGATCCGCCGGGACAATTCCGTGATCGACACGCGGCCATCCCGCGCCATCTCTTGCAAGATAGCGCGGTCGAATCGATCCAGATCGGAAATATCCATTTTGCCTGCTCTCTCGCCAAAAATCAGTCCAATCAGGCGGCAAGTTCCGCCTGAACCGGAACTCTACCCGTCATTTGCGCGATATCATACTGAAAATGACCGGAGACCGCCATGCCTCGTGACGACCGTCCAAACCTGCGCCAGTTGATCGACGACAACACCTACGCCGCCGAGGCGCCAGTCCTCGATCAGCTCCGCGCCACCGCCGAGCTGTCCGAGGACGACCGGACCCATATCCGCGACCGCGCCACGAAACTGGTCACCGGCATTCGCGAGGACGCGCGCCCCGGCCTGATGGAGGTTTTCCTCAGCGAATACGGGTTGTCGACGGAAGAAGGCATCGCACTCATGTGCCTCGCCGAAGCGCTTTTACGGGTGCCCGACGCGGCAACCATCGACGCGCTGATCGAGGACAAGATCGCGCCCTCCAACTGGGCCAGCCACCTGGGCGAAAGCACGTCGCCGCTCGTGAACGCGTCGACCTGGGCGCTGATGTTGACCGGGAAGGTGCTGCGCGACGAACACCCCGGCCCGGTCGGGCATTTGCGCGGCGCGATCAAGCGGCTTGGAGAGCCGGTAATCCGCAGCGCCGTCGGCCGCGCCATGCGCGAGATGGGTGCGCAATTCGTGTTGGGAGAGACCATTCAGTCCGCGATGACCCGTGCCAGCAAGATGGAGGCCAAGGGATATTCCTATTCCTACGACATGCTGGGCGAAGCCGCGCGCACCGAAACCGATGCACGCCGCTATCACCTGTCGTATTCCCGCGCGATCAGCGCCATCGCCGGAGCGGCCAGGTCCAAGGACATCCGTGACAATCCAGGCATATCGGTCAAGCTGTCCGCGCTGCACCCGCGCTACGAAGAGGCCCAGCGCGACACCGTGATGAACGAGGTCGTGCCGCGCCTGCGCACGCTGGCGCAACTGGCCCGGTCCGCCAATATCGGTCTCAACATCGACGCCGAAGAGGCAGACCGCCTCGCGATCTCGCTCGACGTGATCGAAACCGTGCTGTCAGACCCCACGCTCAAGGGGTGGGATGGTTTTGGCGTGGTCGTGCAGGCCTATGGCCAGCGCGCCGGTCCTGTCATCGACTGGCTGCACAGCCTTGCCGAACGGCTCGACCGGCGGATCATGGTCCGCCTTGTCAAAGGCGCCTATTGGGACACCGAAATCAAGCGTGCGCAGGTCGAGGGTCTGTCCGGATTTCCCGTATTCACGGCCAAGCACCACACCGATATCAGCTATATCGCCAATGCCCGCAAACTGCTTGGCATGACCGACCGCATCTACCCGCAATTCGCCACGCATAACGCCCATACCGTGGCGGCGATTCTGCACATGGCGGAAGATCGGTCTTCTTTCGAATTCCAACGTCTGCACGGCATGGGCGACGCGCTGCACGATACCGTCAAGGATACCGAAAACACGCGGTGCCGCATCTATGCCCCGGTCGGGGCGCATCGCGATCTTCTGGCCTATCTTGTCCGCCGCTTGCTGGAAAACGGGGCGAATTCCTCGTTCGTGAACCAGATCGTCGATACCGATGTGCCTCCCTCCGAGGTGGCCGCCGATCCGTTTGACGCAACCGGTACGCCTGACCTGCCCACCGGGCCCGAGGTGTTCCAACCCGAACGCCCAAATTCTGTCGGCTGGGATCTGACCCACCGGCCCACCCGCGCCGCGATCGTCGCCGCGCGCGCGCCCTTCGCCTCCGGGCAATGGCAGGCTGCGCCGCTCTTGGCGACGCAGGCCGACGCGGGCGCAACCGACCCGGTGCGCAATCCGGCCCGTGCCGGGGACAGGGTGGGCGTTGTCACATGGGCCACCCCCCACACAGTTCAGGCGGCCTGCACCGCCGCGCGTCCGTGGTCTGCCCCGGTCCGCGACCGGGCCGACATCCTGAATCGCGCCGCCGATCTCTATGAGGCGCATTACGGAGAGCTTTTCGCCCTGCTGGCGCGGGAAGCCGGGAAATCCCTGCCCGATGCCATCGCCGAACTGCGCGAAGCGGTGGATTTCCTGCGCTACTACGCCGCGCGCGCCGACGGGCCGGATCCACAAGGTGTGTTTGCCTGTATCAGCCCATGGAACTTTCCCCTCGCCATTTTCACCGGCCAGATCGCGGCCGCTCTTGCAACCGGCAACGCCGTTTTGGCCAAACCTGCCGAACAGACACCCCTGATCGGCCATCGCGCCACCCAGTTGCTGCATGAAGCCGGTGTGCCGCGCACCGCCCTGCAACTTCTTCCCGGCGCGGGCGATGTCGGTGCGTCCCTCTGCGCCAACCCGGACATCAAGGGCGTTGCCTTCACAGGCTCGACCGAGACCGCGCAGATCATCCATCGCAGCATGGCCGAGCACATCGATCCCGGCGCACCCCTGATCGCCGAAACCGGCGGACTGAACGCGATGATCGTCGACAGCACCGCTCTGCCAGAACAAGCGGTCCAAGCCATTGTCGAATCCGCCTTTCAATCCGCGGGTCAGCGGTGTTCGGCCCTGCGCTGCCTTTATGTGCAGGAAGACGTTGCCGAATCCTTTACGACCATGCTCACCGGTGCAATGGATGCGCTCGTCATCGCCGACCCATGGACCTACGGAACCGATGTCGGTCCCGCGATCGACGCCGACGCGCGGGATGACATCCTGTCCTATATCGATGCGGCCGACGCCGAAGGCCGGGTGCTGCACCGCCTGCCCTTGCCGGACGGCGGCACCTTCGTGCCCCCGGCCTTGATCAAGGTGACCGGCATCGAAGAAATGGAGCGCGAAATCTTTGGCCCCGTGCTGCACATCGCCACCTTCAAGGCCAGGAACATCGACAAGGTCATCAACACGATCAACGCCACCGGCTACGGGCTGACCTTTGGTTTGCAAACCCGGATCGACGATCGGGTGCAGCACGTCTCGGGAAGGATCGAGGCCGGCAACATCTATGTCAACCGCAACCAGATCGGGGCCATCGTCGGCAGTCAACCCTTCGGCGGCGAGGGGCTTTCGGGCACCGGACCCAAGGCGGGCGGCCCGAACTACCTTGCCCGCTTCCGCACCCATCGCGCGACTGACACGGGCGCCGCCTGGGGCACGCCGGACGCCAAAGACCGCCTTGCCAAGGGGCTGCAAGAAGCCGGCTCCGACCGGCCGGTCAGCACCCGCACACTGCCAGGCCCCACCGGGGAATCCAACGTGCTCACCTGCCTGTCGCGTGGCCCGATCCTCTGTCTCGGGCCGGGAAAGCGCGCCGCGCAGGCGCAAGCCGACGCCGTCACGGCGCTTGGCGGCTTGGCCGTGTCGGCGCAGGGCGACATCGAACCGGATTGGCTCACCGATCTGCCGCACCACGGCGCGATCTGGTGGGGGGAGACCGGCACCGCGCGCAGCCTGCGCCAGGCTCTTGCAACCCGCGACGGGCCGATCCTTCCGTTAATCACCGGGATGCCCGATACCGGCCATGTCTGCCGGGAACGCCATGTTTGCGTCGACACGACCGCCTCGGGCGGCAACGCACAACTTCTCAGCGGCGCGTCTTGACGCGCCCCCGCTTTGACACAACTCTCGCGGCATGTTCCCGATCCGCGATCATAACCCGTCAGGCCGCACGCCCTATGTCACCTACGCGCTGATCGTCGCGAATATCGGCATCTTCCTGAGCTATTGGCCGGTGATGCAGAGCGAGCAGCAGATGCTGCGCTTTTATTTCGACTGGGCGCTGATCCCGGCTCTGGTCTCCGAAGGCCTCGGCTGGAGTGGGTTTTTCACCTCGATGTTCCTGCATGGCGGGTGGATGCACCTGATCGGCAACATGCTGTTTCTCTACATCTTCGGCGACAATCTTGAAGACGAAATGGGCCATTTCGGCTTTGCGCTGTTCTATCTCGCCGCCGGGCTGGGGGCCGGGGCCGTGCACTATATCGCAGCCCCCTTGTCGCCGGTTCCGACCGTCGGAGCCTCCGGCGCGATCGCCGGTGTGATGGGCGGCTACCTGCTGCTCTTTCCAAAGGCAAAGGTCGACATCCTGATCATCATCGTGATCATTTTCCGCGTCTTTCCCATACCGGCGTGGATCATGCTTGCCGTTTGGTTCGGAATGCAGGTCTTCGGCGGGTTTGGCAGCGCCGCCGATGAAGGTGGGGTCGCCTATTGGGCGCATGTCGGCGGCTTCGTGGTCGGATTGGCCCTGACGATTCCGACCTGGCTTCGGCTCGGCGGGCCGCGCTTCTGGAGCCAGACCGAGGGGCACCCCCCGCATCCGGAGGCAAAATATCAACTGAGCCGAACGAATGTGCCCAAGGTCAGACGCAAGTAGCGCCCTGCCCCCTGATCTGACCCGTGTTCTGCCGCATGATCCACCATCATGTGGCCGTCACGCCAACCGCCAATTCCAGACAAAGCCCGAACACGTGCGATTGCGTGGCTGCGCCTGCGCGTGTATCCCTCGGCAAAACCGAAATTCAAAGGAACGCAATCATGGCCTCCTACCAATATGTCTACCACATGAGCGAGGTCTCGAAGACCTATCCGGGTGGCAAGAAAACGTTCGAAAACATTCATTTGAACTTTCTTCCCGGGGTCAAGATCGGCGTCGTGGGCGTCAACGGCGCGGGCAAGTCCACGCTGCTCAAGATCATCGCGGGGCTCGACACGGACTTTTCCGGCGAAGCCTGGGCCGCAGAAGGTGCCAAGGTCGGCTACCTGCCGCAGGAACCACAGCTCGACCCGTCGCTCAATGTGCGCGAAAACGTCATGCTGGGGGTGGCCGAGAAGAAAGCCAAGCTCGACCGCTTCAATGAACTTGCGATGAACTACAGCGACGAGACCGCCGAAGAAATGGCGGCCTTGCAGGACGAGATCGACAGCAATGACCTGTGGGATCTCGACAGTCAGATCGACGTGGCAATGGAGGCGTTGCGCTGTCCGCCGGATGACGCCGACGTTGAAACGCTGTCGGGCGGTGAAAAACGCCGCGTTGCGCTGTGCAGATTGCTTCTCGAAGCGCCGGACATGCTGCTGCTCGACGAACCGACCAACCACCTTGATGCCGAAACGATCGCGTGGCTGCAAAACCACCTCGTCGCATACAAGGGCACGATCCTGATCGTCACCCATGACCGCTATTTCCTCGACGACATCACCGGCTGGATCCTCGAATTGGACCGCGGGCGCGGCATCCCCTACGAGGGCAACTATTCCAGTTGGCTGGAACAAAAGGCCAAGCGCCTGGAACAGGAAGCCCGCGAGGACAAGGCCAAGCAGAAAACGCTGGAACGCGAACTGGACTGGATGCGGCAGGGTCAGAAGGCCCGGCAAGCGAAATCCAAGGCGCGTATCCAGGCCTATAACGAGATGGCGAACCAGTCCGAGCGCGAACGGGTCGGGCGTGCGCAGATCATCATCCCGAACGGCCCGCGCCTCGGCTCCAAGGTGATCGAGGTCGAGGGCCTGAAAAAGGCGATGGGCGACAAGCTGCTGATCGAAGACCTGTCCTTCAGCCTGCCGCCCGGCGGCATTGTCGGTGTCATCGGCCCCAACGGCGCGGGCAAATCCACGTTGTTCAAGATCCTCACCGGCCAGGAACAGCCCGACGGCGGCGATGTCAGCTACGGCGACACGGTGCAGCTTGCCTATGTCGACCAGTCGCGCGACGATCTTGCGTCCGACGACACCGTCTGGGAGGCGGTCACCGGCGGGGCCGAGGTCATCGAGCTGGGCGATGCGCAGGTCAACTCGCGCGCCTATTGTTCGGCCTTCAATTTCAAGGGCGGCGACCAGCAGAAGAAGGTCGGCCTCCTGTCAGGCGGCGAACGCAACCGGGTGCACATGGCGCGGCTGCTCAAGGAGGGCGGCAACGTGCTGCTGCTTGACGAGCCGACCAACGATCTCGATGTCGAAACGCTCCGCGCCCTCGAGGACGCCATCGACGATTTTGCCGGCTGCGCGGTGGTCATCAGCCACGACCGATTCTTCCTCGATCGCCTCTGCACCCACATCCTCGCCTTCGAGGGCGATGCACATGTCGAATGGTTCGAAGGCAATTTCGAAGATTACGAGGAAGACAAGAAACGCCGCCTCGGCCCGGACGCGGTTGAGCCGAAGCGGGTCAAGTTCAAGAAGTTCTCGCGGTAAAGCCAAACGGACGTGGCCCCGATTGGGGCCGCCCGTCCCGGCAATCGACCACCGATCGACAGGACATCCAAGATTTGTCTTGTGAGACTCACAGCGATCTGTCATAGAGAAATGGCTAACGATCTTCTATTCGACCCTGACGTTTTCCGATTCCGGCACTCAGTCTTCGATCCAGACGTGACTTCGCCATGTTGCCGCACTTCCGCGGGCAACGGAAAACATAAGGATACTTCACATGGCCACTGGCACAGTGAAATGGTTTAACACCACAAAAGGCTACGGCTTTATCGCACCCGATGGCGGCTCCAAGGACGTGTTCGTGCACATCTCCGCCGTTGAACGTTCGGGCCTCACAGGCCTCAGCGACGACCAGAAAGTGAACTTCGACATCGAAGCTGGTCGTGACGGACGCGAAAGCGCGATCAACCTCGCGCTGGCATAAGCCACACCGATTTTCGGATTGAAAACCGCCTGGAGGCCGCGTGCCTCCGGGCGGTTTTTCTTTGTCCTGTCGCGACCCGGAACCCCATTCGCTCGATCCTTCTTGAGTGAGGGAACCCCACGTCATGCAAAATTGGCGACCGGTTTCCTGCTCGCCCGGCGCCGCGGATCACACGGTCACGGGACGCGGGCCTGCCCATGACCGCGGCACGCCTTGGCACGGCACTGTGTCCTTTATGCCGCAAATACATCATTATAAACGCTGGACCGGCAATCAATAGACTTGTTCCGGCTATAAGCATCGGCAGAATTCCCGATCAGCCGCGTAACGCGGATCACAGACCGAAAGGACCAGGGCTGCCCATGATTTCCCGAAGACATTTCATCGCCGCTGCGGCCGCCGGCCTGGCGGCACCGCATGTCGCAACGGCGCAAGCGGTCAATATCGATCCGATCTACATGCCCCAGAACGTGCGCCTCAAGACCGATGTTGCGCCGGGCCGCATCCTGATCCTGCCGCGCGCGCATTTTCTCTATCATGTCACCGAGCAAGGGGTGGCGCGCCGCTATGGCGTCGGTGTTGGCCGCGCCGGGCTTGAGTTCACCGGCACAGCCGAAATCTCGGTCAAGAAGGAATGGCCCACCTGGCGCCCCACGAACGAGATGATCGCGCGCGAACCGGACACCTATGCCGACTTCAAGGACAACGAGTATGTCCAACCCGGCGGACCGGGCAATCCACTGGGCGCGCGCGCGCTTTACCTGTTCCAGAACGGGCGCGACACCTTCTTCCGCATCCACGGCACGACGGCCCCGCGCTCGATCGGGCAATCCGTGTCAAACGGATGCATCCGCATGCTCAACGACCATGTGAGGGATCTCTACGACCGCGTGCCAATCGGCACTGTCGTGACTGTCCTCTGACCCGTCACCGGGGCAGGCAGACTGCCCCGGTATTTCCCGTATGCAGCCATAATCCTTGCACGATCCCCTGCGAATAAGCCCACCTCAAGCGGGTGAATGCCCAATCGATATGAAGGGGAACACGATGGCCGCAGTGTCACTCATCGCCGGGAGCATCCTGGGCTGGATCGCAGCCGCGATCGCGCTGTTTCTCGGCGCGCTGGCCTCGACCGCGCTGGTCGTGTTCATAGCGACAAGCCTGGGATTCGCCACGCTCACGCTTGGCGCGGCCCATGCGATCGACACACGCACCACCTGAACCGCCTGCACGGCCAAGAGCCGCGCGGCCGTTACAGCAAGACGCGCAAGACCAAAAGGTTCGGAATCACGAAAACCGCCGCAATGCAGACCAGTTTTGCCCAATGCGATGCCAGCTTGAACAAATTGTTCTGCTCAAGCGCATCCCCATACGCCATCGCGGCAAACAGCAACGCCCCGGACTGGCCGTTCTCGATCTCACGGCTGCGGTCAAGCTCCGCGCGCGCGGCTTGATAGCGGTCTTCCAGCATCTGCTTCTTTTCTTTTGCGGAAACCCGCGCATCCATTCCGGACATAGTCACTTTCCCTCTCGGCACGCGGGGTCTTGCTTCGCCCCGTGAACGCAAGACGTGGGGCTGATCGAAATGAAGGCAAGCGCCCGCCATTTGTTAATTTCACTGCGGCTTTTTTCTTGCTTCATTGCCGGAATCGCCCGAAGATTCAATCCGCGAAGTTATCAAAATGCGACCACTGCTCCGTTCCGGCTCAGTCAAGCACTTTTGACCGACCACGCCCGTCGCGCCTTCTTGCCGGCGGAAGACAAGACAGACAGGAGTAGAACGGATGGCCACTGGCACCGTCAAATGGTTCAACACCACCAAAGGCTACGGATTTATTGCACCGGAAAGCGGCGGAAAAGACGTATTCGTCCATATTTCAGCGGTAGAACGGTCAGGTTTGACCGGGCTCGCCGACAACCAGAAGGTAACATATGACCTCGAAGCAGGGCGCGACGGGCGCGAAGCTGCGGTCAATATTGCCCTCGCCTGACCAGATCAAGGGTCGCACATGGCCGGATATCCCGGTCCTCCGGGATGCATGACAGATTTGCGGGCGGCTCTGTCGCCCGTCAATAATTGTACGCGTCAGTCAGCCGCGCGTTGCACCAACTCCACCACAGCCGGCCCCATCGCTTCAACGATCCGCTCCACCCCTTCGGCATTGGGATGGATCCCGTCAGGCTGCATCAAGGGGCGAATGTCAGCGGGCGTTTCGCCATCCGTATAAAGCCCCTCGAAGAAGCGGGGGAAATACAGCGCGTCATGGGCCTCGGCCAATTCCGGATAGATCGCGTCGAACTCGGCCTTGTAGTCGGGTCCGTAATTGCCCGGCGCTTCCATGCCGACGATCAGGACCTCCAACGCGTTCTCCTGCGCCACCTCCAGGATACCTTCCAGGTTGTCGCGTGCCCTCTCCGGATCAAGCCCACGCAGCAGGTCATTTCCCCCAAGCGCCACGATCAACGCGTCCGTTGACGGATTGAGCGACCACGCCACGCGCGACAGGCCACCGGCTGTCGTGTCGCCGGACACACCGGCATTGACGAGCCGCACATCCAGCCCAGCCGATTCGAGGTACGCGCGCATCTTCGGCACGAAACCCTGCGCATCTATCAGGCCATATCCGGCCGTCAGGCTGTCTCCCAAGGCAATCACTTCAACGGTGTCTGCCTGCGCTGCGGTCATTGTGCACAGGCACGCCGCGGCGACACGCACCTTGCTCAACACCCGCCAAGCCCCATATGTGATCCAATGCAACATGATAAAGTTCCCGACTCCATGACCAAACCTGTCCTTGATCTGAAAGATGTCATGCTCAGCCTCAGGGGCAATGCCGGAATGGTCGAGATCCTGCACGGGATCACCCTTTCGGTTCACAAGGGCGAGACCTTGGGCCTGATCGGCCCATCGGGGTCGGGCAAATCCTCTTTGCTGATGGTGATGGGCGGATTGGAAAACGCAACCTCCGGCAGCGTCATGGCGCTGGGGCAGGATCTGACCGCGATGGATGAAGACGCCATGGCCCGCTTTCGCCGCGATCACATGGGCGTTGTCTTTCAGTCCTTTCACCTGATCCCGACCATGACAGCGCTGGAAAACGTGGCCACGCCGCTCGAACTGGCGGGTGAAAAAGACGCATATGACCGCGCCGCGGCAGAGCTTGAGGCGGTCGGCCTCGCCCCGCGCGCCGATCACTACCCGGCCCAGATGTCGGGCGGCGAACAGCAGCGCGTGGCGCTCGCCCGTGCCTCCGTCACACGGCCCGAAATTCTGCTCGCCGATGAGCCGACCGGCAATCTCGACGGTGTGAACGGTCAGGCGATCATCGACCTGCTCTTTGGACTGCGTGACCGCCATGGCGCAACATTGATCCTTGTCACCCACAGCCGCGAACTGGCCGCGAAATGCAGCCGCGTGGTCCGGTTGACCGATGGCCGGATCTCGGATGATGCACTGAAGGCGGCCGAATAATGGCGCTGTCCACTGCCGTCCGTTTTGCCCGCCGGGAATTGCGCGGGGGTCTCAAGGGGTTCCGCATCTTCCTGGCCTGCCTCGCGCTCGGCGTCGCCGCGATTGCCGGTGTCGGGTCCGTCCGCTCTGCTATCCAGTCCGGGCTGGAGGCGCAGGGGTCGATCCTTCTGGGCGGCGATGCCTCGGTCGAATTCACCTATCGCTTTGCCAATGACGATGAACGCGCCTACCTCGAAACCATTTCCACCGACCTGTCCGAGATCACCGATTTCCGCTCCATGGTCGTCCGAGACCCCGATGGCGACGCCGAGCGCGCGCTGACACAGGTGAAATCCGTCGATAGCGCCTACCCGCTCACCGGCGAGGTGGTGCTCGACCCGCCAATGCCCCTTGCCGACGCTCTCGCCGGACCAGACGGCGTGCCCGGCGCTGTCATGGCACCGCTCCTCGCCGACAGGCTCGGCCTGGAGCCGGGCGACACATTCCGCCTGGGTACGCAGGATTTCACCCTCTCAGCCATTCTCGAAACCGAACCCGACAGCTCCGCCTCCGGCTTCTCTCTCGGCCCGCGCACGCTGGTCGCCACCGAGGCGCTGCAGGACGCGGGCCTTCTCGCAGCCGGCACCCTGTTCGAGACCGAGTACCGCCTCCTCCTGCCCCCCGGCAGCGACCTGCAAACGCTTGAGGAGCAGACCGAAAACGCCTTTCCCAGCAGCGGCCTGCGCTGGCGCGATGCCCGCAATGGCGCACCCGGCGTGGCGCAGTTCGTCGACCGCCTCGGCGCCTTCCTGATCCTCGTGGGGCTCTCGGGCCTTGCCGTGGGCGGCATCGGCGTGTCGGCGGCGGTGCGCGCGTATCTTGCCGGCAAGACAAGCGTCATCGCGACATTGCGCACGCTCGGGGCCACGCGGGCCACGATCTTCCAGACCTACTTTCTTCAGATCGGCGCGCTCAGCCTGCTGGGTATCGTCATCGGCCTCTGCCTTGGCGCGCTTGTGCCGATCCTCTTCGGTCCGCTGATCGGCGCCGCGCTCCCGGTGCCGGCGATCTTCACAATCCACCCCGCGCCGCTGATCGAAGCCGCGCTCTACGGCATTCTCACCGCGCTGGTCTTCACCCTCTGGCCGCTCGCCCGGACCGAGGACATCCGCCCCGCGATGCTTTTCCGCGATGCGCTCGACAGCGCCAGCGTCCTGCCCGCCGCACGGTACGTCATCGCCACGCTGATCCTGCTGGCAGGTCTCGTTGGCGTCGCGGCCGTCTTTTCCGGCAGCCCGTTCCTTACCCTGTGGACCGCCGGTGGCCTGATCGGCGCGCTTGCCATCCTGATCCTGGCCGCCATCGCGATCCGCTGGATCGCCAAGCGCAGCGCAAAGGCCACGCGCGGCCACCCGGCCTGGCGATGGGCGCTCGCCTCCATCGGCGGTCCAAGCGACGCTGCCGCCCCGGTCGTCCTGTCGCTGGGCCTTGGCCTGTCTGTCCTTGCCGCCATCGGACAGATCGACGGCAATCTGCGCACCGCGATCGACCGCGACCTTCCCGAGGTCGCCCCGGCCTATTTCTTTGTCGACATCCAGCCCGACCAGATCGACCGCTTCCGCCAGATCCTGCGGGACGATCCCGCCGTCGACCGGATCGACACCGCCCCGATGCTGCGCGGTGTCCTGAGCCAGATCAATGGCCGCCCGGCCAGCGAGGTCGCCGGCGATCACTGGGTTGTCACCGGCGACCGCGGCCTGACCTATGCGGACCAACCGGGCGACACCACCCGCGTGGTCGCGGGAGAGTGGTGGGACCCCGACCATGACGGCCCGCCCGAGGTCAGCTTCGCAATCGAGGAGGCCGAGGAAATGGGTCTCTCGCTTGGCGATACGCTCACCGTCAACATCCTTGGCCGCGATATCACTGCAACCATAACCAGCTTCCGCGACGTGGATTTCTCCACTGCGGGCATGGGCTTCGTGATGACGCTCACACCCAATGCACTGCAAGGCGCGCCGCATACCTTCATTTCCACGGTCTATGCCCCCCAAGAAGACGAGGCACGCATCCTGCGTGACCTGGCCAATACCTTTCCCAACATCACCGCGATCAGCGTGCGCGATGCCATCGACCGTGTCGGCATCCTTCTCGAAGGCATAGGCGCCGCGGTCCGCTGGGGTGCCGCCGCAACCCTGCTGACCGGTTTCCTGGTCCTGATCGGCGCGGCCGCCGCCGGGGAAAGTGCCCGAACCTACGAGGCCGCCGTGCTCAAGACCCTCGGGGCCAGCCGCACCCGCATCCTGCGAAGCTTCGCGCTGCGGTCGGCCATCCTGGGCGGTGCGGCCGGGATCGTGGCGCTGGCAGCCGGCATAACGGGAAGCTGGGCCGTGATGACCTTCATCATGGACAGCAGCTTTGCCGTGGTCTGGCCCTCGGCCCTTGCAATCGTGGTGGGCGGCGTGCTGGCCACGCTGCTGGCCGGGCTCGCCTTCGCATGGCGCCCCTTGGCCGCACGCCCCGCGCAAGTCCTGCGCGCGCGCGAGTAACAGACTGACAGCGAGACGCGCGCAACCAGGAACACCGAGTAAAGGCTTGCCCCCAAGCCGTTCCCTTGGCATTCCCATGGCAGCCGCCGCAATAACGAGTCGTTTCATGTCCGAGAGCCACCTGCCCATGTCGATCCCCGCGCCCCTGACCAAGGCCCAGCGCACCCAGATCATCAACCTCGTGCGCCGCACCTCGCGGGCGGAAATACTGCCGCGCTTCCGCACCCTCGGTCAGGGCGAGATCGACCGCAAAAGCGGGCCGATGGACGTGGTCACCGCAGCCGACAAACAGGCCGAAAAGATGATCACGCGCGGCCTTCTGAGCATGTTTCCCAACGCGTTGATCGTTGGCGAAGAAAGCATGACCGAAGAAAAGATCGCCGAGCTGGCAGAGGCGGAAATGGGGTTTGCCATCGACCCGGTGGATGGCACATGGAATTTCGCCAACGGGCTGGCAACCTTCGGTGTCATCCTAGCCATGACACGCTTCGGCGTTCCGGTCTTCGGGCTGATCTACGACCCCATCACGGATGAAGTCATGATCGCCGACGAGGCAAGCACCGCACGTGCCCTGGCTCCGCGTCGCCCGGCGCGTGCCGTTTCCGTCTCCGACGGCGGCCCCATCGAGGATCTCAGCGGCTTCGTGTCATTCTACAACCTGCCGGAAGAGCATCGCCCGGACATGGCCAACCTGATGACACGGTTCCAGCGGCTCTACATGCTGCGCTGCGCGGCGCAGGAATTTCGGATGGTGGCGCAAGGCAATGTCGACTTCATGCTTTGCTCAAGCCTCAGCCCGTGGGATCACGCCGCCGGCGCGCTCATCGTGCAACGCGCAGGGGGCCATGTCGCGTGCCTCGACGGATCGGACTACCGCGCGCAGATGCGCACCGGCTATCTGTTATGCGCAGCAGACGCCTCCACCTGGGGCCGCGTCCGCGACGCGATGTCCTTTCTTCTGGACAACGATCCGAAAGCGTAAACCCGCAAGCGCAGATCATTCTCGGCCTTCGGCCCATACCCGCGCATCACCAAGCAGGTTTTGCAACGCGCGCCCGTGGCAGGCGCGGCATCCGCAAGGCGCGCCGGCAACAGGGGCCGCCGCATGACAGCCGCCCCCTGGTCACCGCGTCTTGTCAGCCACGCGATCTGCCGAAGCAAACTGGCGGATTGAACCGGTCCAGCCCCTAGCGCGCCAGGACAACATCGCTGCGCACATCCAGGTCCCGCTCAATCGCATCAACCAGGTAATGCGCGACGCTGGACCGCGAAATCAGGCCGTTGCGCCACTCATCCGGCTCTCGCAGAACACGGTATGTCGTGGACTTCGCCCCTTTCGTCAGGATCACGGGGCGCACGATGGTCCAAGCCAAATCCGACGCTTCGATCAGCGCTTCCTGCCGATCCTTGTCAGCATACGGCTTGCCCAGAACGGCTCGATGTCCCGTCTTTTCGACCCAGCTCATGGCGGACTTGCTGCGTCCAGCCCCGAATCCGGTCACGGCAACCAGACGCGACACGTCTGCCTTGCGCATTTCCTGTATCAGGACGGAGGTGGTTTCGGAAAACAAGGTTTCCTCTTGCCACAGCATGGCCAGCCGTTCCCGGATGCCAAGCGCGTATATCACGGCGCGGACGCCGATCAATGCGCGCGCAACATCGTCGGCGGACGTCGCGTCGCCCACGAAGGGCTCGACCAGGTCCGAAGGGTCAAGACGATCCGCGCTGCGTCCGAAGGCCCGCACGGGGTGCCCGCGCTGGACCGCTTCGTCCATTGCGCAGCGCCCGATACCAGAGGTTGCCCCCATGACAAGAATTGGAGGGTTCAATTTTGCAGGTCTTCGAAATGCGCGGTGTACCGCCGATGCTGCGACCGGTCCCGCCCAAGCGCAAGATTGCCGCGATACTTCGACACGGTCTCAACCGGAATGGCCGCTTGCTCGGCGCCGGCCCGCCCGCCGCCGAGGGTGTTCGTCAGAATTTTGATTGTGCGAATGATCTGTTCCATACGATAGGAACGTAGCGCCGGGCAATTGGTTTCAATAGCCGTGCAAAATTCGAAAGTTTCCTTTCTGTCGGGCACGGCGGAGAGATCGGCATCCAAAGGGTCCGGACCTGTTGATCCCGACCGTCGATCGGCGCCGCCGGGGCGCGTTTGTTAGGGATCAAACCCTAACAAAAGGTAAAACTGCCCCGGCAAGCCATTGAAATCAAAAGACCGGTTCAGCGTCCCACGCGTGAGACGCTATTCCGCCGCTTCCGCATAATCCTCCATTGGCGGACAGGTACAGACAAGGTTCCTGTCGCCATAGACATTGTCCACCCGATTGACCGGCGGCCAGTATTTGTCCACCCGGAACGCCCCCGGTGGGAAGCATCCCTGCTCACGGCTGTAGGGCCGGTCCCACTCCTTCACGAGGTCCTCCATCGTATGCGGCGCCAGCTTGAGCGGGTTCACATCTCGATCGAATTCCCCTTCCTCCACGGCGCGGATCTCGGCCCGGATCGCCAGCATCGCATCGCAGAACCGATCCAGTTCCGCCTTCGTCTCGCTTTCCGTCGGCTCGACCATCAAGGTGCCCGCCACCGGCCAGCTCATCGTCGGCGCGTGAAACCCGGCATCCATCAAACGCTTTGCGATATCCTCGACAGTGACCCCGGCGGATTTCTCGAACGGCCGCACATCAAGGATACACTCATGCGCGACCCGGCTGTTTTCGCCGCGATAGAGCACGTCAAAGGCCCCTTCGAGCCGCGTTGCGATATAATTTGCATTCAGGATGGCCACCCGCGTTGCCTGGGTCAGACCCTCGCCGCCCATCATCAGGCAATAGGCCCAGGAAATCGGCAAAAGCGACGGCGAGCCGAACCGTGTCGCGCTGACCGCCCCCTCTCCGTCCAGAGGATCGGACGGCAGATGCGGAACCAGATGCGCCTTCACACCGATCGGCCCCATGCCGGGCCCCCCGCCGCCATGCGGGATGCAGAACGTCTTGTGGAGGTTCAGGTGGGTGACATCCCCGCCCAGATCGCCCGGCCGCGAGAGGCCGACCATGGCATTCAAGTTGGCCCCGTCGATGTAGACTTGCCCGCCATGATCATGCGTGATCTGGCACACCTCTTTCACGGTCCCCTCGAACACCCCATGGGTCGACGGGTAGGTGATCATCGTGCCGGCCAGACTGTCCGAATACTGCTCGGCCTTGGCGCGGAAATCGTCGAGGTCGATGGATCCGTTGTCATCACATTTCACTGCGACCACCGTCCAGCCCACCATCTGCGCCGAGGCCGGGTTCGTCCCATGCGCGTTCACCGGGATCAGGCAGATGTTCCGATGGCCCTGCCCGTTCGCGCTGTGATACCCGGCAATGGACAGCAGCCCCGCGTATTCGCCCTGCGCGCCCGAGTTCGGTTGCATGGAGATCGCGTCATATCCGGTGATCTTGCAAAGCTTGGCATTCAGATCGGCGATCATGTCGTGATACCCGCGCACCTGATCGTCGGGCACATAGGGGTGAATATCCGCGAACTCGCGCCAGCTTACCGGCATCATCTCGGCCGCCGAATTGAGCTTCATCGTGCAGGACCCCAATGGGATCATCGCCCGGTCCAGCGCCAGATCACGGTCCGCAAGCCGCCGCATGTAGCGCATCATTTCGGTCTCGGCCCGGTTCATGTGGAACACGTCATGCTCAAGATACGCCGTGCGGCGGATCAAGGCCTCCGGGAGGTGATACTCCGGCGCCAGGTCATCGTCCTTGCGCAACAGCCCGAAGGCCCGCCACACCGCCTCGATTGTCGCCGGGCGCGATGTCTCGTCAAGCGTGATGCCAACCTTGGTCTTGCCCACCGGACGCAGGTTCAGCCCCTCGCGCACCGCCGCCTGCAACACCCCGCGTTGCAACAAACCGACATCCACGGTGATCGTGTCGAAATACGCCTCCGGCTCCACTTTGAACCCGGCCGCCTCGAGTCCTTTGGCCATCCGCACGGTCTTGCGATGAATGCGCTGCGCGATGGCTCGCAGACCCTTGGGTCCATGGAACACCGCGTAGAATCCCGCCATCACCGCCAAGAGTGCCTGCGCGGTACAAACATTCGATGTCGCCTTTTCGCGGCGGATGTGTTGCTCGCGGGTTTGAAGAGCAAGCCGGTAAGCCTTGTTCCCATGGCTGTCGATGGAAATCCCGACGATCCGTCCCGGCATCGCACGCTTGTACGCGTCCTTGCTGGCCATGTAGGCGGCATGCGGGCCGCCATACCCAAGAGGCACGCCAAAGCGCTGGGTCGAGCCAACGGCAATGTCGGCCCCCATCGCGCCCGGCTCCTTGAGCAAACACAGCGCCATCGGATCGGCGGACATCACCGCGATGGCCTTCGCGCCATGCAGCCGTGCGATATCGTCGGTGAAATCCCGCAAGTGCCCATAGGTGCCGGGATACTGGAAGATCGCTCCGAACACCGAGTCCGGGTCCATGTCGGCCACATCGCCGACAATCACCTCGATCCCCAACGGTGCCGCGCGGGTCTTCATCACCGAGATGTTCTGCGGATGACAATTTTCATCGACGAAAAAAGCAGTGGCCTTAGACTTCGCCACCCGCTGCGCCATCGTCATCGCCTCTGCGCAGGCCGTCGCCTCGTCCAGAAGCGACGCGTTGGCGATCTCCAGGCCGGTCAGGTCACTCACCATGGTCTGGTAATTCAAGAGCGCTTCGAGCCGCCCCTGCGAAATCTCGGGCTGATACGGCGTATAGGCCGTGTACCAAGCCGGGTTTTCAAAAATGTTGCGCTGAATCGCGGGCGGAGTGACCGTTCCGTGATAGCCCATCCCGATCAGGGAGGTCAGAACCTCGTTGCTCTGCGCCACCTCGCGCATGTGATGCAACAGCTCGCGTTCGGACAGGGCCTTACCGAAGTCGAGCGACGTCTCTTGCCGGATGTTCTCCGGTACTGTCTGGGAGATCAGGTCATCAAGCTTGGAGACCCCCACGGTGGACAGCATTTCGGCCATCTCCACCGGAGACGGTCCGATATGCCGCCGATTGGCAAAATCATACGGAAGATAGTCTATGGCATCGTAACCCATGTCGCTCTCCTTGCTGTCGGGACCGGCGTACCGCCCGCTGCTTCTTGTCTTTTCAAATATGCCCGGCGACGCTGATCACATCGCGGGTCTTTGGCCGATTGCCCGTTCGGCCCTAAACCCTTCTCAAGGAAGGGTTGCCGCAGTGCGGATCGGGCCTCATCCAATGTATTTCTTGTAGGCGGCCTCATCCATCATGTCGTCCAGCGCCGACATGTCCTCGATCTTCATCTTGAAGAACCAAGCCTCGCCTTCGGGATCCTCGTTCACCTTGCTCGGTTCTTCCACGAGTACTTCGTTCAACTCGGTGATTTCGCCGTCCAGGGGGGCCAGGATATCCGACGCCGCCTTGACCGATTCGATTACCACGATCTCGTCATCCTTGCTGACTGTCGCGCCTTCGTCAGGCAGTTCGACGAATACCACGTCGCCCAGTTGCTCCGCCGCGTGTGTGGTGATGCCCACGACCACCTCGTCGCCCTCGACCCGCAGCCATTCATGTTCTTCGGTGAATTTCATGTGATCCCTCTTGGTCAGATTATCGTTTGAAGCCTGCCGCGACGAACGGCAGAGACGCAACACGAACCGGCAGTCGCTTGCCACGCAGCTCGCCGTAAAGCACGGTGTCTACCCCGGCAAATTCCGCCGCGACGTAGCCCATTGCAACCGGTGCCCCCACGCTGGGGCCAAAGCCACCCGATGTGACAAGGCCCACCGGTGCGGCGCTCGACTCGCTGGAAAACAGCGGCGTTCCTTCGCGCATCGGCGCCCGGCCTTCAGGGCGCAAGCCAACCCTGCGGCGCGGCGCGCCGTCGGTGATCTCGGACAGGATGCGGTCGGCACCGGGAAATCCGCCCGCCCGGTCACCGCCTGTACGGCGCACCTTTTGGATCGCCCAGGTGAACGCAGCTTCGACCGGCGATGTGCCGGTGTCGATGTCATGCCCGTAAAGACAAAGCCCCGCCTCAAGGCGCAGCGAATCGCGCGCGCCAAGGCCAATCGGCTCCACCGCAGGGTGCGACAGCAGCGCTTGTGCCACCTCCGTGGCCGCCGCCACGGGCACGGATATTTCATATCCGTCCTCTCCGGTATAGCCTGAGCGTGACACCCAGCATTCCGCGCCCGCCAGCGCAACGGTTGCCACGTCCATGAATCGCAGCGCGGCCACGTCTGGGTGATGCGCGGCCAGAACCTTTTCGGCCTCAGGCCCCTGCAGCGCCAGAAGCGCGCGGTTTTCCAACAGCTTGACCGTCACTTCCGGCTCGAGGGCGGCCCGCATTCGAGCTACATCGTTCTGCTTGCATGCCGCATTCACCACGAGGAAAAGATGATCGCCCCGATTGGCAAACATGAGATCATCTTCGATGCCGCCCTCATCGTTTGTAAAGAAACCGTAGCGTTGGCGCCCCTCGGCCAGCCCCGCCACATCCTGCGGGATCAACCGTTCCAATCCGCGCTTCGCGACCTCGGGATCGTCGGCGCGCAGGATCACCTGCCCCATATGGCTCACGTCGAACAGCCCGGCCGCGGCGCGGCACTGCAGGTGTTCTTTCATCACGCCAATCGGGTATTGCACAGGCATTTCGTACCCCGCGAACGGCACCATCTTGGCACCGAGCGAGACATGCAGGTTGTATAGCGGTGTGCGTTCCAGATCGCTCACACGGGCATCCCTTCCTATCGGAACCGGATGCTTTGGTCAGCGGCAGCCGGCATATTCCACACCGCGCGTCAGGCGCGGTTGTCCTATGCCCCCTCTGTCCTTTCGCCTGAGATCGTTATCCCTTCGGCGTCCCGGTTTTCGACCGGGAACTCTCCAGAGTTCATCCCCATGACGGTCCGTCTGCCTGAGAGTTTCCGGGGCGGTTGCTCCTTCGGCACCGGTTGAACCGGTTCTCCCATCATGGATGACTCTGTCGTAACGGGTTTTCGACCCCGTCTCAAGAGGTCAAAGCGCCAATGCCTCGTTCTTCGTGGCACAGCCGCCCTCGGGGTTCAGGAGCCGCAGCAGATCATGGTTCTGGCAAATCAGCGCATCCAGAGTGATCGGATCAAGCGAAGAATAGAACGCCTCGACCGCGTCGGTCAGCGCGGTGCGCAGGCGGCACGCCTCTGTCAGGGGGCACGTGTTGTCCACATCGGCAAAACATTCGGCCAGCGGCACAGGGGCTTCAAGCACGCGAAACACATCCCCGATATTGATCTGCTCGGGTGGTCTGCCCAGCGACAGCCCGCCATTCCGGCCACGTTGAGTTCGCAGATACCCGAGCTGGGCCAGATGGTTGATGACCTGGGCCAGATGGTTTTCCGAAGCATTGCAGCGCTCGGCGATTTCCGACTTCGTCACGAGACGCCCGGAATTCGCGGCGCAGAACATGAGGACACGCATCGCGATGTTGGTTCGTTTGGTGACACGCAAGGCAGCTTTCCCCCAGATCGGTTGGCCAAACCTACCGGTTCGTGCAAAGCTGTCTTTGATATACATCAACTGGTTCAGAATAGGTGGCCTGTGACAAATCCCCACTTTTTTGGCTACGGATCGCTGGTCAACCGTGCGACGCATGGCTTCACGCCGGTCCATCGCTGCGTGATTTCGGGCTGGAGGCGCGTATGGCATCGCGCGCCCAATCGCCCCGCCGCATTCCTGTCTGTGATCCCCGACCCTTGTGCGACGATCGACGGTGTGATCGCGCCGGTGCCGAACGAAGATTGGGCGGCGCTGGACGCCCGCGAGTTTTCCTACGATCGAATCGCCGTGACCGATCAGGTGACGCATGACGCCCCGGATGTGCGGGACATCTCGATCTATGCAATCTCTCCCGATCAGTCCGAGCCTGCCGACTCGGACCATCCGATCCTGCTCAGCTATGTCGACACTGTTCTGCAGGGTTTCCTGCAGGAATTCGGCAAGGATGGCGCGGCCCGGTTTTTGGCAACGACCGATGGATGGGGCACTCCACTTTACAATGACCGCGCCGATCCGGTCTATCCCCGCGCCCAGATCCTGACCGAAAAGGAACGCCGGATTGTCGACGACCTACTGGCAAGCGTCCGTGAACCGCCCCGGTAACCCCGACGCCGCTGCCGTCATCTTGTCACAAGGACCTCGGGATCATGCGCGATAAAATCTGGCTTTGGATCGCGCGGCTCTGGCGGCGGCCCGGCATCCGCATTTCGTCTTTTGGCGCAGCAGCGCTGCTGGTGGCGCTCATGGCCCCGCTGGTAGACGGCCTGATCCCGCAAGCATTGGTCGACCGCTTCTCGCGCGACGCGGTGCTGCCGATCTTGAACATCCTGGCGTCCTCGATGCTCGCGGTTACCACGTTTTCCCTCGGCAACATGGTCCAGGCCTTCCGCTCTGCCGCAGGCGAGGCCACGCCGCGGGTCTACCAGCTCCTGATGCAGGATATGACTACGCTCAACGTCTTGTCCGTCTTCGTCGGGGCCTTCCTGTTTTCGCTCATGTCTATCGTGATGTTCCGCGCCGGCTTTTACAGCGAGTCTGCCGCGGTCATCATTTTTGGACTGACGATGATCTGCATCGTGCTTATCGTGGTCGCCATCCTTCGCTGGATCGCCCATCTGAGCCAACTGGGCAGCCTGCATTACACGCTGTCCATGGTCGAAAACGCGGCCAAGCCGCCGCTGGAGCGGCTAGCCAAAATGCCCAACCACGGGGCGCATGCCGCCTCCAACAGTCGCATGGCCCCGCAAGACAGCACAGCCCTTCGCTCGCCCCGGACCGGATTTGTGCAACATATCTCGCTGGCCGGCCTCAACGATCATCTGGCGCAATCCGGCGCAACGCTCTGGATTGCAACCCCACCCGCCAGCTGGGTGCTCAAGAACACGCCTCTGGCTTATGTAGAGGGTGACAGCGATCCGGAGACCCTTCTGGAAAATTTCACCCTCGGTGACGACCGCACCGTTGAACAGGATGCCCGCTTCGGCCTCGTCATCATGTCCGAGATCGCGTCGCGCGCGCTGTCGTCCGGTGTGAACGACCCCGGTACGGTTGTCGATGTCATCCACCGAACCGAACGCATTCTATGGACGCTTGGCGACCAGATGATGGATGACGCCCAGGACACTGAAATCCACTATGACCATATCATCATGGGGACCGTGTCCGCCGATGACCTGATCGGCGATGCCTATGCAGCGATCATGGCTGATGGCGGCGACAGGTTCGACGTGATGGCAGCCATTCTCCGGGCCTTGACCAACCTGAGCCAGAGCGAGTGGCCAGACCTGGCCAGCGGCGCGAAAGACACGCGCGCCAAGGCGTTGTCGATCATAGAGCGCCGGGTCGAAGATCCGGAAGCGGTGCAAAAGCTGCGCGACCTTGCCAACCCGACTTGACCAAGGCGGGGATGGGCTCCGCTCTGGCGCGTTGACAAGGTCGCGTGTTTTTGAATCCGCGCGCTGCGCGTTAGCCTTTGGCCAGCTTTCGTGCCGGGATTGTCTGCAACAGCGGCAACAGCTCGGCCATTTCCGGCCCCCGTTCCTGGCCCGTCAGCGCCTTTCGAAGCGGCATGAAAAGCCCCTTGCCCTTGCGCCCCGTCGCCTCCTTCACGGATGATGTCCACTTGCTCCAATCCTCTGGGTCAAGCGGCCCTTCGGGCAAGAGCGCCATGGCTTCGGCCACGAAATCGACGTCCTCCTCGGCGACCAGCGGTTCGGCCCCGTTGAGGCAAAGCCCCCACCAATCCGCAAGGTCGCGCCGCGTGGTGATATTCTCACGCGCCACGGTCCAGAAGGCCTCGGCCATTTCCACGGGCACGCCCAGGTCGTCCAGGTCGGCTTGCACCTCGGCCAGGTCCAGGCCATGCAACTTGCGCGCGGTCAATGGATACAGGTCTTCGTGATCGAACTTGGTCGGCGCAGACCCGAACTGGTCCAGCTCGAAACCCTCGGCGATCTCCTTGATCGACCGGCGCAACTCGACAGGCTGGCTCGACCCCAGACGCGCCATCAGGCTCAACAGCGCCTCCGGCTCGACCCCCTGCTCACGCAGGTCGCGCAGCGCCAGCGTGCCAAGCCGCTTGGACAGCGATTCGCCCTGCGGCCCCGTTAGCAGCGAATGATGCGCGAAGTCGGGCACCACCCCGCCCAGCGCGCGGATGATCTGGATCTGCGTGGCGGTATTGGTCACATGATCCGACCCGCGCACCACGTGGGTAACCCCCATATCCGTGTCGTCGACCACGGACGCCAGAGTATAGAGGATCTGCCCATCCATCCGGATCAGGACCGGGTCACTGACGCTGGCCGCATCAATCGAGATGTCGCCAAGGATGCCGTCGGTCCACTCGATCCGCTCCTGGTCCAGCTTGAACCGCCAGACGCCGTCACCGCGCTCGGCCCTCAGCGCATCACGTTCGGACGGCGACAGGGCCAGCGCCGCCCGATCATAGACCGGCGGTCTGCCCATGTTGAGCTGCTTCTTGCGCTTCAGGTCAAGCTCTGTCGGTGTCTCGAACGCCTCGTAGAAACGGCCCATCTCGCGCAGCTTGTCGGCCGCGTCATGATACAGGTCGAGCCGGTCCGACTGCCGTTCCACCCGGTCCCACGTCAGGCCCAGCCACTCGAGATCCCATTTGATTGCGTCGACATATTCCTCCTTCGACCGTTCCGGATCGGTGTCGTCGATGCGCAGGATGAAGGTGCCGCCCGCCTTGCGGGCAATCAGATGGTTGAAGAGCGCGGTGCGCAGGTTTCCAACATGGATAAAGCCGGTGGGCGACGGCGCGAAACGGGTGGTTGTCATAGGGTGTCTCCTGTAGGCCTGCGCTTTCCCACATGGCGCGGGATTTGTCGAGTGGCCGGGTCGATCGTGGCTTGACGTCGCCGGGTCTGCCCGTGCTCATACGCGGATGGAAACCACCTCGGATCTCGACGACATTGCCCGCTACGCCGATCATGCCCTGGCAGGCTTGCCGGAGCCGTTCAACGAGCTGTGCGAGGATATCCTCCTGGAAGTCACGGACTGGCCGCCCGACGAGGTGCTGGCAGACCTCGATATCGATGATCCCTGCGACTTGACCGGATTGTACGAAGGCATCCCGCTGACCGAAAAATCAAGCGCCCATCCAACTCCGTTTCCGGACCGGATCTGGCTTTATGCCGAACCGATCCTTGCCGAATGGCGTGATCGCAAGAGTGTCACCTTGCAAGACCTGGTCGCGCATATCGTCGTGCACGAAGTCGCGCATCACTTCGGCTGGTCCGATGCAGAGATCGCGCAAATCGATCGCTGGTGGGAATAGCGCGCACCACATTTGGAAATGCCCGGCAAAACGGCGCCCGAGACGCGTCACTTCGGCCAAAGGCACACCGCACGAAAGGAGGGGCCGGATTGGCGCGTTGCGGACGGCGGGATCACGGGGTCCAGACCCTAGCCCGGATCGCGCCAGCGATTGACGATGGGATAGCGACGGTCCAGCCAGAACGCCCGTTTCGACAAACGTGCCCCCGGCGCCGATTGGAAACGCTTGTATTCGCTGATGTAAAGAAGATGCTCCACCATCTTGGCATCGGCGCGGTCAAACCCTGCGGCCACGCAATCGGCGATCGATCCATCCTCATCCACGAGGATATTCAGGATACCGTCCAGCACCGGGTAATCGGGCAGGGAATCACTGTCTTTCTGGTCGTCCCGCAACTCGGCCGACGGCGGCTTGCTGATGATGCTCTCGGGAATCACGCAGCCCTTCGGTCCCAGCATCCATTCGCGATGGAATTCGTTGCGCCAGCGGCACGCCTCGAACACGCGTGTCTTGTACATGTCCTTGATGGGATTATAGCCGCCCGCCATGTCGCCGTAGATCGTGGCATAGCCGACGGCCACCTCGGATTTGTTCCCGGTGGTCAAAAGCATCTCGCCGAACTTGTTCGAAAGCGCCATCAGCAGCACACCGCGGATGCGAGACTGGATGTTTTCCTCGGTCAGCCCGGCTTCAAGGCCTTCGAACAGCGGCGCCAGCGTTTGCGTCACCGCATCGCGGGTGTCCGAAATCGGCACCGTCTCGTAGCGACAACCCAGCGCGTCGACCACCGCCTTGGCATCATCCAGCGAGGCTTGCGACGTGAATTCGGATGGCAACATCACGCAGCGGACGTTCTCCGCCCCCAGGGCGTCCACCGCGATGGTTGCGACGATGGCGGAATCGATCCCGCCCGACAAACCAAGAAGCCCCTTTTCGAACCCGGTCTTGCGCATGTAATCGCGCAGAGCTTCGACCATGACACGGTAATCCTGCTCGAGCGGGTCCGGATGCGGGGTGAAATCACCCTTTTCTACCTGCCAGCCGGTATCGGTGCGCGTCAGGTCGATCTGACTGATGATCTCGTCGAAGACCGGCAATTGAACCGCGATCTGGCCACCGGGGTTGAGGGCAAATGTGCCGCCGTCGAAAACCTGATCATCCTGGCCCCCCACCATATTCAGATAGATCAGCGGCAAACCGCTTTCGACGACCCGCCCAACCATATGATTGAGCCGCGTTTCGAACTTGTTGCGGAAATAGGGTGACCCGTTGGGCACCAGTAGAAATTCCGCGCCGCTTTCCTCCAGTGCTTCGACAACATCCGTATACCAGGCATCCTCGCAGACGGGCATCCCGATGCGCACGCCGTTGATCGCCACCGGCCCTTGCATCATGTTCCGCGAAAACAGGCGCACCTCGTCAAAGACGTTGAAATTCGGCAAGAAATACTTGTGCACCACAGATGCGACCTTGCCACCCTGAAGCGTGAAATAGCTGTTGTGAAGCTTGAGATCCTCGCCAACGGATGGACCGCCGATGCACAGCGCGGGTCCATCGGCGCAGGCAACGGCAAGGGCGTCGATTTCGGCCTGCACTGCCGCGACAAAAGCGGGTTTCACGATCAGGTCCTGCGCCTGGTAACCGGTGATGAACATTTCCGGAAGCGCGACAAGATCCGCGCCCGCCGTCTTGCCCGCGTCCCAGGCCGCACGTGCCTTGGCGGCGTTCCCTGCAAGGTCCCCGACCGTGGGGTTCAACTGCGCCAGAGTGATGCGAAACCGGTCCGACATGGGGCGATCTTCCTTTTTCGATACCGCCGGTGACATAGCAGAACCGAGCGCGAGGGAAAGCCGCTTGTCAGATAAGACATTGTCTGACCCCGCTGCCTCGCTTAGGTTTTGCAAAAGAGGCCATGGCCAGGGACTTGAACGGGGTACCAGACAGATGAAACCGGGCATCACAGGCATTCGGGGCGCAGCAATCGCTCTTGGCATCGCACTCGCCACCTATGCGGCGGCGCAGGACGACGATGTGCAGACCAAGCAATACGATGATGGCGGCGTCTACGAGGGGACCTTCCAGGATGGTCTTCAGCATGGCACCGGCACCTACCGCCTGCCCAATGGCTATGAATACACCGGCGAATGGGTCGACGGCGAGATCCGCGGCGAAGGCACAGCCCGTTTCCCGAACGGATCGGTCTATGAGGGCCAGTTCGCCAAAGGCAAACCCGAAGGCATAGGCAAGATCGTCTTCGCCGATGGCTCCACCTACGAAGGTTCGTGGCTGGACGGCAAGATCACCGGACAGGGCGTGGCACTCTATGCCAACGGCGTGCGCTACGAGGGCAGCTTTCGCAACGCGCTGCACCACGGCCGCGGCACCATGCAGAACCCCGGCGGCTATACCTATGAAGGTGATTGGGTCAACGGCGTCAAGGAAGGCAACGGCACGATCACCTATTCCGACGGCTCGCTCTACGAAGGGCGCGTCGCCGACGGCGACCGAGACGGCCAAGGCAAGCTGACCATGCCCGACGGACTGATCTATGAAGGCATGTGGAAGGACGGCCAGATCGACGGAAGCGGCACGCTGACCCAGACCAACGGCGATATCTACGAAGGCGAGCTGGTCGCCGGTCGCCGCGACGGGCAAGGCAAAGTCACCTACGCCAATGGCGACACCTATGAAGGCCAATTCAAGGATGACTTGCGCCATGGGACCGGCACCTTTGTCGGCACTGATGGCTACCGCTACGAGGGCGAATGGGTCGCTGGCCAGATCGACGGCCAAGGCAAGGTCAGCTATCCTGACGGGTCGGTCTATGAAGGCGAGTTTCGCGGCGATCTCGCCAATGGGACGGGCAAGATCACTTACCCCGACGGATCCACCTACGAAGGCGACTGGGTCGAGGGCGTGATCGAAGGCAAGGGCAAGGCGGTTTATGCCAACGGGCTGGTGTACGAGGGCGAATTCAAAAACGCCCGCAACCACGGTACGGGCACCATGACCTATCCTGACGGATACACCTATGAAGGGGAATGGCAGGACGGCCAGCGCCACGGTCAAGGCACCGCGACTTACACGGATGGCACCTCATATGTCGGGCACTTCGAAGATGGCCAGCGCCATGGCGAGGGCGAGATCACGATGGCTGACGGGTTCACGTATTCCGGCGAATGGCAAAACGGCGAAATCAGCGGCACCGGCGTTGCAACCTATGCCAATGGCGATGTCTACGAAGGCAGCTTTGTCGACGGAAAACGCCAGGGCCCCGGCACCATGCGCTACGCCTCGGGTGAAGAAGCCAGCGGCGAATGGGTCAATGGCGCTTTGACCGACGGCTGACGGCATCCACGCTTGCGAAAGCCTGCCAGAGGTCTGAATTGGGCCGCGGCATTGAAAGTCTGCAACAGATCTTGGGGCCCGCCCCTTGGGTCTGTCCCTAAAGCACCCATACGAATGTCAGAATCGACGCGCCCAGGAATCCGATGCCCACCAGTTCCCGCGCGGTGACGGTTTCACGGAAGAACAAGACAGACGCCATGAGCGAAAAGATCATCTCGATCTGACCGACGGCTTTGACATAGGCGGCGGTTTGCAGCGTGAAGGCAAGGAACCAGCCGAACGACCCGGCCATGGACGTCAACCCGACCCAGACAGCCAGACCGCGCGCCTGCCAGACGGCGGTGATCTGTCCGGGTTCGCGCCAGCGCAACCAAAGTGCCATCACCAGCAGCTGGGATGCCGTCACGCAAGCCAGCGTCATGCCCGCACGCAGCAGCGCGTCCTCGCTTGCGATCTCAAGCGAGGCGGAGCGATAGCTGGTGGCCGAGACTGCAAACAAGAGCCCTGACAGCACCCCCAGGCCAGTGGCGCGGCTTGTCAGCCCGTTCCAGAACTTTTGGCCGACGCCAGGTGTGCGGGACAGAAACAACAGGCCCACAAGGCCGATCAGGATCGCGCCCCATCCAGCCAATGACACAGGATCAGAGAAGAACAGAACGCCGACAATCGCGGTCTGGATGACCTCGGTTTTCTTGAACGTGATCCCGACCGCGAAATTGCGCTGCCGGAACAAGGCAACCACGCAGGCCGTGGCAAGGATTTGCCCCAGCGCACCCAGCCAGGCATAGGCCCAGAAAGCTCCGTTCAGCGCAAGAACTTCGATGCCTTTTGCCCAGATATACAACAGTGTCAGGAGCGCCGCGAAGGGGGCGGCATAGGCAAAGCGGGCAAAGGTCGACCCGGCGGTGCTCAGAACCTCGATACTCAGAACCTTTTGCAGCATGAACCGCACGGTTTGAAACAGGGCGGCCGCAACACTCGCGATAATCCAGATTTCCATGCGCCTCTATGGCGCCAGATCACTGATCTTGTCCATCCCGGTACAGCGGATGTGGCACGGGATCCTTTGCTCTGAACAGGTAGGTGCGCGCAACTTCGCCATAGGTGCTGTAGCGATAGCCTGCATTGGCCGACAGGAATTCCGCCCGACTTTCCCGGAAATGCCGGGGTAGCGCGTACCACGGCACACCTGGATGCATGTGATGCACGACGTGAAGGTTGTTGTTCAGGAACAAGAGCGCGAACAGCCCCCGGTCTTCGACAATCGCGGTACGCGCAAGGGGGCTATCATGCGCCCGGTGCTCGAGAAAGGTCCGGAGCTTGAGCAGCGACAGCGAGAGGTAAACCGACAGCAACCATGCCCAGATCGGCATGTTCGCCAAGGTCCCCATC
This sequence comes from Marivita sp., assembly GCF_020055675.1. Lineage (GTDB taxonomy): Bacteria > Pseudomonadota > Alphaproteobacteria > Rhodobacterales > Rhodobacteraceae > Marivita. The sequence continues at coordinate 77,898 of NZ_JAIPUS010000002.1, forward strand.
CACAGGACGACAACCGCAACCGCGGGAAAATGCAACAACCACCCGGTCAGCACGCGCCGATCGCCGGCACGAACAAGACGCCAGTCTGTCCGGGTAAAGGCGATCTGCCCGAGGATCGGCCCAAGCAAAAGCCGCCCGGCCAGCGTATTATTGATTCGAAACAGTGTTTTTCGCCATTTGGGCAGTGCATGCCAAACTGCGGGATCAAGGTAATTGGTCTCGGGATCATCGTAGGGATCGGTCAGCGACTCGTCGCGATGATGCGCAAGATGGGTGTCGCGGAACCGCACGTAGGGGACCACCACCGTCAGCGCCGGAAAAACCAGAGCCGCATTCAGAACCACGCTGCGTGACGGGTGCCCGTGCAACGCCTCGTGACTGAGCGACGCATGTTGCGCGGCCGTCACGGCGCAAATCGCGACGGCCAGACCCAGGGACACCTGCGCGATCCAGACGGTGGCCACGGCCCATAGCCCATAGGTCACGATCAGTAGCGCGACCGTGGGCCATTCCGCCAGGCGGCTGTGGATCCGGACCCATTGGCTCCACCACTTTTGTGCCGAAAAACACACGCGATCGACGGGTCGCTTCGTGCAGTCACGACGTTCAGTCATGACACCACAGACCCGCTGTTGAGATCATGCTTGATCCGGAGACGTTCGGGTCTGGTGGAGTTCCGCCTGACATCGCCTCAAGGGCTTGAAACGTAATGACTGTTTCTGCGGCCTTGCTTACTGGCAGACGCAAAATCTTCCGAACTGCGGTGCTGGACCCAACGGCTCCAGACCCTCGCCCAGCTGGTCGCGGGACAAGCGCGTTTTTCATAAATCACCCTGATTGATACCAAGGCAGACATTACGTCAGACGAGACCTTTGCAGAATTCGGAGTTTAGTGCACAATTGTCCGGATTGATGATTTTTATCAAGAGATGTGTGAAAACCAAATGGACAAGCGCAAACGCGCAGATCTTTTCCGCAGCCGACTGAGCACAGCGATCGCGCGCGCCGGCACCAGCCAAAGCGCGCTGGCGCGCGACAGCGGATTCGACCGATCCACGATCTCGCAACTTTTGCGCGATGATGCCGCACGGCTGCCCAATGCGCATGTCGTGGGGGCTTGTGCCGATGTGCTGGGTGTGTCCGCAGACTGGCTTCTGGGCCTTGCCGAACATCCCGAAACCGCGTCGGACCTACTGGCCAGTGCGCTCACTCTGACCGAGGCGCCCCGCGCCCTGGTCGATCAGCAGATCTATGACTGGCACCGAGAGGCCGAGGGATACAAGATACGCCATGTCCCCGCGGCCCTGCCGGACGTGCTCAAGACCACAGAGGTTTTGTCCTGGGAATACGGGCCGCACCTGGGGCGCACGGCGGAGCAGGCAATCAGCGCGTCGACCAAGCGCCTCGAATGGATGCGCCAATCCGCATCAGACTATGAAATCGCCATGCCGCTTTACGAGATTCAGAGTTTTGTTGAAGGCACCGGCTATTACGATGGCCCGTCGCGTGACATGCGGTTGCAGCAGATCGACCACCTGATTGATCTGACGCGTACACTCTATCCCCGCGTCCGGGTCTATCTGTTCGATGCCCGACGTCTCTTCTCCGCGCCGATCACGGTGTTCGGCCCGCTTCTTTCGGTGATCTATGTCGGGCGAAACTATCTTGCTTTTCGCGACACGCGGCGTGTACGTGCCTTTTCCGACCATTTCGATCACCTCGTGCGGGAGGCTCAGATCACGGCGCGGAGTTTTCCCGATCACCTTGCAGATTTGCGGCGCAGGCTGGATCAATAGGGCATCGGATGCTGTCGATGTGTGTCGTCCAGCGCCGTTATCACATCGTCGGACAACGTCAGGTCAGCGGCCTTCAACAAATGCGCCAACTGCGCCGTGGTCGTCGCGCCAAAGATCGAAGACGCCACGAAGGGCCGCCGCGCCGACCATGCCAGCGCCATCTGGGCAAGGTCCAGCCCGGCCCCTTCTGCAACCTTGGCATACGCATCAACCGCCTCGAAGGCGCGGTCGGTCTTGCGCCCGCCAAGCGTGCCGTTGAGTGACATGCGCGAGCCTTCGGGCATCGCGCCGTTCTGATACTTGCCCGTCAGCAATCCCGCGGCGAGCGGCGAAAACGGCAAGAGAGACACGCCCTCGTTCAGCATCATTTCAGCAAGATCGGTGTCCGCCATTCGGCACATCAGGGAATACTCGTTCTGAACGGTCTCCATCCGGGGCCCGGCCACCGCCTCGGCCACCCTCAGCCACATCGACGTGCCCCAGGTGCTTTCGTTTGACAGCCCGATATGCCGGATGCGCCCCTTGTCGATCTCGCGCCCCAGCGCGCCCAGAACATCCGCCATGTGTTGCAAGGTCGACGCCCGATCCTGCGAGCTGGGATCATAGGTCCAATTTTGCCGGAACATGTAGGAACCGCGATTGGGCCAATGCAGCTGGTAAAGGTCGATATGGTCCACCTTCAACCGCTTGAGCGAATTTTCCACCGCCGCAGGCACCGTTTCGGAAGTGATCGGCGCTCCGCCGCGCACATAGCGCATGCCTGCGCCGGAAATCTTGGTCGCCACGATCCAGTCATTGCGGCGACCGGTTTTGGCGAACCAGGTGCCAAGGATTTCTTCGGTCAGGCCAATGGTCTCTTCGGCAATCGGGTTCACGGGATACATCTCGGCGGCATCAAGGAAGTTGATCCCTGCCGCCAACGCCATGTCCATCTGGGCATGCGCCTCTGCCTCGGGCGTCTGGTTGCCGAATGTCATCGTGCCAAGGCAGAGCTCCGACACCTCGAGATCGGTTTTGCCCAGTTGGTTCATCTTCATCACGCGTTCCTTCGTCTGAATTTGCGCGCACACTAGCGGCTAGATCCCGCTCTGCAAGCCGACCGCGATATCGGTCTGCGACACTGCCACGGATTTCATCACCGCGTAACATTCCGTTCCCGCAGCAATGCCCAGGGCATCTGCGCTGCGCCGCGTTATCCGCGCGAGCAGACGGTCGTCTCCTGCCAGGAGCTGCACGATCACACCAGGTCCCTCACCGCGCCGCACGGCCAGAACACGCACCGGCAGGATATTGAGCGCAGACAGCCCCTCGGGCCGGGCGCGCGACAGGATGACGTCCTGTGCCAGGATACGCACCCGCAGGGCCGCGCCCACCGGCGCGTCCACAGCCGGAAGAAAGAGCCGCCCCCCCGAAATTGACAATGTGCTCAACCCGTCCTCGGGCGGCGCGGCGACCCTCGCGGACAGGACCGCCCCCGCGTCGCGGATACCCAAAAGGCGCACCACTTCCGGATCCGTCAGCACTTCATCCGGCGCGCCGGAACGGATCACCAGGCCATCGTCGATCAGGACAATATGCGTTGCAAGCCGTGCCACCTCTGCCATGTTATGCGTAACATAGAGGATCGAGATCCCTGTCTCGCGCCGCAAGGTTTCGAGATATGGCAGGATTTCCGCCTTGCGCGGGCCGTCGAGCGACGCCAAAGGTTCGTCCATCAAAAGCATGTCCGGCTCCGACAACAGCGCCCGGCCGATCGCCACCCTCTGCGCCTCGCCGCCGGAAAGCGCATGGGTGCGCCGGTCGAGCAGATGTGAAATTCCCAAAAGCTCACCGACATGCCCAGGACTTGGCGACCCGCGTCCGCTGACCCGCGCCGCGTAACACAGGTTGTCGCGCACCGTGAGATGCGGAAACAAGCGGCTGTCCTGGAATACGTAGCCCAACCGCCGCCGGTGCACCGGCAGTTTCACCTTGTTTGCCCCGTCGAACAGCACGCGCTCGTTCAACACGATGCGCCCCTCATCAGGGGCCAAAAGGCCGGCGATAGCTTTAACGACGGATGTCTTGCCGCTGCCGGATCGCCCGAAAAGCACTGTCACGCCGTCGGGCGCTTCGAATGCCGCGTGCAGGGTAAAACCACCCAGCGCACAGGAGATATCCACCGAAAGACTCATGTCCCGGAAATCCGTCGCGCCACACGGCGGGACAGCCATTCCGACAGGATCAGCGCTCCGATGGCGATGCCAACCGCCACGCCCACGAGCCGCAGCGCCGCCGTTTCGCCACCCGGCACCTGCAAGAAGGCATAGATCGCCGACGGCACCGTGCGCGTCTCGCCGGGAATGTTGGAAACGAAGGTGATCGTCGCACCGAATTCACCCATCGCCTTGGCAAAGGCCAGCACCGCCCCGGCGATGATTCCGGGCAGGATCAAAGGCAGCGTCACGGTGCGAAACACCGCGATGCGGTTCGCCCCGAGTGTGGCAGCCGCTTCCTCGAGTTTGGGATCGACCGCCTCGATCGCCAGCCGCATCGCGCGCACCATCAGCGGAAACGCCATGATCGATGCCGCCAGAGCCGCACCCGTCCATTGGAACGCCAAGGTGATGCCGAAGATATTCTCCAGAAATTCACCGACGGGTCCGCGCCGGCCAAAACTCAGCAAAAGGAGGTAGCCGGTGACCACAGGCGGCAGGATCAGCGGCAGGTGCACCAGCCAGTTCAACACGTCGCGGCCCATGAACCGCCCGCGCGCCAAGGCCATCGCGCAAGCCAGACCGAAAGGCAGGCTCAGGACCGTGGCCCAGAACGAGACTTTCAAAGACAGCGCAACAGCCTGCCACTCCTCGGGCCCCAGCCCTCCGATCATGAGCCGGGATCCGGGGGCAAGAACCCGAACTCCGCCAGTATCGCTTGCGCATCCGCCTTGGCCAGCCAATCGACAAAGGCCTCGGCCGTGTCGCTCTTGCTGCTATCCGCCACGACGGCCGCCGGATACCGGATCGGCGGATGGGTCCGTTCAGGCACGGTTCCGGCAATGACCACGCGCGGCTCGGCCTGCGCATCGGTCGCATAAACCACTCCGAACGGCGCTTCACCCAGCGCCACCAGCGCCAGCGCCGCGCGCACGTTATCGGTCGGCGCAAGCCGCGTGCGGAGACTGGCCCAAAGCCCCAGATCGCGCAGCGCCGCCTTGGCATAAATTCCGGCCGGCACCGCGTCTGGCAAGGCGACGGCAAGACGCCCATCAGGTCCAAGAACTGCGGCAATATCGGTTTGCGGTGTAACCTCCACGTCCGAAGCGGCCGCCGGATCATGTGCCACCAGCACCAGACTGTTCGACGCGCTGTCCGTTCGGCTCTGCGAGACTATCCGCCCGCGCTCTTCCAGCCAGTCCATCCAATCGGCATTGGCCGACACGAAAACATCTGCCGGTGCGCCGGAATCGATCTGCCGCGCCAATGTCGCGCTGCCCGCAAAAACCAGCGTCACGTCCTGCCCGGTCGTGGTCTCCCATGCGTCGGCCAGAGCCTCCATCGCATCGCCCATGGACGCGGCGGCGAACACCGTGAGCTCCTCTGCCTTGGCGGGCAGCGCAAGGCAGATCGTCAACAAGGTGGTGCGCAGCGCCGGAAGCATGGCGGATCCTTTCTGGAGCAGTCGCGCGTACCAGACCAAGAGCACCGGTCAGAGGCAAGAGCCAGCGCATGCCCTGCGACGAATCTCTTGAGAACAAATATGGAACAAATATAGTCCCCTCATGCACGATGCCGCCGCCCTCCTGTCTCGCCGCCCGCACCACCCAGCCCCCGAGGTCTCGATGGGGGATGCCGAAATTGCCCTGCGCCTTGGCCGGGTGCACGAACTCTGCGGCTCCGCGCGGCGCACATTGGCGCTGTCCATTGCCGCCCGGACGGGCGGGCCGGTGATCTGGATTCACCCTCATGCGACGCCGCAAAGCCTTTGTGCCGATACGGTGTCGGGTTTCGTGAACCCCGGCGAGATACTGTTTGCAGCCCCCCGCAAGCGCGACATGCTGCTCTGGGCCGCAGAGGAATCGCTGCGCGACGGGCAGGCGCCGGTGGTGATCTGCGATCTGCCAGACCCACCCGGCATGGTGCCGGTACGCCGCCTGCACCTTGCCGCCGAGGAGGGTTGCGGAGCCGGCCTGTGCCGTCCGCTTGCGCTTCTGCTGACACCGGGGGGCGGCGGTGCGCCGGGCATCGAAACGCGCTGGTCGCTTGATCCCGCGCATCACGAAGGGACCGGGCATTGGATCCTCAGCCGCCTGCGCGCCCGCATGGCCCCGCCCCGCGACTGGCTGATGACATGGACCGACCAAGGGATCGCGCCACGCGACGCTTCCCGGGAGACCATTGCGCCAAACGAAAAAACCAACGCGCCCGGACATACGCAGGACGGCGGCGAGTCTTTCGGGAAACGCTCCGATCCTCTGGCACTTGCGCCGCTGATCCGCTAAGGCGTGCCGAACCTAGGAACAACACGCAGGCGCACCCAGCATGGCACGTCACCTGATCACGTCGGCGATCCCCTATATCAACGGGATCAAGCATCTCGGCAACCTCGTGGGCAGCCAATTGCCCGCCGATCTCTATGCCCGTTACCTGCGCGCGCGCGGCCACGAAGTGATGTTCCTCTGCGCCACCGACGAACATGGCACCCCGGCCGAGCTGGCCGCCGCCAAGGCGGGCAAGCCGGTCGAGGATTACTGCCGAGAGATGCACGCCGTGCAAACGGACATCGCGCAAGGGTTCCGCCTGTCGTTCGATCATTTCGGACGCTCTTCCAGCCCGCAGAACCACGCGCTGACCCAGCATTTCGCAGGCCGCCTTGCTGATGCTGGCCTGATCCGCGAGGTCAGCGAGAAACAGGTCTATTCCCACACGGACAAACGCTTTCTGCCGGACCGATACATCGAAGGCACCTGCCCCAATTGCGGATACGACAAGGCGCGCGGCGATCAATGCGAAAACTGCACCAAGCAGCTTGACCCGACCGACCTGATCGACCCGCGATCAGCCATTTCCGGGTCCACCGAGCTCGAGGTGCGCGAAACCAAGCACCTCTACCTGCGCCAATCCGACATGCGCGCCAAATTGCAGGACTGGATCGACAGCAAGACCGACTGGCCGATCCTGACCACGTCGATTGCCAAGAAATGGCTCAACGATGGCGACGGGCTGCAGGACCGGGGCATCACGCGTGATCTCGACTGGGGCATACCTGTCAAGAAAGGCGACGAAGACTGGCCCGGCATGGAGGGCAAGGTCTTTTATGTCTGGTTCGACGCACCCATCGAATACATCGCCTGCGCCGGCGAATGGGCCGAGGCCAACGGCAAATCAGACGCTGACTGGCAACGCTGGTGGCGCACCGACAAGGGCGCGGACGATGTGCGCTATACCCAGTTCATGGGCAAGGACAACGTGCCGTTCCACACACTCAGCTTTCCCGCGACCATCCTGGGGTCGGGAGAGCCATGGAAACTCGTCGATTACATCAAATCCTTCAATTACCTGAATTATGATGGTGGCCAGTTCTCGACCAGCCAGGGGCGCGGCGTCTTCATGGACCAGGCGCTCGATATCCTGCCTGCGGATTACTGGCGCTGGTGGCTGCTGTCCCACGCTCCCGAAAGCTCGGACGCCGAATTTACGTGGGAGAATTTCCAGGGGTCGGTCAACAAGGACCTTGCCGATGTTCTGGGCAACTTCGCCAGCCGTGTGACGAAATTCTGCCGGTCCAAGTTCGGCGACGAGGTTCCGTCCGGCGGCACGGAAGGAGAGCGTGAGGCACAGTTGAACCGCGATCTCGAAAGCGCCCTGGGCGATTATCAACGCCACATGGATGCAATCGACGTGCGCAAATCCGCAGCTGCCCTACGCGGTCTTTGGGTGCTGGGCAACGAATACCTCCAAGACGCCGCGCCCTGGGCGACCTTCAAGGAAGACCCCGAGACGGCGGCCATGCAAATCCGCACGGCGCTCAATCTGATCCGCGTTTACGGTGTGATCTCTGAGCCCTTCATCCCGGACGCATCGGCCCAACTGCTGACAGCAATGAACGCAGATGGCGCTGAATGGCCCAAGGATGCGGCAAGCGCCCTGTCGGCCCTGCCCGCCGGTCACAGTTTTGTTGTGCCCGAAGTGACTTTCCGCAAGATCACCGATGATGAACGCGACAGCTGGGCCGCACAGTTCTCGGGCACCCGCGACTGACGCCCGCACAGAACAAGGCACTGCGTGCGCGTTTCACAACAACGGCGCGATGCGACCAAGCCGACAATCGACGGCTTGGTCAAAATTTCGAATCAGGTCAGGCCGCCTTGATATCGACCAGTTCGACGTCGAAGGTGAGATCCTGGCCGGCCAACGGATGGTTGGCGTCCAGAGTCACCTCGGTCTCGTTCACGTCGGCAACGGTCACCGGAACGGTCTGCCCGGTCGGGGTCTGCATCTGCAACTGTGTGCCCGGCTCCAGCGGGATTTCCGCCGGAATGTCGGCGCGCGGCACGGCTTGCTTAGCGTTGGGATCATGTTGCCCATACGCCTGATCGGCAGGCACCGCCACTTGCTTGGTGTCGCCAACAGTCATGCCGGGCATCGCTTGATCGAGGCCGGGAATGATCTCGCCAGCGCCGACTGTGAATTCAAGCGGATCCCGCCCATTCGAACTGTCAAAGGTCGAACCGTCGGCCAGCGTGCCTGTATAATGAATCGAAACGGTATCGCCCGTTTTTACCTGGGTCATGAATGCTCCGTAGGTGGGGGATGAGTGTGGGAGGCCGCATCACTGGCGGGTTCTCCGGTGCAATACCCTAGTTTAACTGGACCTGCCCGGAGACGCAATTCACCCGTCAACGGGAATCTGTTCGGCCGCACAAACTCTTTGACCAGTCCCGCGTTCACGTCGCGGGTCACCAAGGCGTTCCGCGGGGCATAGCCGTTTGTCCTGCACCCCGAAAACAACCTGGTGTCCGAACACAGGATACAGAGGGGTCCGGACCTAAAGTGGCAGGGCGGTCGTTTTGAACACGGTGCGCAGCGCGAAGGAGCTTTGCATCTGCGCCACCCCCGGAAGCCGCGTGAGGTACTGCCGGTGGATGCGTGCGAAATCCTCCGTGTCCTCGGCGACGACCTTGAGGATGTAATCCGCCGTCCCGGCCATCAGGTGACATTCCAGAACATCCGGCACCCGTGCCACGGCCTTTTCGAACGCTTCGAGGATCTCGTCGGCCTGGCCATTCAACGTGATTTCCACAAATACGGTTGTCGGCATCCCCAGCTTGCGCGCATCCAGGAGCGCCACGTAATTGCGGATCACACCATCCGCTTCGAGCCGCTGAACCCGCCGGTGACAGGCCGAGGCCGACAAGTGCACAGCCTCCGCCAGATCGGCGTTCGACAGGCGCCCCTGGCGTTGCAGCACGCGTAGAATCCGCCGATCCGTGTCATCCAGCGCCATATCGCCCCACTCCTCCCGGTAAATTGCCATAAATTCGAAGCATCTTCGCAAGATGTCCGCTTTCACGCTAGAAATCCACACGGAATTGCCCGCAGCTTCCGCTACCATTGCAGGACAAGAAATCGGAGGAGACACCCATGAAGATCGGCTGCCCAACCGAAATCAAACCGCAAGAATTTCGCGTCGGCGTCACCCCAAGTGCCGCGCAGGAAGCCGCGGCGCATGGCCATACCGTTCTGATCCAGACCGGCGCAGGCTCTGGCGCGGGTTTCGAAGACGCCGATTACATCGCGGCCGGCGCAAGGATTGTCGACACCGCAGACGAGATTTTCGCAACCGCAGACATGATCGTGAAGGTCAAGGAACCGCAAAAAGGCGAACGCAAGATGCTGCAAGAGGGTCAGATACTTTTCACGTATCTCCACCTTGCTCCCGATCCCGCTCAGACCCATGACCTGATCGCCTCGGGTGCGACGTGCATCGCCTACGAGACCGTAACGGACAGCAATGGCGGCTTGCCGCTGCTGGCCCCGATGTCCGAGGTCGCAGGCAAGCTGGCTCCGCAAGTGGGCGCGTGGACCCTGCAAAAGGCCAATGGCGGGCGCGGCGTTCTGATGGGCGGCGTTCCGGGGGTCGGTCCGACACAAGTGGCGGTAATCGGCGGAGGCGTCGTTGGCACACACGCAGCACGCGTTGCGGCGGGCATGGGGGCCGAGGTGACGGTGCTCGACCGCTCGCTGGCCCGGATGCGGTATCTGGACGACGCATTCGGCCCGAGCTTTCGCACCCGCTATGCCAGCAAATCCAACATCCAAGAGATGATCGCGCTGGCCGATATGGTCGTGGGCGCCGTCCTAGTCCCGGGCGCGGCTGCCCCCAAGCTGGTCCGCCGCGCGGACCTGAAACACATGAAAACCGGCGCGGCGCTTGTCGATGTGGCGATCGACCAAGGCGGCTGCTTTGAAACCTCCAGAGCAACAACGCATGAAGATCCGATCTACGACGTCGACGGGATCCTGCATTACTGCGTCGCCAACATGCCCGGAGCCGTGGCGCGCACCTCGACCATCGCGCTTGGCAATGCCACGATGCCCTTCATGCTGGCATTGGCCGACAAGGGCTGGAAACAGGCCTGCATCGACGATCCGCATCTGCTCGCGGGGCTGAACGTGCATGCAGGACAGCTGACATATGCCGCCGTCGGCAATGCTCTTGGCATCGATGTGACGGACGCGCAGTCGGTTCTGCAAGCCGCGTGAGCCGCGCATGATCCGGGGGTGCTTGTGAAACGGCCCCCCCCGGACCAACGGCCTCAGTCTTTCTTAAGGGCGTCCCGAATTTCGAGCAATACGTCAAGCTCGCTTGGACCGGTGTCGACCTCGGGTGCAACATCTTCGGGCTTTTCCGCGGTAGACTTGATCCGATTGACCATCTTGACCAGCAGGAACACGACAAAAGCGATGATCAGGAAATTGATCACGGCCATGATGAAGTTCCCGATCGCAAAGACAGCGGCACCCGCCTCTTGCGCCGCCGCAAGCGACGCGTGCTCGCTGCCATCGAGCGTGTAGAACCAGCCCGAAAAGTCGATCCCGCCGGTGAACAGCGCGATGACCGGGTTGATCAGGTCACCGACCAGCGACGTCACGATGGCCGTGAAAGCGGCCCCGACGATGATGCCGACGGCCATGTCCATGACATTTCCCTTGGCGATGAAATCCTTGAATTCTTGAATCATTACTTTGTTTTCCCTCGTATTGGCGTGCCCCGGCGTGTCAGCCGGGGGTGCCTGTTGGATAGCATCGTGATGCTCTTTGTCACCCGTCGGGAAACGATCCACGGGGAATTTGCGCAATCCCGTCGCAGGATGCGGCATCGCGGTCGCAGATCAGGACGGCAGAGTTCCGGTCAGCACGTAGCGCAGGACTTGCGCCACTTCCTGCGGCGTTCGGGTCATCGCCAGCGCGGCGGCATCGACCTCCTTGAGGGCATGATCATGCTCGGGCTGTTGCAGGATGATCAGCGATTTTCCCAGCGCGCTCGCATAGCCTGCGTCAAAGGCGGCATTCCACTGTTTGTATTTTTCGCCAAAACGCACCACCACGACATCCGCGTCCGCGATGCCCTTGCGGGTGCGAATCGCGTTGACCATAGCACCCTTGTGGTCGTGCCAATACTTGTCGCCTTCCGTGCCAAGGATGGCGACACCGCAATCGTCGCTTGCCGCGTGATCGGTGACCGGGCTGTCGAAGCTGACATCAAGACCCTGACAGGCTTCGATGATCTGCTCGCGCCAATCAGTGTGAATTTCGCCGGACAGGTAAACACGCAATCCCATGGGATTCTCCTCTTTCTGGATGGACCTAAGGCGTAGCGCACAACTCAGGCGAAGAAAATCAGGTCACACGGCGCGCGATCACGGTCCAACGCGGGTCTTTGCCGGGGGCAAGGTCCATTGTTTCGATCACGAATCCAGCCTCGTTGATTGCAGCACGCAGATCGTCCACATACAGCTTGGCAAAAAACGGCGCTTTGCCGATGGCCTGCATGACCGGCAGGCCAAGCTGGATGAACCACCAGATCAGGTTGCGCCGCTCCGGCATGCAGAAGGTTTTTGAGACGAAGACGCCCCCCGGTTTCGTGCGACCTGCAATTTCGGACAAGGCGCCCGGCATGTCTTTCAGCAAGTGAAGAAGGTTGAAGGCCAGCACCATGTCGAACGGGCCTCGGGGCGCGTCCCACGGGTCTGCCGTGGCAAACTCGACATCCGTGATGCCCTGCTGAGCCGCTTTTTCGCGCCCCTTGTCGAGCATCGCGGGGGACACATCGGTCGCCACGATCCGTGACACGCTGGCGGCCAATGCAAGCGCAGTTGTGCCTGTGCCACATCCCAGCTCAAGCACGTCGTCATCGGACGACGCCAGCGCGCGCACCTGCTCCAGGGTTGCCTCGTAAGCCGCCTGATTGCGGATCGGGGCAGCGGCGTATTTGTCTGCAACCTTGTTCCAGAATTTTGCAGACGAATACACGATACATCCCGCCTTTCGATGTTACCCGCGCAAGACGCCGCCGGTGGCTTTGGACACCTTCTCGACGATCTTCTTGCCCACCGCCTCGATATCTGCATCCTTCAGCGTGGAGACCCCAGGTTGCAGCCGAACGGTGATGGCCAGGGATTTCTTGCCATCCCCCAGCGATCCACCGATGAATTCGTCAAAGACCCGCACGTCCGAAATCAGGGCTTTGTCAGCACCGGCCGCGGCGTTGACCAGATCAAGGGCGGCCACATCCGCATCCACGACAAAGGCGAAATCCCGCTCGACCGCCTGTAGGTCATTCGACACCAAGGCCGCCCGCGTCGCGCCGGATTTGCGCGGCAACGGGATGTTTTCCGGCCAAAGGGTAAAGCCAACCGCGGGACCTTTGACATCCATCGCCTTGAGCACCTTGGGGTGCAATTCGCCGAACACGCCCAGCACCTTTTTCGGGCCAAGGCAGATCATGCCGTGACGTCCCGGATGCCACCAGTCGCTTGCGCCGCGCAGGATCTGTGCCTTGGCGGGCGCACCCATGGCGGACAGGATCGCCTCGGCATCGGCCTTGACGTCGAAAACGTCAACGGCGCGCGCCGAGCCATGGACGTCCTTGGGGCCGGTCTTGCCAATCAGGACACCGGACAGTTGCAGATGCTGTTCCTCGGGCTCGCCACCATGGAACGCGTGACCCAGTTCGAACAGGGCAAGGTCCATGAACCCGCGCGCCTGGTTGCGGGCGGCGGCCTGCAAGAGACCGGCCAGCAAGGCGGGTCGCATATGGCTCATGTCCGTGCTGATCGGGTTGGCCAGCATCGTGGCATCATCGCCACCCCCGAACAGGGTCGCTGCCGCCTTGTCGATGAAGCTGTAGGTCACGCATTCGTTGTAGCCCAAGGCTGCCGCCGTCCGACGCGCGGCGCGTTCGCGGCGCTGCATCGGGGACAGGATCGGTTTCGGCACACCCGGGTCCATGCGGCGCATCGGCTTGCCTTGCAGCTTGGTCAGGGACGCGATGCGCGCCACTTCTTCCACCAGATCGGCCTCGCCCGTCACGTCTGGGCGCCAGCTAGGCACATGCGCCATGTTGCCGTCGAGCCGGAATCCCAACACGGTCAGGGTCTGACGCTGTTCTGCCTCGGGGATGTCCATGCCGACAAGCGAGATCACCCGCGCGGGGTCGAGTTTATAGGCGCGGGAGGCGTCGGGGACGGCTCCCGCTTGGATCAACTCAGAGGCTTCACCGCCTGCGTGATCGACGATCATCCGCACCGCGTGTTCCAGCCCTTCGGGCGTGAAAGCCGGATCGACGCCCCGTTCGAAACGGTACCGCGCATCCGAGTTGATCTTGAGCGCGCGGCCCGTATAGGCGATCTGGATCGGGTCCCAATAGGCGCTTTCGACGAACACATCCGTGGTCTCGTCGGTGCAGCCGGTTTCCTCGCCCCCCATGATGCCGGCAATGCTTTCGGGGCCCTTGGCGTCGGAAATCACCATCTGGCCGGGCTGGAGCGTGTAGCTCTTGCCATCGAGCGCCAAGAGGTCCTCGCCGCCTTGCGCGCGGTGGATGCGCAGATCGCCCGTCACCTTGGCCATGTCGAAGACGTGCAAGGGCCGGTTGCGGTCATAGGTGAAGAAGTTGGTCACATCGACAAGGAAGTTGATCGGGCGCAGGCCGATGGCGCGCAGCGCGTCTTGCAGCCATTGCGGGCTGGGGCCGTTCTTGACCCCCCGAATGATCCGGCCACAGAAGAGCGGGCAGCCGTCGAGCGTGTCTTCGTCGATGGTCACCTTGGTGTCGGCCCGGAACGCGGCGGGCACCGGATCGACATCGCGGGGCTTGAGCGTACCCAGACCGCGCGCCGCCAGATCGCGGGCGATGCCCTGAACCCCCAGCGCATCGGGGCGGTTGGGGGTAATGGCGATCTCGATCACCGGGTCCACCTTGGACGGATCGTTCTCGGCCAGCCAGTCGATGAATTTCTGGCCCACCTCGCCCGAGGGCAGTTCGATGATGCCGTCATGTTCGTCGCTGAGTTCAAGCTCGCGCTCCGAGGCCATCATGCCGTGGCTTTCGACACCGCGGATATTGCCGACGCTGAGCGTGACGTCGATGCCCGGCACATAGTCGCCGGGTTTGGCCAGAACCACTGTGATCCCCGCCCGCGCATTCGGCGCGCCGCAGACGATCTGCTTGTCGCCCTTGTCGGTCGCGACCGTGCAGACGCGCAGCCGGTCGGCGTCAGGGTGCTGTTCGGCGTGTTTTACCTTCGCCAGCGTAAAGGCCTTGAGCTTGTCCGCCGGGTTCTCGACGCCTTCGACCTCAAGGCCCAGATCGGTCAGGGCATAGGTGATCTCGTCCACGGTGGCCGTGGTGTCGAGGTGGTCTTTCAGCCAGGAGAGGGTGAATTTCATTCCTATTTCTCCAAATCTAAACCGCGTGGGAGTGCATCGCGTCGCATCTCTAGCAGAACTTTGTCGTACAGTTCTCCGGCAGTTTCATCAAAGAATGCCGGATGCTCACCTGAATTCGGATCTGCGTTTTGAGTTTGATACTTCAGATACTCAACAAATTCTCGGAAAGCGTCACAAACACTTATTGGGGCAATCACTTGGATAACGCCTCCGATAGAATTCAAAGACTCAAGCCTAGTGTGATGCTCTGGACTACGAGTTTGAACGTGTTTGTATAGCGACGGAGTTACGACACGAACAAATTCAACATATAAATTTCGACGCTCTTCAATGACGGCGAACTTCCGATCTTGCGCGCGCTGATAACCATAAACAACAGCTCCGATAAGCGCAGCGCCAAGAGCGCCAAGAGCGCCAAGAAAAACACTCACCCACTCAGCCCCCCATGCAGCGTCGGCACGTCCAGTGATGCGAAGCCATAATGGCGCAGCCAGCGAAGGTCTGAATCGAAGAAGGCGCGCAGGTCGGGGATGCCGTATTTCAGCATCGCGATGCGGTCGATGCCCATGCCGAAGGCAAAGCCCTGCCACTCGTCCGGGTTCACGCCCGCATTGGCCAACACCTTGGGATGCACCATGCCGGAGCCGAGGATTTCGAGCCAGTCGTCGCCCTCGCCCACTTTCAGCGTACCGCCTGCCCAGGAACAGCGGATATCGACCTCGGCCGAGGGTTCGGTGAAGGGGAAGTGCGAGGCGCGGAACCGCAGTTCGACATCGTCCACCTCGAAATAGGCCTTCACGAATTCCTCAAGCACCCATTTCAGGTTCGCCATGGAGATATCGCGGTCAATGGCAAGGCCTTCGACTTGGTGGAACATCGGCGTGTGGGTCTGGTCGTAGTCGGCACGATACACACGGCCCGGTGCGATGACGCGGATGGGCGCGCCGGTCTTTTCCATCGACCGGATCTGCACCGGCGAGGTATGGGTGCGCAGCACATGCGGTGGGCGGTCGTCGCCTTCCGCGCGGTGCATGTAGAACGTGTCCATCTCGGCCCGCGCGGGATGATGGCCGGGGATGTTCAGCGCGTCAAAATTGTACCAGTCGGTGTCGATCTGCGGCCCTTCGGCGACCGCAAAGCCCATATCGGCAAAGATCGCGGTGACCTCTTCCGTCACCTGGCTGATCGGGTGGATCGAGCCCACGCGCCGCGCACGGCCGGGCAACGTCACGTCAAGCCATTCGCCGCGCAAACGTTCATCAAGTGCGGCGTCTTCGAGCGCCGCTTTCTTCGCGGATAGCGCCGAGTTGATCTCGTCCTTGAGCGCGTTGAGCGCGGGTCCGGCGACCTGCCGCTCCTCCGGACTCATCTTGCCCAGTTCGCGCATTTTCAGGCTGATCTCGCCCTTCTTGCCAACCGCCTGCACGCGCAGATCTTCAAGCATCGATTCGTCAGCAGCTGCCGCGATCAGACTGATATATTTGTCGCGCAAATCGTCCATTTCACCCTCCGGCACCGGTTGCGCTTTCCCTAGACTGCGGAGGTCAGGGACGCAAGGCACGCCCATATTTCAAACCGCCGAACCTGCTTTTGTGGGTCGCACCGGATGACCCAGCCCCGTGGGGATCTTTGACAGGCGGCATCGCGACGAACATGACGTGACAGAGAGCGGGCCGATCGGGCCGCCTTTCTTCTGGAGGTGATAAATCGAACGCAAAAAGCCCCGCCTTGCGGGCGGGGCCTTGATATTGGGTCGCTGTGGCGGCGATCAGGCGGCAAGCGCGCCCTTGGCCTGGTCCACGATGGCACCGAAGGCTTCGGGCTCGTGTACGGCAAGGTCCGCCAGAACCTTGCGATCCACCTCGATGCCGGCGAGCGTCAGACCATTGATGAAGCGCGAATAGGTCAACGCTTCGTCATGGCTGCGCACTGCGGCGTTGATCCGCTGGATCCACAGGGCGCGGAAATTACGCTTGCGGTTCTTGCGGTCGCGCGTGGCGTATTGGTTGGCCTTGTCGACGGCCTGACGCGCCACCTTGAAGGTGTTTTTACGGCGACCGTAATATCCTTTGGCGGCCTTGATGACCTTCTTGTGACGGGCGTGGGTTGTGGTTCCGCCTTTGACTCGGGACATATCAAATCCTCCTTAGCGCGCGTAGGGCATCATCGGCTTGACGATCTGTTCGTCAGCCTTCGACAGCGTGGTGGTTCCGCGCGCATCGCGGATGAACTTGTTGGTGCGCTTGATCATGCCGTGGCTTTTGCCGGCCTGACCTGCCTTGACGCGGCCGGAGGCCGTCACCTTGAACCGCTTTTTGCAGCTCGATTTCGTTTTCATCTTCGGCATTTCCGTCTCCTGTTCGTGATCGGTGAACGCGCGACTCGGTATGCCATGTAAACCGGTCGCGCGGGTAGAGCGCGCCGTATAGGCGGCACGCCGGTGTGATGCAAGCCCATTCGCGGCGCGAAAGGGCCGTGTCAGGTAACCCCCTGGATCACGGACGACACCACCCTTGGTATGGACTCGATCGGATATCCACCGGGCTTGTTGGTGATGGCATAGACGATCATGCCACCGGCAATCATCAGCGTGATCGTCGCGATCCGAGGGCGATCGCCGTTGGAGATGGCGGACACGACTGCCGGGATCGACAACACGCCCAACGCAAGCCCGATAACGAAAAAGGTATCAGCATTCATGAAACCTGCTCTGACTCAGTACACGTTGCTACTTGGGCGGAAAGCCTACTCCGGATCGGTGTTATAGATCAAACGTTCATCGCATGGGGCGACGCGCAGGATATTTGTCGTGCCGGGCGTGTTGAACGGCACCCCCGCCGTGACAAGGATCTGGTCATGCTCGTCCGCATAGTCTCCGGCGCGCGCGGCACGGGCGGCGTTCACCACGGCCTGTTTGAAACGTTCCAGCTCGCCGGTGATCACACATTCCGTGCCCCATGTCAGGGCAAGGCGCCGGGCGGTGCCCACATCGTTGGTCATGGCGATGATCGGCACCCGCGGGCGTTCGCGCGCGGTCAGAAGCGCGGTGGTGCCCGAGGACGTGAAACAACAGATCGCCTTGATATCCGTCGTCTCGGCAATCTCGCGCGCTGCGGCGACGATGCCATCGGCCACCGTGGCGCGCTTGGCAACGCGGGAGGCTTCGATGATCTCGGTGTAGGTCGGATCGTTTTCGACCTCCACGGCGACATTGTTCATAGTTGTCACCGCCTCGACCGGGTAATCGCCGGCGGCGGATTCGGCGCTGAGCATGATCGCGTCGGAGCCTTCGTAGATCGCGGTGGCAACGTCCGACACCTCGGCCCGCGTGGGCATTGGCGATTCGATCATGGATTCAAGCATCTGGGTTGCCACGATCACCGGCTTGGCCGCCGACCGGCAGCGGCGGATCAGGCGTTTCTGGATTGGCGGGACGTTCTGCACCGGCAATTCCACCCCGAGATCGCCGCGTGCCACCATAATACCGTCAGACACCTCAAGGATGTCCTCGAAGGCTTTTACACCGGCGGGTTTTTCGATCTTGGACAGGATCGCGGCACGGCCCTTGCACAATTCGCGGGCTTCGATCACGTCCTCGGCCCGCTGCACGAAGCTGAGCGCGAGCCAGTCAACGCCCAGGTTGGAAACAAATTCCAGGTCCGCGCGATCCTTGTCCGACAGAGCGGCCAAAGGCAACAGCACGTCGGGCACGTTCACACCCTTGCGGTTGGAGATCGTCCCCCCCGTGATCACGGAGCAATCGGCAAAATCCTCGCCACAGGTTTCGACCTTCAAGCGAATCTTGCCGTCATTGACCAAAAGATGCGCGCCCGGTTCGAGCGCGGCAAAAATCTCGGGATGGGGCAGCGTCACGCGGGACGCGGTGCCTTCCGCGTCGGACAGGTCGAGGCGGAAACTGGCGCCCTCCTCAAGTTCTTCTTCACCGTTGGCGAAAGTCCCGACCCGCAGCTTTGGACCCTGGAGGTCGGCCAGGATACCAATCGTGCTTTGGCAGTCCTCTTCCACCTTGCGGATAATCGCGTGGCGTTCCGCGATCTCGTCATGGCTGCCATGACTCATGTTGAGCCGGAACACGTCGGCTCCTGCTTCGTGCAGGGCCCGGATCATCTCGTAGCTGCTGGACGCCGGTCCGAGGGTGGCCACGATTTTCACACTCCGCAAACGTCTCATTCCGATTCAATCCCTAACCATGTTTTCGAGCGATCCGTCGGGGAGGGCATGGATGACCCGAGTCACCCGCTCCCCCTGCTGTTACCGCTAACTCCGTGCGTGCTTATTGCCCATTTCCCTTTCCGGTGCAACTTCAGTATCTGATGCGCCCGGGAGACCAGATAACTATGACATATGCCCCATTTTACGTCCATGCGAAGGACCGTGCCGCGCGCTGGCTCGTGACGTGCGATCACGCCGCCAATACGGTGCCGCCCGATCTGGGTGGTACGCTGGGGCTGCCCGATGCTGACATGGCACGGCACATCGCCTTCGACCCCGGCGCGGCAGGTGTGGCCATGGCCCTGGCCGACGCTTTGGGCGCCTCCGCGATCCTGTCGAATTTTTCACGTCTGGTGATCGATCCGAACCGGGGCGAGGATGACCCGACACTGTTGATGCGTCTTTATGATGGGTCTGTCATCCCGGGCAACCGCGCTGCGGGCCTGGAGGAGACGGAACGCCGGTTGGACGCCTATTACCGCCCCTATCACGCCGCGCTCGAAAGCCTTGCCGCGCGGCGCGACGACACTGTGATCGTGTCGGTGCATTCCTTCACGCCGCAATTGCGGTCACGGCCGAGCCGACCGTGGCATATAGGTATCCTGCATGCCCATGATCGTCGCCTGTCGGACCCGCTGATTGATCTTTTGCGGGCTGAACCGGATCTCGTCGTGGGTCGGAACCAACCCTATCCCGGCCACCTGCCCGGCGACGCGATGGACCGCCATGCCTTGCATCACGGACGTCAGAACACACTTGTTGAACTGCGCAACGATCTGATCGAAACCGAGGCGCAGCAGGCGGCATGGGGCGCGCGACTGGCCCCGTTGCTGGAGGCTGCGCTGGCCAAGACGACAGAATGATCCAGAGGAGACCCGAGATGGACGACCAGACCCGAATCGAGATCGAAGCCGCTGCGTTCCGTCGGATGCGCCAGCATCTGATCGAAGACCGCCCGGATGTGCAGAACATCGACATGATGACCCTGACCGGGTTTTGCCGCAACTGCCTGAGTCGATGGTACCAGGAAGCGGCAAACGAGCGCGGGATCGAACTGGACAAGGACGGCGCGCGCGAGGTGTTTTACGGCATGCCCATGTCGGACTGGAAGGCGCGCCACCAGACTGAGGCGAGCGAGGAACAGAAGGCCGCGTTCGAGGTTGCTTTCAAGGAAAACGTGAGTGACAAATCAGGATGACGAGACGATAACGCATCCTCTGTCCCGGTAGCCTGCGAAAACCAGGCGTGAGGGCGCTGCCCTCACGCTCCGGTGGGTATTTGGATCCCGAAAAAGACGAGCGGCGTCAGCGGCTTGCGCCCGGGACCCAAAGGATATCGGCTTTGCCATTGTCATTGGCGGTCCGCGCCGCGACAAAGAACCAGTCGCTCAACCGGTTCAGGTATTTGACAGCCGCAGGATTGACACCTTCCATCGTGGCCAGTTCCACCGTGTGACGTTCGGCGCGACGCGCGACCGTGCGGCATTGGTGAAGATAGGCCGACAGCGCCGAACCGCCAGGCAGGATGAAGCTGCGCAGCGGTTCGAGATCGGCATTCATCGCGTCGATATCCGCTTCCAGACGATCCACTTGCGAGGACACCACGCGCAGCGGTGGATACTCGGCATCAGCGTCACTTTCCATGTCGGGGCGGCACAAATCGGCGCCGAGATCGAAAAGATCGTTCTGTATAAGGGAAAGATTGTGATCGAGAGCCCCCTCGGCATGCTGTCGTGCGAGCCCGACAATGGCGTTGAGTTCATCCGTGGTGCCATAGGCCGTAACGCGCATTGCGTGCTTCGCGATCCGCGCGCCATTGCCCAGCGCGGTTTCGCCATCATCACCGGTCTTGGTGTAGATCTTGTTCAGAACGACCATCGTTTATTCCCCTCGCAGCCAGACAAAGAGCAGAATCAGCACCACAGCCGCGAATTGGGCCATGATGCGCCAGCGCATCGCCTTGTTGGCATATTTCTTGTTGAACTCGCCGCCCTTGGCAAAGCTGCTGATGCCGAAGAACAGGACAGCCACCACCGCCAGGCAGGCTATGGCGGCGATAATGAACAGCGGGTCTTGCATCATGGCAAATGCCTTCCTTTGATTGCGAGTCTCCGGGGATGTAGCCGTAGCGTCCCGCAAGGCCAATGAAAAGTCAGCCCTTCGACAAAACCCAGTCGAGCGCGCGGGTCGGCAGCAGGCGACGCGCGATGGACATCACGTGGGTCGGCGTGGTGATGCGGTAGCGCGGTTTGGGGCGTCTGGCCTCCAGGGCGGTGACCACCGCATCGGTCACGGCGGAGGCGGGCCATTGGGTCTTGGTGCCGCCCCCCTTGTGCAATTGGTCCAGCAAAGACGCCTCGTATTGCGCGCGGCGCGGCGAGGATTTCCAATCCACCCATGTGTCGAATTGCCGGATCGCGTTCCGGCGAAAGGCGGTTTCGATCGGGCCGGGTTCAATCAGAACGACATGGATGCCGGTCTCGGCCATTTCCATGCGCAGCACGTCGGCATAGCCTTCGAGCGCGAATTTCGTGGCGACGTAAGGCCCGCGCCATTTCATGCCGACAAGGCCCAGCACCGAGGAGTTGAGCAGGATGCGCCCCCCACCCTGTGCCCGCATTGCCGGGAGCAGCGCGCGGGTGAGGTCATGCCAGCCGAGGAAATTCGCCTCGAACTGGGCGCGCAGGCCGTCCGTGGGAATATCCTCGAGGGGACCCGGCAGCGCGTAGGCGCCATTGTGAAACACCGCATCAAGAGTGCCGCCGGTGTGGCCCAGCACCTCTTGGGCGGCGGCGGCGATACTGGCGGTATCCTGGTAGTCAAGCCGCGGTGCCACAAAACCCTCTGCCGCGCGGGCCGCGCAATCCTCGGACGCCCGGCAGGCGGCAAAGACGGTCCATCCCCGGGACTTCAACCGTCGCGCAGCGTCAAGACCGATACCCGAGGAACACCCGGTGACAAGGATGGTTCGGGATGTCATGCTAATTGGACGCAGTCACGAGCCAGTCGGCAATCCAGCCTTCGTTGCCCGTCAAGGTTTCGCGCAGGCGCAGCCAGCCATCGCCTTCGTCCTCAATCACTTCGACCATGTCGTTGCGCTGCAGCTTGCCGATAACAGCATAATCGGTGCCGGGACCGCCCCGCATGTTCACGCGATCTCCATCGACAAAACGCAGATCCGGTGCGGCCTCTTCGAGCACGGCTTGCGTGTCCGCCGGAACTTCCGGCTCGGGCGCGGTGTCGACCAGGGTTTCGCGGTCCGGCTCCGGACTGTCTGGTGCCGATGTCGGCTTTGCACCCGTGCCGGATGGCGTTGCCACAACGCGTATCGGCGCGATCTCCGTCAGCCGCGTCGCGGTCGTGTCGGCGCGGGCGACACGCGATGGTTCGGGGCGCGCCTGTTCGGGCGCCTGCCTGGGATCCGCGAAAACCTCGACGGTCGTTTCGCCAGGTTGGAAATCGGACCCGCCGGACATTTCGTAGAAACCAACCCCCATGAAGGCAAACGCCACCCAAATATACTTGTTCATCATACTTCCCCACGGGATCTCACCATCACTCACCCGACGGCTGATACAGCGATTCTCCTGATGGGCCGAAGGGGAAAGGCAAAAAATATTCCCGCAATTGCTTTACGGCCTCAGAGGCGGTGGCTATCACACCATCTATGGTGGATGACCTCGACGACCCCAAGATGACCCCTCGTGATTACGCGGAACCGCTGCGCCGCGCGATCGGTGAGCGGTATCTGACGTATGCTCTGTCGACGATCATGCACCGGGCGCTGCCCGATGCGCGTGACGGCCTGAAGCCGGTTCATCGACGTATCCTCTATGCAATGCGCGAATTGCGGTTGAGTTCCACGGGCGGGTTCCGCAAATCGGCCAAGATCAGCGGCGATGTCATGGGGAATTACCACCCGCATGGCGATGCCGCAATATATGACGCCATGGCGCGGCTGGCGCAGGATTTCGCCGTGCGCTACCCGCTGGTCGACGGCCAGGGCAATTTCGGCAATATCGACGGCGATAACCCGGCGGCGGCCCGCTACACCGAAGCGCGGCTGACCCCGGTGGCGGAAGCGCTGCTGGACGGGCTGAACGAGAACGCCGTTGACTACCGTCCGAATTACGATGGCACGCTCGAAGAACCTGCGGTCTTGCCTGCGCAGTTTCCGAACCTGCTGGCGAATGGTGCCTCTGGCATCGCGGTGGGCATGGCCACGAACATTCCGCCGCACAATATCGGCGAGCTGATCGATGCCTGCGTGCACCTGATCAAGGTGCCGGACGCGCGTGATGACACGCTCTTGAATTTCGTGCCCGGCCCGGATTTTCCGACCGGCGGCGTGGTGGTCGAGTCGCGCGAAACCATTGCGCAGGCGTATCGCACCGGTCGCGGCTCCTTGCGGGTGCGCGCCAAGTGGGAGGTCGAGGACCTGGGCCGGGGCCAGTGGCAGATTGTCGTGACCGAGATTCCATACCAGGTGCAGAAATCCAAGCTGGTCGAGCGGCTGGCCGAGCTGATCCAGACCAAGAAGGTGCCGATCCTGGCCGATATCCGGGACGAAAGCACCGACGATATCCGCATGGTGCTGGAACCGCGGTCCAAGAATGTGGATGCAGACGTTCTGATGAACACGCTGTTCCGAAACTCCGACCTGGAGACGCGGTTCAGCCTCAACATGAACGTCCTGATCGATGGGCTGACGCCCAAGGTTTGTTCGATGAAGGAGGTGCTGCGCGCCTTCCTCGATTTCCGGCGCGAGGTGCTGATCCGGCGCAGTCAGCACAGGATGGACAAGATCGACCACCGGCTTGAAGTGCTGGAAGGGTTGATCGTCGCGTTTTTGAACCTGGATCGCGTGATCGACATCATTCGCTACGACGATGAGCCCAAGGCCGCGCTGATGCGCGAAGATTGGACCAAGGATCATCCGCGTGCCCGCGACGAGGCGGATTATGTCTCTCCAGGCATTGTTTCGGGCGACGAAGCTCTGGGGCTTTCCGAAGTACAGACCGAGGCGGTCCTGAACATGCGGCTGCGCAGTTTGCGCAAGCTGGAAGAGATGGAGCTTGTCGCGGAGCGCGACCGGCTGATCGAGGAACGCGCCGGGCTGGAGGACCTTTTGGACAGCGGCGACCTGCAATGGACGCGGATCGCGGAGCAGTTGAAAGAGTTCAAGAAAACCTCGGGAAAGGCCTATGCGGGCGGCGCGCGGCGGACATTGATCGAGGAAGCGAGCGAGGTCGAGGATGTTCCGCTCGAGGCGATGATCGAACGCGAACCGATCACGGTGGTGTGCAGCCAGATGGGCTGGATCCGGGCGATGACGGGTCATATCGACCTCGATCGCCAGCTGAAGTTCAAGGATGGTGACGGGCCGCGGTTCATTTTCCATGCCGAAACCACCGACAAGCTGCTCGTGTTCGGCAGCAACGGGCGGTTCTATACCATGGCCGCGGCACAATTGCCCGGTGGGCGCGGCATGGGCGAGCCGCTGCGCCTGATCGTGGATTTGCCCAACGAAGCGGCGATTGTGGATCTTTTCATTCATCAGCCGGGCCGCAAGCTTCTTGTGGCGTCAAGCGCCGGCGATGGTTTTGTCGTCCCGGAAAACGATGTCGTGGCGCAGACGCGGGCCGGGAAACAAGTGCTGAACGTGAGAGGCGACGTTCGCGCGAAAGTGTGCAAACCCGTAACCGGTGACAGTGTCGCCGTCGTGGGGGAAAACCGAAAAGTTCTGGTGTTTGCGATGGATGAATTGCCCGAGATGGGGCGCGGGAAAGGCGTTCGCGTACAAAAGTACAAGGACGGAGGACTGTCCGATGCGACCACCTTCACCCTGACCGAAGGACTCAGCTGGCGGGACCCCGCTGGACGGACAAGAACCGAAACAGACCTCTCGGAATGGACCGGAAAACGCGCCGGCACGGGACGCATGGCCCCGCGCGGATTCCCGCGGGACAACCGGTTCACCTGACGCCCCTGGCGGGGCTGGCCCGCCCCCTGGCGGCGCGACGCCACGAGGTCCGAACCTGCCGGGCCTGTTCTATTCCGGCAAGACCGGGCCTTTTTTCAGGATTGCCTTCAGGACCGCGCTGCTGACGGTCATCACCTTGGGCATCTGCCGGTTTTGACAAAAGACGCGCATCCGGCGCGATATCTGGTCATCGACCAACGCCAATGGCGACGACTTCGAATACACCGGCACCGGGTTGGAAAAGCTGCTCGGCTTGGTCTTTCTTGCCGTCTATCTTGGCATCCCGCAATTGGTGCTGTTCTTTGCCGGCGTGGACGCCTTCGACCTGAACGAGACACCTACGCAGCAGGACGTCGTGGCGCAGCTGGGGGCGCTGTGTATCTCGGCCCTCGCGGTGGTGCCGTTCCTGCTTTTTGCCGTTTGCCCGGCACGGCGGTACAAGCTGGCACGCACGCGCTGGCGCGGCATCTGGTTCGGCAGGACTTTTGACGATGGTGTCGGGGGATTTCACCGGCGGCGCAGCGATTGCGATCCTTGCTGAGAATATGCTGTCCGCGTCCTACACCCGCGAGGCCGAGCGCGCGGCCGACGCCTTTTCCCTGGCGTTGCTGAAAAAGGCCAATGTCAGCGTCGATGGCTTTGCCACGTACTTTCAGACGCTTGAAAGCGAAACAGTAGGCCCCGAATTGCCAGAATACCTGTCGGCACACCCGTCAACGGCAGGCCGCGGCGATGCAGCGCGCGCCTTCGCCGAGACACAATCGAGGACCGAACCGATCTTTGCTTCCTCGGAGTGGCGCGCCCTGCGAATGATCTGGGCCTGAAAACGCGACGTAGGTTGGCGCTAACGTGACGATTTTACCCTGTTTCCCCTGACCCGGGTTGGGTATCCATTGCGGGACCGTCTATCAGAATCGCAGGGTCGCCTGTGATACCAATGAAAGGAACGCGCTTATGAAGGTCCTCGTACCTGTCAAACGCGTGATCGATTACAACGTGAAGGTCCGCGTCAAAGCGGACGGCTCCGGTGTCGATCTCGCCAACGTCAAGATGTCTATGAACCCGTTTGACGAGATCGCCGTGGAAGAGGCGATCCGGCTCAAGGAAGCGGGCAAGGCAGACGAGGTCGTGGCCGTTTCAATCGGTGTCAAGCAAAGCCAGGAAACCTTGCGCACGGCCCTTGCCGTGGGGGCGGACCGCGCGATCCTCGTGGTGGCCGCAGACGACGTGCAAACCGATATCGAACCTCTCTCGGTTGCCAAGATCCTTGCCGCAATCGTCAAAGAAGAAGGGCCGGGCTTGGTTCTTTGCGGCAAGCAGGCAATCGACAACGACATGAATGCCACCGGCCAGATGCTGTCGGCGCTGCTGGGCTGGTCGCAGGCGATGTATGCAAACAACGTGGACATCGACGGAGAGCACGCTGTTGTGACCCGCGAAGTGGATGGCGGCATGCAGACTGTCAAGGTCAAGATGCCGACAATCATTTCCACCGACCTGCGCCTGAACGAGCCGCGTTATGCCTCCCTGCCCAACATCATGAAGGCCAAGAAAAAGCCTTTGGATGAAAAGACAACCGAGGATTACGGAGTCGACGTGACGCCACGCCTTGAGATCATCAAGACCTCCGAACCCGAAGAGCGGGTCGCGGGGATCAAGGTCGGATCGGTCGATGAATTGGTCGAGAAACTCAAAGAGGCGGGGGCTGTTTGAATGACTGTACTTCTGATTGCCGAGATTACCGATGGTGCGTTGGCGATGGATGCCACGGCCAAGACCGTGACAGCCGCCACATCCTTGGGCGACGTGACCGTGCTGGCCGCCGGAGCGACCGCCAAGGATGCCGCAGACCAAGCTGCGACCATCGAAGGGGTGTCCAGGGTTCTGCTGGCCGAGGACGCGCTTTACGGCCATCGGCTGGCTGAACCTGTGGCCGCTTTGATTGCATCTCTTGCCGGGGATTATACGCATATTGTCGCCCCTGCGACCACGGATGCCAAGAACATCCTGCCCCGCGTTGCGGCGCTGCTGGACGTGATGATCCTGACCGATGTGACCAGCGTGGTGGACGCCGACACCTTCGAGCGCCCGATCTATGCGGGCAACGCGGTCCAGACGGTCAAGTCAGCGGACGCGACCAAGGTGATCTCCATCCGCACCTCGACATTTGACGCCGCAGGCACAGGCGGCTCTGCCGAGATCGAGAACATCGCGACGGCAGACAATCCTGGCCTGTCCGAATGGGTCGAGGACAAGGTGGCCGAAAGCGACCGCCCCGAGCTGACATCTGCGGGCGTGGTTGTATCGGGTGGCCGAGGCGTCGGCTCCGAAGAGGATTTCGCCATGATCGAAAAACTGGCGGATTCGCTTGGCGCGGCCGTTGGCGCCTCGCGCGCCGCGGTCGATTCCGGCTTCGCGCCGAACGACTGGCAGGTTGGCCAAACCGGCAAGGTTGTCGCCCCGGACCTTTACATCGCGGTCGGCATTTCCGGCGCGATCCAGCACCTGGCCGGCATGAAAGACAGCAAGGTCATCGTGGCGATCAACAAAGACGAAGAGGCCCCGATTTTCCAGGTAGCCGACTATGGGCTTGTGGCCGATCTGTTCGATGCGGTGCCAGAGCTGACCGAAAAGCTGGGGTAAGGTTTCAGGTCCAGACGGAACAAAGGGGCGCGCTCAACCGGGCGCGCCCTTTGTTTTTGCACAGCCGGTATCATTGCAGAGCCGGAATGATCGCACGGGCAAGCGCGGTCGCCGCCTGTTGGTGAACCCCAGCGCCGGGCAGGTGTTCTGCCCGCGCCCGTTCAAGCTGCGGCACAATCATCGCTTCAAACCCGGCGCGCCAGTCCTCGGGCACGATTTCCACCGTTTCACGGACATGTGGAGCCAGGGGTGCAAGCGTTCGACTGGTCAGGAAGGGCTCCCCCACCGTGTCCGGCTGACGCTCTTGGGACAATGGACAGGGATCCAACCACAACAGCACCACCGCACCCTGCATCTGGGCCACAAGGTGCCGCATCCGGGCCTGCCATGCGCTGCGGACTTCGGTCGCCACGGTTTCGAACCGGTCGGGACAAACCGCCCTCAGCCGCACCAGCAGGTGCCGGGTGAAATGCACATCGGTAAAGTCCATTTCCGGGTAGAGCGATTTGAGCGCATCCGACGCCTTGAGAAACCGGTCGTTGCGCCGCGGATGCACGGAATAAAACCTGTTCGAGGTATTGTGACTGCAGGTGATCTGCAAAATCGCCACCTTCGCATTCGCCGCGGTCACCAGCGCTCCGGGATCGTTCAGATACGCGTCGATCCCGGCGTTTTCGGCGCCGAGGTTGACCACCGTGTGCCCCACCTGGTCTTCAAGCTGCTCCGTCCAGGGTTTGGCAACATAGCGGCCATATACTTCGGATCCGCCAAGACAGGCTACGTAATTTCGTCGCAGCGCCTTTCGCGGTCCACGGAACCAGAGGCGTGAACCATTGTATCGACACGGCGCATAATCAATCGCTTGATCGCGCATTGAGGGAATCGTCATCGTCCCACCCCTTCTTTTCACCCAGCAAAGACCTTGGGTCGATTCGGTTCTCAAATCGCTAAAGCTAAATTTTGAGCGTTCCCCTGATCCGCCTTGCAGCCCTCTGCCCCACAAGTCATTGTTGCGACGAAACGAACGGAGCAAACGCATGACGGTCAATTCAATCGGCGTGGTCGGCGCAGGTCAGATGGGCAATGGGATTGCCCATGTCATGGCCTTGGCCGGGTATCATGTTGTGCTGAACGATGTCAGCGAGGACGCGCTGAAACGCGCGGTCGCCCTGATCGAACGCAATATGGATCGACAGGTCAGCCGCGAGAAAATAACCCGAGAGGCCTGTGATGGTGCGATGGCCCGGATCACGACGACGCAGGACTTGCCCGAGGTCGCGCAGACGGACCTCGTGATCGAAGCGGCCACCGAAGACGAGACGATCAAGCAAAAAATCTTTGACGGTCTGCTCCCGCATCTGAGCGACCATACGATCCTGACCTCGAACACGTCGTCAATCTCGATCACACGGCTTGCAAGCCGCACCGACCGGCCGGAAAAATTCATGGGTTTTCACTTCATGAACCCGGTGCCAGTTATGCAACTGGTCGAGCTGATCCGCGGGATCGCAACGGATCGCGAAACCTATGATATCTGCTATGGCGTGGTTGAAAGCCTTGGCAAAACCGCCGCTTCGGCCGAGGACTTTCCAGCCTTCATCGTCAACCGCATCTTGATGCCGATGATCAATGAGGCGGTCTATACGCTTTACGAAGGCGTCGGGAATGTGAACTCCATCGACCAGTCGATGAAACTGGGCGCGAACCACCCGATGGGACCGTTGGAATTGGCGGATTTCATCGGGCTCGACACCTGTCTGGCGATCATGAACGTGCTGCATGACGGGCTGGCGGACACGAAATACCGCCCCTGCCCGCTGCTGACCAAATATGTCGAGGCTGGATGGCTGGGCCGCAAGTCGCAGCGCGGATTCTACGATTACCGTGGCGACACGCCAGTGCCGACGCGCTAGTCTTTTCGGCCCAGCGCGATGGTGGTTTCCCGCAGCGACGCCACGAAATCGCGGCTGCGGCCGGCAAAGGCTTCAATCGCATCCGCCGGGATCGGCTCTCCGACAACAGGAGCCTGCGGTTTCCCGCACGCATGGATCACCTCGTTGATCAGCAGTCCTTGACGCAGGGTCGCAGACACTTTGTTGGCGATCTGGTAGACACGCGAATTCTGGCCGGGAAAGAAGATCGGCACCACCGTGGCGCCGGACCTCTGGATCAGGTTGGCCGTGAACGGATTCCACGTACGCTCAATCGCCGGGCCGAAATATGTATCACTGGACGCCACGACACCCGACGGGAACAGCGCGACCACGCCGCCTGTCTTGAGATGCGACATGGCCCGGCTGCGCATTTCAAGGCTCTGCTCGCGCGCATCCTCTTCATGCGGAAAGGGCACAGGGATCATGAATTGCTCGACTTCGGATACCCCGGTGAGCAATGAGCGCGTCAGGATCTTGTAATCCGTGCGCACACGCCCGATCAGTTCGGCAAGAACCATCCCATCCACAAGGCCATGCGGATGATTGGCCACGATGATGACAGGCCCGGTCTTTGGAATGCGCGCGATCTGTTCAGGGGGAGTTTGCAACGGGATTTTCATCAGACCCAACGCCTGACCCCAGAACGCCTGCCCTTCGGCTGGTCCCATGCGTTCGAACCGCCGCACGAGCCGCAGTAAAGGAACCTTGCCCGTCACCCATTCCAATGCCCGAATGGTGTTTGATTTCCACGGGTTTGTGAACGTGTTGGCATAGCTCAACCGACGCTTGTCATATGGCGGATCGCCCGGTTCCACGGGCGGCGCGTCTGTGGAAGTGTGCTGATAGCTGTCAACCATGGGGCAGTGTGATGTCCTGTTTCTGGCTGTCCATGCCGACCCCAAGGATCAGCACCCTTCTCCAAAGCGGTCGGCCACAAGGGTTTCAAGCGCAGCAGCAAGCGCCTCAGCGTCAGGCCCAGAGGTCTTGACCTCAATAGAGGTTCCTTTGGAGGCTGCCAACATCAAAAGCCCCATGATGCTGTCCCCCGAGGCGGTTATCCCGTCTTTGCGGACTTCGGCTGTGGCATCGAAGCCTTCGACCACCTCGACCAACTTTGCCGATGCCCGGGCATGCAAGCCTTTTTCGTTTATGATGTTTAATGCGCGATGCGCCGTGGCGGACATGTTGGCCGGCCTCCCTAAGTCTTTGAACAGGCGCTCTGATCCAGAGATACATCTTGACTGTCAATGTATTTCCGCCCCGCCTCCAGGGCCGCGCGCACAGCATCCGGGACCGTTTTGTTGCGACTTTTCGCCAATTTGATCAGCATCGGCAGGTTCGCGCCATAAATGATGCGCCGATTTTCCGGCTTGCATGCCCGCAGGCTCAGGTTCGACGGGGAGCCGCCGAACATGTCGGTCACGATCACGACGCCATCCCCAATGTCGACCTTGTCGGCAAGGGTACAGATCTCTGTTTGTTTGGCGTCCCGGTTATGGTTCGCGTGGATCGACACCGCAGCCATGCCGACCTGTTGGCCGACAACATGTTCAACCGCAGAAAGGTATTCCTGCGCCAAGCCGCCGTGAGCCACGATCACTATTCCGATCAAACTACCGCCTTTCCGGATTTAGACACAACGCTGCTCCCAGGGTCTATAAACCCTCGGCGAATTAATTCCTTGTGGTTAATTGACACCCGTCTGTCGGCTTCTGCAAGGGTCCGAGCCACGTCTTCCGCAACAACAACCGACCGGTGCTGCCCTCCGGTGCATCCGAGACCGATGGTCAGGTGGGTTTTTCCCTCTGCCTCGAACTCGGGCAAGAGATATGTCAGCATATCCGTGATCCGGGATTTGAACGGCGCGAACCGCGTGTCTTGGCGGACGTAGCACTGCACCGCGTCATCCAAGCCGGTTTTGTGGCGCAGCGTCGCATCCCAATGCGGGTTGGCCAGAAAGCGGCAGTCGAACACCATGTCGACGCCGTGCGGGATACCACGTTTGTACGAAAAGGACTGCACGCATACCGCCAGACTATGTGAGGCGCTATTGAAGAAAATTTGAGTCAGTTGTGACCGAAGGTCATGTGGTGACAGGTGCGAGGTATCGATGACGATGTCGGCCCGGTCCTCGATCGGGCGCAAAAGCGCCGCCTCCCGCTCTATCCCGGACTCGGGTGCGTCCTCGGACGCCATCGGGTGGCGCCGCCTCGTTTCGGAATAGCGACGCACGAGCACGTCCGACCGGCAATCCAGAAACAACAGCGCCGCCTTCCCGTCGGTCCGGTGGAGTAATTCCCGGTGCAACTCCAGAAGACGGGACAGGGAAAAGTCACGGTTGCGCACGTCAATGCCAAGCGCGACCGGATGATCCATCGGTTCCCCGTCAAACAACCGCGGGATCATTCGCAAAGGAATGTTGTCGATCGCCTCGAACCCCAAATCCTCAAGCGCGTTGATCGCGGTCGACCTCCCGGCGCCGGAAGGGCCGGTAACAAGCACAACCCTGGTCTGGTTTTGATCAGTCGTCATAAATCCGTTGTAGTCATCACGACGGGCCAACAGACCGCCCGTCACTGCGTAAATATTGCAAAACCGCGGCGGGGAAATGCTGCGTTTCGACTTTGTGAAGCAAAGGAAATGTTTTCGTGAAGTAAGTGATGATCCGATCAGGCGGCAGGCGGCGGGTTTCGGTCTGGTCCATATCGATGACCAGACGCAATGACGCGGGTGACTGATGATCGGCATGCAGCAGCCCGACACCTCGCGCCTCGATCAGACCGCGCAGGGTGTCCGGGCATGACAGCAGAACCCTATCCGTATCCAGGGTCAGAAGCACCCGGTCATCCGCCACAAGCGTGGCTCCTCGGGCCATCATTTCGAGCGCAAGTGAAGATTTCCCGGACCCGGACGCGCCGATCATCAGCGCCGCGCCGCCATGCAGCGCCACTGCGGTGGCGTGCAGGCTTTGGGTGTCTGCGTCAGACATTGTCCGTCACAGTGGCAGCCCCACCACGAAGCGCGCGCCCAAAGGCTCGGAGGTGGCGTCGGCTTCGGTCGGGCGGATGTTTTCGGCCCAGATCACCCCGCCATGCGCCTCGACGATCTGTTTCGAGATCGCGAGGCCAAGGCCGGAATTGTTGCCGAATTCGGTTTCCGGACGCTGCGAATAGAAGCGTTTGAAGATTTTGGTAAGCGCCTGATCCGGGATACCGGGACCCGTATCCTCGACCACGATCAAAACCCGGTTTTCGCGGCGGCGCGCCCAGAGCCGGATGGCATCGCCGTCTTCGCAAAAGCTGATTGCATTGGTGATCAGGTTGACGAAAACCTGAGCGAGCCGCGCTTCGAGCCCGTGTACATGGACCTGTTGTTCGGGCAGATCCGAGATGAATTCGACCCCTCGGCGCTTGGCATCTTCACCAAGGAACTGGCCAATATTGTTGAGCATCTCCAGAAGGTTGAACTCGGCCTCTTCCTCCTTGACCAACTCGCTATCCAGCCGGGAGGCGTTGGAAATATCGCTGACAAGGCGATCGAGGCGGCGCACATCGTGGTCGATAACGTCCAGAAGGCGTTCCACCTGATCCTGCTTGCGCGCAACGCGCAGCGTGCCGACGGCCGAACGCAGAGACGCCAGCGGATTCTTGATCTCATGTGCAACATCAGCGGCGAATTGTTCGTTTGCGTCGATCCTGTCGTAGAGCGCGGCAACCATTCCGCGCAGAGCCCCTGACAAGCGGCCGATTTCGTCGGGCCGGGCGGTCAGGTCGGGGATGCGGATGCGTCCGGACGAAACATTGCGCCGATTTCGATCCCGGCCCACCTCCGCTGCGTCCGCCAGGTTGGAGATCGGGTTGGAAATGGTCGAGGCCAGAACAAGGCTGAGACCGATGGACACCAGCGTCGCGATGACGAACATCTGCAAGACATTTTCGCGTTCCTGCCGCACGGCAGCATCGATTTCAGGCGCGTAGCTGACCAGCGCAACGGTTCCCGCCACGCCGCTTTGAACCTCGATCGGGGAGAAGGCGGTGAAGATCGTGGCGCCATTCGGGCCTTCGGACCGTTCAACGCGCGTCTGAGACGGTTCCGTTGCTTCGATCTGGCGGCGCAGGATGTCTTCGAGGCTGAGCGAGGGCGACACAGTGGGCGCGCCAAAGACCGAAGATACGCTGCTCCAGACTGTCAGCAGGAAATCCGAAATGACCGTTGGCTTTTCAGTTGATGCAGCGTCCTGGACCCCAGCATCCTCATCGACCTCGCCGACGAGGAAGCGGGCCGCGTCGAAGATGAACACATGCAGGCCCGGACGCATTTCCAGGTTGTCCAGAGTGCGAGACACATCCACGCCTTCGCCTGTGGCAAGATTGACGCTGGGCGCATCGATCGTTCGGGCCTCGAACACATCGGCGATGAGCTCCGCCTCGATCCGGACGTATTCGGCCTTTTGTTCGGCCAGCGTGTCGCGAGAGGAATTGAGGAAGAGAATGCCTGCAACAAGGAAGTTGAGGGCAACGAGGTTGAACGTGATGATCTTGCGCGTCAGCGGAGAGCGGTTGAGAGAAAAGATGCCACGCTTTTCCTGGCTGTTGCGGACCTCGGACTCAACATTCTTGTCGGGGGCGATCCAATCGTCCCCGAGCACAACGTCCGCATCTTTCCGCCCCCCGGTCTTATCAGCGGCGACGCCCTCAACCAGTGCCATGGTCACTCTTCGTTGTACCGATATCCGATTCCGTAAAGCGTTTCGATCGCCGAGAATTCATCGTCAACCATGCGCATTTTCTTGCGCAAGCGCTTGATATGACTATCGATTGTGCGATCATCGACATATACCTGATCATCATACGCCACATCCATCAGCTGATCGCGAGATTTGACGAACCCCGGACGCTGGGCAAGGGCCTGCAAAAGCAGAAATTCGGTGACAGTGAGCGATACATCCCGATTTTTCCAAGACACCGCGTGACGCAACGGATCCATGGACAGATTGCCCCGCACCATGAGCTTTGTCTCTTCGACCTCGGTTCCGGCCGCGTCGCCGGCAATGGCATCCTGACGGCGCAGCAGCGCACGGATACGTTCGACCAACAGGCGCTGCGAAAACGGCTTTTTGACATAGTCATCTGCGCCCATGCGTAAGCCCAGCACCTCGTCAATCTCGTCATCCTTGGACGTCAGGAAGATCACGGGCATCTTGGTTTTCTGGCGGACCCGCTGAAGCAGATCCATGCCATCCATGCGCGGCATCTTGATATCGAATACGGCCATATCGGGCATTTTCTTGTTGAATGCATCCAATGCAGCCTGTCCGTCGTTGTAGGTTTCGACCTCGAAACCTTCGGCCTCGAGGGTGATCGCGACCGATGTCAGGATATTCCTGTCATCGTCCACAAGGGCGATTTTCGACATGGAGTGTGTTCCTTGTACTGCTCTTGATTGTATTTTTTGGGCATTATGCGTGCTTTTTTCCTTTGCGCCAATGTAATTTTGCGAATCACATCGCATCCGCGCTGATATTGAGACGGAAAAATCCTTACGGATGGCTAATATGCATCACCAAGCCCGACGTGAGGCTGTGATGGTTGCGCTAAACCGCTTTTGGTTGCGCTAACGGAGCGTTTGCGTCCTGTTCAGCTCTGGAATGCCCATGTTAAGACGCGAAGGCTTTCGATGTTCCGTCGGGAGCAGACCGCATGTGTGCGGCCTTCTACAAAATCGTCGCAAGAGCGTAGCTACAGGAGCTTGGCAAATGACATTTGGACGGGTTAACCCGAAATTCCGGCTGGAAGATCAACAGATCAACGGGCTTGGCAATGTCTATTACAACCTCACGGAGCCCGCTCTGATCGAAGCGGCATTGAAGCGTGATGAAGGCACGCTGGGCAATGGCGGGGCATTCCTTGTCACCACCGGCAAATTCACCGGCCGGTCGCCCAAGGACAAGCATGTGGTCAAGACAGACGGCGTCGCCGACACGATCTGGTGGGACAATAACGCGCCGATGTCGCCCCAAGGGTTCGACGCGCTCTATTCCGATATGCTCGAGCATATGAAAGGGCGCGAGTATTTCGTGCAGGACCTGACCGGCGGCGCGGATCCCAAGACCGCAATCGACGTGCGGTTCATCCAGGAATTGGCGTGGCACAATCTTTTCATTCGCCACATGATGCGCCGGCCCGACCGCGAAGACCTGGACAGCTTTGTGGCCGATTTCACGGTGATCAACTGCCCGTCTTTCCAGGCGGATCCCAAGAAACACGATTGCCGGTCCGAAACCGTGATCGCGATGAACTTCGATCGCAAGCTGATCCTGATCGGAGGCACCGAATACGCCGGTGAAAACAAGAAATCCATCTTCTCGCTTCTCAATTACCTTTTGCCGGAAAAAGGCATCATGCCGATGCATTGTTCAGCCAATCATGCGGTTGGCAACCCGGTGGATACGGCGATCTTTTTCGGTCTGTCCGGCACCGGCAAGACGACGCTGTCGGCCGATCCGAACCGTGTCCTGATCGGAGATGACGAACATGGCTGGTCCGATCGCGGAACCTTCAATTTCGAAGGCGGATGTTATGCCAAGACGATCAATCTTTCGCGCGAAGCGGAACCCGAGATTTACGACACCACGAACAAGTTCGGCACCGTTATCGAAAACATGGTCTTCGATCCCGACACGTTTGAGCTTGATTTCAAGGATGACAGCCTGACCGCCAACATGCGCTGCGCCTACCCGCTGGACTATATCTCGAACGCGTCGGAAACCGCGCTTGGCGGGCATCCCAAGAACATCATCATGCTGACCTGCGATGCCTTTGGCGTCCTGCCCCCGATCTCGCGGCTCACACCTGCGCAGGCGATGTATCATTTCCTGTCGGGCTTCACCTCCAAGGTCGCCGGGACAGAACGCGGCGTGACCGAACCAGAGCCGACTTTCTCGACCTGTTTCGGCGCGCCTTTCATGCCACGTCGCCCCGAAGTGTACGGAAACCTGCTGCGCGAAAAGATCGCGTCGCACGGCGCGACCTGCTGGTTGGTCAATACAGGCTGGACCGGTGGAGCTTACGGGGCCGGGGAACGGATGCCCATCAAGGCAACGCGCGCCCTGCTGACCGCGGCGCTGGACGGTCGCCTAGCCGAAGCCGATTTCCGCAAGGATCCGAATTTCGGATTCGAGGTTCCGGAGAAGGTCGAGGGCGTGCCGGACATGCTGCTTGATCCGCGCCGGACGTGGAACGACAAGGATGCCTATGATGCGCAGGCCGACAAGCTCGTACAGATGTTTGCTGACAACTTTGCGCAGTATGTGCCCTATATCGACGATGACGTGAAAGCCGCCGCAATCGGCTAAGCGGCCTGCGTCGAAAAGTGCTGGGAAAGTCAGGGCGGGCATACCATTTTACCGGGTGTCCGCCCCAAGTGTTTTCTGCACCTGCATCGGATTAGCGCCGCAAGGCAGCACTTCAATGCGAAAGATTGGAACAAATATTAGGTATATTTGGTATTTTTGTTGCGCTGCACCTGCAAAATAGATATCCAGCAGTAAAGCTGAAAAGGACACGATTCATGGCCCATGACGGACAAGACCTGACCCTGACCACCGAAACGATCCTGCCCGACCTGCTGATGCTGACCGCTGCGGCGCTCGACCCCGCAAACGCCATCCTTGATCTGGCCAACACCCGCGTGCGCGACATGGTCGAAACGGATGGTCGCATCTCGGGTACCCTGATCGAGGAAAACCAGACCGCGGCGCACGGGCTGGCATGGCTCGCCACCTACGTGGAATCGCTGCGCCAGATGCAGGATTGGGCCGAACGGCTTGACGCCGATGGCACGTTTGGAGAGGTTGAAAAGCTGATCCACCAGATCGCCTTTGGCGAATACCTGTGGCAGATCTACGGCGGCATCCAGATGAACCAGGGCGAAATCGTCCGGCTTCAGGATATCGGCCTGAGCCAGGACGACATGCGCGCCCTGATGACCCCCGAAGTCATGCAACTCACCAAGGCCGGCAACACACAGGCCGCGCGCCTGCGCCTTGTGAATCTCATGCAGGAGCGTAGCGCAGAGTTGACGGTGGGGGCTTGCGGCCTCGATGAAGAGCTTGAGATGATCCGCGAGCAATTCCGCCGCTTCTCCGTCGACAAGGTCGCGCCATACGCCCAGGAATGGCACCTCAAGGATGAGCTGATCCCGATGGAAATCATCGACGACCTGGCTGAAATGGGTGTGTTCGGGCTGACCATCCCCGAAGACCATGGCGGCCTCGGGATGAGCAAGAATTCCATGTGTGTCGTCTCCGAAGAACTGTCGCGTGGTTATATCGGTGTCGGCTCACTCGGCACCCGGTCCGAAATTGCCGCCGAACTGGTGATCGCCGGCGGCACCGAGGATCAGAAGGCGAAATGGCTACCAGGCCTTGCGTCGGGAGAAATTCTTCCGACGGCCGTTTTCACCGAGCCCAATACCGGCTCTGATCTTGGCAGCCTGCGGACGAAGGCCGTTCAGGACGAGAATGGCGACTGGATCCTGAACGGAAACAAGACGTGGATCACCCATGCCGCTCGAACCCATGTGATGACAGTGCTGGCCCGGACCTTGCCGGACACCGACAATTACAAGGGCCTGTCGATGTTCCTGGCGGAAAAGACTCCCGGCACCGACGAAGCCCCGTGGCAGGATCCGGGGATTTCGGGCGGCGAGATCGAGGTCCTCGGCTATCGCGGGATGAAGGAATACACGCTCAATTTCGATGACTTCAAGGTCAAGGGCGAGAACCTTCTTGGCCTGGAACAGGGCCAGGGCTTCAAGCAATTGATGGAAACCTTCGAGAGCGCCCGCATCCAGACCGCCGCGCGGGCCATCGGCGTGGCGCAATCCGCGCTGGACGAAGGCATGGACTATGCGCGGGATCGCAAGCAGTTCGGAAAGTCGCTCATCAACTTCCCGCGCGTCGCGTCGAAACTGGCGATGATGGCGGTGGAGATCATGGTCGCGCGGCAGCTCACCTATTTTTCAGCCCGCGAAAAAGACGAGGGGCGCCGCTGCGACCTTGAGGCTGGCATGGCCAAACTGCTTGGCGCACGTGTGGCCTGGGCTGCCGCCGACAATTCACTGCAGATCCACGGTGGCAACGGCTTTGCCCTAGAATACAAGATCAGCCGCATCCTGTGTGACGCGCGCATCCTGAACATCTTTGAAGGTGCGGCCGAGATTCAGGCGCAGGTGATCGCGCGACGCTTGCTCGGCTAGAACGCCTCGAAGCACCACCTCTTGAAGGCCGGTAACCAGTCCGGCCTTCTTTTTCGTCTGCGGCGCGGTCGCCTGATCTGCATCAAGGACCGGCGCACGATGGAATGCTCTTGCGAACCAAACACATCGCAGGAGCATGATATGAACTGGAAAGCCAAACTGAACGACACCAAGACACAGTTGAAATCCCTCAACGGTCTCATCCCGAACACCTCTGCCGCCTTTGCGGCGCTAGGCAAAACGGTCAAGACAGATGCGGCACTGAAATTCAAGGAAAAGGAATACGTCGCGCTTGGCATCGCGGTGGCGACACGCTGCGAACCCTGTATCCTGTTCCATGTCGAAGCGCTTGTGCGCCTCGGTGCGACCCGCGAAGAGATCGGCGAGATTCTGGCAACCTGCGTCCAGATGGGGGGCGGCCCGGGCCTGATGTATGCGGGCAAGGCGCTCGAGGTCTACGACGAACTGGTGGCATGATCCTGCGACACTTTGGGGGATGCAGATTACTGGCCTCCCCCATACATATTCCAAGTGCAATATATGAAAGTGACAATCATGTCCAAATCACCTCTTGTCCTCGCGCTGGTTCTGGTCTCGACAAGCGCAATGGCCCAACAGGGCAACCCCGGCGGGCATTTCGTCGAAAACTGGGACATTGACTCGGATGGCCAGGTGACGCTGGCCGAAGCCACCGAACGGCGTGGCGACGTGTTCCTGACATTCGATGCCGATGAAGACGGTGTGCTGACAGCCGAAGAGTATGACCTCTTCGACGAGGCCCGCGCACTGGACATGGCCGAAAACGGGATGGGCAAAGGAGCGGGCAATCGCAACCCGGCCAATGGCATGTTGCGCGAGGTCACGGATGCCGATGGCGATGGCAACGTCACCCGCGACGAATTCCTGAATGCTGTGCCTGCCTGGTTTGCAGGCATGGATCGCAACGGCGACAACGTGGTGACCACAGCCGATTTCGGCCGGGGCTGACGCACAACGCGCGGCAGGGGCGTTTTTCCGTCTACGGAAAACCGGACGCGTTGACGCGTCCGGTTGCGCCTGGGTCATCCGTCCTTGCGGATGGCCTCGTTTTTGGGATCATAGGGGCTGTCCTCGACAACCTCCGCATCCCAAAGCTGATCGAACATCTTGACCTGCAACTTCGTCCCCGGCACCGCCAGGTCCGGCGCCACATAGCCCATGCCGATGGATTTCCCGAAGGTCACGGAATATCCGCCAGATGTCAGGCGCCCGACGCGGGCGTCGCCATTGTAGAGCGCCTCGCGGCCCCAGGGGTCGGCATCCGCAGGCCCATCGATCAGCACCGTGCAGCACTTGGACCGCACACCGGTTTCCTGTAGCGCGGCCTTGCCGTGGAAGTCTTTCGACAGATCAACGAACCTCGGCAGATCGGCTTCCAAGGGCGTCCCATCCCGGCCTAGCTCATGGCCGAAAGCCCGGTAGCTTTTTTCCTGCCGCAGCCAGTTCTGTGCCCGCGCGCCAACAAGCTTCATGCCATGCTTGGCCCCGGCCATCATCAGCAAATCCCACAGGTAATTCTGCATTTCGATCGGATGGTGCAGCTCCCAGCCCAACTCCCCGGTGTAGGCGACGCGGATCGCCTTGACCGGACACATGCCCAACTCGATGTTGCGCACAGACAGCCACGGAAAGCGCTTGTTCGACAATACAGTATCCGGGTTGACATCCTTGATGATCTCCCGCAGAACGTCGCGCGATCCGGGCCCGGCGATGGCGAAGACGCCCCATCTTGTGGTAACGTCCTCTTCTTTGATGCGACCGAACTCGGCCTCTTTGTCAGCGATGGCCTTGTAGAGGAAATCTTCGTCATAGGCATGCAGACCGCCCGAAGAGACAAGGTAGTAGTCCTCCTCGCCTTCGCGCACGATGGTGTACTCCGTGCGCGTCGTGCCGTGACTGGTCAATGCATACGTCAGGTTGATGCGGCCGACCTTGGGCAGCTTGTTGCAGGTGAACCAATCGAGAAAGGCCGTCGCCCCCGGCCCGGTCAGACGGTGCTTGGCGAAGGCGCTGCCGTCGATCAAGCCGACGCCGGAGCGGATCGCTTCGGCTTCGACCTTGGCGTAGTCCCACCAGCCACCGCGACGGAAACTGCGCGCATCGTGATCGAAGGTCTCGGGCGCATCCAGCGGTCCGTAATAGTTCGGACGCTCCCAGCCATTCACGCAGCCGAATTGCGCCCCCAGCGCCTTTTGCCGGTCGTACGCCGGGGCCGTACGAAGCGGACGACAGGCCGGGCGCTCTTCGTCCGGATGGTGCAGGATGTAGACGTGTTCGTAAGCTTCCTCGTTCTTGCGGGCTGCATATTCGGTCGTCATCCAGTCCTGACCAAAGCGGCGCGGGTCCAGGCTGGCCATGTCGATCTCTGCTTCGCCTTCGACCATCAGATCGGCCAGATACTTGCCCGCGCCGCCCGCGGCGGTGATGCCAAAGCTGAACCCCTCGGCCAGCCACATGTTTCGCAGCCCCGGCGCCGGTCCCATCAGTGGATTGCCGTCCGGCGTATAGCAGATCGGGCCATTGAAATCGGCCTTGAGACCGGCCGTTTCGGTCGTCGGAATGCGGTGTATCATCGACATGTATTCTTCCTCGATCCGCTCAAGATCGAGCGGGAAGAGGTCAGCGCGGAAACTGTCGGGGCAGCCGTATTCAAAGCGCGCCGGCGCATTGAACTCGTAGGGTCCCAGCATCCAGCCACCCCGCTCTTCCCGGACATACCACTTGGCATCGGCGTCGCGCAGCACGGGATGTTCGATATTGCCCGCCTCGCGGTACTTGAGCAGCTCGGGATCGGGTTCCGTGATGATATATTGATGCTCCACCGGGATCGCCGGCATCTTGATCCCCAAAAGCTGCGCGATGCGCTGCGAATGGTTGCCGGATGCGGTCACGACATGCTCGGCGCTGACCACGGTCTGCTCATCAGAGGGCACGAGGTTGCCACCTTTTTCCACCATCCTGGTCAGCGTGACGTCCCAATGGTCCCCGGTCCAGGTAAAGGCGTCGGCCTGCCACTTGCGCTCGATCGTGACGCCCCGCTGCCGGGCGCCCTTGGCCATCGCGATGGTCACATCGGCCGGGTTGATATAGCCATCCGTCGGGTGATAGATCGCGCCTTCGAGATCGTCAGTGCGCACCAAGGGCCAGCGTTCCTTGATCTGCGCCGGTGTCATCCACTCGTAGGGCACATCGCAGGTCTCGGCGGTTGTGGCGTAAACCATGTACTCGTCCATCCGCGCCTTGGTCTGGGCCATGCGCAGGTTGCCAACAACGGAAAACCCGGCGTTGAGCCCTGTCTCTTCCTCGAGTGTCTTGTAGAACTTGATCGAGTAGTCGTGGATATGAGTCGTGGCATAGGACATGTTGAAATACGGCAGAAGACCCGCCGAATGCCAGGTTGAACCAGCGGTCAGCTCATCGCGTTCGATCAGCATCACATCCTGCCAACCGGCGCGGGCGAGATGATAGGCAATCGATGTGCCGATGGCGCCACCACCTACTACCAGGGCTTTGACATGCGTTTTCATGGGTGTTCACTCCAGGGCGTTTGACCCCGTGAATACCGTTCGTTCAGCACCGCCGCGAAACCGCTCCGACACGTTGCGGCAGGAAAACGACGCGTCGTCGATTCAGACCCTTAGCGCGCGGCTCGCGCCCGCGGGAAAAGGGATGTTTCCGGCGCAAGCGCGCTTTCCGCCAAGGCCAGTTCGACCTCGGCTGTTGCATTGACGTGCACCACGCCCTCGGCGCCTGCCACGGGTTCGATGG
Source organism: Marivita sp. (assembly GCF_020055675.1). GTDB lineage: Bacteria > Pseudomonadota > Alphaproteobacteria > Rhodobacterales > Rhodobacteraceae > Marivita. The sequence goes on from NZ_JAIPUS010000002.1 coordinate 120,483, forward strand.
TGCCTTCGGACCCGGTTTCGCCCTGGTTGGCTTCGGCGGCGACACCGGAAGGCACGGCGGAAGGCAGGGGGAGCGTGTCGAGCATGTCAGACGCACCGGCCCATTCGGCGCCAGTTTGCAGCCCGTTCCGCGCAACCTCCAGCCTGGAGAGGACAAATTCCGCCTCGGCGCCATAGCGGTCGAGAACCGACACTGAGTATTGTGCCGTCGAATAGTCGTAGTTGGCCATCTTGGCTTGCCGGGTATAGTCCCAAATGCCGACGATTGCGGCCAGACCGGCTGCGTAGAACCCAAGTTTGAGAATACCTTTTAAAAATTTGACTACCATACAAGTCCTCTGGCCGTTTGAGGTTATTCTGGGTTTGCTTCACGGTCCAAAAGCGGTTGCATCACGGTGTTTCCAAGGCAAAACGTCAATGCGTGATGCCCGTCACGCAAAGACGCGGCTGAATTCGTCAGACCGTTTCGAATGCGATAAAAATTGCAGGCAGATGCCCCGATGTGCGTCCTGCGCAAACAGCCATTGGCACGGTATGGCAGATTCACGCCGTAAACTGCATCCCGCCCCTTTCGCACCTCCGAAACCACACCTATAAGACCCACGGTTTGCGGCCTCATGGAGTCGGAGACCTAAGGCGTATTGGCTTGAGGCAAATCACAGATGTTTGGACTGGACAAATTGCTGGGCATGTTTTCATCGGACATGGCCATCGACCTCGGGACAGCGAATACGCTTGTCTACGTCAAGGGACGCGGGGTCGTCATGTCGGAACCGTCTGTGGTGGCCTACCACATCAAGGATGGACAGAAAAAGGTTCTGGCCGTCGGCGAGGATGCCAAGCTGATGCTGGGCCGAACTCCCGGCAGTATCGAGGCGATCCGTCCGATGCGCGAAGGTGTAATCGCGGATTTCGACGTGGCCGAAGAGATGATCAAGCATTTCATTCGCAAGGTTCACAAACGGTCGACCTTTTCCAAACCCAAGATCATCGTCTGCGTGCCGCATGGCGCGACCCCGGTGGAAAAGCGGGCAATCCGACAGTCGGTGCTGTCGGCTGGCGCGCGCAAGGCGGGGCTGATCGCAGAGCCCATCGCGGCGGCCATTGGCGCGGGCATGCCGATCACGGACCCGACGGGCAACATGGTTGTCGATGTCGGGGGCGGCACCACTGAAGTCGCCGTTCTGTCGCTTGGCGATATCGTTTACGCCCGCTCGGTCCGCGTGGGTGGGGATCGGATGGACGAGGCGATCATCAACTATCTGCGCCGCCAGCAGAACCTGTTGATCGGCGAATCGACCGCCGAACGGATAAAGACCTCCATCGGGACGGCGCGGATGCCCGATGACGGACGTGGATCGTCGATCCAGATCCGGGGGCGCGATTTGCTCAACGGCGTGCCCAAGGAAACCGAGATCAGCCAGGCCCAGGTGGCCGAAGCGCTGAGCGAGCCGGTCCAGGCAATTTGCGAAGCGGTGATGACGGCCCTCGAAGCCACCCCGCCAGACCTTGCCGCCGACATTGTGGATCGCGGTGTCATGCTCACCGGGGGCGGCGCCCTGCTGGGAGACTTGGACCTTGCCCTGCGCGAGCAGACCGGGCTGGCCGTTTCGATTGCCGACGAAAGCCTGAATTGCGTGGCCTTGGGCACCGGCAAGGCACTTGAATACGAAAAGCAGCTGCGCCACGCGATTGACTACGATAGCTGATCTGACCACCCTTTCGGGAAAGGGGAATCGTGGCAAAGAACGGCACGAACAGCGAAGCCTACACAACCCCGCTGCGGCGATTGCTGCTGGCGGCAGTGATCCTGTGCCTTCTGGGCCTCTTTTTCATCTGGCGCATCGACAGCCCACGCGTTGAACGCTTCCGTGCGGCAGTGATCGACAGGGTGTTGCCCAGCTTTGACTGGGCGATGGCGCCGGTGACGGCAACGGTCAACCTGGCCCGTGATTTTCGCAGTTACCAACGGATTTACGAACAAAACCAGGAGCTGCGCCGCGAGCTGCGCCAGATGTCGTCCTGGAAGGAAGCGGCGCTGCAACTGGAACAGGAAAACGCCAAGCTGCGCGATCTGAACAACGTTCGGCTCGATCCGCGCCTGACCTATATCACCGGCGTTGTTCTGGCTGACAGTGGCTCACCATTTCGCCAGTCATTGCTGATAAATGTCGGATCGCGAGACGGAATCGTTGACGGATGGGCCACGATGGATGGGACGGGGCTTGTCGGGCGTGTGTCGGGCGTCGGGGCGAACACCAGCCGTGTGATCATGCTCACCGATGCCACCAGCCGTATTCCCGCGACGATCCAGCCGTCGGGTCAGCGCGCATTGATCGTCGGCGACAACAGCCCGGCGCCGCCCATCGACTTTCTGGAAAACCCCGACCAGGTGCGCCCCGGTGACCGCATCGTAACCTCGGGCGATGGCGACGTATTCCCTCCCGGCTTGTTGATCGGTCAGGTGGCACAAGACCCCGGCGGACGCCTGCGCACGCGTCCTGCGGCTGATTTCGAACGGCTCGAATTCCTGCGCGTTCTGCGGGATCACGGCGCGCGCCGGGTGTCCAACCCGTCCGCCCTGATCCTGCCGGAAACGCCTCCGACTGCGGCCCCCACCACAGAACCCGATGTCGACGCAACAACGTCAGAGCGTGAAAACTGATGGATCCCGGCCTGCTGAAGACCTGGGGCATGCGTCTGCTGTTCGTGTTTCTGGCCCTGATCATCCAGTTTTTCCATTTGTTGCCGCTGAACCCGGCACCCAGCCAATGGGCCGGACCGGATGTTCTGGTGGCCATCATCTTTGCATGGTCCGTCCGGCGGCCCGATTACGTGCCGATGCTGTTGGTCGCCTTGGTGATGCTGATGGCGGACATGATGCTGCAACGCCCTCCCGGCCTGTGGGCCGTCCTGGTGGTTTGTGCGGCGGAATGGCTCAAATCTCGCGAGCGGCGACAGCGCGAATCGACTTTTGTCCTTGAATGGCTCACCTTCGCAAGTACCTTGGTGGTGATCACCATGATCTATCGCGCAGTGACAATGCTCCTGATGCCTTCGCCAGGTGTATTAGGTCTGAGCCTTGTGCAGCTGCTCATGACCATTGCGATTTACCCGGTGGTCGTCGCGGTATCCTATGCGCTTTTGGGCGTAAGGCGCGCCGCGCCAGGTGACGTGGACAGATTTGGCAAACCGATATGAGACGATCACCAAAGGATTCAGCCGAAAGCGTCCGCCGGATTTCCCGCCGCGGTGTCATCCTTGGCGGGGTACAGCTTGCCTTTTCGGCGGCCCTCGGTCTGCGGATGCAGCATCTTCAGGTCGATCAGGCGGATGAATTCCGCCTTCTCGCCGAAGAGAACCGCATCAACATCCGCCTGATCCCTCCCACCCGTGGCCAGATCTTCGACCGCAATGGCATGATCCTTGCCGCAAACGAACTGTCCTACCGGATCACCATGGTCAAGGAGGACGCCGGCAATGTCGACGACGTGATCGCGCGGCTGTCGTCGCTGGTGGAACTGGACGAGGGCGAGCTGAACCGCGCGCTGACGGAGATGCAGCGCAGCGCGCCGTTCCTGCCGGTCACCGTGGCCGAGCGTGTGACATGGGAGGATATCAGCCGTGTCGCGGTGAATGCCCCGGCCCTGCCCGGTGTGACACCGGAGGTCGGCCTGTCTCGGGTCTATCCCCGCCGCCGGGATTTTGCCCACGTCGTCGGCTATGTCGGCCCGGTCAGCGACCGTGACCTTGCACGATATGAAGCCCCTGATCCGGTGCTGCGCATTCCCCGGTTCCAAATTGGCAAAGTCGGGATAGAGGCGCGCCACGAAGAGGTATTGCGGGGTCGTGCCGGGGCCAAGCATGTCGAGGTAAACGCCGTTGGCCGTGTCATGCGCGAACTTGGTCGCCGCGAAGGCGCGCCCGGCGCAGACCTTCAGCTGACCGTCGACAGCAGGCTGCAAGCCTATATTCAAGCCCGGCTGGGCGACGAAAGCGCCTCGGTCGTGGTGATGGATGTCACCAATGGCGATCTGCTCGGGATTGCCTCTTCGCCCTCCTACGATCCGAACGAGTTCGTGCGCGGGATCTCGGTTTCGGACTACGGCGAATTGCGCGACAATGATCACCGTCCGCTGGCCTCGAAGACGGTTCAGGATGCCTATCCGCCCGGATCGACCTTCAAGATGGTCACGGCACTGGCCGCAATGGATGCCGGCGTGGTCGCCCCCGATGAAACCGTTTGGTGCCCCGGTCACATGGAGGTCGGTGGTCGCCGGTTCCATTGCTGGAAACGGGCAGGCCACGGGCACATGGACCTTGAAGAATCGCTGCGGGAAAGTTGCGATGTCTATTTTTACGACCTCGCCCTGAAAGTCGGGATCGAACGGATATCGCAGACCGCGCGGCGGCTCGGGCTGGGCCAGGCCTTTGGCATCGGCATGTCCGCTGTGACCAATGGCCTGATGCCCGACAAGGACTGGAAAAAGCGCGAGCGCGGGGCTGGCTGGGTGATCGGCGATACGGTGAATGCCGCCATTGGACAGGGCTTTGTCCTGACCTCGCCGCTGCAGCTTGCGGTGATGGCCGCGCGCCTGTCCAATGGCAAGGCGGTTGTTCCGCGCCTGGTGCGCAGTGTCGATGGCGTCACGCCGCCAGCACAGGAAGGCGAGGCGTTGGGGTTCAACGAAAACCACCTGCGCCAGATCAGGCGTGCGATGTTCTCTGTGAGCAACAACCGCCGGGGCACGGCCTATAGTTCCCGTATCATCGATGAAGCATACCGGATGGCGGGCAAGACCGGCACCAGCCAAGTGCGCAACATCACCGCCGCCGAACGTGCGCGCGGCGTGACCCGCAACGAGGATCTGCCATGGAATCGCCGGGACCACGCGCTCTTCGTGAACTATGCGCCTTACGATAATCCCAGGATCGCCGTTTCGGTGGTTGTCGAACATGGTGGCGGCGGGTCCGCCGCAGCCGCACCGATTGCGCGCGATGTGACTTTGCAGGCACTCTACGGCGACAGCCCACCGCTCGAGGCCTACCCTGCCAAGGATCGCGAACGCATCCGCACCCAGCAGGACCGCCTGCAGCAGGTCCTTCGCGCCAACGATCCGGAGGGGTGGAGCCGGGCATGAGTTATCTTGAATACACCGTCAAGAGCGTCCCGGCAGGCTGGCGCAAGATGCTGTTCATCAACTGGCCGCTCGTGCTTCTTCTCACGGCCGTCGCGGGTGTCGGCCTTTTGATGCTGTACTCGGTTGCAGGCGGGTCCATGAGCCCTTGGGCCGAGCCGCAGATGAAACGCTACGCGCTGGGTCTGGCGGTCATGTTCGTCGTGGCGATGGTGCCGATCTGGTTCTGGCGCAATATGTCCGTCATGGCCTATCTGATCGCGCTGGCCTTGCTGGTGGCGGTGGAATTCATCGGATCTGTCGGCATGGGCGCCCAGCGCTGGATCGACCTTGGCTTCATGCGGCTGCAACCCTCGGAGCTGATGAAGATCGCGATGGTGATGGTCCTCGCCGCCTATTACGATTGGCTGCCAATGAAGAAAACGTCGCACCCCTTCTGGGTGCTGATCCCGATCTTCATCATTCTTTTGCCCACCTTCCTGGTCCTGACCCAACCGGATCTCGGCACCGCCATCCTGCTGATCATGGGCGGTGGTCTCATGATGTTCCTGGCCGGTGTGCATTGGGCCTATTTCGGCAGCGTCATTGCCGCTGGTTTGGCCGGCCTGTACACGATCTTTCTCAGCCGAGGGACGGAGTGGCAATTGCTCAAGGACTACCAGTTCCGCCGGATCGATACGTTTCTCGACCCAAGCACGGATCCACTGGGCGCGGGCTATCACATCACGCAGGCCAAGATCGCTATGGGGTCCGGCGGCTGGACCGGGCGCGGTTTCATGCAGGGCACGCAATCGCGGCTCAACTTCCTGCCGGAAAAACACACAGACTTCATCTTCAACACGCTGGCCGAGGAATTCGGCTTCGTCGGGGGCATATCCTTGCTGTTCCTGTATGTGCTGATCCTGGTGTTCTGCATCATATCGGCACTGAAAAACCGTGACCGGTATTCATCTCTGCTGATCCTAGGGATTGGCGTCACGTTCTTTTTGTTCTTTGCCGTCAACATGTCGATGGTGATGGGTCTGGCGCCGGTGGTCGGCGTGCCCTTGCCGCTGGTCAGCTATGGTGGATCGGCGATGCTGGTCTTGATGATCGCGTTCGGCCTTGTACAAAGCGCACATATTCACCGTCCGAGGTAACCCATGTCCGTCAATATTCTTTTCGCCGCCCACAAGGACCGCTGGGCGCAATACGAAACGCCCCTGCGCCGCGCTCTGGACGCGATCGGAATCGACTATGCGCTGTCCACCGACATGGAGCCTGGCGGGGTCGATTACATCGTCTATGCGCCCAATTCCGACGTGCAGGATTTTACACCCTACAAACGACTCAAGGCCGTTCTGAACCTCTGGGCAGGTGTGGAAAGCGCGGTGAAAAACCCCACGCTCACAGTGCCGTTTGCGCGCATGGTCGATGACGAGGGGCTGACGCAGGGGATGGTTGAATGGGTCGTCGGCCATACGTTGCGCCATCACCTCGGGATGGATGCGCATATCGTGAACCCGGATTGCGAATGGGCTGCAAAGGCCCCCCCGATCGCTGCCGATCGCCCGGTGGGCCTCCTTGGTCTTGGTGCCTTGGGCACTGCCTGCGGTCAGGCCTTGAGCGATCTGGGGTTTCCCGTGTCCGGCTGGGCGCGGACCCCGAAATCCATCGACGGGATCACCGCGTATCACGGAAAGGACGGGCTACAATCGGTCCTGGAAACCTCCCAGATCCTGATCCTGCTCTTGCCCAGCACACCCGAGACCGAGAACACGATCAATGCCGAGACGCTGGCCCTGATGCCCAAGGGCGCGATCCTCATAAATCCGGGTCGTGGCACATTGATCGAAGATGCCGCGCTTCTCGCGGCGCTCGACAATGGCCGGATCGGCCATGCAACGCTGGACGTTTTCCGCACGGAGCCGCTTCCGGCGGATGATCCCTATTGGACACACCCGAATGTCACGGTCACCCCGCATGTCGCGTCGGAAACCCGCCCGCCCAGCGCGGCACGCGTGATTGCCGAAAACATCCGGCGCGGCGAGGCCGGTGAGCCGTTCTTGCACCTTGTGGATCGCGACGCCGGGTACTAAGTCCGCGCGCAAAGGAGCCAACACATGCCAATTGACCGTTCGGTGAAAATCGCCCCCTCGATCCTTGCCGCCGACTTCGCCAATTTCGGTGCCGAAATCGGCGCGGTCGAAGCACAGGGTGCTGACTGGGTTCATGTCGATGTCATGGATGGGCATTTCGTGCCCAATATCACATTCGGTCCGGCCATGTGCGCCGCCATCCGGCCGCATATCAAGACCGTGATGGACGTGCATCTGATGATCGACCCTGTCGCCCCTTATATCGACGCTTTCGCCCAGGCAGGGGCAGACATCATCACCGCCCATGTCGAGGCCGGACCGCATATCCACCGCACGCTCCAGGCAATCCGCGCCACAGGTGCCAAGGCGGGCCTAGCGCTCAATCCCGGCACCCCCGCAGACGCGGCTGCACCGCTGCTGGATATGGTGGATCTGATCTGCGTGATGACGGTCAATCCCGGTTTCGGCGGACAGAAGTTCATCCATTCCTGCGTGCATAAAGTAACCGAGCTGCGCAAGATGATCGGAGACCGGGACGTGCATATCGAAGTCGACGGGGGCGTCGATCCCTCCACCGCGCCACTGGTTGCCGCCGCAGGGGCGGATGTGCTGGTCGCTGGATCGTCGGTGTTCAAAGGCGGCTCCGTGTCCGACCCTCAGCCCTATGGCGAAAACATCCGGGCGATCCGGACAGCGGTCCAGGATCGACAGGTCCGTCCGAGCCACCCTCAACGGGCCTCCGGCAGCACGTAGTCGGCAAACTGTTTGCGCAACATCAGTTTGGAGACCTTTCCCGTAGCAGTCAGCGGCAGGGTATCGACGTAAAGCACATCGTCCGGCAACTGCCACTTGGCGAAATGCGGCGCCATCAGGGCGTGAAAGGACTCTAACTCCGGCTGTGCGCCCTCCTTCCCTTGCACCACGAGGACCGGTCGTTCGTCCCATTTCGGATGGCTGATCGCGATCACGGCACAATTGGCAACGTCCGGATGGGACATTGCCACGTTTTCCAGATCGATCGAGCTGATCCACTCACCGCCCGATTTGATAAGGTCCTTGGACCGATCCTGGATGCCCAAATACCCGTCCGGCGTTATGCTTGCCACGTCTCCGGTACCGAACCAGCCGTCGCTGTCCATCACCGCTGCGGTTGCCGCCTCATCGTTGAAATAGCCCGAGATCACGGCGTTGCCGCGTACGAAAAGCTCTCCGACCGCCACGCCGTCATGCGGCAGGCGTTGACTGTCTTGGCCAACGAGCTTGAGGTCGACTCCGAACATGCGCCGACCCTGCAGCGCCTTGCGCGCCATGCGGTCATCGAACGGCGCATCCTGCATGTCGATGGACAATTGCCCGGTGGTGCCAATAGGACTCATCTCTGTCATGCCCCAGGCATGGCAGACGTCTATGCCTTGATCTTCGAAAAACGCGATCATGCTGCGCGGCGCGGCAGAGCCACCGATCACCAGTTGATCAAGCGTGGATGGCGGCACGCTCCGCGCCTCGATCTCAGCCCGCAGGCCCAGCCAGACAGTCGGAACGCCCCAGCTTGCCGTGACCTTTTCGCTCTGCATCAGGTCAAAAAGCGATGCCCCATCGAGCTTGGCCCCCGGCATGATCAAGGACGCGCCGACAAGCGGCGCGGCATAGGGCATGCCCCAGGAATTGACATGGAACATCGGCACAACCGGCAAGAGGCGCGCGCCCTCGTGAAGAGACCGCGGCAGCGTCACTGCGACGAACAGCGCGTGCAACACCGTAGATCGATGCGAATAGAGCGAGCCCTTGGGATTCCCGGTTGTCCCGGACGTGTAACACAATCCCGCCGCCGTATTCTCTGGCAGATCCGGCCAGTCGTACTCGGCCGGGTGATCACCCAACAGGTCCTCGTAGCATATCAGGTCCAGCTTGCTGTCCGGCATGTGCGCGGCATCCGTCATCGCGACGAGTTCAAGACCCTTGGGCAATTGATCGGCCAGCGCTTCGAGGATCGGGATAAACGTCACATCGACGAACAGGATCCGATCCCCGGCATGGCCAATGATATAGAGCATCTGTTCCGCCGACAGACGTGGATTGATCGTATGGCACACTGCCCCCATGCCTGAAATCGCGTAGTACAGCTCGAAATGGCGGTATCCGTTCCATGCCAGCGTCGCCACGCGGTCGCCCTGCCCGACGCCCAGCGCGTCCAGTCCATGCGCCAATTGCCCGGTGCGGGCAAATGTCTTGGCATAGCTTTGGCGGTGCAGATCACCCTCGGTCCGCACTGAAACGATTTCACCGCTGCCATGAATCTCTGCCGCGTAGCGCAGCACTTCGATCACCGACAATGGCCGGTTCATCATCATTGCGTGCATCAAGCCCTCCCTTGCCTTCCGCGCCATGGTTCCGGATACACTGGGTCTGCGGCCCATTCGGCGCAATACAAATCATCAGGAGAGATCTTCATGTCAGGCACTCTGACCCGCATCACCCTCGCCCGTCGCCCCGCCGGTGCCCCGGTGCCGGAGGATTTCAAGCTTGTCAGTGAACCGCTGCCGATACCGGACACCGGAGATGTCCTGCTAGAAGTCACGCATCTGTCGCTTGATCCTTACATGCGCGGGCGGATGGACGATGTGAAAAGCTATGCGCCCTCGGTCGATATCGGCGGCACCATGACAGGACAGGGCGTAGGCCGTGTCCTGGAAAGCAAGACCGACGGGTTCAACCCCGGTGATATGGTGACGGGCATGACAGGCTGGGCCAGCCACGCCTGCCTGCCCGGATCGGAGCTGCGCAAGCTCGATCCAACGCTTCCGCCAACGACTGCCTTGGGCGTTCTTGGCATGCCGGGCCTGACCGGTTGGGTCGGGCTGCACAGATTCGGAAAACCAAAGGCAGGCGAAACGCTGGTCGTCGGCGCAGCGACCGGCCCGGTGGGGTCGATGGTGGGACAAATTGCAAAAGGCATGGGCCTGCGCACCATCGCGATCGCCGGCGGGCCTGAAAAATGCCGCCTCGCCACGGACACCTTCGGGTTTGACGCCGCAATCGACCACCGTGCGCATGACACCGCCAAATCCCTTCGCACCGCGATTGCCGAGGCTGCACCGGACGGTGTCGACATCTACTGGGAGAACGTGGGTGGCAAACCGCTCGAAGCCGTAATGCCACTGATGAACGTGCATGGCCGCATTCCGGTCTGCGGCATGATTGCTTGGTATGGCGGCGCGAATATCGCCGAAGACAACCAATTGCCCGCAATGTGGCGCAGCATCCTCGTGAAGCGGCTAAGGGTGTCGGGCTTCATCATCTTCGACCACTGGGACGAATACCCGGCTTTCCTTTCCGACATGGGTCCGAAAGTCGCCAAGGGAGACATCGCCTACCTGGAGGACGTGGCCGACGGGTTGGAGGCCGCACCTGCTGCATTCATTGCCATGCTGAACGGCGGCAACACGGGCAAACAGATCGTCAAACTCTGATCTCAGGCCTCCGCCTGCGCCGCCAGTTCCAGCGGCGCGGCCGGCGCTGCTTTCAGATCATCTATCCGCAATGGTCCGGTCGGTTTCGACAATCTGTTTCGCACAACCCAGTGCAGCCGCGTCGATGCGCGTGTGATCGCGACGTAAGCGAGCCGTTTCCACAGCGGTTGCCCTGCCTCGGTCCGCCCCATCCGGGCGGCGGCGTAAAGATCGGGCGCGAACACCTGTACCGCATCCCATTGCGAGCCTTGTGCCTTGTGGATCGTCACCGCCGCGCCATGCAGAAAGGTGGCGCCCATCCGCGCCGCAAACGGAATGAACGGCTCCTCAAGGTCGGGTTTTTCGATCTTGACGATCGACGCTGCCGAGACTTGCGGCTCTTCGGCGCCAATCACGTGCAAGCGGGAAAACCCCGGCTTGCGCCCCGGCCCCAGATAAACCACCTGCGCCCCCTTGATCAGTCCACGCGCCTCCAGATCCAACCGCTTTTTCCTGTGTTTCAGCGGCAATTCGAGCCCGTCACAAACCAGCGGCTCTCCTTCCAGGAGTGAATCTTCGGGCGCACCATGCACCGCGCGGAACGCATTGATCAGTCGAATTCGCGTCGCGTTGCGCCAGACCAGCACCGGCGACCGCGCCATCAGGTCCACCTCGACACGCTGACCGAGGACGACCCGGTCATCGGTGCGGGAGATGTCTTCGACCATTTTCTCGAAACCGTCGAAATCCAGCGACGGATCCGCCAGCGCATGCGCCAGATCGAGGATCGGGTTGTCGGCGTCCTGTCGGTGAATCCGGCTCAGGTTCAAGACTTGCTCGGGCTGAAGGGTTTCAAACACCATCTTGCCGGATTGGTTGACCGGCGCGAGCTGCGCCGGGTCGCCAAAAAGAAGGAGATTGGGAAAGATCTCGCGCAGATCCTTGACCTGCTTTTCATCCAGCATCGACGCTTCGTCGACGAAACCGATGTCCAGAGGATCATCCCGCCGCTTCCAGCCGGTGATGAAATCCGATCCGCGCAACCCCGCGGCAGCCAGCGCCGCGGGAATCGACTTGTGCGATTCGTAAGACGCCTGCGCACGGACCAGCGCGTCGTCGGTCAGGTCCTCGATGTCCGGCTTTTCGCCATTGCCCATCAACCATTCGGCGATGCGTTCGTATTCGGGATCGTAAACCGGAGTGTAGAGGATCCGATGGATCGTCGTCGCGGGAACCCCCCGCATGCGCAGCACAAACGCCGCCTTGTTCGTCGGGGCAAGAACCGCCAGCGTGCGACGATCCTTGCGCCGCCGTCCTTCGTAATCGCCGGACACGATATCGACACCGGCGCTTTGCAAACTCTTGCACAGTTCGGCCAGAAGCAGTGTCTTGCCCGAACCGGCCTTTCCGGTGATCGCCATGATATTTGGCGTGCCGTCGCGTGGCGGCAACAGGACGCCGTCATCCAGATCAACGCCCGCATCGCGCAGCATCTCTGTCACGGCATCATGCGCGACGGCCTGATCATCTGAGTATATGGGCGCAGGAACATTCATGGTGAGACTCTATCGTTCTGCGTCCGCAGGCACCAGAGTCAGGCGGCGTTGTTAAAAGGTTGCATCGCAACATCGCCGAAAGACTCTTCGAACCATTGCCGCGACGCGTCCAGCGGCAGACCGGCGACGCGCGCGACCTGCTTCTGGGACGCGTGGGTGAATTCCCAAAGCCCGACACTGATCGATTGCCGCCCGGTTCCCTGCGTGCCCAGCATCTCTGGCGCGGCCCCGATGCGGTTGTAAATCCGGACCATTCGCGCATCGAACACTCCAACAAAATGCTCCACGCCGAATCCCTGCATGATCTCGCCCCCCGCAAGCATCAGCGCCGCCGCAGTGCCGGAATCGGGTTGGCGCGACAGGCAAAAGCGGGTGCATTCCCAAATTGCCGGGCTTTGGATCGCCACACCATCTGTCAGGGCCAGAAAATGATCGTTGACCATTGTGCGGCCCGTGGTGGGCAGGAACCGCATCGACCCGCCATGTGTCCCGTCGGATCGTTCCCAAATCACGTAGAGCGGATTAAGGTCATCGTATTCATCGCGTTCCTGTCCAGTCGCATCGACGCTGACCTCCCATCCCAATCGTGTCTTGAACTGGTCCGCGCGATCCTCGAACATCGTGCGCTCCAGCAATCGATGCGAGTTTAATTGATCGCCGTACAGATACCGAATCATCAGCTTGCCCTCCATTGGTGGAGGAAGGCTGGAGACCAAAGGTGAATTGTTTCTTGTCGCCGCGACCGTTGGGTGTTGCGCTGCGGCGTAATGTGTATTTTCGAACGGCCTCGCGGCGCCTCAGACCACGATCTGACCTCTGGCCATTGCGCGCGCCACTGCATGCGTCGTATTCATCGCCCCGAGCTTGAAGCGTGCGCTTTCGATATAGACGCGCAACGTGTGTTCCGAGATCGACAACGTATCGGCGACCTGTGCGCGGCTATACCCCACCGCCAAGAGAGACATAGTCTCGACCTCGCGGGGCGACAGGGGTTGTGTCGGCTCTGGCGCGCGGCCCGGTTCGAGCTTGAGCGCGGTCTGGTTGAAGTAATGTGACAGCAAGATCAGGTCCCGGCGGTTCAGCTCGGTAAAGCAGGCCCATTCCGCATCACTGCAACTATGGCTGACCGTGAAAAGCGCAAACTGGCCGTTCGGCCCCCGGATCGGAATCGAATAGCCCTGGTTGCCGATACCATGCGCCATCGCATCGTTATGAAAGGCGCGGGCCGCTTTGCCGGACCAATCCAGCCGTTTCCAATCTACCGGGTGGAAGCGCTGATAACACCCCAGAACAACCGGATCGATCCGAAGGTATCCCTTTTCAACATACCGTGCGACCCATTGCGGATCATAGGTGCCACAGCCGTATTGCGTGCCGCTGCTGGCGACCCAGTGATACACCATGTGGTCGACGGCGTAGTGGTGCCGCAGCCATTCGATGACGTTTTGCAATTCCTCAAGTTGGTCTGCGCACTCCAATCGTGCGATCACATCGTCCAGTTGAGGTACTTTCTTCAAAAAGCCCACGGCCCATCCCCTTGCCGTGCGACCCAATCTCTGCCCGCGCCACCAACTGGGTATCGTCCAGCTTCGCAGCGAGAGCATCCAGATCGTTTGCGATTGCAAACGTCTTGAGGTCGGTCAACACGTCTATGATCCAGTCATGTCCCATCTCACCGTCACCTCCAGTTAGTTAATGATAGGTTAATTCAACTCTAGCATGTATTCTTTTTTCAACAAATTCCCTGATTCCAACTCCCCACATCTGGTGAGGGCGTAAATTCTAGTGTCTTGATCTTCAGTGCCCGGCGCCAGAATCACGAAACCCGCAGGCCTGTCTGGCCCACGGGTCCCGATTAGCTGACAGAAGTAATCAAGTCGTTACGACTTGGCCGCCAACGCGTCTTCGAAGGTACGCAACCCGGTTTTCGGGGATTGCACCAGCACCGCCATGTTGCCCGGCTTGTGTTCGTTGCGCAGCATCTTGGTATGGGCTTGCGGAATCTCGTTCCAGGGGAACACTTCGGACATGCACGGGTCCAGACGGCGCTCCACCATAAGCTGGTTGGCCGAGGCCGCCTGCTTGAGATGCGCGAAATGCGAGCCCTGAAGGCGCTTCTGGTGCATCCACATGTACCGCACGTCGAACGTGCAGTTGAACCCGGTGGTGCCCGCGCAGATCACGACCATACCACCCTTCTTACAGACAAGCGTCGAGACCGGAAAGGTTGATTCCCCCGGATGCTCGAACACCATATCGACATTCACGCCCTTGCCGGTGATGTCCCAGATCGCCTTGCCAAACTTGCGCGCTTCCTTGAGCCAGTCATTGTATTCGGGGGTGCCGACCGTCGGCAGCTGACCCCAGCACTTGAAATCCTTGCGGTTGATGACGCCCTTGGCGCCCATCGACATCACGAAATCGCGCTTGTCTTCGTCCGATATCACGCCGATGGCGTTAGCGCCGGCCGTGTTGGCCAACTGGATAGCATAGGATCCAAGCCCCCCCGACGCGCCCCAGACCAGCACGTTCTGACCGGGCTTCAGATCATGCGGCTCATGACCGAAAAGCATCCGGTACGCGGTCGCCAGTGTCAGCGTATAACACGCTGACTCCTCCCAGCTCAGGTGCTTGGGGCGCGGCATCAACTGCTGTGCTTGCACGCGTGTGAATTGCGAAAACGACCCGTCATGCGTTTCATAGCCCCAGATGCGCTGCGTCGGTGAATACATCGGGTCGCCACCGTTGCAGTGTTCGTCGTCGCCATCGTCCTGATTGCAATGGATGACAACCTCATCGCCGACTTTCCAGCGCTTCACCTTGTCCCCGACTTTCCAGACGATGCCCGACGCGTCCGAACCGGCAATGTGATACGGCTGTTTGTGACCGTCGAACGGGCTGATCGGCTGTCCAAGACCGGCCCAGACGCCATTGTAATTAACCCCCGCAGCCATCACGAGAACCAGCACCTCGTTGCTGTCGATTTCCCACGTGTCGACAACTTCAACTTCGAAGGCTTGCTCTGGCTCACCGTGACGTTCTCGGCGGATCGTCCACGCGTACATCTGGTCGGGAACATAGCCCATCGGCGGCATCTCACCGATTTCGTACAAGTCCTTCTCCGGCGCATTGTAATCTGCGATGCCGGTTTGCTGATCAAGAGCCATCGGTGCCTCCATAAGGTAGAGTCGTTACTATGCCGCAATGCAGAATCGCGACGTCTCAGAATGAGATATGAGCAATATTGAAATTATGCAACAAGATTAGCGTATTTTTTGAAACTTTATAACCGAGCAGTTGCAGAAACTCGGTCCAGTCGCAGCGCCCTAGTCAATCAAGTGTTTGATCGAATTGGCATAGAATTCTGCCAGGGCCACCTGACTTTCCGGGAGTCGCAAGACATCGCCTTCTTTCACAACGACGCCCCTCTCGATCAGGCTTCGCAGGCCGACCTCGACCGCAGAATCGCAGTTGGTGCGGGGCAGATGTCCTTTCACCTCCGCGACCTGCTTCATGGTCTTTTCAAAAGCAACCTCCAACGCGGCGCATGTCATCGTTCCATGACGCAGCAACAGGAAGGCAATCAACGGCACCGGCAACACCGGAACCGCCTCGGATATCCGCGTCATGATCTTATCCGACAGCGCATCCGCATCACCCGGCACGCCTTCCAGATCACTCAGAACCAAGGGTTTCCCGAAACTGACAGCGGCATCGCCAAAGCGCTGAAACCGGCCGGTGACACGCAACCATACCTGTTTCAGGATCGCTCGGAAAACGACGCTGATCCGCGCCCGGAACTTGCGCTCCCCACTGTCTCGTGCCCGCAGAAGGATCGTATCCTCCAGAACGCGGTCGTAATTCAGCGCCACCGGCACAAACACGACATCGCGCTGTGCCGCAGCCGCGCCGTCCAGCATGTATTTCAGGATGCCCACCTTGGGTTTCGCAAGACTGCCATCAAGGCTCAATCCGCCTTCGGGGAAAACCGCTTGCGTCACACCGGCCCCCGTCGCCTGCTGCACATATTTCGCGAGGATGCTGCGATACAGCGCATCACGCGACCGGCGGCGGATGAAATACGCCCCCATCGCCCGGATCAGCCGCGACAACGGCCAGACCCGCGCCCACTCTCCAACGGCATAGGACAGCGCGGACCTGTCTGCCGCTAGATAGGTGACGAGAACATAATCCATATTCGACCGATGGTTCATGACGAACACAACGGTTGCCTCTGGGTCCACCTCTGACAGGGTCGGATCCTGATGCACCATCCGCACGCGGTAAAGCGATGTGCTCAGCAACTTGGCCGCCCGGATTGCAAAGCCGAAATAGGCCCAGGCCGAAAAAGATGGCACGATCTCGCGCGCGTAGCGTTTTGCGCGTTCGAACGCCACGTCTTCGCGCACGCCATGCGTTTCGGCGTGTCGGACGATAGCCCGTGTCACATCGGGATCATAAACCAGCCGCTGGATCATGTCTTGGCGCCGAAGCAGTTTGAACGGCTGGATCGGCCGCTCGAGCCGCGCATTCAACCGTGTGACCGCGCGCTCCATTCTGCGGCGAAAGAACCAGCGCACCGATGGAAACAGGAAATGCGACGCAAATGTTACTGCCGCAAACAGCAAAATCAGTAGAAACGCCCAGAAGGGCAAGGTGACCTGAGATGTCATAACCCACCCTTGCAGCGGTTCAGCGAATGGTAAATGGCAAAGCAGTCCACCACAAAGCTACCGCAGCATGGCATCACACAATATACAAATGCCCGATCCTGCGGCACAGTTCCAAGTCCAGCGCCCTTTGACAAAAAGAGGACCTATGCTGTTTTGCAGCGGAAAACCGGACGCCGCGGCGCAGCGAATTGACAGGGACATAATGTTTCATTTAATCAAAACACGACGCAACAAGATTACACATCCTAACCCGCCTGACGAGGACGACATGACCGACGCACAGACCCCGCTCCGCGACCGCCCTTGGCTCATCCGCACTTATGCGGGTCACTCCACGGCGCACGCCTCGAACGCGCTGTATCGCTCCAATCTCGCAAAGGGGCAAACCGGCCTCTCGGTTGCCTTCGACCTGCCAACCCAAACCGGGTATGACAGCGATCACGTGCTCGCGCGCGGCGAAGTCGGCAAGGTCGGCGTCCCGATCAGCCATCTGGGAGACATGCGCACGCTTTTTGACCAGATCCCGCTGGACCAGATGAATACCTCCATGACGATCAACGCGACCGCCCCATGGCTTCTCGCGCTCTATATCGCCGTGGCCGAGGAGCAGGGCGCGGACGTGTCGAATTTGCAAGGCACCGTGCAGAACGATCTCATCAAGGAGTATCTTTCACGCGGCACTTATATCTGCCCGCCAAAACCCTCGCTCAAGATGATCGGCGACGTGGCCGAATATTGCTACACGCATATCCCCAAATGGAACCCGATGAACGTCTGTTCCTACCACCTGCAAGAGGCCGGCGCGACGCCGGAACAGGAATTGTCCTTCGCGCTTGCCACTGCCGTCGCTGTTCTGGATGAATTGAAGCCCCGCGTTCCCGACGAGGATTTCCCGGCGCTCGCCGGCCGGATTTCCTTTTTCGTAAATGCAGGTATCCGTTTCGTCACCGAAATGTGCAAGATGCGTGCCTTCGTTGATCTCTGGGACGAAATCCTTGAGGATCGCTATGGCGTCGAAGACCCGAAATTCCGCCGCTTCCGCTATGGTGTTCAGGTGAACTCTCTTGGCCTTACCGAACAGCAGCCTGAAAACAACGTCTACCGCATCCTGATCGAAATGCTGGCCGTCACACTCTCGAAAAACGCCCGCGCCCGCGCGGTGCAGCTCCCGGCCTGGAACGAAGCGCTTGGCCTGCCGCGCCCTTGGGATCAGCAATGGTCCATGCGGATGCAACAGATCCTCGCCTATGAAACCGATCTTCTGGAATTCGACGACCTGTTCGATGGCAACCCTGCGGTCGACGCCAAGGTCGAACAACTCAAGGAGGGCGCCCGCGCCGAATTGGCAAATCTTGACAGCATGGGCGGGGCGATCGGGGCCATCGACTACATGAAAGGCCGCCTGGTCGATTCCAATGCCGACCGCCTGAACAGGATTGAACGCAACGAAACCATTGTCGTCGGCGTGAACAAATGGACGGAATGCGAACCCTCCCCGCTCCAGACCGAAGACGGGGGCATCATGGTCGTGGACCCTGCGGTGGAGCAGGACCAGATCGACCGCCTGAATGCATGGCGCGCGGATCGGGATGCCGAAGCCGTCGAAAGGGCCCTAGCCGATCTGCGCGCCTCTGCCAAGGACGGCGAAAACATCATGCCAGCCTCCATTGCCGCTGCGCGCGCCGGCGTCACCACCGGCGAATGGGCGGGCGAGATGCGGAGAGCGCACGGCGAATATCGCGGCCCGACCGGCGTCTCAAAGGCCGCAAGCAACAAGACCGAGGGGCTCGACGACATTCGAAACGCGGTGGAAGCCGTCAGTGACAAGCTGGGCCGTCGCCTCAAGTTCCTTGTCGGCAAGCCGGGCCTTGACGGGCACAGCAACGGCGCCGAGCAGATCGCCTTCCGCGCCCGGGATTGCGGCATGGATATCGACTATGAAGGTATCCGGCTCACGCCCGATGAAATCGTGGCGGCCGCGCGCGACAATGACGTGCATGTCGTCGGCCTCTCGATCCTGTCGGGAAGTCACACGCCACTTGTCGAGGATATGATGAAGAAGATGCAGGAGGCTGGCCTCGCGCAGATTCCTGTCATCGTTGGCGGTATCATTCCCGAAGACGATGCCAAACGCCTCCTGGGCATGGGTGTGGCACGGGTCTATACGCCAAAGGATTTCGAGCTGAACACCATCATGAAGGATATCGTGGCGCTCGTGGATCCCAAGGCGGTGGCGGCGGAGTAGCCTCACGTCATGTCATTGGGTCGTGTTGCTGGACCTGCCTGCGAGATCTGGTATCAGACTTCGAAATCCGGATATCGATAAATCTTAACGAAGAAGGCCTGATTGATCCAATGAAACAGCTTTCTACCGCGTTCGTATTTGCCACGTTGCCCGTCAGCGCCATCGCCGAGACCCAGCTTGAACGCCTTGAGCGCATCTCCGAAGAGATGACCGACGCGATGTACGAGGCCATGATCAGCATGGTGGAACGCCAGGGAGGCGATCCCGCGCCATTGCGCGGTGCGATGCCCGCCAGCACATGGGACAAGGACTTTCGCGCGGCAGGAGCATGCATGCTCGACAGATTCACCGATAAATCCAGTCCAGAGGCGGTGACACAAATGCTGGACGAGATGGAAGCCTTTCTCCCGGAAGTTGCCACGATGGATCTCGAAAACGCCGACGAGGACATGAACTTTCTTCCGGCAGGCATTTCGGAAGACTATTCCATTCAGGTAAATTCCGAATGCGGTTTGCCGGAAATCATGATGCAGCGCATGCAGGAGTCCGGCTTTTCTGCCGCAATGATGCAGGCCATGAGAGGAAATTGACGCGCAACAGCGTCGGCCAACAGCTCGGAGCTGTGCAACAATTTTCAATTGAGCAAACTTTTTGCCAGAAGCGGAAAGCGATTTGCGAATTGACTTCGCAAAATAGTCGCGTATGCCCATCCCGATCAAATAATTCGAGTTAGTTGGGAGACACTCATGAGCATCGATCTGAATAATATGTCCAAGGATGAGCTGAAAAAACTGATCAAGGACGCCGAGAAAGCACTCAAGACACTTGAAACCCGTCGGCTGAATGAAGCCAAACAAGCCGCGGAATCGGCTGCGAAGGAATACGGGTTTTCGCTGGATGAATTGCTTGGGCGCGCGCCCAAGCAAGGCTCCAAAAGCGCTCCGAAATACAAAAATCCAGACAATCCCGAACAAACCTGGACGGGAAAGGGTCGCAAACCGAATTGGGTGAACGACGCTCTTGAGTCCGGCAAGACTATGGAAGATCTGAAGATTTGAGATGACACTCCATATCGGTGCGACGCCGGGTGAAATTGCAGAAACGATCTTGATGCCCGGCGATCCGTATCGCGCGAAATGGGCCGCGGAGACATTCCTTGATAACCCGAAATGTGTGAATGACGTGCGTGGTATGCTCGGCTTCACCGGGACCTGGTGCGGGCATGCCGTTACCATTCACGGTTCGGGTATGGGAATGCCTTCGCTGTCAATCTATGCCAACGAACTGATCCGCGACCATGGGGCCAAGACCTTGATCCGGATTGGATCATGCGGCGCGATGCAGGAACATGTTGGACTGCGCGATGTGATTCTGGCCATGACCGCCAGCAGCCTGTCAACGCCGTCGAGTGGCATCTTTCGCGAGTTGAACTTCGCACCCTGTGCGGATTGGGGTCTCTTGCGCGCGGCTGCGGATGCAGCAGAGGCCAAGAGCACAAGAACCCATATCGGCGGCATTTATTCATCGGACGTGTTCTACGATGAACGACCGGACCTGAATGAACAGATGACCCGCCACGGCATCCTCGGGGTCGAGATGGAGGCCGCCGAGCTTTACAATCTCGCCGCGCGCCATTCTGTCCGTGCCCTTGCCGTGCTGACAGTGTCCGACCACTTGCAAACCGGCGCCGCCTTGCCCTCGAAAGATCGAGAGAGCAGCTTTGGCGATATGATCGACATCGCCCTCACAGCCGCCTTTGCTTGATTCGGCATAAAACCGCGCAAAAGATTGGAAACCGCCAAGCCGGTTTCCAACTCCCGCCACATTTTCGCTGCACAATCAAAACCATGCCGCAATGGTTGAATGATATTCATGTCCTTCTGACAAGCCGCGTGCCCATTCCACGCATGCTGTTTCTTTTCAGCGTCGTCACGCTGTCGCTCTTTACCCTTTCGGCACATCACGCTGCCACGTTGGCGCAGGTCGGTTTGATCCTGCCAGTCATGTGTGCCCTTTTCGGACAACTCGCGGTGATCAGCGTACGTTTGCCATCGACCATCGATTCGCTTGAACGGATCGGCATGGCCAATCCTGGCGGCAAGCTGGTTCTGATCCTGATCGCAACCTATGCGGGGCTGATGGCTCTGCCGACATTATCGATGGCGCAATCCGCGCTCAGTATTGGCGTCTTGCTATATCTGTGCCTGTTCATGGTGGTGTTCTATCTCATGGGTGACGGAAGCAAGATCAGTTGGTTCGCATGTGACTGGGACGATGGAAAACGCAACGCCGCCAACTGGCATGTGATCCGCCTGGTTTCCGTGATCCTGCTGAACGAAATCGTTGCAAAACATGGCACGCCGTTCGACTGGATCATCGCCATAACACTCGGATCGATTTCCCTGCATTACCTGATGTACTGGACGATCTATGCCACCCACCCGCATGATAAGGCAGGCTGGCCAGACTAGTAGAGTTTGGGCCCTAGCGTCCGTGGCTACGGTTATAGCCATTGACTTCAGGTGGCTGCCATCCGTCCATCGCACCGTGTGCAGGCGTTAAAACCTCGACCCGCAAAGGGTAACACACCGCGGCATCGCTTGAATGCTCGGAAGAGCAATCGCCCCCGGGACAGGCCGACAAGGCACCCAGCAAGTCAATCTCTGCAAAAAAGGTGAGGTGATCTCCGGGCCGTACCGGGCTGGCCTTCATGAAATACTGCCCCGTATCGCGCGTGAAACCGGTGCACATGAACACGTTTAGCACGTCATGCACATGCGGCTCTGCTTCGGGCAGACTCAATCTCGTCGCATCGGCCAGAGCCCGCGTCAGATTCGAGTGGCAGCAATGATGGTACTGCACCCCGGACAACAGGTTCCCTGTATACGGGTCGCAGCGTGTGCCGATCACATCATGGACTGCCCCGCCAAAGGGGTCGATCCCGTACCAACCCAGACTGTCCTCCACGATCGTCGCCATGGGGCGCAGCGTCGGGAAGGACGACCACAGCCGCGCGCCGGTCGTAACATGGGCGCCGTGCAAGGCGCGCGTCTTGCCGGAATAAAATCGTTCGGTCAGGTCGTCAGCGTTCCACAGGTTCAGATCTCCCACCTGCGGTCCCTTAATGCTGACGATGCGAAAAAACGAACCCGCGGGCACGCGAAAGGAACACGCTTCGCGCGGCGCCGCTTCTGCCATGCCGGTGACCCTTGCGCCGGCGAAGCCGTGCAAGTAACGGTCAAGATCCGGCTGCGGCAACGTTTCGGTCGGATAACAGATCACCGGCGCGACAGCACGGCGTGCATCCGCATCCTTCGGGTCATTCGCCATGCGCAGGCTCCTCTTCAAGACGCGATGAAAGGACAGCAGCGCAACTGCGTGCGCAACCCCAAGCTCTTCTTTTCTTTCGAAATATGCAAAATCCGGCGCGCGTTTCCTCCCGCGCGCCGAGAAGCCACCTTCAGATCGCAATCACATCCAGCGGCGGAAAGCCGTTGAAACCGATCGATGCATAGGTTGACGTGTAAGCGCCACAGCTTCGGATCACGATCCGGTCGCCAGCCTGAAGGCCCAGAGGCAACTGCACCGGCTGCTTTTCATAAAGCACATCCACGCTGTCACAAGACGGGCCAGCCAAGATACAGGCGCCGGTCGGCTCGTGGTCCCGATCGGTCATGAACTGGTAACGGATCGCCTCGTCCATCGTCTCAGCCAGACCGGAAAACTTGCCGATATCCAGATATACCCAGCGGTGCAGGTCACTGTCCGACTTGCGTGACACCAGAAGCACCTCGGCGGCAATCGCCCCTGCCTCGGCCACCAGGCCGCGTCCCGGCTCCGCCATGATCTGGCGAACATTGCCGAAACGACCCTGAATCTGGTGCATCACGGCGCTTGCGTAATCCTGCGGAGCGTCCAGCGTTTGACCATAGAAGGCCGGAAACCCGCCACCGATATTCAACAAGCTCAGATCATATCCATTCGCCTTCAAGGCATGCCAGACCTCAGCCACCTGATCGAGCGTCTCGCTCCACATCTCGGGGTCCCGCGTCTGCGATCCGACGTGGAAAGACAAGCCCACCGGGACAAGCCCCAAATGAGACGCCAGCGCAAAGAGATCCGGCGCCTTCTCGGGCGCACAACCGAATTTCCGCGAAAGCGGCCAATCGGCCTGAAGCGAGCCCACGATCAGGCGGATATAGACCTGCGCGCCCGGTGCGTGCTGGGCCAGCTTGTGCAGCTCTTCTTCGGAATCTGCCGCGAAATGCGTGATCCCGGCATCATGGGCCCATGCGATATCCGACGAACGCTTGATCGTGTTGCCAAAGGAAATCCGCGAGGCATCGGCACCGGCGGCCAGGCACATCTCGATCTCGGGCCGCGAGGCCGCGTCGAAATTGCTACCGACCTCGACCAGCGTGCTCAGAATCTCGGGCGCCGGATTAGCCTTCACCGCGTAATGGATTTGGGCCCGCCCCAACCCTTGTGCCAGCGCCGAATATCGCCGCGCCACAGACTGCGTGTCGATCACGAGGGTTGGCCGCTCGAACCGGTTGTTCAGGATGAAATTTTCTGCACGGGATACAGATGTTTCTTCGCGGGCCGCCAGCCCGGTTACGTATGCGTTCATTGGTCATCTCCAATCGACCCGGCCATTCCGGTTTCCCGGCACAGACCGCTCAGTTCTTTCAGAGACGTTACCGTCGCTACGTAACCGCGTGGGTGCATTGCGTTTTGCGTTGCTTGCCCACCTCGACAGAGGCGCGTGCGTTGGCGTCACTTCTGGCGCATATGGAGTCGAAAGTGAGTCGGCGCAACAGAAAATCTTTCGCACATGTCAGTTTTTTCCAGGCGGACCATTCTGTTGCCGAAGACAGAGTTTCGGGGCCTCGTCAGAGGCCATCTCCGCCCCGCAAGACGCACAGCGCCATGCGCCCGGCGCCACCCGCCGCCAGCGGCAGTCCCGCGTGAGCGTCGTCGTCTTGTGCTGCCAGTAAAGATAGGCCAACACCCCGATCAGAAGAAGAATGAGAAAAATCGGCATGCCATTCGTTTAACGGCCAACGGGCCGCACACGCAACCAGGTGGGGCCGCTGCGCCGTCCTGCCGCGAGAACCCGGCCCCCAACGCCTCACTCCCGAAAATTGCCTATTTATTCCGCAATTCCAGACACCTGACAGGTATACTTTGCCAATTGGCACGCGCTATGTGGCGGGTCTGGACGAAAACCTGGTTCACATATTGCGAAGAGACGGTTCGAAGGCCTAGATGCGGTATGCGGAAAAAAGACACGGCGAGATCATTCACTGCACGGCTGAAAGCGCTTATCGGTCAAATCTATCCCGACGCGGACGCCGAAGACCTGTCGCGGTCGATCATCCAAGCCTTCTGGACGGATGACACGCAGCGGCGAAAGCGCGGACGTGTGCCCGGCAACAATTTATGGACCGAAAAAGACGCGCTTTTGATCACCTATGGCAATTCTATTGTCGATGGTGTGCATAAACCTTTGGACTTGTTGCACGATTTCCTGCTGCGGCGCATGTCCGGTGTCATCAACAGCGTCCATATCCTGCCTTTTTTTCCCTACACATCCGACGATGGCTTTGCCGTGTCCGATTTTCGTTCCGTGAATCCGCAACTTGGGGATTGGTCGGATATCAGCCGCATCGGTGCAGAATTCACCCTGATGTCGGATCTGGTCCTCAATCATGTGTCCAGCCAGAGCGCATGGTTCAACGAGTATCGACAGGGCCACGATCCTTACAACGCGTTCTTCTTCGAAGCCTCGCCCGAGGACGACTTGTCGCAAGTGGTGCGCCCCCGGACAACGCCGCTCTTGCAACAGGTTGAAACGGCGAACGGCCCGCGCCACGTCTGGTGCACCTTCAGTCATGACCAGATCGATTTGGACTTTCGCAACCCCGAGGTCTTGCTCGAGTTCCTGCGGATCATCCGTCTGCATGTGGATAACGGCGTGCGGATCATCCGGCTTGATGCGGTTGCCTTTCTTTGGAAGGCCGTGGGAACGGCGTCGATCCACCTTCCGCAAACCCATGCGATAGTGAAACTGATGCGGTTGCTGTGCGACTACGCCGCCGAAACGATCATCCTGCTCACCGAAACCAATGTGCCCAAGGCCGAAAACCTGAGTTATTTCGGCGCCGGGAACGAGGCGCATGCGATCTATAATTTCCCGTTGCCGCCCTTGATCCTGCATGCGGTGATGTCCGGCTCGGCGCATTATCTGCGGCGGTGGCAAAGCGGCATGCCTCCTGCTCCGATGGGCTGCGCCTATCTCAATTTCACCGCCAGCCATGACGGGATAGGGATGCGCCCCGTCGAGGGCATTCTGCCGGACACGGAAAAAGCCAAGATCATCGAGACCATTCGCGATATTCGCGGTCTTGTCTCGATGCGGGCGCTTCCCGATGGGGGCGAAGCACCCTACGAAATCAACACGACATATTGGGAGGCCACAAGCCAGACGTTCGCAGGCCAGGATGACCGTCACCTGGACAGGTTCCTGTGTTCGCAAACGATCGTGATGTCACTCGAGGGGATACCGGCCTTCTACATTCACTCGATGCTGGGAACGCCGAACGATCACGCGCAGGTCGCACATCGCGGCATGAATCGTGCCATCAACCGGCACCGGTGGGACTATCCCACGCTCAACGCCCTTTTGGACAACCCGGAGTCAGAGCAGGCGCGGGTTCTCGGAGCCGTGTCCGACAGGCTGCGCATCCGGACCGCGCAACCTGCGTTTCACCCCAATGCGACCCAGTTCACTATTCCCTTGACCGACCAGATTTTCGGCGTTTGGCGGCAAAGCCTGGACCGGTCTCAGTCCATATTCGCGCTGCACAACGTCAGTGACCAGCCGGTTGATCTTCCGCATATGTCGATGAACCTGATCGACGATGAGATTTGGGTTGATCTGCTCAACGGGGAACAGGTTGACATGATGCAAGATACGATCACGCTCGCGCCCTACCAGTGCCGCTGGATCACCAATCGGGCGTGACGGTCAGGGACTTCCCTTGGGGCTGGACGCTAGCTGTAGTCTTGTTCGTCGGCTTTCGCTGCCGTGATCATATCGTTCAAGAAGGCTGAATCCGCCGAATGGACCCGGTTCCAGGTTGGGATGAACGGTGTTTCATGCGGATTGCTGATAAAGAGTTCACCCGCGCGCATGATATTGTCGGCGAACATCTCGATCGAGTTTTCTTCGGTGTGCCGTTCAAGGCTCAGGCCGTTCATCTTTGCATCATTGTAATACGCCTCGAGCAGGTCGAGGGCGCAGCGATAATATGTGGCCTTGAGTGTGCGGAAGACATTGTTTGTGAACACGGTCCCATCC
Source organism: Marivita sp. (assembly GCF_020055675.1). Classification (GTDB taxonomy): domain Bacteria; phylum Pseudomonadota; class Alphaproteobacteria; order Rhodobacterales; family Rhodobacteraceae; genus Marivita. The sequence goes on from NZ_JAIPUS010000002.1 coordinate 146,984, forward strand.
GCGGCCAGTTTGCGGAAGATCGCTTTGCAGATATCGGTCGACATCCGGTTAAGACCTGCGCCTGCCTCTTCGGGACTGAGCTTTTGATGCTTGTGGTCATAGGCATCCGAAATTTCGACCTGGCACACCGCCTTTGGCGCGAGGTTCCGCCACGCCTCGGACAACACACCGATCTCCAATCCCCAGTCGGACGGGATCCGCAAATCAGGCAGGACTGCGGTTCGCATGGCGAATTCGCCCGAAAGCGGGTAGCGAAAGCTGCGCAGATAATCGAGATAGTCGCGCGGTCCGATCACCCTGTTCAAGGCAATCAGCAAGGGGCTGACCAGAAGGCGGGTCACGCGACCATTGACGTTGCCATCGCCGATGCGTGGGTAGTACCCCTTTGCCAATTGGTACGGGAAGGATGGATTGGCCACTGGATAAACCAGCCGCGCCAGCATTTCCTTGTCGTACGTCAAGATATCACAATCATGGAGCGCCATGACTGCGCTGTCGGCGCATCCCATCAAGTAACCGAGCGACGACCAAACGTTCTTTCCTTTCCCCGGTTCTTGCGGTGCCAAGCCCAAGTCCTCGAGCCGCGCGCCAAGGGCCAGCATCCGGGGGCTGTCGTTCCAGATCACGATGTGATTCTGTTGCAATCCCTTGAAAAAGGATCGGGCTTTTCGAAACTGTGCTTCGTCCGCCGCATCAAGACCGATTATGATCCGGTGCAGATAGGTCACCTTGGATAATTCGGACAGGATTTTGGGCAGCGCCGGTCCTTCCAACTCTGAATACAGGCATGGAAGGATCAAGGAAATCTTACGCGTCCGTGCAAAGATCTCCAGTTCCCGTTCCATTTCGGAAACCGTCCTCGTGCGGAGGTTGTGCAGCGTCGTTATGTTTCCGTTCTGATGAAAGTCAGCCATGAAAATCGCTTTCTAATTCAGGTCGAGCCGGTCGATCAGATCAAGGAGCGCACGGTTCCAACCGACCGGGCCTGCAACCTGTGTTCGAGTAACCCGCCCTTGGTCCTCGCGGATCAGTCTGGGCAACGGCGGGCCATGGGGATTGGTGACGATGATACCGAAATCAGCGTGTTCGAGCATTGCAATGTCATTGGGCGCATCACCGAGGGCGACAGTGTATCTGGGTTGATAGGTTCCTATGATGTCCCGCATCTGGTCGGCTTTGTTGCGACCAAAGGACAGCGTCAAAAACCGGCCACCCTGTTGCGCAGAAATGCCTTGCTCGCGCAGCGTTGCCAAAAAGCGGATTTTTGCGTCCTTTGACCCGAACCAAAGACCCGGCTCCGAAAAACTCCGCTGCTGCGCGCGTTGGGCCGCCACCGTGTCGAGCCCGGTGATCTGGCAAAGCTCTGCCGTGCCGAGGTCCCCGAACCCGCGAAAATGCTGACGCAGATCAGCGGGCATGTCGGACAAGACCAACCTGATGCGCTCGTACTCGGACGAGGCCGGAGCGTCAGCAGCAAACGGCGGCAATAGCCCCGCACCATTCTCGACGATTGCAGGCCACGCCTCCTGGGCAAGCGCGGTGCGAATGGCAACGACCTCGGACGCTGTTTTGCTGCTGGCCAGCACAAGACCCGCATCCATGTCCCGCAGTCTCGCAAGAGCCTCTTGCGCGTCATCCCACGTGTATGTCTCGTGGTCGATCAGGGTTCCGTCGAGATCGGAGAAAACCAGAAGGAAGCACTCTTTCACCATGGAAAACGTTATGCGCAATCTTCCAATCCGTCGCAAGACGGTGGGAAAATGACAAGACTGAGGGTCTGGACCGGGAGCGCGGTCTTGATCTGCCGAATATGAAGCCCGGATCATCCGTGTTGCCGGCTTTGGACGGTTATTTCGGCAAATTTTGCACAGCGACGCGCTGACCTGTTGGCCAGACCAAAACAACGGCAGAACACAACCTATACACGACTCCATGTGGAAAACCGCTACATAGTGGCTGGAATCCGCTGATCTTGACGACCTGACAAAAAGGCTTACACAAACGTTAACTTTTTATTATCAACTCCGGGGCGACTCTACCTGATACGTTTTCTCAAGCTTCGGTGTGCGCCCCATGAATGTGCTGATTGTGCAGAATAACACAAAGCTCGGCCAGCTCTGGAAGGATCACTTGCAGCGGCACGGGCATGCGACCGATATCGCGCTCGACCAGGAAACCGCGATATTGCACCTGGCTCGGCAGTATTACCCGATCATCATCCTCGACATCGTACTGTCTGAGGGGAGCGCCATCGCGGTGGCTGATTATGCAAGCTATCGCCACCCCGATGCGCGGGTCATCTTTGTCACCAACACCAGCTTTTTCTCGGACGGATCGATTTTTCAGCTCTGTTCAAACGCCTGCGCCTTCTTGCCGCGCGCCACGCAGCCCGACGACCTTACCGCGATGATCGAACATTACGCGGTGGTGCATTAGGGGCCAGACCACAAGGCCCGGACACTAATCCATCGTTTCACGGCCATGTGGCGCGGTGAAGTCCAGAATCGGGTTGATCGGGATGATCCGATGCGGATTGATGCCGTCATGGCTGTAATGATAATGACGCACAATGTGATCCATGTGCACCGTCTCGCTCACATCTGGCCATTGGTACAGCTCACGCGTGTAGGCCCAAAGGTTCGGGTAATCCACGATCCGCCGCCGGTTGCACTTGAAATGCAGGTGATACACGGAATCGAACCGCACCAGCGTGGTAAAAAGCCGCCAATCTGCCTCGGTGATCCGGTCCCCCATGAGGTAGCGCCGGTTCGAAAGACGATCCTCCAACCAGTCGAGGCTGTCGAAAAGCGGCCCGACGGCGACATCATACGCCTCTTGGCTCGTGGCGAACCCTGATTTGTAGACACCGTTGTTGACGGTGTCATAAATCCGGTCGTTCACCGGCTCGATGTCGTCGCGCAGCTCTTCCGGCCAATAATCATCGGTATTGCCCGTCAGCCCGTCGAACGCCGAATTGAACATGCGGATAATCTCGGAACTTTCATTCGACACGATTGTCTCGCGCTTTTTGTCCCACAGGATCGGCACCGTCACCCGGCCCGAAATCTGCGGATCAGCCTTTAGGTATATGTCGCGTGCAAACGGCAAACCATATAGCGCGTCGCCTGTGGCACCGGGAAAATCTTCATCAAAGGTCCAGCCATCGCCCAACATGTCGGGGTGCACGACGGAAACATCAATCAAATCGTCCAATTGCTTGAGCGCGCGGAACACCAGAGTGCGATGCGCCCAAGGGCAGGCATAGCTGACGTAAAGATGATACCGTCCTGCCTCGGCCGGAAACCCGCCCTCGCCCAAAGGACCGGCACTGCCATCTGCCGTGATCCAGTTGCGAAACTTCGATGTGCTGCGCTTGAACGCGCCGCCGGTGCTATCGGTGTCATACCAGCGGTCCTGCCAGACACCATCTACCAACAATCCCATCTCGTGCTCCCTGTTCCTGTTAAACTCCATTTAGTCTGCCAGGCCGATCCGCGAAACGCCCCCCAGCGCGCAGGAGGGTGCGTCTCAGCGCACATGCAATGGGCCTGTCTTGGCGACCTGCTTGGCTTCTGCACCTCGGCACGCTATGAGACGGCAGAAATTCGAGGGGGTGCGGCCACAGGCCGGTCGTGACGGTCGGCCCCCACAAGGCGACCACCTTTCACCCATATCACAAAGACCGCGGCTTGCGCACGCGGCTTATAGGCAAGACGTATTCATGATCTCTGTTGCACAATACCGACGCCAATGGACCCAGAACATCAGGGGCGACCTGCTCTCCGGCCTCGTCGTGGCCTTGGCCCTGATTCCCGAAGCCATCGCATTTTCGATCATCGCCGGCGTTGATCCGAAGGTCGGGCTCTATGCCTCGTTCTCCATCGCGGTCATCATCGCGATCACAGGGGGGCGCCCGGGGATGATCTCCGCGGCCACGGCCGCGACTGCGGTACTGATGGTCACGCTGGTCAAGGACCACGGTTTGGAATACTTGCTGGCAACCACCGTTCTGGCGGGACTCTTGCAGATCGGCGCGGGGTTCCTGCGGCTCGGCTATGTGATGCGGTTTGTCTCGAAATCGGTGATGACCGGGTTCGTCAACGCGCTCGCCATCCTGATTTTCATGGCGCAACTGCCCGAACTTGATCCGTCAAAGGTGCCGCCGCTCACCTATGCCCTCGTCGCGGGCGGGCTGGCGATCATCTACCTGTTTCCCCGGATCACCACTGCGATCCCCTCGCCACTTGTCACGATTTTGGTGCTGACAGCGCTGACCGTCGCCATGGGTTGGGATGTGCGCACGGTGGGCGACATGGGCGATTTGCCCGACACGCTGCCTGTGTTCCTGATCCCGGACATCCCGCTGACCTTCGAGACGCTCCAGATCATTTTCCCCTACGCGGTCGCCGTTGCCGTTGTCGGCCTGCTCGAAAGTCTGATGACCCAGCAGATCGTTGATGACCTTACCGACACATCATCCGACCGCAATCAGGAATGCATCGGCCAGGGCATTGCCAATACCGCCACCGGCTTCATCGGCGGCATGGCGGGCTGTGCGATGATCGGCCAGTCGATCATCAACGTGAAATCCGGCGGCCGCGGACGGCTGTCAAGCTTTGCCGCGGGTGTCTACTTGCTGATCATGGTGGTGGTCATCGGCGATATCGTCGCGATGGTGCCCATGGCGGCGCTCGTCGCGATCATGATCATGGTGTCGATCGGCACGTTCTCGTGGTCGTCGATCAAGAACCTGCGTGAACATCCACGCTCTTCCTCGATCGTGATGTTCGCCACCGTGTTCTTCGTGGTCTACACGCATAACCTCGCTATCGGGGTGCTCGTGGGCGTGCTGCTGTCGGGTATCTTCTTTGCCTGGAAAATCTCGCAACTGTTCCGCGTCCGGACCGAGATGACACCATCGGGCAGCCACCGCACCTACTACATCGAAGGCCAGCTTTTCTTCGCTTCCTCGGACGACTTCATGACAGCCTTCGACTTCAAGGAGGCGCCAGAGAAAGTAACCATCGACCTCAGCCGCGCCCACATCTGGGACATTTCCTCGGTTGCCGCATTGGACATGGCTGTGCTCAAGTTCCGCCGCGAAGGGGCAGAGGTCGAACTGATTGGGCTGAACGAAGCGTCCGAAACCATCGTCGACCGTCTTGCCATCCATGACAAGCCGGGCGCGATGGATGAACTTCTTGGCCACTAGAAAGGGCAGACCATGACAACCAATACACTTATCGCCCTCGTCGATGGCTCGGCGTATTCCGAAAGCGTCTGCCACCACGCCGCATGGATCGCCGCACGCAATGACTGGACGGTCAAGATCTACCACGTCATGGGCCGACGCGACGCCGTCGACCAGCAGGACCTGTCCGGAGCGATCCGCCTCGGCGCCCGCAGCGCGCTGCTTGAAAAGCTTTCCAATCTGGATGCCGCGCGCGCCAAGCTGGCACATGAACACGGGCGGGCGATCCTCGAAGACGCCACATCCCTGATCCAGAAGGATGGCGACATTCCAGTTCAAACGCGCTTGCGCCAGGGTGATCTGGTCGAAACGATTACCGCCAAGGAAGACACCGCCGACATGATCGTGATCGGCAAACGCGGCGAGGCGGCGGGCCACGCGATGGACCACCTGGGCTCCAACCTCGAACGCATCCTGCGCGCCAGCCATAAACCGGTGCTCATCGCCAACCGCGCCTTCACACAGATCGAAACGGTACTCGTCGCCTTCGACGGCGGCCCGTCCGCACTCAAGGCGGTGGACTACATCGCCCGCAGCCCGCTCTTTTCCGGGCTCAAGGTGTCCCTTGTCTATGCCGGCAAGGACACACCGGAGATGCGCAAATCCCTGGACAACGCCGCCGCCACTCTCAAAGCAGGCGGGTTCGACCCCAACACGATCCTCGAGACTGGAGAGCCGGAGAAGGTCCTGGCACGCATTACCGCCAACGAGACCCACGAATTGCTGGTCATGGGGGCCTATGGCCACAGCCGCGTCCGCTCCCTGCTCATCGGCTCAACCACGACCGAGATGATCCGCTCCTGCAAGGTGCCCGTGCTGATCATGCGCTAGGGGTGTCGAAGTCAATTCCACTCACGCGGCCTGCCCTCATCTCTTGACACAAGGCATCCAAGAACGCGTTAAACCACGACCAACTTTTGCGCGACACCCCCTGGTTTTCCGGGGGAGGCAGTGTCGCCCTCCCCACACGGACTTGCGAAGCACGCGGCAGACGGTCAGTTCCCGGCACTCTCCATCTTGCGGTGCGCAATCACCTCTTCGAGCCAGCCGAGCTTCATCTCCGGCACGGAGCTGAGCAGAAGATCGGTGTAGTCGTCGAACGGCGGGCTGAGCACATCCGATTTCGTCCCGTAGCGCACGACCTCGCCACGGTACATCACCGCGACACTGTCGGCGATGGCCTTCACCGTCGCAAGGTCATGGGTGATGAAGAGAAACGCGACATCCTCAATTTTCTGCAGATCCAGCAAGAGCTTGAGAATACCGTCCGCCACGAGCGGATCGAGCGCGCTCGTTACCTCGTCGCAGATGATCATCTTCGGCTTGGCGGCCAGGGCGCGCGCAATGCACACACGTTGTTTCTGACCACCCGAAAGCTCGGCGGGGTAACGGTCCTGGAACCCCTCGCCCAGTTCGATCTGATCGAGAAGGTCTTGAATGCGCTTTTGCTTTTCCTTGCCCTTCAGACCGAAATAGAACTCCAGGGGGCGCCCGATGATCGTGCCCACGGTCTGGCGCGGGTTCATCGCCGTGTCGGCCATCTGGTAGATAAGCTGCAATTCGCGCAAATCCTCCTTGGACCGGTTCTTCATCACCGGGTCGAGGTCGCGCCCAGCGAAATGGATCCGCCCCACGCGCTGCGGCAAAAGCCCGGTGATCACCCGCGCAAGGGTCGATTTTCCGGATCCGCTTTCGCCCACGAGAGCCAGGGTCTGGCCCGGATGCAGCTCCACATTCACGTTCTTGAGCACATCAAAATTCGTGCCGCGATAGCGCGCCGTGACATTCTCGATCTTGAGCGCAGGCGACGGCGACGGCTGCTTTTCCTCGTGGTCGATCGAGCGCACGGAGACCAGCGCCTGTGTGTACTCTTCCTGTGGATTGTTGATGATCTGGTCGGTCGTGCCGTATTCCACCATGTCACCCGTCTTTAGCACCATGATGTCATCGCTGACCTGTGCCACCACGGCAAGGTCATGGGTGATATAGAGCGCGGCCACGCCGGTTGCCGCGATGGCCTCCTTGATCGCCATCAACACTTCGATCTGCGTCGTCACATCGAGCGCCGTCGTCGGCTCGTCGAAGACGACAAGGTCCGGCTCGGGACAGAGCGCCAGCGCGGTCATGCAGCGTTGCAGCTGCCCGCCAGAGACCTGATGCGGAAAGCGCCGGCCGATGTGTTCGGGATCCGGCAGACCCAGCTTCTTGAACAGGTACACCGCGCGCTGCTCGGCCTCGTGCCGGGAAAACTTGCCCTGCTTGATGGCCGCTTCGGTGACCTGCTCCATGATCCGCTTGGCCGGGTTGAAGCTCGCCGCCGCCGACTGGCTCACATAGGTCACTTCCCCGCCGCGCAACCGGCGCAGATCGCCCAGGCTGCTTTGCATTATGTCGCGCCCGTTGACCCAGACCTCGCCGCCGGTAATCCTGACGCCGCCGCGGCCATAGGCCATCGTCGCCAGGCCGATCGTGGACTTGCCCGCACCGCTCTCGCCGATAAGCCCGAGCACCCTGCCCTTTTCCAGGTCGAACGAAACCCCGTGGACGATCTCGATGTCATGCGGCTTCTCGCCGGGCGGGTAGACGGTCGCCCCGATCCTGAGATCGCGGACTTTCACAAATGGATCACTCATCCGCGGCCTCCTTTCAGGCTTGTGGTCCGGTTGAGGATCCAGTCAGCAACGAGATTGACACTGATCGCCAGCGTGGCGATGGCCACCGCCGGATAAAGCGCCGCGCCGATCCCGTAGACAATGCCGTCCTTGTTTTCCTTCACGATCCCACCCCAGTCGGCCAAGGGCGGCTGCACGCCCAGCCCCAGGAACGACAATGTCGAGATGAACAGCACCGCAAAGATGAACCGAAGTCCCATTTCCGCAACAAGCGGGCTGAGTGCGTTGGGCAGGATCTCGCGGAAGATGACCCATCCGCGTCCCTCCCCCCGAAGCGTCGCCGCTTCGACAAATTCCATCGCGTTGATGTCGACGGCCACCGCCCTGGCTAGGCGGAAGACCCGTGTGCTGTCCAAAACCCCCATGACCACGATGAGGATCGGCACGGTCACTGGCATGACGGACAGGATCACCAGTGCGAGGATAAGCGAAGGGATAGACATGACGAGGTCAACCGACCGGCTCAGCAGCTGGTCGGCCCAGCCGCCCAGAACCGCCGCCAGGAAGCCCAGAACGGAGCCCATGGTGAAAGACAGGATGGTCGCCGCCGTGGCGATATAGATCGTGGTCTGCCCGCCGTAGATCATCCGGGTGAGCAGGTCGCGCCCGATATTGTCGGTGCCGAGCCAATGGGCCGCGCTCGACGGCTCCCAGACATCGCCCACGACTTCTGCCATGCCATAGGGCGCAAGCCACGGCGCAAAGATCGCCATCGCGAAATAAAGACAGACGAAGAACAGCCCGATCATGGCTGAAAGAGGCATGTTCTTGATCATTTCGGGTGCCTCAGTTTCGGGTTCGACAGGATCGAAACGACATCGGCGATCATATTGAGTGTGATATAGACCGCCGCAAAGATCAGGCCGCAGGCTTGCACCACGGGCAGGTCGCGTTTCGAGACGTGATCGACGAGATACTGGCCCATGCCCGGATAGGTAAAGACCACCTCGACGACAACGACACCCACAACGAGATAGGCGAGGTTCAGCATAACGACATTCACGACCGGCGAGATGGAATTGGGAAACGCGTGCTTCCAGATAATGTTGAATTTCGTCAGCCCCTTGAGATCCGCCGTCTCGATATAGGGCGACTGCATCACGTTGAGGATCGCCGCGCGTGTCATCCGCATCATGTGCGCCAGAACAACGAGAGTGAGCACAGCAACCGGAAGCGCAATTGAGTGGAGCTTTTGCCCGAGGTTCATGCCGTCATGGATCATCGACACGGTCGGCGCCCAGCCAAGCTTCACCCCGACAAAATACATAAGCACGTAACCGATGAGAAATTCCGGAATGGAGATCGTCGAAAGCGTGACCCCTGAAATCAGTTTGTCGGGCCAGCGGTCGCGGTAGCGCACGGCAAGAAGCCCCAGCAGAATCGCCAGTGGAACGGCGATCACGGCCGCCCAGAACGCCAGGAAAAGCGTGTTCTCGAGACGGCTGCCGATGCTTTCGGCGATATCCTTGCCGTTGGTCAGCGCGGTGCCCAGATCGCCGGTCAAGACGCCGCCGAGCCATTCGAAATAACGGGTGAGCGGTGGATCGTTCACGCCCAGCTCATCGCGCAGATTGGCGAGCGCCTCCGGCGTGGCAGACTGGCCGAGAATGGCTTGCGCCACATCTCCGGGCAGAATGAGCGTGCCCCAGAAGATGAGGATCGACACGAGAAAGAGCAAAAGGAGGCCCAACGCGATGCGTTGGACCACCAGTCTCAGTGCAGGACCCATGATTATGCGGTGACCCACATTTCGATCGGCGCGTAGAAGTTCATCAACTCGAAGCCCGGGGTGCCTTCGCGGAATCCGGCGACCTCGTCGCTCATTCCGTCGATGAAGTCGTTGAACATCGGGCAGATGAGGCCACCTTCGTCGCGCACCATCGACCCCATGTCGGCATACATCTGGGTTCGCTTGGCCTCGTCCAGCTCTGCGCGTGCCGCCAAGAGAAGCTGGTCGAATTGCTCGTTCTTGAAGCGGGTGTCGTTCCAGTCCGCCGTGCTCAGATAGGCGGTGGTGAACATCTGATCCTGCGTCGGGCGGCCGCCCCAGTAGCTGGTGCAGAAGGGCTGGACGTTCCAGACCTCCGACCAGTAACCGTCGTTCGGCTCTCGCTTGATCTCGACGGGGATGCCGGCCGCTTCACAGGTCTGCTGGAAGAGCGCCGCGGCGTCCGGCGCGCCCGGGAAGGCGTTGTCCGAGGTGCGCAGGAGGACAGGGTCCGTCTGGCCCGACTTCTTCCAGTGGAAGGCCGCCTTGTCCGGATCGTAGGCGCGCTGCTCCAGTTCGGTATAAAGCGGATAGGACGCGTTGATCGGCGTATCGTTGCCCACCGTTCCATAACCGGACAGGATCTTTTCGACCATTTCCTCGCGGTTCATCGCGTATTTCAACGCCATCATGACGTCTTGATTGTCGAATGGCGCCGTGTCGACATGAGCGATGAACACATAGTGTCCCGGGCCCGACTTGCTTCTGATCGTGATGTTCGGGGCGCGACCGACCAGACCCGCCGTGCGCGGAGGAACACGGTTGACCATATGCACCTGACCCGATTGCAGCGCGGCGACGCGGGCCGTGTCGTCATTGATGATGATGAGTTCCACGGTCGAGGCATGGCCGATCGCGCTGTCCCAGTGGTTGGGGTTCTTCTCGAACACGAGGCGCACACCCATATCCGCCGAGGCCAGCGTGTAAGGACCGCTGCCAATGCAGGCGGTCGGGTCGTCCTTGCCGCCGTTCGGTTGGATCATCAGGTGATAATCGGACATGAGGTACGGAAGGTCGGCATTGGGAGCGTCCAATTCCAGCACGAATGTCGACGCATCCGGCGCGCTCATGGACTTGATGCCGCGCAAGAGGCCAAGGGCGCCCGATTTTGTGTCTTCGCCAGAGTGGCGTTCAATCGTGGCGAGAACGTCGTCCGCCGTTACTGTCTTGCCGTTCGAGAAGGTGATGTCCGGGCGGATGTTGAAGGTCCAGACCTTGGCATCCGGCGAGGAAGAATAGCTCTCGGCCACTTTGCCATTCAGCCCGCCGTCATCGGCCAGTTCAACCAGGGGCTCGCCCCACATACGCACGATTTGCGACATTGTCGCGTTGGCGGCCAGCGCCGGATCAAGGCTATCGCCCGAACCGCCACCTTGAATACCGACTTTGATTGTCCCGCCCTTTTGCGGGCCTGCCGCGCGAACGGCTCCTGCCAGCATCGTGTTGGCTGCCACCGCGGTTACACCCAACGCTGCCGCGCGGCCGAAGAATTCTCGGCGCGAAATACGGCCCAACGCAGCGTTGACCTTCAAATAGTCGAGTTGATCTTTCATAACTGTCTCCATGTTGATGTTTTTTTCCAGCGTATTGGATGCGCTGTGGAATTTTTCTTGATTATCCAGTCAATAAAAACCCATGCCTTCGGTCAGGGCAAGGTTTTCCTCCCTGATCGGGGATTGGCTCCTACTGATGGTCTCTTGCGATCTTGTCGGCGACGTCCCTTTCATACACCAATATGTCGTTCTCATAGGCCTCGATCCGTGCACTGAGATGGAAATCCTGCGCATCGCTCGACATCTGCGCATATGTCTCGGTGCGCAGGATCAACCCCTCCCGTTCGGTCTCTTGGGTCCAATGCGTCTCTGCCCGCGCCGAAAGCGGATCGTCCGGACGAATCGTCCATCGTTCCCGGCTGACACCACCGCTCACGAGCCCATGCACCAGATCGCGGCGCTTGCCGAAATCATCCTCGATGACGAGCGTCACCTCCCCCGTCGCAAGATCATGCGTCTCGCGGCGGATATTCTCGGGGCTGCGCAGCTCTTCGGTCTGCCAGCCTTCTGCGCCATCGGGCGGCTCGAAGCGCCATTCCTCCGCTGTCGCGGCAGCCCGCTCGGGCAGGTCCAATGCGCCTTGCGTGATCGTCAGTGCGGTTCGTTCGGGTGCGGGCCAGATCAACGGCCAGTAAGCGGTCGAGACCGCGACGGCGATGCGATGCCCCTGCGGCACGCGATAGGCGATCTGGTCCAGCACCACCTCCACGTCATAAAATCGGCCCGGCTCCATCGGCTCGGGGGCCGCGTGGCTGTCGCGATGCGCGAGGTTGAGCACGCCATAAGTGATCCGCGTGCTTTGGCCGTCCGGGTGCACATGATTCAACCGCACAGCGATCTGCCCTTGCTGTGTATCGGCGCTCAGCCTGAGGGTCAGCTTTGGCTGCCCGACGATATCGACGGCACTTTCCAGCGTGTCACCCGTCCACACAGCGGAGTGCAGGTCATCGACGCGCTGATCGCCGCTCAGCTCCGGACCGCGCCCGATGGCATAGTATTCCGAGCCGCCCAGCCCGCAGGTCGCATCGCTGGCCACCGGCACCGAAATCTCGGTCGCCGCGCCGCCAAGCCGGCCTCCCGCACCCAGCGCCAGACTGCGCATCGCGCCGCCGGTTTGCGCGTCGGCGATCCAGATGCCCTCCTTTGGTTGATTGATCCGCGACGGTGCATGGCCTTCCATCAGGTACATGCGCATCGCCGGATCCTCCTCGACGCCCGTTTCTTCACCTTTGAGCCAGCGGTCCCACCAGCGCTTGGCCTCCTGCAGGAAACCGATCCTTGGCTCTGGCACCGCGATATGCGGGTAAAGGTGCACCCAGGGGCCGAGAATGCCTTTGGCACCCTCGATATTGTCGACCAGCGCCGGAACGGTGTTCTTGTAGCCATCGGCCCAGCCGCTCAGGGCCAGAACCTTCGCTTCAATCGCGCGATAGTCTTCGCAGATCGAGCCATGTTCCCAATAGGCGTCCCGCTTCTGGTGACGCAGCCACGTGGAAATGAGAAACGGCTCGTGTTCCAGCCGTGTCATCCAGAGGTCGCGCCAATCGTCTCTCAACGCAGGGTCTGGCGGCCGCGAGGAATAGGCCCACATAGTCGAGGACCAAGCGAGATTTTCATTCAGCAGGCACCCGCCCTTGTAATGAATGTCATCGGCAAAACGATCGACCGTAGAGCAGAGCGTGATGATCGCCTTGAGCGGCTCGGGGGCCATCGCTGCAACCTGGAGGCCGTTGAACCCGCCCCAGCTGATCCCCTGCATGCCGACATTGCCGGTGCACCAGGGCTGGCTTGCGGCCCAGTTGATGATCTCGACAGCATCGTCCAGTTCCTGCTGGGTGTATTCGTCCTCCATCAGCCCATGACTGTCACCGTTGCCGCGCATGTCCACGCGCAACACCGCATAGCCCCGCGCGGCCATCCACGGATGGCTGATCTCGTCACGGGCCGTAGTCCCGTCGCGTTTGCGGTACGGCAGGTGCTCGACAATGGCCGGAACAGGACGCGCCTCGGCATCCGCAGGGATCCAGGCGCGGATCGAAAGGCGGCAGCCGTCGGACATGTCCAGCCCGAGATCGGCGATGTCCCTTACTTCGCGCAGGTGGCCCTCAAGATCAGAATTTTTTCGCATGGCATAATGTTCAGGGGCTGGCGCCCCAGTGTCAACAGGACAATTGGCCAAAGCGGATCACCACAGCAACCGCCCCCGCACGAGACTTATGGCCTGGTCCAGACCCTTCTGTATCTCCACTTGCCATGTTGAGCCGATAACCGGTTACGCGCTATCAGGGCGTCATGCGGCGTTACCTTCCGACTTTGCTTCTTTTGCTGTTGGCCCTGAACACGGGTTGGTTCGTTGTCTATTCTGGCGATCTTGGCCTGCGCGGCCTGATGTCCCAAGCCCCTGGCGAGATTTCGCGTGTCTTTCAGGACGATACCATCCTGGCCAATGCCGGAATCGCATTGCATATGATGGCGGGCGCCGTAGTGACCTTTGGCGCCCCGCTTCAGGCCTTGCCGATTGTCCGTCGCCGCTGGCCAGGGCTACACCGGCGATTCGGTTATGTTCTTTTCGTGCTGGCCGTTGCGACAGGGCTTGGCGGGCTCGTTTATATCACGCTGAACGGCACCATTGGCGGCTGGTGGATGAGCCTGTGGTTCGCCATTTACGGGGCCGCCATGATCTGGACGGCGATCAACACAATCTATTACGCCTTGGCCAAGGACATGCGTCGTCATTTCGCCTGGGCCGTGCGCTTGGTCGTGCTGGCGGTCGGATCATGGATTTATCGCATGCATTACGCAATTTGGTACGCGACAACCGGCGGTATTGCCTCGAACAAGGCGTTCACCGGGGTGTTCGACCAGATCCAGGTCGTCGCGTTTTTCGTGCCCTATTTGCTGATCGCCGAGATCGTACTGCGATGGCAGTCCGCACGGCGACGCCCCTCATCAGCGTGATGCCCTGTTCGCGCGGTCCCGAGCGGGAGCCGAACGGTAACGGCGTCACCTCGGGAATGGCTGGCTCTCCATGGAGGTGGTTCGCGGTGCCTGAACGGTTGCCGGTCTTTTCTCAAGTGGTTTTCCGCCTTTGTTGCGCCGCGACCGCTTCGGGTATTGGACACGCTGGCATGGGCCCGCAGGTAGACTTCCGCGTGTTTGATGCTCCGCCAGAGGCGCTCAATGAAGACCTTGTCGCGCCCAGCGTCTTTTCCGTCCATGCGGTTCCTGATCTCACGAGCGGCCAACACCTTGATGACGTCGGTCGAGGTGAACTGTCCTGATCCGTATTGAAGACCTCGGGCCTGCGGTGGTTTGGCAGCGCTTCCTCCATCGCTTCTATGCAAAAGTCAGCCTCCAGCGTGATCGATACCCGCCATCCCAGGACCCGCCGTTTGAACCAGTCCAACACGGCGGCAAGATAGGTAAACCCGCGTGCCATAAGATGCAGGTGATACCCGTCGCCCCTCCCCGCCTTGTCGAACGCAGCAGACAAAAAATCGCTCTCCAGCGTCAGAATTCCGAGCTTTGCTTGCAAGGTCTTCACGTCGACCACCGGTTCCGGCTCGCCCTTCGCAGCTTCGCCTGCCACTGCTTGATCTGGTTCTGTTGAACGTCAAAATCCTGCGCCAGTTCGATCAGCGTGCTCTCGCCCTTGATCACGGTTACCGCTACTTTCGTCTGAAATGCCGGGCTGTGATGCCGGCGTGGTCGTCTTACCAGAGACTTCTCCTCGCTGGCAGCATGATGCCCCAGTTGTGCGGAAAATCCACCTATCCCGGCTTTGCAGATTTCCGGAGCCACCTCTCAAGAACGACCAATTTGCCAACCGAGTGGAACCAGGCGCACGATACTCAAATCCAACGCGAATACGGACTGCATGAAAAGACTCGGCAATTTGGGTCCGGCTTGCATCCGATAGACTGATAGATAGTCGACCTTGAACAAGGTGGTCAGTCATACTCAATGGCGTGAGTGAACTTTTTACCCATTGCGACGGCGCAAGCAGCACCGTAGGCAACACAATATTTTGGATTTTCTGCCACAACAACCTGGATGTTCAAACGTCTTGTGAGTTCCGTATCCAACTCTTTTAAAAGACTGCCGCCGCCAGTGAGTGTTATGCCATCTTGATAGACATCAGATGCCAAATCCGGAGGCGTTCTTTCCAGGACGCTCCTGATGCCACTTTCAATCCTATTGATCAACGGCCTCACAGCCGTGCAGTAGTCTTGCTGTTTCGTGCTCGCTGATCTAGGGACTCTATCCATGCTTCCAACGCCGGAAATTACAAGTGGCTCTGCGCAATCGACTTTATCGTGAACTGTGGCGGAGCCAATTTGAAGCTTAATTTTCTCCGCTGTTGCTCCACCTATTTTGAGGCTAAGATTCTTCTTTACGCTTTGAATCAGGGCAGAGTCAAAATGATTGCCACCAATCTTTATCGAGCTTGCTTCAACTATTCCACCAAGAGCTACAACTGCAACCTCTGTAGTACCGCCACCAATATCAACAATCATTGATCCTTTCGGTTCCAAGACTGGAAGTTTCGCGCCTAAAGCTGCGGCCATTGGCTCCTCCAGCAGTCCGGCGGAGCTTGCACCGGCGGCTTTTACGGCCTGCTGTATTGCTCTTTTTTCCACAGGCGTTGCGCCGAAAGGCACACAGACGACAGCCTTTAGTTTGAAGTGTTTGCTGCGTGGTATTGCCTTTTTGAAAAATTCTTTAATCATAGTTTCAGCGTGATCAAAGTCTGCGATCACACCATCACTTAATGGCTGGCTTGCAACAATGCTTTCGGGTGCCTTGCCAAGCATCGACTTTGCATGCTCACCCACGGCCAA
This sequence comes from Marivita sp., assembly GCF_020055675.1. Lineage (GTDB taxonomy): Bacteria > Pseudomonadota > Alphaproteobacteria > Rhodobacterales > Rhodobacteraceae > Marivita. Next base: position 163,069 of record NZ_JAIPUS010000002.1, read on the forward strand.
GAAAGTTTTTACCCCTTTGGACACGTGAAAAGCAACAACAGACGGCTCATCTAGAATGATACCCTTTTTTGCTGTAACGATAACTGTATTGGCCGTGCCCAGATCAATGCCAATGTTATATGAAAACATGAAAATGCCTTATTTTCCATCAGCGTGCCCGCAGTTTAAGTATTGCGCAAACTATCTTAAGTATACGTCTAAATTACAAAAGAGCACCTTTGCCACGAGGCGCGATCTTTGACGTGCGGTAACGGCAAGCGGCTGTTGAAGTTTGTCAATGACTTGGCCTTGTGACGGCCTCTATTGGGAAACAGCCCGACCACCTCGCTCGGCTGCTCTGAATTCACGTCGATGTAGCGCTGAATGGTCGAGATATGGCTGCCCGGCAATTGCAGTCAGCAAGCGCGCACCTACACTCTTATTGGCCGGTCTGGTGATGTAAGAGTGTTGACCTGGATGGCGCGACGCGTCTTTCAACCCACTGCTTTGTTTATGTCCAGAAACAACTGGCACATGGTATTGGCGTAATAAGTGCCTGCCCTTCTGTCTTTCAGACAGGGGTCTGTTTGGATCGCTCAAGGATAGACCGGCTGCATCATTTGAGCGCTGCCGCGCAGCAAATGAATTTCCACGCGGAAGTTGCAGCTTACAATTTGCTGTGTGCACCGTCACATAGCGGCTGCTTGCTGCTGTGTTTACATCCGCAGAAGAACACGCGCTTGCTGGCATCTGCTGTGTACTTGACAGGAGCAATGCCACTGTCCTTGTGGCTCCCGTCGCAGAACGGCTGCTTGCTGCTTTTGCCACAAGCGCACCAGAAGTAATTTTTGCCCTCTTCAACCTCGACAGGGTATGGTGATTTTTGAACGATGATCGGTGCTGTAATGTTTCTGCCCTCGTTTGCTGGATTTATGTTGGACAAGGTAGAGTTTGCTCCGCTGTCTGCAACGCTCTCCTCCCAAATCGCGGAGACAGCGGAGCTGCACGACGGGTTAGCCGTCGTGAATAAGCGGCAAGCTTGCACAGGGTTTGGCAATCAACAAGGGAAATATTTTCTGGATGGCTTCGGACACAAGATGCGCAAACATCTGGGCGCTGAGAAATACCGCAGCTGCATCGCTGTCCTGCAGCAAGGGCTATTGTGGCGGTAAATAACCGTACCTATCTAGTGGGTACGGCAGCTTCTTTCCTCCCCCCTGAAGTTGTCAGAACTTGCAAGGCGGCGCTCATCTCCTCCCTTTGTCCGTCGCCTTCATTTTTTCCGGGACATTCGACACGAAGCAGCCTTAGCGTTTAGCTGAGCGCCTTCTTCACTTGATGCATTCGGACCTTGGTCTGTGTGATCCGAACAGCATCCTTGCGGAATTCTCCTATTCTTCCTGTACCGATCGTTCGGCTCCTTTCCTGCGCATTATGCTATCAACGGAGAGGGACCAAACCTCGACAGGGCAAGGGGTTGAACAAAACCTAAAGCCATGCTCACGGGGCGCGTGGGCCAGGAGAATGAAACCGCGTGAACCTGATCGAGCATGGGCCAGAGCCTCCAATCCGAAAATCGCTCACGCGTCGGAAATGATCCGACGACGGACGGGTTTCGACATGAATCTTTCCGGTTCAGTCTGGTTTGAGAAGGATCTTGGGAGCGGCAATCGCCCCTGAGCGGATGTCCGCGAAGGCCTGTGCGCCCTCGGACAGGGGCCTCGCCTCGGTCCAGTCGAGTTGGCCCAGACGGCCATCGAACATGGCCGCGACAGCGTCGCGAAAATCCTGTGCCGTGTAGGTATAGGTCCCGATCACAGTGATTTCCTGCAGCGTGATGCGCCGGATATCAAAGCCCGCGGAACCGCCTGCAAGACCGATGTGCAGAATCACGCCGCCCGGAGCGGCCGCTGCGGAGGCTGCCGCACGGGTCGCATCGTGGCCGACCGCATCAACCACAAGGTCGAAGAGCTGGCCCTCCACATCCTCTGGCGCACAGACACGGTAGCGACTGTGCATCGTGAGATAACTCCGGCGCAGCGGGTTGGGCTCCACCAGCGTCACGTCATCCACGTCCTGCGCGATGAGACTGATCGCAGCGGCGACGCCGATGGCACCGCCCCCGATGACCAATGCGGTCTGCCGCATATCGGCTGGCGCGGCCTCGAGCCCCAGCCGCACGGCGTGCCAGCTCACTGCGATGGGTTCGGCAAGCGCTGCTTGTTCCAGTGAAATCCCGTCGGGGACGGCCACCAGGTTGCGCTCGGGCATGGCCACGTATTGCGCGAAGGCCCCTTCGCGGGGCGGCATGGAAATGATCTGGCGCGTGGTGCAGAGATTGTCGCGCCCCGCGCGGCAAGACCGGCACGCGCCGCAGGTCACCAGCGGGTTGATGGTCACGCGCATACCATCCCGGGGCCCACCCACGATCGTGCCCGCCCCCTCATGGCCCAGGATCAGCGGCGCAGGCCGCCGGTCGTCATGGCCCAGATAGGCGTGCATGTCCGAACCGCAGATCCCGACGCTGTCGATGCGGATCAAGTGGTGATCGCCCGACGCGGCGGGACCGGGCACCTCCCGGTAGGTCAGCTTTTGGGGTCCTGTATAGATCAGCGCCTTCATTTTGCCGTGAACCCCCCATCGACCATGAGAACCTGCCCGGTGACATAGCCAGAGGCCTCGGAACAGAGAAACAGCAGCGGCCCGTCGATATCCTCGGGCTCTCCATTGCGTCCGATGCAGGTCTGCGCGGCATTGCGAGCAGCGCGCTCCGGGTCGCTGAACACGGCGGCGGTCAACTCGGTGCGGAAAAAGCCCGGACCGATGGCGTTCACATTTATCCCGTCGCGCGACCACGCCTCTGCCATGGCGCGGGTGAGTTGGCTGATCCCGCCCTTCGAGGCACCGTAACTCAGCCCTCCAGGAAAGGCGCGGTGGCTTTGCAGGGAGGCGAAATTGACGATCCGCCCCCACCCCTTGGCCTTCATCGCCGGCACCATGTGCTGAGACAGGAAGAAGGGCACGGCAAGGTTGAGGTTCATCGTGCTGTCCCACCCCTCGGGCGTGACAGCATCCGCCGTCTCGCGGGTGTTGAGGCCGGCAGCATGAACCAGAATGTCAGGCGCGCCGAAGGGGTCGGCCGCACGCGCGGCCAGATCAGCCAATCCCGCACGGTCCGCCAGATCGAAGGGGAGCGCCGCGAGGGGACCCGACGCCTCATCCCGCAAAGAGGCTAGCGCGTCGGGCCGGCGCGCAACGGCCACGACAGAGGCACCTGCCTGACTGAGCACCTGCGCCGCGCGCCGGCCAAGCCCGGAGCTGGCACCTGTGACACAGGCGACATGCCCGCTCAGATCTGTCAACGCGCTGGCCTGCATGGGTTATTCTTCCGCCGTCAGGTCGAAATTCTCGCCGGGGAAGTACTTCGCCAGCCGGATATCTGCCGTGCGGGCATGGGCCTCCATGCCCTCCAGCCGCGAAATCCGCGCTGTCGCCTGCGCCACTGGCTTCATCGCATCAGGCGTGGACCGCTGCCAGGTCACGATCTTCATGTACTTGTGGACAGACAGGCCACCAGTATATGTTGCGGCGCGCGACGTGGGCAGCACGTGGTTGGTACCCGACGCCTTGTCCCCAAAGGCCACCGTCGTCTCCTCGCCCAGAAAGAGCGATCCGTAGCAAGTCAGGCAATCGAGCCACCAATCGAGTTCCTCGGCCATGACAGTCAGGTGCTCGGGCGCGTAGTCGTCGGAGGTTGCGGCCATCTCCTCACGGTCGCCGCACAGGATCACCTCGGCATAGTCACGCCACGCGGCTGTCGCGTTCTCGCGGTTCACCTCGGGCAAGTCATCGATGAGCTGGGGAACAAGACGCATAACTTCTTCTGCGAGCGGCCGATGGTCCGTGACGACCCAGACAGGCGAGTTGTAGCCATGCTCGGCTTGTCCGACGAGGTCCGTGGCCACGACCATCGGATCGGCCGTCTTGTCCGCAAGGATCAGGCTGTCGGTCGGTCCCGCGATCATGTCGATACCGACACGTCCGAAAAGGATGCGCTTGGCCTCGGCCACGAACTGGTTGCCGGGGCCGACCAGGATGTTGGCGGCTGGCAGGCCGAACAGGCCGAAGGTCATGGCGGCCACGCCCTGAACCCCGCCCATCGCCATGATCTTGTCGGCGCCGCAGACATGCGCGGCATAGACGATCGCCGGTGCGATACCCACGCCTGGACGGGGCGGCGAACACGCCACGATGTGCCTGCAACCTGCCACCTTGGCCGTGGTCACTGTCATGATGGCCGACGCGATATGGCTGTAGCGCCCGCCGGGCACGTAGCAGCCCGCCGCATCCACGGGGATTGTCTTCTGTCCGGCAATCAGCCCGGGCACGACTTCGACCTCCACATTGGCCAAGGTCGCCTTCTGTGCCTCGGCAAACCGCTTGACATTGGCATGGCTGAATTCGATGTCGCGCTTGATCTTCTCGGGCACCAGCGCGGCGGCATGCGCGATTTCCTCGGGTGTCAGAATGACATTGCCCGCGTACTGGTCGAACTTGGCAGCATATTCGAGCGCCTTGGCATCACCACCGGCTTCGATGTCGTCCAGTATACCCTTTACCGTTTCACTCACATCGGAGGCACCGCTTGTCGCAGTCAGGGAGGCTCTCTTGAGATATTCGCGTGTCATGGAATTATGCGTCCTATCGGTAGATATCGGGAAGGAGGGACGTAGAAAAGACCGGGATATAGGCGATCATCAGCGTCACGATCAACATGAAGAAGACGAACGGGATCGCGCGGTAGGCGATCTTGAGGATCGACTCACCGGTTATGCCCGATACAACGAAGAGGTTGAGACCCAGAGGCGGCGTGATGAATCCCACACCCAGGGCCGTGATCATCATGACGCAGAACTGAATCTGGTTCATCTCGATCTCCTGCGCCAGCGGGTAGAGGATCGGCGCGAGGATCACGATGTTCGGTGTCGTCTCCATCACGCAGCCCGCCGCCACAAGGATAAGAACCATGATCGCAATGAGCATGTATTCGTTGCTGGTCATCGAGGTCATCACGCCGACAAACCCCTGCGGCACACCGATGATGGCCAGCGCCTCGGCCAGCGGGATCGAGAAGGCGATGATCGGCAGGATCACCCCGTTGACCTTGGCCGAACCCACCAGCATGGCAGGGAAGTCGGAGAGCTTCAGCGTGCCGATGATGAAGCCGATGGCGATGGTCACGACGACGGCCACGGCCCCTGCTTCGGTCGGCGTCAGCCGGCCCGAGAAAATCCCGTAGAAGATGATACCGGGCACGAGAAACGCATACCAGCCGGATGCGATCGTCCGCCAAAGGTTGGCCCGCCATTCCGCCGGCGTCATGATACCGCCGCCTTCCCAGGCGTTGAGCCGGTTCATGACCACGTTGGTCACAAGGATCGACACGAGGATCAGAATGCCCGGGATCACGGCGGCGAGAAACAGCGTGGAAACCGCGATACCCAGCACGAGGCCGATGATGATGTAGGCGATGGACGGCGGGATGAGGATACCGGTACAGGCACCCGCAGCCACGAGCGCGCAGGCGTAGGGGCGCGGATAGCCGGATTCCACAAGGCGGTCGATCGTCATGCGGCCCACGGCGGCGGCCCCAGCCGCATCCGAGCCGGAGATTGCCGCGAACATGCCGCACACCAGTACCGTGGCCGCCCCGAAGCCGCCCCTGGCCCAGCAGGTCAGCGCCTCGGCCACATCGAGAAACTTGCGCGAGAGCCCCGTTCGCACGAGCACGTCGCCTGTCAGGATGAAGAGCGGAACGGCGGTCAGTGCGAAAGCGTCGATCCCGGAGAAGAGCTTTTCACCCAGAAGGCTGAGCGGCAGCGCCCCAGACCAGACGAGCATGAGGACCGTGGCCGCGCCGATGGCGGCCCAGACAGGCACGGCCAATGCCACGAGCACCACGAAGAGGATGACGGAGGCGTAGAAATCCCAGCCCAGTTCCAGTACCGGTGCGCCAACCTGTTGCCACAGCATGAGCCAGCCCCCTCAATCGAACAGTTTGTTGCCTTCGTAGACGGGACGGCCCGCTCGAAGGTCGGAAAGGTCGCGAAGAAAGCTCTGTACCAGCCGCAGGATCATGAGAAAGAAGCCGATGGGCACAGCCATGAGAAACCAGACCTGGCTGATCCGCAGCCCGTGCGTCACCGAGTTGAATTTCCACGAAACATGCACCGACTCGAACGACCAGTAGAGCGCGATGCAGGCAACGACGAACATGACGATGTCGCCGAAAATGTAGAGCAGCGTCTTTGCCTTCCGAGGCACGTAATGCATCAGCACGTCGATACGGATATGACCGCGCACCTTGACCGCGGCCGCCGCGCCGATCCAGGCAAGGTAGATGAAAGAGTAGCGGACAATTTCTTCGCCCCAGATCGAAGAGTAGGAGAAGACCTCCCGCCGAATGACCTCGATGAACATCGTGCCCACGAGCATCACGTAGAAGACAAGCAGGAGCCAGCGCTCCGCGTTCTCGTCGATGGCTTTGAAGATCTTTGACATGACGCTCTCCAGTGCGGACAACCAAAGCCCGATGCGGCCAGGCTGAGACCCGTCGCGAGTTTGGAAAGAAGGCGTGCGCCGGCGCAGGGGCTGCGCCGGCGACCGGGGGTTTACGCGTCGTGCACGTAGTAGCGACCAAGGGTGCCGGCGGCTTCCTCGAGTTTCGCGAATGTCTCCATCGAGCCCGCGAGATCGGTCTTGAAGTCGTCCCATTCACTGTTCTGGTAGCCGCCCGCGTCCTGCCATTCCGCCAGTTGGTCGTCACTGAGCGAGTGGAACTCCACGCCATTGGCAATCAGTTGCGACATGGCATAGGACCGGGACGAAGGCACCTTCGCGAGGTTTTGTTGCTGGGTCACCTCCCCGGCGAATTCGATGCCTTCCCTGACATCCACCGGCAGGCCCTCGAACCATTCGAGGTTGATCGAGTAGACCTGACTATCCGGCACGGCCTGCGTGAATGTCACGTGGCTCAGGATTTCGCCAAAGCCGAAGACATGCAGCGCGCCGACCGACGGGTCGAGCGCGTCTGCCACGCCCTGACGGATCGCCGAGGGCGTCTCGCCCCAGGCTACCGGCGTCGGGTTCGCGCCGACCATGCCGTAGTATTGCTGGAGCATCTTGGAGCCCGGCACGCGGAACTTGACGCCCGACATGTCACCCGGCGTGAGGATCGCATCACCCCCCTGGCGCACCGCGACAACGCGCGGGTCGATCACGATATACATGAGCGCCTTGAAACCGGATGCGCCGATCTTGGGATCGACCTCGGCCTTCCAGGTGTCCGAGCTTGTCAGGTTCGTGAACCGCTGGTTCGAGCCGCAGAAATACGGCAGGTTGATCAGGTCCACGACAGGCGCGAAGGGCGCAAAGTTCGACAGCGAGTGCTGCGCGCACTGGATCGTGCCGCCTTGTACCGCTTGTGCAAGCGCGCCACCGGCACCCAGCTGCCCCCCTGGTGCCAGCTTCACATAAACTTTGCCATTGGTCATGTTCTGGATGTTTTCCTTCAAATCCAGCTGCATGATCGGATAGCTGCGTGTCGCGCCCAGAACATAGGCGGTGGCAAGCGTCATGACATGGTCGGCGGCGGCTTCGCGATCGCGCTCTTCGGCCGCGGTCTGTGCGACGGCCTGATCAGACCAGAGCACACCGGCGGCCCCGGCCATCATGGCGGCGGTGAACCCACCCGACGCCGTCAATTTCAGAAAATTCCGACGCCCGACCGAAGCCAGCTGTTGTTCCGATTTATCCATGTCTAGTCCTCCCTTTGGATCATTTTGCCGTTAGATCGGCCTTACCGCATATCCGTGTTGATGGACGGGCCTTCTGCCGGGTCCGTCTCATCCGCCTCCTTGCGGGTCTTCTCGCGGGCCTCGCTCCTGAGAATGCCCACCGAGTACGCGACCGCCGCCGCAAGCAGGATCACCATCTCGGCCACATTGCCTACGGCGGGTGCATTCCCCAACGCGCTGACGGTCACATTCACGGTGAACATTGCAACCAGAACAAGCGCAACAATGTACGGCATTTCCCCTCCCTGCCGCCCGAAATTCCGGCGAATCAAGAAAAAAGTAAGCGCTTACATATTTTCATGCAAGCCCTTTCATCCGGCTTCCAAAACATACGGGAGTCCGTTATTGATAGCGGTGATCGTTGCCTGCGGGACCGAACAGTGGCAGCACCTTCGCCCCACTCGCCCCCCGAAAGGCACCTCGAGGCTGCAAGGAAAGCACCTGCTCCATGGCCGTTTCACCGACCGGACCCACCATTCCCACACTGGCCGACGTTGCCCGGCGCGCGGATGTGTCGACGGCAACCGTCTCGCGCTGCCTCAACTCACCCGATCTGGTATCGGGCGCAACGCGGGAGCGGGTGCTCAAGGCCGTTTCAGACCTTGGCTACGCTCCGAATTTCGGGGCCCGCGCCTTGGCGGCCAAACAGACGAACACGGTAGGTGCTGTCATTCCCACGATGGAAAACGCCGTCTTCGCCCGGGGCATCCAGGCGTTTCAGGAAGAATTGGGACGCCACGGGAAAACGCTTCTCATTTCCTCCTCCGCATACCAGGCCTGTTTGGAAGAGGAACAGGTGCGCGCGCTGGTGGCCCGCGGTGCCGATGGCCTTCTGCTCATCGGGTACGACAGGAGCCCGGAGCTCTATGACTTCCTGTCGCAGCGCGCCGTACCGAAGCTTATCGCATGGTCCTATTCGAAACAGAAGGATCACCCCGCCATCGGCTTTGACAACCGCGCGGCCATGGGGGACCTCGCCCGTCTCGTGATCGGTAAAGGCCACCGCAACATCGCCTGTATCACGGCGCCGACCGCATCCAATGACCGCGCTCGCGGCCGGGTCGAGGGCATTCGCCAGGTCATGTCAGAAGCGGGTTTGCCGGTCGACGCGATGACATTGATCGAGACGCCCTACGGAATCGAGCGAGGTGAAATCGCATTCAGGCAGGTAATGGCTTCGGCCCCTGAAACCACCGCGGTCATGTGCGTCAACGATGTTCTGGCCATCGGGGCCCTCCGCGCGGCGCGTGACATGGGTCTCGACGTGCCGGGTGATGTGTCGATCACCGGCTTTGACGATATCGAGATCGCCATGCTGGCCGAACCAGCACTGACCACCGTGCATGTGCCCCACCGCGAAATGGGGCGCCGCGCGGCAGAAATGTTGATCGAGATGCTGCGTGAGAGAACCTCCCCGGCCAGCGTCAAGCTGCCGACCGATATCCGCTTGCGCCGCTCGCTCGGCAGCGTGTGAATCCCCGGGTCGGTTGCCACTGAAGGTGGCTCTGAAGGACGTAGGCCCGCTTTTCAGGGCGCGCGCGGCTGCGCTGCGATCTCCTCGGGGCGCCCGCATCCAGCAACGCCCGGCACAGCGCACGAGAAGCCGGTCACAAGTGGAAAAGATCAACCGCAAATCGTTGGTGATGAAGACCAGCCCCATGCTCTACCCGTTGGCTCTCAAGGCCCGGAGACGCGGGGCATGGAACACGACAGGCTCGTATCCATCCGGTGTATCTGATAGCCCGGTCAGGCCAATTATCTGATATGGAACCGGAATGCGCACTCTCGCTGCCTTGAACGCCCGCGAAACACCGCTGGCAATCCTGACCATCTGCGCCGGCGTGGCGTTTCTGGTGATCAACGATGCGATCGCCAAGCTTCTGACCGATCGCTACACGCCGATTCAGATCGTGTTCTTGCGCAATCTGATCGCGGTCCCGATTATCGGTGCCGTGATACTGACCGCCTTCGGCACAGCCAGCCTGCGCACAAGGCACCTTCGATTGCATGCCCTGCGCGGGGCGCTGATGGTCGCGGGCGCTGCGCTGTATTTCACGGCGTTGATCTATATGCCCCTGGCCGAGGCAACGGCACTGGTCTTTTCGGCCCCGATCTTCATAACCGCGCTTTCGGTGCCACTTCTGGGCGAGCATGTCGGTTGGCGGCGCTGGGGCGCCGTGCTTCTGGGGTTCGTCGGTGTTCTCGTGGTTGTGCGCCCCGGCAGCGCTGCGTTCCAGTTGTCCGCCATTCTGCCAGTCGGAACGGCACTGTGCTATGCCGTCTTCATGATCAGTGCGCGTTGGATCGACCGCGCCGAAAGGCTTTGGACCATGATGCTCTTCGCCATGCTGTTTCCAATGATTTACGCAGCGCCCTTTGCCGTCATGAACTGGAGCCCGGTTCAGCAGGGCGATCTCGGGCTGTTCGTCGGGATCGCCGTCTCGGGAAGCCTTGGCCTCGCGCTGATCGGACAAGCCTTTCGCATGGCGCCCGCCGCTATCGTTGCCCCGTTCGACTACACGGCGCTGATATGGGCCACCGGATTGGGTTGGCTGATCTGGGGCGACATTCCAATGGCCTGGACAATATCGGGGGCGGCCATCATCGCTGCCAGCGGGATCATCATAATACGGCGCGAGGCAAGACAGGCGTCCTAGGGTCTGGAACCTGAGCACGAAGGCGACAGCCCGGATGAAGAAAAACCGCTGCAACGCAGGGCATGCCTGCCAGAGTGCGGACAAGACCGATCGCGTTCTGGCCAATGGCACGGCTCGGTTCCTCGGCGCGCAACGTCAAGACCCAAGAGACATATCTGCTGGCGCGGATCACCGCGCGCATCATCCACCGGCATGCCGAAATAGAGATGTCGGCGCGCCGAAAACCTGATAGGACCGCCCCCATGTTTCGCCTTTTCGACATGCTGGGTCCCTCTGCCGCCATCCGCGCCCTTGATGACGCGCTCCGAGGATCCGGCGTGCATCCGCTACTTGTGCCGGAGCCCGTCAAGCTGACCGTGATAAGGCTCAACACGCGGGAGGACGGCCCCAGGAATCAGGACGTGGCTTTCGCCGAGGCCTCACAGTTGCTGGCCTATTGCATGCTCGGGCATGAACAGTTTGCGACCAGCAACAGCTCGCAGGATGCCGATCGCATCGACACCCGCGTGGAAGCCGCACTAGATGACGGTGACACGCTGGACGCAAAGCTGATCCTTTTGGCACTGCACGCCGGGCTGATCGCGCCGGAGATCGCAGATCGGATCGATCTCGACGATGTCTGAGTTCAAGCAGGCGGCAATACCTTAGACAGTCCCTTTGATCACCGCTTTCCGCGACGTGATCGCATGATCCAGTTTCCTGTAAAGCGTTCCGACGATCATGCCACGCGCATCTCGCCTCGATTTTCGCATTTCTGCCATTCGTGCATCTTGCGGCATGTGGAGTGGTCGAGCGACGGCAAGCCAGATTTTCCCACCGATTGCCACGACCCGCCATTGAACCGGGATCGGGGTCTGGACCGACCAATTTCCGCTGTCCCGTTGCCCCAAGGGTTCGGGACGCCTTTTCCAACTCAATCGACAGGTTTTGGCATTGAACGGGCTTGCGCCGACATTCAAGAAAACGACACATGCAGGATCTAAACAGGCGCCACTGAGACCCATGAAAAGAGGAAGCCACCATCATGACCCGTATGTTTTCCGTCGCTGCCCTTGCAGCCGTCGTCGGCGCGCCGCTGGCGGCACAGGACGTCTCCGGCACACTGACGCTCTATACCTCGCAGCCCAATGCTGACGCGCAAGCGACGGTCGATGCCTTCCAGGCCGCCCATCCCGACGTCGAGGTCGAGTGGTTCCGCGACGGCACCACCCGCGTGATGGCCAAGCTGCGCGCTGAATTCGAAGCGGGCAACGCGCAGCCCGACGTTCTTCTGATCGCCGACATGGTCACGATGGAGGGGCTCGAGGCTGAGGGCCGCCTGATGGCCTATCCCGAGGCCGACATTTCCGCCTACGACCCGGCGATCATGGATGATGAGGGGCACTACTTCTCGACCAAGCTGATCACCACCGGCATCGTCTACAACACCGCCGCCGAGATGATCCCGTCGAGCTATCTCGACCTGCTCAAGCCCGAAGCGCAGGGCCAGATCGCCATGCCCTCGCCGCTCACTTCGGGGGCCGCGACCATCCACATGGCCGCGCTGACGGCGCATCCCGATCTGGGGTGGGACCTCTATGAAGGCCTCGCCGATCAGGGCGCCATCCCCGAGGGTGGCAACGGCGGCACCTACAGGGCCGTGGCGGGCGGTGAAAAGCTCTACGGCTTCGTCGTGGACTTCCTGCCGATCCGCAACAAGCTGGACGGTGCACCAGTCGAATTCGTCTTCCCCGAGGAAGGCGTGTCAGCGGTGACTGAGCCTGCGGCGATCCTGTCCACCGCCCGCAATCCCGACGCGGCGAAAGCCTTCATCGACTTTCTGCTGTCGCCCGAGGGCCAGCAACTGGCGGCCGATCAGGGCTACTTGCCGGCGCATCCGGCGATCACGCCGCCCGAAGGCTTTCCGCCGCGCAACGAGATCAAGCTGATCGACTTCGACCCGGCGCAGGCACTGGCAAACGACATGGAGAACAAGCAGCGCTTCATTGACATCTTCGGAGGCTGACATGGCGCGGCCACGCGCGCTTTTTGACATGCGGCGCGGCGAAGGGGTGACCCTCGCCGCGCTGGTGCTTTTCGGGCTGGCGCTCTTCGTCTTCCCGCTGGGACTGCTGCTGCGGGTCGGGCTGAGCGAGGGGGGCGTTCCCGGTCTCGGACCCCTGGTGGACGCGCTTGGCAGCCGGTCGGTGCAGCGTGCAGCCTGGAACAGCCTTGAATCCTCGGCCGTCTCCGCGCTTGTGGCAACGCTGATCGGCACCGTGCTGGCATTGGTGATGGGCCTGACGGATGTGCGGCGCAAGGGCGTGTGGGTGTTCCTGCTGTTGTTGCCGATGATGATCCCGCCGCAGGTCACCGCAATCGCCTGGGTTCAGGCGCTCGGCCCCGGCAGCCCGGTGCTCACCACGCTGGGGATCGCCCCGCCGGCGGGCAGCCCACATCCGCTCCATACCCCGTTCGGCGTGATGCTCCTGCTGACGGTCCAGCACATGCCGCTGGTTTTCCTCGTTGTCCTCGCCGCGCTCAAGAGCCTGCCGCGCGAGATGGTCGAGGCCGCGCGCATCGCCGGCGCAAGGCCCGTCCGGCTGCTGCGGCGTATCCTGCTGCCGCTTCTGGCGCCGACGCTTGTCGCGGGTTTCATGCTGGCCTTTGTCTCGGCGCTGGGAAATTTCGGAATACAGGCGATCCTTGGCATTCCGGCGCGCTACACCACCCTGCCCGTGCTGATCTGGCGCCGCCTGTCCAGCTTCGGGCCAAGCGTGCTGACCGACATGGCGGTCATCGCCATCATTCTTGCTGCCGTGGCCTGCCTCGCCATCGCGGTGCAGATGTGGCTGGCGCGTCGGATGCGCGCGCAGGTGACCGGCCCGCCACAGCCCCCCCTTCAGATCATGTTGGGCCGGGGACGGCCGCTGGTTGCGGGCGCACTGTTCGTCTACGTGGCGGCCACGCTGCTGCTGCCTCTGGCGGCGCTCACGGCGACGGCTTTGGTGCGCACATACGGATTGCCGCTGACACCCGACACCATGACCCTGTCGAACTTTGCAGAAATCCTGTTCCGGCAAGCCTCGACCTTGCGCGCTTTCTTGAACTCGACGCTGACGGCGGGTGCCGCAGCGGCGGTACTGGCGGGCGTGTCGGTGCTGATCGCGTATTTCCTGGGCCGCGCGGCCTGGCTGCCCCGGCGCGTCGGCACGGCTTTCGCGACCTTGGCCGATCTGGGCTACGCCATCCCGGGGCTGGTGATCTCGGTGGCGTTCATCCTGGCCTTCATCCGGCCGCTGCCAGTGATCGGCCTGTCGCTTTACAACACGCTCGGCATCATCTTTCTTGCCTACCTGACGGCCTTCCTGTCGATCGCGCTCAAACCTGTAACGGCCGCCTTCGGGCAGCTCGACCCGGCGCTCGACGATGCGGCCCGGGTGTCGGGGGCCCGCTTCGGACAGCGGATCCGGCGGATCTTCGGCCCGCTTCTTGCGCCTGCGGCGGCGTCTGGCGCAATCCTGATGTTCCTTACCGCTTATAACGAAGTCACGGTGTCGGCGCTGCTGTGGTCGACCGGCAACGAGACAATCGGAACGACGATCTTCAACTACGAGGATGGCGGCTATACCACGCTCGCGGCGGCGATGTCCTGCATCACGGTCCTGGCGACGGTGGGTCTGATGCTGGCGCTTGACCGGGCTGGCCGGCACCTGCCATCCGGCGTGGTGCCTTGGCGGCTCTGAACTAGCGCTCAGCCCGGCAGAACCCAGGCCGAACGCAAATACAGGCCCGGCCTGTCACCATTGCGCAGCGGGCTGGCGGCCGATACGGGCACCGGCTCGGAGAGTCCCTCCACCTCGGCCAGGGCTTCCCATGTGCCGCCGCGATAGAAGACATCGCGCAGGCAGGCGGGGGCGTCCGCGCCACCCGGATCAGTCAGTGTGACATCGCCGGGCCGGATAACGATGCGTGCCGGCCCTGTCTGTGTTGCGCCTTCCGCGATAGCGCAAAAGGGACCCACCTGCGCCGTCAAAGCCGCACTGGACCAGTCTATCGCCGCGTCAAGCACCGCCGCACGCCCGATGAACCGCGCCACGCTTTCGCTGACCGGGCGGTCGTGGATCTCTTGGGGTGGCGCGACCTGCAGGAACCGGCCACGGTCCATGACGGCGATGCGGTCGGCCAGCGCCATCGCTTCGCGCTGGTCATGGGTGATATACAACGTCGTCACCCCGGTTTCGCGGTGAAACCCGGCAATCTCGGCCTCCATCCGTGCCCGCAGATGCGGGTCGAGATTTGCCAGCGGCTCGTCCATCAGGATTGTGCGGGCGCCCCCGGCAAGGCAGCGCGCCAGGGCGGTCCGTTGTCTTTGTCCACCCGACAGGGCCGCCGGCACCCTGTCCGCGAATCCAGTGAGGTCTACCGTCGCTAGATGGTTGTCGGCTTCGGATCGCGCCTTGGCCCGCGACAGCCCGCGCGCCTCGGCCGGGAATGCCACGTTGTCGCGCACGCTCATGTGCGGCCAGAGCGCGTAGGACTGGAAGACGACGCCCACGGCCCGGTCCTCTGGAGGCATCTGGATTCCCGGCCCGGCGATGCACTGCCCGTCGATGTGGATCTCCCCGGTATCGGGACGGTCGAGGCCGGCGATCAGGCGAAGCAATGTCGACTTGCCACAGCCCGACGGACCCAGAACCACCAGGAATTCGCCTGCCGCAAGGTCTATTGAAACCCCATCGACAGCGGCCTGGCCGCCGAACGCCTTGCACAGGCCGGAAATGACGATACTCACGCAGCCCCCGCTATGGTCACGCTGTTAACCTGATCGCTTGTGCCCTATCCGCGCCAGGTCGACAACGCCGGTCATCAAATCTTCATGCTTTCTCGGCGGGCTCGAGGTGCCCGAGCGCGGCGCGGTTCTGCAACAAGGGGCGCAGCCCGTGGGCTGCCTGAACCCATTGACCTACATCTTCCAGGACTTCGTGCTGCTGCCCCGGCGCAGCGTGGCAGGCAACATCCGGCTGGTGCTGGAAGACAAACACCTGACGCGGTCCGAGATGACCCGCATCATCGACGACGTGCTGGCGCGCACGCGCCTGACCGAGTTCCGCGACGCCCTGCCCAAGCAGCTTTCGGGCGGCATGAAGCAGCGTGTCGCCATCGCCCGCGCGATGGCCGTTTCTCCGGCCGTCATGCTGATGGATGAGCCGCTTTCGGCGCTCGACAGCCAGACCCGCGAGCTTCTGATGGATGATCTTGTCTCGTTATAGACAAGAGAGCCGTTCACCGCCGTCTATGTCACCCACAACCTGGCCGAGGCAGTGCGCCTGGGCCACCGGATCATGGTGCTGTCGCGCCGGCCCGGCGTGATCCGCGAGATCGTCGAGATCGACACACCGCTTGGCCGGCGCCGCTTGGGCGACCCGGCGCTGGACCAACAACAGGCGCGCCTTTGGCAGTTGATGCGCGACGAGGCGGCCGCCGCCGACGCGGAGCTTGCCGATGCCTGAGCGCACCGCTCCACAGGGCGACACGACCGACAACGGCGCGCGTTCGGTGCCCTATCGCGGCGGCGGATTCCGCCCCGTGCGGGTGCGCGGTGTCGGCATCGCCACCTTCGTGGTCCTGATCGCCTTGGTGTAATGGGGCACGCGCGCCGGGTGGATTTCCAACCTGACGCTGCCGCGCCCGTCCGACGTGCTGGCGACATTCAGCGACTTGTGGACCAGCGGCATGCTTTGGACCCACATGGCACCGTCGCTGACCCGACTGGTCCTTGGCGCGGCGATGGGGGTGAGCACCGGTATCGTGGTCGGGGTGCTGATCGGGTTGTTCAGCATCCTGCGTGCCGGGCTGGTGCCGCTGGTGGCGGCGCTTTTCCCGATCCCGAAGATTGCGCTGTTGCCGCTGTTCGTGATCCGGTTCGGCATCGAGGAGGGCAGCAAATACGCGCTCATTGCGCTTGGCATCTTCACGCCCACGGTGGTGTCCACCTATGGCGCCGTGGACAACGTCGACCGCACGCTTATCCGCATGGGTCAGAGCTTTGGCCTGGCGTGGGGCTCGATCCTGCGCAAGATCGTGCTGCCCGGCATCCTGTCGGGCCTGCGCGTCAGCTTGGCCATCGGCATCATTCTGCTCGTCGCGGCCGAGATGCTGGGCGCCCAGTACGGTATCGGTGCCTACATCTTGCAGGCCGGTTCCCTCTACGATCTGGAACGGCTGTTTGCCGGGGTGGTGATCCTGTCGGCCCTGGGAGTCGTGACCAGTTCGGGCATCGCCTGGGCGGAACGCCGGCTTTTGGCCTGGCGGGTATGACACGCGGGCGCTGGACAACCGATCAGTTGGCGCTCAGCCGCAGCGATTGCCATTGGCGGAACGAGCCGGCACAGGGTCCGGCACAACACGGAGAGCGCCCGGACCGCCATTGCCGGTGCAAGGGATCACAGCATGCGAAGCGGGTCGAAGCGATACATGGTCTCGAACCGGCAGAATTCGACAGGACTGATCTCTATCCGTTCCAGCCGGTCGGCTGCCAGCGCGAAGGCATCGGCCGAGCGCGCCACCACCTAGGCCGCCGCATCCCACTCCAGCCAGCGGAGCGGGTAGCCCAGCGTGATGTGAAAGCGATAGCTCCCATGATCGGTACGGCGCAGGCCGAGCCTTTCGGACAGCGCGTCGCGCGTTCCGCGAAGCGCGGCTTCCTGTTCCGGGTCGGCGCCGATGACCCGGACCGAAAAACCGGCACGGATCTCTGTTGCGCGAATGACAAAGCGCGGCGGCGCGGCGAACCCGTCGAGCCTGCGGGCAAAATCGGCTGCGACCGTGTCAATGGGCGCGTTTGTGGGCAGGTGGCAAGGCCAGTCGCCAGGGCCCCGGCGATGGTCGATCACGCCGTCCCAGACCGTCATGTGAAAACTGTCGGGCGGCAACCAGGCAAATCCGTCCGCATGCGGTCCGGCCTTCAGCAGATTCTGCGCCTTGACCAGCGCGGCGAAGGCCTCGGACCTTCGATCAATATGGCACAGCGTTGTCAGGCCCGGTGTGCGGCGCACCGCGCCATCCGCGTCGAATTTCGCAAGCCCGCCGGGCGGGCGCGGTGTATCGGCGGCACACGCGCCGGTCAGGATATCCATCTGGTTCATTGCATCACCCGTTCGAGCGCTGCAGGCCGGCTGACATAGACCCCCAGCGCAATTGTCATCATCAATCCCAGTCCACCAAGCAGAAGCCCGGAGGCCATCAGCCCCGCCGCTTCGGCCAGCACCCCGAAGGCGAGCGCACCCAGCGCGGGGCTCACGCGGAACACGATGGTGTACAAGCTGAGCACCCGTCCAAGCCGTTCCTGCGGCGTATTGAGCTGCACGAAGGCTAGCGCAGCGATGTTGGAGGCCGACATGGCCATGCCGTGCAGCACCAGGATCGCCAGCGCCAGCCAGTAGGTCTGCGTGGCGACAAAGGCCAGAAGCGACACCGCGAAAATCAGGCTGTGTTTAAGGATTTGGCGCAGGGCCGCCCGTGGCGCCCGCGCCCCGGACAGGACCAACGCACCGACGATGGCGCCGACGCCGAGGCTGGCGTTCAGCGCCCCGAGGCCCTGCGCCCCGCGCGCGAACACTTCTTCGGCGAAGGCAGGGAACAGTTCCGAGGCCGGGCGGATCAGCAAGCCTTGGGCGAACTGCAACGCGATGACCCCGGCCACCACGGGGGTCAAGGCGACGGCGCGGAACACCTCCCATGTCGTCGCCGGCGGCAGCGGCGCGCGCGCCGGCGATTGCCGAGGCACAGCCCGCAAACGCCACAGCGCAAGAGCGAAGGCCAGGGTCGTCAACGTGGTCACGAGATAGACCGCCCCAAGCCAGCCCACGGCGATCATCGCCGCCGCCACTGCCGGCCCAAGGAACCGAGCAAGGTTGAATCCGGTCGAGTTGATCGCCAGCGCCGACGGCAGCAGCGCGGGCGGCGCCAGCCAAGAGGCCATCGACAAGCGCGCCGGCAGGGCCAGCCCGGACAGCGCCCCGAGCGCCGCCATAAGCAGCACGATCAGCCAAGGGGTCAGCAAACCCAGCGCCCACAACGCGGCGAGCGCGAGCGATACCCCGGCGGTCGCGATCTCGACCCACATGAGCACCGCCATCGACGGGTGCCGATCCGCCAGCCGCCCGCCCCAGAGCGCGGTAAAGATCGACGGGAACAGCTCGGCAAAGGCGACCGCGCCCAGCCAGGCCTCGGACCCCGTGAGCTGCCATGTCGTCCAGCCCACGGCGATGCGCTGCATCCAAAAACCCACGGTGTGGGCCTGATTGCCGATCTGGTAGTCGCGAAACGCCGGGATCGCGAGCACCGCGCGCAGATCGCCCATCCGCGCGCGGGCCGAGGACAGCGTCGGGGCGCGCATCAGGCGCGGTCGAGCGTGACGAAGATCGGCTGGTGGTCGGAGCCCTGCGCCGCCTCGCCGATCCGCGCCTCTTTCACGGTTTCGGCCAGGTCGGTGGTGAGGAAGCAATGATCGATCCGCCGCGCCGCGCGGCCGTCGCGGGGAATGGTGTCGCCGGCCGCTTCGTCATGGCCCGCCAGCACCCAGGCATCGGCGAGCCCGTGGGCGCGGACCGTGCGGCCGTGGTTCTGCGATAGGTCGCCTACGAGCCGGGTGTATTCCGGGCCGTCGGGTTCGAAGTTCATGTCGCCCATGACGATAGCCGTCATCGGCTGCGGCGGCATGGTGGCATCGGCCCAGTCCGCATTGGCCATTCCGCCCGCCGATGCGCCGCGTTCATGCCCGCGCAGCAGGATATCCATCATGTAGGTGACCTGGTCATGCCGCGTGTCCGGCGAGACGTGGTCGAGATGGATCGAGCAGAAGCGCAGCGGGCCGGAGGGCGCGTCGATCACCGTTTCGATCAGCGTGCGCTGCAGATGAAAGACCGAATGCAGCGCGATCTTGGGAAGGGTGTGGTTGATCGAGGACAGGATAGGCCAGCGCGACAGCACCATGTTGCCGAACTGGCGGCGGCGGTGCACCGGATGACCGTCAACCACTTCGGAGGCATCGAGGTCGATACCGGGCCCATAGACCCAGTGCATGTGAGGCAGCCGCGCAGCGATCTCTTCGGCCTGGTGCACCATTCCGGAACGCCGGGTGAACGTCTCCACTTCCTGCAGCGCGATCAGATCGGGCTCACCAAGCTCTGCCACGATGCGGTTGAGATCATAGCGGTCATCCTTGCCCTTGCCGTACTGGATGTTGTAGCTGGCGAGCTTCATTGTGCCGCCTCCATAACGCGTGTTTCGGTCCGCAGGTCGATCCGCTGTCCGCTGTCGGAGTCGAACAGGTGCAGCTTGTCGAAATCGAAGGCAACACCGACCGGCGCGCCCTCTTGCACCGGTCGCGCCTCTTTGGTCAGAACCTGGAACGGCAGATCCTCGATCAGCAGATGGTACAGGCCGGCGGCGCCGGTTTCCTCATAGAATTCGAACTGCGCGGTGACGGTCCCGGCCCCCGCATCGCCAAGCGTCAAATCCTCGGGCCGCAGGCCCAGCGTGACCATCTGCCGGTCCCGGTTACGGGCGACCTGCGCGGGGATCGGGATGGCGGTGCCATCGCCGAGCATCACCGCCGCGCGATCCGCAGCGATCTCGCCCGGCAGAAAGTTCATCGCCGGGGAGCCGATGAACCCCGCGACATAGATCGTCGCGGGATACCGGTAGACTTCGGCCGGTGTGCCCACCTGGTCGATGGTGCCCTTGTTCATGATTACCATCCGGTCGGCCAGCGTCATTCCCTCGTGCTGGTCGTGGGTGACGAAGACGCTGGTCGCCTTGATGCGGCTGTGGATGCGCCGGATTTCATGACGCATCTGGACCCGAAGCTTTGCGTCAAGGTTCGACAGGGGCTCATCGAACAGGAAAACGCCGGGTTCGCGGATGATCGCGCGGGCCATCGCCACGCGCTGCCGCTGGCCGCCCGACAACTGCCCGGGCTTGCGGTCCAGAAAGTCCTCAAGCCCGACAGAGCGCGCGACGGCGGCGACCTTCTCCATGCGTTCGGCCTTTTTCACGCCGGCGACCTTGAGCGCGTAGCCGATATTGTCGGCCACGTTGAAATGCGGGTAGAGCGCGTAGTTCTGGAACACCATCGCACAGCCTCGGTACCGCGGCTCCAGGTCGTTGACGACGGATCCGCCGATCACGACCTCCCCGTCGGTTATGTCTTCCAGCCCCGCGATCATGCGCAGCAGCGTGGACTTGCCGCAGCCCGAGGGGCCGAGGATGACCACGAATTCGCCATTGGCGATGTGCAGGTTGACGCCGTGGATCACTTCGTCCTTGCCATAGGACTTGCGGACTTCGCGGATGTCGATATCGGCCATGTCTTGGCTCCTACTTGTCGGTGTTGATAAGGCCGCGCACAAACCAGCGCTGCATGAAGACGACGACGATGATCGGCGGGATCGTCACGATCAGCGTGCCGGCCATCGCGATGTTCCATTTCGGAATATCGCCGCCCGTCGTATTGGCGTCCGGCACCAGCTTGCCCAGTTCGACCGCCACCACGCCGTAACTCGGGTCGGTGATGATGAGCAGCGGCCAGAGATACTGGTTCCAGCTGAAGACAAACATGATGGTGGCCAGCGCCGCGATGTTGGTGCGCGACAAGGGCACCAGGATCTCCCACAGGAAGCGTAGCGGACCGGCGCCATCCATCTTGGCGGCCTCGACCAGTTCGTCGGGGATGGTCAGGAAGAACTGGCGGTAAAGAAACGTGCCGGTGGCGGTGGCGATGAGCGGCAGGATCAGACCCGTGTAGCTGTTGAGCATACGCCATTCGAGATTGACCTCGATGCCCGAAACCGTGTTGATCAGCCAGCTGAGCCCGGTCGAGTCCAGGATCGCCTGAAACGGCATCAGCGCATTGGCCGCGACCGCGTAGGTGGGAACGATCCGAACTTCCAGCGGCAGCATCAGCGTGATGAACACCGCCCAGAAGATCGGCATGCGCAACCGGTGGTCGAAGAACACGATGCCGAAGGCGGTGATGCAGGCGATCACCACCTTGCCCGTGACCACGCCGACTGCCACGATGAGCGAATTCAGGAATTTCTGTCCGAAGTCGCGCGTCACCCACGCCTCTTGGATATTTGTCCAGAGCTGGTCGCCGGGCGTCAGCCGTGACGGGATCGCGTTGACCTCCTGCAGTGTCTGGGTTGCGGCGTTGAACACCAGATACATTGGGAACAGCAGCATGAACATGCCCAGCAGCAGGATCACATGCGTGGCGATGTCGAGGCCGGGCGTGTTCTCCACCAGTCCCGGGCGGCGAGGCTTGCGGGCGGACAGGTTGCGGGGCGTCTCGGCGGCGACGAGGGGAAGATCGGTTTGCGTCATGTGTAATGCACCCGGCGTTCGATGTAGCGGAATTGGACGACGGTCAGGGCGATCACCAGAAGCATCAGGATGATCGATTGCGCGGCGGCGCCCGAATAATCGAGCCCCCGGAACCCGTCGACGTAAATCTTGTAGACCATCAGGTTCGTGGCCCGCGCCGGCCCTCCGGCGGTCATGGTGTCGACGATGCCGAAACTGTCGGTGAAGCTGTCATTGATGTTGATCACCAGCACGAAGAAGAAGGTCGGCGCCAGCAGCGGCAGCTGGATATCGCGCATCCGGCGCAGGATCGACGCCCCGTCCATGGCGCCGGCTTCGATCAGCGAGCGGGGAATGGCCTGCAGACCGGCCAGAAAGAAGATGAAATTGTAAGCGACCTGTTTCCACGCCCCGGCAATCATCACCATGATCAGCGCGTGATCGCCGTTCAGGATAGGATCCCAGAAGCCGGGAAAGGCCTCGTTGACATAGGACATCACCCCGGCGCTGGGGTTGAAAATGAAACGGAACGCCAGCCCGACGGCGGGCGCGGCGACGGCATAGGGCCAGATCGCCCCGATTCGGTAGGCGCGATAGCCGCGCAGCTGGCGGTCGGCGAAAACCGCAAGGATCAGGGCCGCCGACATCGACAGCACCGTGGCGCCAGCAGCGTAGACAATCGAAACGCGGATCGAATGCCAATAGCGGTCATCGGTCAGCAGGTTGCGAAAATTCTCGAACCCCGCCCATTCGTTGCCGCCACCCCAGGGCTGTTCGAAGGTGAACGCCCAGTAAAGCGCCTGGCTGGTCGGCCAGTAAAAGAAGACGAAGATGATCAGAAGCTGCGGAGCCACCACCAGTGCGGCGATCCAGTTGTTCCTGAAATAGGCGCGTCGCATCGCGGACCCTCTGTTTTGGATGACGGCCCGCCCCGGAAAACCCGGGACGGGATGAGTGTAACTCGGGCCCTGAAGGCGGCGGCCGACGGACCCTTCGGATCAGGGCAGTTCCTTGCCGCGATAGGTGCGCTCGAAGCGACGCAGGACCGCGTTGGACCGCTCGACCGCGGTATCGAGGGCCTCTTGCATCGTCTTGTCGCCGCCCAGCGCCGCCTGGACCTCGTTCACCCATTCACTGCGCGCCTGGATGAATCCGCCCAGCCGGATGCCGCCGGTCAGCTCTGTCGGTTCGGTGTAGGTGAGCGACTCGATCGCCTTTTCGCGGCCGGCATACGGCTCTTCGGCCCAGAAATCCTGCTCCAGCATCGCCTGGTAGGCGGTGTCATTGACCGGGATGTAGCCGGTATTGGTCGACCAGTAGATCGACGATTCCGGCGTGGCGAGGAACTTGAGGTATTCGGCCGCTCCGCGATACTCATTCTCCGTCTTGCCCGACAGCACCCAGAGCGCGGCGCCACCAACGACCGTGTTGTGACGCTCGAAGCCCTCGTAGATGGGCAGCATTTCGACATCCCAGTTCATGTCGTCGGATGCGGTGTTGTGCACGGTCTGGTGCCCGGCGATGGAGCCGAAATACAACGAGCATTCATTCTGGGCAAAGCTGTCGCGCGCATTCAGGCCACCCTGAGAGGTGCGCAATTCCAGCAACCCCTCGTCGTGCCAGCGCTTGATGTTCTCCATGTGAGTGACATGCTGGGTGGTGTTGTAGACGTATTCCGCGTCCAGCCCGTCATAGCCGTTGTTTTTGGTCGCGACGGGAATGTTGTGAGCCATCGAGAGCTGCTCGAGATCGATCCATGTCGACGGGGCATAGGCGTAGTTGCACTTTTCCGGCTGTGCCTCTTCGAGCGCGACGAGCAGTTGCTCGAACGCTTCCCAGGTGGCCGGCGGCGCGTCGAAGCCCGCCGCTTCAAGGTCGTCGATGTTGTAATACATCATCGGCGTGGAGGAGTTGAACGGCATCGCGAACAGCTCCCCCGTCGAGGCGGCGTAGTAGTTGGCGATCCCCGGAAAGTAATCGTCCCAATCGATCTCGATGTCGAAGTCGTCCATCATCTTGGTGACCGAGTAGAATTCGCCTGACATCATCAGGTCGGCCGTGCCGGCGTCATAGGCCTGCACGAGTGTCGGATGCTCATCGGCGCGGAAAGCGGCGATGGTGTTCTGCACGGCGTTTGCGTAGCCTTCCTGGCCCACGCAAGTGATCTCGTAGGTGTCCTGGCTTTCGTTGAACCGGTCGCAGGTGGACTGCACCACGTCCCCGAGATAGCCGCCGAGGCCATACCAGTATTCGAATTGGATCTTGTCCTGCGCCTGCGCGGCACCGCCAAGAACGGCAGCCACGGCAAACGCGCTGATGTAGGTGGATTTCATTGAGACTTCCCCGATGTCATTATGCTGTGCCGCACCTGCGGCTCGGTCAGGCTAGGCGGGAATGGCGACAGCGCGGCCACAGCTTTGCAACGAAAGAGACAAGTTTTTTTGACGCCAAGAATCAGTTTTGTATCGCGAAGATGACACTCCCAGGTGTGCGGGCCATGGCACCCGGCCTGGCCCGCACATCTGCGGCATGGAGGCGTCACGCCAGGACTGTGTTCCCGTCCAGGAAGTTGTCGAAATGGACCAGCGTCTGGTCTTCGTTGCCAAGCACGATCGCCATCTGGCCCGGCCCCCAGAGCCAGTCTGGTCTGGCCTCGGCATCCAGCGGCACGGTAACGCTGTAGTGATTGCCGGCCAACGTCGTGAAGGGCAGCCCGTGCCAAAGGCCGCAGGATGTGAAATGCACATGACCGGCGATGATCTGGCGCACGTCATCATGGGTTTTCAGGACCTGCGCGAAGGCTTCGCCGTTTTCCAGGATGATCCGGTCGACCTTCACATGCAGCGGGTTGGCATGGTGGTGCAGCACCACGACGACAGGGCCGGCATGCTCATCCAGCCGTCTGCGAAGCCAGTCCAGCTGTGCCTGCGAGAGCTGTCCGCCATGGCTGTGCTCCTCCGCCTCCCCAACGCTGTCGAGCAGGATCACGCGGTAGCCACCTGCATCGACGACCTTGTCGATGCACCCCGTTTCAGCCTGGGTTTCGGCGCCGAAGACATCGGCAAAGGTCGCCCGACTGTCATGGTTGCCGATTGTGACATGTGCCGGCACGGCCAGCTGGCCAATGGCCGACTTCAGGCGTTCATACGGGCGCACGGCCCCCTTGAAGCCGATGTCTGCCAGATCGCCGGCAAAGACGCAGAAATCCGCGTCTGCGTGACGGGTGTTGATCCATGCCACCGCCTCTTCGAGGCGGCGATACGTGTCCATCCCTTGCGAGGTTTCGCCTTCGTCCACGAGGTGAAGGTCGCTGAGCACGATGAATTTCAGCATTGTCTGAATCCTTATTGTCCAAGTCCGAGCGATTCCAGCAACGCCATGGACGGCGGAATGCCGACCTTGTCGCGCAATTCCAGGATCAGGCGCGGTTTGACCTGCAACGCCGCGATGGCACGGAACACCGCATGCCAGCGGATCGTGCCCTCACCGAGCGCCCAGTGCCGGTCGGCAAAACCGTCGGCGTCCTGCAGATGGATATGTTCGAGCATTTCACCTGCCGAGTGCACATAGTAGTCCACCGGCGGCGCGCCCGTTGAGCCGTGCGCATAGTGCGCATGGCCTGTGTCGACGGACAGGCGCACCGCGGTGCTGTCGAAACTCTGCGCCAGGCGCAGCCGGTCGACCGGGTCCTTGTCCTCGATGTTCTCGATCACGAGCGTGACGCCCAGCGCCTCGGCGCGTCTCACCGTACCGCCAAGGGTCTCCTGCGCGTTGGCGATGATCGTCTCACGGGCACCGGGCTTGTCGTCGAAGTTGTTATGACCCCAGGTCGTATAGGGCGAATGAATCACCATTTGAGTGGCGCCCAGGGCAGCACAGACATCCAGCCCATGATCCATGCGGCGCACCACGATCTCCCGGATATCCGGATCGGGCGAGGCGATGCTCAACCCAATGAACGGGCCGTGTATGCCCAGCCGGCCGGAATATCCGTCCAGCAGGCGTTTTGCCTCTTCGACAAGTGGCTGCCAGTCACCGGTCAGCACCTCGGCGGAATGAAAGCTTTGCAGTTCCAGATCGCGCTGCTTTTCAAGCAACCAATCACGGTAATCAGCGAGTTGATCGACGCGCAGCGCGGCGCCGATGACGGGGGCAGCCATATCAGGTCTCCTTTGGCGAACTGTCGTGCCCCTATTCCAAGCTTTGCTGACGGGCGCGCTACGGCGCGATGACATTGCCATGAAAGTATTGTGTCGGTTTGTGTCGGGAACAGCGACGTGGCTGCTGGACCGCGCTGAGTGTTTCGTACAGCCCGCGCCCTGTCCGCCCGAACCCGATATACATGCGACCCACCGAACGGCACGCGCCACCCAACGCAGGCGTTACCAAAAAAGTGGCCTCCCGCTGAAGAATCCTGCTGCACTGTCACCCAACTGTCATCTCGGCGGTCTAATCAAAATTCATTCGGATGTTTATACGGATGGCAACCCAGACGTGAACCACGCACCGCAACAGCATTGCTCAAGACAGCAAAAGATGACCCCCGCGCCGGCGCTGATCCTGCCGCAGGCGTTCAGGATGCAGGACAATCCCACCGCTTCGCTGGATGCAAGCGTCCGGTTGGCGCTGGGGTCACGGCCCAGAAACTCAAACACGCCGGAACCGCGATGCTTGGCGTATTCCATCATCCCGGATGATGTCGACCAGCCAATCGACCGTGTCGTCAACCAGACCCGAGGGGCACCCCATGACAAAGAACGGACGGATGTGGCTTTCTGATATAACCTTGGTCCTGGCCGACCGCGTTCTACGGCGCGGATCGTTGCGGATCGAGGCCGGCAGGATCGCGGAGATCGTGGATCGCCCGATGCCCGGTGGCGTCACCGGACCGGGTCTGACCGTCTTTCCCGGCTTCATCGACATGCATGGCGACATGATCGAGCTGGAGCTGGAACCGCGAGCGCGCGTGGACTTTCCCATGGAGGTGGCACTCGCCTCGCTGGATGCGCGGCTTGCAGCCGCCGGCGTCACCACGGCCTATGCCGCCGTGTCGTTTTCGCACGGGGCGGTAGATGGCGAGCGCCGCTCCTGCGAACACACCAACAAGGTTATCCGCGAGTTGCACGATCTGCGGCGCACTTGCCGGGTCGATCACCGCATCCACGCTCGCTTCGACATCACCTTCGACAATGCCGTCGCTGTACTGGGCAAGCTTCTCGATGACGGGCATGTGGACCTAGTATCGCTGATGGATCACACGCCGGGCCAGGGGCAGTACCGCAATATCGAAGCGCATATCAAGGCAAAGGCCGCCGAATACGGAATATCAGAGACCGAAGCCCGGCAGAAGGTCACCACCACGATCGCCACCCGGTCGCGCCCGCAAGAGGTCCTGATGCGCAACATGACCGCTGTGTCGCGCATGTGTGCCGACCATGGGGTCAGCCTCGCCAGTCATGACGACGATACCGTCGAGAAGGCCCGCATGATGGCCGATCTGGGGGCGCGGATCGCCGAGTTCCCTGTCACAATGCAGGCCGCCCAGATCGCGGCCGAACGCGGGCTCATGACCGCCATGGGTGCGCCCAATGCGATGCGCGGACAGAGCTACTCCGGCAACCTTTCGGCGCGGGACCTGCACGCCGCCGGGCTGTTGCACATACTCGCCTCTGATTATCACCCCGGCGCCATCCTCGCCGCGGTTCGGGCGCTGGCAAACAATGACCGCGCCGGTCTGGCCGGGGCCGTCCGGCTGGCCTCCTGCAACCCGGCCAGGGCACTGGGGCTGACCGACCGGGGGGAGCTCAGACCGGGCAAGCGCGCCGACCTCTTCGTGACCGATGCCAATGACCGCGTGATCCTGACGCTTTGCGCCGGAGAAATCGTCCATCACAACGGCACGCTCGACCTGACCGCGGCAACGGCACCGGCGATCGCCTGAACGAGCCGCCAAAGCCGCTCCTGTCAATGGACCGGTCACCTGTTTGTGCTGACCCGAATGCGCGTTCAAGTCAGGTTCCGCACAAAGGCCGTCGAGTTGTTCCAGTTCAACGCGGAGGGGCGTCGTCGCGGACCAATGCTGCCAGCTGTCTTTCAGGCCGGATCGGGATCGGTATTTCCTGTCATTGTCAACTCGGACAATGCCACCGCCGCATCGCGCAACGCGCTGAGGTAGCTCAGCGCCCTGTCGGCGTCGAAGCGCTGCGTGGGCGCATGGAAGGACAGCGTTGCCATCAGCCGACCATTGCTGTCGGCGATCGGGACCGCGATGGCGATCATGTCCAGCATGAATTCCTCGTTGTCCAGCGCATAGCCCTGTGCGCGGACATCGGCCATTTCCTGTTTCAAGGCGGCCGGTTCGGTCAAAGTGTTCGGCGTATGCGCGTCCAGCCGCGATGCCGCCAGGAACTTGTCGAGATGATTGGGCGCAAGTGTGCTCAGGTACATCTTGCCGCTGGCCGTGCAGTAAAAGGGCACACGGGTCCCGATGGGGAGCTGAATGCGCAGCGGCCATTCGGTTTCCACCCTTTCGACGTAGACCATGACGTCCCGGTCAGGAAGCGCGATATTGCAGGTTTCACCGATCTCGCGGCTGAGCTTGCGCAGCACGACCTGACGTGCGGCACGGATCCGCGGGGATGACAGAACCCCGCCGGCAAGTTCACGCAGGCGCGGGCCCGGAGCGTAGCTGCGTCCGTCGATGTCGCGCTGAAGAAAGCCTTCCTGCTCGAGTGTCTGGAACAACCGGTGAATGGTGGGCTTGGGCAGGCCCAGCACCGCGTTTGCGGCGGTCGGGGTGATCGGTGCGCCGGCGCGCGCGACCTGTTCGATCACCAGCAGGAGCCGCAAGTTGCTGGGGATCGCGCCCGTCTTGCCGGCCTCGTTGTCCATGTGCGAAGCGTCCTCATCGTTGTGGCAGCAGCGCTGTCGAAAGCTGGGGTACAAGCGCGATCAGCACCCAGACCAGCAGCAGCGCCACGATATACGCCATCGTGTACCGCAGAAGCTTGAAATAGGGAACGCCCGTCACCCCGGACGCGACATAAAGGTTGAGCCCGTAAGGCGGTGTGATGAAGCCGATCGACGCCCCGACCAGGAACACCACCGCGAACTGCATCGGGTCGATCCCGACCGAATGGGCAATCGGCGCGAGGATCGGCGCGAGGATGATCGTCACCGGAAGGCTCTCGAGGACCATACCGCCGACAAAGACAATGGCCATTGCAGTGAAAAGCACCGCGTAATACCCGCCCATCGAGGTGACGAAATCGCCGATCACCGCCTGGGCACCGAGGACCGACAGGATTTGTTGCATGACGACAGAAACGGCGATGAGCGGCGCAAGGATTCCGGTGATCTGCGCCGAGCGCATGGTGATCGAGGGCAGTTCCAGCGGGCTGAACCCCTCGACCACGAGCATCTCGGAAACGCTCTTTTCGCTCACGTCGCGGGTCTTGTCGCCGCCCATGAGCTTGTGCAGCGGCAGGCTCACAAAGCCCACGATCACGCAGAACCCGACCGTCACGCCCGCCGCTTCGGTGGGCGAGAACTTGCCCGTGTAGATCCCCCAGAGCACCAACCCGATGGCGAAGAATCCAAGCCACGCGCCGATCGCGGTCTTGATGACCCGCGACGGGATGAGGGGGATCACGTGACCCCAGCCGTGTTTCCAGCTGAGCAGAAAGGCTGCGGTCATCATCGCGACCACCATCAGCGCGCCGGGCACGATCCCGGCGACGAACAGCTCGGAGATGGGCAGGTTGAGAAGGAACCCGTAGACGATGAAAATGATCGAGGGTGGGATGATGATCCCGACCGTGCCGCCTGCCGCGGCCGTCGCGGCCGAGAACCGTTCATCATAGCCGCCCTTGACCATTTCGGGGTGCAGCATCGAGCCGATGGTCGCCGTGGTCGCCGAGTTGGAGCCGGAAATCGCGGCAAAGAGCCCGCAGGCCCCCAGCGTCGCCATCGACAGCCCGCCACGGATCCAGCCAAGGCAGGCATACGCGAAATCCGACAGCCGCCGCGCGATCCCGGAGCGGTTGATCAGGTCGCCGGTCAGGATGAAGAGCGGCATCGCCAACAGTGCAAAGCCGTCGGTGAAGACGTCGGCCAGCGCCCCGCCGATGTTCTGAAGCGGCATGTCGAGAGCCAGTGAGACCCCGATCACCCAGTAGCCGATCACCAGGAAAACAGGGACGCCCAGCAAGAACAGGACGGTGACGCCGACCGAGATGAGCGTGACCAGTGTTGAGAGATCCATGTCAGTCGCCTCCGATCACGGCCTGGGTGATAAGCGTCTTGCCCCGGCGAAAATTTTTGATGTCGGTAACGAGGTTCTCGATCACCCGCGCCACCAGAGTGGTAAAGGCCAGCGGCACCGACAACAGGAACCACCATTGCATGACATTGTTCGTGCCCAGCATGATCTGGAAATTCGCCGCCGAATTCGCGGCCACCTTGCCGGCGGTTACGACGACCACCCAGGAAAAGCCGATCCAGAGCAGCGCATCGAGCAGGAGACAGGCCATCTGCCCTCCGCGCGGCATGTTGCTGCGAAACTCGGCAAAGGCCAGATGCGTGCGCAGCTTGACGTTCAGGCTGCAGCCGAACCACGTCATGATGAGGAACAGGAAAGGCGGCAAGGTCGTGGACCACGGCGCTTGCAGCTCGAAGACGAAGCGACGGATCACCTCCACGAAGATGATTCCGCCAATGGCAAGATAGGAGACCACCATAAGCGTCTGCTCGAAATTACGCTCGGCCCATGGCACGATGCGGTAGAGGACGAGGATCACCAGCGACAGCGCCAGCATCGCCAGAAGCCCCAGTGGCCAGACCCCCGGTGCGCGCATCGCCTCGCTCAGCATCCAGGAATCGCCCGCCGCGACGGCCGCGAAAATCTCTCCGGTGCCCTGAAACCAGCCGGTCATGCACGCCTCCCCTTGAATTGTCGTATGTTTCGGCCGCACCTGCCGGCGGCCGTCGGGGCCGGGCCGCCCACGCGCGGCGACCCGACCAGAGCCAAACGGATCAGGCCGCGCGCCACCAGCGGCGCGGTTCGACGTTCTCGGCCGGCATGTCGGCCGGCACTTCGCGGGCGACGTTGTAGATCGACGTATACGTGTCGATACCGCCGGCCCAGTTGTCGAGCCGCTCGCGCCACTGCACCCAGGGTTCCGGGTTGAACTCGGGCGAGCACATCTCCTCGGCCATCCTGATCTGATCGTCGGCGAGGAAGGCCGGTCGCACATTGTGCTGGTCGAAGATCGTGCCCGGCAATTGCGGATCCGAAAAGCCGACGGTGTTGACCAGCGCCGCCTCGTTGGCGTGCTGCGCGTAGACCTGCGCAAGATACGCCGATTCCATGATCGCGTCCTGCAGGTGCGGCTCCATCTCGTCGAACACGCGGGCGGACATCGAGGTGTGTTCGGTTCCGCAGAAGAACTTGAGGTCGACCGACTGGCTCACCACCGGCGACATGTTGGCATAGGCCACCGCCGAGGCCCATGTTTCGGCCCCGTCGATGAGACCCTGCTTGAGACCATCGAGCGTCTCTTCCCAGGCCACTGGCACCGGGTTGAGATTGAGCTGCTGCATGGCGATGCGGCCGAGTTGCGTGCCGGTGACACGGTTCTTGGTTCCGAATAGCTCTTCGAGCTTGGTGACGGTCGGTTTGTCGGCAAAGCTGCTGCCGAGTTGAATGCCGCGCAGCTCGCAATGGCTGAACAGGAACTTGAGCCCGTGCCGCCTTTCCAGCGGATCGCGCAGGATTCGCTGGGATTCCGGCGAATACAGGAAATGATACTGCGAGGCCCGGCTCGGGAACATGTAGGCATAGTCAAGCACGTTAAGGTACGGCGCGCCACCGGCCGAGTTCTGGGTCGAGGCGGCGTACATGTCGATCACGCCGGTCTGAGTCTTCTCGACACAGTTGAGCTGACCACAGATTTGGTTGTCGCCGATGAACTCGACGCGGATCTCGCCCTCGGTACGTTCCTCAAGGTCGCGCGCGAAGGCAAGAACGCCGGCCCGCTCGATCAGCAGGTTCTGCGCGTTGAAGCCCGACGCGCCAAGCTTGAGCGTGTGCTTGGGTTCCTTGCTGAAACGTTTGGTGTAGGTGCTCTCGGCGGCCTTCGCGAGCGATGGCACCGATACTGCACCGGTCAGCGCGCCAGCGCCCAGTACCACGGATGACAGGCCGAACTGGCCTGACAGACGAAACAGGTCCCGCCGGGAAATCCCGGCAAGCGCTTTAGATACTTTCATGACATCCTCCCTGATTTGCAAGAATGATACTTGCAGTCTCAATAATGCTGAAATAGCTTGAACCTGGCAAGAAAATTCTTTGCCGGCCCAATATTGCACAAGGATCGACCAAAAATGCCCGACCTGTCAGCGGATTACGTGATCGTCGGTGCCGGCTCAGCGGGCTGCGTCCTGGCGAATCGCCTCTCCGCCGATCCGAAAACGCGCGTCATCCTGCTGGAGGCGGGCGGGCGGGACTTGAACCCGTGGATCCATATCCCGGTCGGCTACTTCAAGACGATGCACAACCCGTCCGTCGATTGGTGCTACCGCACCGAGCCGGACCCGGGGCTGAACGGCCGCGCACTCGATTGGCCACGTGGTAAGGTGCTGGGGGGCTCTTCTTCTCTCAACGGGCTGCTCTATGTCCGCGGTCAGCCACAGGATTACGACCGCTGGGCGCAGATGGACAATCCGGGCTGGAGCTGGGACGACGTGCTGCCGCTGTTCAAGCGCTCCGAACAACAGGAGCGTGGCGCGGACGACTTCCATGGCGACGACGGGCCGCTCTCGGTGTCGAACATGCGACTGCAACGGCCGATCTGCGACGCCTGGGTCGCGGCCGCGCAAGAGGCGGGCTATCCATTCAATCCCGATTACAACGGCGCGACGCAGGAGGGTGTGGGCTATTTCCAGCTCACCGCGCGCAAGGGGCGGCGCTGTTCGGCCGCGGTGGCCTTTCTCAACCCCGTTCGCAACCGTGAGAACCTGACCATCCTCACACATGCACAGGCCAGCCGCATCACCTTCGACGGCAGCCGCGCCACCGGAGTGGTTTACCGCGACCGCGCGGGTGTTGAGCACGTGGTCAGCGCCGGGCGGGAGGTGATCCTTTCCTCCGGGGCCATCGGGTCGCCGCACCTGATGATGCTCTCGGGGCTGGGCGAGGCCGCGCACCTGAAGGAGCACGGGATCGCGCCGCTTTGCGACCTGCCCGGCGTCGGCCACAACATGCAGGACCACCTTCAGGCCCGGCTGGTGTTCAAGTGTAATGAACCCACGCTGAACGATGAGGTGCGCAGCGTGTTCGACCAAGCACGCATCGCGGTGAAATACGCGATGTTCCGCTCCGGGCCGATGGCCATGGCAGCGAGCCTCGCGACAGGTTTCATGCGCACCGGAGATCATGTCGAGACCCCGGATATCCAGTTCCACGTGCAACCTTGGTCGGCTGACAGCCCCGGCGAAGGCGTGCATCCCTTTTCGGCCTTCACGATGTCGGTCTGCCAGTTGCGTCCCGAAAGCCGCGGGCAGATCCGTCTCGCACCGGGCAATCCGGCCGGATATCCGAAAATCCATCCCAACTACCTCTCGACCGAGACAGACTGCCGAACAATCGTCGAAGGGGTCAGGATTGCCCGGCGCATCGCACGCCACGCCCCTCTCGACAGCAAGATCTCTGAAGAGTTCCGCCCCGACGCGTCGCTTGATTTCGACGACTACGAGGGCACGCTTGATTGGGCGCGCAACCATTCCACCACGATTTACCACCCCACCGGAACCTGCAAGATGGGTCAAGGCCGGGATGCGGTTGTGGATGCCCGCCTGCGCGTGCATGGGATCAATGGCCTGCGCGTCGCCGATTGCTCGATCATGCCCGAGATCGTCTCGGGCAACACCAATGCCCCGGCAATCATGATTGGCGAGAAAGCCGCCGACATGATCCGCGAGGATCACGGCGCGCGCGCCCGCGCCACTTAACCCCGACATGCAATCTCGAAAGGATTGAAACCCATGAAGATGACCACGGAAGAAGCCTTTGTCAAAACCCTTCAACGGCATGGGATCAAGCACGCCTTCGGGATCATCGGGTCTGCGATGATGCCGATCTCGGATCTGTTCCCGAAGGCGGGGATCACCTTCTGGGACTGCGCGCACGAGGGCAGCGCGGGGATGATGGCGGATGGCTACACCCGCGCAACCGGACGCATGTCGATGATGATCGCGCAAAACGGACCTGGCATCACCAACTTCGTCACGGCTGTGAAAACGGCCTACTGGAATCACACGCCGCTGCTGCTGGTCACGCCGCAGGCGGCCAACAAGACCATCGGCCAGGGCGGTTTCCAGGAGGTCGAACAGATGAAGCTGTTCGAGGACATGGTCGCCTATCAAGAGGAAGTGCGCGACCCATCGCGCATGGCCGAGGTGCTGGCACGGGTGATTTCAAAGGCCAAGCAGCTTTCGGCGCCGGCGCAGATCAACATCCCCCGCGATTACTGGACGCATGTGATCGATATCGAGTTGCCCACGGCGCTGGAATTCGAGCGCTCGCCGGGCGGCGAAAACTCCGTGGCGCACGCCGCAGAGATGCTGTCGGCTGCGAAGAACCCGGTGATCCTCAATGGTGCCGGCGTGGTCCTCTCCGAGGGCGGCATCGCGACAAGCAAGGCGCTGGCCGAACGGCTCGAAGCGCCGGTCTGCGTGGGCTACCAGCACAACGATGCCTTCCCCGGGTCGCACCCGCTCTTTGCCGGACCCTTGGGCTACAACGGCTCGAAGGCGGCGATGGAGC
Source organism: Marivita sp. (assembly GCF_020055675.1). GTDB lineage: Bacteria > Pseudomonadota > Alphaproteobacteria > Rhodobacterales > Rhodobacteraceae > Marivita. The sequence continues at coordinate 197,730 of NZ_JAIPUS010000002.1, forward strand.
TGATCCGCGACGCCGACGTGGTGCTGTGCCTTGGCACACGGCTCAACCCGTTTTCGACGCTGCCCGGCTACGGCATCGACTACTGGCCGAAGGACGCGAAGGTCATCCAGGTCGACATCAACCCCGACCGCATCGGGCTGACCAAGACAGTCTCGGTCGGCATCGTCGGCGATGCGGCCAAGGTGGCGCGCGGTATCCTGGCACAACTCTCGGATAGCGCGGGTGACGAGGGCCGGGAGGCGCGGCGCGGCAGGATTGCCGAGACCAAGTCGAAATGGGCGCAGCAGCTGTCGTCCATGGACCACGAGGAGGACGATCCCGGCACCACCTGGAACGAACGCGCCCGCGCCGCCAAGCCCGACTGGATGAGTCCGCGCATGGCCTGGCGCGCGATCCAGTCGGCATTGCCGCGCGAGGCGATCATCTCGTCCGATATCGGGAACAACTGCGCCATCGGCAACACATACCCGGCCTTCGACGCGGGGCGCAAATACCTCGCACCCGGCCTGTTCGGGCCCTGCGGCTACGGGTTGCCCTCGATCATGGGCGCAAAGATCGGCCAGCCGGACGTGCCGGTGGTGGGCTTTGCCGGCGACGGTGCTTTCGGCATCGCGGTCAACGAACTTACGGCGATCGGCCGACCGGAATGGCCAGCGATCACGCAGATCGTCTTCCGCAACTACCAGTGGGGCGCGGAAAAGCGCAACTCGACGCTGTGGTTCGACGACAATTTCGTCGGCACCGAACTCGACACCCAGGTCAGCTTTGCCCGCATGGCTGAATCCTGCGGTCTCAAGGGCGTGGTGGCGCGCACCATGGAAGAGTTGACGGCCGCGCTGCACCAAGCGATCATCGATCAGATGGAAAACAATACCACCACACTGATCGAGACGATGCTCAACCAGGAACTGGGCGACCCATTCCGCCGAGACGCGATGAAGAATCCCGTCGAGGTCGCCGGGATCGACCCCGCCGACATGATCGACCAGCCGGCCTGATCCGGGCGTGAACCTGCCACCCCTCACCCTCGCGTCCGGCCAACAGGTGGCCGGGCGGGCCAAGGCGTATTTTCCCGGCGTCATGGTCGCCGTTCTGGTGGCGCTGGCCGCGCAGTTCGTGGCCGAACATTACGGCGCACCGGCGATGCTGATGGCGCTTCTGTTCGGGATCGCGCTCAATTTCCTGAGCGAAGAGACCTCGGCGGCGGCCGGGATCGGCTTTACCGCGCGATCTGTCCTGCGCTTCGGCGTGGCCATCCTCGGGGCGCGGATCAGCGCCGAGATGCTGACCTCGCTCGGTTGGGGAATGATCGGGCTGCTCGTGCTGGGGGTAGTTGCCACGATTCTCTTCGGCGTGGGATTGGCCCGGGTGATCGGGCAAGGCCCGCGCTTTGCCATACTGACCGCCGGGTCGGTGGCGATCTGCGGCGCCTCGGCGGCCATGGCCATCGCCGCCGTCCTGCCCAGCGACCAGAAATCGGAGCGCAACCTGCTGTTCACGGTGCTCGGGGTCACGGTGCTCTCGACAGTGGCGATGATCCTCTACCCGATCCTGACCACGGCCCTTGGCTTCGACGAGGTGACCGCCGGGGCCTTCATAGGCGCCACTGTGCACGACGTGGCGCAGGTCGTCGGCGCGGGCTTCTCGATTTCCGAGACCGCAGGCGAGACCTCGACACTTGTCAAGCTGATCCGGGTGTCATTCCTTGCCCCCGTGGTGATCGTGATTGCCATGGTCTGGCGGCAAGCGGCGCCGGAAGCGGACGAGGCACGCCCACCCTTGATCCCCGGCTTCGTGGCTGGTTTCCTTGGCCTTGCGACGCTCAACTCCTTCGGGTTGATCCCCGAGGTCGCCAGTGCCTTTTTGGCGAACCTGTCCTCCTGGGCGCTCTTGGCGGCCATCGCGGCCGTCGGCATGAAGACCGACCTGCGCAATATCGTGCAGGTGGGCGGCGGGGCGATCACGCTCATAGTTGCCGAAACGCTATTTCTCGCCGGGCTCGTGCTGGCCGGCATCAGCTTTCTGGAGCTGGGACCATGACCGATGCGATCCTCGCGCTGAACGCGGGCAGTTCCTCGATCAAGTTCGCGCTCGCCGCCTCCGGGCAGGCCGACAAACCGCTGCTGTCAGGCCTCGCCGAACGTCTTGGCACGGGCGAAGGTACCCTGCGGCTCAACCCGCGTGCGGGCGATCCAGAGACCCGCGCGCTCGGCGCGTGCGATCACCACACCGCGCTGGCCGCGCTGTGCGATGTGATCCACGACCGTCATCCCGATTTACCGATGACGGGCATTGGCCACCGCATCGTGCATGGCGGACCGGACTTTGCCGCGCCGGTGGCCGTCACAGATGACGTTCTCGCCCGGCTCGAGGCACTGGTGCCGCTCGCACCGTTGCACCAGCCGAACGGGATCGCAGGCATCCGCGCGACGCGCGCGCTCTTTCCCGATGCGGGCCAGGTTGCCTGTCTCGACACGGCCTTCCATGCCGGCAAACCCTGGGTGCACGACGCTTACGCGTTGCCGGCTCAGTATTACGCGGACGGGCTGCGCCGCTACGGCTTCCACGGGTTGGCCTGCGAATCGGTCTGCGACAGCCTGACGGTACGGGACTACCCGCTGTCCGAGCGTCGCATCGCCATCGCACATCTGGGCAATGGGTGTTCGGTAACGGCGGTCCGGGGAGGACGGTCGGTGGCGACCAGCATGGGGTTCTCTGCGCTTGACGGGCTGACAATGGGCACGCGCTGTGGGCATATCGACCCCGGCGTGCTGTTGCACCTGCTGCGCGAGGGGTACGACGCGGCCAGCCTCGAGCGGCTGCTCTATCACGATTCAGGTCTGCGTGGTCTGTCGGGGATATCGTCGGGCGACATGCGCGACATTGCCGCCAGCGACAGCGATACCGCGCGCGGCGCGATCGCGCATTTCATCGCCCGTGCTGTCGAGGAGATCTGCCGCTTGGCCGGCGCCATGGGCGGGCTCGACACCGTGGTGTTCAGCGGCGGCATTGGCGAAAACGCGGCCGATATCCGGCAAGCGATCGCCGAAGGGCTCGCTTTTCTGCCGGGCCACGACGGGCGCGGCGTCGATGTCCTGGTCTGCCCCGCCGACGAGGAACGCCGAATTCTGACCGCGACCGAACAAGTACTCAAACCCGTCGCAGGCGGATCGCGCCCGGCCCGGTGAAAATCTCCAGCAGCGGGCAGCCGGCGCCCCTCGTAGCTTTTTTCAAATTTCCGACTGCACGGGATTGAGCCGGACCGACCAGCGATCTGATCTGCACCGCTTCCGTCATGCGTGCCAAGTGGCTCCGGAAGACCGGGCGTCTGGACGATTGCCGCGTTGAAAACCCATGACGCGACAACTCGAAAAGTGTGGAAGCGGAGTGCCACTTGACGGGTCACGTTGGTTGAACGTTGACAACAAGGCTGGAATGGGTCCTCATGACAACGGGCGCCGCGAGGTCCGCTTGAGGACCGTGCCGCGGCCACCTGAGTGGTGAACACGTGAAATTTTCAGAGGCAGATTTGCGATTTGATGCTCGAGCAAGAGATGGACGCCTTGAAACAAATTGTCCTCTAAATCCTGGACCTACCGAGGAGACGCCCGGGGGTATTCAAAGGGCTTTGCTGTGCACCGGCAACTGAAAATTCACGCGGGTTTCCCACGTCTGGCTGCACAAGCGAGGCTCCCAAAATTCAAGACAACCTGCCGGCTGAAGCCATGAATGCGCAAAAATGAATCGATTTATCAGACCGGTCGCCGCTGCACCTGAAAAACGCCGCCACCGGGCGCTGCACCGCCTGTTATTCGGTCGCCGCTTTTTCGGGGATACCGCGTGCCGCCTGCTGATCCTGTTCGAGCCGAACCGCATTTCCTACGCATCGGTTTTTCCCTTCCTGGACTATGCCCAAGAGTTCCGCGCACGGTACGATGTCGACATCCGCTGCATGCCCGTCGAAGACGCGTTGCAACGCGGGATTCCCGATGGGCTTTCAACCGCAACACATGTCTTGGCGCAGACCTGGTTGACCGATCCGAAAAACCGCCATGAAAAGCTCGAGCGGCTTTTGGCCGAACTGCCCGACAGCGTCACCAAGGCCTATCTGGACAGCTTCGCCAATAACGATCTGCGTTGGGGCGGGATTTTTGAAAGCACCGCGCTCTATTACAAGAAATCGGTCTTTACGGACCTGTCACAGTTTACCCGCCCGACCTATGGCCATACGAACCTCACCGAGTATTACGGACGCCTCTACGGCCTGGAGGACGAAACAACGGATTGGGGCGTCCCACCCTCGGTACTTTCCAAGCTGCGTCTTGCGCCCAATTTTTTGACCGACCCGGACCTGAGCGCCGCGCTGATGGCCGAACCTGCAAAAGAGTCCCCCGAGAAAGAAATCGACTTGCATGCGCGCCTCGGCGGAATCGGTGCCGAAGGCTGGTACGGAGAAATGCGCCGACACGCCGCGCGCACGGTGGATGGCTTGAGCGGTCTGCGTGTGGCGAAAGGGACCGGCGTGTCGCGCCGTGTGTTTGCCGATGAACTCCAACGCTCGAAGGCGTGTTTCAGCCCCTTCGGCTATGGCGAGCTGTGTTGGCGCGACATCGAGGCAATCGCTGCTGGCGCGGTGCTGATCAAACCGGACATGTCGCATCTGCGCACCGAGCCCGATCTTTATCGCGACGGGGAAACCTACATCGCCTGTCGCTGGGATTTCTCCGACTTGGCAGACAAGCTGAGCGAGATCCTTGCCGATGAGGAACGGCGGCGTTGCCTGACCGAAAACGCAAGACACATCGCAAGGGCCTATCTCGAAACCTCGGGCCCTGTTTCCACCTATTCAGACCTCTTCAGCAAGTGAACCTGTGTCACACTGAACCGGTGCGGTGGCCCCCCGCCCAACGGCATCGAACGTGCCATATCGGTTGAGTTGCCGGGAGAACCTTCCTTCACTTTTGACAAAAGTGCGTCTTCAATTGCCCGGTTCACATGTTCGTGGCGCGCCGGAGGCCATCCACGCATCCTTCAGAGCTGTGCGCGATCCGGGGGCGGACCCAAACTGCACGAACCCGGCTTTGCAGGTTTTTATCCGGGGGCTGTATAACGCCACCTGTGGGCGCCAATGCAGACCGATCTGGTCGCATTGGCGCCGTTCACGAAAGACAGACCCTTTTGAAGGGCCAAAGACTTGAGAAACCATCCTGACAAGGCAAGGTTGACGTCGGGCCCAGACCACTTGGGGACTGTCGGCGGAACCTTTCCGGACAAACCGAACCATCTTCTGCTGCTCAGGCCCAGTCGCGGCAGACATATTTGATTTCCATGAACTCCTCCATGCCGCGCCGGGCACCTTCACGTCCAAGGCCGGATTGCTTGACGCCACCAAACGGGATCGGCGCGCCTGTGACCTTGGTGCGATTGACCGCGACCATCCCGAATTGAAGCGCGCGGGTCATGCGGTAGATGCGGCGCGGATCAAGGCTGTGGAGATAAGCGATCAACCCGTATTCGGTGGCATTGGCGCGGGCAATCACTTCGTCCTCGCTGTCGAAGGGGGTGATCGGCGCCACCGGGCCAAAGGTTTCCTCCTGCATGATCGCCGCGCTGTCGGGCACATCGACAAGCGCGGTCGGCTCGTAGAAAAGTGGGCCCAACGCGTGCCGCTTGCCGCCACAGGCGAGCGTCGCGCCCTTGGCCAGCGCGTCGGCCACATGCTCCTCCTGCTTGGTGACGGCCGCTTCGTTCATCAACGGGCCGATGTCGGGATCATCCATGCCCTGTCCAATGCTCAGATCCGAGGTCGCGGCGATGAAGCGGGCGCAGAAATCGTCATAGACCGGGCGTTCGACGTAGATGCGGTTGGCACCGAGGCAGTCCTGGCCGGACGTGGCGAACTTGGCCTTGATCGCCTCTTCGACCGCCGTATCGAGATCGGCATCCTTGAACACGATCACCGGCGCATGGCCCCCCAGCTCCATCACCAGACGCTTCACCGTATCGGCCGAATTGCGATAGAGCAGCTGGCCGACCCGCGTCGATCCGGTAAAGGACAGCGCCCGCACGCGGGCATCCGAGGTCCAGGGCGGCACAACGGTCGCGGCGCGCCCGGTCACAACATTGAAAACGCCCGGCGGCAGACCCGCGCGGGCCGCGAGCTCTGCCAGGGCGAGGGCCGAAAACGGGGTTTCACCCGAAGGGTGCGCAACAACCGTGCAGCCCGCCGCCAGTGCCGCGCCGGCCTTGCGCGTCAGCATCGCCGACGGAAAGTTCCATGGGGTGATCAGCGCGGCGACGCCAACCGGCTCCAGCCACAGTTCGACCTCGGCATCGGGCAGGTGGCTGGTCACACCTTCGATATCGGGGCGCTTGGCCTCTTCCGCGTAATATTCCAGAAAGCTTGCGGCGTAGTCGATTTCGCCGCGTGCCTCGGAGATCGGTTTGCCCTGTTCCAGGACCATGATGCGCGCCAAGTCCTCCTTGTGAGCAATCATCAGGTCGAACCAGCGGCGCAAGAGGACCGAACGGTCCTGCGGCAACCGCGCCGACCAGGCTGGGAATGCCCTGTGCGCGGCATCCACGGCGGCGGCCGATTCCTCTGCTGACAGCGATGCCACATCTCCCACGCAGGCTCCCGTCGCGGGGTCGGTAACGGGGATGGTGTCGCCGTCTTCGGCGGCGCACCACTCCCCGTTTACATGAGAAAGCGACCGAACAAGGCCCTTGTCCTGGATATCGTCGTGTGCGGCCAAAGCGGTAACCGGCATGAGAATCCCTCCTGTTTGTTCAGAAGCAGTGTAACTGGATGGCTCCGGGAATTGTAACGGTAGTTGCCGGGTAAAACAGTCGGCTCGTCTTTCGAACGGCCTCTCGAAGCATAGACATACTGTCGAATGATCGGCTTTGTCGGGCCATGACCATGATGTCGGCCTCCAGTTCGGCGGAGGAGCGATGCACCCCGCGTTGTACTTGTTTCCGGAGTTCGGCGACCCAAGGTTCGACCTGGTTGATCCAACTGGTGGAGGTCGGGGTGAAGTGGATGGGCCAGTGCGGATGCTGCGCCCACCGGACCCGGATTTTCGGCGTCTTGTGAGTGGCAGACGACCAGCGGCAATGCGCAGGGAGCAGAATTTGCAAATCGCAGCTGGACATGGTTGCGTCCATGCACGCGTCTGCCGGAAAATTGTCCGACCATGGCTGGCTCGGCGTCTCAGTGATCAGATTTGATCACCGACGCCCACCAGGCCTCAACCTCGGCCAAGTCGACACGCCCGCGGAGGCCGATCCCGACAAGCGCTAGCGCGCCGGCATCGTTGGCTGGTGTGATCTCGATATTCTGACCCACGACTTGCACACCCCACGCCGCTCCCGCGCTGTCGACAACACAGCCTTTCACGCGAAAAAGCCCGGGCGGGCGACGGGTCAGCGCCTGATGCAGGGCTGCCTTGTCAATGTTGGTGAGCTTTTCGCTGATCCACGATGTGTAGTCAGGATGCGTGCCGACGCGGTCCAGCGCTGTTGCGGGGACCGGATCGGATAACACGAGTTCCAAAACCGCCGCGCTATCGGGGTTTCGCAGAATTGGCGCATTGGTGAGTTCGTTTAGACGCGTTTCCAACTTGTCTGACACCTGTTTGGTCATGACGACAAGGTCCGCCCTTGCAACTTGGTCGCGGACCTGCGGACCGATCAGAGGGTCGTGGGCCAATCCATCAAATTCCTGACCATCGACCAGCGTCACAATTCCTGCATAACGCATGTCGGGTTCGGCCCGGGCGGCGTTGGCGATGCGCGACGGATCTGCGACGCCGCTGGCCTCGACGATCAAGTGATCGGGGCGCGGGCGGCGATCCAGCGCGTCTCCGAGAGCAAGGTACAAGTCCGATCCCATGGTGCAGCATACGCACCCATTGGTCAGGGCAATGGTGTCGTCATCTTTCGACGCAAGCAGTGCCGCGTCGATGTTGACAGCGCCGAAATCATTGACAAGGACCATCAGGCTCAAACCGTGATCTCCGGCCAGCAACTGATTAATGAATGTGGTTTTCCCGGCACCGAGGTAGCCAGAAATCACACTCATCGGCAAGGGTGTCATAGCACTGTCGCGTTTCCGCCAAAGACCGTTCCAAGAACGCGGATGTCTTTAAGCGTTGCCGGGTCTTCCTCTAGCGGGTTTGCCTCAAGAATAGCAAAATCCGCACGTTTCCCGACCGAAATCGAGCCAATCTCGTTATCCAGCTTCAGGGTTTTTGCCGCGCCCATCGTGATTGCATAGAGCGCCTCTGAAACCGATATACGCTGCGCCGCACCCAGCAAATTGCCGGTCATGGTTTGTCGGTTGACCGCGCACCACGCCGTAAAAAGCGGCCCCATCGGGGTGACCGGCGCATCTGAGTGGATGCCGACCGTCAGGCTTGCGTCCAAGGCGGATCGCACAGCGTCCATGCGGTTCGCGCGATCTGCGCCAATGGTCAACGCGATGTGCTGATCACCAAAGTACCAGAGATGATTGGCAAAGAGGTTCACCGAGATGCCGAGGTCGGCACAGCGCTGGAATTGGGCGTCATCCATCATCTGCCCGTGTTGCAGTACATGCCCGTGGTCGGGCCAGGCGCGAAGGCGCATGGCGTTGGCCAATGCGTCGATCACGATTTCCGAGGCCTCGTCTCCATTGACATGGACGTGCATCTGAACGCCAACGTCATGGAGCGCGGCACAGGTCGCATAAATCTGGTCTGGCGCCATGTTCCAGATGCCATTTGGCTGCCCACCGACATAACCGGGCCATTTGACCCGCGCGGTCCACCCCTGGATCGACCCATCGGTCATCAGTTTCACCGCGCCAAGGCGGACCTTGTCGGTGGACTTCGCTTTGAGGTCCAAAGCGCGCGTGGCAAGCGTTGCAGGGTCACCGCTCGCCGCCAGAGCGGGCACGATGCGCAGCGGAAAATCCGTCTCGCCCGTGACTGACATCATCACGTCAAGGTCTTCGTCCTCAAGCTGGGAAAACAGGTCCGTTACCGTCGTGACACCCGCCCGGGTGGCGACCTGAGCGTAAGACCTGATCGCACTTTGCTTCTGTGACAAGGCGCGAAAGTCGATCCCCAACCGCCGCATGATCGGGAACATCGCCGCCATTTCGTGCAGCTCACCAGTCGGTGCGCCATCGGGGCCTTTGACAACACCTTCCGCGTTGGTCGCGTCAGAATATCCCACCATGTCGAGCGCGGCGGAATTCACGCACATCAGGTGGAAGTTCGAAAACAGGATCGCAATGGGCCGGGTGGTCGACACCTTGTCGAGATGCGCGCGGCTGAGGCGGTCATCCGACAGAAAGATCGGATCGAAGCCCCACCCGATCAGCGGTGCATCGGCGGGCAGCGTCGCCTCGATCTCGGACAGACGCGTGACGACATCCTCGAGCGATGACAGCCCGGTCCAAAGGCGGCCTTCGGGGTCGATCCGGTCGTGGTACCCAGTATACGCGAAATCCCAAATCGCGCCCGCCATCATATGTGCGTGACCCTCGACAAACCCGGGCATCAACACCGCGTCGGCAAGTGAAGCATCCTGCGTAACCTCCCCCCATTGGTCCGCGCAGGTTGCATCCCCAATGGCGAGGATGCGCCCATCGCGCACGGCGACATGGGTGGCGGTCGGCACGTTCGGATCCATGGTAACGATTTCTTTTGCTTGAAAAAGCCTGATTTCTGACATGGATACCCCAAAGCTGCCCTCCCTCAAGCCTACAGCAGAATGACACCAAGACAACGAGTTTCGAGGATCATTCCGCCTCAAACGAACGAGCCCGGCACAGGCAGACTGCGCAGGTATTCGACAAAGTGGCGTGTCGGGCCGCCCATGTGATCGCGCCGCCAGATCGCCGTGGTCAACAGGCGCTCGCTCACGTCCTCGATGGGGATCATGACCAGACCGGGGGGCAACCCGCCACAGACCTTTTCGGTCAGCACAGTCACTCCCATCCCGCAGGATACGAGGCCAAAGATACCGGCCGTATTGAATGCCTCTTGCACGATGCGCGGCGTGAACCCGGCCCTACGGCACAGCGGGATAAGGTAGTCGTAAAAATGCTGCCAATCGGTTGAACTCCCATGCACGAAATCCTCGGTCGCAAGATCCGCAAGACGGATCGACGGGCGCGGCGCGAACGGATGGATGTCGGCACAAACGCAGACAAAGGCTTCTGATTGGACAGGAAGTTCTTCGTAGCCTTTTTTGTTCACTGGCCCGGTGACGAATCCGATGTCGAGTTGACCCTCTGCCAGCCGGCTCAATTGGGTCAGCGTCACGCCGTGCTGGGGGTCGAGCGTGATCTGGCACTGGCGTTCCTGAAACCCCTTGAGCAGGGTCGGCAAAGGGCCCGCAATCGCAAAATCGGTATACCCGATGCGCAAGGCTCCGACCCGCCCATCATTTGCATTGCGCACGTCTTCGGTGGCACGGCGCATCAGGCTCAGCATTTCGATGCACCGTTCCAGAAACACCTGACCCGCCGGGGTGATCTGAACGTTTCGATTTGACCGGACAAAAAGGGGCACGCCCAGTTCCATTTCCAAAGTCTGGATTGCTCGGCTGAGCGCGGGTTGCGCGATACCAAGCCGGTCTGCTGCACGCCGGAAATGCAGTTCTTCCGCGACAGCCACAAAGTACCGCACGAGACGAAGGTCAGAGCGCATGATGCCTCAAGAGTATCAAAAAAGACATATTTGATATTATGCCCTAAACACGTCACATGCAAAACTGAAAGAAAAACCAGATATACAACAAGGAGACTGAACATGCGATTTAACACCAAAACGCTTGGCACGCTGATGGCCCTGACGATGTCAACCACTGCGGTTTCGGCGCAAGACATCACGATGAATGTAGGCTTCGGCGCCCCCGAGGATTCAATCTATGGCCGCTTTGGCGCGATTTTCGAGGAACTTGCCGAAGACTATACGGACGGTGCAGTCGATGTCCGCCTGCGCTGCTGCAACCAGGTGGCGACCGAAGACGAAGGCTTTCGCGCGATGCAGTTGGGCACGGTGGACGGCTTTTTCATCACCGCCAACAACGTCTCGCCACATTGGCCGCTGATGGATGTGACCGTGCTGCCGTACATCTTCCAGAACACAGATCACCTAGCCCGCGTCGTGGACGGCGAGGTTGGCGATTTCATCCGGTCGAAGCTTTTGGCCGATACCGGCGTACATCTGCTGAGCTATGGTCCCGCGCTTTATCGTGATTTCTACAACTCGGTCCGCCCGGTCGAGACGATGGCCGACATGGATGGGCTCAAGATCCGCACGCCGAACAACGCGGTGATGCTGCAGACCTTCGAGGCTTTCGGCGCGAACCCCGTGCCGCTCGCGTGGTCCGAAACCCCGACCGCATTGCAGACGGGCACCGTGGATGGCGGCGACAACGGCACGTCCTTCATTCGCGACATGAGCTTTTACGAGTTCATGCCGAACCTGGTGATCCTGGAACACTTCGTGTCGATGGCCCCGCTCTTTGCATCCTCGACCTTCATGGACCGTCTGAGCGAAGAACAGCGTGAACAGATCATGCGCGCCGCCGTCGATGCGGGAAATCAGTTCAGTGAAGAGATCCGGACCGAGACCGAGGAAATCCGCGAGTGGCTTACGACCGAAGGCGGCATGACCCGGACAGACCCGGATCGTGCGGATTTTATCACAGCCGCTCAAGAGGTTCAGCAGGCCGTTGCGGCAGAGCGTGGAGAAGAGTTTGTTAACTTGGTCAACATGATCAACGCCGCGGCCGAATAAACAAGACTGGCGGGAGCCGAAACAGGCTCTCGCCCAATACAGACTAGGGGCAGGTCATGGCCGTTCTGAGATGGCTCGAGAAACATTTCGAAGAGGCGCTGTGCTGCATTGCGTTGTCGATCATCGCTGTGGCGGTGATCTCGCAAGTTCTGGCGCGCTACGTGTTCCAAGTGGCCCTTCACTGGACGGAGGAAACTGCCGCGATCTGTATGGTATGGGCCGTCTACATGGGCGCCTCGTTGTGCGTGCGCGAACGGTTCCACATCCGTATTCTGGTCGCGGTTCAGGCCCTGCCGACTGCGATCGGGCGCTATACGGTCTTCTTGGCCGATCTCGCTTGGGCCGCATTCAGCATCATCATGATCAGGGTCAGTTGGGAATACCTCACCGTTCTTTGGAAGTTCCCGTCTCGCAGCCCGAGTCTTGGAATCAACGAGTTCTACCCGCAGACCATCCTGGTGATCGGCTACAGCCTGATGCTGGCCCGGCTGATCCAGACCTACGTGATCTGGTATCGCGACGGAGCGCATGGTTTGCCCGGCATGCTGGTTGAAGATGGCGATGTTCCGGAAGAGGAGCATTTGTTTTGAACGAGCTCTCAATCCTCGCGATCTGCTTTGTCGTACTGACGCTGATCGGTGTGCCGTTGTTTGCCGCCGTAGGTTTGACAACCGCTTTGGCGCTGTTCCTGATCGAAATCCCGTACACGCTTCTGGCGCAGACGGGGTACAACAGCCTCACGCCATTTCCACTGCTGACCATTCCCTTGTTCGTGTTGGCCGGACGGTTGATGGAAACCGGCGGCATGGCGAACCGCATGATCGGCATCGCGACCAAGCTGGTTGGCGCCTATCGCGGCTCGATGGGGCTGGTGACGGTGTTTGCCTGCATGCTCTTTGGCGCGTTGTCCGGATCCGGACCGGCGACGACCGCTGCGATCGGATCGGCCACAGTCCCTGCGATGAAAAAAGAGGGCTACGATGTTCCCTTCGCAGCCGCCATTACTGCCAGCGCCGGCGCGTTGGGCAGTCTGATCCCACCATCGAACCTCATGATCATTTACGGGCTTGTCTCGGAAACCTCGATCCCACGCCTTTTTCTGGCTGGCATCATCCCCGGTTTCATCGTGACCACGCTTTTGATGATGACAACCTACATCATCTCCCGCCGAAGCGGATACGGCGGCGGTGGCGCCCCGTTTAGCTGGGGTCCATTCCTCACTGCGGCCTGGGAGGGAAAATGGTCCATCGGCGCACCAGTGCTCATCCTTGGCGGCATTTACGGTGGCATTTTCACGCCAACAGAAGCTGCGGGTGTGGCTGTGTTCTATGCGCTGTTTGTTGGTCTTTTTATCTATCGGGAACTCACGGTACGCAAAGTGCTCGAAGCGCTGCGCTTCACGGCGCTTCTGACAGGTATCCTCATCCTGCTCACTCCGACGCTCGCATTCGGCCAGTTGACCGCTTTTTACGATGTGCCGGCCGCGGTGCAGGCCGGGATCATGTCGCTTACAACAAGCCCGTTCCTGGTGCTGTTGCTGATCGGCATTTTCTACATCTTCATTGGGACCTTCATGGAAAGCCTCGCGCAGATCGTGCTGTTCACCGCAGTGTTCCTGCCGCTCGTGGTGTCGCTCGGCATCGATCCGGTGCTGTTCGGCATATTTACCGTCATCACCTGCGAAATCGGGTTTTTGACGCCACCTCTGGGCGCAAATCTGACCATTGCCTCGCGCATCTCGAAAATTTCACTCGAACGGATCTCGGTGGCAGTTCTGCCATTCATCGGGGCTTATATCGTCGGCATGATCATTCTGATCCTTTTCCCCGAATTAACCCTGTTCCTGCCCAACTGGGTCTATGGACCCGCATCCGTGAGGTAACCTGATGTTCGATCTGATCCTGAAAGGTGGAGAGGTGTTTGATGGCACCGGAGCGGACGGCAAAATTGTTGATGTCGGCATCAAGGACGGCATCATCACTGAAGTCGGAGCGATACACAACGACACCGGCGCCGAGGTGATTGATGTCTCCGGCCTGACCGTGGCCCCGGGGTTCATCGACATGCACACGCATTCCGATTTCACGCTCATTGCCGATGGCCGTGCCGAAAGCCAGGTGCATCAGGGGGTAACAACCGAAGTCATCGGTCAATGCGGCATCTCTTGCGCACCGGTCTGTTCACACGCTGCGATCAGGCAGGTCGCGCCATGGTTTACCGAGAAAGCCAAGCACCGAAAATGGTTGGGATTCGGCGAATACCTCGATGTTTTAGACGACACCGACCTTGGTGTGAACGTCGTAGCCTTCGTTGGTCACGGCACGATCCACCGCGCGGTTCTGGGCGGCGAGTTGCACGCAGGCGACCCCGGTGACGTGGCAAAAATGGCCACGCTTGTCGATCAATGCATGGAAGAAGGGGCCGGAGGCTTTTCCTCCGGCCTCGAATACTTTCCGGGGAGCCTTGCCGCCCCCGATCACCTTGTCCCGATGGTTGAGATTGCCGCGAAACACGGACGGCTTTATGCAACCCATGTGCGCAACCGCGACACCGAGTACGATCTGGGTTTCACCGAAGCCATGAGCACCGCGCGCCAGGCAGGAGCAAGGCTGCAGATCAGCCACATTCAGCCGAAGTACGGCGCGCCGAGTCACGCAATGGAACACACGCTCGAGATGATCGACATCGCACGCACCTATGATGGCAACATTGCGTTTGACGTGATCCCGCATGACTGGAACCACACTTTAATGGCCGCGATCCTGCCAAAATGGGCGCAGGCAGGCGGGATCGACGATGTCCTGAAACGGCTTGCCGACCCCGAGGCGCGCGACCGGATCAAGGCCAACCCCAAGCCCATGTGGCTGATCGTCAAAGCGCAGCAGTGGCAGGACATCATTCTGCTGAATGCCACTGAAAACAAGGACCTTGTGGGCGCAAGCTTTGACGAAATAGGTCGGATACGCGGCGTTGATCCCTACGACGCGGTTCTTGATATCCTACTTGAGGAAGGCGAGAACATGATGGCCACCATGTGGTCCTCCAAGAGTTTCCTGAATCTGGATATCGATCTTTGTCTTCAGCAACCGGAATGCGCTGTGATCTCGGATACGGTCGCTATCGCCAATGACGGCATTCTGAGCGACCACATCGGCTCTCTCAGTGGCTATGGCTGGGCGGCCCGGTTCCTGCAACACTATGTCCGGGACCGAAGCCTTCTGAGCCTGTCGCAAGGCATTGCCAAGATCACCGGAATCCCTGCGGACCGGTTGGGATTGAAGGGGAGAGGCAAGCTGCAAAAAGGATACCATGCCGATATCTGCGTTTTTGACCCGGCCGCGATTTGCAGCAATGCCACGGCGCGTCACCCCCGCAGATATGCCTCGGGCATTGCGCATGTTTTGGTGAATGGCAGCCTGTCCATGCGCAATGGGAAACGCACTGCCAACAATACAGGTGTCGTGCTGCGCGATTTCCAAAAAGCTGGATAAAGGCCGTCACCACGTTCTGCGCCTTTTGGCCCTGTGCAGTGTGTTTGTGACGATTGATATCTCGAACTGCGCAGGTTCCCGGGTGTTCCTGGTCCTCCAGCATGTGCAGACTCAGGCGTGCTTCGAAAATCGACTTGGTTGCAGGTCATCCAGTGCGCGGGATCATCTGCATGTTTTACGCAGACCCGGACATATATCTGCGCAGCGGGCGGCGGATCGACACGTCCCCTACCAGTCTGCGACTGGTGCGGCAAAGCTCGGCCAACGCAGTCAGAGCCAAAGGCCGTGGGTCCACTTCGGCGCCAAGACAAGCCCGGCGCAGAACCTTGAAGACGCGACCAATTCGTGGGAGGTGCCGCCGATCTGGCAGGCATCAGATGCGGATCTCGGGCAGGCTTGAAACAGGCTTGTTTCGCTACATGATTGGTATGAGAAATTCAAAGGAGCTGCGGACAATGTATCTGAATGCAGATTTCAGCCAACGGGCTATTGCTCGTTTTGCGGAAGATGAATGGGTCGATTCACCTATGCCCGGGGTGCAGCGCAGGATGCTGGACCGGATCGGCGGCGAAGTCGCCCGGGCCACCACGATCGTGCGTTTCGCGCCCGGCAGCAGCTTTTCCCCGCACACCCACGATGGCGGAGAAGAATACCTGGTTCTTGATGGTACATTCCAGGACGAGGATGGGGACTTTGCCACCGGCTCTTATGTGCGCAACCCGCCCACGTCGTCGCATACCCCGGCAGCACAGGATGGGGCGACCATTCTGGTCAAGTTGCACCAGTTCGACGCGGCCGATCGCACGCAGGTCCAGATCGACAGCCGCAAGACCGATTGGTCGGAGACAGCCCTTGGGGTCGAAACGCTGGACCTGCACGAAGATGATCGCGAACATGTGTCCCTCGAACGCTGGGCGCCGGGAACAACGCGGTCCTTGGACGCGTCGGGTGGCCTTGAGGTTTTCGTGATCGCGGGATCGCTTTCTGATGGCGTTGACACCCTGGGACCCTGGGACTGGCTGCGCCTACCCGTGGGTAGCACCTTCGACGCGACGGCCGGAGACGCCGGTGCGCGGGTCTGGCTCAAGACCGGGCACCTGCGCCACGTGCCGGACTACCCTGCGTGATGGACCAAACTGAGATCTGTATCATCGGCGCTGGGCTGTCCGGCCTCGCGCTGGGGACTGCACTGCGGTCCGAGGGCCATGACGTGACACTTCTCGAAGCGCGCGACCGCGCTGGTGGGCGGGTGCTTTCGCACCAGGGGTATGATCTCGGGCCTTCCTGGATCTGGCCGCACAACCACCGTATGCTCGCACTTGCCAGCCGTCTCGGTCTGCGCAGCTTTCCACAATACGCGTCTGGGCGTCTTGTCTTTGAGGATGCCAATGGCACAATTCGCCGTGACCTCGACTTCGCCACCATGGGAGGCGCGCTTCGCATTGAAGGCGGGCTGGCGCGCGTGACCGACGCTTTGGCCGTCCAACTTGGAGACAGCCTGCGCATCAATCACCCGGTGTGCCGCGTGACCGAGGACGCCTCGGGCGTGACGGTTGTGGGTGACACCTTCGAGATGCGCGCAGCGCGTGTCGTTTTTGCACTGCCGCCGCGGCTAACGGCGGGTTTCGGTGTTGCCGTCCCCGATGTGCCGACTTGGATGGCCGGTCACGCCAAGCTCATCGCCACCTATGATACCCCGTTCTGGCGGGACAGCGGGCTGAACGGCGATGCGATATCGCATCACGGGCCCCTGGCCGAAATCCACGACGCGTCACCGGTCGACAAAGGTGTCGGCGCGCTCTTTGGCTTTACCCGTCCCGGGGCCGCGCGCGACTCGGGGGTCCGCGACTCGGCTGTCGCGCAATTGACGCGTCTTTTTGGGCCAGATGCGGCGACACCAAATGACGTTTTTGTCAAAGACTGGAGCGATGATGTCGCCACGGCGACGCAGGCCGATCTCACACCACCACCAGGCCATCCGGCTTATAGCGCGATCCCACCCACAGCGCGTCTGATCTTTGCTGGATCAGAAACCTCATCAATTGATGGTGGCTTCCTGGAAGGCGCCCTTGCTGCTGCGGAAGCGGCGCACGCAACCCTTGCTCAGCGATTGGCCTGACTGGCCATCAGCCAGAATTTCTTGGCAGGCTTCGAGACAGCAATGGCGCGGCCCTGAAACGGCCTTTCTCTACGCAGAGCCTGGCAAGCGCGGCTCAGGCAGGCTGGAAAAGGCCACAGGGCCAGCCGTTTCGCGCGGTTTTATGAAAATGATCACGGCAGAGTTCGTCCGCCCGCCTGATCCTCGATCAGCAAATTTCCTTTGCCGGCTCAGGGCGCGTCGCTTTTTCACCATGAACCGTCGTTTATTGAATGATTGGTCCATTGGTGGTATCCGCAGACAGCCGCAATAACGGACAAGGAGATAAAGATGGCGCTCGCGAACTCGTTTCTGGACAACGTCTACAACACCGATGGCGGCGAAAGTATGCGCCGTTATTATGACGACTGGGCGAACAGTTATGACGCGGACCTGCGCGAGAACGATTACCGGACGCCCGGTCGATGCGCCGCGGCGCTTGCGCGGCATCTCGATGACAAGACCGCGCCGATCCTGGATTTCGCCTGCGGCACCGGCATCTCTGGCATGGCACTGAAAGAGGCGGGCTTCACAACGATCGACGGCAACGACATCTCCGACGGCATGCTGGAAAAAGCCCGCGCCAAAGGAGCGTATCGCGACCTTTTCCGCGCGGAACCCGATGGCGTTCTCGACGCCGGCGGACGGCAATACAAGGCCATCGTGGCGGTGGGCGCGATCGGCGCCGGCGCGGCACCGGTCGAATATCTCGACGAGGCCTTGGCGCATCTTGAACCCGGCGGCATTTTTGTCGTCTCGCTGAACGATCACACGCGCGAGGATCCGCAATTCGAAACGCGGTTGACGCAAGCGATCTCCGACAGCCGGTTTGAGAAGCTCATGGCCGAAGACGGCGAGCATCTGCCCGCGATCGGCCTCGGGGCGCGCGTGTGGGCGGTGCGACGGCTTTAATTGCAGAGCGCCAACGCGTGGCATTCTCAGGTTTCGTAGCGTCGTGAAGGCTTGCCAAGATCGCTGCGGCAGGGCCTTTCGTCGTCAGCCACGTCGCGAGACGGTTTCTCTTTCGGGGACCTTTTCCGTGGCGGCGGCCAGACGATCATCATCTCCCCACGCCAAAACGCCCAGGCTGGTTGAATTCTCGGCCTGAACTGCGCAACGCACCGTTTCGGGACCGCGCCCCGGCACGACCAATGCGGTGTGCCCGGCAAGCGCGCTCGAGGATCGCTTTACGGCTTACGCTGTTTCGAACGATAGCCTGCCGCTAGATCAGGCTGCGCTCTTCAAGAACCGTTCGCGCGCTGCGCAAGCACTCATGCGCTTGGGGAACGCCGCAGTAGATCGCCACAACATGGCAGATCGCGCGGATTTCCTCGACGCTGACACCATTGTCGATCGCACCGCGGCAATGCAGTTCCCACTCATGCATCTTGCCCATGCCACCCAGCATGGCGAGGTTCATCATGCTGCGCGTCTTCGGATCGATCGCGTCATCGCCCCAGCCGAACCCCCAGCACCATGCAGTCATCGCTTCCTGGAAAGGTCGGGTGAGGTCGTCTGCGCCGTCGAGGCTGCGCTGCACATACGCCTCGCCCAACGTCGCCTTGCGGCGGGCCAGTCCCATTTCGAACAGGTCTCTATCGAAGGTGCTCATCTTGTCCACTCCTCTGCTGGATCAAACCGGTTGCCCGGTCAAGCTTGTGATCAACGCGCTCGTTTGCGGGCTGAGCGCCGCGCGATCACGAATTGCGATAAACAGGTCACGGGTGGCCCATGTCTCATCCAGTGCGACCATAGCCAATCGTGTTGCATCCAAATATGGCTCGACCGCACCGAAGGGCAGTACAGCGATGCCGAGGCGCGCCTGCACCATGCGACGAACACCATCGAAGCTTTGCACGGCAACCTGCGTGTGGATCCGGGTGCCGAGCTCGCTTGCCTTGCGATCAAGGAAGGATTGAATGGAACTGCCCGTCTGAAGGGCAACGAAAGGTTCGGAGGCGATCTCTCCAAGCGTGATTTTCGATCGCACGGCAAGGTGATGATCGGCAGGTATGACGACAACCAGCGTGTCGCGCCGATATGGCAGTTTGACGAGGTCCTTGGCCGGGGTGAGTCCACTGAAAACGCCGATATCGGCGCGGTCAGTGCGGATCCAGTCAAGGACTTCAGGGCTGGTCATTTCAGAAAGCTGGAGTCGAAGGTCAGGCCGGCTGGTGACGAACTCGGCCAAATCCTCGGGAAGAAACTGAGAAATCGCGCTGCTATTGGCCGCCACGCGGATCGCGCCGTGAAGCCCCGATGCATGGGCGGACATGCTTGCGGCCATGCGCGCCAGAGCCTCCTGCACCGCTTCGTCATGGCGCAGAAGGTCGGCACCTGCCGACGTCAGGTCCACCCCTCGACGATGTCGGCACAGTAGCGGGGCACCGACATGCGCCTCAAGGTCTGCGATGCGTTTCGACACCGCCGAGGGCGCAAGGCTGTGCCGCGCGGCAGCGTGGGCGATGCTGCCGGTCTCCGCCACGGCCCGGAACAGGGCGAGCGACGTCAGGTCATAACCTGCGCTCACTCTTCTGTCAGGGGGGCGGACTTCGCCTGACGATGGTCGCGCACGGCAAGCCAGACTGACAGCATCAGGAAGGCGACTGTCACGATGTAGAGGCCGACGGAAATCGGGCTTGCAATCAGGATCGACCAGTCGCCATCCGAGATCGACATCGCGCGGCGCAGATTGCGTTCCATGTCACCACCCAAGAGCAGGCCCAGCACCAGTGGCACAAGGCTTACGTCCATCTTGCGCAGCAGATAGCCGACCAACCCGAAGAAAACCATCATCTTGAGATCGAAGACCGAGTTGGAGATCCCGTAGACCCCGACGAATGTGACGGCGGCGACAATGGGCATCAGCGCCCAAGTCGGCGTCATCATCAAGCGGGTAAAGATACCGATCATCGGAAGGTTGAGAAACAACAGCGTGATATTGGCCATGTAGAGCGACGCCACGAGGCCCCAGACCAGGTCGGGCTGACGTTCGAACAATAACGGCCCGGGTTGCACGTTGAGCGAGATAAGCATGGCCAAAAGCACAGCCGTGGTGCCGGACCCCGGAACACCGAGACTCAGCATCGGGATAAGCGCGCCGCCAGAAGCGGCGTTGTTGCCGGCTTCGGGAGCCGCCACACCACGCGGATCGCCCTTGCCGAATGTACCTTTCTTGTTCGATGTCTGCTTTTCCGCGACATAGGACATGAACGAGCCGAGCGAGGCCCCCGCGCCGGGCAGAACCCCCGCGACGAATCCGACACCCGACCCGCGGAGCATCGCCCAGCGGGTCCGCCAGATCGTGCCCCACTGCGGTAGCCAACTGCTCACCGGAATGGCCTTGGGCCGGTTTTTGAGGCTTTTCTCCAAGAGCATCAGGATTTCAGAGATCGCGAACAGGCCGACAAGGGCCACGATCGGTTCGATGCCGTCATAGAGATGAAAGCTGTCGAAGGTATAGCGCGGCACGCCCGATATCGGGTCGAGGCCCACGGTGGCCAGCAGCAGACCGATCAACGCAGACAGCAATGTCTTGCGCGGGTCGACCCCCGCGATGCCGCCGATGGTTGCAAAGGCGAGAATGTAGAGCGCAAAATAATCCGCCGGACCGAAATGGATCGCTGCGCGTGCAAGTATGGGAGCGAACAAGGACAAACCGATCACCGCGGTCGTGGCCCCAATGAAAGAGGCAACACCCGAGATGGCCAGCGCGTTCGCGGCCTGCCCCTGCACAGCCATCGGGTAGCCGTCGAGCGTGGTCATGATTGCCGGTTCGTCGCCGGGAATGTTGAGCAGGATCGAACTGATCCGACCACCATACATGCACCCGAAATAGACCGCCGAAAGCAGGATCATCGATGATGTGGGATTAAAGCCGAAGGCGAACGTCAAGGGGATCAGCACCGCGACACCGTTCACCGGGCCCAGCCCCGGCAGCGCACCCAACAACGTGCCGACGAAGCAGCCCATCAGCAGAAGGGCGATATTGAGCGGCGATAACGCGACCACAAAGCCTTGGCCCAGCAGCGACAGGATTTCCATGATACGTCCCCTTTATCTTCGCGCCGCCTAGTGGGCGACGAAGAGATCTCCCAGAAAATCGAGTGGCAAGCCCAGAACCTGATCGAACAACGCCCAAAGCGCCGGTGCCATGATCACACCCAGCAAAAGCGAGCGCCAAGGTGCACCTCCAAGGATGATCCCGATCAGGGCAATCAACAAGAAGGTGGCCAGCGGAAAGCCCAGCGGTTCCAGCGTTATGGTATAGCCGACGAGCACGGCGAGCGCAGCCAACTGCCGCCCGATCCGTTGCGGGGCAGGCCAGTCGACCTGCCCCGAAGGAAACACAACCAACGAGGCGGAAAGGAGCATCATGGGAATGCCCAGGATGATCGGGAACACTGTCGGCCCGAGCACGTCACCAAAGGTGACGGCGTAGGTGCCTGCCTGCCTGGTGTAGAGCGCCGCAATCACGAAGAGCGCGACGCCCAGGATCCTTATGCTCATTCGATGACGCCGATATCTCGCGAGATCTGTTCCATCACATCGGCCTGTTCGCGGACGAAGGCTTCGAACTCGTCACCGCCACGCCAGATCGGGACAAGACCGGATTCGGTTGCCGCAGTCTGCCAAGCGTCCGAGTTATAGAGGGTTTCCAGCCGCTCGACCCAGGATGCGTATTCCTCTTCGGAAACATCGCCACCCGTGTAGAGGCCGCGCCAGTTGTAGCCGGTCACATCGATACCCTGACTTGCCGCGGTCGGGATTTCGGGGAAGGCCGGGATCGGGTCGTCGCTCAGCGCCGCGAGCACCCGGATGTCGCCAGATTCGACAAAGCCCGCGATTTCGCCCAAGTCGGTCGACACCACGTCGATCTGGCCTCCCATCATTTGCGTCACGGCGTCGGTGCCGCCATCGAACTGAACCCAGCGGACCGCGCTCAGATCGTCGACGCCCGCTTCGTCCGCAACCATCAACAGGCGGATGTGATCCCACCCGCCGGCACCGGACGAGCCCGCGGTCACGAGCGCGGTGGGGTCTTCCATCATTGCCGCGTTCAGTTCTTCAAGGCTTTGGATCGGGCTGTCGTCGTCCACGGCGATCACGCCGACATCGGCCCCAAGCATCGCAAGATAGCGCATTGATCCCAGCGGCGCCGGGTAACGTCCCTGCGCAATCTGCGTGATGCCCACTGTCGACGTCGCGACGATCAACTCGGCGTCGTCAGGCCGTTCGGAAGCAACCATGGCGAAGGTCACAGCGCCAACGCCACCGGGCATGTTCGTGACTTGCACATTGCCGTCCACAAGATCGAGGTCTGTCAGGATGCGGCCGATCGTGCGGCAGGTGAAATCCCAGCCGCCGCCCGGGTTGGATGGTGCGATGCACTCGTTCGCGCTGACCGGGGCCGCTGTAACCGTCACGGCCGTGGCCATGGCGGCCGCAAGCTTGGCAGTTGTTAATGTACGTAAGATCATTGATTTTCTCCTCCCAAATAAAACCTGACTCAGAGGGGAGGCGATCTTGGGGGATTTTTCAAGGGGTCATGCGACATGAGTCGTATAGACAACATGAAAAGCGCCTCCTGGATCGTGAGAAATGATGTCTATGGCGCGACCTCTTGCACCATCGAATTGCGCCGAGGCAGGATGATGTTAGAACGTTCCCCCTTTGGAAGGATGCCAAGGTATGGCCGCCACAGCGATCAACAAACACCCCGTGCCCGAAGGGGCGCGGATCACCATTTGCGAAGTGGGACCACGTGATGGCTTCCAGATCGAGGCAAGTTTCATCCCCACCAAAAAGAAAATCGAGATAATCAACGCGCTCTTCGCGTCCGGTTTGCGCCACATGCAGGCAACCTCCTTCGTCAGCCCGCGAGCAGTGCCGCAGCTGGCTGATGCAGAGACGGTGCTCGCGGGCATCGACCGTCCCGAAGGATCGATGATCACGGCCCTGATTCCGAACCTGCGCGGGGCCGAAAGGGCGGTTGGGGCCGGAGTGGATGCTGTGCATACCGTCGTGTCCGCCTCGGAGACCCATAACCTCAAGAACGTCAATCGCAGCATTGACACCTCATTGATGGACTTCGAGGCAACCTTTGCTCTTCTCGACCGGGCGGGCGTGGCCGTAGAGGGTGGCATTGCGACCGCGTTCGGCTGCCCCTTTGAAGGGGTCGTGCCCCCCGAACAGGTGGCGCGAATTGCCAGGCGCTACCAGGACCTCGGCGCAGCGTCGGTCGGTCTGGGCGACACAACAGGCATGGCGACGCCCGCCACGGTGCGCGCAGCGGTGCAAGCAATCAGGGCTGAGGCGCCCGGCCTCGGGATCGGCCTGCATTTCCACAACACGCGGGGCGTCGGCCTGGCCTGTGTCATGACCGGGTTGGCGGAGGGCGTGACGCATTACGATGCTTCGGTCGGCGGGCTTGGCGGCTGTCCATTTGCTGCCGGCGCAACCGGCAACATCTGCACGGAGGACCTCGTCTATCTTCTGAACGAAAGCGGCTACGACACCGGCGTCGACCTCGACGCGCTGATCGCGGCGGCCATGCTCACGCAGGAGGTCCTCGGGCGCGACTTGCCCGGGCAAGTCATGAAATCCGGCCCGCGCCTGCGCCGCTTCGACCCCGGCCTGACAGAAGGGGCTACGGGATGAGCGCGCTGCCGCTGTCCGGCGTACGGGTCATCGACCTGACTCGTATCTTGTCGGGGCCGTTTTGCTCCATGATCCTCGGCGATCTCGGCGCGGATGTGATCAAGGTCGAAAGCCCCGGGCGCGGCGATCCGGTACGGGGCCAAGGGCATATCCGCGACGGCCTGTCGTGGTATTTCGCGGGGTTCAATCGCAACAAGCGCTCCCTCGCGCTCGACTTGCGGACGCCGGAGGGGTTGGCGGTGCTGGAGCGTTTGCTGGCCGAGGCCGATATCCTGACAGAGAATTTCCGCCCCGGCGTTCTGGACGAAATGGGCCTGACCGAAGACCGGCTTGGCGAAATCAACCCGGACCTGATCGTGACCAGCGTGAACGGTTACGGCAGTACCGGCCCCTACGCCGATCGGCCCGCGTTTGATTTCATCGCGCAGGCGATGTCGGGCTATATGTCCACGAACGGGACCAATGAGACGGGACCGCTTCGCACCGCTCCACCGCTGACCGACCTGATCGCTGGGCTTTACGCAGCACTCGGCGCGGTCGCGGCCCTGCGCGGACGCGACCAAGGCGGCCCGGCGCAGCGGGTTGAAGCGTCGATGATGATGTCGATCCTGTCGATGATGGCCTATCTGTCCTCCAGCGCGCTGGCCACTGGGGAGGACCCGGTCAGAACCGGCAACGACCATCCGATCGTTGCGCCCTATGGCCTTTTTCGCGCCAGCGACGGCGATATTGCCATCGCCCCTTCCACGGATATCTTCGTGGCGCGGTTTCTGGGCGAAATCGGGTTGGCCGATCTGCTGGATGACCCACGCTTTTCAGACAATACACGCCGGGTTGAAAACCGTGCCACCCTCAACCGCTTGATCGACGACGCGTTGGTGGCCGAAACGCAGGCCCATTGGATCGCACGCTTGAACCGTGCAGGCGTGCCCTGCGGCAAGGTGCAAAGCCTGATCGAGGCACTGGCCGACGGCCAGGTCGCCGCCCAGGACATGGTGCTGGATATCCCGCACCCCGGTCATGGTACTGTCAAGACCACCGGTTTTCCTGTCAAGATGTCGAAAACGCCCCTTCAGGTGCGCCACGTCACACCCGACCTGGGCGCGCAAAGCGAAGAAGTGTTGGGCGAGTTCGGCTATTCGCGCAATGAAATCCAGACCCTGCGCAAGGATGGTATTATCGGCTGAGGCACGCGAACGAACCCCGCGCCAAGGGGTCTTCAAGACTGGGCGTGACGCATTTGTTGCGACGCGCAAGCTTTCCCGACCCGGCGGAAAACACGCTCGTTTGCGTCTTCTTTCGACATTTCCGCCACTTGAAGCCCCCTGCCCTGCCAGCGCCATGCGCAGGATCATGCAAAAATCGACAGCACCTTGCCCCGTCGTGCGGTCACAATGCTTCCACGGGGCGCGGGATAATTGGCGCGGCAGCAGGGTGGTCGGTGACAAACAGGCGGGCGGCCCATCGGCAATGTCTCCAGGGATTGCGGATGCGCCTTCTTGCAGGACTGGAGAGCGACATTGATTTCGGTCTCTGCGATACCGGATCTTCTGGAAATGTCGGACCGTCTCGGGAACGCGCTCAACACTCGCAGGCTGGGCAGCCGCGATTATCGAGCACGTCTTCCACTGCCGATCTGCGCACGAAACGGACAGGCAAGAACCTGTCCCAAGCCCTGTGATCCGTTGCATTGAACAGGTCATTGATAAGGCGATGTCGCCACAGTTCGGCATTGGGTTGCAGACAACTCGTGCACCCCGCTTTGGCACGCAGCGGCCCTACACCCCGCAAGTGACGGGGTATCGCAGCCGAATGTTCATCCCGGAAAGACTGCTGGACCGCACCGCCGAAAGGCGCGATTGCCGGGTCCCCACGCATGCCGACATCGCCCGCCACTGCGCGCGGGCAGCCGGACTGGAAGGACACAGATGACCTACGCCCTTGCCATCCACGGCGGCGCCGGAACGATCCTGAAATCGAAGATCAACCCGAAGCTTGAGGCGCGTATCACGCGGGTCTCGGCCCCGCACTCGAAGCCGGCGAGGCGGTCCTGCGGAATGGCGGGCCGGCTCTCGAAGCCGTCACCGCGGCGGTCGGCGCGCTTGAGGAAGAGCCATTGTTCAACGCCGGACGTGGCGCAGTCGTCACCGACGACGGCAAGCAGGAGATGGACGCCGCCATCATGGAGGACACAACGCGCCGCGCCGGGACCGTTGCCGGCATCTTCGGCCCACGCAACCGTGCACAAGATTATCCCCGAAGACGCATGGTGGGGGCCATTCTGGCTTTGCCCGGAACGCTGCGGATCAGGCCAGGCTGGTCGGCTAGGGGCCTCAGGCTTGCCTTCGTGGTTTTTCTGCTCATCATCTCTGCCCGCATGTTCCTGGACCTTGCAGCAAGCCTCACGACGTAGCGGCTGCGGTGCTGGTCGTCAGCCCCGACGACATGGCTTGCTCCGAAAGAATGTTCGCCATCTCACTCAGCACGGCCGCACGCGCGCAAACCTGTCGCTGTACGAGCCCGACCCGGCGATACGCATGGGTATCCCCGAAGGACTGAACGTAGAGATCGGCGCTGGCTTTGTCGTGGATGGCGCTTGTGGGGACAACAGCTACACCCAGCCCGGCGAGCACGCATCCGACAACCGAGGGCATGGTATTGGCCACGACGATTTCCTGCGGCTCCACACCAAGGCGCGACAACTCGACGTCGATCTGGCGCGCCAGGGGCACCTTGGTGTCGTATCGAATAAAGGGCAGCCGCTTCAGCAGGTCCTGCCCCGAGAGACCTTCCAGATCGGGCGGCGCCACGAGAAGGAGAGGCTCCTCGAGGATCGGCGTCCATATAAGCCCGCCAGGAATGTCGACATGCTCTGCGACGACGGCGGCATCCAGCCGACCTGCCGCCACGTCGGACAGCAGGTCCTCCGACATTCCAACCGTTAAATGAAAGGCGATGTTCGGGAAACGCTCCGCAGTTCTGGCGAAGGCCTGAGGCACGATGCGCATAGATATTGTGCGGATTGACCCGATCTTGAGCACACCGGCCGTACTGCCGCCGGAGATCGACTGGCGCGCCTCGGCCATGATCTGCACGATCTGACGTGCTGCCCGGACGATCTCTTCGCCCTTGGCGTTCAAGATCGGCGGGCGGCGTGTTCGGTCGAAGATCTCGACACCGATCTCCCCCTCAAGGGACTGGATTTGCTGGCTTATCGCTGATGGCGTCAGGTTCACGATCCGCGAAGACGCGGCAAAGCTGCGGGTGTCGGCAACGGCCACCAAGGTCTGGAGCTGGCGAATATCCATGTGCTTAAATTAAGAGTCTCTTAATCAAATGGCAAAGTAAATTCGCTTCCTGAAGAAGCCTTGGTCTTTTAGCCCTGCCATATCTATCAACCAAGCATGCACAGGGATCCAAGTATGACGTTACTCAAGAGTGTAGCAGCGGGCCTCGGTTTCGCGATCACAGCGGCTGCGGCGCAGCCCGCATTGGCTCAAGATTACCCGACCAAGCCGGTGGAATTCATCGTTCCCTGGTCACCGGGCGGCGGCAGCGACACGCTTATGCGGCTCGTGTCCAACAATGTTGACCCCTATCTCGGCGAAGAGATGCCGATCATTAACATGCCCGGCGTGGGCGGGACCGTGGGCCTGAAAGAAGCCTCGCGCCGCGACGCCGACGGTTACACGATCAGCCAGGTCCACGAAGGGCTTCTGACCGCGTCGATCACCGGCATCACCGATCTCACCTGGCAGGACTTCGACCCGATCGCGCTGATGACGGCCTCGCCGCAGTTCCTGGTCACGAATCCCGACCAGCCATACGGCACGATGGACGAACTCGTCGCCTACGCCGAAGAAAACCCCGGCGAAGTGACGATCGGCGTGACCCTTGGCGGGGTGCCGCATCTGCACGCTGCCATGATCGAGGACGCCTACGGTCTCGAATTCAAATATGTCGGCTACGAAGGCACCGGCGAACGTATCCGGGCGCTGGTTGGTGGCAACCTCGACATGGCCATCGGCGACGTGTCCTCGGCCGGTCAGTTCGTGGAGAACGGTGATCTCGTCTTCCTCGCAACCGGGGCGCCCGAACGTCTGGCGCAAGCACCGGATGTGCCGACCTTCAAGGAACTCGGCGCGGATCTCGAACTGGCCGTGACCCGCGGCATCGTCATGCCAAAGGGTTCGCCGGAGGAAGCCCGCGACACGCTCGAGGCCGCGCTTGGCGAGCTTGCGCAGGACGCCGACTTCATCGAGCAGGTCAACAATGCCGGGGCAGAGGTCCAGTTCCGCGGGCAGGAAGACTACGCCACATATCTTGGCAACCTGTCCGAAACCGTCGATCGTCTGGCAGGGGTCCTTGCGCCGTGAACAGTCGCGTCAGTGACGAAACCGGAAAGGAGTCGGGCGAAATCGCCCGGCTCATCTCCTATGTCGTTCTGATCGCGACATCTGGCGGTCTGTTCTGGGAAGCCATGACGATCCCGACATCGCGCTTCGAGGTGCTTGGCGCGGGCGCGTTTCCGGCGCTGGTTTACGGCTGCCTGATCCTGTTGCTCGCCAGCGCGATCGCAACCTCTGTGCGCCGCATTCCCGCCTCGGCCTACGCCCGGTTCGCGGAGGATTTCCAAACCTGGATCAAGACGCGCCGGCTGGTTTTCGTACTGTTCGTCTGCCTGGGGCTCTATCTGGCGGTCATGCCGGTGATCGGATACCCGATCGCCACCTTCGTCTTCCTCGTCGTTCTCCAGTTCTGGTTCGCTCCGAAGACAAGATCGGCTGCCGTGACCGTCCTCATTCTCGCGATCGTCTTTTCGGTCGGGCTGAACTGGCTCTTTGACGAAGTCTTCAACGTCTTTCTGCCGCGGGGGTCCTGAGAGATGGACATGTTCCTGAAGGGGGCTGCCGAAGTTCTGTCGGCCTCCACGCTCGTTTACATGCTGATCGGCTCGATCGCCGGGATCATCGCGGCAGCGATTCCCGGCTTCACCGTGACCATGGCAATTGTGCTCACGCTGCCGCTGACTTTCACGATGGAACCACTGCAGGGGATCGCAGTGATGCTGTCGGTGTATGTGGGCGGCTATACGGGTGGCCTGATATCGGCGGCTCTGCTGGGTATTCCGGGCACGCCTTCATCCGTGGCCACCACTTTCGACGCATTCCCAATGTCGCGTAACGGCGAACCCGGCCGTGCCTTGTCGATAGGGGTTTGGGCGTCCTTTTTCGGAACCATGATTTCGACCGCCGTCCTTGTCGTTGCAGCCCCGCCGCTGGCCATTTTCGCCGTCAAGCTGGGACCATGGGAATATTTCTCGCTGATTGTCTTCGCCCTCAGCATCGTCGCAAGCCTTGTCGGCAACTCGCTTCAGCGTGGCCTGATTGCCGCCCTGATCGGTCTTGCCATTTCAACGATTGGAACGGACCCGATCCTCGGGCGCCCACGGTTCGACTTCAATCTCGAAGTGCTCGCCGCCGGCCTTCCTTTCCTGGTCGTTCTGATCGGCATTTTCGCGATCTCGCAACTGGCCTCGGAAGTCGAGGACGCGGTGGCGATCCGCAAGGGCGAAAAGCTGGCCAGCGGGGACATCGACTTCAAGACCTGGCAGGTCATGCGAGAGGTCATCGCGCGCCCGGTGAACCTGATCAGATCATCCGTCGTGGGCGTCCTGATCGGGGCCCTGCCCGGCGCGGGAGGATCGATCGCCAACCTGGTGGCCTACGACCAGGCAAAGCGCGCATCGAAAACCCCCGATCAGTTTGGCAAGGGGATCACCGATGGCGTGGTCGCCTCGGAATCCGGGAACTCCGCGACCGCCGGTGGCGGCCTGATCCCGCTGATTGCTCTTGGCATTCCCGGATCTGCCGTCGACGCGATCCTCATGGCCTCGCTGATGGTGCACGGAATTTCGGTCGGCCCGCGCCTGATCATGGACAACGCCGACCTGGTCTACGGCATGTTCATCGCGATGGCGGTCTCCAGCCTTATGATGCTGGTGGTCTGCATCTTCTCGATGCGCACCTTCCTGCGCGTGGCCGAGGTCCCGAAATGGGTTATCGTCCCGATCGTGCTCGTATGCTGCGTCGTCGGGGCCTTTGCGCTCAACAACCGGGTGACCGATCTCTATCTCCTTGGTGCCGTGGGCCTTCTCGGCTACGCGCTCCGCGCGCTTGACTACCCGCTTGCTCCGCTCGTGCTCGGCGTCATCCTCGGACCGATCGCTGAAACGAACCTGAGGCGCGCGCTCATGACAGACGGGGACTGGACACTGTTCGTCACGCGTCCCGTCAGCCTCGTTTTCCTGCTCGCGGGCATCGCCTCGGTCGCCTGGGCCATCAGGAACCACAGGAAGCGCAAGGCCGGAAACACGAACGAAAAGGAACCTCTTCGATGAACTTTCGCCACGGTCCGCTCTATCCATCGCGCCGCTCCCCGGTCTTTGGTGACAATATCGTTTCGACCTCGCATCCGTTGGCCGCGCAGGCCGGCCTCACTGTGCTGCGCGAAGGGGGGAACGCGGTGGACGCCGCCATCGCGGCGGCGGCGGTCCTGACCGTTGTCGAGCCGACCGGAAACGGCCTCGGGTCGGACGCATTCTGCATCCTGTGGGACGGTGAGACCCTGCACGGGCTGAATGCATCCGGCGTTGCGCCCGCCGGCTGGACGCCCGACCGCTTTGCCGGGGCCGACGAGATGCCGTTCCGTGGATGGGAAAGCGTCACCGTCCCTGGCGCCGTCAGCGCCTGGTGCGAGCTTCGCGAGAAATTCGGAACACGGGATTTGACGTCGCTGCTGGAGCCCGCCGCTCGCTATGCGGAAGACGGGTTCATCGTGACACCGGTCATCGGCGAGCTCTGGCGTCGGGGCGGTGAGACCCTGGGCGATCAGCCGGGCTTCGCCGATACTTTCCTGCCCGGCGGACGGGCACCGCTGCCCGGTGAACGGTTCCGCAACCCGGGTCAGGCCAGGTCGCTCCGCGCCATTGCGGAATCCAACGGCCGGGCCTTCTACGAAGGTGACCTGGCCGAAAAAATCGCGGCTTTCGCAGCCGAACATGGTGCGGCTCTCTCGCTCGAGGATCTCGCGACGTATCAGCCGGAGTGGTGCGGAACGATCTCGACCGGTTTCGACCAGACAGACCTGCATGAAATTCCCCCGAACGGCCAGGGTATCGCCGCGCTGATGGCGCTGGGGATGCTCGAGCATACGCCGGTGCGCGACTACGGGTGCGATGATGTCGCCGCGCTCCATCTGCAAATCGAGGCCATCAAGCTCGCCTTCGCGGACCTCGAGGCCTATGTCGCTGACAGTAACCACATGACGGCACCGACGGTCGAGGATCTTCTAGATCCCGCTTACCTCAAGCGCCGCGCCGCCGAAATCTCGCTCGAGGACGCGGGCAGCTACAAGGCCGGCGCCCCGAAAGCGGGTGGCACGGTCTATCTCACGGTGGCCGATGCCTCTGGCATGATGGTTTCCTACATCCAGTCAAATTACGCGGGTTTCGGTTCCGGTGTCGTCGTTCCGGGAACCGGGATCAGCCTGCAGAACCGCGGCGCGGGCTTTACCCTTGCGCCCGGCCATCCGAACCTTGTCGGTCCGAGCAAGCGTCCCTTCCACACGATCATCCCCGGATTCGCGATGCGTGATGGGGCACCAGAGATGAGTTTTGGGGTCATGGGCGGGCCGATGCAGGCGCAGGGCCATGTGCAGATGATGCTGCGCACGCAGCTTTGGGGTCAGGACGTCCAGACCGCAGTGGATGCTCCGCGCTGGCGCTTCGTGAAAGGCCGGAGCGTCGCCTGTGAAGACGGCATCGCAGCGGACACCCTGTCGGCACTCGCCTCGCTCGGACATGACATCAAGGTCGAGGCACCGGACAGCGCATTCGGGTTTGGCGGGGCGCAACTGATCGGTAAACTCGAGGGTGGTGGCTACGTCGCCGGGTCGGATCCACGCAAGGATGGTCAAGCCGTTTGCTTTTAGGTGACCGGACAAAAGGCAAATTGCGCTGCGCCTTCGCGCTAGCAAGGATTTGGTTTCGTGGCTGCTAAATGGTTGGCTCCGATGTACTTGTACGGTCAAACCCCTGACTTGCCCTTGGCACGGCGGGTTCGATCGCGGTCAGCATAGCTTCGGGAACGGTCCGGGTCATGATGTGGGGCGCCGAGGACACCCCCACCGTATCCGGCGCGACCCCGGCAGATTGCGCGAGGCGATCGATCCCGGTCATATCCTCGACGCAATCCATGCCGGGGCGCCAATATCCCGAGGATTCGACGTCCCTCTGCTATCCGCCATTTTGGGCGTCACCTGTCATCCACCGGAATGGCCCGGCCGGCAAAAGCCGGGCCTCATCCGATAGTACTGAGATCAACCGGTATCGTCGTCGGCATCCTCAAGCGTGGTGATCAACTCGGCGTCGAACACCTGACCTTCAAGGTAGTCGCTATCGAGCTGTCCCGTGACACTCACGCGATCACCGATGCCGACCTGTTGATAGCCCGTATCATCGAGCGGGTCGTAGCTCAGTCTCTCCGTTTCAACGTCAACCTCAACGCTGCCGACTTCCAGAGTGAACTCACCCTCGTCAGGTGAGGTTTCGGACACGGTGCCACGCATCGTTGTCTGGGCGACGACCACCGGCGCTGTGAGCGTCCATGGCGTGGTCCAAGCGTCCTCTTCGTCAGACGCGCTGGCGTAGAAGTAGGTATTGAGATTTTCGACATAGACACTGCCGGCCTCGATGGTCCGCATATCATAGAGATCGTCGTCGATCTTGCCGTAAACGGTCACTTTGTCTCCGTCCAGAAGGCCGTAGGCGTCACCGTAGGTATCCCAGTCATCCATCTCTACAGTGATGACGCCGTCACCGTAGTCGAGCATGAACGAGTCCGCGGTCGGCGCGGCCACGGTCCCGCTGATGCTGATCCAGGAATCGTCAGCTTTGGAATAGGGCTCTTGAGCCGCTGCCGGCCCAGCCACAAGAGCGATGGCCGTCATCGCGCCTGCGATGGAATTCCGCTTGTGGGTCATGGCTTCCTCCTAGGATTAGGTGTCAGTATGTCGCGTTCAGCGACACCGTCTCAACGGAAAAGTTGTCGGCAAAGTTCCTGCCAATTGGGCAGCCGCAAACCACCCTGGGTCGGGATTGTCCGGTGCTGCAATCGACGTCCGGCCGAGCGGTCACCCCAAGGCGGGCAATCCGGCGTGGAAATCAGGGCCGAAAAGCCGGGCATGGACGAGGCCTCCCGCGACTGCTTGCAAAGATTGGCTGCGCGCTGCAACGCCTTCGCGGCGACGCTCAACATCACGCACGTGCGGAGCATGACCGCCAGATCATCGGGAAGCGCGAGCCGATGCCCCTCCCCTGCGACAGGTTGTCGAAGACCATGGCCGCTGCCCCGCAACACCCCGACCGTTTGGGCACGGATGTACCCGGCACCGCCGCAGACGCGGGTGGTCCGAGCCATGTTCGACCCTGTTTTTGCGGTTCTGTCAGTCCGGCGGGTTCAGCGGATCCGCTGCTCTGTTTCCGCGTCGAACACGAAAATATCGCCGGGATCACAGGTGATGTCCGCGCGGGTGTCCATGCCGATGCGCTCTCTCCGACGGTCCTCCACAATCATGCGCTCGCCCGTTTCCGCCACCAGATACGCGTAGGATACACCGCCCAGCGCTTCGGTCAGATCGACCCGAAGCGCTGT
Organism: Marivita sp.; assembly: GCF_020055675.1. Lineage (GTDB taxonomy): Bacteria > Pseudomonadota > Alphaproteobacteria > Rhodobacterales > Rhodobacteraceae > Marivita. Next base: position 231,526 of record NZ_JAIPUS010000002.1, read on the forward strand.
GCCTTCGGTGAGTTTCAGATGTTCGGGACGAACGCCGATCTGAACCGCCGTGCCGTCCGGCGGCAAGGTCACCTTTGGCTGAAGGGTCCGGCCCAGGCCCGGCACCTCGACGCCGTCGGCCGTGACGGTTCCGCGCAGAAAATTCATCGACGGGGAGCCGATAAAGCCTGCCACGAAGCGGTTATCGGGATCGTTGTACAGATCCATCGGTGCGCCGACCTGCTCGATATGACCCGCGCGCAGCACCACGATCTTGTCGGCCAAGGTCATCGCTTCGACCTGGTCATGCGTGACATAGATCATCGTCGCGCCGATCTCTTTGTGCAAGCGCGCGATCTCGACCCGCATATCGACGCGCAGCTCGGCATCAAGGTTCGACAGAGGCTCGTCGAAGAGAAACACCTCCGGACCGCGCACGATGGCGCGGCCGATGGCCACCCGCTGCCGCTGTCCCCCTGACAGCGCTTTGGGTTTGCGCGAGAGGTAGTCTTCGAGCTTGAGGATCCCGGCTGCCTCGTCGACCTTCTGCTGGATCTCATCCTTGGCGTGGCCGTTCATCCGCAGGCCAAAGCCCATGTTTTCCTCAACGGTCATATGCGGATACAGGGCGTAAGTCTGGAACACCATGGCGACGCCGCGGTCGGCGGCATCGACGCGGGTGACATCGCGCGCACCGATGCGGATGGTGCCGTCCGACGTCTCCTCGAGCCCTGCGATCATGCGCAGAAGCGTCGACTTTCCACAGCCGGAGGGGCCGACGAAGACGCAGAATTCGCCCTCATCGATCTCCAGGTCGATGCCGTGGATCACCTGAGTTGCGCCATAGCGCTTGATGGCTCGGGACAGTTCTACGCGGGACATATCGTGTCCTCTCTCAGTCTATTGTTGCAGGATACGAGGCGCCGGTGAGCTTGCGGATCAACGCGGTCTCGGTCGGATCATAGGGCGTCCCGTCGGCATACAGGATGTCGTGGAACCAGGTCCCCCGGTCAGTATGGCCACCATGCTGCACGACCAGCGCCTCGGGCCAGGGCAGATGTGTCTGCGTCCGGCCCTTCACAAAGCCCCATTGGAAACAGCCGACACCCCGTTCACGAAAGAGCGGAAGTTGATCCTCGATCCGGCTGTCGACCGGGCGCGCCATCCATTCCGTGCAGAAGATCGGACGGCCATGTTCTTCGAGATGGTCAATGAAGCGCCCTGCGGAGCTGGCATTGCAATAGGCGTGAAAGGTGACGATGTCCGACAATTCCACCGCACGGCGGTCGATCTCGGATTGAAAGGGCACCTCGGTGCTGCCCACTTGCGGTGTCATCCAGGCGCCGACGGTCAGCGGTTGCATCGGTCCTGTGGCGCGCGCCCAGTCGAAGACCGCCGTCATCAGCGCCAGGCTATGCGGCATCAGGGCTTCGTCGTAGCGATCAAACCCATCCGCCGAAAAGATCATCCTGTTTCCCGGTTCATTATAGAGATCCCAGAAAAGAACGCGCTCATCCGTGCCAAACTGCATAAGCACGTCGCTGACGTATCGCTGCAGCATAGGCCACGCCTCACGATCCATCACGGTGGCACGGCCCGGGCTGGCGACCGCGCGGCTGTTATGAACGCCGGCGACCGGGTCGGCCTGCGCACCATAAACCGGCTCGGCGCCGCCGAACCCGCAATCGTCAAAAAGGCAAAGCACCGTCCGGATTCCCTGCTTCGAAGCCACGTCGAGAAACCACTCGACCCGCGCCAGAAGGCCTGCGCGGTCGTGCTCCCAAATCAGCGAGTGCAGATTGACCCGCACGGCGTTGAAGCCCACCGCGGCGGCCCAGCCAAGCTCTCGCGAAGTGGTGACGCGATCGAAGCTGTCTTCGTGCCACATCTCGAGAAAGTTCACAGCGCTCGAAGGCAAGAAATTGCATCCGCAGATCCAGGGCTGCGTATCGTGCCAGGCACGGGCTTTCTGGCGCGACCAAGGTAACATCTCTACTCCTTCGCAGCAGGAATGGCCCGCCCCGAACCAATCCTCGGGGCGGGCGGTGTGGTATCAGCGATCAAGCAGATCCTGAACTTCGATATTGGCATCCGCGAGGGCGTCAGCGACCGGCTTGTCGGTCAGCCAGATCGCCTGCAGTTCACGGTTCAACACGTCCTGAATGGCGCCGTAGTTCTCAGCGGGCGGGGTGTCGCGCGCGATGTCGGCTGTCCCGGCATATTCAGTCCGATGCGGCAGGGAGGCATATTCGTCGCTTTCGAGCACGGAGTTGCGCACGGCCATATGGCCGGTCCGGGCCCAATCGACATTATGCTCGTTGATGAAGGCAAGAACCTTGAGAGCTGCCTCATATGTCTCGGCATCCTGCTTCACCGGCGAAGGAATGACCCAGATATGGCTGTCCGCCCATGTCGCGCCTTCCTCGAAGAGCGTCGGGAATTCGGCGGCGTAGTAATTGTCGAGCCCGGTCTCCTCCTTCGCGGCCTCTGCGGTGTGGAAGTCCACGACCCAGGTGCCGTTGACCAGAACCGCCGCCTCACCGTTGAGGAAGGATTGCTGACTGTCGGCGTAGTTCAGCTGCGGGTCGGACAGATCCTCTGCAAAGAGCTGGGTGATTGTCTCAACCGCCGCCTGCGCGGCATCGTTGTCGATCGTGGCGGTGCCGTCCTCGGAGAAGATATTCTCTCCTTGTTGCCACATGAGCGAGAGCACAAGGCGCACCCCGATCGGAAACTGTGCAAAATCAGCCGCAAGATAATCCTGGCCCGTCGCCTCTTTCATCTGGCGCGCATGCTCCAACAGCTCTTCGGGTGAAGACGGCAGGACAGGTTCCCCGTTTTCGACCAGACCAGCCTCGGCCATCAGGTCCATGTTCACATGCCAGAGGTTGGCATGCAGATCCATCGGCACGCCATAGATCTCACCGTTGAAGGTGACCGCATCGCGGGCACTGTCTGTCCAATCGGCCGGATCGATCCCCGCGCTGGCAAGGTCATCCTCGCTCAGCGCTGCGAGCGCACCGAATCCGGCAAATTCGGGCACCCGGTGGCGGTGCATGACATGGACGTCCGGCGGGGTGCCGCCCGCATAGGCGGCCTTGATCTGGTCGTAGTAATTGCCCCAGTCTGTCGGCAGCGTCTCGATAGACACGCCCTCGATCTCGGCATCGGCGGCGTTGATGATCGACTGGATGATGCAGGCTTCACCGACACTGGCCTTGGTGTCGGTGCCCGCATCCTCGCAGGCTCCGAAAAAACGGCCCAATGTGATGTCCTGAGCCGTCACCGTCGAGGCGCAGGCACAGGCCAGCAGGGTTCCCGTCAGCAGATGTTTCATTTTGGTTTTCTCCCTTGGTATTGTGCCGGGGCTTCGCCCCGCTTCAGCCCTTGCTTCCGCCTGCGGTCATGGCCTGAACCACGTAACGCTGGAAGATCAGGAACAGGATCACGACCGGAAGCGAGGCGATGACGCCCGAGGCCATGACGCGGCCCAGCCCTTCCGATTGCGCGAAATTCGATTGAATGGAGGCCAACCCGAGCGTGATCGTGAAGTAATCGCGCTGCTGTGCGGAGACGAGCGGCCACAGATAATCGTTCCAGGCATAAAGGAACGTCAGGATCGCCAGCGTCATCATCGCAGGCCGGGCCAGCGGCAACATGATATGCCAGAAAATCTGGATCCAGCTGACACCTTCGAGCCGTGCAGCTTCCTCGATATCCTTTGGGATCGCCTTGAAGAATTGCAGCATCAGGAAGACCCCGATGGGCACGGCCATGCGCGGCAGGATCAGGGCGTGATAGCTGTTGTGCCAGCCGAAATCGGAAAACATCGTATAGAGGGGGATGAACACCGCCTGTTCCGGCACCATCAGGCCGATGAGGCACAAAACCGCGATGGGCGCCTTGAACGGGAAGTTCAGCCGCGCCAGCGCATAGCCCGCCGTGGTGGAAACGGCGAGAACGCCAAACGTCATGCCCAGCGCGACAATGATCGAGTTCAGAAACCACATCGGCGTCTGCCCGAAGGCAAAGAGCGCTGTGTAATTCTCGACGGTGAAAGGAATTGGAACCAATCCGAGAAAGGTCGATGAGGTTGTCCGCGCCAGCACATCGTTGGGCTGGAAAGACAGCGACACCATCCAGATTGTCGGCACCAGCCACAGGAAGGCCGGAATCGAAAGGGCCAGAACAAGCCAGTAATAACTGCGCGAAAGCATCAGTCGTTCTCCTCTCGTCCAACAAGAAACTGGACGACCGAAAAGGCCCCCATGATGACAAACAGGAACACCGCCATGGCCGAGGCCCGGCCAAGTTCGCTGTCGCGAAACGCGGTCTGATAGATGTAGCGCACCAGCACTTGCGTCTCGTCATTTGGGCCGCCCTGGGTCATCAGGTGCGACTGTCCGAAGACCTGAAAATGCAGGATGATCTGCAAGATAATGACCAGCGTGATGGTGCGCTTCAGGTTCGGCAGCGTGATGTGCCAGAACGCCCGAACGCCAGTGCAATTATCGAGCGCGCCAGCCTCGAACAGATCTTTCGAGATATCCTGAAGCCCTGCAAGGAACAGGATCATCGCGATGCCGAGCGACCACCAGATCGTCGCGATTACGATGGCGGCCATGGCAAAGCGCTCATCGGTCAGCCAATTGATCGGGGAGCCGCCGGCAAGCTCGGTGATATTGGCTATCAGGCCCTGACGAGGCGAGAACATGATCTGCCAGATCAGCGTGACGACGGTGACCGACAGGACCTGGCTCAGGAAGAAAAGCGTGCGCAGAAGGCTCATCGCGCGGGTCTCGCGGTTGAGCGCGGCAGCGATGAGAAGCGCCGAGATCGTCACGCCCGGCACTGTGAGGCCGACAAAAAGCACAGTATTTCCGACTGTCGGCCAGAAGCGACGATCGAACCAGCGCCCCTCCTCCCCGGCATGGACGCCCGAGATCAGGAACAGCGCCGCGCCGGCAAGACCGAGCGCGACAGAGGTCAGGCTTGTCAGCCGCCGGGTCCGGTTCAATGCGACAGACGCGACGACGCCAAGCAGGCCCAAGACCTGAAGAACCGGCCGCGCCCAAGGGCTCCACTCGATATTCCGGCCCCACATCACGCGGACATAATTGTCGAGGCCAACGAATTGCTTGGCGTCTGGATTGAAGGCGACTTGCAGGAGGTTCCAGTCATGCAGACTGATCCAGACACCCCGGAAAAACGGGTAGATCAGAAACAGCCCGTAGGTCAGCAGAAACGGTAGCAGCAGCAGATAAGCGGACTGCGTCTCGTTCAACCGCTGGAGCGGGGACTTGGCATTTGACATTTGACCCTCCCGGCAAACCGCGATCCGGGTTTTTACCCGGCGACTCAGCTTGTTAATTTTTATTAGCAATAATTATTAGTTTTGTCTATCGACGTTTTGTGAAAAGCTTCAGGTACCCGGAACCGGACTGCGCATGAGGGCCAAAGACAATGACATCGAAAGACGACAAGACCATCCGGGTCACGATGAAGGATGTGGCGCGTGCGGCGGGCGTGTCGCAATCGACCGTGTCCTTCGTACTCAGCGGAACAGAAAACATGCGTATCAGCGCGGAGACCCGCGCCCGCGTGCTCGAAGCAGTCGAGGCGCTTGGCTATCGCTCGCGGGCCGCCGGTCGACCAACCGGCGGCCAGGGCCACCGGGTCATCGGGCTCATGTTCGACGAGATCGCCACCAGTCCTTTCGCCTCCATTTCAATCGAGGGTCTGCAGGAAGAGGCCTGGAAACAGGGCGTCATCGTCGAGGTGGTTATGACCGGCGGCAATCGCGCGCACGAGACGGCGGTTCTCAACAAATGGGCGGCGGACCGGGTGCATGGCGTCGCCTACGCCTCAATCCTGACGCGCGAGATCACACCGCCCGATGCGCTGGCGCGGCACAAGGCGGTCTTGTTGAACTGCACCGACTCCACCGGGCGTGTGTCCTCGATCGTTCCGGCAGAGCGGCGGGGCGCAGAACTGGCCACCCGGACGCTTATCGAAGTGGGCCATCGCCGCATCGCCTTCATCACTGGCGAGCCCTGGATGGATGCATCGGTCCAGAGACAGGAAGGCTACAAGCGCGCGCTGAGCGTGGCGCAGATCGAAGTCGATCCGGCCCTTATCGTCGAGGGAAATTTCCTGCCGAGCGGCGGTCATGCCGCGACGGTCGCCCTGCTGGAGTCGGCACAGCCCCCGAATGCCATCTTCTGCGCAAACGACCTTATGGCCATCGGCTGTTACGAGGCGCTCAAGGAGCGGGGTCATCGCATCGGCGAAACAATTGGCGTCATGGGATATGACGATCAGGAAGTTGCACAGCATCTCTCGCCGCGCCTCAGCACGGTGTTGCTTCCACACCGCGAAATGGGTCAGTGGTGCGCGCGCAAGCTTCTGGATAGCAGCGACATGAACCCCGAAGCCATTCGGCTTGAGGGGCCGATCATGATCCGGCAATCGCATCTGGGGGTTTGCGCGCCGGAAACAACCGCCTAGATGTGCCGCTTCAAAACGGCCGTGGTCCTTTGAGAAAGCTGGTCGGGGTGGCGTTGAAATGCGCCGTGACCCGCGAACATTGCCCACCTCTGCGGACGCTCAGCGCGGGCAGAACCGGACGCGCAGGCGGATCGCACGCTTACTTGGCCCGCGCTGAATACTGCGGGCCGCACAAAGAAACGTATCGCTACGCAACGAGGAGAGTCTTGTGTCGCAAAGCATCATTGAGTTCGGGAAAACGCCCGACAACGACGCCATCCAACGGGTCACACTGAAAGGCGGCGGGCTGAAGGCCAATATCCTGACCTATGGCGCAACCGTGCAGGATCTCCGCCTGGAGGGGGTTGCCCACCCGCTCGTCCTCGGCGCCCCGTCGATCGAGCCATATTTCGGTCCGATGAAATACTTCGGGGCCATTGTCGGGCGCTTCGCGAACCGGATTGGGCAAGGCAGGTTCCTGCTCGATGGGCACGCGTACAACGTCTCGCGTAATTGGCTGAGTAGACACACGTTGCATGGTGGCGAGGTTGGCGCTGGCGAGAAGATATGGAGCATCGAGGATCTGACCGACAGCCGCGTCACCATGGGTCTCGAACTTGCCGATGGCGACATGGGGTTCCCCGGTCATCTGACCGTTCACGCCAAGATAACCCTAACCGAAGATTGCAGCCTCGGTTTCGACATCCGCGCCACGACAACCGCCGCGACGCCATGTTCTTTTGCGCATCACGGGTATTTCAACCTCGATGGCGGCCCCGACATTACCGGCCACGATTTGCAGATTGATGCGAAGGCCTATCTGCCTGTCGACGACGAGTTGATCCCGACCGGCGAAATCCGACCCGTGGAGGGCACAAAATTCGATTTTCGCACCCGATCGGAAATCGGCAAGCGCGGCCTCGATCACAATTTCTGCCTGTCTGACACGCGGAAGCCCCTACGACCGGTCGCGCGCCTGCACAGCGCAGAAAGCGATCTTTCGATGTCGGTCGAAACGACGGAGACGGGACTTCAGGTTTATGACGCCGCCTATATTCCCGAGGCGGGTCTCGCCGGTCTGGACTGCCGGACTTACAAACCTTTTGCCGGGGTTGCGCTGGAAACCCAGGTTTGGCCGGACGCACCCGGAAGATCGGAATTTCCCGACGCGATTCTCCGGCCTGAAAACGAATACCGCCATCAGGTGCGCTACGTTTTCACGACAGGCGCGCAAAAATGACTATGGGCCAGGAAGCCGTTTGTCGAAACGTCGATCACCGCTGACCACTTGGCGCTTGGGTCACAAGACCATCAATCATTGCAGTGACGCGACCATGCCATAGCCGAAAAGCGCTGCCAAAAGAATGGGGATGATCCGTATCAGCCAGCCAAGCATGGTCGCCATGCGTTGGTGCAGGCCAAATTGGCGGCACAGCTGGGCAGGAGAAAAACGCCACCCCAAGATAAGCGATGAGGCGATGGCGGCCAGGATCGTGCCGCTTGAGCCAACGGTTCGATCTATGGCATCCAGCACCGGTCTTTCGCCGATTGTCCATTCCAGGGCCGTATAGGACAGCGCCGATGGAACGCCCAAGGCCACAATTGCGACAACGCCGATCAAGACCGCAGACACCGAGTTGATACGGCGACCTTGCTCGCGCAGTGCCGCGGTTACCACTTTAGCGCCGCCCAGACACGAAGAGAGCGCCGCCAGAAACAGCAGCCAGAAAAAGACCGGCGCCAGGATCACCTCGCCGCCCATCTGCTCGAAGGCGCGTGGCAGTGTCTCGAAGGCGAGTTGAGAGCCGACACCCGGATCCAGCCCAGCGGCGAAGACCAGCGGAAAGATGGCTACACCCGCCAGGATCGCCACCCCGGAATTGATGGCGGCAACGGATGCGACAGACCGTGGGACATTCACGCGCAGCGGCAGATAACTTCCATAGGTGATGAGATAACCCTGGCCGATGGTCATGGAGAAAAACGCCTGTCCAAATGCCGCGCGCCAGACGGCCGGATCCTGCATCCGCGAGATGTCGGGAGAGAAGAGAAAAGCCAACGCCTGATGTGCCGCGCCGTACCGCATTGCGTATACCGCAAGGCCGAGCAACGCGAGCAGCAGAACCGGCATGAGCAACTGCGCCGCACGCTCAATGCCCGACAGGCCGAAAGCGAGAATCGCGGCCACCATCGCTCCGGTCACGCCCAGCCACCCGAGCGACGCATAGCCGGAGGAAAACTCTGAAAACACCGGCGGTGCGCCCATGGTGGATTCCACCGCGTAGCCCAGTGTCCAGCCGGTCACGACGAAGTAATAGCTGTCGATCGCCAAGGTGAGCAGGACAACGGCGACACCAACCGGCAAGAAGACACGGCCGAACCGGCGGAAGCTCGCAATGACCGAGCCATGGGTTTCGCGTCCGATGGCGATTTCCAAGGCTGCGAAGGGAATGGCGATGAAAACGACAGCGATCGCGTAAGCGAACAGGAAAGCCCCGCCGCCATTTTCCCCGACCAGGGTTGGAAAGCGCCAGAGATTGCCAAGCCCGACACCGGCGGCTGCCGTCGAGAGGACGAAGGCGCGTTCCGAGGACCAGAGCGCATAGGGTTGTTCTGCTTTTTCCGCCGCCTCACGCGAAACGTCTGTCAGTTCAGCGGCAGCTTGGCTGCTTTCCTCTCTGGGTTGGGCCGTTGGTTCGCGTTGTCCTCGGACAGGCTGTTCGTCATCCTCCGATGGATCATCTCCGTTCGGGGCGGCCGTGTCCTCATCCGCCTCAGCAGAGGTGTCTTTTGTGGCGCGGCTTTGATTTGCCTCGTCGTTTGAACACGCTGGCATGTAACCTCACGAGAGCCTTTTTCCTGTTCTTGGACGTTGCGCCCGAAGCGAATTCGCCTACGCCGAAAGACCAATGAGACATTGTTTGCCGGTCGATTTGCAACCAGAACCAAGCAAAACTGATGATTTTGAATTCTTCGGCATCGGGTCCGGCGCTTGTCCGGACCAAAGCCGATGCTCATCCTCATGCCAAACTTACGACGCGTTCCTGATTTGACAAGTGCCATGATTTGACATGGATCATAGCGTATATGCGCCGTGGCGCATAAACTTTCGGTCATGCAGGATGTCCTGACCGCCATTTGCGACCCGACACGCCGTGCGGCACTCTCTATCCTCTGGGATGGGGGAGAGCATTGCGTCTGCGAACTGATGGCGCGGCTCGACGCGAGCCAGAGCCGGATGTCGCGGCACATGAAGGTGTTGCGCGAAGCCGGTCTCGTGATCGACAGGCGCGATGCGCAATGGGTGCGCTACCGCCGGAACCCCGACCTCGCGCCGGAGCTTGCAGCGGTTGTCGACGCGGTTCTGGCTGTGGGAGACAAACGCGAATTGGAGGTCGCATGACCACCAGGACCGACGATCACCATGCCCCGCAGGAGCTCCCGGCCTGGCCATGGTATGCAGGCGTGCCGCTTGCGGTCGTCGTCTGGTGGCTGGTCTACGGCCCGTTGATCCCGTTCTCCGAGTTGGCGACGTCGCTCTTTCCGGTCGCGCGCTACAGCCATACCGGCGAGGCCATTGCCTTCTTCATCTATGATGTGCCCAAGTTGCTGCTCTTGCTGACGGGCATCGTCTTCGTCACCGGTGTCTTGCTTAGCTGGTCCAGCCCGGAGAAGACCCGCGCGATCCTCGCGGGAAAACACCAGATCTGGGGCTATCCGCTGGCCGCCGCTCTTGGTGTGCTGACGCCCTTCTGCTCGTGCTCCTCGGTGCCGCTCTTCATTGGCTTCGTGTCGTGGGGCATTCTTGCCACCGGCTTTCTATTCAATTTCCTGTTATGAGCGAGGGCAGTGATATGGACCTTCCACAACATTGGGATGACGCTTACCGCGCGCGGGACGAAGATGCGCTGACATGGTTCGAAGCGGTGCCCGAGGTTTCGCTGCGGCTGGTTCGTCAGCACTTGCCGCGAGGTGGGACGATGTTTGACGTCGGCGCCGGCGCGTCTCGGCTGGTCGATCACGTTCTGGACGAACGGCGTGGGCACGTGACGGTTCTCGATCTGTCGCCCGAGGCGCTGGCGCTCACGCGCGAACGGCTGGGACAGCACGCCAACGAAGTCTCCTTCGTTGTGACCGATATCCGCAACTGGACGCCGGACAGGGCCTACGACCTCTGGCATGACCGTGCGGTGTTTCACTTCCTGACCGACACTGCCGATCAGCGGCGCTATCTCGAAACCCTGGATGCGAGCCTTCGCCCGGGCGGCACGGCCATTATCTCCACGTTCGACCTGACCGGGCCCGAGCAATGTTCCAACCTCCCGGTGCAACGGTACTCGCCCGAAACGCTTGACGCGCGGATTGAACAGCTGATGCCGGGCCTGCTGACCCTCGTGCGGTCAGAGCAGCACACACATCACACCCCCAAGGGCAACACCCAGACATTTCAAATCTCGGTCTATCGCAAGAAGGAAATCCCCACATGAAATCCGTCAAGGTCTACGGCTCCGGCTGCAACCGCTGCGAGGCAACCGAAACCATGGTCAAGGAGAAGGCGGCCAAGCTCGGCCTTGCGGTCAACGTCGAAAAGGTCACCGACGCCAAATCCATCGCCATGGCCGGTGTCATGTCCACGCCGGGCGTTTCGGTCGACGGCACGCTCGTCCACGCCGGTGGTCTGACGGACGCGGCGAAACTCGAAGACTGGCTCAACGCATGATCCGCGCTCTAGTTGCCGTTGTCGTCCTTGTTGTTCCCAGCTCCAGCCTTGCGGACGTGCTCGATGTCCAGCCTGTCACGCAGGATGTCTGGGCCATCGTCGGCCCCACCGAGCAGCGCAATCCGGAGAACCTCGCCAATAACGCGACCTTCGGGCTCGTGGTGACGACCGAGGGGGCGGTGCTGATGGATCCGGGCGGATCTTGGCAAGGCGCGGAGATGCTGCACGCGGCCATCCACACCGTTACCGACCAACCTGTCCGCTATGTCATCAACACCGGCGGGCAGGATCACCGTTGGCTCGGCAACGGGTACTGGCAGGCGCAGGGGGCAACCGTGATTGCCTCGGAAGCGGCGGTCGAGGATCACAACGACCGCGCGCAGAATCACATGATCGCACTGTCGCAATTCCTGGGCAACGGGCTGGACGGGACCGAGCCGGCCTATGCCAATGTGACCTATGAAACCGATTACGCGCTCGAGTTCGGTGGCCTCAGCTTCGAGATCATGCATCGCGGCCCGGCTCACACGCCGGGCGACAGTTTCGTCTGGCTGGACGAACGCGATGTGATGTTCACCGGGGACATCGTCTATGTCGACCGCCTGCTGGGCAACGGCCCGGCCCGCGACACCGACAGCTGGATCGCGGTGTTCGAAGCGATGGCGGCGTTTGGGCCCACGCATATCGTGCCCGGCCATGGCCGCGCGACCGATCTGGCCACGGCCACACGCGACACCCATGACTATCTTGTGAACTTGCGCAGGCGGATCGGGGCGCTGATCGAGGCAGGCGGCGACATCATGGACGCGCCGCAGATCGACCAGTCGGCCTGGGCCCATCTGGAACAGTTCGAAGCGCTGGCCGGCCGCAACGCGCAGGCCACCTACGAAGAGATGGAGTGGGAATAGAACGAAGGTCAGGCACCACTCAGCGGTCTGGTATCATCTGCACTCATGCTGCCCAGCCCTTGACCCGAATATACTGGTCCTCCGTTTGCCAGTTTGCGATCCACACCGTGACAGTCCGAGATTTCAGATTCCAGCCAAGAACTCAGGGGCCGCTGCGGGGCCGGGAGCGCTCATTTGGCGCGTTTTGCTCCACGGGCGGCTCGGCGTCGGAACGTCCGGCTTTGCGGCGTTCGCTTTACGGAATCTTCTTGCCACGGAAACAGAAAAGCGAAAACGATGTGCCGCCGCCAGTCTGGCCAGGGCAATCCTTCGATCACGCCAGGCCGCCCGTCGATCCGGTCCGGTATTTACGGTCCATCTGCCCCATCGCATCGCGCTGAAGCCCTGGAGCCGGCGGCGAAGGGCGCTGCGCGCTGCCGTTCCGATCAGGTCAGGTCTGGTGCATCGGCCTTGTCCCGGAGCTTTTCGAAAAACCCCTCGACCTCTGCTTCGGTGGTGCGTTCAATGGCGTCATCCCGGACGTCCGCTTGCGACCAGATCCATGTCACGGCCGGATCATGCAGCATCGCCCATTTTCCGAACATCCGCTCCGGGACAGTCTTTTCGACATGAATCTGGAACTCAAGGTGCCGGTCATCGCGCCCGATGCGCTCCATTGCTTTCCTGACCTCTTCCTCCGGGCCTTCGAGCATTTGCAGATAGACATCTTCGCGGCAGATAAGCGCGCCTGTGATGCCCCGGCTCGGGTTGGCGCGCTGCGCATGCGCCAGAATGTTGTTCAGCGTATTGCCGTCAAATCCGAAGGGACGTGATGTGTAGATCGCGCGATAGACTGACATGGGTGCGCCTTTTCCTGTTAACATCACCATGGCACATTCCGGGCGGCTTGGCACGGATTAACGCCAATCATTCGCTTCCTCGATTTGCCTAGCAACTCATCCAGACGGCGTCAAAGTTGGCGTTTGACCCGGGTTCGCCACGAACAGCCCGGCATACTGTCATGCGCGCGCCCTATCCCGGTCCAGATCGAGTCGTTTGGGCAGCTTGACCTGCGGCACCAGCAGGAAGATCGGCGCGCTTTTCGCTGCAAACGCTCGAACCCTGGTTGCGGCCGGTATTCGCGCCAGAGGCGAACGGTTGACCCAGCTTGTTGATTCGGGCCCTGTCGGCAACCGGCAGGCGCGGTCCGCGGCGGCGTTCCTCCCATTAGCCTGAGGTGATCTTGCCGCAATTCCCGGGCCCGCAATGATTTACCAGTCATCGTCTTTCAGTCCCAATTTCTTGAGCCTTGAATACAGCGTTGTCGGCTTGATCCCCAGAAGTGCTGCCGCACCCTTTTCGCCCGACACCCGGCCGCCCGCCTCTTTCATGCAGGCAATGATGTTCGTCCTGCGAATTTGTTCGACGTCTGCTTCGGTCAGCAAGGTGGAATTTGGCAAAGTCCCTGGTGCGACCTGGCTTTGGAACTCCACCTGCAGCTTGTCAGACTGGGAGACGATGGCCCCGCGTTCGATCACGTTGGCCAGTTCGCGGACATTTCCGGGCCAGTGGTACTGTTGCAGCTTTCGCATGGCACCTTCGGTAACAACAGGAACCTTCCGGCCCAGCCGTTTGCATATGATCCGAAGCAAATGGGCCGTCAGGATCGGGATATCCTCTGGCCGGTCCCGCAGGGGTGGGCACAAAATTGGGAAAACCCCGAGGTGCAACATCAGATCCTGACGCAGCCGCCCCGCCTGTACCTCCCGATCAACATCGCGGTTGGTTGAGGCGATGACCCGCAGGTCAAGACTGCGGGCGCGATCATCGCCCAGCCGGATCACCTCTCGGTTCCGGAGCGCATCCAGCAAATGGCCCTGAAGCTCGATCGGGATGTCAGCGACCTCTTCAATGAACAAGGTGCCGCCATGGGCCAGTTCCAGCTTTCCGGGCCGGTCCTTGAGCGCACCTTGAAATGCGCCGCGCACCTGTCCAAACAGTTCGCTTCCGACATTTTCAGCTGTGATCGCCCCGGCCTTGAAGTGGATCATGGGGCGACGTTTGCGCGGGCTGTCCTTGTGAATGGCCGAGGCCACCAGAGACTTGCCAACGCCGCTTTCGCCGCGGATGAACACGGTTGTGTCGGTGGGGGCCACAAGTTCAATCTGTGTGATGATCTTTTGAATGGCCTCCGAGCGGCCAATGATGTCATGATGCGCGCGTTCGATGCTGATCGCTTCCTGCAGGTAGGCGTTTTCCTCCTCCAGCTGATCGCGCAGGGCCGCCACCTCTTCCATGGCTTCGCGCAATTTGCGCTCGCTTTCCCAGCGTTCGGTGATGTCGCGAAAGATCACGACAGCGCCGACCAGTTGCGGGCCGTCGTAGATCGGGGTTGAGACATATTCGACCCGGATTGGCTTGCCGTCCTTGCGCCAGAACACCTCGTTTTCGATCCGGTTGACCTGTTCGAAGCGGAAAGACTGGTAGATCGGGCATTCATGCGAGGGATAGCGTTCACCGTCCAGGTGGTGATGGTGGATTTTCGCATGGATATCGTGGCCCAGCAGGTCTTCGGTGGTCCAGCCCAGCATTTCCTGCGCGGCACGGTTCACGAATGTGGTCTTGCCATCGGCGTTGACGCCATAGATCCCTTCGCCGGCGGCGTTCAGGATCAATTGGTTCTCGCGCTCGAGGTCGGCAAAGAAGCTTTGCGCGCGTTGCCATTCTGCAAGGCCGCCTTGATAGAAGTTCCCGGCAGCAACTTCGGCGGCGTGCTGCTCCAGGCCCGCCAGATCAAGCGCGTTCAACAGCAACATCTCCTTGCCGTTATGGCGCACTGCCCGTGCTGTAACCTCGCATTGAAGCGGTTCACCCGCTGCGCTTTGCAGGGTCACCCCGCGTGTCCACGCTTTGCCCCGGTGCTGAACCTCGGCGATGAAGACCACGAAGGTGTCCATGCCGGATGCGACGAAACGGGCGAAATGCGATCCCACCAGAGCCGGATCGCCGAACAGCGCCCCGGCCTCTGGGGTGGCGGCAAGAATGAGGTCCTCGGCAAGATCAATCAGAAGGGTCGGACCAAAGGCACCAGCAAGCCGGGAATCGTGTGAGGAGTCTGTATCAAGCATCCCTGTATGCGAGCCGCAAACGCAGCCAAACTCAATACGAAAAATCGTAATTTACGAAAAACCGTAACAATCTTGGCCAATATTTTC
>NZ_JAIPUS010000003.1:0-157992 GCF_020055675.1 Marivita sp.
CCGAAATGGCCTGCATCATGGCCAGGGCGTCCGAAAACCCCAGCGTTCCATGTTGCAGATCGACCGTCACGGCATGGACGCCACTGTGGCCGACACCCTCGGCAGAATAGGACGAGGCGATCGACAGCCAGCCGTTGATCACGATCTGCGACGCCGCGAGGCGGGTTCGAACCGTATTGGCGCGCATTACCCTGCCCGTCCGTAACTTGGCAGAAGGCTCGCCTTGGCGACAAAGCCACTGGCATCAAGACCAAGGCCTGCGTCCCGTGCGGCGTCAAGGGTTTCAGGCGCGAAAACGGGGCGTTTGCGGTGATCGCCGCTGAGGACGACAAGCGCCTCCACGGGCGTGTCGCCGGTTGCCGTGAGTGTGCGAAAAACCCCAGCCGGGACCGAATAGGTGTCCCATGCGTCCAAAGTGACGGACGCGCCGCCATCGGCATAGTCCAGCCGGGCCTGTCCTTCGTGCATAATCAAGACCATCTTGTCGTCCAGCAGGAACGGTCCGAGGGATTTGCCGGGTTCGATGCGCAGCCATTCGGCAGAGAACCCGTGCGGGTTGGTGATGGTCGCGGCATGGTCGCGGTTTTGCGTCATGCCGAACCCGATGACAGGCGCGATCTGGGCGCCGCCGCTTGGCAGGGCCTGGTCGATGAAACCGGGCCGGAAATCGCGGTCATCGGCGGTGACGATCCGCGACATCATCTCATCGCGCGACACATTGCGCAGGGCGGCGACGTCTTCATCGGGCATGGGCGGGATGCGGCCGCTTTCCGGGGGCACTTCGTCCCCGCGCGATTTGTCGATCAGGCGATTGTCCGAAGAAATGTAAAGGCCGTAATCCGCCGCTTCCCGGATGATCTCGGGGTGGAAAATCACGCCGCCGGTGTTGTCGCCGCCCAGGATAGTGAACAGCCATCCATCGTCGGGCCCTGCATTTGTGAACCCTCGGAAAATCCATGTCGGAACCGAAACGATATCGCCTTTACGGCCGGTAATCTCGTTTTCGCCGTCCGACCCCCACCGGAACGTCCATTCGCCCGCCTGCACGATGAACACCTCAGCGGTGAAGTGAATATGCAGATTGTTCGTTATCCCGTGCGGCATGGCGGCGGCGCCGATGTTGAAGCCGTGCGCCTCTGGCAGGTTCACGACCTGATCGTCGGAGGACGTCACACCGGGGCCGATGATCGAATAGTTTTCCTTCGTGTCCGATCCGGGCTTTTTGCAATCAATGAAAGCCACGGTGCAGGATACGTAGTCGTCCCGCTTGATATGGCGCGCGTCGGCTTTTGCCTGCGTGATGGTGGGGGTCATGTGGTGTCCTTTCTTATCCGAGCCGTTCGCCCGTTTCACGGTCGAACAGATGAATGCGGGCTCCAGTTCTTGGTTTCAGGTGGCAGGGGGAATCGATCTCGGCTTCAAAGTCCGCGTGGCCGCGCGCACAGACCGATGACGGCCCGTTTCGCAGGGTCACCAAGGTGGATTCCCCCGTCAACTCGAGCGCATACAGCTTGCCGCTAATGGCTGCGCCCGTGTCATGGGTGATGTCGAGTTCCTCGGGACGAATGCCCAGAACCACCCCGTCGCGATCCGCCAGGTCAACAGGCAATTCCACGCCGTCGGCGCGAAACAGGCCGCCCGAAATGTGCCCATCGATCAGATTCATCGACGGCGACCCGATAAAGCCGGCGACGAACAAGTCGGCCGGTTCGGCATAGATCTTTTTGGGGGTGTCCAACTGAACGATCCTGCCGTCGCGCATTACGGCGACGCGGCTGGCCAGGGTCATGGCCTCCATCTGGTCATGCGTCACATAGACGGTGGTCACACCCAGCTCGTGGTGCAGATGCTTGAGTTCGGCCCGCATGGTGACACGCAGCTTGGCGTCTAGGTTCGAGAGCGGTTCATCCAGCAGGAAAATGCTTGGCGTGCGCACGATGGCACGTGCAAGGGCGACCCGCTGACGCTGACCGCCGGACAGCTCGGACGGGCGGCGGTCCAGAAGTGCGTCCAGTTCGACCTTTGCAGCCGTTTCCAGAACCCGCGCCTTGCGGTCTGCCAAGTTCATTCCCCGCAGCTTGAGCGGATAGTCGATATTCTGGCGCACGGTCATGTGCGGATAAAGACCGTAGTTCTGGAACACCATCGCGATGTCGCGGTCCTTGGGCGGCTTGTCGTTGACGCGGGCCCCCGCGATCAGGATGTCGCCAGCGGTAATGTCCTCCAGGCCCGCGATCATGCGCATTGTCGTGGTCTTCCCGCACCCCGACGGCCCGAGCAGCACAAGAAATTCGCCCTCATGAATGGTCAGGCTCTGTTTCGGGACGGCAAGAAAACCACCATACCTCTTTTCGATATCGACAAGACGGACTTCGGCCATGATCTTGTTCCTTCTATTTGACCGCGCCGGCCGTCATGCCGCGCGTGAAATGTTTCTGGATGAACAGCGCCATGATGAAGATCGGCACGGTTATCATGACACCGGCCGCCGACATCAGTTCCCACAGGTCCCCGCGTTCGGTGCGGAAGCTGACCAGGCCGACCGGCAGGGTGACGGCATCGCGGCGTGACAGGATCAGGGCGAACAGGAATTCGTTCCAGGTCAGGATGAAGCAGAAGATGGACGAGGTCATGATGCCCGGCGCGGCCATGGGCAACACGATGTCCTTGATGACCCGCAGCCGGGACGCGCCATCAATCATCGCGGCTTCTTCGCTGTCGGTCGGGATTGCGTCGATAAAGCCCTTGATCATCCAGATCACGAAGGGCGTGACGATGGCGAGGTTGACGATGATCAGGGCGAGGCGCGTGTCCAGCATGTCCAGCTGGCGGAACATCAGAAAGAACGGCAAGACGATGACAACCGCCGGGATGAACTGGGTCGACAGGATCAGGAAGAACATGAATTTCCGCGCCTTCACCCGAAACCGCGAAAAGGAATAGGCGGCCAGCGTTGCGCAGGGCACCGCGATGGCCACCGTGACAGTCGCCACGATCACGGAGTTCATGACCATCGAGCCCAGGTTCCACGGGTCCGAGAACACGGTGACGAAGTTCCGAAAGGTCGGCTCGAAGTCCAGCGACAGCGAATAGGCGTCCCGCGGCTGCTTGAAAGCTGTCAGGAACATCCATCCGATCGGAAACAGGACCACGACGGAAATCAGAACCAGAAGGGCGCGTTCGCCCAGATATGCAAGGTTACGCTTCATGCGGTTGCCATCTTTCTTTCGCTCAGCAGCATGCGAACATACCAGATCGAGATGAACATCATGATCGCTGTCAGGATCCACGCGAGGGCAGAGGCATAGCCCATGTCAAACCAGCGGAAGCCGACATTGAAGATGAAATAAGCCAGGGTTTCGGTGGATGTGCCGGGGCCACCGCCCGTCAATGTCACGACCTGGTCAAACATTTTCAGTGCGAAGATCGTTTTCAGAACGGCCATCACAAGGATCACACCTTTCATTTGCGGCAGGATGATTCCGAAAACGATGCGCAGGTTCGACGCGCCATCAATGCGCGCGGCTTCCTCGGTTTCACGCGGGATCGAGGCAAGGCCGCCAAGGCACATGAATGTCATGTAAGGGGTCCAGTGCCAGACATCGGTCAGCACCAGGATCGCCATCGCCAGTTGCGGGTCCGCCAGCCATGGCACGCCTTGCAAGGCGGGAAAGATCGCGCCCAGGCCTTTGGCGAGCACGCCGAATTCCGGGTTGAACATGAACCGGTAGCTGACGCCGATCAGCGCCGGGCTCATGGCGAAAGGCAGGATCAGGATGATGCGCGTGAAGGTGTGCATCGGCCCTTTGCGGCGCAGCAGCAATGCCAGTGCCATCGCCAGGATCACCGTGAGGATCACGCTCGTGATCACGAAGACGAAGGTCACCCAGAGCGAATTCAGGAACTGGCTTTCGCTTGCGGCGTAGACGTAGTTGTCAAAACCGACGAACCCTTCCGGGCGCCGGCTCTTGGTCAGGTCCCAGTCGCGCAACGAGGTTATGAGCGAATGGGCGAGCGGGTAGATCGTCGTCGCCAACACGATGACGAAGGCCGGGATCAACAGCCAGTAGGGCAACAGCCGATCTTTCACGGTGGAAACCTCATCTCGTTTTCGGGAAAGGGCGTGGGCCGGGTCACCGCTGGTGCCCGCCCCCCGCGCGGTCAGCGGATCGCCGCGATTTCTTCGGCAGCCGTGTCCAGCACGGCCTGCACATCCGTCGCTTCACCCGAGGCGAGGCTGGAAATCGCCGTCTCCAGGATCAGGACGATTCGCGGCCAGTTATCCCCGAATTCCACGCCATCCGCGGTCGCCAGCGCATCCGCTGCCGCCTGGTGCATCCCGCCCCAGCGTTCGTTGACCTCGGGATCGGTCAGGTTGGACATGTGAACCGCGACAACCTCGGACAGGTCCGGGTCCATGAGCACGTCACGCTCAAGCGCCGGATCCGTCAGCCAACCCAGGAATTCGGTCGCCGCGTCCTTGTTGTCGGATTCGGATGTGACGCCGAAAATCCACGTGTTCGTGAACGTCGTGCGATCCGCGCCGGCAACCGACGGAAGCGCCGTAAAGCCGACCTGGTCGGGCGTCAGCCTGGATTGCTCCGGGTCGGTCAATTGCGAGCGGACCCACCACCAGACCGGCAGCATGGCGGAATTGCCTTGCTTGAAGCTGTTCACGGCGTCCTGTTCGACAAACACTGCGGAACCGGCGGGCACGATTTCTTCTTCCGTCAGGTAGCTGATATAGGTCTCGGTCGCCGCAACACCGGCATCGGAATTGAAGATCGCGTTGCCGTCCGCATCAAACAGATCGCCACCATTGCCCCAAAGCAGGTTCATCCAGACCATCAGGTTCTGACCGTTGAGCTTGCCATATGGCAATGCAACCCCGGCGGCATCCGTGCTGTCCTGTATGGCCTTGGCCGCTGTCACCATGTCGCCCCATGTTCGGGGTGGCGTGACGCCCGCCTGCGCCAGCAGGTCGGTGCGGTAGAACATCAATTGCACGTGACCACGCACCGGCAAACCGATCAATTCGCCGTTCAGCATACCATGGCGTATGTGTGCGGCCGGAAAATCGCTCAGGTCGGTGCCCTGTGCTTCAATGCCCGGTCCAATCGGCTCCATCAGCATTTGAAGCGAATGAACCCACTGGTCCATCACCGACACGACATCATAGTCGCCGCCCGCCACCATCTCGGTCGTCAAGGCCTCTTTCATATTCGGGAATGGCACGTAATCGTAAACGACGTCGATGCCGGTCGCGTCTTCGAATTCGGCCAGGCGCGCCTCGTGGGCTTCGAACTGGCTGGATTTCACGGCGAGCACGTTGACGGTCTGACCATCGAAGGGCCGACCTTCCATGGCCTCCCATGCATGGGCCTGAGCGCCCCAGAGTGATGCCGCGATCGCAATCGCACTGCTAAGTGTTTTCATGGTCTCCTCCCTTAACATCCGTCACCGATACCGGAGCCACCCCGCTTCGTCAATAATAATATTGATAATCCTGAATGGACGGTTTTTTCCTGACCTGATAAGGTGTGAACGTGATCGACACGGAGTGCTCAGAATGTCCGACCAACTGACACAGGACCTTGAATATGACGTCATCTTCGGGGTCTTCCCGCCGGGTGCGCGAATTATCGAGGACCGCGTCATGGAGATATACGGCGCCAAGCGGCATGCGGTCCGCAACGCCTTCGCAGAGCTGGAAGCACGCGGCCTGCTGGTGCGGCGTCCCAATCGCGGGGTCGAGGTGGTCGATTTCACCCCGGACGAAGTCGACGCGCTGTACGACGTGCGCATCATCCTGGAAACGGCCGCCGCGGAACGCACCGATCTTCCCTGTGATCCGCAAATCGCGGCGCGGCTGAACGACATCGCAAAACGCCATGAAACCGCGGTAAACGAACAGGACTTGCGCGCCGTCTTCTGGCTCAATCAGGAATTTCACGAGGTGCAATATTCATGCTGCGGAAACCCGCGCCTTGCGGAACTGATCAGCAAGCATGCCCGCGCGGCGCAGCCCATTCGGGTCATCAAATACGAAGACCGGGTCCACATGAAGCAGATCGTCAGCCAGCACTACGACATCATCGCAGCTATGCGTGGCACCTCGCAAGATGCGCTTGTCGCGGCGGTTCGCGCCCATTTGCCTGCATCTGCAGAGGCCTACCGAACGCTTTACAACCGCCGGTTCGGAGCAAGAGCCCAACCCGCATGACGCCGCACATGCTCATGGGGAGGGCGTTCGGCGCATGACCGAAAGATGGCAACCTAGTACTACAGTTGCACTTGCGGAAGATCCATGGTTCATCCTTCTCAAGGAATGGGAGGATATGTCATGACTGTTTCGGATTGGGCCGGCTGCATTTCGGATTGGTCGCATGCGCTTGCCGACTTGAAAGAATTCATCGCCCCAGCGTTCAAACGTTCCGAGCAAAGCGGCTCCGCCGGGGTGTTTATCGACGGCCTTTTGTCCGGGGTGGAGCGCAAGACGGGCTGGATGCTTGCGGAAGAGGCGGGGTTGGCGCAGCCCTATCGGATCCAGTCTTTGCTGGGTAGATCATCCTGGTCGGCGGATACGCTCTGCGAGCGGGTTCGGAGCTATGCGATTGAGGCGCTTGGCGATCCGGATGGCGTGCTGGTCGTGGATGAGACCGGGTTCCTGAAAAAGGGGACACATTCCGTCGGCGTTGCACGGCAGTATTCCGGTACCGCTGGACGGATCGAGAATTGCCAGATTGGCGTCTTCGTGAGCTATGCCAGCCGCTGGGGTCATGCGTTGATCGATCGGCGGCTTTATCTTCCCAAAGCCTGGGCAAATGCCCCCGACCGTCGTGCAAAGGCGCATGTGCCGAAAGACGTGGCCTTTGCCACCAAGCCGGCCATGGCCTGCGAAATGATAGCAAACCTGCTGGACGAGGGAACGCCGTGTGCCTTCGTGCTGGCCGATGCGGTCTACGGGTCCGATTCCCGGTTCCGTCGGATGCTGGAGACGCGTGAACAGCCCTATGTCCTGGCTGTGCGTTCGAACCATACACTACGGTTTCTCGACGAGTGGCATCTCGTTCAAACCGACCCTGCCACAATGATCGCAGACCTGCCGCCCATGGATTGGCAGGCGCTCAGTGCGGGTGAAGGTGCCAAGGGACACAGGCTCTATGACTGGGCTCGAGTGCCCCTGAACTATACGGCCGGAGAGGGTTTTTCCCGTTGGTTGCTTGCCCGTCGAAGCCGGCGTGACCCGGAAGCCATCGCGTATTATTTTGCATATGCCCGCACGGATGCGACGCTTCCGGAACTGGCGGCCGCCGCTGGGCTGCGCTGGACCATCGAGGAATGCTTCCTTCGCGCTAAGGATGATCTCGGTCTCGATCACTGTGAGGCGCGCTCCTGGCACGGATGGCATCGACATATGAGTCTGGTGATGGCCGCTGCCGCATTTCTGGCCAGCCTCAGCGCTGATCAGCGCCGCACGGCATTCAGCAAACCGAACAAAACGAGTCCGCGGGCTCAGCCGGAAGCAGCGTGATCTTCAGGCTTCGAAACACCCTGACCACATCAGAAATCCGTCACCTGATCGCCCGCCTCTTGCTGCGACCGGTATTGACCGTCGCCTTCATCTGGAGCTGGTCCCGATGGCGAAGACAGCATCAAGCCATCGCAGCCCTCGCACATCGGAAAGCGCGGCTCAATGTGCAACTGTAGTACTAGACAGGTTCGTGGATGTCGGCAATCAGATGGTCGGACCGGGGGGCCGGGCATCTCGGCCGTGCCCTGTCATGACATATCCTGACCTGTCGAGAGGATGTTTGCGGTGGCCTGCTCCAGCCGCGCCAGGACGGCCTTGCAGACCGGGCTTGGCGCTCTGCCATCGCGCAGGATAACCCCGACCTTGCGGACGGCCAAGGGATCGGCCATCGGCACCGCGATCAGGTCCGCGGCCAGCGACACCGTGGCCAGGCGCGGCAAAAGCGTGACACCCGCCCCCGCGCGCACGAGGGCCAGCAGCGAGATGACGCTGCGGGCCTTGAGCGCCGAGCCTGCGATCAAGCGGCGGCACGCCGCCGCGTCGATCGCCTCTGCGGCATCGTTGCCGATGATGCGCATCCCGGCGAGGTCGGACCAGCACAGCGGCGTCCGCCGTTCGGCCAGGTGATTGTCGGAGCGGCAGACAAGCCGGAACGGATCCTGAAACAATGTCTTGAAACGCAAGTCCGACGCATCTTTCGGGGGCGCCGCGATCCCCAGCTCTACCGTGCCGTCGGCAACAAGGGCGTGCACGCCACCGCTGTCGGTATCGATAAGCTCGACCGTCAACCCCGGCCGCGTATCGAGGAAATCGGTCAACAGATGCGGCAAAAGTTCCGCCGCAACCGACGGCACCGACGCAAGCCGCAGGCGCCCGTGCCGGCCCGCCGCCACCGCTTCGATGCGTTCCAGCGCCTGGTCATGTTCGCGCAGCACGTCCCTTGCGGCTTCGAACACCTCTTCACCGAGCTTGGTCAGGCGGTTCTTGCGGTCGCTCTCGAACAGGGCGGCGCCCAGGTCGGTCTCGAATTGCTTGAGGGTCATCGAGATCGCGGAGGGCGTGCGATGGAGCCGTGTCGCCGCGTCGCGAATATTGCCGCAAGAGGCGACATGCACGAAGACGCGCAGGGGGGCAATTCCGATCATGCGCGGATATTTCAGGTTTGCTGAAATGGATTCAAGTTAAATTCGCTTGATCTTATCCATGCGTCTTCGCAGGCTGCCTTGACCAACGGGAGGATGCGCGTGTCGGAACAGCACATGACCCTGGACGCCATCGAGGACCTGTCGCGCGCGACTCTGCTGCGCGCGGGCGCCTCGGCCGCTCAGGCGGCGCCGGTGGCGCGGTCGACCCGTCTTGCCGAACGCGACGGCATCCGCAGCCATGGCCTGATGTATGTGCCGGTCTATGCCGAGCATCTGCGCTGTGGCAAGGTGCTTGGCGACGCCGCGCCGATCGTCCGGCATCCGCGCCCCGGCGCGGTTCTGGTGGATGCGGCCAATGGCTTTGCCCATGCCGGGATCGATGCGGGCTGGCCCGAATTCACCGCCGCTGCGCGGGATCACGGCCTTGCCGCGCTGGCGCTTTCGCGATCCTACAATTGCGGCGTGCTGGGCCACCATGCCGAGCGCTTGGCCGAGGATGGTCTGGTGGGGTTGTGTTTCACCAATGCGCCCGCGTCGATGGCGCCAACCGGTGGCCACCGACCAGTGATCGGAACCAACCCGTTTGCGCTGGCCGTGCCGGACGGGGCGGGGGGTGCGCGGCTGGTCATCGACCAATCCGCCAGCGCCATCGCCAAGTCCGAAATCGTGCTGCGCGCCCGTCAGGGAGAGCCGATCGAGCCGGGCTGGGCGCTTGATGCTGACGGCAACGCGACGACGCAGGCGCAGGCCGCGCTCGCGGGGTCGATGTGCCCTGCCGGCGGCCAGAAGGGATTCGGCGCAGGGCTGATGGCCGAGATTTTCGCGGCCGCGCTTTCCGGGGCCAATCTCGGGCTTGATGCCAGCCCCTTCTCGGGGCCCAAGGGCGGACCGCCGGGTACGGGGCAATTCTTTATCGCCGTGGACCCGACAGCCTTTGCCGGCGATGCCTTCGGCCCTGCCATGGCGCGGTTGGCCGAGAGTATTTCCGAACAGGAGGGCGCCCGGCTGCCGGGCGCGCGCCGTGCCGCCAATCGCGCCCGCACCGAGGCCGAGGGTGTTTCGGTGCCACAAGACTTGCTGGACAGGATCGCCGCCGCCTGAACCACCTGAAACCCGGAAGGACGCGCATGACCGAAGAGACCCGCAAGACCCGTCCGCTGTCGCGTGTTCCGCATTTGCGCAGCCATGCGCGGGCCGGCCGTGTGATGGTCATCCTGCCCACCGCTGGACCGGACGACCACGTTGCTTTTGGCCCGCGTGGCGAGGGCCGCTATACCGACATCTTCACGGGAGATTCCGCATGACCGCGCCCCGCATCGACGCGCTGCAATATGCCAACTGGTCCGAGAAGATCTTTCGCCAGATGCGCCTGGGCAATGTCGATGCGGTGCATGTCACGATCACCTATCACGAGAATTTTCGTGAAACAGTGCGCAATATCGAGACGTGGAACCGTTGGTTCGAGCAATACCCCGAGCGCATCTTCCAGGGCTTCACCGTCGATGACATAGCGCTTGCACAGCGCAGCGGGCGCACGGCGATCTTTTTCGGGGCGCAGAACCCGTCTTGCATGGAGGACGATATCGGGCTGGTGGAGGTGTTGCACCGCCTTGGCCTGCGTTTCATGCAGCTCAGCTACAACAACCAGTCGTTGCTGGCGACGGGCTGCTACGAGGCGGAGGATACCGGGCTGACGCGCATGGGCCGCGAGGTCGTGGCCGAGATGAACCGGGTGGGGATGGTGGTGGACATGAGCCATTCCGGCGAACGCTCCACGCTCGATGCGATCGAGCAGTCAACCCGGCCCATCGCCATCACGCATGCCAACCCGTCCGAATGGCACCCGGCCCGGCGCAATGTCTCCGGGCGCGTGCTTGACGCGCTGTCACAAAGCGGCGGGATGCTGGGCTTTTCGCTTTATCCGCATCACCTGCGCGGCGGCAGCGACTGCACGCTCGGCGACTTTTGCGAAATGGTCGCGCGAACCGCTGCGCGCGTGGGCGTGGACCGTGTTGGTATCGGGTCGGACCTGTGCCAGGATCAACCTGACAGCGTGGTGGACTGGATGCGCGCGGGCCGCTGGACCAAGGCACGGGACTACGGCGAAGGGAGTGCCGACAGTCCGGGCTTTCCGCCCATGCCGGACTGGTTCCGCGACAACCGCGATTTCGAGACGATCGCGCAGGGTCTGCGTGCCGCGGGGCTGGGCGATGCGGAAGTCGCTGGCATCATGGGCGGCAACTGGGCGCGGTTCTTCGCCGAGAGCTTTGGCGCCGTCGGGTCCGGCCAGAGAGAGGCCGCGCAGTGAGCTGCGAAAGCCGGACACCGATGCCTCGGGCGGCGGATTTCCGGCGGTCTCCGGCAGAGGTCATGCGTCTGGCGCGCATGGGATGCAGCCACCCGACGCGCCTGTCCTTCCTGCGCCAACTGCTGCGCCGGATCGAGACCGAGGGCTGGGTGTTCGACCGCCCCCTATGGGACATGGATGCATGTGGCGTCGGGCGTGCGGTCTACCGCATGACCACGCCGGACGGGGCGCTCAGCCTTGTCGCCTTTGCCCATGACCTGCCCGCCGATCAGCGGTCCGATCGGGTGATCGCCACCGCGTGGGACGCGACATTCGCGCTGTTTGACGGGACGCCGGACGCGGATGACCTGGAGCGTCTGCAAGCCAATGTGCCCCTGCAAGAGGCCGGGCGCGTGACGCCGCGCGAGCTGTCGCTCAGCCGGGCCAATCGGTCGGTGCGGATCTTCGATCACGTGCTCGAACGGCTTGCAGCGGGGCAGCAGCCGGACGAACGGATGCTGCGCGAGACCGGCTATCTCATGCGGACCACGGCCGTTTACGGCTCGGGCAAGTTCGGCGCAGCGGACCACGCCATGATCGCCGGGCGGCCGGGGCTGTCGGCGCCATTCCAGGCGGAAATGCTGTCGGTCTGGCTGACGCGCGCCTTCACGGTCGATCTGGTCGAACACATGGCCCGGGCGCGCGGCGGGGAGCGCGCGGTGCGCCTGCGCCCCGATCTGCGGCGCGGCCTTGGCGTGGGCAATTCCACGGGTCTTGGTATGGCGCCTTTCCTTGTCTGGCATCCGGTGCTGCTGAACAACTGGATGATGGCACGTGAAGAGGCGCTGGCGCGCGTGCGGGCGCAGCACGCCGCCAGCCAATCCGCGGTCGACGGTTTTCGTGCAGCGCTCGAGGCGGCACGGGTGAATGCGTCCGACTGGCAGAGTGATCATCCTGTCCAGCAGGCAAAGCTGTCGGATTTGCGCGATGGGCTGGCGCGGCTGGACCGCTTTGCAGCCAGCGAATGGGACAGCAGCGCCGCCAATCCCTGGAACACAGTCTGGGACTGGGGGCAGGCGGCCTTGCCGCTCGAGGCGCAGGAGGCTCTTCTTGCGGCGATGCTGGAGCCGCACGGCGATCTGATCGACGGGTTGGGGGGCTGCATGCGGGCTGACGAAGAGACCTGTTTCGGGATTGATGGCGCGATGACGACCGCGGAGTTGAGAGCCCTGCTGGAAACGCACTATGGCTGGGCGCTTGGCATCGATTACGTCGCGCCGCGCAATTGCGCGCGCTTTTGGTACATATCCGAGGAAAAGCTCGAGCCGCGGCTTGGGGAACGTTTTGATGAGCCCGGTGCCAGCCGCGAATTGCCGCTTGATACCGGGCGGCAGGCGGCGGCGCTCTGGGAGGCATTGCGGGACGCGCCGGATGACACGCCGGTGGCGCGGCTGCTGCTTGCGCATCCGGACCATCGTCTGATGGTCCGCCGGGTTCAGACGACCAAGCGCCACCCGTTTGCGGAAATCCGCGACAACCTGATTGCCGCAGACATGCTGCCCATCGACCTGTTGCGCTGCAAGCTTGCCTTTTTCGGCGCGACGCGCTTCGATCCGCGCTCGGATCGCTGGGTGCGGATCAGTCTCTTTCAGGGGGCGATCTATCCCGATGACCTTGCCGCGGGAGCGGCGGCTTGATGATGCCCGCCATCGAGCCGACCGGCGGATTATCCGCCGCGTGTGGCGCATCTGACGCAGGGGCGCAATCCGCAGCGCAGGTCCGGCTGTCGCTGTCGGAGATCAATGCGCTGTGCTTCAAGGCGGCCCGCGGGTCCGGGTTGAGCTGGGGCGAGGCTGAAGAGGCAGGATGGGCCAGTGCCTGGCTGTCGCGCGCCGGGTTCGCCGGGCCGCGCATCCTGTTGCAACGGCTTCAGCATGCCAGTCGGCTGGAATATCCGCAGATTGCGGCCGGACGCTGGCGGTCGCCGGAAGGTCCGCTTTGCCCGCTGCGCAGCGGCATGGCGCTGGCCGATCATGCGGGACTTGCCGACGGTCCGGGAGACGCAGCCTTTTGCATGGAGGCGGTGTGTCATCCGCTCCTTGTCTTGCCCTTCGCGGCGCGTGTTGCCCGACATCGCGTCCAGCCTCTTCGGATCGGCTGGACGGGGGCTGGCGTCACGGTCTGGGCCGACCAGGCATTTCCCGATGCCGAACCGGTCCGTGATCACGCCGAAAAACCGGTCGATCTGGGGCTGGAGTTCGCTCCGGGCTTGAGATTGCGGGCGCCCGACCTATTTCGGACCACCGGGTCTGTTGGTCCGGATGACTGGGCTGCGCTCAGTGCCCTTTCGATGCGCGTCACCGTCCCGCCGTCTGAATTGTCAAGGGCGGGTGCCGGCGCCACAAGGGGTGACAATGACTGACCAAGACGATACTCACATGTGACCTACGAAACCACTCACAGGAAAAAATGATGAAGAAACTTACACTTGCACTGACTTTTGGCGCCCTGGCCGCGCCTGCGATCGCCCAGGCCGATTGTGGCAAGGTGTCGATCTCCGAGATGGATTGGGCGTCTGCCCAGATCATCACGCGCACCTCTGCGTTCCTGATGGAACAAGGCTATGGCTGCGACGTCGATATCATACCGTCGGCAACAACCACCGCTGTCGCATCGCTGGCCGAGAATGGCGAGCCTGACATCGTGACAGAGCTGTGGGAGAACTCCACGGGCGACGCGTTCGCCAAACTTCTCGAGTCCGGTGTGATCACGCCGTTGACAGACGTGATCACACCCGGTGCCGTCGAAGGCTGGTGGGTGCCCACGTCGCTGATCGAGGAACACCCCGAAGTGGCCACCATCGAAGGCATCCTTGCCAACCCGGAACTGGTTGACGGACGCTTCAACAATTGCCCGGACGGCTGGGGATGCCGGATTGTCAGTGACAACCTGATCGAAGCGCTGAACATGCGCGACACGATGGATATCTTTGACCATGGCTCGGGCGAAACGCTGGGCGCGTCGCTGGCATCCGCGGTTGAAAACGACGAGCCGTGGCTGGGCTACTACTGGGGTCCGACAGCCGTTTTGGGCAAGTACGACATGACCCGGATCGACCTTGGTGAGGTGGATACGGAGATCCACACCGCCAACCAGAACGCTGACAACGAAAACCCCGCCGTGTCCGACTTTCCGGTGGGTACGGTTCTGACCGTGGCGACCAGTGACCTGGCCGAGCGCGAGCCGGAGATTGTCGAACTGATGTCGAACGTCTCGTTCGAGGTCGACACGCTGAACATGCTGCTGGCCTGGTCGGACGAGAACGGCGCCTCTTCCGAGGAAGCGGCCGTATATTTCCTGACCAACTATGCCGACACCTGGTCGGATTGGGTCAGCGATGCGGCGCGCGAAGAACTCGCAGCCTTTATCGAGTGATTGACACTTGGCAGAGCCTGCCAAGGTTCTGCCAGACGCCCCGCCGGGTCCTGACTCGGCGGGGCATATTATTCAATAATGCCCGCCAAGAACGGGCGACAGGATCTGGACAGGGAAAGCTGTTATGGCGGCATATGATTTCATATTCGAATGGCTCGGGTTGCAGGATTGGTGCGATGCCGGCGGTACGGGTGACAGCGGGCCAGTCTCCATGGCCGATCTGTTGGCCAAGGGCGGTAAAGGCGAGGAGCCATCCATCTGGAACCTGCCGTTTCCATCGCTGAACACGCTGAGTGATTCCTGTGGGCGGATCGCCCAATCCAGCGATGTGACGCAGGCGGTCGAGGACGGTTTCCTGGGCATCAAGGATTCGCTTCAGATCGTGCTGGATCCGATCACGCAGCCTCTGAGCTGGATGTTGCGCAACGCGTTGGCCTTGTTCGAGGTGACACCCTGGTTCATCATGATTCCACTGCTGCTGGCCGTGGTCTACGTGGCATCAAAATCGTTCAAGCTGGTGGGATTCGTGGCCGCCTGTTTCGGTTTTCTGGCCCTGATCGACCATTATGACCCCGCGATGCAGACGCTTGCGATCATCTTTGTCTGTGCTTTCCTGTGCGTCTTGTTAGGGGTGCCCATCGGCATTGCGATGTCCCGCAGCGACACGATGCGACGTCTGACCATCCCGGTTCTGGACATGCTCCAGACATTGCCACCCTTCGTCTACCTGATCCCGCTGATCTTCCTGTTCTCGGTGACCGAGCCGAAGCTCTATGGCGTCGCCATCATCCTTTACGCCATCGTCCCGGTTATTCGCCTGACGGACCTCGGGATTCGACTGGTCGACAAGGAGGTGATCGAAGCGGCAGATTCCTTTGGCATGACGAACCGGCAAAAGCTCTTTGGCGTTCAGATCCCTTTGGCGTTGCCGAACATCATGGCCGGGGTAAACCAGACCATCATGATGAGCCTCGCCATGGTCGTCATTGCCTCGCTGGTCTCTGCACCGGGTCTTGGTGTGCTCGTTCTGCGCGGTATTCGTAACCTTGAACTGGGTGTCGGTCTGATTTCCGGGCTTGGCATCGTGCTTCTTGCAATCATCCTGGACCGCGTGACCAAGGCCGCCCTTGACCGTGTCAATGCCGCCAGTGCGGCGCAGAACAACTCATGACGGGAACCGCACCGATGGCAAACAACGTCAAGCTTTCTATCCGCAACCTTTACAAGATTTTCGGCCCCGACCCGCAACGCGCTCTCGAGCGCGTGCGCGCGGGCATGGACAAGACGGAGTTGTGGGAAAAGCACAACCACGTGCTGGGCTTGCAGAACATCAACGTCGACATGCAGGATGGCGAGATAACCGTCATCATGGGGCTGTCGGGGTCGGGCAAATCGACGCTCATCCGGCATCTCAATCGCCTTATCGAGCCGACTGCGGGCCAGATCCTGCTCGATGGCGAGGATGTGCTTGCCTATGATGAGCGGGCTTTACGGCAATTGCGGCGCGAGCAGATGTCGATGGTGTTCCAGCATTTCGCGCTCTTGCCGCACCGCACGGTACTGGAGAACACCGGAATGGCCCGCGCCGTGCGCGGTGAAACCCGATCGGACTACCAGGACGACGCGCACAAGTGGCTTGATCGTGTCGGGCTGGGCGGCCAGGGCGGTCAGTATCCGCATCAGCTTTCTGGCGGGATGCAGCAGCGCGTCGGCATTTCGCGGGCGCTGGCGTCCAACTCGCCCATCATGCTGATGGACGAGGCGTTCTCTGCGCTGGATCCTCTGATCCGGACAGACATGCAGGACTTGCTGCTCGAATTGCAGGCGGAATTGCAAAAGACGGTGGTCTTCATCAGTCACGACCTCGACGAGGCGCTCAAGCTCGCCGACCATCTTGTCATTCTGAAGGATGGCTACGTCGTTCAGCAGGGTGAGCCGCAGGAAATTCTGCTGCATCCCAACGATCCCTATATCGTGGATTTCATCAGCGACATCAATCGTGCACGGGTTTTGCGCGTGCGCTCTGTCATGACAAAGTCCGTGGATGGCGCGGGGCCGTTCGCCGGAGACGTCGGACCAGATGATACGCTGGAATCGCTGATTGCCCTTTCGGGCGGGGATACCGCCTTGAGCTACCGGGTCATGCGCGACGGACGTCAAGTTGGCGTGCTGAACATGCAGGATCTTGTGCGGGCGCTTGTTCCAACCAGCGCCGCCGATGACGGGATGCGGGCGCGCGCGGTCTGACGCAGGGGGCGCAAGCCCCCCGGCCTATCCCGCGCGGGATAAGGACATGTGCATCCTCGGCCGGGCTGGTTGTTCCGACATCCGCCCGGCACGTGATCCCCTCGGAAACACCTGCCCGGGGAGGCTGAAAAGACCTGTCATTCGCAGCGCGACCCCTGCCCGATGGGGTCGCCTGACGCTCTCGTCTGGGACGCGACAGCGATGGGTCCGTGCGATCCGGCGGACGTGCCGCGCGGGTCTGTTCCTGACGGTATGGAGGTCTTGCCGGCTCAGAACGGGGGAGCGGCGCGCTCGGTGACCAACTGCCGCGCGGTGACCCTTTCGCGGTGGATCATATAAAGCCCCGCGCCAATGATGATGGCGATGCCGGTCAGGGCCAGCGCGTTGGGGAAGTCGCGGAACACCAGATACCCCAGCAAGGCCGCGACCGGCAATTCCAGGTATTGCAAAGGTGCCAGGGTGGCCGAGGGGGCAAAGGACAGCGCATAGGTCATCATCATATGGCTCAGCGTGGCGAAAAAACCGACCGCCAGCAGCAAGACCCACACGAAGCCTTCGGGCCAGACCGGGTCCAGCAGATCCGATCCGGTGCCCTCGGCCAGCAGCATTCCGGGCAGGCACAGCAGGCTGGCGATCAGGCCGGTGTGGAACTGCAAGGTCACCGGATGCATCCGCCGTGACAGCCCGCGTGTCACGAGAATGTAGGACGCGAACCCCACCGCGGTGCCCAATGGAAACAGCGCCACCGCGCCGAAGGCCGCGAAACTGGGCTGGATCACGAACAAGACCCCAGCAAAGCCCACCACCGCCGCCCCCACGCGGCGCGGGCCGACATCTTCGCCCAAGTAGAATTTGCCCACCAGCAGCACTATGAACGGGGCCACGAACACGATCGCCAGCGCATCGGCCAGAGGCATGACGCGGATCGCGGCAATGAAACAAAAGGTCGAGATCAACAGCAAGGCCGCACGGCACAGCAGAGCCAGCCAGTGCTCCCGCGCAACCCTCAGCGATAGCCCCATGGCCCAGACAAAGGGGGCCATCAGCGCGCATTGCACGACAAAGCGTGCGGTTGTGATCTGTCCCACGGGAATGGTGTCCGACGCCAGCTTGGCCGCCACATCGAGCATGGGGGCGGTCACGCAAAACCCAAGCATCAGAACGACACCGGCAAGGATGCGATCGGTGGGTGGGGAGATTGAGGTCGTGGTCTGCATGGTCCTGCCATAGGGTGTCACAACGCGTGCGTCCATGCCAAACCGGTGTTCTGCGGGCGCACTGTCCGAAGGGCCAGCATCGGGGCGGCTGGTTGACCGCCACGACGCCCGGGGAAAAACCGCGATTCAAGCGCATATTCCGTCGTCGGCAAACGCGAAAGGAAAGCCGCCTGGCGAAAGACTGGTCAGCCGTGCATGCCACAAAGGAGGCCAGCGGTCAGGGCCGATCTGGCACCTGATCTCTTGCCAAAGACGCGGACCGCCCATCGCCCGATACCGACAGCACGCGGCGTGGTCTGCGAATTTCCTTCCTCATCATTCAGCAGATACTTGACCTCCCTGCGCGCATGAAATACCAGACACCACGCTGCGCGGGCGTTGTGTAATGGTAAGACCTCAGCCTTCCAAGCTGATGATACGGGTTCGATTCCCGTCGCCCGCTCCAACATCCCCGACATCGCGGACCTTGTGCGCTGCCCGTCTTGGCGCGGCAAATGGTAATTTCCGCAGGCTTCGGCTTGACCAATACCGGCGGGCCAATGTTTAAGCGTGTTCAACTGAAAACGGGACCCTGATGGCGGACGCAACACAAATACCGAACAAGAAAGACGACCGCGAAAAATCCAAGAAGATTGGATCGCTTGCCGCGCTTTGGCCATTTGTTGCGCCCTACCGGCTGCTGATGTTCGCGGCGCTTTTCGTGCTGACGGCAACGGCTGGCGTATCGCTTATCCTGCCGATGGCCGTGCGCCGGGTGGTGGATAATTTCAACACGTCGGATGGGGCGTTGCTGGATCGGTATTTCGGCGCCGCCCTGGCCATTGCCGGCTTGCTCGCGGTCGGCACCGCGTTGCGCTATGCGCTTGTCACGCGGCTTGGCGAACGGGTGGTGGCCGATATCCGCATGGCGGTGTTCGCGCGTGTTGTCGGACTGAGCCCGACCTTTTACGAGCGGGTCATGACCGGCGAGGTTCTGAGCCGGATCACCACGGACACCACGCTGATCCTGAGCGTGATCGGGTCGTCCATTTCCATCGCACTGCGCAATGCGCTCCTGTTTGTCGGCGGCATGATCCTGATGTTGTTCACCTCGGCCAAGCTGACGGGAATGGTTCTGTTAATCGTGCCTGCTGTGGTGATTCCGATCCTTGTACTGGGGCGCAAGATGCGCAAGCTGAGCCGCGAGAACCAGGATTGGATCGCGGCGTCCTCGGGCAATGCCTCCGAAACGCTTTTGTCGGTTCAGACGGTGCAGGCGTTCACGCATGAGACCATTTCAAAGCAGGCGTTTGCGGATGTGACGGAAAAGAGCTTTGACGCGGCGCGGCGGCGGATCTGGACCCGGGCGCAGATGACGGCAATCGTCATTTTCCTCGTGTTCACCGGCATCGTCGGCGTGTTGTGGATCGGCGCGACGGATGTTCGAAGTGGCTCGATGAGTGCGGGTGCGCTGGTGCAATTCGTTATCTATTCGGTGATGGTGGCGGGTTCTGTTGCGGCCCTGTCCGAGATTTTCGGTGAATTGCAGCGCGCGGCCGGTGCGACGGAACGGCTGGTCGAATTGCTGCATGCCGAGGACACGGTGAATGACCCGGACACGCCGCTGACCCTGACCGAGCCGGTGCGCGGCGAGATCACCTTCGAGGATGTGCATTTCGCCTATCCGAGCCGACCGGGCGTTGCGGCGCTGGACGGTGTGAACCTGCGGATCGAGCCCGGGGAAACAGTGGCGGTTGTCGGGCCGAGCGGTGCAGGCAAGACAACCATCATTCAATTGATCCAGCGGTTTTATGACCCGGACTCGGGTGCTGTTTGCCTTGACGGCGTGCGGATTGACGCGCTGAACCGCGATACCTTCCGCAAGCATATCGCGCTTGTGCCGCAGGACCCGGTGATCTTTGCCGCCTCGGCGCGCGACAATATCCGGTTTGGCCGGCCCGATGCGAGCGATGAAGAGATCGAGAGTGCCGCTAAGGCGGCGGCGGCGCATGAGTTTATCGCGGCGCTGCCCGAGGGGTATGGCAGTTGGTTGGGCGAACGTGGTGTGATGCTGTCGGGAGGCCAGAAGCAGCGGATCGCCATTGCGCGTGCCATTCTGCGCGATGCGCCGGTATTGCTGCTCGATGAAGCGACAAGCGCCCTGGACGCGGAAAGCGAACGCGCGGTGCAGCATGCCGTGGATGACCTGTCAGAGGGGCGCACCACGGTGATCGTGGCGCACCGGCTGGCCACGGTGAAGAAGGCCGACCGGATCATCGTCATGGATCAGGGCCATGTGGTTGCCACCGGGGCGCATGACGCCCTGGTGTCGGAGGACGGGCTTTATGCGCGTCTGGCGCGGTTGCAGTTCACCGATGGTATGGCGGCGGAATAGGCTCGTCCGTCCTGTGACGCGTCAGGGTTGATCAGGCGGTCTCGCCTTAGGCGCGTGAATGGGCTATCGGCGTCGGTGCATCACCGGGAGAGACGCTGTGCAGGATGAGATATTGGCAGAGGTAGACCCGCGCGGGCCACGGCGGGTCCTTGCGCTTGGCATGTTGTTGACGCTCGGGGCGCTGGTTCTCTACCTGGCGTTCACGCAGCCGCCGGCGCACCTGGGGTGGCAGGTGTTCCTGATCGCGATGGGGCTTGGCGCGTTGGGAA
Source organism: Marivita sp. (assembly GCF_020055675.1). Lineage (GTDB taxonomy): Bacteria > Pseudomonadota > Alphaproteobacteria > Rhodobacterales > Rhodobacteraceae > Marivita. The sequence goes on from NZ_JAIPUS010000003.1 coordinate 20,509, forward strand.
TGGCGTACAAGCTTCAGGTGGCGACAACCCGGTGCCTCTATCTGACGCGTGAGCATATTGCCGACAGCGATGGCAGGGTGCTGGCCCGGATCGAAGACGTTGAAGCGGTCAGCCGGGGGGCTTTTGCGATGAAGCCCTCGAACGGGTTCACGATAAAACTGAAAAACCCGGCGCCACGGGCGTGGCAGCCGGGTCTGTGGTGGCGTCTGGGGCGCCGGGTGGCCGTCGGCGGGGTGACCCCCGGGGCGCAAGCCCGTCCGATGGCCGACATCATCAGCGTGATGATTGCCCAGCGCGACGCTTAGCCGTCAGGATTGCTTCTTGTTCTTCTTCCCGTTGGCCTTTGACGAGTCGCTCGAACAGCTAGTGTGATCGGCGTCGCCCTCAGAGCCGTTCTCGGCGTTGTTGTTGCACAGTGACCCACCGGGCGCGTCCTGATCGCCATTGCCCCAGCCATTGTTCTGCCACTGCTTGTTCGTTCCGTCGTTGATCCCTTCGAAGATCACCTGCGGTGCAAACCGCGGACGGGTGAAGGAATAGGTCGAGATGTCGAAATCCTCGATGCCCGGGATCTGGAAGGTCGGTTCGTACCAGTCTCGTGTTTCGACAAGGATCGACTGGTCACCCGGCGCAAGGAGCGGCAGTTGGTCGGTGTAATTCACCATGTCTGCCTGAACGTGGGCAGACCAATCGCCCCGTGCCTTGGACCAGGCCAACATATACGAGCCATCCGTACTTTCCTCCCCGGTCTGGACAAATTGAACGACCGATATCCGCAAGTCGACATCTTCCTCCTCGGCCTGTGCAAGGTGGTACAGAAGGCTCTGGGCATTATCGATATAGGTCTCGTCGAGTATCTCGGTTTCCCGCGAGATGATGTCGCCGATTGTATAATTTGCCTTTTGATTGATCGCGGTCTGGCGAAACACATCGAAGAAGATCCATGTGGCTACAAAGATGACCAGGAGGATCGGGATGAAGATGATCGCTTCGAGCGACGCATCCCCTTTCTGGTCGCGGAAGAACCGCGAGATATCATTCTTGATACGAACTAGCATTAGTAAGGCTCCTGTACGAAGGCCGTGTAGGACACCAGCGCGGTATATCCTTCGGAGTCCTTTTCAAGGGATCCTCCAATGACGCCCGTCGGTGTGATCGGCTTGTACTTGTAGCAGGCGCGAAGCAGCATCAGCTCGTTCGGGGCGCCTGCGTCGAATGTGATGGCCGGGCGAACCTCTTCGGTTGTGTCCACGCATGTTGCTGACAAGGACGGTTCACTCCAGTTCCGCAGATCAAGAGGGATCATTTCGAGGTACAAATTCTCATTGCATTCGGTCATGATATTCGCATTCTCGCAGATCTTCTGCTTGAGCGTGCTGTGATCGAAGGAGTCCCCGGTACCCAGCCGCACATCCCGCACGGTCGCATCGAGTCCACGCTCCAGCTCGGTATGGCGCAGCGACACGGCGCTGATTTCAAGTCCGGCAATAATGATTGCCATGAAAACCGGTAGCCAAAGGGCGAATGGAAGCAATACCACAGAGCCGTTTTCATCCCGCAGGAAGCGGCGGATATATTTCATGTCTTGCCGCGTCATTGTGTCAACCTCAGCTGGTTAATGGTCCGGGCAATCGCCTGGAACGCGTCCGAAATTTCAAGGCCTTCCACCGGGAAGTAGTGGGACGGCGAGGATGCACAATCGCGCATCGCGGCTTGTCCTCGGTCCGGGGCTTCAAAGCCGATGGAAAAGATGGTGACATCCGCATCACGCGTTTCCGCACAGAGTGTCGAAAGCCGGGAATCTGCCTCCGAATTGCTGACGATTGTCTCGTAGGCATAGTAGGCGTTGTAATACTCGCTATAGGACACGCGATTGTCGTAATATGGCCGGCGGAAGAACTTTTGGCCAAAGGCGCGGGTGCCCCAGCGTGCGAAGACTTCGGCGTTGGTCATAGGGCGTGCGGCAGCTCCGCCGTCCGGTTCACTTTGATACCTGTTGCGCCAATCATTGTCGAAGCGAACCCAGTAGTATTCTTCGCTGCTCCATCTGCCACCATCTGAAACGCGGTGGGAAAACCGGTCGTTGTACGGGTCATTGTCGCCTCGGTCGTCGATCCAGATATCGGACATGCCGCTGGCGTATTCGGGCGACAGATCATATTGCGTCGTGTTCATCCCGTCCGTCATGAGAACCACGATTTTCATCGCGTCTTCGGCGGTGTAGTCGGCCGGGCGACCGATTGCTTCCGACGTGATATGACCGTCCGACGCAAGTGAGCTGACAACCGGTCTGGCAGAGGGATCGAGAAGGGCAACGCCCCATTTCATCCCAAGGTCGATCGCCGTGTTGCCGCCCGCCTGGAAGGTATCGATAAGCGCGGTGAGGTCCGCTTCGTTGTCGCTCTGCGCAATGATCTTGTTTTCTTCACCAAGAGGGCACCATGACGACGGCGTTTCAACCGTATTCTGATCCAGCGTGTACGGGTCGAAATGCGCCAGGCGCTGCAACTGGGATCCCGGATCAATCCCCCGCGAATAGAACGCGGAATCCGGGAAGGACGCGCAGGTCGAGTTTTCGTGCTCTTCGGTCAGAATGTAATGCTGGGACAAGGTCGGTCCGAGGTTCACCGTCGCATTGTAGGGCACGATGTTGATCGTGGTCAGGCCCGACGTGTCGTCGTTGAGAACGGTTTCGATGAATTCCGTCGCAGCGACCTTGAGGTTGTCGATACGCTCGTTCTGACCCATCGATCCGGAGACGTCGAGGACGAGTGAAATTTCGATATTCGAAATGCGTTCCTCGGCAGCCGCGTTGCCGACCGCCTTCAGGTTGTCGACACCGATCAGCTGAAGGAATTTCGCCGGGAAGATCCGCTCTCCTTCGGCAGATACGTTCCGGTAGTTCAGCCCGGAATCCGGCGTGACCAAGATGTCTGCATCATCGAGACCCATTTTTTGCAGGTAGTCATCGACGATGACTTGTGGCTCGAGCTGCTGTTCAAGGTCGGCCGCGGCGAGCACGGCACGATCCAGCGTTGCTTGAAGCCGGGTTCTCTCGACCTCGGCATACATCAAATCGATCCCCATGCCGCCGTAGACCAGCATCATCATGGCGGCGATGATCGCCATGACTGACATGTTGCCATCGGTGTCACGGCCGAAGCGATACAGAGTCATGGCCGCACTGGACCTCAACTTTGATTTCTTGCGTCCCGCGACCGGCACCTTTGGCAGAAGGTTGCTTAATCCGATCATTTGTTACCTCTCTCCCATCCATTCAGGACGGACTGACACCCCACTTCGATTTGAGGAGAAGTGAAGGCGAAAGGCGGCGGCAATAGGGCAGGAAATGTGGAAAAATTAAGGAGTATGCTGAATTTAAAAGATAATTCACGGCTCTTTGGTCAAATTGATGCAATGGGTGAAACAGTTCTTCAGACTTGGCGGGATGATTTGAAAAGAATGTTCCACGCAATGCGTGCGAAATTTACAAAGCTGTCATAGGCTGCGCTTTGACACTGGGCGAAAGCCTGCCAACCGGGAGGAGTTTATGAGTAACAACGCGCCAAATGAGCCGACATTCCGCGAATCAGTGGATCTGATGTTCAACCGCGCCGTGGCGCTGATGGATCTTCCGCCGGGACTCGAGGAGAAGATACGCGTTTGCAACGCGACCTATACGGTGCGCTTCGGGGTGCGCCTGCGAGGCCAGATCAGGACGTTCACCGGGTATCGCTCGGTGCATTCGGAACATATGGAGCCCGTGAAGGGGGGGATCCGTTTTTCCACGGCGGTCAATCAGGACGAGGTCGAGGCGCTGGCAGCACTGATGACGTATAAATGTGCCCTGGTCGAGGCGCCCTTTGGCGGGTCCAAGGGCGGGTTGTGCATCGACCCCCGAGAATACGACGAATTCGAGTTGGAACAGATCACCCGCCGCTTTGCCTATGAGCTGACCAAGCGGGACCTGATCCACCCGGCCCAGAACGTCCCGGCCCCGGACATGGGAACCGGAGAGCGCGAGATGTCCTGGATCGCGGATCAATATGCCCGGATGAACACCACCGATATCAATGCGCGGGCCTGTGTCACGGGCAAGCCGCCGAACAATGGCGGGATCGCGGGCCGGGTCGAGGCGACGGGGCGCGGCGTGCAATATGCGCTGCGCGAATTTTTCCGTCATCCACCAGACATGAAGGCCGCCGGGCTGACCGGCTCGCTCGATGGAAAGCGGGTTGTCGTGCAAGGTCTGGGCAACGTGGGGTACCATGCGGCCAAATTCCTGCGTGACGAGGATGGGTGCAAGATCATTGGCATCATCGAACGCGACGGGGCGCTTTTCAATGAAAAAGGCATCGATGTCGAAGCGGTGCGTGAATGGATCATCAAGCACGGGGGGGTCAGCGGCTATCCCGATGCGGCCCATACTGCGGACGGGGCGAGCGTTCTGGAGGCGGAATGTGACATCCTGATCCCGGCGGCGCTTGAAGGGGTGATCGACCTCAGCAATGCCGAACGGATCAAGGCGCCGCTGATCATCGAGGCGGCGAACGGGCCGATCACCGCCGGGGCCGACGATATCCTGCGCGAGAAGGGCACGGTCGTGATCCCCGACATGTATGCCAATGCCGGCGGTGTGACGGTGTCCTATTTCGAATGGGTCAAGAACCTCAGCCACATCCGCTTTGGCCGGATGCAGCGGCGTCAGGAAGAGGCGCGGCACCAATTGGTGATCGACGAATTGCAGCGGCTGGACAACATGCTGGGCGACAAATGGTCGATGACCCCCGATTTCAAGGACCGTTACCTGCGTGGTGCGGATGAACTGGAACTGGTGCGCTCGGGGCTGGATGACACGATGCGCATTGCCTACCAGACGATGCATGAAGCCTGGCACAGCCGGGATGACGTGCATGACTTGCGGACCGCGGCCTATCTCGTGGCGATCGAAAAGGTCGCCGCGAGCTACCGGGCCAAGGGTCTCTGACGGATTGGATGACAATCCGCTATGGCTGGGTTAGACGTGCGGCACATCTGATCCAGCCACCAAACGAGGATGCACATGCTCCGCACTGCGCTTGCCACCACAGCCCTGACGTTTTGCTTGACGATCCCCGCGGCCGGTCAGGAAGACGACACCGAATGCCTCAAACAGGGCCAGATCGCGACCAACATCATGTCCGAGCGCAAGAACGGCACGAACGCCCGCCGCGCTGAAAGGCGTGTGATCGGAATGCTGCCGGAAGATGCGCAAAGCTATGAAGTTGCGGTTCCGGCGATGGTCGAATGGATTTACGGCCTGCCTGAAGAGCAGTTGACCCAGGAGGTCAGCAACGCGCTGTATCAGGCTTGCATGTCGCAATAAGCACGTATCGCGCGGGACCTTCTGGTGCCGCGCCCCACTGGACTCTTGGCTGGCAAAGCCCGATATTCCGGTGATGAGCCTGCCACCGAATTTTCTGGACGAATTGCGCACCCGCACAAGCCTGTCGCAGGTGGTTGGCCGCAAGGTTCTGTGGGACACGCGCAAATCGAACCAGGCCAAGGGCGACATGTGGGCACCATGCCCCTTTCACCAGGAAAAGTCGGCCAGTTTCCATGTCGATGATCGCAAAGGTTATTATTACTGCTTTGGCTGTCAGGCCAAAGGGGATGCAATTTCTTTCGTGCGCGAAACCGAGAATGTCGGTTTCATGGAGGCGGTGGAAATTCTTGCCGCCGAGGCCGGGATGCAGATGCCGAAACGCGATCCACAAGCGCAGGAGAAATCCGATCATCGGACCAGGCTGACCGAGGTGATGGAGCAGGCCGTGCGCTTTTTCGGCCGGCAATTGCGCAGCGGTGCCGGGGCGGATGCGCGCGAATACCTGGCCCGCCGCGGCCTGGACCAGGCGACGCAGGAGCGCTTCGCCATCGGGTTTGCTCCGCCCGGCTGGCAGACGCTTTGGGACCATTTGATCGGGCATGGCGTGCCGGGCGAACAGATCATCGAGGCGGGCCTGGCCAAACCGTCGCAGAAGGGGGGCAAACCCTATGACACGTTCCGCAACCGCATCATGTTCCCGATCCGCGATCCGCGCGGACGGGCCATCGCGTTTGGGGGTCGTGCGATGGACCCCAACGACAATGCCAAATATCTGAACAGCCCGGAAACCACGCTGTTCGACAAGAGCCGGACGCTCTACAACCACGGCCCGGCGCGCGAGGCGGCCGGCAAGGGCCAGCCGTTGGTCGTGGCCGAAGGCTACATGGATGTGATCGCGCTGGCATCAGGCGGGTTCGAGGCGGCTGTGGCGCCTTTGGGGACAGCCGTGACAGAGCACCAGCTACAGATGTTGTGGCGGATCACCGACGAGCCGGTGATGGCGCTGGACGGTGATGGCGCCGGGCTGCGCGCGGCGTACCGGGTGATCGACACGGCCTTGCCACTTCTCGAAGCGGGAAAATCCTTGCGCTTTGTGCTGTTGCCCGAAGGCCAGGACCCGGATGACCTGATCCGCTCCGAAGGGCGCGACGCGATGCGCACCCTGCTGACCGATGCGCAGCCGATGGTGCAGCTTTTGTGGCGACGCGAGACGGAAGGGCGTGTGTTCGACAGCCCGGAACGCAAGGCGGCGCTGGACAAGACATTGCGCGACCGCATTCGCACGATTCAGGACCCGTCGTTGCGCAACCATTACGGCGAAGAGATCAAGCGTCTGCGTTGGGAGCTGTTTCGCGGGCCATCGCGGCAAGCGCATCCCGGCCGACGCCGATTCACTATGCAAGCCCCGTCCAAACCGGCAGATGACACGCGAGCATCGCTTCTGGTGGCAGGCGGCAAGGATGTGGAAATCCGACTGCGCGAGGCGGTGATTCTTGCTGCGCTGATCGTCACACCGGAGCTGATCCCCGAATTCGAGGCCAAGATCGAGGAAATGCCCTGCGCCGATCGTGACCATGCCGCGCTCAAGGCGTGTCTTTTGCGCCACGCCGGTGATACGGTGGAGGCGGTGCGCACCGCTGCTGATGCGGCTGTTGGCGATGATGCCCTTGAAATGCTGTGCCGCGCACGCCATGTCGCCATCACCCCGTGTTTGCGCAACCCCGGCGATCCGGAATTGGCCCGCCAGACCATTGCCGAAGAACTGGCCAAACTCGAAGCGGGGACGGGGCTTGATGCGGAAATCGCCGAAGCCGCCGAAGATTTGTATGCGTCGGCAGACGAAACGCTGACATGGCGGCTAGGCCAGGCAGCACAGGCCCGGCAATCCGCACAGCGGGCACAGTCCGAAGACAGGACGGAATATGATCTTGGCCCCAACGGGGCCGCGATAAATCGGGAGGAACGCAGCGCATTTGCCGCTTTGATGGAGACAATTCGCTTCGATAAACCCCGCAGCTGACGGTGTTTTGCTAAGGAAAGCGTAAACGAAACAGGGTAAACGGGTGTGCGAATCACTTATTCGCGCTATTGATTCGGGTCAATCGAATCGCCCCGTCTCGACAGGAGCATCCATGGCCGCCAAAGATAACGATGACGCCAAGACTGAAGACCGCGAAGAAGATGTCAGCCTCGACATGAGCCAGACTGCGGTCAAGAAGATGATCGCAGACGCGCGTGAACGCGGCTACATCACGTATGACCAACTGAACGAGGTGTTACCGCCGGATCAGGTCAGTTCCGACCAGATCGAGGACGTGATGTCGATGCTGTCCGAAATGGGCATCCAGATCACCGAGGCGGATGAAGAGTCCGAGGAAGAGGACAAGGGCGCCACGGATCTTGTGCAGACCGCCAAGCCCGGTGACGTGACCGTCGCGTCGGGCGGATCGGAAAAGCTGGACCGGACCGATGATCCGGTGCGCATGTACCTGCGCGAGATGGGCAGCGTCGAGTTGCTCTCGCGCGAGGGCGAGATCGCGATCGCAAAACGCATCGAAGCCGGGCGCAATACGATGATCGCCGGGCTTTGCGAAAGCCCGCTGACCTTCCAGGCGATCACGATCTGGCGCGAGGAATTGCTGTCAGAGGACATTCTGCTGCGCGACGTCATCGACCTCGAGACGACATTCGGCGACCAGATGGTTGACGAGGAAGAGGTGGCGGCGGCCGTTGCGACCCAGACCGGCGGCGAATCTGCGACGAACACATCGTCCTCCGAGAAGAAGTCCGAAGAAAAGCAGGAGCTTGATGCGGACGGAAATCCGATTGCGACAGAAGATGACGAGGACGAGGAAGAGCAGGCGAACATGTCGCTCGCCGCGATGGAAGCCGCGCTCAAGCCGCGTGTTCTCGAAACGCTTGGCCGGATTGCACAGGACTACGAAGAACTGTCCAGCATGCAGGACAACCGTATCTCGGCAACGCTCAACGAGGACGGTTCCTTCAGCAAGGTGGACGAGGAACGTTACCAGAAGCTGCGCTCGGAAATCGTTGAGCTGGTGAATGAATTGCACCTGCACAACAACCGGATCGAGGCGTTGATCGATCAGCTTTACGGGATCAACAAGCGCATCATGTCGATCGATTCGTCCATGGTGAAGCTGGCCGACCAGGCGCGCATCAACCGCCGCGAATTCGTCGATGCCTACCGCGGTCGCGAGCTTGACCCCAACTGGCTCGAAGAGATGAGCGAAAAGACCGGCCGTGGCTGGCAGATGTTCATCGAACGCTCGCTGCCCAAGGCCGAGGAATTGCGTGCCGACATGGCGCAGGTGGGTCAGTATGTCGGACTAGATATATCTGAATTCCGCCGCATCGTCGCCCAGGTCCAGAAAGGCGAAAAAGAGGCGCGGCAGGCCAAGAAGGAAATGGTCGAGGCGAACCTGCGCCTCGTGATCTCCATCGCCAAGAAATATACCAACCGTGGTTTGCAGTTCCTGGATTTGATCCAGGAGGGGAACATCGGCCTGATGAAGGCGGTGGACAAGTTCGAATACCGCCGGGGCTACAAGTTCTCCACCTACGCGACATGGTGGATCCGCCAGGCGATCACGCGGAGCATCGCAGACCAGGCGCGCACCATCCGTATTCCGGTGCACATGATCGAAACGATCAACAAGCTGGTCCGCACCGGTCGGCAGATGCTGCACGAAATCGGTCGCGAGCCAACGCCCGAGGAACTGGCCGAAAAGCTCCAGATGCCTTTGGAGAAGGTGCGCAAGGTGATGAAAATCGCCAAGGAGCCGATCAGCCTCGAAACGCCGATCGGCGACGAGGAAGACAGTCAGCTTGGCGATTTCATCGAGGACAAGAACGCGGTTCTGCCGCTGGATGCCGCGATACAGGACAACCTCAAGGAAACCACGACGCGGGTTCTGTCGTCGCTCACCCCGCGCGAGGAACGTGTTCTGCGGATGAGATTTGGGATCGGTATGAACACCGACCACACTCTCGAAGAGGTGGGTCAGCAGTTCACTGTTACGCGAGAACGTATTCGCCAGATCGAAGCGAAAGCACTGCGCAAGCTGAAGCATCCGTCGCGGAGCCGCAAGCTGCGCAGCTTCCTGGATCAGTAACCCATGTCGTTTCTCAAGAAGCTCTTTGGCGGCGGCGGTGATTCATCGCCCCCGCCGGCACCCCCGGAACATCATAACGGGTACACGATCCGGCCAGAGCCGGTCAAAGACGGCGGCACATGGCGCATCGGGGCGCAGATCGAAAAAGAAATCGACGGCGCGTTGAAATCACATTTCATGATGCGTGCCGATAGCCTGCAAGATTACGGCGACGCGGCGAAAGCGTCGGTGAGCAAGGCGAAGATGCTGGTCGACCAACAGGGCGACAGCATCTTCAAATAGATCAGGTCGTCAGCCTGTCGCTGTGATCATGTCCGATCTGCCTGATTGGGGTCCTTGGTCGTGCCCGGTCCCGTCTCGGGATCGCGGTTCGTCTGTTTTGGCCCGTCCGTTTCATCGGGAACATCCTTGAAGGGATCGTGACCGGGGTTTCCGGTTCGGTCTGCCTGATTGGGGTCCGATGTTGTGCCGGGTCCCTTTTTCGGGTCGGTGTTGTCTGTGCTCATCCTGTCACTCCTATTGCGTCGGCATTACGAAAACTTCCTGCACGTTGGCGCGCGGGTTGGCGCCGAGCGCGAAGACAACCGCGTCTGCCACGTCTTCTGCTTGCAACTTGTCCGGATGCGGCTCGTCAAAGAAGGGTGTGTCCACCATGCCCGGTGCGATCACGGTACAACGTCCGCCCCATTCGCGCATTTCCTCGGCCATATTGCCGCCATAGCCATGAACAAACCATTTGGACGCCCCATAGACAGAGCCTTTGATGTGGCGCCGTCCCGCAGCGGATCCCGTCATCAGCAGATGCCCCGTGCTCTTTCTCAGGTGCGGCATCGCGGCCTTCGTGGTCCAGAGCAGGCCCATGACATTCAACTCGATCATCTTGTGCCATTCGTCCGGGTCGCCGGCTTCGGTGCCCGCTGCGCTCAGCCCCGTGCCGGCGTTCGCAAAGGCGGCATCAACCGCGCCGAAGTGATCCGCCAAGTTGTCCAGCGCCTGAACCTGATCGTCGAGCCGGGCCGCATCTCCGGGCAGAGCCAGCGCGCGGTCGCCGATTTCACGGCCAAGTTTTTCCAACTTGTCCTTGGAGCGGGCGAAAAGGCCGACATTCCACCCGCTGTCTGCGGCGAAGCGGGCTGTGGCTGCGCCGATGCCGGTCGATGCGCCGGTGATGAAGATTGTTTTGTTGGGCATGATCGGGTCCTGAGATTTGTGGTCCATGTCGGAAAGATAACGCGCCAGGGGGTGGGACAGGTTCCCTCGCTGTGCCGTAAGGCCGCGTTTTGTGTATATCCAAGGTATTTCACGATGCAGAGGCGGGATTGCGCATGAAACATGCAACCTTTGAAATCCAGACAACAGGCCCGGGCCTTTACGAGTTCACGCGCGATGTCGCGGCATGGGTGCAGGGCGATGGCCTGTTGACGCTGTTCATCCAGCACACCTTCGCCAGCCTGCTGGTCCAGGAGAACGCCGATCCCGAGGTGAAGACCGATCTGAGCGCTTATTTTCATCGCCTCGTGCCGCCGACCACCGATCCGGGGATGTCCTACCTGACGCACACCCATGAAGGCCTGGACGATATGCCGGCCCATATCAAGGCGGCGATGCTGCCGGTGAGCCTGTCGATCCCGGTGGTGCACGGGGAGATCGGATTGGGCACATGGCAGGGCATTTATGTCTTTGAACATCGCAACGCGCCTCACAGGCGGCGCGTTTTGGCGCATCTGGGGTGATCTTGCGCCGCGGAAAACCCGGGTCCACATGCAATCTGATGCAGCGGAACCACCAGTCCTTGCGGGGTAAATTCCGGGCTACCCAAAACCTCGCGGCTGACCTATAGTCGCTGTGGATAAGTGGGGGAAACCCACAGTCTGAGGCAGAGACGAAAAAGAAGGGGGACGGCCAATGCGCTGCCCGTTTTGCGGAAATATCGATACACAGGTAAAAGATAGCCGCCCGGCAGAAGATCATGTCGCCATCAGGCGCAGACGCTTTTGCCCGGCTTGCGGCGGGCGGTTTACCACCTATGAGCGCGTCCAATTGCGCGATCTGGTGGTCGTCAAGACAAGTGGACGCCGAGAGGATTTCGACCGCGACAAGCTGGAACGCTCTATCCGCATGGCGATGCAGAAACGCCCCGTGGACCCGGAACGGATCGACCAGATGATTTCCGGCATCGTGCGGCGTCTGGAAAGCCTTGGCGACACGGACATTCCCTCCAAGCAGATCGGCGAGATCGTCATGGAGTCGCTGGCGCGGATCGATACGGTTGCCTACGTGCGCTTTGCCAGCGTCTACAAGAATTTCCAGGAAGCCGACGATTTCGACAAGTTTGTCAGCGAGTTGCGCCCGTCCGACAAGGACAAATCCAAACCTGAAGAGTGACCGTGCCCGGCCCCCCCGATGACACGCGTCATATGGACCGGGCGCTGGCGCTGGGTCGGCAGGGGCTGGGCAACACCTGGCCCAACCCGGCGGTCGGCTGTGTCGTGGTGCGGGATGGGCGCGTGGTCGGCGAAGGCTGGACCCAGCCGGGCGGACGCCCCCATGCCGAGAGGCAGGCGCTGGACATGGCCGGCGCAGCGGCCAAGGGCGCGACGGCCTATGTCACATTGGAGCCCTGCGCCCATCACGGAAAGACACCGCCCTGCACGGAGGCCTTGATCGCCGCCGGTATTGCCCGCGTCGTCGCCCCCTTTGCCGACGCGGACCCACGCGTGTCGGGGCAAGGCTTTGCCCGGTTGCGCGAAGCCGGGATCGCGGTCGAGACCGGCATTGGCACCGATGCCGCGGCCCATGATCATGCCGGGTTCTTTTGCCGCCTCTCCAGCGGTCGCCCGCTCGTTACCCTGAAACTGGCCACCAGTCTTGATGGCCGCATCGCCACCGCCAATGGCGACAGCCAGTGGATCACCGGAGCCGAGACGCGCGCGGGTGTGCATCGCTTGCGCGCCTGTCACGACGCTGTGCTGGTGGGCGCGGGCACGGTGCGGGCGGATGATCCGCTGCTGACGGTACGCGGGATCGATGTGCCGCGACAACCGGTGCGCATTGTCGTGTCCAGACGGTTGGATATGCCAACTGATGGGCGGCTTGGCCAGACGCTGGATCAAGCGCCGGTCTGGCTATGCCATTCCGACGATGCGCCGATCGATGCGCGCGAAGCCTGGTCCGGTATCGGAGCCAAGCTGCTGCATCTGCCACTCGATGGACGCCAGGTCGATATCGCCGCGCTGATGCAGCGGCTGGGGCGCGAGGGACTGACCCGGGTGCTCTGCGAAGGTGGCGGGGAGCTTGCTGCGAGCCTGATTGCCGCTGATCTGGTGGACCGGTTGGAGGTGCATATGGGCGGTGTGATCATCGGGGCCGAGGGGCGCCCTGCGCTCGGCGCCCTGGGTCTCGACCGCTTGTCGGACGCACCGCGCTTTGCCTTGTGCGACCTGTGGAAAAGCGGCGATGACGTGGTGCAAAGCTGGGTGCGTCAACGCCGCCAGATCCATGCGTAACTGGTCAGCATCCCTTGCATCTTGGCCAGGCGCCTCAGGCGCTTTGGCTGTTTGATCTGGCCGTTCGCAAGCCGGTCCAGAACAACCTCCACAGGGCAGGCCTGCCCCGTCACCGGATCGAAATAGCGCGGGTAGTCGATGAGCGTGGCGTGGGCCAAAGCGTCGAGACTGACGGACTGTCCGCGCCGTGCCGGCATGGCGCATAGATCCGTGGTCAAACCCCAGCCTGCGTAAAACGGCTGGCCCAGGGTGGTAACCGGAACTCCGCGCAGAAGCGCCTCGAACCCGCTCAGCGAGGTGAGGGTCCAGACCGCGTCGATCTGGCCATACAGCGGGGCGATTGCACGATGGGTGACAATGTGATCCGCCCAATCAGACGCGCCACTTACCGCGCCGGGGCGCAAGCCGGCGACCACATCGGGGTGAGGTTTGTAGACAAGGACGGCGTCCGGATTGCTGGCCCGGACCTGTTGCAAAAGCGCGGCGTTGGTCGTGATATCCGGGCATCCCAACCGGATTGAGGCGTCATCCTCGACCTGACCCGGAACGAGGATAACCTGTCGCCCCTGGCTGTCCGGCAGATCGGGCGCCGTTTGATCAGCGGCGTATTTGCTCACCTCGTTTTTGACAATCCGGGCAATCACCTGTCGCGCTCGGTTGAGCGAGGACTCGTGCAGGTGAACGCTGTCGGCGATCAACCGTTCAAGCCGCGATGGCCGTGATGGGTCGAAATAGATGCCAAGATCGTCCAGCACCAGTGAAAGTGGCGGCATCAGCTCTGCGCCAAGGCCCTGCGATCGGATGAACCCGTCCTCGACGGTCCATGTGTCCTCGTCGGCTCCCGCCCCCCAGCGCATCACGCGAGGTGCCGTCCCGGACGGGGTTTCCGAGAACCGCATGGGATGGTGCGCGCCGAAGATCTTTTGCATATGTGGGCGCTTCCACAGGCGCATGTTTCGGCCCACCCAACCCGCGCGGTCCTCGGTCCAAGCGCGGCGGGTGGCCTCGACCGTGTCGATCACGCGGGAAAGATTGCACAGGCGGTCATGGTAAGGATCATACCAGACAGGAAACCGCATCATGGCCCCGGCAAAGATCTGACTGCGGGTGAGTTTGCGCTGGCGACGCGGCAGATGAATCTCGTCGTCACTCAGCCCCCACCCGGCATAGAAGGGGGTCCCGAAGACGCGGGGCCGGTGCCCTGCGAGGATCGCCTCGAACCCCATCTGCGACGACAGGGTATAGACCGCGATCGCGCCATCCAGCAAATCCATCGGCGCGTGGGCACCGTCGATAAAGGACACGCGCCCCCGCGCGTGATCGTCTGTAAAATGGCCTGGACGCGTGCCCGCCCGTGTCTCGGGATGCGCCCGGATCAGGATGCGGCTGTTCGGGTGTTCTGTTTGTGCGAAATACAGCATTTCGGCAAATCTTGCCCGGGCCATGTCCGGACCCGAGACCGATGCATGTACTGACGCATCGTCCGCGACCTGGTCCATGACAAGCACATAGCCGGGGTCGGGCAAGGGCAGGTCCGGGTCGTACGCTGCGTATTTCGACAGTTTGCCGCGCACCATACGCGCCATGAGGTCGCGCGCGGTGTTCAACTCCGCGGTATCGTCCAGCGGTTCTTCGATAAGAAGGGTTTCCAGATCCGACGGGCTGGACGCGTCGAAGTGCACGCCTGTCCGGTCGAGGGTCAGGCCAAGCGGTGGTTCGTTTGCAATTCGGCCCGGATGCAAGGACCGCAGGAAGGCATCTTCGACCCGCAGCACGGGCGCACCCCGCACGCGGGCCTGCGACGTGCCACGTCTGGCGCTTGGGGCGGCGCCCCAGATGCCGATCCAGTCATCGGAGTTCGGTCGTCCGAGGGCCACCCGCCAGCTGGAAAGCTCCAGAATGCGCTTGATCCGGCGCCGGGTGAAAAACCCGCTGTTGTAAACGTAAAGTCGCCGGAGGCTGGTGCCTCCGGCGTGCGTTGGGGGTGGATCCGCCTGCACGGCCCGTTTACTCGGTCAGGGGTCCGCCGGTTGCGGCCGTGGTCAGGCTCTGTGCGCCGCCCAGCGTGCCGGTGATCGACGATATGGTCCGGTTCCACTGAACGATGGGCGCTTCTGTGACGTAGATCAGATCACCGTCGCGGATCAGGAAATCCCGTGCCGTGAAGAGCCCGTTGGGTTCGGTAAGGTCATGAACGTAGATCATGCGCTGGGCGCCGACGAAATCGTTCCGTCCAAGCACCGCGTTGGCGATATCCGCCGGCTCGTTGCGAAAGACGAAGACACCCGTGGGGTCAGAAGTTGTCGGGATCAACCCGCCCAACTGGGCCAGAGCCTCGACCAGCGACAGGGTCCGCGTTTCAAAGGTCATCCGCGTTTGCGCGCCGGCTGCGCCAAGAGCGGTGAAGGCGCGCTGATCGGCTTCGATCAGGATGCGGTCGCCATTGCGCAAGGCGATGTCGAGTTCCGGGTGGTCGTAAAGATCCTCAAGCCAGATGGTTTCGCTGTGATTGCCCCGTGTCAGGGTGATCTGGGCAATTTCGGGCGATGTCCCGACGCCGCCCGCGCTGGCCACCATGGAGCCGAGCGTGCTTGTCGGGCGGGTGATCGGGAAGACGCCTTGCGCGCCGGCCGAGCCGAGAATCGAAACGGTCGCCCCGTCGCCCGCCGTTCGGCGCACCTGTACCTGCGGGTCGGGGGTCTGGTCTTCCAGCTTGTTGGTAATGATCCGGCGAATGGCCTCGGGCGTGTTCCCGGCAGCTTTGATGCGGCCGGCATAGGGCACGAAGATAAAGCCGGATCCATCGACTTGAACCGCTTCGAGGACGGTCGCGTTCGAGGCTTCACCGGTCAGCAGACCGTCATCGACATTTTCCCAGATCGTCAGCCCCAGCGTGTCGCCCGGGCGAATGATGTCCGCGCTTTGCACGTTCGCGTTCACAAGTGACTGCGTGAATCCCAGGGCAGGCACCACAGCGGTTGCGCGCGTCACGCGGTCGTCGACAGACACCACGAACGCATCGCCTTCGCGTTGAACGGAGCCGGCAAAGATCTGATTCTTGTTCGGGCCGACACCCGGCAAGCCGCATGACGCCACGAGGGATGCCGAAAGCACCACCGCGATGGGCTTGGCCCACCGGAAATTCATTTTGAACACTGCTCGGTCTCCTCGACCAGTTATTGTCTGCCTCGGTTCGTTTTTTCGTTAAAGTATCGAAAGATCGGCTCTTTGGCCAGCGTCCGGAGATCGGCGTTCTAGCGAACAAGCCGCAAGTGTTGCGCGGCGGTCTCGGACGGATCCAGTCGTTGTGGATAGGGACCTGCCGACCGCAACATGCGGTCTCCAACATTGCGCAAAAGTTCGGACCTGCCCTTGGCCGAATAAAACCCGCCGGGAATCTGGCTCGTTTCCAGCAGGAATTGCCGGTATATCGCATAGGCCACCGGGTCCGGTGGCGTCGGGTCAGCGAAAAACGTGGTCAGCGGCTGGTGTGATACGAGGCCTGGCTTGTCATAGACGCTGATGCCGAAACTGCGTACCGGCAGGCCGCGCCACAGCGCCTGATGCGCCGATGTCGAATTCACCGTCACGGCTGATCGCGCGGCATAGAGCAGGAAAGCCAGCTTGCCGCCTCGGACAAAGCTGATCCTCCCGTCGACACCGTGCCGCTTTGCGATGTCCCGAACCTGCATGTCCACCTTGGCGCGGCCGTCTTCCAGCGGATGCGCCTTGAAAACAAGCCGGTGGTGTTGCGGCGCGCCCTTGGCAAAGGCTTCGATCACATGCGCGACAAAGTCCGTCTGCGAGGGAAAGTCGGAAAAGGCGCGAAAACTGGCATCGTGGTCAAGCTGCAAAAGGACGACGTGGTAGGGCCAGCCCGCCTTTCGAATTGTGCGCGTGGTCATCCAGCGTTCAACAATGTGGCGCGGACGCCGCAGGAGCCGAAGAAGGTGCAGACGAAATTCCTCGGCCACGTTCTGATCGCGGTGCGGATGGTAATGTGGGAAGGCCTGGTTTCGGAAGAGCACATGCCAATGGTAGAGTGCCCCGTGCACCATGTGCATCCGCAAATCCCCCCAACGGTCGGGCGGCAATGCCGGGGGCTCCTCGGTACATGTCAGCGCGCGTTCCATCTCTTCGATGGTGATCGTCATCAGGCGTGAATTGCCGTTCGATCCGTCGCGCTCATAGGTCGCCCAATAGGGCCTCAGGTAGCCTTCCTCGAAGACATGGATCGTCAATCCGGCACTGCGCGCGGCGGCGATCGCCTCGGCGTGGTGGCGGCGAGTGTCGCCATAGAGCACGAGATCGGTTGCCCTGATCATCTTGACCCATTCGAGAAACCGGGTCGGCCATTCCTCGATCGGGGTGCAAAATCGCAAGAGCGTTTCGCCGTCGCGCCACTTCGATCCATCACCCGCGTTGAACGCCACCCGCCAGCAGCGCGCGCCCGTTTCCTTGAGATGATCGGCCAACTGGCTGAAGAACGGCCCATGCGGCCCCTGCAAAAACAGGAACACCCTTGAAGACGATGATTCCGGCGTGACCGTTGTGTTTGCCATGGTGTCGCAGTACCCCTCGAATGAGGGATAAGCTATCATGAATGATATGCTTCTGAGAATGAAAATTCCCAAGGTTTTGTGTGGCTAGAAACAAAAGGGGCTAGATCATGTTTACCGGCATCATCACGGATATAGGTGAGATCCGCAGCCTCGAACACGCGGGCGATCTGCGCGCGCGTATCGGTACGGGCTACGACACGAACGGCATCGATATCGGAGCGTCCATCGCCTGCAGCGGGGTCTGTCTGACCGTTGTGCAGCTTGGTCCGGACTGGTTCGATGTGGAGATCAGTGTAGAGACATTGAACAAGACCAATATCGGCACGTGGTCGGAGGGACAGAAGGTCAACCTCGAACGCGCCTTGAAGGTTGGAGACGAATTGGGCGGGCATATCGTTTCCGGCCATATCGACGGTCTGGCCGAGATCGTGCAGATGCGCAGCGAAGGAGACAGCGTGCGATATACCTTCGAGGCACCGCGTGCCCTTTCCAGGTTCATCGCGCCAAAGGGATCGGTCGCGCTGGACGGCACGTCCCTGACGGTGAACGAAGTTGATGACACGCGCTTCGGGGTGAATATCATCCGGCACACGCAGGAGGTGACCACCTGGGGCGTGTCCAAAGTCGGCGACCGGGTCAATCTCGAAATCGACACGCTGGCGCGTTATGTTGCGCGTCTTGCAGAGATGCAGGAGTAGCGCGGCGCGTTGCGCAGCGCCGCGCGCCTGCTGAGAGAGCCGCGACATTTCGCGATCAGGGGCAGGTGGCCTTGCCGATAGGCCGTTTTCTTTGGCCCCGCGTGGCATATGTATAGGCGATGACTGCCCTTCCTCCCTCCCTTGCCGCGTGGTTCGACTCGCGTGGGTGGACCATCCATCCGCATCAGCAGGACATGCTGAACCGCGCCGACGATCCATGCCTTTTGCTGATCGCGCCGACCGGGGGTGGCAAGACATTGGCCGGGTTCCTGCCGACGCTCGCAGAGCTGGCCGAGGCGCCGCGCGAGCGGTTGCACACGCTTTACGTCAGCCCGCTCAAGGCATTGGCCGCAGACATCAAGCGCAACCTGCGCACGCCGATTGACGAGGCCGGACTGGCGATCCGGGTCGAGGATCGCACCGGTGACACCTCGCAGCACATCAAGAAACGGCAACGCGCCGATCCGCCACATATTCTTCTGACGACCCCGGAGTCGCTGGCGCTGCTCACCAGCTACGAAGACGCGCCGCGCATGTTCAAGGATGTGCAGCGGGTGGTGGTGGACGAGATTCACGCTTTGGCCGAAAGCAAACGCGGCGACCAGTTGATGCTGGCGCTGGCGCGGTTGCAGACCATGTGCCCGGACCTGCGCCGTGTCGGTCTGTCCGCCACCGTTGATGATCCCGCTTCCATCGCGCGCCTGCTGGCGCGGCACCCCGACCCATGCAAGATCGTTCAGGCTGATCCGGGGCCGGATCCCGATATCTCCATGCTGGTCACGGCAGAGGCGCCGCCCTGGTCCGGGGGCGGTGCGAAATACAGCATTCCGGCAGTGCTGGAACAGGTCAAACAGCACAACACGACGCTCATTTTTCACAACACCCGCGCGCAGGCCGAGATCTTCTTTCACAACCTCTGGCTTGCCAACGAAGACGCCTTGCCCATCGGAATCCACCACGGCAGCCTTGATCGCGGTCAGCGTGAAAAGGTCGAAGCGGCGATGGTGCGCGGCGATCTGCGCGCGATTGTCTGCACCGGAAGCCTGGATTTGGGCATCGACTGGGGCGATGTGGACCTGGTGATACAGATCGGCGCGCCCAAGAACGTCAAACGTCTGGTGCAGCGGATCGGGCGCGCCAACCACCGGTACAACGCGCCCAGCAAGGCGCTTCTGGTGCCCGCCAACCGGTTCGAAGTGGTCGAATGCGTTGCGGCTTTGGAGGCAGTGAAGGCGCATGATCTGGACGGCGAATGGCGCGGGCGCGGCCCGCGCGATGTGCTGTGCCAGCATATCCTGATCGCCGCCTGTTCCGGCCCCTTCGATGCGGATGCGCTTTATGCGGAGATGACCGCCGCCGGGGCTTATGCGGATCTGAGCCGCGACGGGTTCGACGCCTGCCTGAATTTCTGCGCCACCGGCGGCTATGCCCTGCGTGCCTATGACCAGTGGCAGCGGTTGACACAATTGCCCGACGGGCGCTGGCAATTGCGCGATCCCCGGTCCGCCGCGCGCATAAGGCAGAACATCGGCACGATCCAGGACACCGACACGCTCAAGGTGAAATGGCGGGGCCGCGGCGGCGCGCCGTTGGGCGAAATCGAGGAAGGCTTTGCCGCCACGCTGACCAAGGGCGACACGTTTCTGATCGGCGGCCAGATCGTGCGCTACGAGGGCTTGCGCGAATTGACTGTCGAAGTCACCCGCGACCCCGGACGCAAACCCAAGATCGCCACCTTCATGGGCACCAAGTTCGCCACCTCCACGCAGCTCTCAAACCGCATTGTCCGAATGTTCCAACAGGACGATTGGCCCGACCTGCCGCGCCATACCCGCGATTGGTTGCACATGCAGCGCGGGGTCAGCCGCCTGCCTGAACCGGGGCGGCTCTTGATCGAAAGCTTCCGGCATGACGGGCGCGAACAGCTTGTCGTCTACGGTTTCGCCGGGCGCAACGCGATGCAGACGCTGGGGCTGTTGCTGACCAAGCGGATGGAGGAGGAAGGCCTGGCTCCCATGGGCTTTGTCGCCACCGATTACGCCGTGCTGATCTGGGGGCTGGACGCGGTGATCGACCCCGCGCCGCTTTTTGATATCGACGCGCTGGAGGCTGGTCTCGAAGGCTGGCTTGCGGGCAACGCCGTGATGAAACGCACGTTCCGCGCCTGCGCCACCATCGCGGGGCTGATCGAACGCAACCTTGGCGGTCAGCGCAAGACCGGGCGGCAAGCGACCATGTCGTCGGATATCCTCTATGACACGCTGCTGAAATACGATCCCGATCACCTGCTCATGCAGATCACCCGCGAAGAGGCGATGCGCGGGCTGGTCGATTTCGCCCGCATCCGCGAGATGGCCGAACGGGTCGGTGACCGCATCGACCTGCTTCGTCTCGATCGCGTGACACCGCTCGCAGCACCGCTGTTCCTCGAACCGGGCCGGGTTCCGGTGCGCGGTTCCGCTGACGAACGATTGCTGGAAGAAGAGGTCACGCGCCTGATGGAAACCAGCGGCCTCGCGCGGGTCGAGGCGGCACCCGGCAAACCGAAATGGCGCGTGCCCTATTGATCACGGTGCGTGCAGGCACTCACCCTGCGCCGGGTGCCCTTGCCTGCACGCATCTTTTTCAGGTCACATCGCGGTACGAGATTTCCTTGACGTCCTTGCCGGTCTTGCCGCGCCGCACGATCAACCGGTTGAGCGCGTGGATATAGGCCTTGGCCGACGCCACAACCGTATCGGTATCGGCGGATTGGCCGGTCGAGATCATGCCGTCTTCTTCCAGCCGCACACTGACCGTCGCCTGTGCGTCGGTGCCTTCGGTCACGGCGTGGACCTGATAGAGTTGCAGCTTGGCCTTGTTTGGATGCACCTGCCGGATCGCCTTGAACGTGGCATCTACGGGGCCGTCGCCGGCACAGGTGGCAGAGTGTTCTTTTCCGTCCACCTCCATCTCGATACTGGCTTCGGCCGGGGCGGTGCCGCAAACGACTTTCAGGTTCACCAGTTGCAAGGCGTCCGAGCCTTCGGTTGTCGCCGTCACAAGCGCGAGGATATCCTCGTCATAGACGTCTTTCTTGCGGTCGGCGAGGTCCTTGAACCGGACAAAGATATCCTTGAGCTGGTTGTCCCCGACATCGGTGCCCAATTCCTTGAGCTTGGCGCGCAGCGCGGCGCGGCCGGAATGTTTCCCCAAAGGCAGGGAGGACGCGGCAAGACCCACATCCTCGGGGCGCATGATCTCGAAGGTCTCGGCGTTCTTGAGCATCCCATCCTGGTGGATGCCGGATTCATGCGCAAAGGCGTTCTTGCCGACAATCGCCTTGTTGAATTGTACGGCAAATCCCGAAACGGTCGCGACCCGGCGGGAGATCTGCATGATCTTCCTGGTGTCAACACCCGTGTGATAGGGCATGATATCGGTGCGCACCTTCAGCGCCATCACCACCTCTTCAAGAGCGGTGTTGCCCGCGCGTTCACCGAGCCCGTTGATCGTACACTCGATCTGCCGCGCGCCGCCCTCGACGGCGGCGAGGGCGTTGGCGGTCGCCATGCCAAGGTCGTTGTGGCAGTGCGTGGCAAAGACGATCTCGTCGGCGCCCGGCACGGTTTCGATCAGGCGACGGATCAGGTCCGCGCTTTCCACGGGCGCGGTATACCCGACGGTGTCCGGAATGTTGATCGTCGTCGCGCCTGCCTTGATCGCGATCTCCACGACGCGGCAGAGGTAATCCCACTCGGTGCGCGTTGCATCCATCGGCGACCACTGCACGTTGTCGCACAGGTTGCGGGCGTGGGTCACGGTCTGTTCGATCCGCTCCGCCATTTCATCCTGGTCGAGGTTCGGAATCGCGCGGTGCAGCGGCGAGGTGCCGATAAAGGTGTGAATGCGCGGACGCTCGGACTGTTTGACCGCCTCCCAGCAGCGGTCGATATCGGGAAGCTGCGCACGTGCAAGGCCGCAGATCACCGATGTCTTGCTGCGCCGCGCAATCTCGGCCACGGCGCGGAAATCGCCTTCCGAGGCGATGGGAAACCCGGCCTCGATAATGTCGACACCCATATCGTCCAGCAGCTCGGCAATCTCGAGCTTTTCGGCATGCGTCATTGTCGCGCCGGGAGATTGTTCGCCGTCACGCAGGGTGGTGTCGAAGATCACCACGCGGTTCTTGTCAGTGCTTGTCATGGTCAGGGTCTTTCATGTCTTGTCCAAATCCGTCGGCGCGAAACGGTCATCCTCTGAGCGGTCGCGCCGGATGCGCCGCGCTCAGAGGCGGATTAGGAGAAGACGGGTGGCCAACGCAAGAGGCGCACAGCTGTGCGAGCGGAATGCGATATGGGCCAAACATGTCATGCAGGATATCATACCCAGCAATTCCCGAAAGAAAAGTCGTTTGGGAAAAAAAGACGCCCCCGGCTTCGGGAGCGTCCTGTGCTTCTTCGGTTCAAAAATATCCCGGGGGTTTGGGGGCTGGCCCCCAAGAGCGTCCGTTGAGGCAAACGCCAGGATGCATCGACGCGTCCTGCGCCGCGCTCAGAGGTCGGGATAGATCGGAAAGCGGGCGCACATCTCTGCGACTTCGCTGCGCACCTTGTCCTCCACCGCTGCATTGCCATCCTCGGCATTGGCCGCAAGGCCATCTGTGACCTCGATGATCCAATCCGCAATCTGGCGGAATTCGGCCTCTCCGAACCCACGTGTCGTGCCGGCCGGCGTGCCAAGGCGGATGCCGGAGGTGACCATCGGCTTTTCCGGATCAAAGGGCACACCATTCTTGTTGCAGGTGATATGTGCGCGTCCCAGGGCTTTTTCCGTGGCGTTGCCCTTGACGCCCTTGGGGCGCAGATCGACCAGCACCACATGGGTGTCGGTGCCATGGGTCACGGTGTCCAGACCGCCCTTGATCAGCTGATCCGACAGGGCCTGTGCGTTTCGGATGACGTTCTGTTGGTAGATCTTGAAGTCCGGGCGCAGCGCCTCGCCAAAGGCCACGGCCTTGGCGGCGATCACGTGCATCAGGGGCCCACCCTGAATGCCGGGGAAGATGGCGGAGTTGAATTTCTTCGCCAGCGCCGCGTCGTCGGTGAGGATCATGCCGCCGCGCGGTCCGCGCAGCGTCTTGTGGGTCGTCGTGGTAGCGACATGCGCGTGGGGGAACGGGCTGGGGTGTTCGCCTGCAGCCACCAATCCGGCGAAATGGGCCATGTCGACATGCAGGTAGGCGCCGACGCTGTCGGCAATTTCGCGCATCTTGGCAAAGTCGATCTGACGCGGGATGGCAGAGCCGCCCGCGATGATCAGCTTGGGCTGATGCTCGGTCGCGAGCGCCTGCACCTGATCATAGTCAAGCAGGTTGTCTTCCTTGCGCACCCCGTACTGGATCGCGTTGAACCACTTGCCCGACTGGTTGGGCGCGGCGCCATGCGTCAGGTGCCCCCCCGCGTCCAGGCTCATGCCGAGAATCGTGTCGCCTGGCTTCAAAAGCGCCGTGAACACGCCCTGGTTGGCTTGGCTGCCTGAGTTGGGCTGAACATTGGCAAAGCTGCAGCCGAACAAGTCGCAGGCCCGTTCGATGGCAAGGTTTTCGGCCACATCGACGTATTGGCATCCCCCGTAATAGCGACGGCCCGGATAGCCTTCGGCATATTTGTTGGTCATCACCGATCCCTGCGCCTCCATCACGGCGCGGCTGACGATGTTTTCCGATGCGATCAGCTCGATCTCGTCGCGCTGACGGCCCAGTTCGTCGGTGATCGACGTGAACAGGTCAGGGTCGCTGTCGGCCAGGGATTTGGTGAAAAAGCCGGTTTCGCGGTGCGGGGCATTCATGGGCTGCGCCTCCTTGAAGCATATTTTCGATGACTGTCTACCTATCGGAAACGGGGGAAAAGGCAAATGCGGGAAAGCGATCCTAGGCCAGAAAGCTGCGCCACGTCTGGCGTGGCGGGAATGTTTGTGATTGTTTCGGACCGGGATGACCCCGATAGGAAGCATTTCTCATGTCGATGCGTATCGCTTTTGCCGCCAGTTCCGCGCCGATTGCCGAGGCGGCCAAGGCCGGGCTGACGCGGAAATACGGCGATCATGCCGAGGACGGAGCCGACGTCATCGTGGCGCTGGGGGGCGACGGGTTCATGCTGCACACGTTGCACCGGACAGAGGAATTGGCGGCGCCGGTGTACGGGATGAACCGGGGCACGGTCGGGTTCCTGATGAACGAGTATTCCGAGCACGATCTGGAGGCACGGCTGGAGCGGGCGCAAGAAGAGGTGATCAACCCGCTGTCGATGCTGGCCACGACCATGGACGGCATCACGCAGCGGGCGCTGGCGATCAACGAGGTTTCGCTTTTGCGGGCGGGGCCGCAGGCGGCACGGCTGCGGATCAGCGTGGACGGGCGGGTTCGGATGGCCGAGCTGGTCTGTGACGGGGCCCTGGTCGCGACGCCTGCCGGGTCGACCGCGTATAATTATTCCGCCCATGGTCCGATCCTGCCCATTGGATCGGATGTGCTGGCCCTGACGGCGATGTCGGCATTCCGGCCGCGGCGCTGGCGGGGGGCCTTGCTGCCCAAGACGGCGGAGGTCACCTTCGAGGTTCTGGACCCGGAAAAGCGGCCGGTCATGGCCGAGGCGGATTCCCGCGCGGTGCGGGACGTGGTGCGGGTCGATATCCGGTCAGAGCCGTCAACGGCCCACCGGGTGCTGTTCGATCCGGGTCACGGGCTTGAGGAGCGGCTGATCCGGGAACAGTTCGTCTGAGCGGCGTCCCACGCGTGGGACGCGGCGGCACGCCCTGAAATCAATGGGTTACAGAGACCGGTTCACAGTTTCTTAACCTTTGCCCGATCCAGACCCTTTGCAAGCCGTTGCCGCAAATCGGCCCATCTTGTGCCCCATCCGTCTTGTATGCCGCCCCGCTGCGCGGTTTCGAGAAGGCAAGACGACATGCGGATTTTGAGCTACGTGATCCTTGCGGTGCTTCTGCTTGCCCCCGGCATGGCGCAGGTTCAGGAGCGCGACCGTCTTGACCGGCGCGGTGAGCTTCTGGGCTGGGAAGGCGTCGGGCGGCTGGACCTTGGGGGCAGCACCTGCACGGGGGCACTGATCACCAGGACATTGGTCCTGACCGCCGCGCATTGCGTGGTGGACACGTCCCGGCAAACCCTGTTGCCAAAAGCGCCCATGCGCTTTCATGCCGGTCTGGCACATGACTTTGTCGCCGCGACGCGGCGGATCGACAAGATCGTTCTGGCCGATGGCTATCTTGGTTCGGGCGATGCCTCCTTGACAGACCAAGTGCGGACCGACCTGGCGCTCCTGCGGCTGGACAGGCCGATTTTCAGCACCGAGGCCGAACCGTTCAAGGTGCATGACGGCGTGTCGAGCAAGGGCAAGGTCACGCTGGTGTCATATGGGCGCGGTCGCAACACATCGCTCCAGCGCGAATCCGGGTGTCGGCACAAGGAAACATATCGCGGCGGGCTGATGAGCTTTGACTGCGATGTGACCTTCGGATCCTCCGGCGCGCCGGTGTTCGTCAAAGTCGATGGCAGATTGCGCATCGCGTCGGTGATTTCGATGATGAGCACGTTCGAGGATGGCAGCAAGGACGCGATTGGCATGTCCTTGCCGGCGACCGTGGCAAAACTCAGACGCGAGATGCGGAACGATGCGGCCCGTGCGCCGGTGTCGGCCGGCGCCAAGCGGGTCACGATCGGGCAACGCTCGACCTCTGGCGGAGCGCGCTTTGTCACGGTGGATTGAGGTGCGGTCACCTGTCCCGGCCCGAAAGGGGCTGTTGGCCCGTGTCGGGCGCGTCTTTGTGCGCGGGGCTCATGTCGGCAGCGGCAACGCGGGGTCGTCCTTGGCCTGATCCATGACGATCTGGCTGTGTAGCCGCCCGATGGCGCCTTGCGGAAGCAGGATATCCTGCACAAGCCGTTCGAGCGCGCGTGGCGTACGGAAGGCCCGATAACGCAGATCAGTTCGGCAGCTCAGTCTGGCAGCGGTTTGCCGTGGAGCCGCAGGAACAGGCTTTCCTCGTCGTCATTGCGGAAAAACGGCACCGACGCAGGCGGGGCGCGGTCCCTGGCGCGGGCTGCGACTTCGGCAAGGACGACCTCGGTGATGAAGGGCAAATCAAAGCCGCGCACCTTGTCCAGGGCGATCCATTGCAGATGCGCCAATTCGTCGGAGGCCGCCGAGAAATCGTCCGGGTCCGTGGCGAGGTCCTCCGCATCGAGCAGGAAGAACCGCGCATCGAACCGGCGCGGGCGGCCTGGCGGCGTGATGGCGCGGAAGACGAATTGCAGCGGAGCTGCGTTGGGCAGTTGGCCCTGCGCCGCGAAATCGCGCCAATTGCGCGGTGTCGGGGTGGGCCATTCTCCGGGTGTGCCGAGAACCTGGCCGGTTTCTTCCCAGAGTTCGCGGATCGCGGCGCCGGCGAGGGCGGGCGCGCAGCCCGGCGGCGCATCGTCGAGCAGGCGGCTTTCGCAGAGCGGTGACAGCGGATTGGCGAAGGGAACATGCGCATCCTCGGGATCGACCGCGCCGCCGGGAAAGACGAACTTGTTCGGCATGAAGGCGGCTTTGGCGCCGCGCTGGCCCATCAGGATGCTGGGGGCGTGGCCCCGGTCGCGCAGGACGATCACCGTGGCGGCATCGCGGAGCGCGGATTTGTCGATGTTCGGTGCGTCGGTCACACGGGACCCCCTGTTGCGCTGCAGGGGTCAGCCGGTGCCGGGTGCGAAGCCGTGCATGTAGCGCGACCACTGGAACGCGACGATTGCCCCTTTCAATCGGGGCAGAAGGTAAAGCGTCAGCCCGACGCAGCCAACCGCGAAGATCGTGAAGAGCACGAGCGGTTCGGGGCGGAACTGCACGAAGACGATATGCAGAAGCGGCGCCATCAGGTGGCCGACGATCAGGATGGTCAGATACGCCGGACCGTCATCGGCGCGGTGGTGGTGCAGTTCTTCGCGGCAGACAGGACAGGTGTCGCGCACCTTGAGATAGCCGCGCAGAAGCGGACCGTTTCCGCAATTGGGGCATTTCCTGCTCCAGCCCTTGCGCAGGGCCGGCCAGGTTTCACGCTCGTCATGTGTCGTTACGTGTGATGTCGCCATGTTCGCTCTCCTGCGCGCAAGATGCAGAGCGCGAGACATATTGGACAGTTGCCAAACTGTCCTTGCGGCTGGATGTCGCAAACATCCTGGCCGATTGGCCGCCGGCGCGGGACTTTGGCGACGGGGACCGACCGTGCGGAGAAAAAAATGCCCCGCCCGGCAAATAAATCCGACGGGATCGGACGCGCCCTGCGTGGAACGAAGTGGATGGCAAGGGCAAACGCCTTGTCTTGATCCACCAAGCCACAGGGTCCGGCCGGCGTGCCGGGCAGGAAAGGAAACGAGATGACTTTGAACAAGAAGGTCATGGCCCTTGTTGTCGCGGCCATGAGTGTCACCGGTGCAGCGACCGTGGTTCTGGCGCAGGAC
Source organism: Marivita sp. (assembly GCF_020055675.1). Taxonomy (GTDB): domain Bacteria; phylum Pseudomonadota; class Alphaproteobacteria; order Rhodobacterales; family Rhodobacteraceae; genus Marivita. Next base: position 48,272 of record NZ_JAIPUS010000003.1, read on the forward strand.
AGGATGGATCGCGGCGAACGGCCTGCGGAGATGTTCTCGCGGTTGGACACGGATGGCGATGGGCAGATCACCGCCGAAGAGCTGGACTCCGTCGGCCGGGGCCACATGCAAGACCGCGGGTCGCGTAAGATTGCGCGGCTTGACAGCGATGGCGATGGCGCCGTGTCGGAGGACGAGTTTGCCGCACGCCGGGGCGAGGGTGCGATGTTCGACCGTCTGGACACGAACGCGGACGGCATGATCAGCGAAGAGGAATTCGCGGAGATGCGGAAGGGCCACATGAGCGGAATGAAAGGTGGCATGCGCCACGGCCACCGCTGAGCCAAACGCTTCGGGCGGTGCGCGTGCATCGTCCGGGGTCCATGCTAGAGTTGATCCGAGAGTAACCAGCGCGGTGGCATGAGCCAGAGACAGTCCGATCCCGAGACCGAGGCGGAATTGCTTGCAGCCTATGCCGCAGGCGAGCCTGCCGCCGCGCGCGCATTGGCGCAGAGCCTTGCGCCGCTGGTGTATGCCCATGCGGTGCGCATGCTGAACGACCGCGCCGAGGCCGAGGACGTGGCGCAAGAGGCCATGTTGCGCCTGTGGCGCCAGGCGGCCGGATGGGACGCGCAGGGGGCGGCGTCGGTTCGCACCTGGCTTTACCGGGTGACGGCGAACCTGTGTATCGACCGGCTGCGCAAGACGCGGCCCGCCGGGTTGCCGGAGGACAGCGAAATGGCCGATGGCAAACCGGGGGCCGAGGCGCTGCTTCAGGCGCGGGACCGGCAGATGGCGCTGGAAGAGGCGCTGATGCACTTGCCCGACCGCCAGAGGCAGGCGGTCGTGCTGCGCCATATCGACGGGCTGGGCAATCCCGAGATCGCCCGGATCATGGACATCGGCCCGCGGGCCGTGGAAAGTCTGACCGCGCGGGGCAAACGGGCCTTGACCGCGCGTCTGAGCGGTCAGCGCGAGAATTTGGGGTATATGGATGACACAGTCGAAACCTCCTCTTGACGATCCGCTCGAAGCGGCATTGGCGCAGGCACGGCAGGCGCGACCAGAGATGCCCGACGGCCTGCTGGCGCGGGTGATGGCGGATGCCGCGGCCGAGATGCCCCAACCCCGGCGCCTGCCGGTCTGGCGGCAGATCTTTGGCACCCTGGGGGGCTGGCCCGCGATGGCCGGGCTGGCGGCAACGGCCTGCGCCGGTCTGTGGGTTGGCGGCGCGATGCCCGATGACGTGATGTTTGCGTTCGATCCGGTGACCAGCGCTGCGCTGGACACAGGGACCGGGTTGAGCGCGTTTGATCTCTTGCTGGTGGATGGCTGACATGGTGGACACGGCAAAACCGCGAACGCCATTGTGGCTGCGCCTGACGTTGTTGGGGTCGCTTGCCCTGAACCTGCTGGTGATCGGCGCGGTCGCCGGGGCCTTCGTTTTCGGCGGGCCGGAGCACCGGGCCCTGCGAGATCGGGGCGATCCGGTGCCGGTCTTTATCCGGGCGCTCGATCCGACGGACCGGCGCGCGCTTCGGCAGGACCTTCTGGAAAACCTGCGCGACAGGGCCCGCGACCGGGGCGGCATGATCGAAGATTTCCGCACCAGCCTTGCGGCGCTGCGCGCGACGCCCTTTGATGCGGAGGGTTTTGCCGCTCTCCTGGGGGATCAATCGGCGCGACGGGCGCAGCGCGACGCGATCGGCCGCGCGGCCCTGGCAGAGCGGATCGCCGCGATGAGCGATGCCGAGCGCGCCGCCTATGCCGCCCGGATCGAGGATAATCTGGACACTTTGGCCGACCGGGCGCGCCGGTAGTTGGTGACACCGGTCAGGTCATGCCCTGGGTGACCGCGTCAACCGCGCGGGCCGGCAGCCGTTCGAAATCCTGCTGACCGGCCACTTCGATACGGTTCCGGCCATTGCCCTTGGCCAGGTAGAGCGCATTATCAGCCGCCCGCAGCAGCGCGCGTGTCGACAGGCGGTCCGTGCGGCTGGCATGTGCCAGCCCGATGCTGATCGTGGCCCGCACATGGGGCCCGTCCTCGATGCGTTTCGGAGTCGCGGCGACGCGGTTGCCAAGGCGCTGGGCGACGCTGCGGGCCTGGCCGGGGCCGACATCATGCAGGACGATCAGGAATTCCTCGCCGCCGTAGCGCGCGATGAAGTCGCCTTCGCGCAGGCCGGATTTCAGCAGTGTCGCGATATGCGCAAGAATGTCGTCTCCTGCGGCGTGACCGTGGTTGTCGTTGATCGCCTTGAAATGGTCGAGGTCGGCGATCAGCAGCGCCAGGGGGCGTGGATGTTCGGCCAGCGTGCGGTCCAACCGGGTCAGATATGCGTCCATCGCCTGCCGGTTGTTGAGCTTGGTCGTCGGGTCGGTATAGGCCAATTCGTTGAGGTGCCTGGCCGCGCTTCGCGCGCGGTCAGACTCTTGTTTGCGGCGGGCGAGCCGGCCGATCCGGACGGCCAGTTCGGCGGGTGTTACCGAATGCGGCACATGATCGTCTGCGCCGAGATCGAGCGGGGACGCCGCCGGAGCGCCCCTGTCGGACACAAAAAGGATGCGCGCGTGGCGGCTGTCGGGATGGGTCAGAAGGGCGCCCAGAAGGTCGCGTGCATCCGGCCCCGATCCGGATTCGACGATCACGAACACGTCCGTTTCCGGATCCGGTGTGCGGCGGGCCGACAGGGCGGTGACGAAATGGGCACGCACCCCGCTGTCGTCCGGCATCGCCGCGATGCGGGTGGTCATGTCCTTTGTGCCGCCCGTGGCAATGACGCTGGCGCGGGTCTTGGGCGTAAAGTCCTGCCTGGCTTCGGCGAGACCGGTGGTGAGTCCCTGCTTTTGGTGCTGCGTTTCTTCGGTGGTTTGGCGGATGCGCATGAAATTGCGCAGTCGCGCCCGCAGGTCGGAGGCGTCCGAGTGATGGTCGATCACGTCATGCGCGCCCGCGCTCAGCGCGCTGATCCGGGCCGAATGGTTTTCGCGCGCCACGGCCACCACGATCGTGGTCAGTTGGGTCTTGGTATTGGCGCGCAGGGCCTTGCAGACCTGCCGCAGCCGCAGCCCCGGCAGATCATCGGCGAGGATCACGACATCCGGCGGATCGTGCTGAAGGCGCGTCAGTCCGTCCCGCAGCGTGTCGGCCAGATCGACCGCGTAGGCGGCGGTGTCCAGTTGCGCGCGCAGATGGATACGCCGGTTCGACACGGCGTCGATGATGAGGACGTGACCGGGCACGACGCCTCCGTATTGGAACAGGTGTTAAGACTTTGCTCACCAATTCATTGCCGCTATTGGTTAAGAAAGAGTTTGGGAAATATCTAAAAATGACGCTTTCGGAAGATGGAGCACAACAGGTTGCCCTAACGGCCATCGCCTGGCTTGCAGGCAATGAGGATCTCTTGCCGGTGTTCATGGGCTCCACCGGCGCGGATGAGGCGGCGTTCCGCAGCGGCCTGGACAATCCGGACTTCCAGGCCTCGGTGCTGGATTTCATCCTGATGGACGATGCCTGGGTGGTCGCCTTCTGCGACAATGAAGGCATCGCCTATGATCGCCTGATGCAGGCGCGCGCGGCCTTGCCGGGTGGCCAGCAGGTGCATTGGACATGACGCGCCGCGATATCGGGGCGGTGTTGTTCGACAAGGACGGCACGCTTTTCGATTTCGGGGCGACGTGGAATGGCTGGGCCGAGAAGTTGCTCCTGCAACTGGGCGAGGGGGACCGGGCGCGCGCCGCAGATCTGGGCCGGTTGATCGGCTATGACCTGGAGGCATCGCGGTTTTCGCCCGACAGTTTCGTGATCGCGGGCACCCCGGACGACCTTGTCGATGTGCTGTCGCCGGAGTTGCCGGGTCTGACACGCTCTGATCTCCTTGCAAGGATCAACGTCGAGGCCGCCGCCGCGCCACTGGTCGAAGCGGTGCCCCTGGTCCCGTTGCTGGACCTGTTCCATGCGCAGGGAATGCGCCTTGGCGTGGTGACGAACGATGCCGAGGCACCGGCCCTTGCGCATCTGGAGGCGGCGCAAGTGCGCGACAGGTTCGATTTCATCGCCGGGTCGGACAGCGGCTACGGGGCCAAGCCGGCCGCGGGCCCGCTCCTGGCATTCAGCGAGGCCGTCGGCGTCCCGCGGGAGCGGATCATCATGGTCGGGGACAGCACGCATGACCTTGTTGCAGGCCGGGCCGCCGGGATGTGGACCGTGGCCGTGCTGACGGGCCTCGCGGGACCCGAGGATCTGTCGCCGCATGCCGATGTGGTGCTGCCCGATATCGGGCATTTGCCACAGTGGCTTGGCTTCGGGGCCGAGTAGCGCGGTCAGAAAGCGACGGGATGCGTCGTGTTCCGACAGGATAAGCCGCATCCGGGATGCCTAGCTGAGAGGGCAACTCAGGAGGCTGTCCATGACCGAGGCCATCACGCGCAAACGTCGCAGCGGCGGGCGATCCGGCAATGCTCTCCGGCGGGGCACTGCGGCGATCGACCAACTGCCCTGGTGCGTGCCGCGCAACATCGACCGGCCGACCGAACCGTTGACCGAAGCGGGCGTGGCGCGGCTTCACGACACGGCGATGACGATTCTCGAAGAGATCGGGATCGCGTTCCTCAATCCCGAGGCGGTGCGACTCCTGCGGGCGGCGGGCTGTCGCGTGACGGGGGACAACGTGCGCATGGATCGTGCGTTCGTGATGGAGCACATCCGCAAGGCGCCGCCGTCCTTTCCCATCACACCGCGCAACCCGGACCGCCGGATCGTGATCGGTGACGGGCATATCGTGTTTGGAAACGTGTCATCGCCGCCGAATTCCTGGGACATGGAGACGCGCCGGAAGCGGCCGGGCACGCGCGAGATGTGCCGCAATTTCCTCAAGCTCTCGCAGTATTTCAACTGCATCCATTTTGTTGGCGGCTACCCGGTGGAGCCGGTCGATGTGCACCCAAGCGTCCGGCATCTGGATGTGCTTTATGACAAGCTGACACTTTGCGACAAGGTGGCCCATGCCTATTCCCTGGGCAAGGAGCGGGTCGAGGACGTGATGGAGATGGTGCGGATTGCCGGTGGCCTGAGCCATGCGGAGTTCGAGGCCACCCCGCGCATGTATACCAATATCAACAGCACGTCGCCTTTGAGGCATGACTATCCGATGCTGGACGGTTGGATGCGCTGCGCCGCGCGCGGGCAGGGCTGCATCGTGACGCCGTTCACGCTGGCCGGTGCGATGGCCCCCGTGACGATGGCCGGTGCCGTGGCGCAATCATTGGCCGAGGGGCTGAGCGCGATCGTGCTGGCGCAGATCGTGCGTCCGGGGGCGCCCTGCGCCATTGGCACCTTCACCTCGAATGTCGACATGAAATCCGGCGCGCCCGCCTTCGGCACGCCGGAATACATGCGCGCGACCCAGATGACCGGGCAGATGGCGCGGTTTTACGGATTGCCGATGCGGTCTTCTGGGGTGTGCGCCGCCAATGTTCCGGACGGCCAAGCCATGTGGGAGACCGAACACAGCCTTTGGGCGGCGATCCAATCGGGGTCCAACATGGTCTATCATGCCGCTGGGTGGCTCGAAGGCGGGCTGATCGCCAGCCCGGAAAAATTAGTCATGGATTGCGAGGTGATCCAGCAGATGATCCGCTACATGGACCCGATGATCTGTGACGTCAGCGATGACGGGCTGGGCCTAGAGGCGATCCGGGAGGTGGGCAGCAATGGCCATTTCTTTGGCACGCAGCACACACAGGACCGCTATACGACGGCATTCTACCAACCCTTCCTGTCCGACTGGAAAAATTACGAAGCCTGGGACGCTGCGGGCGGCGTTTGGACCCCCGAACGCGCACATGCGACTTACAAGGCGATCCTTGAAGATTTCCAGCCCCCGGCGATGGACCCGGCGATCCGGGAAGAGCTGGAGGCCTTTGTGACCCGTCGCAAGCAAGAAGGCGGCGCACCAACCGATTTCTAGGGCCCTGGCCCTTCGGTATCTCCGGTTTGCGCGCTTGCGACGTGGCTGAACACCGGGGTCAGTTGTTAGGATTTTAGAGGTTTGCGGAATTTTAAGACCGCCATGTGATCCTGCGCGGCAAGGTAAGGGCACAGGGTATGCATGGATTGATCTTTCGCACGGTTGAGGCGTTCGTTTCAGACGCATTCGGGACAGGATCCTGGCAGGACGCGGTGGCGATCGCGGGGCTCGAGGTCAGCGCCTTCGAGGCCATGCTGCAATATGACCCGGCGTATTTTCCAAGGCTGCTGGACGGCTGCGCCGAAGCGCTGGATCGTCCCAGATCCGTGATCCTTGAAGACATCGGCGCATATCTGATCACGCATCAGAACCATGCTTCGGTGCGTCGCTTGATGCGATTCGGGGGCGATACCTATTCCGAACTGCTTCATTCGCTGGACGAATTGCCCGGGCGCACACGGCTCGCTGTGTCCGGTCTGGAACTGCCGCAGATCAATATCCGCGAACCGATTCCGCATCAGTTCGTCGTCACATGCCACGGCGACCCTGCCGGGTTCGGGCATGTCCTGGTGGGCCTGTTGCGCGCGATGGCGGATGATTACGGCACATTGGCCGTGCTGGAGCATCGGGGCGTCCGCGACGCGGCAGAGGTGATCGAGGTCGCGGTGGTCGAAGCCGCCTTTTCGGAAGATCGCGGATTCATGCTTGCCGACCGCGCGGAGGATGCGCTGACATGATCACTGCACTGGACCTTCTGGCACAGCTGCGCCCCTTGCATGTTTGCGTCGGGCGCACGGGACATATCCGGCAAGTGGGCCACAGCCTTGCCAAGCTGGGGGCCGGAGACCTGACCGGCCTTCGCTTTCTCGAGGCGTTCGAGGTCCTGCGCCCCGCCCAGCCGTCCGGCATGGTCGGTCTTCGATCACTTGCGGGGCAGGTGTTGCGACTGCGGTTGCGGGCCGAACCGGGAATGATCCTGCGCGCGTTGGTGGTTGACGACGGGGCAGGGGGCGTGATCCTGGACCTGTCCTTCGGCATCGCGGTGATCGAGGCGGTGCAGCGCTTCGGTCTGACGGCGCGGGACTTCGCGGCAAGCGATCTGGCGGTGGAACTGTTGTTCCTTCAAGAGGCCAAATCGAGCGCGATGGCCGCCTCTTTCAGCTTGAACGCGCGGCTTGATGGCGCGCGGCTTGCGGCCGAAACCGAAGCCATGACAGATGGGCTGACGGGGCTGCACAACCGTCGGGCGCTGGACGGTGCGCTGGGCCGCCTGGGACAATCCGACACGCATTTCGCGGTGCTGCAGATGGACCTCGATCGCTTCAAGCCGGTGAACGATACGCTGGGCCATGCAGCGGGTGATGCCGTGCTCCGGCGCGTTGCGTCGATTCTGCGCGCGCAGACCCGGCAGGATGATCTGGTTGTGCGCACCGGCGGCGATGAATTCCTGGTTGTCTGTCCCGGACTGACAGATCACGCGCGTCTGGACCAGCTGTCCCGGTCGCTGATCCACGACCTGTCGCAGCCGGTCGACTATGAAGGGATGCAGGTTCAGATCGGGGTGTCGATCGGGATCGCCCAAAGCGCATCTACCCCCAAGGTCACGCCCGAAGGCGTGATCGAGCGAGCCGATATCGCGCTTTATGCAGCCAAACGCGCCGGGCGTGGCCGCTACCGGCTCTGGACCGAGGACATGGGACACAGCCTGACAGAGCTTGCAGCGCCGCAAGAGCCGGCGCAGGCGTGACCGCCTTGTATCCCGCTGGTCCCCGAAGACGCCGCGCGTGCAGTGAAGACGGCCAGCCTGGGCGATTTTCAAGCCGATCGGGACAAGCAACCGGTCCGGAGTGTGGCCACCAAACGGGCCGTGACAGCGCAGGATGATCGGCCCAAGACCGATGCCCCGGACGGTGAAGGCATTTTTCGGTTTTAGGGGTCTTGATCCCATCTGCGGAGCGGCGTAAGTAGCGCCGCACGGTTGGGGTGTAGCCAAGTGGTAAGGCAACGGTTTTTGGTACCGCGTACCGCAGGTTCGAATCCTGCCACCCCAGCCAGGTTTTCTGATATCAGTGGTTCAAGCCCCGCGTGGGCAGCGCCCTTCGGACTTGCCACCGAATGTGCCGCACGTCTTGGGATGTGATCGAAGACGCGTGTCTATGCTCCGATATGGCCCTGCCGGAAACATCCGCGACCGGGATGGTGTTTTCGGACGACCGCTTCGGACGACCGCAATGGCGCGTGGAACGCGGACCGGATATTTCGTCCGGGCATGGACCACGGCGATGATGCGGTTGATGGCGCGTCGGCGGGAGCGAACCCGATGCGCCTGGATGCTGTCCGCATGACATCCAACACCAACGAGTGTTTGCACGGCGTCTGGTCTGACAGCGGCCGCGCGACACATCGGGACGGCGTGGCTTTGGGCATTGCCAAAAAGCGGATACAGCGGTCAGCCCTTGATGGCCCACCCCGCGCGACGCACCGCGTCTGTGTGCGCGCCAAGCGAGGGGGCGGTTTTGTCCAGCGCGAGGCTGGAGGCGCTGAAGGCGATCGGCGTGCGGACCCCGGGTACGCCTTCCGGGAGGATCTTCATGTCGCGATGATCGATTTGCGGATCGGCGAACACCTCGGCCACGCTATTGATGGGGGACGCGGGGACCTGCACCGCTTTCAGGGCCGCCAGCAGATCGGCTTTTGACCATGTCGCGGTTTCCGACTTGAGTTCGGGTACCAGCCTGTCGCGATTTTGCACGCGGTCGGCGTTGCTCTGGTAATCCGGCTGCGCCGCCAGATCGGCGCGGCGCAAGGTATCGCACAGGCGTTGATACTGGCCGTCATTTCCTACCGCGATGATGATGTTGCCGTCGGAGACCGGAAACACCTCGTAGGGCACGATATTGGGGTGCTGATTGCCCATGCGGTCGGGGGACTGGCCGGTGGCCAGGAAATTCATCGCCTGATTGGCAAGGCTGCCGGCCCCGGCGTCCAGGAGGCTCATGTCGATATGCTGGCCCTGTCCTGTCCTGTCGCGTGCGGCAAGCGCCGCCTGAATGGCGATCACCGAATACAGCCCCGTGTAGATATCGGTCACGGCCACGCCCACCTTCTGCGGCGCGCCCTGCGGGTCTCCGGTGATCGACATGAGACCGGACATGCCCTGGATGAGGTAATCATACCCGGCGCGGTCGGCGTAGGGCCCGGTCTGGCCGAAGCCGGTGATCGAACAATAGACAAGACCGGGATTCGAGGTGGAGAGGCTGGCATAATCCAGACCGTATTTCGCCAGGCCGCCGACCTTGAAATTCTCGATCAGGACATCGGCCTCTGCGGCCAGGCTTTGCACAAAGGCGCGGCCCTCGTCGGTTGTCAGATCCGCCGTGACGGAATACTTGCCCCGGTTGCAGCTGTAGAAATAGGCGGCTGACGGCCGGTCTTCACCTGCACGGTCGATGAACGGCGGCCCCCATGTGCGGGTATCGTCGCCCTTGGGGCTTTCCACCTTGATCACGGTCGCGCCAAGATCGGCCAATGTCTGGCCAACGATCGGCCCGGCAAGGATGCGGGCCAATTCGAGAACTTTCAAACCTTCCAGCGGGGCCGTCATCAGAAAAAGGCCTGCAACCCTGTCTGTGCGCGGCCAAGGATGAGGGCGTGCACGTCATGCGTGCCTTCGTAGGTGTTGACCGTTTCGAGGTTCTGCGCGTGCCGCATGACGTGGTATTCCGCCATGATCCCGTTGCCGCCATGCATGTCGCGGGCGTGGCGCGCGATGTCGAGCGCCTTGCCGCAATTGTTGCGTTTGATCAGGCTGATCGCTTCGGGGGCGGCGGTGCCGGCATCCAGCATGCGTCCCACCTGAAGGGCGGCGTGCAGGCCAAGCGCGATTTCGGTCTGCATGTCGGCCAGTTTTTTCTGGAACAACTGCGTCTGGGCCAGAGGACGCCCGAACTGCACCCGGTCCAACCCGTATTGACGCGCCCGGTGCCAGCTGTCCTCGGCGGCGCCCATGACGCCCCAGGCGATGCCATAGCGCGCGCGATTCAGACAGCCGAACGGACCCTTGAGGCCCTCGACGCCGGGCAGCAGCGCGTCTTCGCCAACCTCGACATCCTTCATCACGATCTCGCCGGTGACCGACGCGCGCAGCGACAGCTTGCCGTTGATCTTGGGCGCCGACAGGCCGGTCATGCCTTTTTCGAGCACGAAACCCCGGATCTTGCCGCCATGCGCTTCGGACTTGGCCCAGATGACGAAGACATCGGCAATCGGGCTGTTGGAGATCCACATCTTGGCCCCGTTGATGACATAGCCACCCTCGGTTTTCTTGGCGACGGTCTTCATGCCCGCCGGGTCCGATCCGGCATCGGGTTCTGTCAGGCCGAAACAGCCGATCAGAGTGCCGGCTGCCAGGCCGGGCAGGTATTTCTTGCGCTGTTCGTCTGAGCCGTAGGCATGGATCGGGTACATCACCAGGGAGCTTTGAACGCTCATCATCGACCGGTAGCCGCTATCCACGCGCTCGACCTCGCGGGCGACAAGGCCGTAGCTGACATAATTCGCACCCAAGCCGCCGAATTCCTCGGGAATGGTCACACCAAGCAAGCCCATCGCGCCCATCTCGGCAAATATCTCGGGGGCGACGCCTTCGTTCAGATACATGTCCGACACGCGCGGAGCGAGTTTGTCTGCCGCATAGGCCGCAGCGCTGTCGGCGATCATGCGCTCGTCCTCTTCCAGCGCCGCGCGCAAGCCCAAGGGGTCTTCCCAGTCGAAGTCTGCCAGTGACGGCCCGTGGCCTGCGTTCGATGCGTCAAGCATGTCCATGCTCCCTTTATTGGTCATCTGCGGCGGTCGATCCGGGGCGTCCGTACCGGGTGCCGAAAGCGGGTCTTTCGATCCATCTCCCTGATCGTCCGAACCTGGAATTCCTGTTGCGGTCCCGAATGTATCTGTGCGGCAGGGGTCTTTTGCCGGGCGCGAAACACCACCGCGTTTCGGCGCATGATACGGTGCGGTGCATCGCGCGCCAAGGGTTGTGTGGCCAAATGCGGCAGGTAAATTGAGCCGAGCCGGAGAGCGTCTGCGCGCGCCATGTGCGGCACAGGCAGGGCGTGCCCGTGCGGGGCCTCGAAGATCCGCCCATTAATTGGGCAAATAGCCCATAATTTTTGCATCTGACCATGTGGCATGCCGCATCAGCTTGCGTGTCTTGCGGGCCTGCGCAACGGTCAAGCATGTCTGATCACTCTGTTTTTGATGAAATGTGGGGCCGGGACGCGGGGCTGCGTGAGCCTTACCGGAATTTCCACGCTTGGTTCGACCAGGAAGACCCAAAGCGCCTGCGGGCGAAGAATCGCGAGGCCGAGGATCTTTTTCGCCTGACCGGGATCACTTTCAACGTTTACGGCCGGTCCGAGGCTGAAGAGCGTCTGATCCCCTTCGATATCATTCCGAGGATCATTTCAGGGTCTGAATGGGCCAAGCTGTCGCGCGGTATCGATCAGCGGGTGCGCGCGATCAACGCGTTCCTGCATGACATTTACCATACGCAAGAGATCGTGAAGGCCGGACGCATCCCGAAAGAGATGATCGCCCAGAACGAGGCGTTCCTGCCGCACATGATCGGGGTCGATGTGCCGGGCGGGGTGTATACGCATATCGTCGGGATCGACCTTGTGCGCACCGGGCCGGGTGAGTTTTTCGTGTTGGAGGACAACGCGCGGACGCCCTCCGGGGTGAGCTACATGCTCGAAAATCGCGAAACCATGCTTCAGATGTTTCCCGAGCTGTTTTCCAAGAACCGCGTCCAGCCCGTGCAGCATTACCCGATCGACCTGCGCCGGTCGTTGGCCGCCTGCGCGCCCAAGGCGGCAGGCGCCAACCCCACGGTCGCGGTGCTGACGCCTGGTATCTACAATTCGGCCTATTTCGAACATGCGTTCCTAGCCGACCAGATGGGTGTCGAACTGGTCGAAGGGCATGACCTGCGGGTTGTGGATGGTCGCGTGGCGATGCGCACGACCCATGGCTACAAGGCGATTGACGTGCTGTACCGCCGGGTCGACGATGATTTCCTGGACCCGCTGAATTTCAATCCCGAAAGCCAGCTTGGCGTGCCGGGCATCATGGATGTCTACCGCGCGGGCGGGATCACCATCGCCAACGCGCCCGGAACCGGGATATCCGACGACAAGGCGATTTATTCCTACATGCCGGAAATCGTCGAGTTTTATACCGGTGAGCGCCCCTTGTTGCAAAACGTGCCCACCCATCGCTGTTCCGAACCCGATGCGCTGGCCTATGTTCTGGACAACCTAGAGGACCTGGTGGTCAAGGAGGTTCACGGGTCGGGGGGGTATGGCATGCTGATCGGCCCTACCGCGACGAGGAAAGATCTTGCCGCGTTCCGCCGCAAGCTCAAGGCCCGCCCCAAGAACTACATTGCCCAGCCGACGCTGAGCCTGTCGACGGTGCCGATCTTTGCGCAGAAAGGGCTGGCTCCACGGCATGTCGATTTGCGCCCCTTCGTGCTCGTGAGTCCCGATGGCATCAAGATCACGCCTGGCGGCCTGACCCGTGTGGCGCTGAAGAAAGGATCCCTGGTGGTGAATTCGTCGCAAGGCGGCGGCACCAAGGACACATGGGTGCTGGAGGAGTAAGGCCATGCTGGGAAAAACCGCGAACGGTCTTTACTGGATGTACCGCTACATGGAGCGCGCCGAGAACGCTGCGCGGCTCATCGAGACCGGGCAGCGGATCGCCCTGACCCGGTTGAACCAGACGGACAAGGAATGGGCGTCGGTCTTGCGGTCGGGTGATTGCCTGCAAGGCTATACGGCCACGCATGACGAGATGTCCCGCGATCTTGCCGTCGACTGGATGCTGCGGAGCAAGGACAACCCATCTTCGGTTGTCTCCAGCATAAACGCGGCGCGGTTGAACGCGCGGCTGGTGCGGACCGCGATCACGGGTGAGGTCTGGGAGGCCGTCAATTCCGCCTACATGACGCTGAAAAAGGCGCTGGGGCGCAAGGTGTCCGAGCGGGAACTGCCCAGTGTGCTGCGCCTGATCCGGCACCATGCGGCACTGGTGCGTGGGGTCACGCATGGAACCATGCTGCGCAACGAGATTTACGATTTCGCCCGACTGGGCACATTCCTGGAACGGGCGGACAACACGGCGCGCATTCTGGACGTGAAATATTACGTCCTGCTGCCATCCGCCCGGTCGGTCGGCTCGTCGATCGACAACGTGCAATGGGAGTCGATTCTCAGGTCCGTGTCTGCTCGGGGCGGCTTTCGCATGGAATACGGGGCCGGCGGCGGCCCGCGCGAGATCGCGGATTTCCTGATCCTGGACAAGCGCATGCCACGGTCACTGGCCTTTTGCGCCGGTGAGCTGAGCACCAACCTGGGCTTTCTCGCGAAGGGTGGGGATGTCGGCCAGGCGTCGCGCAACAAGGTGCGTGCCCTGGAAAACGGCCTGCTGTCAAAATCGATCGATGATATTTTTCGCCACGGTCTGCATGAATTCCTGCAAACGACGCTCAAGGACCTGACCGCCATTTCGCGCCAGATCGAAGAGGAGTTCCGGTTCTATGCCTGATTTTGCCGGCACGAGCGCGTCATGCGTCTGAAGATCGATCATACCACGCAGTACCGGTTCACCACGCCCGTGATCTACGGCTTGCAGCAGCTGCGCAAGACGCCAAAATCCTCTTGTAATCAATCTGTTGTGCAGTGGGAAACCCGGATTGACGGCGGCCGCAAGGAAGTGGTTTTCGAGGATCACCACCACAACACGACCGAGCTGATCAGCTTTGATCCCGATACCATCGAACTCTCGGTGACCAGCGAAGGCGATGTCGAGATCGAGGAGAATGTCGGCATCCTCGGCGCGCATCATGGCCCTGCGCCACTGTGGCTCTACCAGATGCCCACCGCGCGCACGCAGGTTGGAGCGGGCACACGCGTGCTGGTGCGTGACATCGTCTCCGCGCCCGGTATCCCCGATTTGCACGCGCTGTCGGCACGGATTTGCGAAACTGTGACCTTTACCCTGGGCGCGTCCGAGCCGAGCTGGTCCGCCGAAGACGCGATTTCGGCTGGAAAGGGGGTGTGTCAGGACCACACGCATATCTTCATTGCTTGCGCACGGGCCATGGGGCTTCCGGCCCGGTATGTCTCGGGGTACCTGATGCTGAACGAGTCCACGGTTCAGGAGGCGATGCACGCTTGGGCCGAGGCCTATGTCGACGGGCTTGGTTGGGTCGGTTTCGACGTATCGAACGGGATCTCCCCGGACACACGTTACGTTCGCGTCGCGACAGGGCTGGACTATTCCGATGCGGCACCGATATCTGGGACCCGAATTGGCGGGTCCGGCGAGGTGCTGGACGTCCGCATCAATGTGGTTCAGCAATAGGAATACCGCGTGACATATTGCGTTGGAATGATGCTGCGCAGCGGCCTGGTCTTCATGTCCGACACACGGACCAACGCCGGTCTGGACAATATCTCGACCTTCAAGAAGATGACGATCTGGGAGGACCCCGGTGAGCGCGTCCTGACGCTGATGTCGGCGGGCAATCTGGCCACCACCCAAGCGGTTGTCAGCCTGCTGGAAGAGCGCAGCAAACAGCCCGAGGACCGCGAGCCGTCACTGATGAAGGCACCGTCGATGTTCCAGGCGGCCTGCATGGTGGGAGACACGCTGCGCGAGGTGATCCAGGATCTTGCCAAGGGCGGCCAGCGCGCTGACAGCAACTTTGACGCGACCCTGATCCTGGGTGGTCAGATCGGGGACAGCCCGCCGCGTCTCTTTCTGATCTACCCGGCCGGCAATTTCATCGAGGCCGGCACGGATACGCCTTTCTTCCAGATCGGGGAGATCAAATATGGCCGCCCGATCCTGGTGCGGGCCTATGATCCGGATCTGACATTCGCCAATGCGCTCAAGCTCTTGCTGGTCAGTTTTGATTCGACCCTCAAGGCCAATCTTTCGGTCGGCGCGCCTTTGGATTATTTCTGCTACCGGACGGACAGTTTGAAGGTCGACACAGTCGGCCGTGTCGAACCGGACAACCCGGAATTCCAGGCAATCTCGACCCAATGGGGCAACGCGCTCAAGCAAGCCCTCGACACGTTGCCGGACGTGACCCTTACCAGTAACTAATCCCTTGCGTCGGAAGGAACCATCATGACGACACATCCTGTAATCTGCGTTGGCGGCGAAAACCTTATCGACCATGTGACCCGCGATGGCGCGCAATCGGCTTTGGCCGGCGGGTCCCCGTTCAACGTGGCGATGGCGCTGGGCCGGCAGCAGGCGGATGTGCGCTATGTCACCCCGATTTCGACCGATTCCTGGGGCGATCATTTGGCAGACACGCTGAAGTCTTCGAATGTCACGCTCAGCGGCGGGCGCAGCGATGCCCCGACAACCATCGCACGGGTGACGGTGCGCGATGGCATCCCGGACTATCGGTTCGAACGCGATGGAACCGCCGAACGCACTGTCACGCCGGCATTCTTGCAAGAGGTGATCCCGGCGGACACGGCGGCGCTGCACACGGGGTCGCTTGCCCTGACGATGGGGGCGGATGCCGAGGCGTGGGAGACAACCTGCGCAGCAGCGTTCGATAGCGGAACGCTCGTGTCATTGGACCCGAATGTGCGGATATCCGTGGTCGCCGATGTCGAAAGCTACCGCGCCCGGATCGGTCGGATGTTGGAAAAGACCAATCTTCTCAAACTGAGCGATGAAGATCTCGGTGATTTGTATCCCGACATGACGCAGCAGGGGGCGCTCGATCTGCTGCGCAAGACAACCGCGGCGAACCTCGTCGTGATGACGAAAGGACCGGATGGTGCCGAAGCCTGGTGCGGCGACATCCATGTCAAGGCGCCCGCACCACGTGTGCCCGGACTTGTCGATACCGTTGGCGCGGGGGACACGTTCATGGCCACGCTGTTGGCGGGTCTCGCGCGGATCGGGGCACTGTCGCAAGACGGGGTGGGCACATTGACCCAGGCCCAGGTCGCGGATCTTGTCGGTCGCGCCGGACGGGCCGCCGCGATCAATTGCAGCCGCGCCGGATGCAACCCGCCGACATTGGACGAACTGGAGTGCGCCCTGTCGGACGCGGGGTGATCCTTGGTCCCGGGGGGCGCGGCGCTATAGTGACAACCGCCGTTCCCGTGCGCCGCCGCGCCGCCGTGGTTTCGGCAGGGCAAGATCGAGCGGCTGCATCGGTGCATCCAGCGACTGTTTCAACAACGCACGAAACTCTGCAACCGCAGGATCGGTCGCCTCGAACGGGGCCGCCGCCATATAGGCGCAGGTCGCCTCGGTCAGGTAACAGGCATCGCCAGGCAGCCCGTCAAGCCATTGCATGTAGCCAAGCTGGCCGATCTCGCGCGCCCGCTCTGGCGTGGTTGGATTGACCTGCAACTGGGTCAAGGTTCGTTCGATAGACATGACAGCACCCTCCGCACAAGGGCGAATGGCACACAAGAGAGACGGAGCCTGGGCGCCCGACGCGCCGCGCGGATCGTCCTCCGGTGCACCCCGCCCGGGTTCAGTTCTTTCATGATGGCAGGTCTCCTGACTCGCGGGTCGTCATGCCTGTCGCACCTTCCCAGGCTCTTGGCCCAGTGGTTTTGCGCGATGCACTTGCCGCTCACAGTTGCGGGGGCAGTCACGGATTTTCACCGTATTCCCTTTTGGGCCGACACGCGGTGCCAGCCACCATCGCCAACAGTCTTCCAGAAGAGCCGCCACGGCGCAAACCGAATATCGGGATATGTACAATTCGACGCATCCCGGGTCCGCGAAAGACCTTATTAAAGGTTTGGCACGAAAACTGGGCGGGAGAAAGGCGGAAGCGCCTTATTCAAACCAATACCAAGGAGAGGTGTCCGGATGCCCGCACTGCTGTCAATACTCCAGCTCTTTCGCTACCTGATTGGCTTGCGCGGGGCCGCCCGACCGGGCCGGGCCGCCCCGCGTGATCACGTGTTACACCAGCGGCGTGTCCGCGATCCCGACAAGCTGCATCAGGAACCCGTCATCTGCCCCGGACAGGATATCGGCATAAACTGCATCAGTCTGATCGAACCCGGCCTGCGTGCTGGTCGCCGAGCCATCGAACCCCTGCATGAGCAGGGCCGCGTCCTCCACGTCGGACATACCGCGCGTGATGGCAAAATGGCCGCCCAGCAAGACCTTGTTGGCAAGATACGCCGCATCCACCGCACCGCCGGTATCTGCCTTGGCGCCCGATATGACAGACTGGATGAAGGTTGGCGGCGTGACGGGGCCAGCACCTTCCAATTGGTCGAGCCAATACGCCATCCCGACGGCATCCGGCGCGCGGCCCAGTACGTTCTGGTAGACCGTTTGCACAAATTCCGGCAAATCCTCCAAATCGCCGTAGAGCGCACGGGTTTCCGGCTGGTCAAAGAAATGCCCGGCGATTTCAGTCAGGCTCATTCCGCCGGCCATCTGGTCGCCCCAATAGAACAGGCCAATGGCATCGGGGGCCCTGTTGAAATACGCAATATAAAGCTCGGTCAGCGCCGCCATCGACGCGGCGTCCAGATCGGCCATGCCATCGAACAGTTCGATCGGCATTCCGCTGTCGCCGAACGGGGCGATTTCCTGCCCGAAATCCAGGGTGTCGACATCGCGAAGGGTCATATTGGAATCGGTGGCCCTGTGTTCCACCCGGATGATGTCGTCCTCGAAACGAACAGTGTATCCGCTCTGGTGTCCGTCAAAGACCGCGGTCTGCAGACCTGTGGCCCCATCGATGCTGCCAGATGCATCATCGGACGTGATGCGATCCTCGTCGTTGCCGGGCGTCGCGATCCGCTGATTGTCGGCGCCACTGTCTGAGCTTGGGTCAGCCTGATCCTGGTACGGATTGACAATCGGGTTCGGCAAGGGCCCCTGAGTGCGATCCTCGATCCATTCGACGATCGCGTCGAGATTTGCAGCAATCGCAGGATGCACGCTGTCGGGAAGTGACAAGTCCCGGGGCGGCGTTTCACCAAAGACGGTTGCATAATGCAGCATCGACGCCAGGAAGTAGAGCGTGGGAGTGCCATGCGGTGCATCGTCGATATACAAATCAGTCGGTCCAAGCCCTGTCAGGCCAAGAGACGGATCGTCGAGCATGGCCGCAACCTCTGGGCCGACGCTGATATGGCGGACATCCAGATCAGGGCGGGCGCTTCGAATTTCCTCGGTCAGCGACACCCACCAATCATGCCACTCGCCCATCATGTAGGATTCCCAGGCGGCGACCTCTGCTGCGCTGGGCGGGAAAGAGGAGATGAAACCCGCCAGGTGCGGCCAGGTTTCGTAGATATTGATCGCGGCGCCGGGCGCGCGGCTTTCGGCCCATTCGATGATCCGGAGCGCCGACTCCACTGGCGATGTGCTCGGATCGATCCAGTAGGGGGTGTCGGGTGATTGACCCTGAACGAAGTTCACCGCGGAAATCGTGATCTGGTTGAACTCTGCATCGGCAAAGCTCTGGCCGGTATCGGGGTCCCAGGCCTCGCGGACCGTGGGCAGGGTGATATGCGGATCGGGGGGAAGATCGTCATGCAGTGTCAGCATGCCCGTTTGCAGTGCGGTGGCATATGAATGGCCCGCCGACTCCGCCATTTTCGTCACCCAATGTGCAACAGAAAGCTCCGGGTTGCCCACCGCCCAGACATAATGGCTGTTGCCGAACACATATTCGCGCACGTCGTCCGATGGGGCGGGCGGGTTCGGGTTCGGGGCCAGATCGGGAACGGGATCAGGATCGGCGTCTGTCTGCGGTACCGGGTCAGGCTCGGCGACCGGCGTTTGATCGGGCGCGGGATCGAAATCCGCATCGGGTATGGGCGCGGGACCAAAGTCGACCGGCTGGGATGCCCAGGTGCCGTCTTTCATGTGGTCCGGGGCAGGGTGGTCGCGCATGAAATCGACCACGGCATCGTGCCGCGGCGTGGAGTCGTCAAGATGGCGCAGCAATCCCCAGCTGCCCCATTTCGTTGGCTCCGAGACATCGACGAAGGCGTTGAAGAGCGTCCCGCCTGCGGCTTCCCAGCCGTCGAGCAACTCGGCATAAAGCTCGCCCATGCCATCCGAAAAATTCAGGTGGATGAAGAAATCGGTCAGGCGGTCATTGTCCACCCAGGCGCCAACACCCGCCACATGCGTGCCGCCTTCGTACATGACAAGGTCCAGCCCACGGGAATCGGCCACCGATTTGTGATAGCGGAACATCTCGAACAGGCCTTGCAACGAATCGTCTGAATTGCCGGAGATCGATCCGTCCCGCAATTCGCGCATGGCCATATCGACCGCCAGATCATAGCGATGTTCGGCGATATAAGCATCCGCCGCCGCACCGTTCAGGCCTCGTGCCGCGGCGTCCTGCCGGGCTTGCGTTTCGCTTTCAGAGATCCAGTCAAGGACCATGTTGGCCTTGGCATCCGTGCCTAGGCTGTTGCCGAAATACCCGGTGATCGCATAGGTGTCGAAGGATTGATACGGTGCGGCGTTTGCTCCGCTCAGGGCCTGCCAGGCCGGGGCGTCCAACATCGAGTTCTCCAGCCCCGGCCAATAGGTGTGCGTCGCCAGAACCTTGACCAAGTGATCTTCGGCACCGGCGTAGACGTCGTCGAGAACGCGTGCCATTTCCGCAGAGCGCGCCCCGTATTCCTGCATCCAGCCATCCCCGAGGTCCTGCCCGAACCGGGCGCGGGCCGCGTCGGCCGAATCCGTCGCCTGGTCGAACATCCAGTTCCAGACCTCGTTCGAAAACTCGTAATGCGCGCGCAAATCGGGGTTGAGGGCGTCGCGCACATAGCTTGCGAACTCGCGGATATAGGCCTCGTCCGCGTGAAACGGCATATTGAACCAGGGCTCTGTCCCGGTTGCGTTGGCCAGCGCGACCATCACCGACAAAGGCACACCGGAATTGTAGGTGTAATCGTTCTGCTGCGGCTGTTCCGACCAGTTTCGGATGGTTGAATTGTTGGTTTCTTGCCAATCCATGAAACGCAGCGCATGGGACTCGGCGATGACGTCCAGCCAAAGCGGATTGAACATCTGTCCCGCCTCGTAGGCCGGGATGTGCTCTTGCTTTACCACCTCGATATTGCGCAGGTAATCCCCGGTGTTCTGCGGATCGGTCGACCGGATCGCAATCACCACCATGCCGTTTCCGGTCGGTTGATGATCGAACCAGATCTCGCCATCGGTTCGGGATACGATTTCGGCACCGGAGACGCCGATGTCGCCCGCGCCGTCATAGCTCAGCCGGTAAAGCCCGGCGGTCGAGCTGGCAGCGGCCGGCATCTCGGTGAGGATGAGGGTCTGGACCTGCTCAATATCGTCGGGAATTCGGGTCAGCCAGCCATTTTCATCCAGTAGCCCCATCGCCTCGAAATCCGCCTCGCGATAGGCGCCCCATTGTCCATCTGCATTTCCCGACCAGGGACGGGCGGTTTTGAAGACATCGAGGAACGGCTGCTGTACGCTCCAATCAACGATCCCCCGAAGTCCAATGGCCATCGCTGCCGCAGAAGTTTGCGTTCCGAAAACGTCGGTCAAGGGTTCCATGCCCACTCCACTCATCCAAATCGCCCCCGCTTCGGGTGATGAGGGGTGGGGTGTGAACGAGAGCTTAAAGGTCGATTTTGACTAAAACCGTGCCGTCGCCATCAGCCGTGAAAGCGGCGGATCGCCAGGGAAAATCATGTGGAGTGACATGGGTTTGACCGTATCTGCCACCAGCCAGGGCATGCGGCAGATATCCGGTTCGAAAATAGTGAAACTTCGTATTAAAAATTAATGCTGCCTGCGGGGCCGTATTGGCCAACAGGGTAAGCCCGGAACCAGCGCTGGGTCAGATTAGACAGGGACTTCAACGCTGGTCTGGGCCGGTCCGATCGACGTGGTGAACCCGTTTCAAGTGCGCCGCAGCTTGATCACCACATTCACGCTTGAAATTTCGGCCCCGTCGGGGGGGCCAGGAATGCGCGCGATTTCGAGTTCATCGGCTGGCGCATCGGTCAGACGGCCTTCTTCTTCCCAGAAAAAATGGGGGTGATCATGCGTGTTGGTGTCAAAATAGCTCCGGGCCCCGTCGACGGTCACTTCTTGCATCAAGCCGGCGTCGCAGAAGGCGCGCAACGTATTGTAGACGGTGGCGAGTGAAACCTGCTCACCCGTGTCCTGAACGGCTGCAAAAAGGCTTTCGGCGGTCACATGCCGGTTGTTGCCGTCACCAACGAGCAGGGACGCAAGCGCCACGCGTTGGCGCGTCGGACGAACGCCGCCTTCTGCCAGCCAGTCTGTTCCACGTTCGATTGCTGCTGAAGACATGATTAACCCGTGTTTCCTTCTGTCATATATAGAGGGCGATGGCGCCGGATTTCAAACCATTTTCCTGCAGCACCTTGTCTCAGGTCGCCGTCATGGCGGGCTTGCGCGCGCGTCAGGCCGGGTGCTAGACGGATCGGAATATTGCAAGATGATACGGGAGCCTTGCCCAATATGACTGATTATCCACGCAGTTTTGACCGTGACGAGCTTTTGAAATGCGCGCGGGGTGAGCTGTTCGGGCCGGGCAATGCACAGCTTCCGGAACCGCCGATGCTGATGATGGATCGTATCACCGATATTTCGGCGGATGGCGGGGAACACGGCAAAGGCCATGTCGTGGCCGAGTTCGACATCAAGCCAGACCTATGGTTCTTCGAATGTCATTTCCCCGGCAATCCGATCATGCCGGGATGTCTGGGGCTTGACGGGCTATGGCAGCTGACCGGTTTCAACCTTGGCTGGCGCGGCTGGCAGGGGCGCGGGTATGCGCTGGGTGTCGGCGAGGTCAAGCTGACGGGCATGGTGCGGCCGGATCGCAAGATGCTGACCTATTACGTGGATTTCACCAAGGCGGTGCAGACCCGCAGGTTGACCATGGGTGTCGCCGACGGCCGGGTCGAGGCGGATGGAGAGACCATCTATCAGGTCAAGGACATGAAGGTCGCGCTGTCGGAAACCTGATATGTCGCGGCAGTGCGCAGTTCGCAGCGCGGTCGGCATTTGAAGTGCTTGCCCATGCGCCCCACCTTGCCTACACACGCCTGCAACAATTGTAAGGAGCCGTGATGCGCCGTGTCGTCGTGACAGGATTGGGAATTGTTTCATCCATCGGGAACAATACAACGGAAGTGACCGAGAGCCTGAAGGCGGGCCGTTCGGGGATCACCGCGAATGCCGAAATGGCGGAACATGGGTTCCGCAGCCAGGTGGCCGGGGCCATCGACCTGGACCTCGCTGATCATGTGGACAAGCGCACCCTGCGCTTCATGGGGCCCGGTGCCGCCTATGCGCATATCGCGATGGGGCAGGCGATTGCCGATGCCGGTCTGACCCAGGCGGATGTGGTGGACCCGATGACCGGGCTGATTGCCGGGTCGGGGGGGCCGTCGACCAGTGCCATGCTGGCGGCACACCAGACAGTGCTCAAGACCGGCGGGACCAAGCGGATCGGTCCGTTTGCCGTGCCCAAGACGATGTCGTCCACGGTGAGTGCCAATCTCGCCACTGCGTATCAGATCAAGGGGATGAATTTCTCGATCACCAGCGCCTGTTCGACCTCCCTGCATTGCATCGGCATGGCGGCGCAGCAGATCGCGCTGGGCGCGCAGGACGTGATGTTCGCGGGCGGTGGCGAAGAGCTGGACTGGACATTGTCGTGCCTGTTCGACGCGATGGGCGCGATGTCATCGAAATATAACGATACGCCACAGAAAGCGTCACGCGCCTTTGACGAAGGGCGCGACGGGTTCGTCATTTCGGGCGGCGGTGCGATGGTGGTTCTCGAATCGCTGGATCGGGCCTTGGCGCGCGGGGCCACGATCTATGCCGAAGTCAC
This sequence comes from Marivita sp., assembly GCF_020055675.1. Taxonomy (GTDB): domain Bacteria; phylum Pseudomonadota; class Alphaproteobacteria; order Rhodobacterales; family Rhodobacteraceae; genus Marivita. Next base: position 71,171 of record NZ_JAIPUS010000003.1, read on the forward strand.
CGGGTTCTCGGCGACCAGTGACGGGGCCGACATGGTCGCGCCGTCCGGCGAGGGCGGGGAGCGCGCCATGCGCGGGGCGCTCAGGACTTTGCCGGAGGGGCGCGCCGTCAGCTATATAAATGCGCATGGCACGTCGACCCCGGTGGGCGATGTCGGTGAGATCGAAGCGGTGCGGCGCGTCTTCGGCGACGGATCGACACCGCCGGTCAGTTCGACCAAATCCATGACGGGCCACAGCCAGGGCGCAACTGGCGCGCAAGAGGCGATCTACTGCCTGCTGGCGTTGCGGGACGATTTCATCATCCCGTCGATCAACGTCGAAACGCTTGATCCCGCGCTCAAGCCCCAAGAAATCGCAACGGCACTTGTGGAAAATGCAGGGCTGGATACGGTGATGACCAATTCCTTTGGCTTTGGCGGCACCAACGGGTCGATGTTGATGTCGAAATACTTGGATTGAGCATGAGTGGACAATTGCAGGGCCGTCGCGGCCTTATCATGGGCGTTGCCAACGAACGGTCCCTGGCATGGGGAATCGCCAAGGCAATGGCCGAGGCCGGGGCGGATCTGGCCTTTACGTACCAGGGCGAGGCATTCGGCAAGCGGCTTGAGCCGTTGGCGGCCAGTGTCGGGTCCGATTTCATGGTTGATGTCGACGTTACGGATGACGCGTCGATGGATGCCGCCTTCGAGGCCTTGGGCAAGCGGTGGCCGACGATCGATTTTGTTGTTCACGCGATCGCCTTTTCCGACAAATCCGAATTGCAGGGCCGGATCCTGAACACGTCTCGGGACAATTTCAAAAGCTCGCTCGATATCTCGGCTTACAGCTTCATTGACGTGGCGCGGCGGGCGCACCCCCTGATGGTCGAAAACGGCGGCACGCTGCTGACTTTGACCTACATGGGATCGACGCGCGTGACGCCGAATTACAATGTCATGGGCGTGGCAAAGGCCGCGCTTGAGGCCTCGGTCCGGTATCTTGCCAATGATCTGGGTCCGGAGGGGATTCGCGTCAACGCGATCTCGCCCGGACCCATGAAAACGCTGGCGGGGGCCGCGATTGGCGGGGCACGCAAGACGTACAAGCATACCGATCAGAACGCGCCGCTGCGGTCGAATGCGACGCTCGAGGCGGTGGGTGGCACTGCGGTTTACCTTGCTTCGGACGCCGGGGCTTGCACAACGGGCGAGATCCTGCGCGTCGATGGCGGGTTCCATGTTCTGGGGATGCCGCAATACGAGCATCTTTGACCCGGATCGGAACAGGGGCCTTGGCGGATCGTTGACGTCGCAAAAGGAGGCTTCCTGTCATGACCCATACGCTGACGCTGCAAAGCATCGAACCGGTGACGCACGATACCTATCACCTGGTGTTCAACAAGCCCGACACTTACGATTACGTCCCCGGTCAGGCTTGTGATCTTGCGCTCGCCCGAGACGGCTGGCGGGACGAGCAACGCCCCTTCACCTTCACCGGGCTGCCCACCGATCCGACGCTGGAATTCGTGATCAAGTCCTATCCCGACCATGGCGGCGTCACCGAGCAGATCGGTGGAATGCAGATGACCGATCAGGTCGAGATCGGTGCGCCATGGGGCGCGATCGAAGACAAGGGGCCGGGTATCTTCATTGCCGGTGGCGCCGGGGTCACGCCGTTCATCGCGGTCCTGAAACGGCGATTGCAAACCCATGGCACCCTCGAAGATTGCCAGCTCGTGTTCTCCAACAAGACCGAGGCCGACATCATCCTGCGAGAGACGTTTACGTCGATGCCGGGGTTGACCTGTCATTTCGTCGTGACGGATGATCCCGACAGTGAATTTTCTCGCGACAGGATTGATGCGGAGTTCCTGGAAGGCATCATCGAAGGTTCGGACGGCCCGATCTATGTGTGCGGCCCCGAGCCGATGATCGCCGACATCCAGGCTGCGCTCTTGTCATTGGGGGTCGGGGAAAGCCGGATCGTGACGGAGGATCTGGACTGACCGAAGGCCAGGTCAGAACCACTGGCCCGATTCCATCAACCCCAAGTCCAGCAATTGCCGCGAGTGCCATTCAAAGGGCACCGAATTGTGCCAGCAAAAGGTGTCGATCGAAAACGTGGAGCCGGGGTTGCGCTTGAGCGCCTTGGCCGTGCGGAATGATACCACGGCCGCCGTCAGGTTGTGATGCCACGGACAGGAATAGGTGTTGTACTCCTCGTCATTGAACGTGTGGTCCTGCCGCAATTCGAGCCCGGGCCTGGCCCGAAAGATCGCGATGCGGTCGATCTTGCGGCGCTCTGCGGGAACATGTTCCTCGTAGCGCCAGCGCAAGCCGCCGAAGAAATCGAGCTGCCGGTCCCGGGGATGGTGCGTGACCGGGTCGAGACGACCAAGCGCATAATACCCTGACCGGTCGAGATGTGCGTCGTCCAGGCACACGGCGTCGGGATGGGTGTCCAGATCCCCGGCATAGAGATCGACCGCATAACACAGCATCGCGTCGCGCCGTTCTTCGGTGTGAAAGGCCAAAAGCTCTGTGATCGTGCGCGTTTCACAGAACGGGAAGAACAGGTACTCGGTATTGTAACAGGTGTAGAACCAGACGCCGGGCGCCTTGGCGATGATCGCATTCACGATCTCTTCGCGGTTGTTGTCACGGGCGAGGTCGGCGTCGACCCGAATGATCTGCTCGGCCACGTCGTCTGCCACTGAAAACGTCGGTGACATGAAAGCGACCACCGATGCAAACCCGAGTTGCAGGTTGTGCCGGAGCGTCGTGTCGATCTCGACCGCGTCTTCGACAAAGACAAGCGCCACCGGCCCCTTGGCAATCGCGCGGGGGGCCTTTGAAAGAAACTCCGTGTAGCCTGCAAAACGCATGAAGGGTCCTCTGCGGGAATTTTTCGCAGAATCGATGAAAAAAGCGTGCATTGCAAGACAGGGGTGACATGCGGTATCGCCACGCTCTGAACCTGCCCGGAGGACTCGACCATGTCTGAGCCGAAAAAGCTGTATATCAAAACCTATGGCTGTCAGATGAACGTCTATGACAGCGAACGCATGGCCGAGGTGCTGGGCGGTCGGGGCTATGTCGAGACGCAAACGCCCGATGATGCAGACATGATCCTGCTCAACACCTGCCATATCCGCGAGAAAGCGGCGGAAAAGGTCTATTCCGAGCTGGGCCGTTTCAAGGGGCTGAAGGCAGACAAGCCGGGCCTGAAGATCGGTGTCGCCGGCTGCGTCGCGCAGGCCGAGGGTGAGGAGATCATGCGCCGCCAGCCGATGGTCGATCTGGTTGTCGGCCCGCAAAGCTATCATCGTCTGCCAGAGCTGGAAGCGAAGGCGCAAGGCGGCGAAAAGGCGCTGGACACCGATTTTCCCGAAGAGGACAAGTTCGAGGTTCTCAAGAACCGCCCCAAGGCCCGGCGTGGCCCGACCGCGTTCCTGACCGTGCAGGAAGGCTGCGACAAGTTCTGCGCCTTCTGCGTGGTGCCCTATACGCGCGGGGCAGAAGTCAGCCGTCCGGCGGATCGTGTCTTGACCGAGGCACGCGACCTGGTGGAACGCGGCGTCCGCGAAATCACCTTGCTGGGCCAGAACGTGAACGCCTATCACGGCGCCGGGCAGGGTGGCGACTGGTCTCTGGCGCGTCTGATCTGGGCGCTCAACGATATCGACGGGCTGGAGCGTATCCGCTTCACCACCAGCCACCCCAACGACATGACAGACGACCTGATCGAGGCACATGGCACCTGTCCGAAACTGATGCCCTATCTGCACCTGCCGGTGCAGTCCGGCTCTGATCGTATCCTCAAGCGGATGAACCGGCAGCACACGGCGGAAAGCTATCTGGCGATCATCGACAAGCTGCGCGCCGCGCGGTCCGATTTGCTCTTGTCCGGCGATTTCATCGTCGGCTTCCCCGAAGAGACCGAAGAGGATTTCCAGGCGACCTTGGACATCATCCGCGCGTCGAATTACGGCTATGCCTACAGCTTCAAATACTCCACCCGGCCCGGCACGCCCGCGGCCGAACGCGACCAGTTGAGCGAAGACGTCAAGGACGACCGCCTGCAGCGTTTGCAGGCCCTGATCACCGAACAGCAGAAGGCAGCCCAGGATGCGATGCTGGGCCAGGAGGTCGGGGTTCTGTTCGAAAAGCCGGGGCGCCTGCCGGGGCAGATGGTGGGCAAGTCCGATCACTTGCACGCGGTGCACGTCAAGGCAGACGGCTTGCAGGCTGGCGATCTGCGACGCGTGCGCATCGTCGAGTCGGGACGCAATTCGCTCAAGGGCGAGCTGGCGGAGTGACGCAAGGGTGACGCACCTACGACATCTTGAGGTTTACCCTTCCAAGCCCCGCTGTCTTTGGTAGTATGCAGGTGAATCGGGTGTTTTGGCTCCGGGCAGGACAGGCACCACCGTCGAGGGGTATGTGAATGATGAGTCGTTTGACCGTGTTGGTCTTCAGCGTGGCGCTGGCCGTGCCCCAGTTCGGCATGGCGCAACAGGCGGAAAAATACATCCCCGGGGTCTGGATCGATCCGGATGGCTGTGAACACTGGGCCATGGATGACGGGATCGAAGGGTTCATGAGCCCGCATCTGCGCCGCGATGGAACGCCGGTCTGCCACGAGATCAGCCGCTGTGGCGTCGTGCCCACCGACACGATGTTCGACACCGGCAGCGCGCGGATCTCCCCTGCCGGCGTCGCGGGGCTGCGACGGTTCTTCGCGTCGCGGTCGGCCAACGGGTTCGTGATCGAAGGCCATACCGACAGCCGCGCCTCCGAGGCTTACAACATGAGGTTGAGCAAACAGCGCGCCCGGGCGGTCGCCCAAGTCGCGCAACAGGCGGGCGCGCGGGTTTATTCTGTTCGGGGGTTCGGCGAAGGCCGCCCCACCGCCAGCAATGCAAGTGCGGCCGGAATGGCCGAGAATCGCCGGGTGGAAATCCTGTGCCTGCGCTGAGGAGACCCGCGATGCTTCGGATCACCATGTTAACCCTCGTTTGCGTGTCCTTGGCGGCCTGTGAAAGGTCGACCCCCGACAAAAGCGTCGATCGTGGCTGGGATGCCAAGCCGCTGAGCGAATTGCAGGCGGGTATCTGGATTGATCCGAACGGCTGCGATCACTGGATCATCGACGACGGGGTTGAAGGGTACCTGACGCCGCGGCTCGATGCGCGGGGCCGGCCGATCTGTTCGGGCAATGCCGATGAACCCAACACCGCGATCGGCAATTTCAAGGCTGGATCGACCGGGCTGATCGGGGACCCTCTTTGATCGGTGGGGTGAGCGCTTGCGCTGCGTGACGGAACTTGACACCCTGATGCCGCCACCCTTGATCCGGAGACCCGCGTGACCACAGACATATTGTCAGATGCGCTTGTAGAATTCCCTGATAACCGTTTGCTGATCGACCTGTGCGGCGAATATGACCGCAACCTGACCGAGATCGAAACGCGATTGGGCGTGCAGATCCTGCGCCGGGGGAACCAGTTGGCGATCCATGGTGACCGCGATGCGCAGGCCGACGCCCGCGAGGTGCTCATGGCGCTCTACCAGCGTCTCGAACAGGGCAAGAGTGTCAATCCCGCCGATATTGACCGCGAGTTTCGCATGGCGCCCGAGGACGCGGTGCCCGAGGGCCAGATCGAGATGTTCGAGGGCGGCAAGGTCGAAATCAAGACCCGCAAGAAGTTGGTGGAGCCGCGGACCGATGCGCAAAAAGCCTATGTCCGGTCGCTGTTCGAAAACGAACTGGCGTTCGGTATCGGGCCTGCGGGCACGGGCAAGACCTATCTGGCGGTGGCAGTGGGCGTGAACATGTTCATCACCGGGCAGGTCGACAAGATCATCCTGAGCCGTCCGGCAGTCGAGGCGGGCGAAAAGCTGGGCTACCTGCCGGGCGACATGAAGGACAAGGTCGATCCCTACATGCAGCCGCTTTACGATGCGCTGAACGATTTTCTGCCAGGCAAGCAACTGGCGCGGATGATCGAGGAAAAGACCGTCGAGATCGCGCCCCTGGCCTTCATGCGCGGTCGGACGCTGTCCAACGCCTTCGTGGTGCTGGACGAAGCGCAGAACGCCACCTCGATGCAGATGAAGATGTTCCTGACCCGCCTTGGCGAAGGGTCGCGCATGGTGGTCACGGGCGACCGGACACAGGTCGATCTGCCGCGCGGCGTTGCCTCTGGCCTTTCGGATGCGGAACGGTTGCTCAAGACGATCCCGAAAATCAGCTTCAATTACTTCACCGGCAAGGATGTTGTGCGCCACCCGCTTGTGGCGGCGATCATCGACGCCTATGAGCAGGATGCGGAGACGCCCTGATCTTCATCTTGCCAGATAAACTCCGGGGGTTTGGGGGCTGGCCCCCAATGGACAGCCAGTGACCACATTGACCGACATCGTCATCGAGGACCCGCGCTGGACAGCGACCGGCTTTGCGTCGCTGGCCGAACAGGCCGCCTGCACCGCACTGGACTATCTGGCGTTGCCGATTGCCGGGTATGAAATCGCGATCCTGGCCTGTGACGATCCCCGCATTGCCCGGCTGAACACCGAATTTCGCGGCAAACCTGCCCCCACCAATGTCCTGAGCTGGCCCGCCCTTGATCTTGCGCCCGACAGGGATGGCGAAACGCCCGCCGCTCCGCCGCCGCCCGATCCGCTCATGGGCGAGGCGCTGGGCGATATCGCCATTGCTTATGAAACCTGCCTGCGGGAGGCTCAAGCCGCGGGCAAACCGCTGCGCGATCACATCACCCATCTGGTTGTGCACGGGGTGTTGCATCTTTTGGGTTACGATCACATTCGTGACCGTGATGCCACGTTGATGGAAGCTATTGAAGGGCGGATACTTGGCAAGATGGGGATCGCGGACCCATATATCGAGTATCAGGCCCGGGACGGGTCCCATTGGAACAGGTAAAGATGGACGACAACGACGACTCGTCTAACGCGGCGCAGGGCGCGCGAGGGACGGACAACACAACAATGGAGCGCGGATTTCTGACGCGGGTGCGCGGCATGTTCGGCGGCACCGAGTCCGAGGGTGCAAGCGTGCCATCACCCCAGGTAAGCCGAGCAATGACACCCATACACGGCATGATGAACCTGCGCCGCATGCGCGTCGAGGATGTTGCGGTGCCGCGCGCCGATATCGTTTCGGTCTCGGATGCGATCACCAAGGAAGAGCTGGTCGGTGTCTTCCGCGAAAGCGGGATGACCCGGTTGCCGATCTATACCGGCACGCTCGATACACCGATTGGCATGGCGCATCTCAAGGATATCGCGCTCAAATACGGCTTCAATGGCGACAACGGTGATTTCGACCTCAAGGAGATGCTGCGGCCGCTCTTGTTCGTGCCGCCGTCGATGCCGATCGGTGTCCTTTTGGCGAAGATGCAGACCGAGCGGCGGCACATGGCCTTGGTGATCGATGAATATGGCGGGGTTGACGGGCTGGTGACGATCGAGGACCTGATCGAACAGGTCATCGGCGACATCGAGGACGAACACGATCTTGACGAAGGTCGCAATTTCACCCGCGAAAAGCAGGGCGTCTACCTTGCGTTCGCCCGCACCCCGCTTGAGGAATTCGAGGCCGAGATCGGCATGGGGCTGACGCATCATGACGATATCGACGGCGAGGAAATCGATACGCTTGGAGGGCTGGTCTTCATGCTGGCCGGCCATGTGCCCGCCCGGGGCGAGGTCGTGCCGCACCCGCAAGGCCCCGAGTTCGAGGTGATCGACGCCGATCCCCGCCGCATAAAACGCATGCGGGTTAGGTTGATCTCCACCGCCAAGGGGGACATGGCGCGGGCGCACGAGGCTGCCGACGCCGCGACGGCCCCCAGCGCCTGATACCATGGCACTGGCCCGCCGTTTCGGAGCACTGGCGCTGGGGGCAGGCTTTGCGCTGGGCCAGCCGCCCTTCGATCTGTGGTGGGCCGCCATTGCGGCGCTGGTGGCGCTTTTTGTGCTGTCACGCGCGGATCGCGCATCGGGCCCGGCGGGCTGGACGGGCTGGCTGTTCGGAACAGGCTATTTCGCGGTCTCATTGCATTGGATTTACCAGCCGTTCCAGGTGGATGCGGCCCTGACGGGCTGGATGGCGCCGTTCGCGGTCATCGGCCTGTCATGCGGTCTTGCCCTGCTCTGGGCCCTGGCCTTCTGGCTGGGGCGGCGGGTCAGCGGTTCGGCCTATGGCATCGCGCTGTGCTGGGCCGTTATGGAGCTTGTGCGCGCTTACCTGTTCACGGGGTTTCCGTGGGGGCTGGTTGGCTATGTCTGGGCACCCACGCCGGCTGCGCAGTGGCACGCCGTTTTCGGGCCGCATGGCCTGACATTGGTGACATTGCTGCTCGCGGCGCTGGCCGCGCAGGCAATCTTGCAGCGCTCTGCCGTGATCGGCGGTGCGGTGATCGGGGCGACAGGTGCCCTGTGGATCGGCGGCACAGCCCTGACCCCGGGGCTGCAAGACCTGACGAATCGTCCCGTCGTGCGCCTGATCCAGCCCAATGCGCCGCAGCATCAGAAATGGGACCGCGCCTATATGCCGGTCTTTTTCAACCGTCAGGTGGATTTCACCGCGCAGCGGCCCGAACCCGATCTGATCGTCTGGCCGGAAACGGCGGTGCCGAACTTGCTGGACGACGCGGGTGCAACCTTTGACGTGATCGCGCAAGCTGCCGCCGGCACGCCGGTGGTGCTGGGCATTCAGCGCGAAGAAGAGAGGCGGTATTTCAACTCGCTGGTCCGGCTGGACGCGCGGGGCGCGGTCTCTGATCTTTACGACAAGCACCATCTGGTGCCTTTCGGCGAATACATGCCGGCTGCATCTTTTTTCGCGCGATTCGATATCCTTGGCCTCGCCGCGCGCGCCGATGCGGGGTATTCGGCAGGGCCGGGGCCAGCGCTGGTCGATCTTGGTCAGTTGGGACAGGCGCTGCCACTGATCTGTTACGAGGCGGTGTTTCCGCAAGATGTGAATGGCGCGCCATCGCGGCCGGACCTTCTTCTCCAGATCACCAACGATGCGTGGTTCGGCACCTATGCGGGGCCGCAACAGCATTTGGCGCAGGCGCGCTTGCGGGCCATTGAACAAGGGGTTCCGATGATCCGGGTGGCCAATACCGGCATTTCGGCCGTGATCGACCCGGCGGGCCGGATCATCGACGCGCTGCCTCTGGGGCGGGCCGGATTTCTGGATGTGCCCGTGCCGGTGGCTGGCGCCCCGACGCTTTATGCGCGCTCGGGAGATTGGCTGGCCTTGCTCGCGGCTTTTGTGGCATTTGGGGCGCTGGTCATTCGCGAACAGCGCAATCCCATTGACCAATCCGCGCCCCGGGCGTAACGCAAAGCCTCATTCCCGTCACAACGGCTTCCTGACGTGACGGCAGACCCCAATGGAGCACTCATGTCCAGACAAAATTACATCTTCACCTCGGAATCCGTGTCCGAGGGCCACCCGGATAAGGTCTGTGACCGAATCTCGGATGCGATCCTTGATGCGCTGATTTCCGAAGAACCCGAAGCCCGTGTCGCCTGTGAAACCTTTGCGACCACGAACCGCGTCGTGATCGGCGGCGAGGTCGGCCTGTCAGATCAATCCCGCCTGGACGGCTACATGGCGCGTATTCCCGATATCGCACGCGCCTGTATCAAGGACATTGGCTATGAGCAGGACAAGTTTCACCACGCAACCTGCGAGATCACCAACCTGCTGCATCCCCAGTCCGCGCATATCGCACAGGGCGTCGATGCGTCCAGCGACAAGGATGAGGGCGCGGGTGACCAGGGGATCATGTTCGGCTATGCCACGAACGAGACGGACGCGCTGATGCCCGCACCGATCCAGTTCAGCCACGCGATCCTGCGCCGACTGGCGGAGGCGCGCAAATCGGGGGCCGAGCCGCTTTTGCGCCCGGATGCCAAGTCGCAGGTTTCGGTGGTCTATCAGAATGGCAAGCCGATGGGCGTGCGCTCCGTCGTGCTGTCGACCCAGCACGCCGATGACCGTCAAAGCTCCGAGGATATCCGGGAAATCGTCGAACCTTACATCCGCGAGGTGTTGCCCGAAGGCTGGCTGATGGACGATACCGAATGGTGGGTGAACCCGACCGGCACATTCGTGATCGGCGGACCGGATGGCGACGCGGGCCTGACGGGCCGCAAGATCATCGTCGATACCTATGGCGGGGCGGCCCCGCATGGCGGTGGTGCGTTCTCGGGCAAGGACCCGACCAAGGTGGACCGCTCGGCGGCCTATGCGGCGCGCTATCTGGCGAAGAACGTGGTCGCGGCGGGCATGGCAGAGCGCTGCACGATCCAGCTGAGCTATGCGATCGGCGTCTCCAAGCCGCTGTCGATCTATGCCGACATGCATGGCACCGGAGAGATCGACGCCGCGGCGATCGAGCGGGCGATCCCCAAGGTCATGGACCTCACCCCGCGTGGCATCCGGACCCATCTGCAACTGAACAAGCCGATCTACGAGCGCACGGCGGCCTATGGCCATTTCGGCCGCGCGCCCGAGGCGGATGGCGGGTTTAGCTGGGAACGGACCGATCTGGCCGAGGCGCTGGCGAAAGAGGTCTGATCCCCCGGTGACTCCGGGGCCGCCGACGGCTAGGCTTGTCACACAAGCTGACATGTCGAAGGAGGAGACCCGATGAGACAGATCGCAATGAGCGTTGCTCTGGCTGCCTTGGCCACGGCGGCCGGGGCGGAAACCGAGGTGGGCATTTCCAAGGATATGCCAACCACCACCGTTGAAACCCGAAACGGTCCGGTCGAGATCGGACGGGTTCAGGACACCGAGAACGAAGTAACGGGGGAATGGGCCCGTACCTCCCGGCCCTGTCCGGAGTTTTGTATCCAGCCCATCACGCCCGCCGAGGGTGTCAGCACCATCGGAGAGCTGGAATTGATCGACCTGTTGCAAGACCCCGATGCGGTGGTCGTGGACAGCCGCACATCGGACTGGTTCGAGGGGGGGACGATCCCGGGCGCGATCAACATCCCCTATCCCTATGTCCTGGACGAATTGGGCCAGCTGGGCTGCGAACCGGATTTCGAGGGCTGGGACTGCGCGGGGGCCAAACAGGTTGCACTGTTTTGCAACGGCATCTGGTGTGGCCAGTCTCCGACCGCGATCCGCAACATGGTCGAGGCGGGGTTTCCCGCAGACAAGATCTCCTATTATCGCGGCGGGATGCAGGTCTGGCGGCTGCTTGGGCTGACAGTGACGGGCGGCGGCAGCTAGCGGCCGCGGTTTGTCTTTCTGCATCCAGCGCTAACTTTAGTGCCACAGCACAACAAAAAGGAGATCCTCATGTTCAAACCGTTTCTGGCCACGCTTGCCCTGACCGCGACTGCCGCACAGGCCGAGATGTCCGCCGAGTACCACAGCTACACCGTCGGTGACCGGGAGTATGAAGGGTACGTCGCCACCAACACGGCGATCACGCCGAAGGGCACCGTTCTGATCGTACATGACTGGGACGGGATGACCGATTACGAGGAACGCCGCGCCGAAATGCTGGCAGCCCTAGGCTACACCGCCTTTGCAATCGACGTCTATGGCGCGGAGGAGACCCCGCAAAGCGTCGATGAATATCGTGCCCTGTCCGGCGCGATGTACAGCGACCGCGAGGAATTCCGGGCGCGGCTGATGGGGGCGATCGAAGAGGCCGCGAACATCACCGGGGCCACCGATACCCATGTCATGATGGGCTATTGCTTTGGCGGCGCGGCGGTGCTCGAGGCGGCGCGCGCAGGGGCGGACCTTGATGGCTTCGTGAGCTTTCACGGCGGTCTGGGCACACCCGAGGGGCAGGATTACTCTGCTGCCACCGCGCCGATCATGATGTTCCATGGCTCCGCGGATCCGGTGTCCGGGATGGCTGACCTTGCGGCGCTGCTGGATGAATTGCAGGCTGCGGGTGTGACCCACGGGGCAGAGGTGTTCGGCGGTGCCCGCCACAGCTTCACGGTGTTCGGTTCGAACGATTACGACCTCGCTGCGGATCAGGGCAGTTGGCAAGGGCTTCTGGACTTCCTTGACGAGCAAACATGATCCATCGGGCTGTCCTGCTCCTCGCTCTGCTTTGGCCCGGGCTGGTTTGGGCCAACGATTGGGACGCGCTGGATACCCCCGGCGCGTTCGCAATCATGAGACATGCGCTGGCCCCCGGTACCGGTGATCCGGCGCGTTTTGCGCTGGGCGATTGCAGCACCCAGCGCAATCTGAACGATAGGGGCCGGGCACAGGCAGAGCGGCTCGGTGCCGCCTTTCGCGACCGTGGTCACGCGTTTGATGTGGTGTTGACCAGCCAATGGTGCCGGAGCCGGGATACCGCCACGCTTTTGTCGCTGGCTCCGGTAGAAGACACGCCCGCATTCAATTCCTTTTTCCGCGATTTCGCGGCACGCGACAGTCGAACGGACGCGGCGTTGGAACTGTTGGAAAATCAGCAGGGGCGCCCCTTTGTCGTAAGTCACCAGGTCAATATTCGCGCGCTTACCGGGACCACGACACGGTCGGGCGAAGTGTTGGTCGTGCGTCATGCCGGTGATGGTCTTGATGTGCTCGGATCCATCCTGATCGATCCATGAAGCTGACCGCCGTTGCGACCAGCCGATGCCGACGCTAAACGGGGCGGCATGAACAAGACAAAGACAAAGCACCCCTCCGGCGCACCATGGCGAAATTTCTATGGCCGGTTCAAGGGCAAGGGCCTGCGCAAGTCGCAGGAGGCCTATCTGACCGAGGATCTGGCCAGGCTCAGCCCCGGACCGGTGACATGGGAAGACAACCCGGATCGCGCGCCTCTCAAGCTGGACGCGATGTTCGGAGACAAGCCTGTCTGGCTCGAAATCGGCTTCGGAGCCGGCGAACATCTTGTGCACCAGGCGCAGCGTTACCCCGATGTCGGGATTATCGGCTGCGAGCCGTATATCAACGGCGTTGCCATGCTCCTGCGCAAGATCCGCGATGCCGATGTCAGCAACCTGCGGGTCTTTCCCGGCGATGTGCGCAACATGTTCGACGTTCTGCCCGGTGGGTCGATCGAGAAGGCGTTCCTGCTCTATCCCGATCCATGGCCGAAAAAGCGGCATCATCGCAGGCGGTTTGTCACACAGGACCATCTTGCCCCGCTTTACACCGTGCTGGCACCGGGGGCCGAATTCCGCGTTGCCACCGATATTCCAGACTACGTCCGCCAAACCCTGATCGAAGTGCCGAAAGCCGGGTTCGAATGGCTGGCCGAACGGCCCGGTGACTGGCGCCACCCTTGGGAGGACTGGTATTCCACCCGCTACGAGATGAAAGCGCTGCGCGAAGGGCGCATGCCGCATTACATGACCTTTCGAAAGCCGGACTGATGCAACCTTTCACGATCGCCATCGACGGACCAGCTGCGGCTGGCAAGGGCACGATCAGCAAGGCGGTCGCGACGCATTTCGACCTGGCGCATCTGGACACCGGGCTGCTTTACCGCGCGGTTGGGGCACGGATGCTGACCGGGGAAGATCCGATCGCTGCCGCGCATGCCCTTGTGGCCGAAGACCTTGGCACGCCGGCCCTGCGCACCGCCGAAACGGCCCAGGCGGCCTCCAAGGTGGCGGTGATCCCGGAGGTGCGCGCGGCGCTGCTGGATTTTCAGCGCGCTTTTGCGCGGCGCTCTGGCGGGGCGGTTCTTGATGGGCGCGACATCGGCACGGTGATCTGTCCGCAGGCCGAGGTCAAACTGTTCGTGACCGCAAGCGCCGAAGTCCGGGCGCAGAGGCGCTTCGAGGAACTTCGGGACCGGGGTTACGACACGGAATTCGCGACGGTGCTTGCAGAGGTGAAAGCGCGGGATGACCGCGACATGAACCGCAGTGATGCCCCGCTGCGCCCGGCCGAGGACGCGGTGGTCGTGGACACATCGGACCTGACCATTGCGCAAGCCGTGGCGCAGACGGTGGACGTGATCGAAGCGGCCCGACAACGCAGGCCGCGATGATGCAGACAGTCGCCCCGTATCGCTCCGGCGGCAGACCCTGAAGGACACATGCGCGGTGTAAACACTTGCCTTGCTGCCCGGGTTCTGGTAATTCCCGCGCGTCGCAGAGGGCAAACATAGCCGCAAGACATTGATCGAGCAGGGGTCGGCACTTACCGGCCCTCTTTGTTTTGTGAATGCCCTGACCAAATTCGTTCGCCACAAGTGCGGGCATCACCCCAGACCGGCGGAGACAACCGCGCGGCCAGAAAAATGATACGTAAAGGAAAAAGACGCCACATGGCTCATAACGCATCTATGGAAGAATTCGAAGCGCTGTTGAACGAAAGCTTCGAAATGGACACACCGGACGAAGGGTCCGTTGTCAAAGGCAAGGTCATCGCTGTCGAGGCGGGCCAGGCCATCATCGACGTCGGCTACAAGATGGAAGGCCGCGTCGATCTCAAGGAATTTGCAAACCCTGGCGAAGCGCCCGACATTTCTGTCGGTGATGAGGTCGAGGTTTTCTTGCGCTCTGCGGAAAACGCGCGCGGCGAAGCGGTCATTTCCCGCGAAATGGCGCGGCGCGAAGAAGCATGGGATCGTCTCGAAAAGGCCTATGCCGACGACGCCCGCGTCGAAGGTGCGATCTTTGGCCGGGTCAAGGGCGGCTTTACCGTCGATCTTGGCGGGGCCGTGGCCTTCCTGCCCGGCAGCCAGGTCGATGTGCGCCCGGTGCGCGATGCCGGCCCGCTGATGGGTCTCAAGCAGCCGTTCCAGATCCTCAAGATGGACCGTCGCCGCGGCAACATCGTTGTCTCGCGCCGCGCGATCCTCGAAGAGAGCCGCGCCGAACAGCGCGCCGAGGTCATTGGCAACCTGTCCGAAGGTCAGGCCGTCGACGGTGTTGTCAAGAACATCACCGAATACGGGGCCTTCGTGGACCTTGGCGGTGTTGACGGTCTGCTGCACGTGACCGACATGGCATGGCGCCGGGTGAACCACCCGTCGGAAATCCTCGCCATCGGCGAGACGGTCAAGGTTCAGGTCATCAAGATCAACAAGGAAACCCACCGCATCAGCCTTGGCATGAAGCAGCTTCAGGAAGACCCGTGGGATCTGGTCGCAGCGAAGTATCCGCTGGAATCCGTGCATACGGGCCGCGTGACCAACATCACCGATTACGGTGCCTTCGTTGAGCTGGAACCCGGTGTCGAGGGCCTTGTCCACGTCTCGGAGATGAGCTGGACCAAGAAGAACGTCCATCCCGGCAAGATCGTGTCCACCTCGCAAGAGGTCGAGGTCATGGTGCTGGAGATCGACAGCGCCAAGCGCCGCGTGTCGCTGGGTCTCAAGCAGACCATGCGCAACCCGTGGGAAGTGTTTGCAGAAACACACCCCGAGGGCAAAGAAGTCGAAGGCGAAGTCAAGAACATCACCGAATTCGGTCTGTTTGTTGGCCTCGAAGGCGACATCGACGGCATGGTTCACCTGTCCGACCTGTCATGGGACGAACGTGGCGAAGACGCGATCCAGAACTACCGCAAGGGCGACATGGTTCAGGCCGTTGTCACCGAAGTGGATGTTGAGAAAGAGCGGATTTCGCTGTCGGTCAAGGCGCTGGGCGGCGACAAGTTCGCCGAGGCCGTCGGTGGCACGAAGCGCGGCTCGATTATCACCGTGCAGGTGACCGCGATCGAGGATGGCGGCATCGAGGTGGAGTACGAGGGCATGAAGTCCTTCATCCGCCGGTCGGACCTGAGCCGCGACCGGGCCGAACAGCGCCCCGAGCGCTTCAGTGTCGGTGACAAGGTCGATGTGCGCGTGACCAACGTGGACAGCAAGACCCGCCGCCTGGGCCTGTCGATCAAGGCGCGCGAAATCGCCGAAGAGAAGGAAGCGGTTCAGCAGTACGGATCCTCCGATTCGGGCGCATCGCTGGGCGACATCCTTGGTGCGGCGTTGAAAAGCGACGACGACTGATCGCGATCTGTCGGATACGAAAATCAAACCCCCGCATCGCAGGATGCGGGGGTTTTTTTATCGGGTGATACGAGAACGCATTGCCTGTTTGCGGTGACGAAGACAGGAGAGACCAGCCCCCGGAAGCCTTCGAAGCCGCAGGATATTTGAAAACCGGAGAAGCCGGCGTCAGGCGACGATGGTGCGCCGGCCAAGCATCGCGCGCGCCTGCTGCCATGTGGCGACGGGGCGGTCATATTTCTCGCACAGCTCGACCGCGCGGTTGACCAGCGCCGCGTTGGACGGGGCTAGCGTATCGCGGTCGAGCCGGACATTGTCCTCCAACCCAGTGCGTGCATGGCCGCCAGACGAGATTGCCCAGTCATTCAGAACGATCTGGTTCGCCCCGATACCGGCGGCACACCACGGCGCGTCGTTGCCAAACAGGCGCTTGACGGTGTGGACATAGAAATCGAACACCTCGCGATCGACCGGCATCGCGTTCTTCACGCCCATCACGAATTGCACGTAAGGCGTGTCCGTGATTTCGCCTGCCTTGTGCATCGCGGCGGCGCGGAAGATATGCGACAGGTCGAAGGCTTCGATCTCGGGCTTGATGCCGTAGGTCCTCATCTCCGAGGCGAGCCACGCCACGAGGTCGGGCGGGTTCTCGTAGACGCGGGTCGGAAAGTTGTTCGACCCGACGGACAACGACGCCATGTCCGGCCCGAGCGGCAGCATGCCGCCGCGCGCCCTGCCGGCGCCCGATCGTCCACCCGTCGACAATTGGACGATCATGCCCGGACAGTGCTTTTCCACGCCGTCCTTGAGCCGCGCGAACCGGTCCGGATCCGAACTTGGCGTTTCATCATCGTTGCGCACATGGGCATGCATGATCGTGGCCCCGGCCTCGAACGCTGCATGGGTGCTTTCGATCTGTTCCGATGCCGTGACGGGCACGGCGGGATTGTCGGCCTTGGTCGGCAGCGACCCGGTGATGGCGACGCAGATGATGCAGGGCGTGGGCATGTGATCAAGCTGTCCTTGTGGTCCGGTGGCCGGCAGTTTGGCAGGAAACGCCAAGGTGTCAAACCAGTTGCCGACAGGTCCGGCCCCTTGGGTGCATGGCGGCGATCCGCAGGCAAGGGCGGGGTCGCAGGATGCCGCATTGCGCGGGCGCCGGCTTGGCTGCACACTCTTGCAAAACGCAGAATGAGGTGGGCAGAGCGATGCAGATGAACCGACGCATTTTCGGGTTGGGGCTCATTGGCCTTGGCCTATCCGCCTGTTCGCGCAGCGGACCCGGCCCGTCCGGCACGGCAACAGGTTTGCCCGCCAATTTGCGGCCTGTGCCGAACGGCGCCTATGACAACTGGGTGGCCGCGTTTCAGGGGCGCGCCGCGGCGCAGGGGATTTCCCGATCCACGCTTGTGGCGGCATTCCGGGGCACCGGATACCTGCCCGGCGTTGTCACGCGCGACCGCAACCAGACCGAATTCACGCGCAGCCTTGAGGATTATCTGTCCATCGCGGCCTCGGACGAGCGGGTCCGGAAGGGCCGCGCCGCCTTTGACCGCCACCGTGGCACGCTCAATGCGCTGGAGGAGCGCTACGGCGTCGATGCCCGGATCCTCTGCGCGATATGGGGGCTGGAGAGTTTCTATGGCGAACGACGCGGACAGGTGCCGGTGATCTCGGCGACCTCGACGCTGGCGTTTGACGGGCGGCGTGGACGTTTCTTTGAACAGCAATTGATCGCGGCGCTGAAAATTCTCAAAAATGGCGATATTCCCGCCGCGCAGATGACCGGAAGCTGGGCTGGCGCGATGGGACATACGCAGTTTATTCCGACCTCTTACCTGCAATTCGCCGTCGACTATACCGGCGATGGGCGGCGCGACATCTGGTCAGATGATCCGACGGATGCACTGGCCTCCGCGGCCGCGTACCTGCAACGCAATGGCTGGACGCGGGGCCTTGGCTGGGGCAGCGCGTCGCCCAACGGGTCACTGCAGCCGCAGCCCGGGGGACCACGCTTTGCAACCACCTCGAATTTCCGTGTGATCAAGCGCTACAACAATTCCGATGCTTATGCGATCGGTGTCGGGCACCTGGCCGACCGGATCGGTGGCGCGGGGCCGCTCCGCGCGCGCTTTCCACCCGATGCCAACGGCTTGACCAAGGCGGACCGGGTCGCGTTGCAAACGCGTTTGACCGAGCGGGGCTTTGATACGCAAGGCGTGGACGGGGTCATCGGACCGAATACCGAAACCGCCATCCGCGCCTATCAGAGCAGTCGCGGCCTGCCGGTGACGGGAACGCCGTCGCAGGCGCTGTTGCAAAGCTTGCGTTGAGCCATGCTGCGCCTGTTTCGATGGGTGCGGTCGACGGTGGTCCTGTTGTGGCTTTGCGCAGCCTTGGCGGTCAGCGTCGTGACCCTTGGCCTGCACGCGCTGACGTTGTCGGCCCAGGTTGCTGCAGTGTCCGCCAGCGCATCGGCTGCGGCAGTGCGCCACCGCAAGGAAATGGCCCGGGCCGTCGCGCGCGCCAAGGCCAAGGCGCGGTTGCGGCGCCTGGTCGTGGCCGTGCCGTTCGTCGGTGGCGGGGCCGCGCTGGCCTTCGAGACGCAGGATTTCCGGGCGTGGCAGGACAGCAATCCCGAGGGAACGGTCGGCGACTATTCCTGCGAGGTGGCGGAGTTGAGCGCCGAGGTTGTGGACGAGGTCTTGCGGGATCTGCCGGACAGCGTGCGACCGTCACGTGACGTGGTTCTGAACAAATTGCCGGACTGTGCGGAGCTGGAGTGACGACGCCTTTTCGAGGGCGCCCAAATTATGTGCAGCAAGGCGAATATAGCCCAATAATCATGCACGCAGGGCTGGCGTGCGGGTCGAGACGCATCCGACTCATCTCATTTCCTGCCCAGATGCGTAAGCCGGGTTCAAACGGCCCCGCATGACGGACGACAACTGACACCCATGACGCATCTGACCGCTCTGCCAACCTTTCCGCCACGCGCCCACGGCAAGATGCACATTGCCGCCAAGCTGCGCGATGCCGCTGCGTCGGTATTGGCGGATTTGCATCAGACCGGATCGGCCAAGGTACTTGTGACCCCGGCCCGCGATGCAGTGGAGGGAGTGATACTCAACACCTCCGGCGGGTTGACAGGCGGGGACACGTTCTCGGTGTCGGCCGAGGCACGGCGCGATGCGCGGCTGCGGCTGACCACCCAGGCGGCGGAGCGCGTGTATCGCACCGCCGATGACAGCACGGCGCAGGTGCGCACCCGTCTGGTCGCGGACCGGGGCGCGCGGATTGATTGGCTGCCGCAGGAAACGATCCTGTTCCAGAACGGTGCGTTGTGCCGGTCGCTTCATGTCAAGATGGCGGATGACGCCCGTGTGTTGATCGTTGAACCAGTGCTGTTCGGACGTCTTGCCATGGGCGAGGTCGTGACCCGGGCGCGGTTCGCCGATCGTATCTCGATTGACCGGGGCGGCGAGCCCTTGTTCCGCGACGCCAGTGCCCTGAACGGCGATATCGCGACGGCGCTCGATCGTCCGGCACTTGGCGCTGGTGCGCGTGCGATGGCACTTGTGGTGTTTGCCGCGCCGGAGGCCGAAGCGCACCTGGAACCGATGCGCGCGATGCTGCCGAAAGCGGCAGGCGTGTCGCTGGTGCAGGACGGTCTGCTGGTCCTGCGCGCGCTGGCGGCGGATGGCCTTGCATTGCGCCGGACCCTGCTCCCTGTTCTGGACAGGCTGAGCGATGACACCCTGCCGCGATCCTGGAGACTGTAAGGCATGAATCTGACCCCCCGCGAAAAGGACAAGTTGCTTGTCGCCATGGCCGCCGAAGTGGCGCGCAAACGGCTGGCCCGTGGCGTGAAGCTGAACCATCCCGAGGCGATTGCGCTGATCACCGATACGGTGGTCGAAGGCGCGCGCGACGGCAGGTCCGTGGCCGACATGATGCAGGCCGGGGCGCAGGTGATCACCCGCGACCACTGCATGGAGGGTGTGCCCGAAATGATCCACGAAGTGCAGGTCGAGGCGACGTTCCCAGACGGCACCAAGCTCGTGACGGTGCACAATCCGATCCGGTGAATTTGCATGTTTGTCAAAGAGAAGAAGCGAAGAGGTATGACCATGAAAAACTGTTTTGCTTTGGCTGCGGTGGCATTGACCTGGGCGTCTGCCGCCATGGCACATCCCGGCGCGCATGTGCATCCACATGATGGCGCGCATTGGCTGACGGTGGTTTCCGCGCTTGGTCTCATCGCCGTGGCCGGCGGGCTTGCCGCCGCGCGCTTGCGGGCGCGCAAATGATCCCCGGAGAACTGTTCCCGGCGGAAGGCTCGCTGACCCTGAACCCCGACCGCAAAGCGATCACGCTGATGGTCGCCAATACCGGTGATCGTCCGGTGCAGGTTGGCAGCCATTATCATTTCGCTGAAGCCAACCCGGCGCTGGAGTTCGACCGGGATGCGGCGCGCGGGCATCGCCTTGATATCGCACCGGGAACGGCGGTGCGGTTCGAACCGGGACAACGCCGCGAGGTGCAGGTGATCCCCTTGGTGGGCGCCGGTCGTGTGATCGGTTTCAATCAACAGGTCATGGGAGCGCTTTAGGATGGCCAGGGGTGTAATGCCGGTCGAGTATTGGTCCAACGCTGTGCAGATCGGCCTTGTAAAGGCACAGGCGCAGGGCGTGATTGCGATGCGCCTGTTGGGGGCAATGGGCGTTTGGTCCGTGCCGCCCTCTGAAAACAGCCGGATGCTGACCGAAAAACTCTTTGCCTTTTCAAAGGGCGGTCAGGACGCATCGCGGGCCGCATGGGCGGGCGAAAACGCGGATGTCATCGCATCGGCGGCGGTCAAGCCGATCCGGCAGAAGATCCGCGCCAACCATCGCCGCCTGACGAAACGTGGGATCAAACGGAAATGATATGCCAGTAGAGATCAAACGCGCGGAATATGCCGCCATGTTCGGACCCACCGTGGGCGACAAGCTGCGGCTGGCCGATACCGACCTGGTGATCGAGGTGGAACGGGACCTGACTGCCGAGGCTGTCGGGACAGCGACCGTTGCTGGCAGCGGCAGGAATGCCCTTGTCTATGGAGAAGAGGTCAAGTTCGGAGGCGGCAAGGTGATCCGCGACGGCATGGGCCAGAGCCAGGTGACGCGCGCCGAAGGGGCGGTGGACACGGTCATCACCAACGCGCTGATCGTGGATTATACCGGCGTCTACAAGGCGGATGTCGGCCTGCGCGACGGGCGCATCCACACCATCGGCAAGGCGGGCAATCCCGACACGCAACCGGGCGTCGACATCATCGTCGGGCCCGGCACCGAGGTGATCGCGGCCGAGGGGCGCATCCTGACAGCGGGCGGCTTCGACAGCCATATTCATTTCATCTGCCCACAGCAGATCGAGGACGCGCTGCATTCCGGCCTGACCACCATGCTGGGCGGCGGCACCGGCCCCGCACACGGCACTTTGGCCACCACCTGCACGCCGGGTCCCTGGCATATCGGGCGCATGTTGCAAGCCGCCGATGCGTTTCCGATGAACCTCGCCTTTGCGGGCAAGGGCAACGCGTCGCTGCCTGCTGCACTGGAAGAACAGGTCAAGGCGGGGGCCTGTGCGCTTAAACTGCACGAGGATTGGGGCACCACCCCGGCCGCGATCGACTGCTGCCTGAGTGTCGCCGACGCGATGGATGTGCAGGTGATGATCCACACCGACACCCTGAACGAAAGCGGCTTTGTCGAACACACCGTCAAGGCCATGAAGGGCCGCACGATCCACGCTTTCCATACCGAAGGGGCAGGGGGCGGGCACGCGCCGGACATCATCAAGATCTGTGGCGAAGAGCACGTCCTGCCGTCCTCGACCAACCCGACGCGGCCTTTCACGGTGAACACGCTGGAAGAGCATCTCGACATGCTCATGGTCTGTCACCATCTCGACAAATGCATTCCCGAGGACATCGCCTTTGCCGAAAGCCGTATCCGGCGCGAGACCATCGCGGCCGAGGATATCCTGCACGACATGGGGGCGTTTTCGATCATCGCGTCTGACAGCCAGGCGATGGGCCGGGTGGGCGAGGTGATCATTCGCACCTGGCAAACCGCCGACAAGATGCGCAAGCAACGCGGGCGGCTGGCCGAGGAAACCGGCGAAAACGACAACATGCGCGTCCGTCGCTATATCGCGAAATACACGATCAACCCGGCCATCGCGCATGGTATCAGCCAGCACATCGGCAGCATCGAGGAAGGCAAACGCGCCGACCTGTGCCTCTGGAACCCGGCGTTCTTTGGCGTGAAACCCGATATGGTTCTGCTGGGCGGCACCATTGCCTGTGCCCAGATGGGTGATCCCAACGCGTCGATCCCGACGCCGCAACCGGTTTATTCGCGGCCCATGTTCGGGGCCTACGGGCGCAGCGTCGAACACTCTGCGGTGGTCTTCGTGTCCGAAGCGGCGCAGGCAGATGGCATCGGCGACACGCTTGGCATCGCCAAGAAAACGCTGGCCGTGCAGAACACGCGCGGGATCGGAAAGTCTGACCTCAAGCTGAACAGTGCCACCCCCAAGGTCGAGGTGAACCCTGAAACCTACGAAGTGCGCGCCGATGGCGAATTGCTGATCTGCGAACCCGCCGAGGTCCTGCCGATGGCGCAGCGGTATTTCCTGTTTTGATGCGGGCCGGTCCAAGGGCATGCACGTCGCAACGCGGCCTGATGCGCCTGGTCGGTCGCGTCACATCGCTAACCTGAGAAGTCCCAGATGCTCACAGCCTCTACCTACCACCCCCACACCCACGGCACCCCTGCCGACACGATTTCCCTAAGCTACGAGTCCCGCTTCCTGCGGCGGCGCGTTCTGACCACCGATGGCGGCCTGTCCTTCCTGCTCGATCTGGAACAGACCACATCGCTCGATCAAAAAGGCGCGCTCAAACTCGGGGACGGGCGCGAGATCGAGGTGATCGCCGCCCCGGAACCGCTTCTGGAGATCACCGGTGACGATCTCGTCCGCCTTGCATGGCACATCGGTAATCGCCACACGCCGTGCCAGGTTGAACAAACCCGCCTGTTGATCCAGCCCGATCACGTGATCCGTGACATGCTGGGAAAGCTGGGTGCCACGGTGATGGAACGTGTCGAACCGTTCACCCCCGAAGGAGGCGCGTATGGTCATGGACGGACCCATTCGCACGCCCACTGACCCGGTCCTGACGCTGGCGCAATGGTTGTCGCCGGGCTTTCCCATCGGGGCCTTCGCCTATTCCAGCGGGCTGGAGCAGGCGATTGCCGACGGGGTCGTCACGCCCGCAACAGTGGAGGATTGGCTGTCGGACATGCTGCGCGACGGAAACGGGATGGTCGACGCGATCCTGATCCGGGTTGCGGCCCATGCGGTCAATCCAATCGAGGTGGACCAGATTGCGCGGGCCGTCTGCCCCAGCCGCGAACGTCTGCTGGAGATCGACGCGCAGGGGGCGGCCTTTTGTGCCCAACTGCGCGCGACCTGGCACGTCGAGGCGACGGGCCTGACTTATCCTGTCGCTCTTGGAGTCGGTATCCGCCAACTTGACCTGCCGCTGACGCTTGCGGTGCAAATGTACCTGCATGCCTGGGTGAGTGCCGTGGTCGCCGCCTGCCAACGCCTGATGGCGCTGGGCCAGACCGAGGCGCAGCGGATCGTCGCCGCCCTTGCGCCGCTTTGCTCGGACGTCGCAAGGGCAAGCAAGGACAAGACCCTGAACGATCTGACAAACCAGAGCTTTGCCGCCGATATCGCGGCAATGCGTCACGAAACCCTCAGCCCAAGGATTTTCCGCACATGACCTCCCGCAATGGACCCTTACGCGTTGGTATCGGCGGCCCGGTGGGGGCCGGGAAAACCTCGCTCACGGCGGCGCTCGCCAAACGGTTGAAAGAGACTCATTCGGTGGGGGTGATCACCAATGACATCTACACGCAGGAAGACGCCGAAGCGTTGATGCGGATGCAGATCCTGCCGCAGGACCGGGTGATCGGGGTGGAAACCGGCGGCTGCCCGCACACCGCGATCCGCGAGGACGCGTCGATCAACCTTGCCGCCGTGGCCGAGATGGTCAAACGCCACCCGGATGTCGAGGTCGTATTGATCGAATCGGGTGGCGACAACCTGTCGGCCACCTTCAGCCCGGAACTGGCCGATGTGACGCTCTATGTGATCGACGTCGCGGCGGGAGAGGAGATCCCGCGCAAGGGCGGCCCGGCGCTGACCCGGTCGGACATCCTGGTGATCAACAAGACCGATCTTGCCCCGCATGTCGGCGCGTCCCTCGACGTGATGAAGCGCGACGCGACACGAGTGCGCAACGATCGGCCCTTCGTCTTTGCGTCGATACGGCAAGAGGACGGCGTTGATGCCGTCCTGACGCATTTGAAAGACCTGAGTGGTCTTTAAGGTCTTGTCATCTGGACGCGGTATGTTTGCCAAATGTATGCAAGATATGTATTTTCTGGATATCGAGTGCATTTTTAACAACAAGTAACGGTGGGGCATGGCCGAAACTGGCAAACAAATCGCGGCATTGCCAATGCGTTGGAAAGACAACGGCGATTTCCGGGTGCTGATGGTCACCTCGCGGGATACCGGGCGCTGGATCATGCCGAAGGGATGGACCATGGATGGCAAAAAGCCGTGGACTGCCGCCGAGATCGAAGCGCTGGAAGAGGCGGGCGCGGTTGGCTATATCGGGCAGGATGTGATCGGCACCTACACCTACAAGAAGAGGCTTGGCGATGGCAGCTCGCTGAAATGCGAGGTCGATGTCTATCCGATGGTTGTCGAAAAACTGAAGCGCAATTGGAAAGAGCGCGGCCAACGCAAGCGCCGTTGGTTCAGCGCCAAGGATGCAGCCAAGCGTGTGAGCGAGCCGAAGCTGGCAAAACTGCTCAAGAGCCTGTCGAAAAAACCAGCCAAACAACCGGTGATCCGAGACTTCCTCAAGGCGTCTTGAACACGGTCAAATCCACGAAAGCGTGGAATAAACCATCTGCCCGCGTTTTTTCGCGACTCAATCGACCGGCAGTCCGCTTGGCACCCTGTCGGGCCGTCCCAGAGGGCGGTCCAGGGCCGTTTTACCGGTCAGGCTTTCGAGGAACGCCACGATATCGTCGACCTCTGCCTCGGAGAGCGTCACGGGGCGGGTATCGAGTGTTGCCGCCTGTCGTGCCATTTCGAAACGGTCGGACCGGATCACGAAATCAATCTCGTGCAGCCATGAAATTTCGGGCAGTTTTGCCTGTGCCGGGGTCCAATCGGCCCGTGCCTTGGCCGGGTCGGCCATGTGACGCACCATATCGCGCAACGAGGTGTAGGCCCCGTTATGCCCGTAAGGCGCGGTCAGCGCGACATTGCGCAGCTGCGGTGTGCGAAAGCGGTAGGCGTCTTCCAGATCGTCGGTCGCGCCCATGCGCCCGACGTCGCGCGGGACCGGATCCCAGCGGCGCGTGCGGCCGGGGCCAAAGGCGGGCAGCGCCATCGCGTGGAAATCCTGATCGCTCAGCAGCGGCCCATTGTGACACTGCGCGCAGCCTGCCTTGCCAAAGAACAAGTGCCGCCCACGCTCGGCATCGGCAGGCAGCGGGGTTCCATCGGTCAGGAACGCGTCATAGGGGCTATCGTAATTTGCCCACTCCGTTCCGATAAAGGCCGCCAGTGCATTTCCGATCTCGACAATCGTGACATCCTCGGGCCGGTCGATATGGTCGAATGCCGCAACGAACATGGCGCCGTATTCGGGGATCGTGCGCACCCGCTTGGCGAGGATCGGCCAACCCAGATCGATCCGGTCGGTCACCGCTCCGATCACGGCGTTTTCGCCAACGTTGCCAGCCATTTCGAACTGCGATGCCATCGGCAAAAGCGCCTGCGCGGCCAGCACCGTTTCAAGCCCCTGTGGCAGCCATTCTTCCGCCGGGCTGTCAAAGCCATTGCCGTAGATATCCGACACCTCCAGCCGTCCATCGTGGAAAAGGGTGTCCACGTCCTTGTGTCCAAGGTTCCACAGCGCCGGCGCGTTGCGCGGTATGCGCTTGGCAATGCGGTCCGCGCCATCGCCGGGCGTGCGGTCCGGACCAAGGCCGCGGCCCCCCTCACCGATGCCGAGCGACAGACCGTCAGTGCCCCCGAGATCGTGATGATGGCAGGTGCCGCAGGAAATATTCCTGTTGCCTGCCAGGATCTTGTCGTAGAATAAAAGCTGGCCCAGTTTGGCCTGACCCGCGTCGAAATCGATGAAATCCTCGGCAGTGATCGGCTCGGCCAGGGCCATCCGGGCGCCGAGGCACAAAGGGAAGAGCAAACCAAGATGAAGCCGAGCGGATGGTTGTTTGTTCTGTGCACGTTTGCGGGACCGGCCCTTGCCGATATCGAGGACGCGCGCGACCTGATGGAGGAGGGGCAGTTTGCAGAAGCGCGCGAGGCGCTCTGGCCTGCGGCGCGCTCGGGCAATGCCGAGGCCGAGGAACTGATCGGTGTGATGTACGCGCTGGGTCTGGGGGTCGAGCAGGACTATGTCCGCGCCTTTGACTGGTACCTGCGGTCCGCGATGAAGGGCCATGCGGGCGCGCAATCGGGTGTCGGATGGTATTACGAGACCGGATTGGGCATGCCCGCCCCCGATCTCGTGCGGGCCTTCCTCTGGTACCAGCTGAGCACGATCGGCGGCGACCCCGACGCGGCGGTCTCGGTCGAGGAGGTGGTCAAGAAAATGACACCGGAGCAGATCGAACATGCGCAAACGCTCGTGGATGATTACCGGGTCTGGCTCTACCCGTTTCGCTGAGTTTTGCGAATTGTCCTGCCACAGGCAAGTGGCGGAATTTGGGCGCCGGCCCCCAGAAGGCTGTTGCTTTTGATGTCGGACCCCGAAACCCGTGTCATTTCCTGTCGCATGAGGAAAGAGGGTCTGTCCCGGCGGCGCAAGACCCGCGTGTCGTGAGAACTGGCAGAGATCGTCTGGGCGGGTTATGCAATGCAAAGATCAGAATAGGGAGAGCGACTCATGAGCAGGCTGGACGCAAAATTTGCGCGGCTGGGGGCCGAGAATGCACCGGGTCAGGAAGCGCGCCAGACCGGCGACGATCTGCAATCGGTGATGCGTGGGGATATCCTGCCCGGTGTGCCGGTGGATTTTTCGCATGGTGACGTGGATGCCTTTACGCCGACACCGGGTGCCCGTGACGCATGGGAGGCCGGGTTCGCGACAGGGGGCGCGCAGGCCTATACCGAGTATCGTGGCGCGGCTGATCTGCGCGAGACCGTGGCAGCCAGCCTGGCCGCCTTTACCAACGCACCCGTCGATCCGGTGGACGAGTTGATCATCACGCCGGGCACGCAAGGCGCGTTGTTTCTCGCGCTTGGGGCGGTGGTGGACCAGGGCACCAAGGTCGTGGTGCTGGAGCCGGACTATTTCGCCAACCGCAAGCTGGTGACGTTTTTCGGTGGGGAGATCCTGCCCGTGACATTGCACTATCAGGACAGTGCGGCAAAGAACGGTCCCGATCTTGGCCAGTTGGAAGACGCGTTTGCGGCAGGGGCCGAGGTGCTTGTCTTCTCCACCCCGAACAACCCGACGGGTGTCGTGACGCCCGAGGCGTCGATCCGCGAAATCGCGCGGCTGGCGGCGCGGCATGGTGTGACGGTGATCGTGGATCAGCTTTACTCCCGGCTGCTTTACAGCGGTGAAAGCTTTACCCATCTGCGCGCCTGTGCAGACCGGCCCGAAAACGTGATTACGATCATGGGGCCGTCGAAGACGGAATCGCTCAGTGGCTTTCGCCTTGGCGTCGCCTTCGGGGCGGCAGCCTTGATCGACAGGATGGAAAAGCTGCAAGCCATCGTGTCGCTGCGCGCGGCCGGTTATTCGCAAGCGGCGCTGCGGACGTGGTTCCATGAACCGAAAGGCTGGATGCAGGAGCGCATCGCGCAGCATGAGGCGATCAGGGACGATCTTCTGGCCATCTTCCGCGACGCCGGGTTCCCGACCGCCTGTCCGCAGGCAGGAAGCTATCTGTTCCCGAAACTGCCGCAGCTGGTCGTGTCGCCCGAGGAATTCGTGCGGCTCTTGCGGATACAGGCCGGGGTGACAGTGACGCCGGGATCGGAGTTCGCGCCGCATACCGCGTCTAGCGTGCGGCTCAATTTTTCGCAGGATCACGCGGCGTCGGTGGCGGCAGGGCACCGGATTGTCGAAATGACCCGGCGGTACCGCGCATGAGGGTCGGGATTGCCGGAATAGGCGCCATTGGCATGCGCGTGGCGCTGGAACTGGATCGCGGCACGATACCGGGCTGCTCTTTGACCGGTATCTGTGCGCGCAGTGATGCGCGGGCGGCCGAGGCCAACGCGGCATTGTCGCGGGCGGTGCCGGTCTATGCTTTGGACGAGATCGCTGCACATGCCGATATCGTGATCGAAACCTTGCCGCCGGGGCTTTTCATGGATTTGGCGCGACCCGTCATCGAGGCCGGCAAGGAACTGGTTGTCCTGTCGGCAAGCCAACTACTGGGCCAGCAAGCCCTGTTCGATCTGGCCGAGACCACGGGCGCGCGGATCTCTGTGCCGTCGGGCGCGATGTTGGGGCTGGACGCGATCAAGGGTGCCGCGGTGGGCGAATTGCATTCCGTGGTAATCGAGACGCGAAAGCCCGTGGCGGGCTTGGTCAAGGCGCCATATGTCGTGGAAAACAAGATCGATCTTGGCCATTTGTCCGAGCCGTTTCTGGTTCTTGGCGGTACCGTCAGCGAGGTTGCGAAGGTGTTCCCGGCGAATGTGAACGTGGCGGCAGCGGTGAGCCTTGCCGGGTTTGGGCCGGACTGCACGCGGATGGAGGTCTGGGCTGATCCGGCGCTGGAGCGGAATCTGCACACGGTGCGTGTGACCTCGGACAGTTCGGATTTCACCATGGAGATCCAGAATCGGCCGAGCGATGAGAACCCCGCAACGGGCAAGATCACCGCGCTCAGCGTCATCGCGATGCTTCGGCAAAGGTCTGCGGTGCTGCGCGTCGGGACCTGAGGCGTCGATAAAGGCGGCATCGCCGGCGTCGCTTGGCCAGCCGGGACAAAAAGCGGGACGCCCGCTGCCGACTTGCGCGGGGTGCGGCTTGGTTGAATGCACCGGGGCGCTGGCTTAGACCCGTCACTGCTCTAGCTCGTCGGACATGGGCAGGGACCGCAAGGAGAGAAAATATGAGCGATGATTTCAACATGTCGATGCGCAAGTTCCTCAAGCAGGTCGGGGTGACGTCCCAGCAGGTCATCGAAGAGGCGATGCGCAACGCCGACATCAGCGGCAAGACATTTGACGCGAAGGTTGTGCTGACGATTGATGAGCTTGACCTCGAACATGTCGTGACCGGCAAGATCACCGGACAGGACTGACCGTGGCCATCGAGAGAGAGGCGGTCATTGCCGCGCTGAAATCCGTGACCGATCCGGACTCCGGCAAGGATATCGTGTCTGCCGGCGTTGTGCGGGCGCTGCATGTGGATGGCGACGCGGTGCGTTTCGTCGTCGAGGTGGCAGAGGACCGGGCCGAAGCCTATGGCCCTGTGCGGCAGGCGGCCGAGGACGCGGTCAAGGCACTGGGCGTCACATCTGTGTCGGCAGTGATGACCGCTCATTCCGCGCCCAAACCGCCGCCGGATTTGAAAGGCGGGGCCAAGTCGAAACCGGCAGGCCCCGAGAAAATTCCCGGCGTTGACCGGATCATCGCGATTGCCTCGGGCAAGGGGGGCGTGGGCAAGTCCACCGTGTCGGCGAACCTTGCCTGCGCGTTGGCGGCAGAGGGCCGCAAGGTCGGTCTTCTTGACGCCGATGTCTTCGGCCCCAGCCAGCCGCGCATGCTGGGTGTGTCGGGTCGTCCCGCCAGCCCTGATGGCAAGACGATCCTGCCGATGCGCAATTTCGGCGTCACCATGATGTCCATCGGGCTGATGGTTAACGAAGGCCAGGCGGTCGTCTGGCGCGGCCCGATGCTCATGGGCGCTTTGCAGCAGATGTTGATGCAGGTGCAATGGGGCGCTCTGGATGTCCTGTTGGTGGACCTGCCACCGGGCACCGGTGACGTGCAGATGACGCTGGCACAGAAGGCCCATGTGGATGGCGCCATCGTGGTCTCGACGCCGCAGGACGTGGCGCTGCTCGATGCGCGCAAGGGGATCGATATGTTCAACCAGATGAACGTGCCGATTGTCGGGCTTATCGAGAACATGTCGACGCATATCTGTTCGAATTGCGGCCACGAGGAACACATCTTCGGTCACGGTGGTGTCTCGGCGGAATCCGCGAAACTGGGCATACCCCTGCTGGCCGAGATCCCGTTGCATATAGATATCCGGACCTCATCCGATGACGGCACGCCGATCGTCGTGTCGAAACCCGACAGCCCGCAAGCCGGGGCGTTCCGTGATCTTGCCCGCACACTGGTGGCCGCTGAACGCGCATAAGCCCCGGACCGGGTGTCCCGCGCAGGCGGGGGCGGCAAACGCAAGGGACGTGCAGCCCGGACCGGGACGGCGCATCACCGCTTTCGACCCCGTCTTTGCGCGCGCAGGACCCTTTCCAAGGGGCTTGCAGGTCAGGGCCGGGGGGACGACACATCCGCCACGTCGCGCGATGGCATCTCGCCTGAAATCTCGAGGATCAGTTTGCGTTTCACCGCGTCGGCAAACGACGCGCGATCCTCGGCCGTCACGACGAAGGCGCCCAGCCCGCCAATGATCTGCGCCTCGTATTGCGCTTCCAGCCCGCCTTGCGCGCGGCCGGGGTCGTCGGGACGCAGGATCGGCAAGGCGTTGATTGTCACGCCAGCGGCGACAACCGTGTCGCGCGCCTCGGCGATGGAGGGTCCGGAATAGCTGCGCGCGGAATCCCCAGAAAAGTCGATCACCCGCCGCCAGCCGTCGAATTCATTGGTGTCCATCAGCCGCAACCCTTCGATCAGCGCGGCACCGATGGCGTTGCGGCCGTAAGCCTGTCGCGGTTTGTTCAGCAATTCTGCGGCGAAATCGGCTGCGCTCTGCGGCCCGTCGATCCGGCGCCAGTCGGCGACAACGGCCTGGTTGGCGGCCCATTCGACATAGGTCACGGCGATCGAGCCATAGGCCGTATCGGCAATGGCAGCGAGCACCTCGGGATCAGTGATCGCCTGCGCGTATCCCTGGCGCTGAAACTCGATCTCGCGCTGGTCGATGGAGCCGGACGCATCGGCCAGCAGAACCAGCTCAAGATCGGTGTCCTGCGCCCGAAGGGGCGGTGCGAGACAGATCAAACAGATCAACACATACCGCATCGTCGTCTCCCGTGCATCCGCCACAAAGGTTAGCCTGCCTGACGGAAACGACAAAGCGATTGATCCCGATCAACGCGGGTTTTTGTCACGGCGCCTAGAATTGCCCGTGTTTCAGACAGAAGGAGAAAGCCCATGCGACGATCCACTGCCTGCCTTATCGCGCTGTGTCTGTCGGCAACGGCCCTGCCAGCGCAAGATGCTGACCAAGGGCGCGCGTTGTACCAGACGCATTGCGCAAGTTGTCATGGTGCCGATGCCGAGGGGCAGGGTCCGTTGGCCCCGGCGCTTGTCTTGCAACCGATCGACCTCACCACGCTTTCCAGCCGAAATGACGGTACATTTCCATTGGAGCGGGTTCTCAAGCGGATCGACGGGACAGACCCACTTGTGAGCCATGGATCCCCGATGCCGGTGTTCGGGCCGTATTTCGAGGGGGTTGCGAATGTACCGATGAAACTCGCCGATGCTCAGCCCATCCTTGTTCCGCAACCGATGGCCGATCTGGTTGCTTACCTGATGTCGGTTCAATCTGACTGAATGGCACGTTGTATGTAGCCAAGATTTCAGCATGTCCACCCCGTCTGACATCTCTGTGAGACGGGCGTTTCCACGGCTCCATTCCTCCTACTTGTTGATGCGTGAGACAACGCAGGCTGCAATTTGCACAGCAACGAACCTGTGTGCACGCAGCAACATGAAGAATGTTCAGGAGCAGAATAATGCCATTCATGATGAAACGCCGACAGCTTTTAATGACCGCAAGCGCTGCAACAGCGGCAGCCTTGGCACCGCGACGGGCCTTCGCGCAGCAGACGCTGGACGTCGAAATGCTGAACCGCCACCCCGAAGAGCGGATCAATATGGTGTTCTACCCGGACATCATCGTGGCACAGCCCGGTGACACCCTGCGTTTCATCCCCACTGACCGGGGGCATAACACGGTATCTGTTGACGGGATGCTGCCCGACGGGGCCGACGACTGGCGCGGCGGGATCAATGAAGAGGTCGAACTGAACCTCCAGGTGCCAGGGTTCTACGGATACGTGTGCCAGCCGCATGTGTCGCTTGCCATGGCGGGTATGATTGTCGTCGAAGGCGACGGCAAGATGGACAATTACGAAGCGGCGAAATCCGTCAGCCACAGGCCGCGTCGCCTGCAAGACAAGTTCGACGCCCTGTTTGAACAGATCGAAGCGGACGGTCTTGCGGCCACGTAAACCATCGGCTTGAAAATGCGGGTCCTGCAAAATCAAAAGCCCCGCATATCGCGGGGCTTTTGCGTCTTTTCATATCGACCTGCGGTCAATCAATTCGGAATGTCGCCGGTGATGCCTTCGATGTAGAAATCCATGCCCAGCAACGTGCCGTCCTTGGCCGTCTCGCCCTCGGCAAGCCATGCGGATCCGTCCTGCTTGTTGATCGGGCCGGTGAAGGGATGGTATTCACCGGTTTCGATCGATGCGATCAGGGCTTCCGCCTCGGCCTTCACGTCATCGGGAATCGCGTCGTTCATCTCGCCGATCACGACCTCCCCTTCGGGCATGCCGGCCCAGCTGTCGATCTGCTCGTAGGTGCCGTCCATCAACTGGCCCACGCGCTTGATGTAATAGGGCGACCAGTCGTCGATGATCGACGCGATGCGCGGTCCCGGTGTGCCGTCCTCGTTGGTCATGAAGGCCGCCATGTCGGATGCCTGGCCAAAGCCCCATGCAGAGCCATCTTCCTTGCCGATTTCCGCCAGAGGCGCGGTTGAATCGGTGTGCGCGGTGATCACGTCAACGCCCTGATCGAGCATCGCACGCGCCGCGTCGGCCTCTTTCGCCGGGTCGAACCAAGTGTAGGCCCATGTCACGACCAGTTCGACCTCCGGGTTCGCCAGCTTGGCGTGATGATAGTAGGAATTGATGCCCATGATCACCTCGGGGATCGGGAAGGACCCGATATAGCCGATCTTGTTGGTCTCGGTCATCTTGCCAGCAATGTGGCCCACCACGGCGCGGCCTTCGTAGAAGCGCGCGTTATAGGTCGACACGTTCGGATGCTCGCGCTTGTAGCCGGTGGAGTGTTCGAACTTCACATCCGGGAACTTGGCCGCGACGTTGTTGGTCGGGTCCATGTAACCGAAGGACGTGGTGAAGATGATGTCACAGCCCGACAGCGCCATCTGGGTGATCACACGCTCGGAATCGGCGCCTTCCGGCACACTTTCCTGATAAGCAATCTCGACGGCATCGCCGTATTCCTCTTGCAAGGCCAGCGCGCCCTGGTGGTGCTGATAGGTCCAGCCCCCGTCCCCGATGGGGCCGACATAGACGAAACAGGCTTTCGTCGGATCGTCTTGCGCCATGGCAGGCGCGCCGAGGGCCAGCGTCAGGCCGGCGGCGGCCGTCGCTAGAAGTGTTCTGCGGATCATAGTGTTACTCCCGGTTGGTGAGGCAGCAGATGCCCCGTTGGTTGTGATGCGCCCACGTGGTCTCAGCGGGTTGCATGGAAGGTCCGTCCAAGGGTCGCGGGCGCGTCATGATTGCTGCGGCTGCGGTTGGACGAGATGAAAACAAGCACAAGGATGGTTATCAGATACGGTGACATCGACAAGTATTGCACACCCCAAGTCAATCCGGCGGCTTGCAAATTGAGTTGCAGCACAGTGATCCCGCCAAAAAGATAGGCTCCGATCAGGACCCGCCCGGCGCGCCAGCTGGCAAACACCACGATGGCCAGCGCGATCCAGCCGGCCCCGGCAGTCATGCCTTCGGTCCATTGCGGAACCCGCACGAGGCTCAGATAGGCGCCCCCAAGACCGGCACAGGCGCCGCCGAACATGATCGCCAGCAGGCGCACGCGCACCACCTTGTAGCCCAGCGCATGGGCGCTGTCATGGCTTTCGCCCACCGCGCGCAGGATCAGCCCCGCGCGGGTGTACTTGAGGAAGGCCCAGACCGCGACCACCAGCGCGAGGCTGAGATAGACCATGATGTCATGGCTGAACAGCATCCGCCCCACCACGGGCAGATCGCCCAGAACGGGGATGTCGAGCTTCGGCAGGGTTTCCGCTTTCATCCCCTCATACGGTTTGCCCAGAAGCGATGACAGCCCCAGCCCCAACAGTGTCAGGCCCAGACCAGTGGCCACCTGATTGGACAGGAGCACCTGCGTCAGAATGCCAAAACTCAGCGACAGGACCGCACCCGCCACCGCCGCCGTGGCAAAGCCCAGAAGCGGCGCGCCGGTGTTGATCGCGACGATGAAACCGATCACGGCGCCCGAGATCATCATGCCCTCGACCCCGAGGTTCAGAACGCCTGATTTCTCGACCACCATTTCACCCAGAGCGGCCAGCAGGATCGGCGTGGCCGAGATCATGATCGAGGCGATCAGCAGGATCGGATTGATGTTGCTCAGGTCCATCATGCCACCTCGCCTGCGCCGAACCGGACGCGATAATTTGTCAGAACGTCGACCCCCAGCAGGAAGAACAGCAACATCCCTTGGAACAACTGGATCGACGCGCCGGGCACGCCCAGCATCAGTTGCGCCAACTCGCCGCCGATATAGGTCAGCGCCATCAGCAGCCCGGCCAGCAGGATACCCACCGGATGCAAGCGGCCCAGAAAGGCCACGATGATCGCGGTGAAGCCGTAGCCCGACCCGAAGTCGATGCTGACTTGCCCTGCGGGCCCCGTGACCTCGAACAGGCCCGCCATTCCGGCCAGCGCCCCGGCCATCCCGAGACAGAACAGAATGATCCGCGCGGGGGCCACTCCCGCGAATTTCGCGGCGCGCGGGGCCTGCCCTGACAGGCGAATGTTGAACCCCTGAATATGCCGTGTGAGCAGCACATAAGCGAGGATGACCGCGATGAAGGCCGACAGAACACCCAGATGCATCCCCGTACCCGGGATCAAGTCGAGGTTCTGGGACGAGGACCATTGCGCGAGGTTGCGTGACCCGGGAAAGCCCATGCCTTCGGGGTTGCGCAACACGCCCGAGGAGACCGAGGCAAGGATATTCTCGGCCACGTAGACCAGCATCAGCGATACGAGGATTTCATTCGTGCCGAATTTCACCTTGAGCAGGCCGGGAATCATCGCCCAGGCCCACCCCCCGAGGGCGCCTGCAACGATCATCAAAGGCAGGATCAGCGCCGACTCCATCGGATAAAGCGCCAGCCCGGCTGCCGCGCCGACGATGGCTCCCATGATATACTGGCCCTCGGCCCCGATATTCCAGATGCCGGCCCGGAAGCCGATGGACAGGCCGATGGCAATGAGGATCAACGGGCCGGCCTTGACCAAGAGTTGCGGCCGCGAGAAATTCGCGAATTGCGGGTGGAACAACGGGTCCCAGAAAATCGTCCGGATCGCTTCGACCGGCGATGTGCCAATCAGGCCGAACATGATACCGCCGAAAATCATCGTCAGGACCACTGCCAGGATCGGCGTCGCCACTGTCCAGGTTTTCGAGGGCTGCGGGCGCTTTTCAAGCCGGATCATGCAGATCCCTCCGAATGTGCCAGGTGGCAGGCGGCGGGATCTGCATATTTGGAAAGAGAAGAACGGCGGAAGCGCGCGCACCCGTCAGGCGTTGTCTCCGCAAAAATTTGCAAATCAGACTTTGCAGCTTTGCAGTTCCACTGCGCGCCGGGATCAGTCTGCAACATGCGCCACCTCCATGTCATGCGCGCCACCCATCATAAGGCCGATTTCCTCCATGGTGAGCTGTCCCACAGGCTTGAGCTCCGACAGCCGCCCTTCGTTGAGCGCCCCAAAGCGGTCTGCAATCTGCATCAACTCGTCCAGGTCCTGGCTGATGACAAGGATCGCGGTGCCCTCCGTGGCCAGGTCCAGCAAGGCCTGCCGGATCGCGGCGGCGGCGGCGGCGTCGACACCCCATGTCGGTTGGTTCACCACGAGGATATCCGGGTTTTGCGCCACCTCGCGGCCAATGACGAATTTTTGCAGGTTGCCGCCCGACAGCGCGCGGGCCGCAACATGGGTGCCCGGAGTGCGCACGTCGAAGCGGTCGATGACACCTTGTGCAAAAGCGTCTGCGTGGCGCCAGTTGATGAGGCCATTGCGAACCAGGCCTTCCCGCAGACCGGCAGTGAGGACTGCATTTTCGGTCAGGCTCATGTCAGGCGCGGCTGCGTGGCCCAAACGTTCCTCCGGCGCAGACAGGAACCCCGCTGCACGCCGCGCGACCGGGCCATCTCGGCTGACATCCACGCCCTTGACCCAAATCGTGCCGCGCGGCGGCGGCCGTTCCCCGGAGAGCGACTGAAGTAACTCGTCCTGCCCGTTACCAGCGACGCCGCCAACGCCCAGCACTTCTCCGGCGCGCAGCTCGAAGCTGATGTCGCGCAGCGGCGTGCCAAAGGCCGCAGGGGCTGGCATGGTAAGGCTGTCCACGCGCAAAAGAACGTCTCCGGGTGTCTTCGTCTTTGGCGCTGGCGCGGCAAAACTCGCCCCGATCATCATTTCCGCCATCGCACGCGCGGTCGTCTCGGACGGCGTGCAGGTGGCGACTTTCTTTCCCAGCCTCAGCACGGTCGCATGGTCGCACAGCGTGCGGATC
Organism: Marivita sp.; assembly: GCF_020055675.1. Classification (GTDB taxonomy): domain Bacteria; phylum Pseudomonadota; class Alphaproteobacteria; order Rhodobacterales; family Rhodobacteraceae; genus Marivita. The sequence continues at coordinate 108,067 of NZ_JAIPUS010000003.1, forward strand.
TCCTCCAGTTTGTGGCTGATATAGAGAATTGCCGTGCCTTCGGATTTCAGCTTGCGGAGCGTTTCGAACAGGATCTCCACCTCCTGGGGTGTCAGCACCGAGGTGGGTTCGTCCATGATCAGCAGGCGCGGGTTTTGCAGCAGGCACCGGATGATTTCGACCCGCTGGCGCTCGCCCGCGGACAACGTCCCAACGATGCGCGCCGGATCGAGCGGCAGGCCATAGGTTTCCGACACATCCCGGATCCGGCGGGCGAGGTCGCGGCGCGGCGGCGGGTTTTCCATCCCCAGCGCCACGTTTTCTGCCACGTCCAGCGCATTGAAGAGCGAGAAATGCTGGAACACCATCGCCACACCCGCCTTGCGGGCATCGCTGGGTTCGGACGGGGCATACGGCGCCCCGTGCAGGGCCATTGTCCCCTTGTCCGGGGTCACCAGACCGTAGATCATCTTGACCAGCGTTGACTTGCCGGCGCCGTTCTCGCCCAGAAGCGCGTGAATTTCCCCTTCGCGGATGTCGAAGGACACGTCGTCATTGGCAACAACGCCAGGGTATGCCTTGGTCAAGCCGGAGAGGCGAAGGAGATCGTTGGGCACAGGGCACCTGCATTGGAGTTTGGAAGGCTCAATAGCTGGGTGGCGACCCCAACGGCAATCGATTGCGGGTGTTTCCCGAGGGATTTTTGCCCAATCGGGCAGCAGATGCCAGATATTTGTGCATCCGGATGGCCCATCTTGCGCAGACGGGCCCGAAAGCGAGCCCATTTCGTATCGGATCCGATGAGTCCGGCAAAGCCAAAGCCATGCCGCAAAAGCGCGTCGCAAAGGGACAGATCGAGGGCGTGGGAATAGGTGACAACAATATGCGCCGCCTCGCGCGGGGCGTGTGGCACAACCCGCAAGGGATCGCTGGCCGGCAGGGCGTTGACTCCATCCGGCATGGGGTCGGGAAAGCGATTTGGCGCTGTATCGACCCATGTGATGTCGATATCCGGGATCGGCCCCAGCACATCGACCAAGGCGCGCCCGACATGGCCCGCGCCCCAGATCCAGACCGGGCGGGTGGTCTGTGCGATCGGCTCGACAAACCAGCCTTGCACCATGCGCGGCCGGATCGGAACGCCCTGGTTGCGCGCGCAGCCGAGCAAGCGTTTGACCGCAAGCGGCATCTCGCCTGACCCGCGTGCGATAACGGTTTCGCCTTCCAGCCGATCAACTGCGCCTGCATCGAAACTCTCGGTCCAGAGCGTCACGGTGCCGCCGCAGCACTGGCCCAAAGCCGGGCCAAGAGGATGTTTGCTGAACCCGCCTTGCCGGATCGCCTGTTGCGCCGCCTGATATTCCAGGGCGCCGCCACCGATCGTGCCGGATTGCCCGCCATCCCAAACCAGCATGGCCGCGCCCACCTCGCGCGGTGAGGACCCCTGCACCTCGGCAATCACCACACGGGCGACCTCGCCATGATGCGCCACCGCGGCGCGCAGCTCTGCCAGATCAAACGCCATCGCGCACCCTCTTGATCGCCGCCAGGACCCGCTCGGGTGTGGCCGGGGCATCAAGCGCCGGATAGGCGTTGCCACATGTCGAAATCGCGTCCGACAGCGCCAGGAACACCGAAATGCCCAGCATGAAGGGCGGCTCTCCGACCGCCTTGGACCGGTAAATCGTGTCCTCTCGATTGCGCCCGTCCCAAAGCGCGACGTTGAACACGCGCGGGCGATCCGAACAGGCGGGTATCTTGTAGGTCGAGGGTGCATGTGTGCGCAGCCGGCCCGTGTCGTCCCAGACCAGGTCTTCTGTCGTGAGCCAGCCCGCGCCTTGCACGAATCCGCCCTCGATCTGGCCGATATCGATTGCCGGGTTCAGCGACGCCCCGGCATCATGCAGGATATCGGTGCGCAGGATGCGATATTCCCCGGTCAGCGTATCCACCGCCACCTCGCTCACGGCGGCGCCATAGGCAAAATAGTAGAACGGGCGGCCCGCCCCCTTGATCCGGTCCCAGCTCAGTTTCGGTGTCCGGTAAAAGCCTGTGGCCGAAAGGCTGATCCGCGCCTGGTAGGCCATCTGCACCGCGTCGGCAAAGCTGTAGCGTTCGCCCTTCACCGCGACCTGCCCTTCGGCGAAATCCACATCGCGGGCGTCGCATTGATGCAGGCTGGCCAAATGGTTCGCCATGCGGTCGCGAATCGTATCACAGGCCGCCTTGACGGCCATCCCGTTCAGATCCGACCCTGACGAGGCTGCGGTGGCCGAGGTGTTGGGCACTTTGCCGGTATCCGTCGCGGTGATCTTGACCCTCTCCACCGGCACGCCGAACCTGTCGGCGGCCACCTGGGCCACCTTCTGGAACAGGCCCTGGCCCATTTCTGTCCCACCGTGGTTCATGTGGATCGACCCGTCCTGGTAGACATGCACCAGCGCACCCGCCTGGTTGAGATGGGTCAGGGTAAAGCTGATTCCGAACTTCACCGGCGAAAGGGCGAGACCCTTCTTGATCACAGCGTTCTCCGCGTTCCACGCGGCGACCGACGCGCGGCGGGCCTCGTAATCGGATGTGGCCAGCAAGCGGTCGGTCATCTCGCTCAGAACGAAGTCTTCGACCACCTGTCCGTAAGGCGTGGTCTGCTCGGCCTCCGCGCCTGTCGCGCCGGTATCCTGAACCAGCTCTTCAGAGCCGCGTGCGGCGATATCGCGCTCCTTCATCTTGCCCGGCAAACTCCGGGGGGGCGCCGCAGGCGTGGGGGGCTGGCCCCCCTCGACGTTTGCGGCATAGTAATTCGCCCGCCGCACCGCGACCGGATCCCTGCCCAGTTCATGCGCGATATGGTCCATCACCCGCTCGATGCCCAGCATCCCCTGGGGGCCGCCGAAGCCGCGAAAGGCGGTTGCACTTTGCGTATTCGTCTTGAGCCGGTGGCTTTCGATCCGCGCATGCGGCAGGTGATAAGCATTGTCGGCGTGCAGCATCGCACGGTCCGCCACGGGCAACGACAGATCCTGCGCCCAGCCGCATCTTGTGTAGTGCTCGAACTCGATCCCCCGGATCACGCCGGTCTCATCGAACCCGGCGCTGTAGGCGATGCGGAAATCGTGCCGCTTGCCGGTGATCATGAAATCATCGTCGCGGTCATAACGCATCTTGGCGGGCCGTCCCGTGGCAGCCGCGACCACGGCGCAGGCAATGGCGAGCGCATTTCCCTGGCTTTCCTTGCCACCAAAGCCGCCGCCCATGCGGCGCGTCTCTACCCGGACGGCATGCATCGGCAGATGCAGCGCATGCGCGACCTTGTGCTGGATCTCGGTCGGGTGCTGGGTCGAGGCATGCACCACCATGTCGCCGCCTTCCTGTGGCAGCGCGAGGGCGGCCTGGCCCTCGAGGTAGAAATGCTCCTGGCCGCCCATCTCGATCACGCCGCTGATCCGGCGGGGGGCCGTGTCGATCGCTTCGCCCGCATCCCCTTTTTCCCAGATGCGCGGCCCGTCTTCAAAGCGGCTGTCGGTCGCCATGGCCTCCTCGACCGTAAGGATCGCGTCGCGCGTCTCATGGGTGATCCGGCCAAGACGGGCCGCTTTGCGCGCGGCCAGGTGGCTGGTGGCGGCGACGAGAAAGACAGGCTGGCCAAGATAGCGGATCGTGGCCCCCGACAACAACGGCTCATCATGGTTTGACGCAGAGCAGTCGCAGTCGCTGGGCAGGTCCCTTGCCTCCCAGACCCCGACGACACCCTCGGCGGCCCGAACCGCGTCAAGATTGATCGACGTGATACGTCCGGCCGCGATCGTGCTCAGCCCGAAGGCAAGATGCAGCGTGGCTTTCGGGGTGGGGATGTCATCAACATAGCGGGCCTGTCCGGTCACATGCAGGCGCGCGGCGTCATGCGGAAGCGGCTTCGAGACGCTCATGCCGGCACCTCCAGCACATTGATGTTCAGGCCCTGATCCTCGTGCCAGTACCGCAAGAGCATGTTCTGCGCGGCCTGCAACCGGTAGTCGGCGCTGGCGCGCATGTCCGAAAGCGGTGTAAAGGCCTCGGCCATTTTTGCCGTCGCCGCCCGCACGGTTTTCTCGGACCAATCCGCCCCGGTCAGCGCGGCTTCAACGGCGGTGGCCCGTTTCGGAGTGCCCGCCATGCCGCCAAAGGCGATACGGGCGTCTGCGACTTTGCCGCTCTCGACCCGGATATTGAACGCGCCGCAGACGGCGGAAATGTCCTGGTCAAACCGCTTGGACAATTTGTAGGCGCGAAACGCCTGTTCACCAAGGGGCAGGGTCACCGCCTCGACGAATTCGCCCCTGGCGCGGTCCTGTTTGCCGTATTCGATGAAGAATTCCTCGACCGGCATATCGCGGCGGTGATCGCCCGCCCGCAGGTGCAATATTGCGCCAAGCGCGATTAGCGCGGGCGGGTTGTCTCCGATCGGGGAGCCATTGGCGATGTTGCCCCCGATGGTCGCCGCCGCGCGCACCTGCTCCGAGCCGTACCTGCGGATCATTTCGGCATAAGACGGGTAGTCTGCCTGCACCGCGTCCATCACGCGGTTCATCGTGACGCCCGCGCCGATGCGCAGGCTGTCTTGCGATGTGTCGATCCGTTGCAACTCCTGGCAGCGGTTGAGAAAGATCACGTCGTCCAGATTTCGCAGCGATTTGGTCACCCAGAGCCCGACATCCGTCGCACCGGCGATCAGCGTGGCGTCGGGGCGTTCGGCATAGGCGGTGGCAAGCTCGTCCAGCGTTTCCGGCGCCGACAGGCCGGGGGGCGTGTCTTTCATCCAGTCAGGCACGGGGGCGTCTTTCGCCGCCTCGGCCGCGCGGATGATCGGGGCATAGCCGGTGCAGCGGCACAGGTTGCCCGCCAGCGCGTTGTCGTGGTCGCGGCTGCCTTTGAGATGCGCCACCGCCATCGACACGATGAAGCCGGGGGTGCAGAAGCCGCATTGCGAGCCGTGGTTGTCGATCATCGCGTCTTGCACGGGATGCAGCGTGCCGTCCGGTCCGCTGATTCCCTCGACGGTGCGCACTGCGCAGCCGTCCAGCTGCGGGAGAAAAAGGATGCAGGCGTTCAGCGCACGCACGCCAGAAGCATCGGTGACCATCACCGTGCAGGCGCCGCAATCGCCTTCGTTACAGCCTTCCTTGGTCCCGGTCAGCCCGCGGTCTTCGCGCAACCAGTCCAGCAGCGTCACCGTGGGCGACACATTGTGCAAGTCCACGCTCTCTCCGTTGAGAAGAAAGGTGATATCCATGGATAAAGATCCTGCCGCCTTACCAAACACCCCAGGGATGCGCGCCTTCGATGCGGCGTAGAACACGCGCGGGTTTCTTATGTTGCAGGAACGCTAGGCGGGCGAGTCGGGGTTTGGCAAGTCGAATCTGCCCGTGATCTGTCTGTTATCTGCCTGGCACGTTGTCCTGTGCGCGTTTCGCGGGCAGGGTCTGGGTGTCGATTTGCCCGTCCGGGCTGGGCCGTCGGCCCTTGTGATCGGGCCGGCTTGACGTGATCAATCAATCTCCACCGCCGTCTCCACCGCCGTCTCCACCGTCATCGTTGCTGTCGAAATGTTCGGGAAAGGTCTTTTCCAGCCAGCAGGCGACATCACTGCCGGGGAAGAACACCATGATCGCGGGGCGGCCCAGCATGAAAAGTGCCGCCAGGCCAATCGTCGCGTATACGATCGAATCGGACATGCGCGATACCTTGCGTTGTGTCGGGCACGGATGGGTACACCATAATTATGCCGGAACTGGGTCATGGCGGCTTTCGCTTGTTCGAACTCGTCGATATCGTAACGGGATGGCAGATCCCCGATTCATTCACCTTCGCGTCCATTCCGAATACTCGCTGCTCGAAGGGGCGGTCCGGCTGAAAAAACTGCCGGATTTGTGCAAGGACCGCGACATGCCGGCTGTCGCGTTGACCGACACCAATAACCTCTTTGCGGCGCTGGAGTTTTCCGTTTCGACGGCGGGCGCGGGCGTGCAGCCGATCATCGGATGCCAAGTCGATCTGCGGGTGGCCGATCCTGCGCCGGGTGAGCGTGCCAGGCCGCCCGCACCGGTGGTGCTGCTGGCACAGACCGAAACCGGCTATGAGCACCTGATGAAGCTGAACTCCTGTCTCTATCTGCGCCCCGACGGGGAATTGCCGCATGTCACTCTGGACGAGTTGGAACAGTACAGCGACGGCGTGATCTGCCTCACCGGCGGGCCGGACGGCGCAATTGGCCGGATGCTGCAACAGGGCAATCGCGGGGCCGCGGAGGCGGTGATGCAGCGCCTTGCCGGTGTATTCGGCGACCGGCTTTATGTCGAGTTGCAGCGCCATCCCGGCGACAGCGGATCGCCCGAGATCGAGCGCCTGACCGAGCGCCCCTTTGTCGAGATGGCTTACGCGATGGGCCTGCCGCTGGTGGCGACCAACGATGTCTACTTCCCCAAATCCGAAATGTACGAGGCGCATGACGCGCTGATCTGCATCGCTGACGGGGCTTATGTCGACCAGCAGGAGCCGCGTCGCCGCCTGACGCCGCAGCATTATTTCAAGTCGCCGCAAGAGATGGTGACGCTGTTTGCCGATCTGCCCGAAGCGATCGAGAACACGGTTGAAATTGCCAGGCGCTGCGCCTTCATGGCCTATCGGCGTGATCCGATCCTGCCGCGCTTTGCCGATGACGAGGTTGAGGAACTGGCCCGCCAGTCGCGCAAGGGGTTGAAGGACCGGCTCGCGGTGATCCCGCACGCCGCCCCGGTCGAGGACTACGAGAAACGGCTCGAATTCGAGCTGGGCATCATCGAAGGCATGGGCTTTCCCGGCTATTTCCTGATCGTTGCCGATTTCATCAAATGGGCCAAGGACCAGGACATCCCGGTGGGGCCGGGGCGGGGGTCTGGTGCGGGCTCACTTGTGGCCTATGCGCTGACCATCACCGACCTTGATCCGCTGCGCTACCAGCTTCTGTTCGAACGGTTCCTGAATCCCGAGCGCGTGTCGATGCCGGACTTCGACATCGATTTCTGCATGGACCGCCGCGAGGAAGTGATCCGCTACGTTCAGGACAGGTATGGCCAGGACAAGGTGGGCCAGATCATCACCTTCGGCGCGCTCTTGTCAAAGGCGGCGGTGCGCGATGTCGGGCGTGTGTTGCAGATGCCCTACGGCCAGGTTGACCGCCTGTCCAAGATGATCCCCGTGGAAGGAGTCAAACCCGTCAGCATTGAAAAGGCGCTCCACGATGAGCCGCGCCTGCGCGAATTGGCGCGCGAGGAAGAGGTGGTGGAGCGTTTGTTGACCTATGGTCAACAGGTCGAGGGACTGCTGCGCAATGCCTCCACCCATGCCGCCGGCGTCGTGATCGGTGACCGGCCGCTGGACGAATTGGTGCCACTCTACCAGGACCCGCGCTCGGACATGCCCGCAACGCAGTTCAACATGAAATGGGTCGAACAGGCGGGTCTTGTTAAGTTCGACTTTCTGGGTCTCAAGACACTGACCGTGATCCAGTACGCGCTCGACATGATTTTCAAGACGGGGCGCCCGCTGCATGTCGCCGCAGACGGGACCGAGATTTACGCGCCGTTTGACGGGGCGGAAAACGACATCGGACAGATTCCGCTGGATGACGAGGCGACCTATCGGCTTTATTCGAAAGCCAAGACCGTTGCCGTGTTCCAGGTGGAAAGCTCGGGCATGATGGATGCGCTCAAGCGGATGAAGCCAGACTGCATCGAGGACATCATCGCCCTTGTCGCGCTCTACCGGCCCGGTCCGATGGAAAACATCCCGAAGTTCTGCGAGGTCAAGAACGGGCTGAGCAAGCGCGACCTGTTGCACCCATCGATCGACCACATCCTCGACGAGACGCAGGGCATCATCGTGTACCAGGAACAGGTGATGCAGATCGCGCAGGAGATGGCGGGCTATTCGCTTGGCGGCGCCGACCTGCTCCGGCGTGCGATGGGCAAGAAGATCCAGGAGGCGATGGATGCCGAGCGGCCCAAGTTCCTCAAGGGGGCTGCCGAAAACGGTGTGGACGAGGCAAAGGCGGTCGAGGTCTGGAACCTGCTCGACAAGTTTGCCAATTACGGCTTCAACAAATCGCACGCTGCCGCCTATGCCGTGGTCAGTTACCAGACGGCCTGGCTCAAGGCGAACCACCCGGTTGAATTCATGGCCGGGGTGATGAACTGCGACATTCATCTGACCGACAAGCTCGCAGTCTATTTCGAGGAAGTTAAGAAAGGTCTGGCCCTGCCCTGGGTGCCGCCCTGTGTGAACCGGTCGCAGGCGATGTTCGACGTGCGGGATGGCGCGTTGGTCTACGCGCTCGGTGCGCTCAAGAATGTGGGCGTTGAGGCGATGAAGCTGGTTGTCCAGGGTCGGCACAGCCAGTCGCCTTCGGTGGCCAGCGCATCCGGGCCAAACGAGGAGCGACCCTTCGTGACCGTGTATGATTTTGCCCGGCGGGTCGATCTGAAACGCGTCGGCAAGCGGCCGCTTGAAATGCTGGCGCGCGCCGGCGCTTTCGACCAGCTCGATGGCAACCGGCGCCGCGTATTCGAAAGCATTGATGCGCTGGTCGCCTATTCCGCGGCGATCCACGATCAGCGGGCATCGGCCCAGGTGTCGCTGTTCGGCGAGGCGGGCGACGACCTGCCGGAACCGAGGTTGTCGCCGGTGAGCGACTGGCTCCCGGCCGAGCGCCTTTCGGAGGAATTCAAGGCGGTCGGATTCTATCTTTCCGGCCATCCGCTGGACGACTACATGACTGCGCTGAAACGCAAGGGCGCGATCACGCTTGATGATGTGCTGGAGAAGGTGCAGTCCGGCCCATGCGTTGCCAAGCTGGCCGGAGTTGTTGCCGGGCGGCAGGAACGGAAATCCGCGCGGGGAAACCGGTTTGCCTTTGCGCAGCTCAGCGATCCGACCGGGGCATACGAGGTTACGCTCTTCTCTGACACGCTGGAGACGGCGCGCGATCATCTGGAAACCGGTTCCAAGGTGTTGATCACCGTGGAGGCGACGCTGGAATCCGATCAGCTCAAGCTGTTGGGCCGCTCGGTTGCGCCTGCGGATATCGCGGTCGCGGACACGGTCAGCATGGGCTTGCGGATCTTCGTGGATGAACCGGAGGTGGTCCCGCAGGTGGCCTCCGTTCTCAGCCGCGCGATAGACCAGTTGCCGCGGGCGGGCAAGGGACCGATCCGGATCTGCTGTATGGGAGCGCCGGGATTGCCGGGCGAAGTCGACGTGGCCCTTGCAAAGGAATTCCCCGTAACGCCCGAGATCAAGGGTGCGATCAAGTCTCTTGGCGGCGTGCTCGATGTTGAAGAGCTCTAGCCTGGCCGGTGGACGGCACGCGGCCCTGTCTCTAGAACAGTCCGCGTGATGAGAGAAATGCAATGAACCGTTTCGCCACGATCCTGTGCGTGATCAGCATGGTGGGCGGATGCGCCCGTGATCCCCTGGGTGGTGTGCCGCGTCTGTCGGACGCGGATCTGACCGAATCCGATAATCAGGCCGCGATCCGCGCCGACCCCCAAGCAGAGCCCGCCGATCCGTCCCCCGGCTTTCTGGGCGGTCTCTTTGGCCGCGGCGGCGCAAACGCACCCGAGCCCGACACGGGCACGACGCAGGCGACGGAGCCAGAGACCGCATCGCAGGAGCCGGGCGCCAATGCCGCGGAACCACCGCGGCGCGGGCTGCTGGGCCTTTTCAGCCGCGCCGCCGATGCGGTACCCGATCGAGACACCGAGCAAGACGCACCGCGATCGCCGGGGCAATCCGGTGACAAGTCTGCCTCGCGTGGCCCGGCCCCCGGTACGCCCGATTACCGGATCGTGCCGCCGGGCACCGAATTGCCCTTTGGCACGATTGCCCGCGTCTGCGATGTGTCGAAGCGCCAGCTTGGCACGCGCATCGCCCGCTATCCCGAACGTCGCTCCAGCTACATGATTTACGACTCCCAGCCGGGGAACACGGGATTACACAGCTTTTATGTGACCGGCTTTGAAGACGGCTGTGCGCGTCAGTTCACGGCAGCCCTTGCCATGTTCGGCAGCCCGCAAACCCATGAGCAACTGCGCTACGGTCTGCCGTCGCAGGTGCAACCTTATTCCGCGACCGATGCCGCGTATGAAAAGCTGAAGTCAAAGGTGTGCCGTGTCGGGCAGGGCAAGCCTTGCGGGTCCGGGATGAACCGGCTTGCGCGCGATACCGTGTTCGTCAGCGTCTATGAACGTTTCGGATCAAACCCGGTCTGGAAAACGCTCCTGCTGCACGACGGCGCAGTGATCGAGACGGATATCCGAGGCAACTGACCCGGCGGGCCGTCTGCAAGGACGCGGGCATCGTTCAGTAATGCGGGGGCCGTTCATCGCCCAGGAAAACGCCGCCGGTCCCCTCTGCCTCGCGTTCGGCCTCACGGCGCATCAATCTATCGACTCGCGCTGTCAGCCGGTCGATCTCCTTGCGCTGGGCCATGACCGTGTCCGACAGATCGTCAGTGACACGCAGCAGGTCGGCGATGCGTTCTTCAAGGGCTCTGGTATCCATACCGCACAGATGCCCATGACAGGCGGCAAAGGCAAGGGAAGACCAGACGCAAACACCATCAACTGTTTCGGGCGTGAACCAACGCGAGGCGCGTCGGCCATGTCACGGGGTTTTCCAAGCGTCGTAAGCCCGTGCTGCTGATCTGATTTGACCGGCACGTTCTTGCCCCCTCCGGCGCAAGCCGTTAGAGGACGCGCAACGCCGATCCAGATGGAACGTGACAATGGCCAAGTCAAAGAAAACCCCGCGTCCCAAGGCGCAGACGCCCAAGGGCTTCCGTGACTATTTCGGCGCGGACGTGACCGAACGGTCCGAGATGTTGGCGAAGATTGCCGAGGTCTACCATCGCTACGGCTTTGACGCTCTGGAAAGTTCGGGTGTCGAGACCGTGGAGGCGCTGGGCAAGTTCCTGCCTGATGTGGATCGCCCGAATGACGGCGTTTTTGCATGGCAGGAAGAAGACGACGGTGACTGGCTTGCCCTGCGCTATGACCTGACGGCGCCTCTGGCCCGCGTCTATGCGCAGCACCGCAACGATCTGCCGCTGCCGTACCGGCGCTACGCGATGGGTCCGGTCTGGCGCAACGAAAAGCCGGGGCCGGGGCGGTTTCGGCAGTTCTATCAATGCGATGCGGATACGGTGGGCGCGGCATCGGTCGCGGCGGATGCCGAAATCTGCGCGATGCTTGCAGACACGCTCGAAGTCGTCGGCATCCCGCGCGGGGATTATATCGTTCGGGTGAACAATCGGAAGGTTCTGAACGGCGTGCTGGAGTCGATGGGGCTGAATGACGACAGCCAGCGCGACGCCGTCCTGCGCACCATCGACAAGTTTGATAAGGTCGGCGAGGCGGGCGTGCGCGAATTGCTTGGCAAGGGGCGGCTTGATGCCTCGGGCGCCTATATCGACGGTGTGGGCCTGAGTGATGCGCAGGCCGAACCCGTTATCGCGTTCTTGACCTCCAAGGGCGAAACTGCCGCGCAGACGATCGGGAATCTGAAGGCGGCGGTCGGTGACAGCAAGATTGGTGCGGACGGTGTGGCAGAGCTTGAGCAGATCGCTGATCTGCTGGCTGCTGGCGGCTACGGTCCCGACCGGATCGTCATCGATCCCTCGGTGGTGCGCGGTCTGGGCTATTACACCGGCCCCGTGTTCGAGGCGGAACTGACCTTTGACATCGTTGACGAAAAGGGCCGCAAACGGCAGTTCGGATCGGTCGCGGGCGGCGGGCGCTACGACGATCTGGTAAAGCGCTTCACCGGTCAGCCGGTCCCGGCCACGGGGGTCAGCATCGGTGTGGATCGGCTTCTTGCCGCCCTGCGCGAGAAAGGCCGGACAGGCCTGGCGAACGTTGGCCCCGTGGTGGTGACCGTCATGGATCGCGACCGCATGGGTGACTACCAGGCGATGGTGGCCGAGCTGCGCAACGCGTATATTGATCCCAGTGATCCATCCAAAGGCAAAATCCGCGCCGAGGTGTATCTGGGCAACCCGAAGAATTTCGGCAACCAGTTGAAATACGCAGACAAGCGCCAGTCGCCGGTGGCGGTGATCGAAGGCGCGGATGAAAAGGCCAGCGGCATGGTGCAGATCAAGGACCTGGTCCTGGGCGCAAAGATCGCTGAGGGCGCCAGCCTCGAAGAATGGCAGGATCGGCCCAACCAGTTCGAGGTGCCGCGCGATCAGCTTGTGGCCAAAGTACGCGAGATCCTTGAAGGCTATGCCTGATGTCCCAGACCATGCCTGACACCCCACCCGCACGCGGTCTCGCCCAGCGCCTCTGCAATCGCTTTGCCTCCGACGGGGCGGCGCGGTTTGAGACGAATATCCTTCTGCCGGCCGAAGTCCTGCTGGACCTTTACGGCGAGGATGTGCGCGCACGAACCTATGTCACATCCGACCCTGATCGTGGCGAGATGATGCTGCGCCCGGACTTCACGGTGCCGCTTGTGCAATACCATATGAGAGGCGCGGGTGCGCCCGCCAGCTATACATATTGCGGCGAGGTGTTCCGCAAACAGGAAGATCATCCCGACCGCCGCAGCGAATACATGCAGGTTGGTTACGAAGACTTTGGCGGCAGCGATCCGGCACAGGTCGATGCCGATGTGTTCGGCCGCTTTTCCGATATTCTGGCGCCGCTCGGTCTGCGCCCGGCGACCGGTGACATTGGAATCCTCATCGCCATGGTGACAGGCTTGGACACCACGGAGGACCGCCGCGCCGCACTCATGCGCCACATCTGGCGTCCTGCGAGGTTTACCGCCCTGGTCAAGCGTTTTGCCGGCCTGACCCCGGTCCCGCCCGCGCGTGCGGCACTGCTTGCGGCGGATAACCCGTTGCAGGCAGCCGGGACCACGATCGGCCTGCGCAGCAAAGGCGAAATCGCAAGCCGCATTGACGCGCTGCGTGCGGACGCGGCCTGCGCGCCGGTGTCGGGCGAGGTGGTCGAGTTGATTTCTGCCGTCTTGGCAGTCTCTGAAACCTGCCCGAACGCGTTGGAACAGTTGCGCGATATCGCGGTGGACCTGCCCGGCATCCTGCCGGCACTGGACCGCTTCGAGGCACGCTGCGAAGCGATGACGCGGCGCGGTGTCGATGTCGAGAGCTTGCCCTTCGAGGCATCCTATGGCCGCACTTCGATGGAATATTATGATGGCTTCGTGTTTGGTTTCTACGCCGAGGCGCGCCCCGATTTGCCGCCGGTCGCGACCGGGGGGCGCTACGATGCGCTCACCGAACGGTTGGGGCAGGGTCGCGGGATCCCGGCCGTGGGCGGTGTGATCCGGCCTGACCTTCTGTCCGATCTCGGGGGGCTGGCATGACGATCAAGCTCGGTGTGCCGTCCAAGGGACGGCTGATGGAGAAGACCTTTGACTGGTTCAGCGCACGCGGCGTGACCCTGTCGCGTACCGGGTCGGACCGGGAATACGCGGGCGCTGTCGAGGGGATCGAGGGCGTCGATCTCGTATTGCTGTCGGCTGGCGAAATCCCGCGCGAACTTGCGGCAGGTCGCATTCACCTTGGTGTCACGGGCACGGATCTGATCCAGGAAAAGCTCGTGCAATGGGATCAGAAAGTGGAGCCCCTGGAGCCTCTCGGGTTTGGTCATGCCAACCTGATCGTGGCCGTGCCCTCCTGTTGGGTCGATGTGGACACATTGGACGATCTGGACGGTGCCGCCGCTGCCTTTCGCGCGCGGCACGGGTTTCGCATGCGGATCGCGACGAAATATCATCGCCTTGTCCGCGATTACCTGCGGCGCGGTGGCGTTGCCGATTACCAACTGGTCGACAGCCAGGGTGCGACCGAAGGCACCGTCAAGAACCTCACCGCAGAAGCGATTGCCGACATCACCTCAAGCGGCGAAACCCTGCGCGCGAATCATCTGAAAATTTTGCAAGCTCCGCCAATCCTGGAAAGCCAGGCGACCCTTTTCCGAAGCCGCGTTGCCCAGAAGTCCGATACCGAGCGCGATGTTCTGCGGGCCCTGATCGACCGGCTTGGTGTTTAGCGGGGCCAAATTCCTGAACGGATTTGGCAAAATGCGTTGTCGCGGTTTGGCGCGTCATGCGTGGCGCAGGAACAATTCGCGTAGATTGACCTTGGCGCGAAGCCGGGTTGCCAGCAGGAACAGCCCCGCCGCCTTGCGCTGAAGGTAGAGCACATCTGTCGGCGGGATATGTTGGATCGACCTGTCGCGGCCAAGCGCCATACCCCGATCGCGCAGATCGGCTACCAGGGAGGTATCGCCGAAATCGAACCCGGCGGCTTCGAGCATCGGGCCATTCGCCGTTGCAACCATATCAAGGATTTCCACGCGGGTTTTTTCAGGAATTGTGGCGGACAGAAGCCCCAGGTCCGTGAGGGCCCGTTCAATCCCGGCATGATCGTCGTCGAGCGCGGGTTGCAGGATCGCCCGGGATCGGGCGGACAAATCCGTGTCGATCACATGCGTCGCGCCAAAATCCAGCAGAACGATCTTTTCGGCGTCGGGCTGCCATCTGAAATTTGCGAAATTCGGGTCTGACTGGATGCGGCCAAACTCGAAAACCTCACGCATCATCAGCGCGATCAACTGATATGCCACGTGATCGCGTGTTGCCTGATCGGCGGTGTCCAGCGTGTCGAGAGATTGTGACGGGATGAAATCCATGGCGAGGATGTCGGGGGTCGACAAATCCATGTGGACGGAGGGCACTACGAAATGCTGATCGGTGTCGAGAAGATCTCCAAAGCGTTCGAGGTTCCCGGCTTCCTGCAGGTAATCCGCTTCCTCGTGCAATTGCCGTCCGGCATCTTCCAAGAGCGGTTTTAGGTCCAACCCCTTGGGCACCAGGCCCGAGACACGCATCAGGCTGGACAGGTTCCGCAGGTCGCTATCGATGCTGTCGCGGATCCCCGGGTATTGTATCTTGATCGCCAGATCGCGCCCATCGCGGGTTTGGGCGCGATGCACCTGTCCGATGGACGCCGCTGCGATCGGGCGGACGTCAAATCGCTTGAAGTGTTTGGTGAAATCCGCCCCCCAGGCGGCCTCCAGCACTTTCTTGAGCTGAGCAGGCGGCATGAAATGCGCCTGCGATTGCAGCGGTTGCAGGAGGGCGGCAAGCTCTGGCGACAGGATGTCCCCGGCTTCGAGCGACAGGAGCTGTCCCATCTTCATGGCCGCCCCGCGCATCTGGGACAATTCCCGCGTCAGACGCTGCGCGTTCGACGGGGTGAGGAACATGTCGCCGGGTGACGGTCTGCGCCCCTGCAGGAGATGCCGTGCCCCGGTTGCGGCGGCCGACCCGATCAGGCCACTCGCCAGACCTCCCATTCGGGCGGCGCGAGCGACTCTGCCGGTTGGTACGGCGCGACTTCGGGGATCGGGTGTTTCATCCATGTCGCTGAGATAAATCGCCAACCGGCCGCGGCAATATCCGTCCCCCGCGAGGCTTTGCCGAAGGCCGGAAAATCGCTGCTCAGGTCGCGGCGTCAATCTTGTCTTGCGTGCGCAGCTCGAAATCCGACGCATCATGCCGTTCGCGCAGCTGCCCGGCCGGGTCGCCGGATGACCGATTGACCATGCGCCCGCGTTTCACCGCGTCGCGCGCGTCGATGGCCTCGGCCCAGCGGACGACATTGGTGTAGCTGCTCACGTCCAGGAACTTGGCCGCATCATAGAGCCGTCCGAGAACCAGGCCGCCGTACCAGGGCCATATCGCCATGTCGGCGATCGTGTAATCGGGGCCGCTGACGAACCGGGACTCGGCCAGTTGCCGGTCCAGCACGTCAAGCTGGCGCTTGGTTTCCATCGTGAACCGGTTGATCGGATATTCCATCGGCTCGGGCGCGTAGGCATAGAAATGGCCGAAGCCGCCGCCGAGATAGGGCGCGCTGCCCATCTGCCAGAACAGCCAGCTGAGCATCTCGGCGCGGCGCTCCCGCGGGCCCAGGAAGGCATCGAATGTCTCGGCGAGGTGCATGAGGATCGCGCCGGATTCAAAGACCCGGATCGGCGTGTCGCCGCTTTGGTCGACAAGCGCCGGGATCTTGGAGTTCGGGTTGATGTCGACAAAGCCCGATCCGAATTGGTCGCCCTCCCCGATATTGATCAGCCATGCGTCGTATTCGGCCGTGGTGTGGCCGGCCGCCAGCAATTCTTCGAACAGGATCGTGACCTTCTGTCCGTTCGGGGTGGCGAGGCTGTAGAGCTGGTAGGGATGCTTGCCCACCGGCAGGTCCGCGTCGTGGGTTGCGCCTGCCACGGGGCGATTGGTGCTGGCGAACTTGCCACCGTTGTCGCTGTCCCATGTCCAGACGTCGGCGGGCGTGTAGCTGTCGGTCATGATTGCTGTCCTGAATGGGGGATCGGAAGGAAGGGTTGGACGTTTGGCCAGAGACAGGCCAGCGCGCGGCGGCGGGTCAGAGGACGCCGATTTCCGCCAGCGCGCCCGCAAGCTCGGGGGGCAGGGCATCGTCATCGGCGCGCGCCTGCCCGAGGTCGGGCGGCGCGTCTTCGGGCTTGAGGTAGCGCCACCCCTGGAACGGGCGTTTCGGGGCCGTGGCGGTGCGGATCAAATCGTCGTCCAGAACGATCCCGCAGCGGCGGATTCCGTCCGAGCCGATGATCTCTTCCAGCCCGATGATTCGTTGCCGGGCCTGAAGCATCCCCTTGACGACCCAGTAGATCGAACCGCCGTTCAGCAGCTCTTTTTCGCGTTTGGGCCACATCCGGGTGAGGTGGAAATAATGCCCGCCGACGCGCTGCCTGGCGCGGTTTTGCTGCCAATCGGCGATCTGTTCGACGCTGTCGGACCCGACCGAGAGTTTGATGAGATGGATCATGTTTGCCATGCTTTGAGGATAGCCGAGGGAGAGGGAAGGTCAATGGGTGTCCCATCCGTGGGACGGGGGTGCGCACAAATAAAATCAATGACTTACAGAGACCGATTCATAATTTCTTAATTCTTTTTCCACCCCCATGCATTCCATCTTGCACGCCGTCCAGCGGGCAGAGCGGAGACCGAACCGGATCGCCCGGACCACGCGGCGCAGCGGGCTTGGCTGTGGTCGCGCGCCCCGGACCCTGTCAGGGGGCTGACCCGGTCCTGGCGGCCCCATGCGGGTCCGTTCGCCCAAATGCGCGGGCCGGCTGATCGCCGCAGACATGGCTGCCGCTGCCCGCTGCCTTGGGCGGAGGGCCGCTGATCAAGGAAATGGACAATTGCCACGGCGCGCGACTTGGCGCAGATCGGAGTAATGCACATCGCGCGATCCCTCTTGGTCTGTTTGTCCCTCGGGCTTTTGCCCGTGGCGTGCGGCCCCCTGGCCGGACCGGGGCCGGCACCCGAGCAGGCGCAGGCCCTGTATCCCAACGAAACCCCGGCCTTGCGCCGCCAGATCGTCGCGGCGGCGACGCGCAACGATGTTCCGGTGTCCCTGGTGCAGCGCGTTATCCTGCGCGAAAGCACGCATCGGCCAGAGGCGCGGAACGGGCCGTATTACGGCCTGATGCAGATCCTGCCGCAAACGGCCCGGTCGATGGGGTTCAGAGGGGCTCCGGCAGACCTGCTGGATGCGGAAACCAACCTGACATACGCCGTGCGCTACCTGCGCGGGGCGTGGCTTGTCTCTGGTGGGGACGAAGCCAAGGCCGTGCAATGGTACGCGCGGGGGTATTACTACGAAGCCAAGCGCCTTGGCTTGCTGGACGAGACCGGCGTAGATGGACGCAAGGACTGGTCCGCGGCGGGCTGACCGGGTTTTTCGCCCGAAAACCCCGACTGCCTAGTGTTCTGCGCCTGACATGAATTGCCCGGATCGACCCTGAGAGCCAGTCCGCCGGTCGGCAAAGGCGCGAGAATCGGCTTTGCGCACGGAGGGGGCTTTGCAAAGTCAGCCCTGTTTCTCGACAGCGGACCTTCACCCCGACTGAAGCGATCCGCGGTTGAAGCCCGCCTTGCTGAACGCTACGCATCGCACCGACGTCTTGCAGGCAGCAAGTTTATCATAGGAGAGATACTTGTGAGAATGACTGCACTTCCCAATATGCAGGTTCTTGATCTTGCACGTAGCTACCATGAGGCGGCCGAAGTGTTGGCCGACGCTAACGCCAATGCAATTCCAATTATTAATTTGCGTTGCCATGCGATCGAGCTTTTTCTGAAGTCGCTCCATCTAATGGATTCAGCTACGGACATTGGCGACGGAGTGTTTCTGCTCCAACCGGGATCTGGACGTGGCGTTCACCATGATTTGTGTGATTCTTTTGAGAAGGCTTTACAGAAGCACCACGATGAACTCCTATCGGATATGACTACGCTACCCCGCGATTTAGAAAATCTTAGGGGCGTGTTCCAGAAGAGCAGATATCTATATGAGAACGGTGACAGTCTACCGTTTTCTACGGCGGAGCGCGTGTCTCGATATCTAGCAGTCAAACTTTCTGAGCTTCCTCGCCTACCTGTCAGAAATGACTGATCGTTTTGAATTTGCCGGTCTGCTCAGCGGCCATTGCTACAGATGAGGCGAGCGACCGCTCCATCCGCACTGGCGCCCCTCAACCGACTTAGCGTAGCAGTCTACTTTAAACTGCCCGACAGTTTCCCGCCACGACCGCTCCGGGCCTGACAGCCGTCATCTGGGATTTTCGCTCGGGAGACTTACCTGCTGAGCGCAAGCTTGCCCCCCAAGGGGACTCCTGTGTCGGGTGTTGAACACCAGACCCTGATGCGCAAATTTGCCGGGGGCGGAGTCTCGGTCAGGGTCTGGATCAGGATTCGGGTCAATGTCGGGGGTCGGGGCCCTAGCGCCCCGCGATCATTTCGGATTGCCGCACGATCACTTCGGCCTGTTTGATCGACGCGATATCGACAAGGCGGCCCTTGTAGACGGTGGCGCCTTCGCCCTTGGCCTTGGCCTCTTCCATCGCGGCAAGGATTTCGCGGGCTTCGGCCACGGCGGTCTCGGTGGGGGTGAAGACCTCGTTGGCCAGGGCAACCTGTTTGGGGTGGATCGCCCATTTGCCGACCATGCCCAGCGTGGCCGAGCGCAAGGCCTGCGCGCGGTAGCCCTCATCGTCGGAGAAATCGCCGAAGGGGCCGTCCACCGGCAGAACGCCGTGGGTGCGGCAGGCGGCGACGATGGCGGCCTGCGCCCAGTGCCACGGATCCGACCAATGTTTCTGGCCGTCATGAATCATGTAGTAGTTTTCCTGCGTGCCGCCGATGCCGGTTGTCTGCATGCCCATCGAGGCGGCGAAATCGGCAGCGCCAAGGCTCATGGCTTCGAGCCGCGGGGAGGCGGCAGCGATGTCTTCGACATGGGCAAGGCCGGCGGCGGATTCGATGATCACTTCGAAGGCGATGCGGCGTGACCGGCCCTTGGCGGCTTCGACGGCGGTCACGAGCGCATCCACGGCATAGAGGTCCGCGGCGCAGCCCACCTTGGGGATCATGATCTGATCGAGCCGGTCGGACGCCCGTTCCAGCAGGTCCACCACGTCGCGGTGCCAGTAGGGCGTGTCCAGACCGTTGATCCGCACGCTGAGCGTCTTGTTGCCCCAATCCACATCGCCGATCGCCTCAATGATGTTCGCGCGCGCGCTGGTCTTGTCGGAGGGCGCGACGCTGTCTTCCAGATCGAGATTGATGACATCCGCGTCCGACTTGGCCATCTTGTCAAAGATCGCCGGCCGGGACCCGGGGCCGAACAATTGGCACCGGTTCGGACGGGCGGGCGCAGCAGGCTGAATTCGGAAGGACATAGGGGCCTCTTGGTAAGGATATTTCGCTTTGCGTCTTGAATTGGGTATGAAATTGCGCATCTTTCTGCAAGCGCATTTTGCAGGCGCAGAATCCCCGCTGCTGTGCAGCGCGTGCCTTGGCGCAAGAATCTTCGAAGATGTGCCAGTGATGCGCAGGAATTTTGTGCAATTCACGGGAATTCGACAGATCCCGGCAATGCAATTGTCGATCTACGCTGTCATCCTGCCGTTTGATAGCAAAGCGCGAAAGGGGCCGTCATGATCGAGACACCATATCTTTTGTTCCTCGGCGATGCGCCGGATGGGCTTGCCGCGAAAGTGGCGCAGGGCATCAAGGATTGGCGTCCCGAAAACTGTGTCGGGCAATTCCGAATGCCGGGCTGCAACGCCGATCTTGGCCTGACCGACATGACGCTGGCAGAGGCCAAGGCCGCGGGCGCCAAGACGCTGGTTGTCGGCGTGGCCAACCGGGGTGGCAAGATCAGCCAGGCCTGGAAAAAGGAACTGGTCGCAGCACTGGAGGAGGGGTTCGACCTTGCCTCGGGGCTGCACAACCTCCTGCGCGACGAGCCCGACCTTGTTGCCGTGGCAGAGGCCACCGGGCAGACGCTGCATGATGTGCGTGTGCCGGAGGTCGACTACCCGATTGCCGAAGGCGTGAAGCGTGCCGGCAAGCGGGTCCTGGGGGTCGGCACCGATTGTTCGGTGGGCAAGATGTATACCGGGCTGGCACTGGACAAATCCATGCGCGACCAAGGCATGAAGAGCACCTTTCGCGCCACCGGGCAGACCGGCATTCTCATCACCGGGGATGGTGTGCCGCTTGATGCGGTGGTGGCGGATTTCATGGCCGGGTCCATCGAATGGCTGACGCCGGACAATGACGCCGATCATTGGGACGTGATCGAGGGGCAGGGCAGCCTGTTCCACGTCTCGTTCTCGGGTGTGACGCTGGCGTTGATCCATGGCGGCCAGCCCGATGCGCTGATCCTGTGCCACGAACCGACGCGCAGCCACATGCGGGGTTTGCCGGGATACGACCTGCCGTCGCTTGAAGCGCTGCGCGACATCGCGCTGCCGCTGGCGCGCGTGGCCAACCCGGATTGCGTGGTGGCGGGCATTTCGATCAACACCCAGCACATGAGCGCGGCGGAGGCGGACTCATATCTGGCAGAGGTCGAGGCGCGCATGGGCTTGCCTGCCGTCGATCCCTTCCGGCATGGCGCGGATCGGTTGGCCGCAGCGCTGGCGACGCTCTGAGGGTCTTGAACGGCGCGCCTTTGCGGAGGTCGTGTCTGCATATTTGGAAAGAGAAGAAGCAGGGGGACGTGCCGATGATCGAGGTGACGCGGGATGTGTTCCGGTTGGCGCAGGTCTTTACGATCTCGCGCGGCAGCCGGACCGAGGCGCAGGTGATGACGGTCGCGATCACCCGCGACGGGATGACGGGCCGGGGCGAATGCGTGCCTTATGCGCGCTACGGCGAAACGCTGGACAGTGTGGAGGCGCAGATCCGGTCCTTGCCTGACGGGATCGACCGGGCTGCATTGCAGGAGGCCTTGCCGGCCGGGGCGGCGCGGAACGCAGTGGATTGCGCGCTGTGGGATCTCGAGGCAAAGCAGGCGGGATGCCGTGTCTGGGAGCTGGCCGGGCTGGCGCAGCCGGGGCCGGAGATCACGGCCTATACCCTGTCGCTCGATACACCAGAGGCGATGCAGGCGCAGGCGGCCAAGAATGCGCATCGTCCGGTCTTGAAGATCAAGTTGGGCACCCCCGACGACATGCCCCGCCTGGAAGCGGTGCGGCAAGGGGCGCCCGCCGCGCGCATCATCGTCGACGCCAACGAAGGCTGGAGCGCCGAGGTCTATGCGAAACTCGCGCCGCATTTGCAGCGGCTGGGTGTGTCCCTGGTCGAGCAGCCCTTGCCTGCGGGAGAAGATGATGCGCTTTCGGGGATGGAGCGGCCGATCCCGCTTTGTGCCGACGAAAGCTGTCATGACCGTGCGTCATTGCCGGCGCTGAAAGGCAAGTATGACATCGTGAACATCAAGCTGGACAAGACGGGCGGCCTGACCGAGGCGCTGGCCCTGCGCGACGCGGCGCGGGCCGAAGGCTACGCCGTGATGGTCGGCTGCATGGTCGGTTCGTCCCTGGCGATGGCCCCGGCGGTGCTGGTCGCGCAGGGTGCGGCGGTCACGGATCTTGACGGGCCGCTGCTTCTGGCCGAAGACCGGGAGGAACCATTGCTGTTTGATGAGGCCGGCGTGCACCCCTCTGCGCCCGGTCTTTGGGGATAAGGAGACCACCCATGACCCGCACCGTCTATGTGAACGGAGACTACCTGCCCGAAGACGAGGCGACGGTGTCGATCTTCGACCGGGCGTTCCTCATGGCCGATGGGGTCTACGAGGTGACAAGCGTCCTGGGCGGCAAGCTGATCGATTTTGACGGGCATGCACGGCGGCTTGAGCGGTCCCTGCACGAACTGGACATGAAGAAACCGGCCGCGTTCGACGATCTGCTGGACATCCACCGCGAGCTGGTCAAGGTGAATGGCATCGACGATGGGCTGGTCTATCTTCAGATCACGCGCGGCTCTGACGGGGATCGCGATTTCGTCTTTCCCGACCCGGAAACGACGGAGCCGACGGTTGTTCTTTTCACCCAGTCCAAGCCCGGCCTGGCCGAAAATCCGGCGGCGAAAACGGGCATCAAGGTCATCTCGATCGAGGATCAGCGCTGGGGGCGTCGCGATATCAAGACGGTTCAGCTTCTTTACCCGTCGATGGGCAAGATGATGGCCAGGAAGGCGGGCGCGGATGACGCCTGGATGGTGCAGGATGGCGCGGTGACCGAGGGCACCAGCAACAACGCCTATATCATCAAGGGCAACACGATCGTCACGCGCGCGCTGTCGAACGACATCCTGCACGGCATCACCCGTGCCGCCGTGCTGCGCTTTGCACTTGAGGCGCAGATGCAGGTGGAGGAGCGCGATTTCACCATCGACGAGGCGAAGGACGCGGATGAGGCGTTTATCACGTCGGCCTCGGCCTTCGTCATGCCGGTGGTCGAAATCGACGGGGTCGCGCTGGGACCGGGCACACCGGGCGACCGGTCGTTGCGCCTGCGCGAAATCTATATCGACGAAAGCCTGAAAGCCGCGATCTGAGCGATGGCCAGCGCCACGCCGCAGCGGGACAGCTATGACGTCGTGATCGTCGGCGGCGCGATCATGGGCTCTGCGGTGGCGTGGTTCCTGACCGATCTGGGGTTCGACGGGCGCATTCTGGTCGTGGACCGGGACCTGAGTTTCGAGCGGACGGCTACGGCGACATCGACATCCTGCATAAGGCAGCAGTTCTCGACCGAATTGAACGTCCGGATCAGTCAATTCGGGGCTGACTTCATCACCAATCTGCGCGGCTTCATGGGAGGCGACACGCGTGTGCCGCATCTGGGCATCCGCAGTTTCGGCTACCTCTACCTTGCCGATAACGACGCCTTCGCGGCGGATCTGCGCGCGCGGGCCGCGGTACAAGTGGAGGCGGGTGCGGAGACACGCCTGCTGACGCCGGCCCAGATCGCCCAAGCCTATCCGTTCTATGCGCTGCACGACATCGTGTCGGGGTCGATCAACACCCGCAACGAAGGCTATTTCGACAGCATGGCGGTTTTTGAATGGCTGCGGCGGCAGGCGCGCGAACGGGGGGGCGAATTCATCGAGTCCGAAGTCGTTGGAATGCAGGTATCGGGTGGGCGCGTCCGGTCGGTGACGCTGGCCAGCGGTGACCGTGTGGCCTGTGGACAGGTCGTCAATGCCTCTGGCCCGCGCGCGGCACCCACCGCAGCGATGGCCGGGCTGGCCCTGCCTGTCGAGCCGCGCAAGCGCTATTCGTGGATCTTCAAGGCGGCTCAGCCGTTCGACCGCGACCTGCCGTTGACGATTGATCCCTCGGGTCTGCATGTGCGCGAAAACGGCGGCGGCACCTACCAGGCGGGGGGACATTTCGATGACGACCCGGCGGTTGGTTTCGATGATTTCGAGATGGACCATAGCCTGTGGGAAGACCGGGTCTGGCCGCTTCTGGCTGCGCGCATCCCGCAATTCGAGTCGATCCGTCTGACGCATGACTGGGTCGGGCATTACGAAATGAACACCTTCGACCACAACGCGGTGTTGGGGCCGCATCCGGAGGTGGAAAATTTTCATTTCATCAACGGGTTCTCGGGGCATGGGCTGCAACAGGCCCCCGCGATGGGACGCGGCCTTGCCGAACTGTTGTGCTTTGGGGATTACCGGGCGCTCGACCTTTCGGAGTTTCATTACGCGCGCCTGCTGCATGGCGCGGCGCAGGTTGAAAAGGCCGTGATCTGACACAGGACCGGCTGGCCTCGCCACGCGGCGCGTTGCACCCTTCCGGCGCCCGCGATAGACTTGTAACACCAGTCGTTGCGGGGGACCCGATGCGCCACTTTCTTTTTGCCGTGCCAGTCCTGTTGGCCTTGGCCGCCTGTGCCGATCCGACCCGCGACCTTGACGACCCGATCGATCCGATGGGCGATTTCAGTCTTGGCCATGTTGGTGTTGTGGCGCCCAACCTGGAGAAACTCCTGGCCTCGCGCGATGTGACCCAAGACGAATGGATCGCCGAAATGGAACAGGCGCTGGGCGAACGCTTCAGCCGGTTTGACGGGGGCAGATATTACCACCTGGGTGTGAGCGTCGAGGCCTATTCCCTGCCGCCCCCCATCATCCCGGGCAAATCCGCCGTGGCGATGAATGTGACGGTCTGGGACGACGCGGCACAAGCCAAGCTCAACCCCGAGCCGAAGGTGATCCAGGTCATCAAGGTGTTTGAATCGCGCATTTCCAAGAACCGGGACGAGCAGTTGGCCGGTCTTGCCCAGGAAGCCGCGCGCGAGGTCGAAAACTGGCTTCGCGACATGCAGCAGACCGAGGGCTGGTTCACCGGGCCCGATCAGGAGCAGGCCGGGACTGACGCTGTTGCCGAGGACGCGGCGAGCGCCGACCCCGAAACTGTGATGGCACCGCAATCGCAAGCCGTGGTTGTGCCCCCAGAGCTGCTGGAGGTGACCCGGGCCGCGGCGCTCGGGAACACCGCGCAAGGCCCTGGTCGTTCCGAATAAGCACGGCGGGCGCCCCGGCGCTGTCGCCGGGCCGCTTTGGGCTTGATTTTCCCGGATTCTGGGCATAGACGGCGCGCGATGAAAACCGGGTCGGGTGGACCCCCAAACCACGAGGCGCCTGAAGAGATGGCAAAGGAAAAGTTTGAGCGCGGCAAGCCGCATTGCAACATCGGCACGATTGGTCACGTTGACCATGGCAAGACGACGCTGACGGCGGCGATCACGAAGTATTTCGGCAACTTCCAGGCTTACGACCAGATCGACGGTGCGCCCGAAGAGAAGGCGCGCGGGATCACCATCTCGACGGCGCATGTGGAATACGAGACCGAGAACCGTCACTACGCGCACGTCGATTGCCCGGGCCACGCCGACTACGTGAAGAACATGATCACCGGTGCCGCCCAGATGGACGGCGCGATTCTCGTGGTGAACGCGGCCGACGGCCCGATGCCGCAGACGCGCGAGCACATTCTTCTGGGCCGCCAGGTGGGTATTCCCGCCATGGTCGTGTTCCTGAACAAGGTGGACCAGGTGGATGACGAGGAACTGCTCGAGCTGGTGGAGATGGAAGTGCGCGAGCTTCTGTCCGCCTATGATTTTCCGGGCGACGACATTCCGGTGATCGCAGGCTCTGCGCTTGCCGCGATGGAAGGCCGTGACCCGGAGATCGGCGAAGAGAAGATCCGCGAGCTGATGGCGGCTGTCGATGAGTACATCCCGCAGCCGGCGCGCGCGATCGACCAGCCGTTCCTGATGCCGATCGAGGACGTGTTCTCGATCTCGGGGCGTGGCACGGTTGTGACCGGTCGTGTCGAGCGCGGTGTGATCAACGTGGGCGACGATATCGAGATCGTCGGCATCACCGACACCAAGAAGACGACCTGCACGGGTGTGGAAATGTTCCGCAAGCTGCTGGATCGCGGCGAGGCGGGCGACAACGTGGGCGTCCTTCTGCGCGGCATCGACCGTGACGGGGTGGCGCGTGGCCAGGTTCTGTGCAAGCCGAAGTCTGTGAACCCGCACACCAAGTTCGAGGCCGAGGTCTACATCCTGAACAAGGAAGAGGGCGGCCGCCACACGCCGTTCTTTGCGAATTACCGCCCGCAGTTCTACTTCCGGACGACGGATGTGACCGGCACCGTGACGCTGCCCGAGGGCACCGAGATGGTGATGCCGGGTGACAACCTGAAGTTCGACGTCGAGCTGATCGCGCCGATCGCGATGGAAGAAGGCCTGCGCTTCGCGATCCGTGAAGGCGGCCGCACCGTCGGGTCGGGCGTGGTCTCCAAGATCACCGCGTAAACGCATCCGGTCCCGGCCCGGCGCCGGGACCCGCAATTCCAAACGGACCGCCAGGGTCCGGTGAAGGGGCGCCATGTCGGGCGCCCTTTTTGCATGACGCGGCTGTCCCACGCGTGGGACGGGCGGTGCAATGCGAGATTTCAATGGGTTAGCGGGGCGAATTCAGGATTTGTTAACATCTGGGTCCCGATCTCGGACCGCGCCGCGCAAGACGGAACGGCCGCCCGGTGTGGGGCGGCCGGATCATGGCCCGCGACGGGGCCCCGAGGGACCACCGTCGCGGTTGGGAGTGGTTGACCCGGCGTGACCGGGCAGCTGGCTCACTGGGCCAGCGAGTAGATGACCGCGCGCTTTTCGCTCGCACTGTCAGCCGAATGCAGCAGCGAAACGATGGTGTTCAACTCGGCCTGGCTCAGGGTCGAGATGTCGACGTTCGGTGCATACTTGTTGATTTCCGAGGTGTTGACCATCGCGGATGCAGAGATTGCGGAGAGGCTCAGTGCGGTTGCTGCGATAAGAGTTTTCATTGGTTTCGTCCTTTGTTTGCGCCTTTGACTGCGGCGCGTTTTGGTCTGTGTGCCGGTCTGTGTGTCCGACACCAACCTATCTGGGGTCTGAAACGGCCGGAGTGAATTCACGCTTTTTGCACAGGGTCTCTCGCAAAGTTGGCCTTGACGGATCGACCGCTTGTCCGGTGTATGTGCATAAGTGCACAGATTTGGTTCAGCCCCTATTTCAAAGGGGTTTGCGGCAGGGACAATCGCCACGAGATGACACCATGGCGTGACAGACATCAGGCCGTCAGAGGCTTTGCGCGATGTATCAACAAGATGTGACTGTCCGGAAAAGAACAATTATTTCAACGAGAACACGGATGCGCGACGGGATGCGAGGCGCTGTGTGATCTGTCTTTTCCCGGTCCGCGACGCGGGGCGGATGAGTCGGTGCTGCCCGGAGCCGCAGGGCGGGCCGCGTGGAGGATATCAGCGGCGGGGCAGGGGCGTATGCGCCCCGGAGTCGGCGCTGCGGAGCCGGCGATCAACCCGTTGGTGCGTATATGCGGGGAAAGATGACGCAGGTGCCGCGAGACGCGAAACCGGCCTGTCTGACGGCAGGCGGGTTTGACGGTTCGGGTCGGACATTGGCCCGCATCCGGGCATGGCCCGTCGCAAGCCATTGCGGCAAAGAGCCTCTGGCCGTGGCCGGGCTGCTGGCGCCCACGTCGCGGAAATCCGCGTGCAGGCGTAGATGTCGATCAATCAGGACTGGTGAGGCCGGCGCCAGTCGCGCCGATGGGGCGGGGCTGGGACTTCGGTGCAGTTTCGGCATCAAGTTTGCAAAGGGGTGTTTTGCTCGCAGTGTGGACAAAATGGCAAAAAGGGATCGCGTGCCCCTGTTTCGCATCAGACGGGCCGGCGCGACCACGCGGGCCGGTCCGCTGTCACGGCCTTTTGCACGGCCGGTGGTCTTGTCGGGTCAAGGGGAGGTCTGGACCGATCGTGTCCCGACCGGGCGTCCGGGACGCCGTCACGAGGGGTGGACGACGGGGTCGAGGTGGCGCGTTCACGCCAACCCGGCAGATTTCTTCGCAATGCGCGGAATCTCGCTGCGGTGGAAGCCGAAATCGGCGAGGTCGCGGTCGCTGAGGGCTTGAAGTTCGTTGACCGTCTGGCGGTACATCTTGCGCTTTTGACTGCGTTCGACAAGTGTTTCCAGAATGCGATGGTATCGTGCCTTGAGGCCGAGTCCATCGAACCGGGTCGGGCTGTTATTTGCGTAGGCCATGTGAAGCCTCCTGTGTTCGGGTCAGCACGTGATTGCGCTAACACCGTAAAAAATAGTCGGATGCTGCACCTGCACAATGGACAAACCTGCAATGCCGCCCTGCAGCATGAGCAAGGCTGAGATACCGGGCGATTGGCATCGGCGTGGCAGCATGGGGCGCAAGGATCGCCCGAGGGTCCTGCGCGCGATCCCTAGGCCCGGTGCCAGGCGGGGCTGGCCCGGACAGGCAGGTTCTTCTCGGGCAAGTTTATTACGGGCAGATTTTTCACGGGCAAATTTGTCGGGCCGAGGCGCGATCTGGCCCTTGATTTCACCGAAGGCTTGGAATACGCGTCTCCTCGGTCGTAGGGGTATAGCTCAGTTGGTAGAGCGACGGTCTCCAAAACCGTAGGTCCCGGGTTCGAGCCCTGGTGCCCCTGCCATGACCGCATGCGCAATTCGCTGTCCGCAAGGGGCCTGCGATCCGGGCTGTGCGCAGACGAAAAAGGGCCGCTCGAAAGCGGCCCGTTCCCAGATATAACGACTGCCGGTTTCGGCTGCGTTTACCCGCTGACCAGTTGTTGAATCTGCTGGGTCTTCTCGCCGTTCGACATCCCGCTATAGGCATAGCTCAGCGCGAGATTCACTTCGTCCTCGGTCAGGTTGGACAGGTCCGCCTGCGGCGCATAGCTGCGAATGAGGTTCATCTGACCTTCGGTGACCATTGCCATCATGTCGGCATCCATTTCCGAGCCGTCCAGGATTTGTGCGACGCGATCCGTGATGACGGAACGGCTGTCGCCGGAATAGGTCACCGCGAGAGCCGCTTCGGCTTGGGCTTGCGTGATATCGGTGTAATCCGCATCGGGCGCGTAGTCTTCAAGCCGGAGCATCACGGTTTCACTGATCGTGACCGACCCGTTTGCCCCGTTGTCATCGAGTGCCAGGGACCGCAGTTTCCCCATCTTTTCACTGTTCGACATGCCAGAGGTGACGATGCCATAGGCGATGTTGAAATCGCGTTCGGTGTAATTCGATGTGTCGATCCCGCTGCTGAAGCTCATCACCTGTTCTTTCTGCTGCTCGGTCGCGGCAAGGCCGGCCGTGGCCAGAGTGGTGGCGAGTGCGGTTGCAATCATCATGCGTTTCATTGTGATCTCCTTTCGGTCGGATATGTTTTTCCGTCGTCCAGTCCCGATGACGTGTTGCGCCGCCGGTTCTGGGTGGACAACGGGCTGCGGCCGCAGAGCGTTCCCGGAAAAAACACCGGACATCAGACACATGATTGTGAGCGCGTCTTTGGAACTTTTCGGGGCGAGGCGTGTTGGCCCGCGCCCCTTTAAGTAGCGCCTGCCCGGACAGGCCGGGGTCGTGCAAACGCCGTCTCCAGCTTGATCTTCGCCGCGTTCCTCGTTATGTGCCGGGCAACACGCGGGCAAAGGGTATGCGCATGGCAACGACCAATCCACTTCAATTCATCCAGCAAACCCGGGCCGAGATCTCAAAGATTGTCTGGCCGACGCGGCGCGAGGTGCTGTTGACCACCGTGATGGTGTTCATCATGGCGGCGCTCACGGCGGTGTTCTTTGCCCTGGTCGATCTTCTGATCCGCAGCGGTCTGCAAGGGCTGCTGGCCATTTTCGGCTAGGGTCCGTCTGCTCTTGAAAAGGGCGGGGCAAGGCGGTACGTGAGCGGTAAGATCGGAATGAGGCGTGCATCGATTCGAGTTGCACGCCGCTTTTTTATTCCGCGCGGGCGGTTTTCAGGGCTTGCGACAGAAATCAGACGGCATCCCAAGCCGCGCGAACAAAGAGGTTTGTGACCAGATGGCGAAGCGGTGGTACTCGGTCAGCGTTCTTTCGAATTTCGAAAAGAAGATCGCGGAGCAGATCCTTCAGGCTGTGGAAGAGCAGGGCCTACAAGACCAGATCGAGGAAGTGATGGTTCCGACCGAGGAAGTGATCGAAATCCGGCGCGGCAAGAAGGTCACGGCGGAGCGGCGCTTCATGCCCGGTTACGTTCTCGTCCGGATGGAAATGTCGGACCAGGGGTATCACCTGATCAACTCGATCAACCGCGTGACCGGCTTCTTGGGGCCGCAGGGCCGCCCGATGCCGATGCGCGATGCCGAGGTGCAGGCGATCCTGGGTCGTGTCGCCGAGGGCGAGGAATCCCCGCGCACGCTCATTCATTTCGAGGTCGGCGAGAAGGTCAAGGTCAACGAGGGTCCGTTCGAGGATTTCGATGGCATGATCGAAGAGGTCGACGACGACAACCAGCGCCTCAAGGTGTCGGTGGTGATCTTTGGCCGGGAAACCCCGGTCGAACTGGAATACACGCAGGTCACGAAGCAATCGTGACCGGTGTCGGTGCGTGATGTCACGCACCTCGTGGCGCTTGCCAAATCCGATCGCCGGATTTAAGCGCTGCACGCTGCCGAATGCGCGGCGTTTCATGTGGGAGGCAAGCGGCACGCGTGTCGCGACCCAGACCACACAACAGAGTTGGCCGTGACACGCGTGGTGCGGCCGTTGGAAAAGGAGAGGCCAGATGGCCAAGAAACTTGCTGGCAAGATGAAGCTGCAGATCCCTGCAGGTCAAGCCAACCCGAGCCCGCCCGTGGGCCCTGCGCTGGGCCAGCGCGGTATCAACATCATGGAATTCTGCAAGGCGTTCAATGCCAAGACGCAGGAGATGGAGCAGGGCGCGCCGTGCCCGACCGAGATTGTCTATTACCAAGACAAATCCTTCACCATGAACATCAAGACGCCGCCGGCCTCGTATTACCTGAAGAAAGCCGCCGGCATGAAACCGGTCGGCAAGCGGAACCGTCCGCGCGGCGCCGAAGCGCCGGGCCGCGAGACCATCGCCACCGTCTCGGCAAAGCAGGTGCGCGAAATCGCCGAAGCGAAGATGCAGGACCTCAATGCGAATACCGTTGAAGACGCAATGAAAATCATCGTGGGCTCTGCAAAGTCCATGGGCATCGAGGTGAAGTAAGATGGCAAAGCTTGGAAAACGCACCCGCGCCGTACGCGAAGCCGTTGCTGGCGTGGAAGACGTGACAGTTGAACAGGCCGTCGCGCTGATCAAGGCAAACGCGAACGCGAAATTCGACGAAACGCTCGAGATCGCGATGAACCTTGGTGTGGACACACGGCACGCGGACCAGATGGTGCGCGGTGTGGTCGGCCTGCCGAACGGCACCGGCAAGACGGTGCGCGTTGCGGTCTTCGCACGTGGGCCGAAAGCCGAGGAAGCGCAAGCGGCGGGTGCCGACATTGTCGGCGCGGAAGACCTGATGGAAACCGTTCAGGGCGGGACCATCGAGTTTGATCGCTGCATCGCCACACCGGACATGATGCCGATCGTGGGGCGTCTCGGCAAGGTTCTTGGCCCGCGCAACCTGATGCCGAACCCGAAGGTCGGCACGGTGACAATGGACGTCAAGGAAGCCGTCGAAGCGGCCAAGGGCGGACAGGTTCAGTTCAAGGCGGAAAAAGGCGGCGTTGTGCACGCCGGTATTGGCAAGGCGTCCTTCGACCAGGACAAACTGGTCGAGAACATCAAGGCATTTGTCGATGCCGTGGCCAAGGCCAAGCCGTCTGGCGCAAAAGGCACCTATATGAAGAAGATCGCGCTGTCTTCGACCATGGGTCCGGGTGTGACCGTGTCGGTGGATGATGCCGCCGGCCACTGAGGCACCCCGAGACATACGATTTGAATTGCGGCGTCCCGAGGGGCGCCGTTTTTCGTTGTTGGCTCTTGCCGCGACCGATCCTATTTTTGCCAAGCCGCGCGTGATGTGCGGGGCACCGATCATCGCGGTGACGCTTTCTGATATCGGCGGCATATTTTGCATCCGACGGCACAGGGCCCGGCGATGGCGTAGATGCGTCAGGGCAACGGGTGCCGTCCGGCCGGGAAAGAAGGATTTTGCCTTGAAGCCGACCCGTGTTATAACTGATATCAGTGTTTGAGCGGAATTGCGCGGATTTGCAGGCCGGAGGGCTTGGCAAACATGTCCACTCGTATTACCCCGACCATTGCAAACCGCTGCGCGATTCGTCTCGCGGTTTTTTGCATTACGTCCGAGACGGCGGGTTGTGGCATATGTCGCAATAATTCCTGCCCGAGGCGGGAACAGACCGACATGCCAAGGCTCATCCGTTGAGCGCTGGGCGGGTTTGGGACCGCACGCCAAGCGGACCAAAACCGCCGGAGCGATCCGGTTTTAAAGAGCCGGGGGGTCCGCCCCCCAAACTGGAGTAAACCTGTGGATAGAGCCCAAAAAGAGAAAGTGGTCGATGAACTCGGCCAGATCTTCGAAAGCTCTGGCGTCGTTGTGGTT
The DNA here is from genome assembly GCF_020055675.1 of Marivita sp. GTDB lineage: Bacteria > Pseudomonadota > Alphaproteobacteria > Rhodobacterales > Rhodobacteraceae > Marivita. The sequence continues at coordinate 140,443 of NZ_JAIPUS010000003.1, forward strand.
GCCCACTACGAAGGTCTCACAGTTGCCGAGATGCAGGACCTGCGGGGGCGCGCACGCGCCGCCGAGAGTTCCGTACGTGTCGCCAAAAACCGTCTGGCCAAGATTGCCCTCGATGGGAAGCCCTGCGAAAGCATTGCGGGTTACCTGACAGGCATGACGGTTCTCACCTATTCCGAAGACCCCGTGGCTGCCGCCAAGGTGGCCGAGGGCTTTGCCAAGGAGAACAAGAAGTTCGAGATCCTTGGTGGCGCAATGGGTGAGAGCGCACTTGACCGGGCTGGCGTTGAAGCCGTGTCCAAAATGCCGTCGCGCGATGAGCTTATCGCGACGATCGCCGGCATGCTGGGCGCACCGGCCTCGAATATCGCCGGAGCGGTTGGCGCACCTGCATCGAATATCGCGTCCATCCTTTCGACCATCGAAGAGAAGGCCGCCTAAGGCACCTGGTAGCACCCTCGTGGGGTTGAAAGCCCTGACGTTGGAACACATTTAGATAGGAAAGTCACAATGGCTGATCTGAAAAAACTGGCAGAAGAGATCGTTGGTCTGACGCTTCTCGAAGCACAAGAACTGAAAACCATCCTGAAAGACGAGTACGGCATCGAGCCGGCAGCCGGTGGCGCCGTGATGATGGCCGGCCCCGCTGATGGTGGCGGTGGCGACGCTGAAGAAGAGCAGACCGAATTCGACGTCATCCTGAAGGCAGCCGGCGCGTCCAAGATCAACGTGATCAAGGAAGTCCGCGGCATCACCGGTCTTGGCCTCAAGGAAGCCAAGGAACTGGTCGAAGCAGGTGGCAAGGCTGTCAAAGAGCAGGTTTCCAAGGACGAAGCCGAAGAGATCAAGACCAAGCTGGAAGCAGCTGGCGCAGAGATCGAGCTCAAGTAATCGACGGGTGCGTGTTTATGCGCATCGGTGAAAAGCTGGCTGGGAGCGGTGAAAACCGGTCCCAGCCTATCCCGTCTTAGAAAGGCTCTTTTCGACAAGGGCTTTTCTTAGGCAGGACCAAAGGATCGGGAGGCTCGCAGTGGGTATGCGGGCCGGGAATTGATCGGGTTCAGCCGTCTCTATTGGGCAGACCGCCGAGGCCCGACGGCGGAACGCGCAGCTGAGAATGAAAAGGTGATATCGACCATGGCGCAAAGCTATCTTGGCCAGAAACGTCTTCGGAAATACTACGGTAAAATTCGTGAGGTTCTGGAGATGCCGAACCTCATAGAGGTTCAGAAGTCCTCTTACGACCTCTTCCTGAAATCCGGCGACCAGCCCGAGCCGCTTGACGGCGAAGGCATCAAGGGTGTGTTTCAATCGGTCTTTCCGATCAAGGATTTCAACGAAACCAGCGTGCTGGAGTTTGTCGGCTACGAGCTGGAAAAGCCGAAATACGACGTCGATGAATGTCAGCAGCGGGATATGACCTACAGCGCGCCGCTGAAGGTGAAGCTGCGTCTGATCGTGTTCGATGCCGACGAGGATACCGGGGCGAAATCGGTCAAGGACATCAAGGAACAGGATGTGTTCATGGGCGACATGCCCCTGATGACACCGAACGGCACATTCGTGGTGAATGGCACCGAGCGGGTGATCGTGTCGCAGATGCACCGCAGTCCCGGCGTCTTTTTCGATCACGACAAGGGCAAGACGCACAGCTCGGGCAAGTTGCTGTTTGCCTGCCGGATCATTCCCTATCGCGGGTCGTGGCTGGACTTTGAGTTCGACGCCAAGGATCTCGTGTTCGCGCGCATCGACCGCCGCCGCAAGCTGCCGGTGACGACGCTTCTGTACTCCCTGGGTCTTGACCAGGAAGACATCATGAACGCGTATTACGACACTGTGACCTACACGTTGCGCAAGGGCGAGGGCTGGGAAACCAATTTCTTCCCGGAGCGGGTCCGCGGCACGCGGCCGACCTATGACCTGGTCGATGCCGCCACGGGCGAGGTGTTTGCCGAGGCGGGCAAGAAGATCACGCCGCGCGCGGTCAAGAAGATCATCGATGAAGGCAAGATCACCGACCTGTTGCTCCCGTTCGAGCAGATTGTCGGCAAGTTCGTCGCCAAGGACATCATCAACGAGGAAACCGGCGCGATCTATGTCGAAGCCGGGGACGAGCTGACATGGACTGTCGACAAGGATGGCGCCGTGACCGGTGGCAGCCTGAAAGAGCTGATCGATGCCGGTGTGACCGAGATCCCGGTGCTCGACATCGACAACATCACTGTCGGCCCGTACATGCGCAACACCATGGCGAACGACAAGAACATGAACCGCGAAACCGCGCTCATGGACATCTACCGCGTCATGCGCCCGGGCGAGCCGCCCACCGTGGAAGCGGCGTCTGCCCTGTTCGACACGCTGTTCTTTGACAGCGAACGCTATGACCTCTCCGCCGTGGGCCGGGTCAAGATGAACATGCGCCTTGCCCTCGACAAGCCGGACACCCAGCGCACGCTGGACCGCGAGGACATCGTGGCCTGTGTCAAGGCCCTGGTCGAGCTGCGCGACGGGCGTGGCGATATCGACGACATCGACCACCTCGGCAACCGCCGCGTGCGGTCTGTCGGCGAGTTGATGGAAAACCAGTACCGCGTCGGTCTGCTCCGGATGGAGCGGGCGATCAAGGAGCGCATGTCGTCGGTCGAGATCGACACGGTGATGCCGCAGGACCTGATCAACGCGAAACCTGCTGCCGCCGCGGTGCGCGAATTCTTCGGCTCCTCGCAGTTGTCGCAGTTCATGGACCAGACGAACCCGCTGTCGGAAGTGACGCACAAGCGGCGTCTGTCGGCGCTTGGACCGGGCGGTCTGACCCGCGAGCGGGCTGGCTTCGAGGTGCGCGACGTGCACGCGACCCACTACGGTCGCATGTGCCCGATCGAAACGCCGGAAGGCCCGAACATCGGTCTGATCAACTCCTTGGCCACCTTCGCCCGCGTCAACAAGTACGGTTTTATCGAAACGCCGTATCGCCGGGTTGAAAATGGCCGGGTGTCGGACGATGTGCAATACATGTCCGCAACCGAGGAACAGCGCCATACCGTGGCGCAGGCCAATGCGACTCTCGACGAAAACGGCCAGTTCGTGAACGAGTTCGTGAACACCCGGCAGTCGGGTGAATACACGCTGGCGCCGAACGAAACCGTCGATCTGATTGACGTTTCTCCCAAGCAGCTGGTGTCTGTTGCCGCCTCGCTTATTCCGTTCCTGGAAAACGACGACGCGAACCGCGCCCTGATGGGCTCGAACATGCAGCGCCAGGCAGTGCCGACGCTGCGCTCCGAAGCGCCGCTGGTCGGCACGGGGATCGAGGGTGTCGTGGCACGGGATTCGGGTGCGTCGATCATGGCGCGGCGGGCCGGTGTCATCGACCAGGTCGATGCGACGCGTATCGTCGTGCGGGCCACCGAAGACCTTGAGCTCGGGGATGCGGGCGTGGACATTTACCGTCTGCGCAAGTTCCAGCGGTCGAACCAGAACACCTGCATCAACCAGCGTCCGCTGGTGAACGTGGGCGACACGGTGGGCAAGGGCGAAGTCATCGCCGATGGTCCCTCGACCGACCTGGGCGAATTGGCCCTGGGCAAGAACGTGGTCGTCGCGTTCATGCCGTGGAACGGCTACAACTACGAAGACTCGATCCTGATCTCCGAGCGGATCGCGCGCGATGACGTGTTCACCTCGATCCATATCGAGGAATTCGAAGTCGCCGCCCGTGACACCAAGCTCGGGCCGGAAGAGATCACGCGCGACATCCCCAATGTCGGCGAGGAAGCCCTTCGCAATCTCGACGAGGCGGGCGTTGTCTATATCGGCGCCGATGTGGAGCCGGGCGATATCCTGGTTGGCAAGATCACGCCGAAGGGCGAAAGCCCGATGACGCCGGAGGAGAAACTCCTCCGCGCCATTTTTGGTGAAAAGGCCTCGGATGTGCGCGATACGTCACTGCGGGTGAAGCCGGGTGATTTCGGCACGGTTGTGGAGGTTCGCGTCTTCAACCGTCATGGTGTCGAAAAAGACGAACGCGCATTGCAGATCGAGCGCGAAGAGGTCGAACGTCTGGCCCGTGACCGAGACGACGAGCTCGCCATTCTCGATCGCAACATCTACGCCCGCCTGCGCGAGATGATCCTTGGCAAGACGGCCGTCAAAGGCCCCAAGGGTGTCAAGGCGAACAGCCAGATCACCGAGGAGTTGCTTGATGATCAACTGACCCGCGGTCAGTGGTGGCAGCTTGCCCTTGAGGATGAGGATGATGCGAAGATCGTCGAGGCCCTGAACGAGCAATACGAGGCGCAGAAACGCGCGCTCGATGCGCGGTTCGAAGACAAGGTCGAGAAGGTCCGTCGCGGCGACGATCTGCCCCCCGGCGTGATGAAGATGGTCAAGGTCTTTGTCGCGGTGAAGCGCAAGTTGCAGCCGGGCGACAAGATGGCCGGACGTCACGGCAACAAGGGCGTGATTTCCAAGGTGGTTCCGACGGAGGACATGCCGTTCCTCTCGGATGGGACGCCGGTGGATTTCTGCCTCAACCCGCTGGGCGTGCCGTCGCGCATGAATGTCGGTCAGATCCTGGAAACCCACATGGGCTGGGCCGCACGCGGCCTTGGGATCAAGATCGACGAGGCGTTGCAGGACTATCGCCGGTCCGGCGACCTGACCCCGGTTCGCGAGGCGTTGCGGATCGCCTATGGTGAGGATGTCTACGAAGAAGGCATCGCCGGCATGGACGAGGCTCAACTGCTCACCGCCGCGTCGAATGTGACGCAGGGTGTGCCGATCGCGACACCGGTTTTCGACGGTGCCAAGGAAGCGGATGTCAACGACTCGCTGGTGCGGGCCGGGTTCGATACGTCCGGCCAGTCGATCCTGTTCGACGGCCGCACGGGCGAGCAGTTCTCGCGTCCCGTGACCGTGGGTGTGAAATATCTGCTCAAGCTGCACCACCTTGTCGACGACAAGATCCACGCACGCTCGACAGGTCCGTACAGCCTCGTGACCCAGCAGCCGCTGGGCGGCAAGGCGCAATTCGGTGGTCAGCGCTTCGGGGAAATGGAGGTCTGGGCCCTGGAAGCCTATGGGGCCGCCTACACCCTGCAGGAGATGCTGACTGTCAAGTCGGACGACGTCGCGGGCCGGACCAAGGTCTATGAAAGCATCGTCAAGGGCGAGGATAATTTCGAAGCGGGTGTTCCCGAGAGCTTCAACGTTCTCGTGAAGGAAGTCCGCGGCCTCGGCCTGAATATGGAACTCCTGGATGCGGAGGAGGACGAGTAACGATGCGCGACATCACGCATCCTGCCCATCGGCGTAGGATGCGTGTGTGCCATGCATCGCTCCCCTTTTTTCCCGCTCCCCTTTCAAGGATTTGAAAATGAACCAGGAACTGACGAACAACCCGTTCAACCCCGTCGCGCCGCAAAAGGTGTTTGACGAGATCAAGGTCTCGCTTGCATCGCCAGAGCGGATCCTGTCGTGGTCCTTCGGCGAGATCAAGAAGCCCGAAACCATCAACTACCGCACGTTCAAGCCGGAACGTGACGGCCTGTTCTGTGCGCGTATCTTTGGCCCGATCAAGGATTACGAATGCCTGTGCGGCAAATACAAGCGTATGAAGTATCGCGGCGTTGTCTGCGAGAAATGCGGTGTGGAAGTCACGCTGCAAAAGGTCCGCCGCGAGCGGATGGGCCATATCGAGCTGGCGGCGCCCTGCGCCCACATCTGGTTCCTCAAGTCGTTGCCCAGCCGCATCGGCCTGATGCTGGACATGACGCTGCGCGATCTGGAACGGGTTCTCTACTTTGAAAATTACGTGGTGATCGAGCCGGGTCTGACGGACCTGACATACGGCCAGTTGATGACCGAAGAAGAGTTCATGGATGCGCAGGATGCGTATGGCATGGACGCGTTCACCGCCAATATCGGTGCCGAAGCGATCCGCGAGATGCTGGCCAATATCGATCTTGAAGCCGAGGCAGACCAGCTGCGGGCGGATCTCAAGGAAGCCACCGGCGAATTGAAGCCGAAGAAGATCATCAAGCGCCTCAAGGTGGTTGAATCCTTCCTTGAATCCGGGAACCGCCCGGAATGGATGATCATGACCGTGATCCCGGTGATCCCGCCGGAACTGCGCCCGCTGGTGCCGCTGGACGGGGGCCGTTTCGCAACCTCCGACCTCAACGATCTTTATCGTCGTGTGATCAACCGGAACAACCGCCTGAAGCGTCTGATCGAACTGCGCGCGCCGGATATCATCGTGCGCAACGAGAAGCGGATGTTGCAGGAATCCGTCGACGCGCTGTTCGACAATGGCCGTCGTGGCCGTGTCATCACCGGTGCCAACAAGCGTCCGCTGAAGTCGCTGTCGGACATGCTCAAGGGCAAGCAGGGCCGCTTCCGCCAGAACCTTCTGGGCAAGCGCGTCGACTTCTCGGGCCGGTCTGTCATCGTGACCGGGCCGGAGCTGAAGTTGCACCAGTGCGGTTTGCCGAAAAAGATGGCGCTCGAACTGTTCAAGCCGTTCATCTATTCGCGGCTTGAGGCCAAGGGCCTGTCCAGCACCGTCAAGCAGGCCAAGAAACTCGTCGAGAAGGAACGCCCCGAAGTTTGGGACATCCTCGACGAGGTGATCCGCGAACATCCCGTGTTGCTGAACCGTGCGCCGACGCTGCACCGCCTGGGCATCCAGGCGTTCGAACCCACGCTGATCGAGGGCAAGGCGATTCAGCTTCACCCGCTGGTCTGTTCGGCCTTCAACGCCGACTTCGACGGTGACCAGATGGCGGTTCACGTGCCGCTGAGCCTTGAGGCGCAGCTTGAAGCGCGCGTTCTGATGATGTCGACGAACAACGTTCTGTCGCCTGCCAACGGCGCACCGATCATCGTGCCGTCGCAGGACATGATCCTGGGCCTGTACTACGTGTCCATCGCGCGCGATGGCATGAAGGGGGAGGGCATGATCTTCGCCTCGATCGAAGAGGTCGAACATGCGCTGAACGCCGGCGAGGTGCATCTGCACACCAAGATCGAATGCCGCGTCAAGCAGATCGACAATGAAGGCAACGAGATCGTCAAGCGGTACGAAACCACCCCGGGCCGCGTGCGGTTGGGGGCGTTGTTGCCGCTCAACGCGAAGGCCCCGTTCGAGCTTGTGAACACGCTTCTGCGCAAAAAGGACGTGCAGCGGGTGATCGACACGGTGTATCGGTATTGCGGTCAGAAAGAGTCCGTCATTTTCTGTGATCAGATCATGACCATGGGCTTCAAGGAAGCCTTCAAGGCGGGCATCTCCTTTGGCAAGGATGACATGGTGATCCCCGAGTCCAAATGGCCGATCGTGGAGACTACCCGCGAGCAGGTCAAGGATTTCGAACAGCAATACATGGACGGCCTGATCACCCAGGGCGAGAAGTACAACAAGGTTGTCGATGCCTGGTCGAAGTGTAACGACAAGGTCACCGAGGCCATGATGTCGACCATCTCCGCCGACCAGGTGGACGAGCACGGCACCACGATGGAGCCGAACTCGGTCTACATGATGGCGCACTCCGGTGCGCGTGGCTCGGTCACGCAGATGAAACAGCTGGGCGGCATGCGCGGCCTGATGGCCAAGCCGAATGGCGACATCATCGAAACGCCGATCATCTCGAACTTCAAGGAAGGCCTGACCGTTCTTGAATACTTCAACTCGACCCACGGCGCCCGGAAGGGTCTGTCGGACACCGCTCTGAAGACGGCCAACTCGGGCTATCTCACCCGGCGTCTGGTGGACGTGGCGCAGGACTGCATCGTGCGTCTGCACGATTGCGGCACCGACCGTGCGATCACCGCGGAAGCGGCGGTCAATGACGGTGAAGTCGTGGCGTCGCTGGCCGAACGGATCCTGGGCCGCGTGACGGCCGATGATCTCGTGAAGCCGGGCACCGACGAGGTTGTCCTGCGGGCCGGCCAGTTGATCGACGAGCGTATGGCCGATCTGATCGAGGAAATCGGCATCGCGTCCATGCGGATCCGGTCGCCCTTGACCTGCGAGGCGGAAGAAGGTGTCTGCGCCATGTGTTACGGGCGTGACCTGGCGCGCGGCACGATGGTCAACACCGGCGAGGCCGTGGGGATCATCGCGGCGCAGTCGATCGGTGAGCCGGGCACGCAGCTGACGATGCGGACGTTCCACATCGGCGGTGTTGCCCAAGGTGGTCAGCAATCCTTCCAGGAAGCGAGCCAGGGCGGCATTGTCACCTTTGACAACACGTCGACGCTCGAGAACTCGTCGGATGAAACGCTTGTCATGGGCCGAAACATGAAGCTGCGGATCGTGGACGAGCACGGCACCGAACGCGCGAGCCACAAGCTCGGCTATGGTACGAAGCTCTATGTGACAGAGGGCCAGACCGTCGAACGTGGCGACAAGCTCTTTGAGTGGGACCCCTACACGCTTCCGATCATTGCCGAGAAAGACGGTATTGCCAAGCATGTGGATCTCGTCAACGGGGTTGCCGTGCGGGACGAGACCGACGATGCCACCGGCATGACCCAGAAGATCGTGGTCGATTGGCGGGCCGCGCCCAAGGGCAACGAACTCAAGCCCGAAATCATCCTGATGGGCGAGGACGGCGAGCCGCTGCGCAACGACGCGGGCAACCCGATCACCTATCCGATGTCGGTGGACGCGATCCTTTCGGCCGAGGACGGGCAAGAGGTCAAGGCCGGTGACGTCGTGGCGCGTATTCCGCGGGAAGGCGCCAAGACGAAGGACATCACCGGTGGTCTGCCGCGTGTGGCCGAACTCTTTGAGGCACGTCGCCCCAAGGACCACGCCATCATCGCGGAAATCGACGGGCATGTTCACTTCGGCAAGGACTACAAGAACAAGCGTCGTATCTCGATCAACCCGGCAGAAGAGGGCGCCGATCCGGTTGAATACATGGTGCCCAAGGGCAAGCACATTCCTGTGGCCGAAGGCGATTTCATCCAGAAGGGTGAATACATCATGGATGGCAACCCGGCGCCGCATGACATCCTGTCGATCCTGGGTGTCGAGGCGTTGGCGAACTACATGATCGACGAGGTTCAGGATGTGTATCGCCTGCAGGGTGTGAAGATCAACGACAAGCATGTCGAAGTGATCGTGCGCCAGATGCTGCAGAAGTGGGAAATCCTCGACTCCGGGGACACCACGCTGCTCAAGGGAGAGCATGTCGACAAGGCCGAATTCGATGCGGCGAACGAAAAGTCCGTCAGCAAGGGGGGCCGTGAAGCCCAGGGCGAACCGATCCTTCTGGGGATCACCAAGGCGTCCTTGCAAACACGGTCGTTCATCTCGGCGGCGTCGTTCCAGGAAACCACGCGGGTTCTGACCGAGGCATCGGTTCAGGGCAAGAAAGACAAGCTTGTTGGTCTGAAGGAAAACGTCATCGTGGGCCGTCTGATCCCCGCGGGCACCGGTGGGGCGACCCAGAAGGTGCGCCGCGTGGCGCAGGACCGCGACAATATCGTGATCGACGCGCGCCGCGAAGAGGCCGAAGCGGCGGCCGCCCTGGCTGCGCCGGATGCGTCGGAGACCGATGACGTGGTCGGTGGTGACGAATTCGACACCGTTATCGCCGACATGCCGGAAAGCCGCGAATAAGCGGAGCGTTCCAACGCGAATGATAAAAACCCCCGCGCCTGTCGCGGGGGTTTTTGTTTTGCGGCGAGCCTCGCCCAGAGCTGGGGCTTGTCCGGTTGCGCGGTGGCTTGGGCGCGCGGAGTTGCGCGGCGCGGGTTGGTCAACCGGGCCCGCCCGCAAGGAACATCCCCTCGAATGGGGCGTTGGTCTGACAACAGCGCAGGAGGAGAGATCCATGTTTCGCTTGATGACCACGACAACCGCCCTTGTGGCGGGGCTATCCGCGCCGCTGGCCGCGCAAGACACCCACACCTGGGGCGACAAGGAAGCCGACTTCGACCCCGCCTTCGAAAACCAGACCCGCGCCGAGCTGGTCGATACCGGGGTCGATGTCGCCTTCGCCGAAATCGTCACGGGGTTGGAGCACCCTTGGGCGATTGAGCAGCTTCCGGGTGACACCGGGCTTTTGGTAACAGAGCGGCCCGGTTGGCTTGTGCATGTCACGCTGGAGGGCACGGTCTCCGCGCCGATCAAGGGCCTGCCGGAGATTTTCAATCAATCGGCCGGGGGCGGCACCCAAGCTGGTCTGCTTGACGTGAAGATCGGGCCGAATTTCGACGAGGATCGCTGGGTCTATTTCACCTATTCCAAGGGCAAAGGCGATGGCATGTCCGTGACGGCCGCCGCGCGCGGCAAGCTGTCGGAGGACATGAGAGAGCTGACACGGATCGAAGAGATTTTCGAACAGACGCCGCCGTCTCCTGCTGCGATGCATTATGGGAGCCGGATCGTGTTTGACGGTGACGGCCACGCGTTCATCACCACCGGTGAGCATTTTACCGACACGGAACGCCAGAAAGCCCAGGCGCTGGACACGACCTATGGCAAGGTCGTGCGGGTGAACCTCGATGGCTCGATCCCCGAGGACAACCCGTTCGTTGGTCAGGACGGTGCGATTGACAGCATCTGGTCCTATGGCCATCGAAATATCCAAGGGGCGGCGATGCGCGGCGACACGTTATACGTGGTTGGCCACGGCCCCGCCGGTGGCGATGAGATCAATATTCCCGAAGCCGGGTTGAACTATGGCTGGCCCGTCGTGTCTTATGGCGTGCGCTATGATGGGCGCGCCATCGGAACCGGGCGGGCCCAGGCCGAGGGCATGATCGAACCGGTCTATTACTGGGACCCCGTCATCGCGCCGGGTGACATGATCTTTTACCAAGGTGAGATGTTCCCTGACTGGCAGGGTGACAGCCTGATTGCCGGATTGGTGGCGCCGGGCGTCGCGCGGCTGGAGTGGGACGGAAATCGCGTGCAGGCGGAAGAGCGGCTTTTCACCGATTATGGGCGTGTGCGCGATATCGAGGAATTGGCCGATGGCAGCCTGATCCTGGCCACCGATTACGCTGATGGAAAATTGGTCCATGTGACCTCGGAGTGATCGGACGCGGCGGCGGGGTCCGGCGGGCTGGTTTCGCTGCCCGCCCGCGATACAGGGCTTGAGCCGATATCCAAAGCCGTGTGACGGGTCGCTTTAGGCGTGGCTGTCGCCCGGGCGGGATGCTATTGCATTGGTATGATCCAGCTTTCCGACAACATGCGGGGCGCACTGTTCATGTGCGTGTCCATGGCGCTGTTCACCTTTGGCGATTCCGCGATCAAGGCAACGGGTGGTGCGTTGCCATTGTCGCAGCTCATGGTGATCCGCGGGGTGCTTGCCTCTGCCGCGCTCGTGCTCATGGCGTGGTCTTTCAACGCGTTGCGTCTGCGCCTGCCAATGCGGGACTGGGGGTTGATCGTCATGCGCGGTCTGGGCGATGCCGTGGCGGCTTTCTTTTTCCTTTCGGCGCTTTTGCAGATGCCGCTCGCCAATGTTACGGCGCTTTTGCAGATGCTGCCGCTGACTGTGACGCTGGCCGGGGCGATCATTTTCCGCGAGGCGGTGGGATGGCGGCGATGGACGGCGATCGCGATCGGGTTCTGCGGCATGTTGCTGATCGTGCGGCCGGGCACGGACGGGTTCACCGGCGCGTCAGTCTACGCGCTTTTGGCGGTGCTGGCAGTGACGGCGCGGGACATGTTCACGCGGCGCATTTCGGTGCAGGCCCCGTCGCTGACAGTCACCTTCATTTCCTCGGTGATTGTCACTCTTTTTGCCGTCGGCTGGTCGTTCAGCCAGGAATGGGTGCCGTTGACGCCGCATTTGACGGGGCTGGTGATGTTGGCGACTGTCTTTGTCATCGGGGCCTATCTGTTCAGCGTCATGGTGATGCGGGTGGGCGAGGTCAGCTTCGTCGCCCCGTTCCGCTATACAGGGCTGGTCTGGGCGCTGATCCTCGGGGTGGTGGTGTTTGGCGAATGGCCGGAACCGCTGACCCTGATCGGCGCGGGCATCATCGTCGCGACCGGCGTATTCAGCCTGTTGCGCGAGGCGCGACTGAAGCGTCGCGCGAGACGGCCAATTCTACCGCGTCAGCCGTAAGCGCAAAGCGGCGGCTGAGCGTTTCGGTTTCGTCCAGCGTCGGCGCGTGAAAATCAGGGCGCGCGACATTCGGCTTTTGGCGGGAATCATTATGGGCGTGATGCGCGCGTATGAACATCGGCGCGTCGGTGAAGGTGACCGTCGGCATGAAGCGGTTGATCCGGCTGTGGGCGAAATTCATCTGGCTTTGCCGCACGCCGCCCTGAACGGCCACCGCCTGTGCGACACCGATATAGGGTGTTACGGTTTCGACAATCTCGAAAGGGTTCACGTCGGAGGCGCAGACCGTATAGCCGCGGTTCCAGTCAAAGCCGACAAGCTTGCTGCCCAGAACCAGCGGTGCGCAGTCTGCGGCGGCCTTGCGCAGCCGTGCGACGAAATCCACCGCCAAGGCGTCGTCATCATCGTGACGTACTTGAAGACAGGGCTGGTTGATATGCCGTCGCGCCGCGTTCAGTACAGATTGGCAGACCTGCCGATGCGGGCCGGGGTCGCGTGCGATGATCCGGGCCTGCGGCACTGGCCGAAGCAGTCTTTGCAACCGCTTGAAATAATCTTCCGGCAGGCAGGTCCCGACCAGCACCACGAAATCGAAATCGGGATCGGTCTGCGCCATCAGCCCGGGCAGGCACAGGTGTTCGAAAAGCGCCAGCCGGCGCTCCATCCTTTCGGACGCATAAAGATAGGCGCGACGTGCCTCGATGCTCTCGTGAACGACCTGGAATCCGCCCTCGGCCGGATAGGAGAAACGGCAAAAAAGAATGGTCTGCATAACGATTGCACCTGTCTGTCCCACGGCTTTGCGGTATATGGAGTGTGCAACGGTGCTGCCCGTCACACAAGCGTCGGGGCGCTGTTGACAACCTACCCGACTCCCCATATACGCGCGCCTAATTCGGCAGGGTTCCGACCTGTTTGTCGATTTACAGGACTGGAGCGGTCAAGATCCGGGCGCATGCCCCGATCCTCTGGAAATCCACCGCATCGCTTCCGAAAGGGGAGCGGATGCGGTCTTTTGCGTCGTCCCGACAGGAGCGGCGTGATTGTGAACTGTGTCGCGGACGCGCGGTACGCGAATGAGAAACCCGCACGGGGACGGCCTCGTGCACCACATATGTGAGCTACACGGGGAAAGAACCGGAATGCCAACGATTCAACAGCTGATCCGCAAGCCGCGGCAGCCGAAACGCCGCACGAACAAGTCCATGCACCTTGAGGGAAACCCTCAGAAGCGCGGTGTGTGCACTCGTGTTTATACCACGACACCGAAGAAGCCGAACTCGGCGATGCGGAAAGTGGCCAAGGTGCGCCTGACCAACGGGTATGAAGTGATCAGCTACATCCCCGGTGAAAGCCACAACCTTCAGGAACACTCGGTTGTCCTGATCCGCGGTGGCCGTGTGAAAGACCTTCCCGGTGTGCGCTATCACATCCTGCGCGGTGTTCTGGATACCCAGGGCGTCAAGGATCGGAAACAGCGCCGCTCTAAATATGGCGCGAAGCGTCCGAAGTAAGAGGAATTACAGATGTCTCGTCGTCACGCCGCAGAAAAACGTGAAATCCTGCCCGACGCCAAGTATGGCGACCGGGTCCTGTCCAAGTTCATGAACAACCTGATGATCGATGGTAAGAAGTCGGTCGCGGAAGGTATCGTCTACAACGCACTCGACCGTGTCGAAGGCAAGGTGAAGCGCGCGCCAGTGGAGATTTTCCACGAGGCGTTGGACAACATCAAGCCATCGGTCGAGGTTCGCTCGCGCCGGGTTGGCGGTGCAACCTATCAGGTGCCCGTCGAAGTGCGCCCCGAGCGCCGCGAGGCGCTGGCGCTGCGCTGGCTCATCAATGCGAGCCGCGCGCGCAACGAGAACACGATGGAAGAACGTCTTGCCGCTGAGCTTCTGGATGCTGTGAATTCACGCGGCTCCGCTGTGAAGAAGCGCGAAGACACGCACAAGATGGCCGACGCGAACAAAGCGTTCAGCCACTACCGCTGGTAATAGGAGCCAATAGAAATGGCACGCGATTATCCTCTCGAGCGATACCGGAATTTCGGGATCATGGCGCATATCGATGCAGGCAAGACCACCTGTTCCGAGCGCATCCTGTTCTATACCGGCAAGTCGCACAACCTCGGCGAGGTGCATGACGGCGCCGCGACCATGGACTGGATGGAGCAGGAGCAGGAGCGTGGCATCACGATCACCTCCGCGGCGACAACCACGTTCTGGGAGCGCACGGAAAACGGTGTCGAGCCCGACTCTCCCAAGCACCGCATGAACATCATCGACACGCCGGGACACGTTGACTTCACCATCGAAGTCGAGCGTTCACTTGCGGTTCTCGACGGGGCCGTTGCGGTTCTGGATGCGAATGCCGGTGTCGAGCCGCAGACCGAAACGGTCTGGCGCCAGGCCGACCGGTACAAGGTTCCGCGCATCGTGTTTGTCAACAAGATGGACAAGATCGGTGCCGATTTCTTCAACTGCGTCGAAATGATCGAGGATCGCACTGGTGCGATCGCCGTTCCCGTCGGTATCCCGATCGGTGCGGAATCCGAGCTTGAGGGTCTCATTGACCTCGTGACCATGGAAGAGTGGCTCTGGCAGGGTGAGGATCTGGGCGCGTCCTGGATCAAGGCGCCCGTGCGCGACAGCCTCAAGGACATGGCCAACGAGTGGCGCGGCAAGATGATCGAGAACGCCGTCGAACAAGACGACGACGCGATGGAAGCCTATCTCGAAGGCGAAGAGCCCGACGTTCCGACCCTGCGCAAACTGCTGCGCAAGGGCACGCTGTCGCTGTCTTTCGTTCCGGTTCTGGGCGGTTCCGCGTTCAAGAACAAGGGCGTGCAGCCGCTGCTCAATGCCGTGATCGATTACCTGCCCAGCCCGATGGACGTGGTCGATTACATGGGCTTCGCACCGGATGACGAAACGGAAACTCGCAACATCCCGCGCCGCGCGGATGACGATATGCCGTTCTCGGGCCTGGCGTTCAAGATCATGAACGACCCGTTCGTCGGCTCCCTGACCTTCACGCGTATCTACTCTGGCGTGCTGCGCAAGGGTGACACGATGCTCAATGCCACGAAGGGCAAGAAAGAGCGTGTCGGCCGCATGATGATGATGCATTCCAACGACCGGACCGAGATCGACGAGGCTTTCGCCGGCGACATCATCGCCTTGGCAAGCCTCAAGGACACCACCACCGGCGACACGATCTGTGATCCAAAGGCGCCGGTTGTCCTCGAAACGATGACCTTCCCCGATCCGGTGATCGAGATTGCTGTCGAGCCGAAGACCAAGGGCGACCAGGAGAAGATGTCCCAGGGCCTCGCGCGTCTAGCGGCAGAAGACCCGTCCTTCCGTGTGGAAACCGATCTGGAATCCGGTCAGACGATCATGAAGGGCATGGGCGAATTGCACCTCGACATCCTGATTGATCGCCTGAAGCGGGAATTCAAGGTTGAGGCGAACATCGGTGCGCCGCAGGTGGCCTACCGCGAGACCATCGGCCATGAAATCGAACATACCTACACCCACAAGAAACAGTCGGGTGGCTCAGGCCAGTTCGCCGAAGTGAAGCTCATCATTTCGCCGACCGAACCGGGCGAAGGCTATTCCTTCGAAAGCCGCATCGTCGGTGGGACGGTTCCGAAGGAATACATCCCGGGCGTCGAAAAAGGCATCAAATCGGTGATGGATTCCGGCCCGCTGGCCGGCTTCCCGGTGATCGATTTCAAGGTGGCCCTGGTCGACGGCAAGTTCCACGACGTGGACTCCAGCGTGCTGGCCTTCGAAATCGCATCCCGGATGGGCATGCGCGAAGGTCTTCGCAAGGCAGGGGCGAAGCTTCTGGAACCGATGATGAAGGTCGAAGTGGTCACGCCGGAAGAATATACCGGCAGCATCATCGGCGACCTGACCTCGCGTCGGGGTCAGGTGTCCGGCCAGGAACCCCGCGGCAACGCGGTGGCGATTGCCGCGAACGTGCCGCTGGCCAATATGTTCGGCTACATCAACACGCTGCGGTCGATGTCTTCGGGCCGTGCGCAGTTCACGATGCAGTTCTCGCATTACGATCCGGTCCCGCAGAACATCTCTGACGAGATCCAGTCGAAATACGCATAAACCGCGGTGCGTGGGAAACCACGCACCCTACCAACCACTGTAGGGTGTGTGCCAAGGCACGCACCGTGAGAAAAAGAAAAGGAGCTTTGCAATGGCAAAGGAAAAGTTTGAGCGCGGCAAGCCGCATTGCAACATCGGCACGATTGGTCACGTTGACCATGGCAAGACGACGCTGACGGCGGCGATCACGAAGTATTTCGGCAACTTCCAGGCTTACGACCAGATCGACGGTGCGCCCGAAGAGAAGGCGCGCGGGATCACCATCTCGACGGCGCATGTGGAATACGAGACCGAGAACCGTCACTACGCGCACGTCGATTGCCCGGGCCACGCCGACTACGTGAAGAACATGATCACCGGTGCCGCCCAGATGGACGGCGCGATTCTCGTGGTGAACGCGGCCGACGGCCCGATGCCGCAGACGCGCGAGCACATTCTTCTGGGCCGCCAGGTGGGTATTCCCGCCATGGTCGTGTTCCTGAACAAGGTGGACCAGGTGGATGACGAGGAACTGCTCGAGCTGGTGGAGATGGAAGTGCGCGAGCTTCTGTCCGCCTATGATTTTCCGGGCGACGACATTCCGGTGATCGCAGGCTCTGCGCTTGCCGCGATGGAAGGCCGTGACCCGGAGATCGGCGAAGAGAAGATCCGCGAGCTGATGGCGGCTGTCGATGAGTACATCCCGCAGCCGGCGCGCGCGATCGACCAGCCGTTCCTGATGCCGATCGAGGACGTGTTCTCGATCTCGGGGCGTGGCACGGTTGTGACCGGTCGTGTCGAGCGCGGTGTGATCAACGTGGGCGACGATATCGAGATCGTCGGCATCACCGACACCAAGAAGACGACCTGCACGGGTGTGGAAATGTTCCGCAAGCTGCTGGATCGCGGCGAGGCGGGCGACAACGTGGGCGTCCTTCTGCGCGGCATCGACCGTGACGGGGTGGCGCGTGGCCAGGTTCTGTGCAAGCCGAAGTCTGTGAACCCGCACACCAAGTTCGAGGCCGAGGTCTACATCCTGAACAAGGAAGAGGGCGGCCGCCACACGCCGTTCTTTGCGAATTACCGCCCGCAGTTCTACTTCCGGACGACGGATGTGACCGGCACCGTGACGCTGCCCGAGGGCACCGAGATGGTGATGCCGGGTGACAACCTGAAGTTCGACGTCGAGCTGATCGCGCCGATCGCGATGGAAGAAGGCCTGCGCTTCGCGATCCGTGAAGGCGGCCGCACCGTCGGGTCGGGCGTGGTCTCCAAGATCACCGCGTAAACGCATCCGGTCCCGGCCCGGCGCCGGGACCCGCAATTCCAAACGGACCGCCAGGGTCCGGTGA
>NZ_JAIPUS010000003.1:158092-232210 GCF_020055675.1 Marivita sp.
TTCGCGATCCGTGAAGGCGGCCGCACCGTCGGGTCGGGCGTGGTCTCCAAGATCACCGCGTAAACGCATCCGGTCCCGGCCCGGCGCCGGGACCCGCAATTCCAAACGGACCGCCAGGGTCCGGTGATGCCCCGGCGTACTGCCGGGGCGCATCGCTCCGGGGCTTGTTCGATCCGGTTCGACGAAGGGGCAGGGTGGTCTTGTCTCCTCCTCTCAACCGCAACGCCAGTAAAGGCTAAGACCAATGCAAAGCCAGAATATTCGCATTCGGCTCAAGGCGTTTGACTACCGCGTGCTCGATGCGTCGACACAGGAAATCGTCAACACAGCCAAGCGGACGGGGGCGCAGGTGCGCGGCCCGATCCCATTGCCGAACAAGATTGAGAAGTTCACCGTTCTGCGTGGCCCCCACGTGAACAAAAAGTCGCGCGACCAGTTCGAGATCCGCACGCACAAGCGTCTGCTCGATATTGTCGATCCGACCCCGCAGACCGTGGATGCCCTGATGAAGCTCGACCTCGCCGCTGGCGTGGATGTCGAGATCAAGGTTTAAGGAGGGTATATGATGCGCTCCGGTATCATCGCAAAGAAAGTCGGCATGACCCGGCTTTTCATGGAAGACGGACGGCAAGTTCCCGTGACGGTCCTCCAACTCGACAAGCTGCAGGTGGTGGCACAGCGCACCGCCGACACGCATGGTTATTCAGCGGTTCAGCTGGGCACCGGCTCGATCAAGGCAAAGCGCGTCTCGAAGGCGATGCGCGGTCACTTTGCCGCGGCGAGCGTGGAGCCCAAGCGCAAGGTCGCGGAATTCCGCGTCGCGTCGGACAACCTGATCAATGTCGGTGAAGAGATCACCGCTGACCATTACTTCGAAGGTCAGTTCGTGGATGTCTGCGGCACCTCGATCGGTAAAGGCTTTGCCGGCGGCATGAAGCGGCACAACTTCCGTGGCCTCGAGGCCACGCACGGCGTGTCGATCAGTCACCGCTCGCACGGCTCCACGGGGCAGTGCCAGGATCCCGGCAAGGTCTTCAAAGGCAAGAAGATGGCGGGCCACATGGGCGCCGCGAAGGTGACCACGCAGAACCTTCAGGTCGTGAAGACAGACGCCGATCGCGGCATCATCATGATCAAGGGCGCGGTTCCCGGGTCCAAGGGTGGCTGGGTCACTGTCAAGGACGCGGTGAAAAAGCCGACGCCCGAGAACGTGATCCTGCCGGCGGCTCTGAAATCCGCCGCGGAAGAAGCCAAGCGACTGGCCGAGGAAGCTGCCGCTCAGGCCGCGGCCGAAGAAGCAGCCGCCGCAGAAGCCGCCGCCGCCGAGGCAGCCGAGGCCGAAGAGGAAGCTCTGAAGGAAGCCGAGGCTGAAATCGAAGCTGATAAGAAGGAAGGCGACGAATGAAACTCGACGTGATCAAACTGGACGGCGGAAAGGCCGGGTCGGTCGAGCTGACGGACGAGATCTTCGATCTCGATCCGCGTGCCGATCTTCTGCACCGCGTCGTCCGCTGGCAGCGCAACAAGGCGCAGCAGGGCACGCACAAGGTGAAAACCCGGTCCGAAGTCAGCTATTCGAGCAAGAAGATCTATCGCCAGAAGGGCACCGGCGGCGCACGCCACGGCGCACGGTCGGCTCCGATCTTCCGCAAGGGTGGCATCTACAAGGGTCCGACCCCGCGCAGCCACGCGCATGAGCTTCCCAAGAAGGTGCGCAAGCTGGGTCTGATGCATGCGCTGAGTGCCAAGGTCAAGGATGGCTCGCTTGTTGTGATCGACAATATCGAGTCTGACGGCAAGACAGCGTCGCTGGCCAAGCAGGTCAGGGATCTGGGCTGGAAGCGGGCCCTGGTCATCGACGGAGCCGAGGTGAATGAAAACTTCGCCCGTGCCGCAGCCAACATCGACGGGCTCGATGTTCTGCCGTCGATGGGGGCAAACGTCTATGACATCCTCAAGCGTGACACGCTCGTGCTCACCAAGGCGGGTGTCGAAGCACTGGAGGCTCGGTTGAAATGAGCGCGAAAGCTGAACATTACGATGTGATCCGCAAGCCGATCATCACCGAGAAATCGACCCTGGCGTCCGAATATGGCGGCGTGGTCTTCGAGGTGGCGATCGATGCCAACAAACCGCAGATCAAGGAGGCCGTCGAGGCCTTGTTTGGTGTGTCGGTGAAGGCTGTGAACACGTCCATCACCAAGGGCAAGACCAAGCGCTTCCGGGGCCAGATGGGCCGCCGGAAAGACGTGAAGAAAGCCTATGTGACGCTTGCCGAGGGCAACACGATTGACGTGACCACCGGCCTGTGATCGGGTCGGGCCAAGGCCCGGTCTGAAGGAATGAGAAAGCCCCTTGCCAGTGATGGCGGGGGGCTTTTTTGCGTGTGGTGGCCCAACGTGCGCGTGCTGCGTAAGCACATGCGCTTGATGATCGCGGTGCGCGGAATCAACCGACACCACTTGACCCCGCGCGCCACGCCGCCTAGTAACCCCCAACCGCGCAGCCCCGGATTCGTCCGGGGCTTCGTTGTTGGCCTAACCGGGGACCTTCGGGGCCCTATACCATCGGCAGGATACGTCCTGCCCAAACATAGCGGGTCACCAAGATCCGCATTTGCTAACGGAAGACAGAAAGCATGGCACTCAAGTCGTATAAACCGACGACGCCGGGCCAGCGCGGGCTGGTGCTGATCGACCGTTCGGAGCTGTGGAAAGGCCGTCCGGTCAAATCCCTTACTGAGGGTTTGACGAAATCGGGCGGCCGGAACAACACCGGACGTATCACATCCCGTCGTCGCGGTGGTGGGGCAAAACGCCTCTACCGGATCGTTGATTTCAAACGGAACAAGTATGACGTGGGCGCGACCGTCGCGCGCATCGAATATGACCCCAACCGCACTGCCTTTATCGCGCTCGTCCAATATGACGATGGTGAACAGGCCTACATCCTGGCTCCGCAGCGCCTGGCCATCGGCGACCGCGTGGTTGCATCGGCCAAGGCCGACGTGAAGCCGGGCAACGCGATGCCGTTCTCGGGCATGCCCATCGGGACAATCGTGCACAACATCGAGCTGAAACCCGGCAAGGGTGGCCAGATTGCACGTGCTGCGGGCACCTATGCCCAGTTCGTTGGCCGTGATGGTGGTTATGCACAGGTTCGGTTGAGCTCGGGCGAGCTGCGCCTGGTGCGTCAGGAATGCATGGCCACCGTCGGTGCGGTGTCGAACCCCGACAACAGCAACCAGGACTTCGGCAAGGCCGGCCGCATTCGCCACCGTGGCGTGCGCCCGTCGGTTCGAGGTGTCGTGATGAACCCGATCGACCACCCGCACGGTGGTGGTGAAGGGCGGACCTCCGGTGGTCGTCACCCGGTGACACCATGGGGCAAGCCGACCAAGGGGAAGCGCACCCGCAACACAAACAAGGCGTCGCAGAAGCTGATCATACGCTCGCGTCACGCCAAGAAGAAGGGGCGGTAAACCATGTCGCGCTCTGTATGGAAAGGCCCGTTCGTCGATGCCTATGTCTTGAAAAAGGCAGAAGCATCGCGTGAATCCGGGCGCAATGAAGTCATCAAGATCTGGTCGCGCCGCTCGACGATCCTGCCCCAGTTCGTGGGCCTGACGTTTGGCGTTTACAACGGCCACAAGCATATCCCTGTCAACGTCAGCGAAGACATGATCGGTCAGAAGTTCGGTGAATATTCACCGACCCGGACCTATTATGGCCATGCCGCCGACAAAAAAGCGAAGCGGAAGTAAGTCATGGGCCAGGAAAAGAACCCCCGCCGCGTGGCCGATAACGAAGCAATGGCAAAATTGCGCATGCTTCGCACAAGCCCGCAAAAGCTCAACGTTGTTGCCGGATTGATCCGCGGCAAGAAAGTCGACAAGGCGCTCAACGATCTGACCTTCTCGAAGAAGCGGATCTCGGAAGACGTGAAGAAATGCCTTCAGTCGGCCATCGCCAATGCCGAGAACAACCATGGTCTGGATGTGGACGAACTCGTCGTCGCCGAAGCCTGGGTTGGCAAGAACCTCGTGATGAAGCGCGGTCGTCCGCGGGCGCGTGGCCGGTTCGGCAAGATCATGAAGCCATTCTCGGAAATCACCATCAAGGTGCGTCAAGTCGAGGAGCAAGTCTAATGGGTAACAAGACCAATCCGATCGGCATGCGCCTTCAGGTCAACCGCACCTGGGACAGCCGCTGGTACGCCGACACCAAGGATTACGGCAATCTTCTTCTCGAAGATATCAAGATCCGCGCATTCATCGAGACAGAGTGCAAGCAGGCCGGTGTCGCCCGTGTCATCATCGAGCGCCCGCACAAGAAGTGCCGTGTCACCATCCACACCGCCCGTCCGGGTGTCATCATCGGCAAGAAAGGCGCGGACATCGAGACGCTGCGCAAGAAGCTTGCCGCGATGACCGACAGCGAGCTGCATCTCAACATCGTTGAAGTGCGCAAGCCGGAACTCGACGCACAACTCGTGGGCGAAAGCATCGCGCAGCAGCTCGAACGTCGTGTGTCCTTCCGCCGCGCCATGAAGCGGGCCGTGCAGAACGCCATGCGCATGGGGGCCAAGGGCATCCGTGTCAACGTTGCGGGCCGTTTGGGCGGCGCCGAGATCGCACGGACCGAGTATTACCACGAGGGCAGTGTGCCTCTGCACACATTGCGCGCCGACATCGATTTCGCGAATGTCGAAGCGCAAACAGCCTATGGTATCATCGGCATCAAGGTCTGGATCTTCAAGGGCGAGATCATGGAGCATGATCCGTCCGCGCGGGATCGCAAGGCGCAGGAACTTCAGGATGGCCCCGCACCGCGTGGTGCTGGCGGCGGTCGGAGGAATTAATCATGCTGCAACCAAAGCGTACAAAATTCCGGAAGATGTTCAAAGGCCGGATCAAGGGGGACGCCAAAGGCGGATCCGATCTGAACTTTGGCACTTTCGGCCTTAAGGCGGTTCAGCCCGAGCGGGTCACCGCCCGCCAGATCGAAGCCGCACGTCGTGCCATGACGCGCCACATGAAGCGCCAGGGTCGGGTCTGGATTCGCATTTTCCCGGACACCCCGGTGACATCCAAGCCCACCGAGGTGCGGATGGGTAAAGGCAAGGGGTCGGTGGATTTCTGGGCCGCCAAGGTCAAGCCGGGCCGCGTGATGTTCGAAATCGACGGTGTCGGTGATGACGTTGCGCGTGAGGCGTTGCGCCTGGCTGCGATGAAGCTGCCGCTCAAGACCCGCATCGTGGTCCGCGAGGACTGGTAAAGGCCGAAGACGACTAAGCGTTTTCTGACCAGCATGGCGTGGGTAAAATCGTGGATTTTCTCCGGGCCATGCAGCTTTGAAGTTTTAGCCCCCCGGTGTGAAAGCGCCGGGGGCTTTCTGTCTGGGCAGGGCAAGATCATTCGAATGATCTTGCCGACTGCGTGAGGCTGTCTGGAACCCGGTTGGACGGGAGCGGGAAAGCCATTCGAATGGCTTTCGTAAAGCGTTTCGAAACGCTTTACGCGCCCCAACGGTAATTGAAGCTCACCGAAACCCGCTCGTCCTCGGACTGGTTCATCACCACCTCGTGGCGCAGCCAGCTTTCCCAGAGCAGCACGTCGCCCACGACCGGTTTCACATAGATGAAGTTCCGCATCTCCTCCGGTGCGTCTGTGCGCCGGGGCGGGGCGGCCATCATCATGGCATGGCGGGGGTCTTCGAGTTTGAGGGCAGACGCACCTTCGGGCATCGACACGTAGGTGGTGCCGGAAATCACCGAATGCGGGTGGATATGCGCCGCGTGAAAGCCGCCTTCGGGCAGGATGTTGATCCAGAGATCTTCCAGTACCAAAGGGCGATCGTCGAGATCGAAGGCCAGGTCGTCGGCGAATGCGGCGACATGCGCATCGAGCGAGGCCACCAGATCGGCAAAGATCGGGAAGCGCCAGGGCAGGTCGCTGAGCGAGGCATAGGAGGTGTAGCCCGGATAGGCGTTGTCCTCGCACCATTGCTGACCGGCCTCATCATCCGTGGCGATTGCGAAACAGGAGGCCTCCATCTCGACGGGGTCGATGCCGGGCGCGTGTTCTGACAGCGGCGTTTGGTAGAGGCGGGTCACGAAGAGGGAGGATATTGTGCTCATGGGGCCGCTTTTACGCTGCCGGCCGTCGTTTGGCGAGAGCCCGATTGCCTGCGCCACGGAACGTTTGCGCCCGGTGACCCGACCCCCACCGACGGGATCGGGGGAGGCAGGGTGTTTGCGTGCGGTCCCAGGAGGCCGGACTGGCAGACTGTGTCTTCAGTTCGCCAATTCCACGCGGTCGACGATGCGTTGGTTCAATTCCGGGTCTTGCTGAGCCAACTGGGCGATGGTGACATATTCGTCAACCGAGATGTCCGGCGTGCCTTCGATGGTGTCGGTGATCGCGGTGTTGGCTTCGTCGACCAGGTCCTGCTGCTCTTCCGGGTCGCCGGTGGCCTCGATCTGCGGGATATAGGTTTGGCGAACGGCGTCAACATCCTGCAACGCGGTCACGAAGGCGTCCAGTTTGGCGTCGCTGAAGTCGGTTTCAACCGCTTCGGGCGCCGGGGTGGTCGTCTGTGCGATGACGGGTGCCGTTGCAAAAAGGCCAAACGCGGCTGTGGCCGCTGCAAGTGCAATCGCGCGCGGCGCCTTGCTCAGGGTGGTCGTGGTCGTCAAGGTCATATGAGTCTCCGTAGTTCAAACGTACAGTCAGGATCCTGTCGGTCCCCGGAGCAACACATGGCGTAGCGTGAATCGTAACACAAACCGGTCGGCGGGAAAATGCTGGTCAGGGGGCTGGCCGGCTTTCAGGACAGGGCGTCTTGTGGGGGGCTGACGTCGGGCAAAGGCCAGACGATTGCCCCGACGCCGCGCGCAGCCATCGCGGTGCGCCATCGGTGAAGTTCGGACTTGCGCCCTGCGCGCATCCCGCCTATACGCGCCACTTCATCCACCTCCACCGGGAATCGGGTGACCCGCATCAGTGATGGGGCCTGCCGGTGATGTTGACAGAAAGGACTGGCGACATGAACGCCAAGGAACTGCATGACAAGACACCGGATCAGCTCCGGGATGAGCTTGTCTCGCTGAAGAAAGAGGCCTTCAACCTCCGCTTTCAGCAGGCCACCAGCCAGCTCGAGAACACCGCGCGCATCCGTCAGGTGCGCCGCAACGTGGCACGCATCAACACCGTGCTGAACCAAAAGGCGGCCACGCCCGCCAACGACGCGTAAGAGGGAGCCAGACAGATGCCCAAACGTATTCTTTCCGGCACCGTCACATCGACAGCCAACGCACAGACCGTGACCGTTTCCGTCGAGCGCCGTTTCAAGCACCCGGTCATGCAAAAGACCGTGCGCAAGTCCAAGAAATACCGTGCCCATGACGAGGCCGGGACATTCGCAGTCGGTGACGTTGTCCGCATTCAGGAATGCGCGCCGAAATCGAAGACCAAACGTTGGGAGGTTATCGCTGGATAAGCGATAGCCTTTCGGCATTTACGAAACCCCCGGGCCAATGCCTCGCTCTGAGCGGTCCGGGACGTCGGGAGACATATTATGATCCAGATGCAGACCAATCTGGATGTTGCTGACAACAGCGGCGCACGCCGTGTTCAGTGCATCAAGGTTCTGGGTGGGTCCAAGCGGAAATACGCGTCGGTGGGTGACATCATCGTCGTATCCGTGAAGGAAGCCATCCCGCGCGGTCGCGTGAAAAAGGGGGACGTCCGCAAGGCCGTCGTCGTGCGCACCGCCAAGGAAGTCCGTCGCGAAGACGGCACAGCCATCCGGTTTGACCGCAATGCCGCGGTCATCCTGAACAACGCGGGCGAGCCTCTCGGCACGCGTATCTTCGGACCGGTCGTGCGCGAACTGCGCGCCAAGAGCTTCATGAAAATCATCTCGCTTGCTCCGGAGGTGCTGTAATGGCTGCAAAACTCCGTAAAGGCGACAAGGTGATCGTGCTGGCAGGCAAGGACAAGGGCAAGCAGGGCACCATCGCGTCGGTCGATCCGAAGGCCGGTCAGGCCGTGGTCGACGGTGTGAACATGGCGATCCGTCACGTGCGCCAGTCCCAGACATCTCAGGGTGGCCGCACGCCGAAGGCGATGCCGATCGACCTGTCCAACCTGGCGATTGTCGACAAGAATGGCAAAGCGACTCGTGTCGGCTTCAAGACAGAAGGCGACAAGAAGGTCCGTTTCGCCAAGACAACAGGGGATGTGATCGATGCTTGATGCTGCAAACTACGCCCCGCGCCTGCGTGGCGTCTACAACGAGACGATCAAGGCGGCGATGAGGGAGGAATTCGGGTACAAGAATGACCTGATGATCCCGCGTCTTGACAAGGTCGTGCTGAATATCGGCTGCGGTGCCGAAGCGGTCCGTGACAGCAAGAAGGCCAAATCCGCAGTCGAGGATCTGACCAAGATCGCCGGCCAGCAGGCCGTGACCACCAAGGCCAAGAAATCCATTGCCGGTTTCCGTGTGCGCGAAGACATGCCGCTCGGGGCCAAGGTAACGCTGCGCGGCGACCGCATGTATGATTTCCTCGATCGCCTGATCACAATCGCCATGCCTCGCATCCGGGACTTCCGCGGTGTGAAGCCGGCGTTCGACGGCGGTGGCAACTTTGCCATGGGCATGAAAGAGCATATCGTTTTCCCCGAGGTCGACTTTGACAAGGTCGATGAGGTCTGGGGGCTCGATATCATCATCACGACGACCGCGAAGACCGACGCGGAAGCCAAGGCGCTGTTGAAGCATTTCAACATGCCATTCACCGCCTGAGGGGACTGATACCATGGCCAAGAAAGCAATGATTGAACGCGAGAAGAAGCGTCAGAAGCTGGTGGAGAAATACGCCGCCAAGCGGGCTGAGCTCAAGGAAATCGCGAACGACGAAGGCAAGCCGATGGAAGAGCGCTTCAAGGCGCGCCTCAAGCTTGCCAAACTGCCGCGGAACAGTGCGCCGACGCGCCTGCACAACCGCTGCCAGCTCACCGGGCGTCCACACGCCTATTATCGCAAACTCAAGGTCAGCCGGATCGCGCTTCGCGAGCTTGCCAATAATGGCAAGGCCCCCGGCATGGTCAAGTCGAGCTGGTAAGGAGGGCAGAGTATGAACGATCCGATCGGCGATATGCTCACCCGTATTCGCAACGCCCAGATGCGCGGCAAGTCCACCACGATGACCCCGGCCTCCAAACTGCGCGGCCGTGTTCTCGAGGTGATGGTGGATGAAGGCTATATCCGTGGTTACGAAGAGACCAAGGACAAGAACGGCCACCCCGCGTATGAAATCAGCCTCAAGTACTTCGATGGCATCCCCGTGATCCGCGAGCTCAAGCGCGTGTCCAAGCCGGGTCGTCGTGTGTACCTGGGTGTGCAGGACATCCCGCAGACCCGTCAGGGTCTGGGCGTGTCCATCGTGTCCACATCCAAAGGCGTCATGACCGATGCAAGTGCTCGCACCCATAATGTTGGTGGCGAAGTGCTCTGCACACTCTTCTAAGGAGATCAGGGAATGTCTCGTATTGGGAAACAGCCGGTCGAGCTGCCCTCGGGTGTCTCTGCATCCGTGTCCGGCCAGACCGTCGAAGTGAAGGGGCCGAAAGGCACCCAGAGCTTTACCGCGACCGATGATGTCACCATCACGGTCGAAGACAACGTGATCAAGGTTGATCCGCGTGGAAAATCCAAGCGCGCGCGCCAGCAGTGGGGCATGTCCCGCACGATGGTCGCGAATGTGGTCCACGGCGTAACCAGCAGTTTCAAGAAAGAACTTGAAATTCAGGGCGTCGGCTACCGGGCACAGCTTCAGGGCAACGTCCTGAAGTTGAACCTTGGCCTCAGCCACGATGTCGATTTCCAGATTCCGGACGGTGTAACCGTGACCTGCCCCAAGCCAACAGAGATCGTGATCGAAGGTCACGACCCTCAGCTGGTGGGCGAGGTTGCGGCGAACATTCGCGATTGGCGCCGCCCCGAGCCGTACAAAGGCAAGGGCATCCGCTACAAGGGCGAATACATCTTCCAGAAGGAAGGCAAGAAGAAGTAAGGACGCAAGGACATGGCTAACAGCAAACGTGATCTGTTCCAGAAACGCCGCCTGCGCGTTCGGAACAAACTTCGCAAGGTAAATGCAGGGCGCTTGCGCCTTAGTGTGCACCGCTCGAACAAGAACCTCAGCGTACAGCTGATCGATGACGTTCAGGGTGTGACGCTGGCGTCGGCCTCGACGATGGAAAAAGATCTGGGCGGCAAGAACGATGTCGCCTCGGCCACCAAGCTTGGTACGGCAATCGCCGAACGCGCCAAGAAGGCGGGGATCGAAGAAGCGTATTTCGACCGGGGCGGGTTCCTGTTCCACGGTCGGGTCAAGGCGCTTGCCGATGCTGCCCGCGAAGGTGGTCTGAAGATCTAAGCGATCGGTGCGTGTGATCACGCACCCTGAAAAACAGCAAGGTGCGTGATCTCATGCACCTTGCTTTTGCGGAAGGGGTTCCCTTCCCGATGATCCGGGAGTTCCGAAAGGCTCACCAGGATCGGATAACGGGCCAAGGCCCACGAAGACAGAGGATGCCGAAATGGCAGAACGTGACAACAATCGTCGGGGCAATCGCCGCGACCGTGAAGAAC
Organism: Marivita sp.; assembly: GCF_020055675.1. GTDB lineage: Bacteria > Pseudomonadota > Alphaproteobacteria > Rhodobacterales > Rhodobacteraceae > Marivita. Next base: position 168,754 of record NZ_JAIPUS010000003.1, read on the forward strand.
AGACGCCGGAATTTGCCGATCGCCTCGTGGCGATCAACCGGGTGTCCAAGACAGTGAAGGGTGGTAAGCGCTTCGGCTTTGCCGCACTTGTCGTCGTGGGCGATCAGAAAGGCCGCGTCGGATTTGGCAAGGGCAAGGCCAAGGAAGTCCCCGAGGCCATTCGCAAGGCCACCGAGCAAGCAAAGCGCAAGATGATCCGCGTGCCGCTGCGCGAAGGTCGCACGCTGCATCACGACATGGAAGGCCGCCATGGTGCGGGCAAGGTCGAGATGCGGACCGCTCCGCAAGGGACGGGAATCATCGCCGGCGGTCCGATCCGTGCGGTGTTTGAAATGTTGGGTGTGCAGGACGTTGTCGCAAAGTCGATCGGGTCGCAGAACCCCTATAACATGATCCGCGCCGCGCTTGACGGTCTGTCCAAGGAATCCAGCCCGCGCTCCGTTGCCCAGCGTCGCGGCAAGAAAGTGGCCGACATCCTGCCCAAGCGTGATCACACGCCGCAGGAAAGCGGCCAGGTTGCTGAGGAGGCCTGATCCAGATGGCTAAGACAATCGTTGTAAAACAGGTCGGCTCGCCGATCCGCCGCCCCGCCACCCAGCGTCAGACGCTGATCGGTCTGGGTCTGAACAAGATGAACAAGACCCGCGAGCTTGAAGACACTCCCGCGATCCGCGGTATGGTGGCCAAGGTTTCGCATATGGTCGAAATCATCGAAGAGCGCGGTTAGGCCTGAACGCCGCGCTGATATGACAAGGCCCGCCCGAGCAATCCGGCGGGCCTTTTCCATGGGTGCCGAAACGCGACAAACCCGGGCCACGTGCCCCCTTGATCGCCGTCGTGCAACCTTTTATACGCCCCCGGTGGTCAAGAGGCCGCCGAGTCTACAATCAAGAAACGCCGTGGTCGCCCCATATCGCTTCGGGGGCGCGTCCGGCAAAGGAGAAGCGACATGAAATTGAACGAACTGCGCGACAATCCCGGCGCAACACAACGCAGGAAGCGCGTTGGCCGTGGACCCGGCTCCGGCACCGGTAAAATGGGTGGTCGGGGTATCAAGGGCCAGAAATCCCGGTCGGGTGTGGCGATCAAGGGCTACGAAGGTGGCCAGATGCCGATCTACCAGCGCCTGCCGAAACGCGGCTTCAACAAGCCGAATCGGAAATCCTTTGCCGTTGTGAACCTCGGGCTGATCCAGAAATTCGTCGATGCCGGCAAGCTCGACGCGTCGGGCGCCATCGATGAGGATGCCCTGGTTTCCTGCGGGCTGGTGCGTCGCAAACTGGACGGCATCCGCGTGCTTGCCAAGGGCGACATTTCCGCGAAACTCACTCTGAATGTCACCGGCGCGTCGAAGTCGGCGGTCGAGGCGGTTGAGAAAGCGGGCGGCTCCCTGACGGTCACAACTGCGCATGCAGCCGAATAAGAGGTTGTGAGCGGGCGCAGGCCCGCTTACATAACCTCAGAGCTTTCCAAACGCCGCCTGAGCCGGACCGCTCATGGCGGCGTTCATTATAAAAGAGACCCGCATGGTATCAGCAGCAGAACAAATGGCCGCGAACACAAGCTGGTCTGCGCTCGGCAAAGCCACCGATCTGCGCAACCGCATCCTGTTCACGCTCGGCCTTCTGATCGTTTACCGCATCGGCACCTTCATCCCCGTTCCGGGGATCGACGGTTTGGCCCTGCGCGACTTCATGGAACAGGCCCAGCAGGGCATCGGCGGCATGCTGACGATGTTCACCGGCGGCGCCCTGGGACGCATGGGGATCTTCGCGCTAGGGATCATGCCCTATATCTCGGCCTCGATCATCGTTCAGCTTCTGGCCTCGATGGTGCCGGCGCTTGAGCAAATCAAGAAAGAGGGTGAGGCGGGGCGTAAGAAAATCGCGCAATACACCCGCTACGGCACCGTTCTGTTGGCAACATTCCAGGCCTATGGCCTTGCTGTAAGCCTTGAGGCGGGTGATCTGGTAACCGACCCGGGCTGGTTTTTCCGCGCGTCCACCGTGATCACGCTTGTCGGCGGCACGATGTTCCTGATGTGGCTGGGTGAGCAGATCACCGCACGCGGCGTCGGAAACGGCATTTCGCTCATCATTTTCGTGGGCATCATCGCCGAGGTTCCGGCGGCGCTGGCCCAGTTCTTTGCCTCTGGCCGCTCCGGTGCGATCAGCCCTGCCGTGATCGTGGGGGTGATCCTCATGGTCATAGCCGTGATCATGTTCGTGGTCTTCATGGAGCGATCTCTGAGAAAGATCACCATTCAGTATCCGCGTCGCCAGATGGGCATGAAGATGGCCGAGGCGCAGAACAGTCACCTGCCGGTCAAGGTCAACCCGTCGGGTGTGATCCCGGCGATCTTTGCCAGCTCCCTGCTTCTGCTGCCCACCACGATCAGCACGTTCAGCGGCCAGCAAACCGGCCCGGTGATGTCGACGGTCCTTGCCTATTTCGGCCCCGGTCAGCCGCTTTACCTTCTGTTCTTCGGTGCGATGATCGTCTTCTTCGCGTATTTCTATACCTTCAACGTTTCGTTCAAGGTCGAGGATGTTGCCGACAACCTGAAGAACCAGAACGGCTTTGTGCCAGGTATACGTCCGGGCAAGAAAACCGCAGAATACCTTGAATACGTGGTCAACCGTGTGCTGGTTCTTGGCTCGGCCTATCTCACGGCGGTTTGTCTGCTTCCGGAAATCCTGCGCGGCCAGTTCGCCATTCCGTTCTACTTCGGCGGCACATCGGTTCTTATTGTCGTCTCGGTCACGATGGACACGATACAACAGGTGCAGAGCCATCTGCTCGCGCATCAATACGAAGGTCTCATCCAGAAGTCGCAACTGCGCGGCAAGGGCAAGGGACGCAAAAAACGGGGGGGGCCTGCGCGCCGATGAACATTATTCTCTTGGGACCGCCGGGAGCGGGGAAAGGCACGCAGGCACGCTTCTTGTGCGACGAGCGTGACATGATTCAGCTGAGTACCGGCGACATGCTGCGCGAAGCCAAGGACAGCGGAACCGAAATGGGCAAGGTTGTTGCCGCTGTCATGGACCGCGGTGATCTGGTCACGGATGAGATTGTGATCGGTCTGATCCGGGAAAAGCTCCAAGGCAACAAGAAGGGTGGCTTCATCTTTGACGGGTTCCCGCGCACCCTCGCGCAGGCAGACGCCCTTGGCGATCTGTTGGCCGAGCAGGATGAAAAGCTGGACCATGTCATCGAGCTTCAGGTCGATGATGACGTGCTTGTCAAACGTATCGTTAACCGCGCCGAGGAAGCCCGCGCCGCAGGCCAGACGGTGCGCGCGGACGACAACGAGGAAAGCCTCAGGGTGCGCCTGATGGCGTATTACAAACAAACCTCGCCCTTGATCGGCTACTACCACGCCAAGGGATCTCTTACGTCGATCGACGGGCTGGGCACGATGGACGATGTAAAAGCGGATATCGCCAAGGTTCTGGACGCTTGAAGTAAGGAAGAAAAGAGTTCTTTGGAGTCGTGGCGAGTTGTTGCGGCTTTCTTCTTTGAGGTATATTGAAATAAAAATTTCAATCCAAAGGAGATTTCCGTTGTTGGGCACTAGCTTCAAATGCGAGTTCACGGTCGGCGAAGCGATCGGTCAAATAGTTATCTGGCTGATATTGTCGATCATAACTTTGGGATTGGCGCTGTTCGTGCTTCCTTATTACTTCGTGAAGGCTCCAATCAACCGCACCTATGTTGTCGACGCAGAGGGGTCGAAGATCGGCAAGCTCACGGTAGACATCGCGTTTGTTGACATACTCGGACATGCACTTGTCTGGTTGCTTCTGACAATTGTGACGCTCGGGTTGGCGTACTTCATCTATTGGTCTGCGGTGATAAAAAGATTGATGAATGCTGCCAAGATCACTGAGGTCTGAGAGACCCTTGACGCGAACGCGAATTACTCCTATCCACCCGCATCTCGTCAAGAGAATCATCGTCGCAGACCGGGTCGCTCCCGTTTGCGGAGCACCTGATCAGCTGAAGGCCCCTGGGGTGAAACCTGCGGGCCTTATGTTGTGAAAAAAGGGTCTGGCGCTACGGACCCGCAACGAAAAGGAAGACCTACGTGGCACGTATTGCTGGCGTGAACATTCCCACAGGGAAACGTGTTCCAATCGCCCTCACCTACATCACCGGTATCGGCCACTCCTCTGCATTGCAGATTTGCGAGGCGACCGGTATCGACCAGACCCGCCGTGTGAACGAGCTGAGCGATGCCGAAGTGCTCGCCGTTCGCGAACATATTGACAGCAATTACACGGTCGAAGGCGACTTGCGCCGCGAAGTGCAGATGAACGTCAAGCGTTTGATGGATCTGGGCTGCTACCGTGGCCTGCGCCATCGTCGCAACCTCCCTGTCCGCGGCCAGCGGACCCACACCAACGCACGTACCCGCAAAGGCCCCGCAAAGGCCATTGCCGGTAAGAAGAAGTAAGGGAGGTCTGCACCAATGGCACGTGATACCCGTCGTGGAGGCAAGAAAAAGGTCTCCAAGAACATCGCTGCTGGCGTCGCGCATGTGAACTCCAGCTTCAACAACACCAAGGTCCTGATCTCCGACGTGCAAGGCAACGCCATCTCCTGGTCGTCCGCTGGCACGATGGGCTTCAAGGGCTCGCGGAAATCGACACCCTACGCCGCGCAGCTTGCAGCAGAAGATGCTGGCAAAAAAGCGCAGGAACATGGCGTGAAGACGCTTGAGGTCGAAGTTCAGGGTCCCGGTTCGGGTCGTGAATCGGCGTTGCGCGCCCTGGCCGCTGCCGGGTTCAACATCACCTCGATCCGTGACGTGACCCCGATGGCGCATAACGGCTGCCGTCCGCCAAAACGCCGCCGCGTCTAAGCCGGAAAGATTTACAGACATGGCTCTGCTGTCTGGCAGGGCCATGTCTTCGTCATTTTAACCTCGGGCGTCTTTGCTTATCGGACATGGGGCAGGGACAGGAATGGAGGGACGCATGATCCACAAAAACTGGGCAGAATTGATCAAGCCGACACAGCTTGATGTCAAGCCGGGCGCAGACCCCGCGCGCGTGGCGACTGCTGTTGCCGAACCGCTGGAGCGCGGATTCGGTCTCACTCTTGGCAATGCGCTGCGCCGCGTGCTGCTGTCGTCGCTTCAGGGCGCCGCCATCACTTCCGTGCAGATCGACAATGTGCTGCACGAGTTCTCCAGCGTTGCCGGTGTGCGCGAAGACGTGACAGACATCGTTCTGAACCTCAAGGGCGTGTCCCTGCGCATGGAAGTCGAAGGCCCCAAGCGTGTCTCGATCAATGCCAAGGGGCCGGGCGTTGTCACGGCCGGTGACATCTCGGAAACCAACGGCATCGAAGTGCTGAACCGCGACCACGTGATCTGTCACCTCGACGATGGTGCGGACCTTTACATGGAACTGACGGTCAACACTGGCAAGGGTTATGTCTCTGCCGACAAGAACAAGCCGGAAGACGCACCTATCGGCCTGATGCCGATCGACGCGATCTATTCGCCGGTCAAGAAGGTCTCTTATGACGTGCAGCCGACCCGCGAGGGCCAGGTGCTCGATTATGACAAGCTGACCATGAAGGTGGAAACCGACGGTTCCGTCACGCCCGAGGACGCGGTCGCCTATGCTGCGCGCATCCTTCAGGACCAGCTGTCTGTTTTCGTCAACTTCGACGAACCGGAAAGCGCGCGCCCGCAGGACGACGACGATGGCCTCGAATTCAACCCGCTTCTGCTCAAGAAGGTGGACGAGCTCGAGCTGTCGGTGCGGTCGGCCAACTGCCTGAAGAACGACAACATCGTTTATATTGGCGACCTGATCCAGAAAACCGAAGCCGAGATGCTCCGCACCCCGAACTTCGGCCGCAAGTCGCTGAACGAGATCAAGGAAGTGCTGTCGGGCATGGGCCTGCACCTTGGCATGGATGTCGAGGATTGGCCGCCAGACAACATCGAGGACCTGGCCAAGAAGCTGGAAGACTCGTTCTAAGAGATTGGCGTGAGGGGCGCCCCTCACGCCACCGGGCATCCGCCCCAAGGAGAGCCGCTGACACGCATCGGCGGCCGGACAAAGCAAAATCGCCCGTAGAGGGCCACATTCGGAGTAAGACACATGCGTCACGCAAGAGGCTATCGCCGCCTGAACCGCACCCACGAGCACCGCAAGGCGCTGTTCGCGAACATGTCCGGCTCGCTCATCGAACATGAGCAGATCAAGACAACCCTGCCCAAGGCCAAGGAACTGCGCCCGATCGTCGAAAAGCTGATCACGCTGGCCAAGCGCGGCGATATCCACGCCCGCCGCCAGGCCCGCGCGCAGCTCAAGCAGGACATGCATGTGTCCAAGCTTTTCGACGTGCTCGGCCCGCGCTTTGCCGAGCGCAAGGGCGGCTATATCCGCATCCTGAAAGCCGGGTTCCGCTATGGCGACATGGCGCCGATGGCGATCATCGAATTCGTCGACCGTGACGCCGACGCCAAGGGCGCCGCCGACAAGGCGCGCCTCGACGCCATGGAAATGGCCGACGAAGACTAAGAACCGCGCCGCTTTGGCACGAACACGGCCCCGCCCAAGTGGCGGGGCTTTTTCGTTTTGTGGGTAACGCGCGCCGCGTTTCGCCGGGCTTAACCCTTTCCCGCGATACCGCACGCCATCGGATCCGATATCCGTTCCGTCTTTTGGCGGGGCACCCAAAGCGACCACCCTCTCTCTACGGACGCTCTATGTGCGTTCAGACCATGAGAGACGCGTCTCAAAGGCCCTTCGGGGTACAGGCTCGGAGCCTTTCGGGGCTCTGCACGGGGGAGAGGACGTCCACCCAACTGGGATGGCGCCATCCACTTTTTCGAATACCGGACATCCGCAAATGGCCGGTCTCCAAAACCAAACGAAAGATCATCGCACCCGGTGCGGAACAGCACCGAAGATGCCCGCACCATCGCCAGACCGCCCCCCAGGCTGGCGATTGGTAGCCGTATGCGCACCGCTCCTTTGTCGTCCAGACATGGCAACTATAAAGCGCGCCGCTCACCCCAACGACGCCACCCCGCGGTCCGGCTATGGTGCACCTTGCGCTAACTGCTGCATTTTCTCTATTATTAGATCCAATTGCGAATTCCAATTATAGGCTTTAGCCACTGTATTTTCATCAAATTCATTATCATCTAAATTGGCAACAGGGTGAAATTTGGAAAATTCTTCCTTTATTTGTTCTTTCTCGGCCTCCAATTTGTTGAAATCTACTGCCAGATCATGATTCCAATTTCGCGTCCCATGCGTTTTCTTGACAAACACTGAAAAGGTTGCGTCGAGGGTGTGGATTTTTCGGGTAATATCTGCTTCCAACTTTTTGGCTTCTAACCACAAATCAGCAGTTCGCATGCTTATCTCTTGGGCAATTTGGCGATCTGCGCTTACGACAAGGTTTTTTTGCGCTTCAACAGAATTCTTAAGCTCTTGAGCCTGAATTCGAAGAGCATCCGCGCTGTTTCGTAATTCGTAGCCTTGCTGAAAAAAGCCTAGAACCAACCAAAACAGTGCCAATGGGCCAAATGCACCCGCAAGGAAATCTCCCCAATTATTAGGATCGAGATCAAGGAATGCCTGCCTTGATCGGTACGATAACGCAGCCACTACAAACAAATATGCAAGTGATACACAAAGGCCGATGACCTTTAGATTACGCATACTAAACATCCAACTCCTCAACAAACCGCGCGTTCTCCTGGATATACTGGAACCGCAGCTCGGGTTTTTTGCCCATCAGCCGTTCCACCAGGTCACCGGTTTCGCCGGGTTCGTCCTCGTCGATCGTCACCCGGATCAGCTTGCGGGACGCCGGGTCCATCGTGGTTTCTTTCAAATCCTTCGCGTCCATCTCGCCCAGACCCTTGAAGCGCTGGACGTCGATCTTGCCTTTGCCGCCCAGGCCCTGCTCCATCATCAGGTCCTTTTCGGCATCATCGGCCACGTAAAGCCGCTTGGCGCCCTGCGTCAGGCGGTACAAAGGCGGGCAGGCGAGGTACAAATGGCCCGTGTCGATCATCGGTCGCATCTGGGTGAAGAAGAAGGTCATCAGGAGCGAGGCGATATGGGCGCCGTCGACATCGGCGTCGGTCATGATGATGATCTTGTCATAGCGCAGGTCATCCACGTTGAACTTGGTCCCGAGGCCCACGCCCAAGGCCTGCGTCAGGTCGCTGATCTCGGCATTGGTGCCCAGTTTCGATGACGCGGCCCCCAGCACGTTCAGGATCTTTCCGCGCAGCGGCAGCAGGGCCTGGGTCTTTCGGTCACGCCCCATCTTGGCCGAGCCACCGGCCGAATCGCCCTCGACGATGAACAGCTCTGTGCCGTCGCGCGCGTTCGAGGTGCAATCCACCAGCTTGCCGGGCAGGCGCAGTTTCTTGGTTGCCGATTTGCGCTGGGTCTCTTTTTCCTGCCGCCGCCGCAGTCGTTCCTCGGCGCGCAGGATCAGGAAGTCGAGGATGGCCCCGGCGGATTTGGTATCGGCGGCCAGCCAGTTGTCAAAATGGTCGCGCACCGCGCCTTCGACCATGCGGTGTGCCTCGGTCGTGGCAAGCCGGTCCTTGGTCTGACCGACGAATTCCGGTTCCCGGATAAAGCAGGACACCAGCGCACAGCCTCCCGTGATCAGGTCATCCTTGTTGATCTGCGCCGCCTTCTTGTTGTTCGACAACTCGCCATAGCTGCGGATACCCTTGAGGATCGCAGCCCAGAACCCGGCCTCATGCGTGCCGCCCTCGGGCGTTGGCACCGTGTTGCAGTAGGACTGGATGAAGCCGTCGCGCGCCGGGGTCCAGTTGATCGCCCATTCGACCTTTCCCGCCGCGTTGAACTTGTCCCGAAAATCGACCGACCCGGCAAAGGGGCGCGCGGCATAGGTGGAGGCGCTGCCCAGCGTTTCGACCAGGTAATCCGCCAGACCGCCGGGGAAATGGAACGTGGCCTCGGACGGTGTTTCGCCATCGTCGATCGCCGATTTCCACCGGATCTCGACGCCGGAGAAGAGGTAGGCCTTGGACCGCACCATCTTGAGCATCCGCGCCGGTTTGAAGCGGTGCGAGCCGAATATTTCTTCGTCCGGGTGGAATGTCACGGTGGTGCCACGCCGGTTCGGCGCCTGGCCGATCTTCGACACCGGGCCCTGCGGCACGCCGCGTGCGAAGCGCTGTTCGAACAATTCCTTGTTGCGCGCGACCTGCACCACCATCGAATCCGACAGCGCGTTGACCACCGATGCGCCCACGCCGTGCAGACCGCCAGAGGTTTCGTAGGATTTCCCCGAAAATTTGCCGCCCGAGTGCAGCGTGCACAGGATCACTTCGAGCGCGGATTTCTCGGGAAACTTCGGATGCGGATCGATCGGGATGCCGCGGCCGTTGTCGCGGATCGTGACGGTGTAATCGGCGTGCAGTTCCACCTCGATCCGGTTGGCGTGTCCGGCGACGGCCTCGTCCATCGAGTTGTCGAGCACTTCGGCCACGAGGTGATGCAAGGCGCGTTCATCGGTGCCGCCGATATACATGCCCGGTCGTTTGCGCACCGGTTCGAGTCCTTCGAGGATCTCGATCGAGGCGGCATCGTAGTCGGTCGGTTCTTGCCCGGAGAGAAGGTCTTCGGCCATGGCTGCTGCTCTGTCTTTGTTGATTTGTGCCAGTATGGCAGAGCGCGGGGCAGGGTGGAAGCGCCTGTCGCGCCTCAGCCGGTCTTCTCTGCCTCGATCATCCGGTCCGCCTTGCGCCGCGTGAGCACTCCGCGCAGGTCGTGCATCGCCAGCAGCAGGGAATCCGTCACCAGGTCCAGTTGATCGTCGGTCGCCCGCGTTTGTGCCCATTGTGTCGTCAGGTTCAGGTGATCCACGGTCCGCAAGATATCATCGACATCGCGTTCGGCGATAACCAGCTTGCGGTTTGCCATCCAGTCCTGAATGACGCGGATATCCTCGTCGGTCAGAGGGCGGTTGCCATGCGGCTTGATCTCTCCATTGCGGACATTCACCACGGCGATCTGCTGCATCTCGATGCGCTTTTGGCGATTCTCGGTGTCGACTTGGAACACGATCGCGCCATTTTCGCGGACCCTGAAATAATACTCTGGAAGGGTACCGGCCATATTCACCTCTGCAGCCATGTTGATGCCACGCTGGCAATGCAGCCACGCTAACAATCAGAATCGATTCAAACCAGCCGCATGGGCAGAATTGTCAAACCCGCGCGGGACGTATTGCCCTGTGCACAGTCCAATCCATGGGTCAGGGGGTTACGTCAGGCCCGCACAGAAGGTCTGAATGCGCCGGCATGCCTCGGTCAGGGCCTCTTCCGAGGTGGCATAGCTCACCCGGAAATGAGGGCTCAGGCCGAACGCCGCACCAAAGACAACGGCAACGCCCTGCTCGTCCAGCAGCGCGGTGGCGAAAGCCTCGTCCGTGTCGATCAGCGTACCACCGGCACTGGTCTTGCCGATGCAGCCGGCGATCGAGGGATAGACGTAGAACGCACCCTCGGGCACCGGACAGGTGATACCCTCTGCGGCGTTCAACCCGGCCACGACAAGATCACGGCGCGCGCGGAACGCTTCGTTGCGCTCGGCCAGAAATTCTTGCGGACCGTTGAGAGCCTCGACCGTGGCCCATTGGCTGATCGAGCAGGGATTCGTCGTGGATTGCGACTGCAGCTTGCGCATTGCCGCGATCAGATGCTCCGGCCCCGCGGCATAGCCGATCCGCCAGCCGGTCATGGCATAGGCCTTTGACACGCCGTTGACCGTCAGGGTGCGGTCGTACAGCCTGGGTTCCACCTGCGCAGGGGTGCAGAACCGGAACCCGTCATAGGCCAGGTGTTCGTACATGTCGTCGGTCATGACCCAGACATGGGGGTGCCGCAAGAGGACATCGGTCAGTGCTTTCAACTGGTCACGGGTATATCCTGCGCCGGTCGGGTTCGATGGCGAATTGAAGATGAACCACTTGGTATTTGGCGTGATCGCCGCGTCCAGGGCGTCTGGCGTCAGGCGAAATCCCTCGTCCAGCGTTGTTTCCACGATCACCGGCGTGCCGCCCCCCAGCCGCACGATGTCGGGATAGCTGACCCAGTAGGGCGCGGGGATGATCACCTCGTCGCCAGGGTTGAGCGTCGCCATCAGGGCGTTGTAAAGAACCTGCTTGCCGCCGGTGGAGACGGCCACCTGTGACGGTCTGTACTCCAGCCCGTTTTCACGCGCGAACTTGGCGCAGATCGCCTCCTTGACCTCGGGAATCCCGTCAACGGCCGTGTACTTCGTTTTTCCCGCCTCGATTGCCGCAATCGCAGCGGTCTTGATGTTGTCCGGTGTGTCAAAGTCAGGTTCACCGGCGCCAAGACCGATCACATCGTGACCTGCGGCTTTCAGCTCCATCGCCTTTTGCGACACGGCCACGGTAGGAGACGGGCTGACGCGGGCGAGTGTGTCGGACAGGAACGGCATGGCTGGCTCTTGTTTGTGATTGTGGCCTGCCTGTCTTAGGGTGCGCTCGAACAACGATCAAGCAAGGATCGTGAAAGGAGACTTGATGACCGAAGTCGATCAGAACTGGTACGCCCCGGAAATCGCCACGTTTGGTGACCGTATGACCGCCGCGCGTGAAGCAGCCGGCATGACGCAAGACGCGCTGGCCAAGCGGATCGGCGTCAAGAAGGCCACCCTGCGCAGCTGGGAAAACGATCTGGCCGAACCGCGGGCGAACCGGTTGTCCATGCTCGCGGGGCTGCTCAATGTTTCCATGATGTGGCTTATCAACGGTGAGGGAGAAGGCATAGACGGTCCCGAGGCCGAAACAATGCCGGCGCACATGAGCGAGATCATTCACGAGATTCGCGGGATGAAAGCCGACATGCAGCGCAAGGCGGAACAACTGGCACGGCTGGAAAAGCGGCTGCGCACCATCATGGGGCCGCAGTCTTGACCGAAACCCGAGAGCACCGGCTGAAGCGCCTGTCCATGCGGTCCATGCGGCGTGGGATCAAGGAGATGGACATCATCCTGTCGCGTTATGCACAGCGGCGGTTACAGGACTTTGATGAGGCTGCACTGGACCGCTACGATGCGCTGCTGGCGGAAAATGACCAGGATCTCTACCAATGGGTAAGCGGTCAGAAACCGCCACCCGAGGCACTTCGCGACCTGATCACGGATATTTCCGAAGTGGCGTTCCAGCGCTGACTCGCACGCATTTTTCGCTTTAACCGATTATTCGGTTTTATCGCGCAGTCTTCGTCTCAACAGGTTAGGCGGAGATTTCAATGAGCATACATGCATCTGTTGACCAGGGGGGCGGGACCGGTGTCCTTGATGGCTATCTGGAAGCGCTCGCGCTTGTGGAGCGGCTTCACAGGTTGCTTCTGGACGTGATCAAGGACGAATTCGAACGTGTTGGCATCATCGAAATCAATGCGGTCCAGGCGCTGCTGTTGTTCAATATCGGCGATCACGAGGTCACCGCAGGAGAGCTGAAAACGCGTGGATATTACCAGGGCAGCAATGTCAGTTACAACCTGAAAAAGCTGGTCGATATGGGGTATATGCACCACCAGCGCTGCGAGATCGATCGCCGGTCGGTGCGCGTGCGGCTTACCTCGCGGGGGCGGGAAATCCGCGATCTGATTTCGGCGCTCTTCGCGCGTCATGCGGATGGGCTGATCGACAATAACGTGATCGATCACGACACCCTTGGCGACATGAGCGATACCCTGCGCCGAATGGAGCGTTACTGGACCGATCAAATCCGCTATATCTATTGACGGCGTCTCGACTGGTCGGCGGGCAGCGCGCCAAGGATCATGTCGTTCAGCTCCCGGAACAGCTTGCGGGTCATCGCCTCTTGATATCCTTGGTAGCCTTGCGATGTTTCGACGAAAGCGCCGGTGCCAAAGCGCACCTCGCGGTCAAAATAGTCAACCACATCCTTGGTCCCGCCCAGAACGGCAAGACCGTTCACCGTGACATTGCGGAACGGAAAGTTCCTGTAGGCGAGGGTGGGTGAAAACCCCTCGTTGTTTTCACCATCCCCGGACAGGTCGATCACCTGCCGATCACAGTCCGGCCCGCGCGACAACAGGGTTGCCCCATAGCCCAGGGCATAGCCCATCGCTGTGGGAAACCGGGAATAGCTGCGCGGCGTGCTGCGCAGCGTCTGGATTACCTCGTCAATCGCGGCATCGTCGTGCAACCGGGTCCAGTCGCTGATCAGTTCTCTTTGGCGGCGCCCGCTCCATTCATAGATCGCCATCGCCACATGCCCGTCACCGTCCAGAATTGCGGACCGGATCCCCGGGTCATCCAGTGCCGCTGCAAGACCGTCGCGTTGCAGAATGTACTCCGCATCATCAACCGACGAGGACACATCCAACGCCAGAACCAGCGCCAGGCGGCAATCGGCTTGGGCATGAAGGTCGGATGCGGTGGCACCCAAAGTTGCCGATGCCACCGCTATTCCTGCCAGCCAGGATCGCATCCGTTTACCAGTGCCCGGTGTTTTCCATGCTCGCCCAAGGCTCCTGTCGGGGCAACGCGTCACCTGCCTGCAGCAGCTCGATCGAGATGTTGTCGGGGGATCGGACGAAGGCCATGTGCCCATCCCGCGGCGGGCGGTTGATGGTCACACCATTGTCCATGAGATGTTGGCACATCGCGTAAATGTCGTCCACGCTGTAGGCGAGGTGACCGAAATGGCGGCTGTCGGATGGCAAGGCGTCATCGCCGTCCCAGTTATAGGTCAACTCGACCGGGCAGTCTTCCTGCCCTTCGGGGGCCATGAAGACCAGGGTGAAGCGACCTTTTTCGTTGTCCATCCGCTTGGTCTCTTTCAGACCCAGCAGACTGTAGAATTTCATCGACGCGTCAAGGTCTTTCACGCGCACCATGGTGTGGAGATATCGAAGGGGCATCTTGTCCTCATAGGTTGGGTTGCAAGGAGGCTAAGCCATAGAGCCGAGATGTCGAGAGCGAATGCGCGGTCAGAATGCGGAGCGCACGCCCAGTTGAATGCCGTAATTCTCGGTCTCGTAAAGGTCGATATTCGTATCCGTCTTTTCGGCATTCAGTGTCACCGTCGGCATGAAACCGTAAAAATCCATCTCGGTCAGGGCGGCGGTGACGCGCGCCTCGATGGCCCGTTCATCCCGCCCGTCAGGGGTCAGGCTGGATGCATCATGGTGTTTTTCAGAAATGGAAATCCCGAAGTCCAGCTTTGCGGGCCCTACGGGTTTCGCCATCGTATAGCTCGCAGACAGGGTACGCTGGTCGTAATCGAGATAGTCTGCATCGCTGGTCGATTGCACGGCATGGGTGCTCAGCGAAACCTGGTCTCCATTTCGCAGCGCAATTCCGTATCCCAGACTGGCCCGCAGGATCGTCGCGTCGTCCCGGCTACCGACGCCATCTTGCCCTTCCCGGCTGATCCCGGCGCTGACCTGTCCGCGTTTGCTGGTCGCGCGGCGGTAGTTGGCGCCGATCCGGGTGTAGTCAAGCAACGGATCGCCTGCGTACCATCTGCGTCCAAGCTGCGCGTTCCACCCGAGCCGGGCCGTGCCACCAGACAGGGCATGGCTTTCCCCGAGCGCGACATACGCGGAACTGGTGGCAAAATCGGTGCCCTGCGCATCGGGCGCGATATCCTTTGCGTCCTCCGACAGGATATAGGTGCGATGCGACACGCCGAAAGTCAGGTCTCTCCGCATGCGGTCATTCTCTGTGAGCCGATACCGGGTGCTGAACCCGGTCGAAATCTCGACCCCCGACAGCGCCTGTGCTTCGCCTTCCAGTCCAAATTCAAACGGCAACCCAAACAGCTCGGAAGAGTCATTACGGCTGCCGTTGTTGATGTTCGAACTGGGCGCAACCGAAAACCGTAGCTGCGTCGACCAAGGGTTCCGCCGGCGGACATAGACAAGATCCTCTGCCGCCCGCTGTTTCAGCGTCTCGTTGGGCGCCAGCTCTATCGCGCGCCGCAGCCAGAATTGTGCCGAGGTCCGCCGCCCATCGGAAGACAGGGCTTGCGCGGTGGCCAGCGCCGCAGCGTATTGCGATTGTGCGTCATCCGCCAATGACCAGCCGCGCCGGGCATGCCTCAAGGCATCCTCATTCCGGCCCAGATCCCGCGCCGCCCGGGACCGGATCAGATGCGCGTTCAGGTCGGTGTCGTCTCGACTAATCAGTGCCTCTGACAGGTCAAAGGCCACACTCGCCTGCCCGCGAAGTGCGGCCTGGCCAGCAAGCTCGCGCATTTCGGACGGGGACAATGCGTCCTGGGCAGATGCTTGAGAAACAAACAGGCCGAGTAGCAAAGCGTTTGCCGTAAGAACACGAGCAGCCTGCATCATGCGACGTGCCACGGCACCGTTAGCGGCGAACCGCGATGAAACCACCGGTTTCTCGTACCGTCACACCGTCAAAACGTGGATCATCGTTTTCAATTACCACAACGCCGGCGATTTCGCCCCCGGGCTCTGACGCGTGGTCTCCGGCCATGACGGCGAAAAACTGTCCGTCTTCCTCAATCGACTCTGTCAAGGGAGCTTCACTCCCGGCAGTAAAGACCGTTCCGACCAACTCTCCGTTCAGGTCGCCGACATTCGGGCCGATTTTAAACGAGATGACTGGCATTTCGCTTAAAGCCACATCTCCGTTGGCTGCACTGAGCGCATCGAGATATGCGCGTGTGATGTCGTTGCCTTCCAGATCGAACAACCTGCGTTCGGATATGAGTCCTCTCACGGCGTTGTCGCATTCTGCCTCAGCGCAGTTGCCTCGAAATCCGCTGAAGTCGATATCGATTTCCGCCCTGCCGTCTGCATATTCGAGACCAGATCTTCCATCGAAGTCGCGAAGCGCTGCATAAGCGCCCTCATAGGTTGCTTGTCCCTCCGCCGGAATCACGACGTCGCCATTCCTTTGATAAATGAACCCGCCAAAGCCGTAGTTTATGTACGCACCTGTACGAACAATTGCGAATTCCGTGTCTCCGCTATCGCTGACGCCGTAGATTGCGCGATGCAAAAACTGGGGGATCGGAGTTTCTGTTAGGGAATCAGGAAATTCGACCGGTGCTTCGTAGACGCTGTAGCGCGCACCTGGCAGATCAAACCGACCGCCAAGGGACCCCGGATCAGAAGGTGTGAAGCGATCACCGTCCACCTGATTTCCGTCAAATCCAAGGCCGTCAACAAAAAATGTATCATCATCTTCATTGTAGCTTACGGACCTGACGTAGCCGTTGCCGATTTCCTCGTCAAAAGACTCACGCCGGAAAATCGAGTCGTCCCGGGTGGGCGATTCTGTCCCGGGAGGCAGTTCACGATCACTGTCGATCGGCGTTCCATCATCACCGCCTTCGCCTGCACCACCATCTGCGCCGTCTTCGGAGGGCGATTGCAGAACGTCGCCGCCGCCGCTGTCGCAGGCGGAGACGAAACCAAAACACAGCAAGAGGAAAAGAATGCGCGTCATCAAAATACTGCCCCGGATAACCTTGGTCTTTTTCCCGACCTCTACCCGAAAATCTGGCAGAAGCACTGCAAAGTCAACGCATAGTACACCGCAGCCACCGAAAATCCCTGCCACTGCGGCGCAGTTGCATGATACCAGTCTTGGTGGTTTCTACTGCTTCGCCCGCGAGATATAGTCTGCATCGACTCATCCTAGTGGAAAGGATTCGCCATGCCCCTGTCGCCGGATCAAGAGGCCGAAATCACCGAGCTGCGCAGCGCGCCGCAACAGACGCTGCGCGCGGTCAGCGATGGCATGGAGGCGCATCTTTATACCGCCTATCCTGTGCTGGACCACGGCTTTATCCGGGTGGTGGACTATATGGGCGACGACGCGGCGATCTGCCAGGCGGCACGGGTGTCGTATGGCAAGGGCACGAAGTCGGTTCAGAATGACGAGGGGCTGATCCGCTACCTGATGCGGCACTGGCATTCTACCCCCTTCGAGATGTGCGAGATCAAGCTGCACGTCAAATTGCCGGTCTTCGTCGCACGGCAGTGGATCCGGCACCGTACGGCCAACGTCAACGAATATTCGGCCCGGTATTCGATCCTCGACCGGGAGTTCTATATTCCCGCGCCGGACCAGCTCAATGCGCAATCGGTGGTAAACAACCAGGGGCGCGGGACATCGCTCGAAGGGGAGGAGGCCGACCGCGTGCTGCGGTACCTGCGGGATGACGCGATGCGCTGTTATGATCATTACGAAGAGATGATCAGCCAGGATGGCCAGCAGGGGCTGGCGCGCGAACTGGCCCGGATGAACCTGCCCGCGAATATTTACACGCAATGGTATTGGAAGGTCGATCTGCACAACCTGCTCCATTTCCTTCGGTTGCGCGCAGATTCGCACGCGCAGTATGAAATAAGGGTTTACGCCGACGAGATTTGCAAGGTCGTCGCCGACTGGGTCCCCTTCGCCTACCGGGCCTTCGAGGATTACCGCATGGGGGGCGCAAACCTGTCGGCGACCGGTCTTGAGTGTGTCCGGCGGATGCTGAAGGGGGAGACCGTGACGCAGGAAACGTCCGGCATGTCCAAGGGGGAATGGCGGGAGTTCGAGGGATTGTTCGGCTAGGTCGTGCCGATTGCCCTTTTGGGTCAGGTGCTTTGCATCGGCCCATGCGTCGCCCACGAGGCATCTGGATTGACGGTTGGCAGGGCTGCGCCAAAGCATGGCCCCTGGCCTTGTCCGGCACGCCGGACCGGGGGGTGATCAGCCGAATCGTGAGGACACTGCGCCTTGGCCGCAGGCGGGATTTGCCCGCGACCAATGCGCGATTTTTCACCGGCATGGCTGTGAACCACCTCATCGGGCTGAACTTTTTGCCATTCTGGCAAACGCCGTGGTTTCCGTTTTGCCATGTGGTGCGTATACTCCAGCGCCAGGACACGCGTGAAACCGGCGTGCGACCAAGGGGATGCGAGACGATGATACGGTCCGAATTGATCCAGAAGATTGCTGATGACAATCCGCATTTGTACCAGCGCGATGTTGAGCGCATAGTGAACACGGTTTTCGAAGAAATCATCGATGCGATGGCCCGAGGGGACCGGGTCGAACTGCGTGGGTTCGGCGCATTTTCCGTCAAGAAACGGGAGGCCCGTGTCGGCCGCAACCCGCGCACGGGCGAGTCGGTGGAAGTGGAAGAGAAGCATGTGCCGTTCTTCAAGACCGGCAAATTGTTGCGAGACAGGTTGAATGGGAAGTAAACTCTGATGCGATACATTCGCTATGCATTTCTTGCGACGCTGGCCATCGTGCTGGTGTCAGTCGCCCTGGCAAACCGGGGGATGGTGCAGCTGTCGCTTTTCCCAAGCGGACTGGCCGATCTTGCCGGCATGAACCGATCCATCGAGTTGCCGATGTTCGTCGTCATCTTTGGCGGGATCGTCGCGGGCTTGCTGATCGGCTTCATCTGGGAGTGGCTGCGCGAGCACAAGTACCGGGCTCAGGCGTCGCGCAAGGAGGCCGAGGTCAAGAAGCTGGAACGCGAATTGCGGCGCACCAAGGCCGAGCGCGACAAGGACAAGGACGAGGTTCTGGCGCTTCTGGACGAGGCAGGCTGAGCGGGTTTCATGGCATCCGGAATTCGAACCAAGATCTGCGGGCTGACCCGGCCCGAAGACGTGGCCGCTGCCGCGGGAGCAGGGGCGGCCTATGTCGGGTTCGTGTTCTTTCCCAAGAGCCCGCGCAACGTCTCGTTGTCCCAGGCGCGCGACCTTGCGGTGGTTGTGCCTGTTGGCGTGGCCAAGGTGGCGCTGGTCGTGAATGCCGATGACGCGGCGCTGGATGCCATCACCGATGCGGTGCCGCTGGACATGTTGCAATTGCACGGCTCGGAAACGCCGGAGCGTGTTGCCGGGATCCGGTCGCGCTATGGCTTGCCGGTGATGAAGGCTGTTGGCGTGGCGGATGCGCAGGATGCCGCGGCGCTGGATGTCTATTCCGAGGTGGCGGACCAGTTGCTTGTCGATGCGAAGCCGCCCAGGGAGGCGACGCTGCCCGGCGGCAATGGCGTGACGTTTGACTGGCGGCTGGTTTCGAACCGGCGTTGGTCCGTCCCGTGGATGCTGGCCGGTGGCCTGACGCCGGACAACGTGGCCGAGGCGGTGGCGCTGACGGGCGCACGGCAAGTCGATGTGTCCTCGGGTGTGGAGGCGTCCCCGGGGATCAAGGATGCCGCCCTGATCCGCGCCTTTGTCGATGCGCTGCGGGTGCCCACGCTGCGATAGCGGGTTCGGCACGATGGCGCTCTGCGCCCAGGTCCGCCGCGTGCTTTTGAAAGAATGCCGCGGCTGGGATCAGGTGCCGGTGCCGACGGCATCGGCGATATTGGCGAACCCGTCGCGTTCCAGAAGGGTATCGAGACCGTTGACGATCTGAGGGATCAGGCCAAGGCCTTGGTAAGTGAGGGCAGAGTAGAGTTGCACGGCTGACGCGCCCGCCTTGATCTTGGTATAGGCATCCTGGGCCGAGCCGATGCCGCCGACACCGATGATCGGCAGTCTGCCCTGCGTTTCGCGGTAAATCCGGGCCAGCACATCGGTGGATTTATCCATCAGCGGCCGACCCGACAATCCGCCCTTTTCCGCGGCGTGCCGAGACGTGAGCCCGTCACGGTCCAGCGTGGTGTTGGTGGCGATCAGCCCGTCGATGCCCGAGGCAAGGGCAACCTCGGCCACATCGGTGATTTCTGCCTCCGACAGGTCCGGCGCGATCTTGAGGAAGATCGGGATCGGACGGTCCAGCGCGTTGCGCGTCTCCATCACACCGGCCAGCAGCGCCGAGAGCGCGTCCTTGCCTTGCAGGTCGCGCAGTTTTTCGGTGTTGGGCGAACTGACATTGACGGTGGCGAAATCGACATGCGCGCCGCCGTTGGCCAATACGGTGGCGAAATCGGCGGCGCGGTTTTCGCTGTCCTTGTTGGCTCCGAGGTTGAGGCCGATGATCGCGTCGCGAGGGCGGTCGCGCAGCCGCGCCACGATGGCCGCCATCCCGTCATTGTTGAAGCCGAAGCGATTGATGACGGCGCGATCCTCGGTCAGGCGGAAAAGCCGTGGCTTGGGGTTGCCCGGCTGGGCACGCGGCGTGGCGCCGCCCACTTCGATAAAGCCGAAGCCCGCGCGCGACAATGGGCGCAGCGCGACCGCGTTCTTGTCGAAACCGGCGGCGAGGCCGACCGGGTTGGGCAGGACAAGACCCGCCAGATCGGTGCGCAAGCGCGGGCTGGTGAGGGTGCCCGCGCTGGGTGTGAGACCCAGTTGCAGCGCGCGCAGGGCAAGCCCGTGGGCGGTTTCCGGATCGAACCGGTGCAGCAGGTGCAGACCGGCCCGTTCGAGCAGGCTCATGCCATCTTGTCCGGAAAGCGATGGGTGTCGCCGTCGCGCGGCATCGGCTCGGCCCAGACCATGTCGGCAAGGCGCAGCGGCCCGTAAAGATGCGGGAACAGCGCGCCGCCACGGGATGGCTCCCATCGCAGGTCGCCGGTGATCGTGGCCTCGTCGAAGGCCAGCAGCATCAGCCCGTCTGCACCGGCGAAATGTTTCTCAGCGGTTTCGCGCGTCTGCTCGGCAGTAGAGAAATGCACGTATCCATCTGCCACGTCGATCGGCGCGCCAGCGATTTCACCTTCGGCCTGCAGCGCGGCCCATTCATCGGAGCGGAGAATTTTGTATATCATGCCCGGGATGTGCCGTGTGCGGGCGGTCGCGTCAAGCTGTGTCATCTGCCTGTTGTCCAAGCGACCGATAACCGTGTCGCGCGCCGCGCGCGGGTAAGTTTTGACTCCCTTCGCGGCGCGATGCACGATTGCTGCATAACAATCCGACAAAGAGGGTTCACATGTCTTACCGACTTCTTGCAGGGGCTGCTGGCCTGGCGCTGAGCGCCGGTGTGGCGCAGGCCGAATACACGCTTCACGTGATCCATATCAACGATCTGCACAGCCGGATCGAGCCGATCAACCGCTTCGATTCGACCTGTTCGGCCGAGGACAACGCCGAAGGCAAGTGTTTCGGCGGTGTGGCGCGGGTCAAGACGATGATCGACGAGCTGCGCGCCGAACTGGACGGCGAAAACGTGATCGTGGTCGATGCGGGCGACCAGTACCAGGGGTCGCTGATGTACACGACCTACAAGGGCGATGTCGAAGCCGAGATGATGGAGAAGATCGGCTTCGACGTGATGGCCGTGGGCAACCATGAATTCGATGATGGCGACGAAGGCCTGCTCAAGCTGATCGAGACCGTGTCCTTTCCCGTCGTCTCGGGCAACCTCGATGTGAGCCAGTCGAACATCCTGGCCGACAAGGTGCAGCCCCATGTCGTGCTCGAAGTGGACGGTGAACGGATCGGCATCGTGTCGGCGCTGGCCATTGACACGGTGGAAACCTCGTCGCCGTCGGAGGCGGTGATTTTCCAGCCCGAGATCGACAGCCTTGCCGCGGATGTCGAAACGCTGACCGACGCGGGCGTGACCAAGATCATTGGCCTGAACCATGTCGGGCTGCCGAAGGATATCGAGATCGCAGCCGCGGTGCCGGGGATCGATGCCATCGTGGGCGGGCACAGCCACAGCTACCTGTCGGCAAGCGACCCGGACCGTGACGGCGCCTATCCGACCTTTGTCAGCCAGCAAGACGGCACGCTGGTGCCGGTGGTGCAGGCCTATGCCTATTCGAAATATGTCGGGCATCTCGAACTGACTTTCGATGACGACGGCAATGTGACCCATGCCCAAGGCGATACGATCCTGCTGGATGCCTCGGTCGCCGAAGACCCCGAGATCGAGGACCGTGTGGCCGAACTTGCCGGGCCGATCGAGGACATGAAGACGCAGGTCATGGCCGCAACCGCTGAGGCGATCGAGGGCAGCCGCGAGGTTTGCCGCACCATGGAATGCCCGATGGGCAATCTGGTCGCAGATGCGATGCTGGACCGGGTCAAGGATCAGGGCATCCAGGTTGCGATCCAGAATGGCGGCGGTTTGCGGGCCTCCATAGATGCGGGCGAGGTGACAATGGGCGAGGTGCTGACGGTGCTGCCGTTTCAGAACACGCTGTCCACTTTCGAGGTCACCGGAGACCAGATCCTCGCCGCGCTGGAAAACGGTGTAAGCCGGGTCGCGGACGGTGCGGGCCGGTTCCCGCAGGTGGCCGGCATGAGCTTTACCGTCGATCTGAGCCAGGAACCGGGCAACCGGATCTCCGATGTGATGATCAACGGGGCGCCGATTGACCTGGCGGCCACCTACGGCGCCGTGTCCAACAATTATGTGCGCAACGGCGGTGATGGATATGCCATGTTCCGCGATGCGCGGAACGCCTATGACTTCGGCCCCGACCTTGCCGATGTCATGGCAGAGTTTCTGGCCGAGACTGGGCCTTACACGCCCTATACGGATGGTCGGATCACCGTGAAGCAGTAAAGTCTGGCAACTCGACCCCGATGCGCGTCCAACATCGGGGCGCGCTTTTTCGTCTGGGTGTGTTGTACGACGCCAGCTTAAAGACGGTGGCGTGCGCAAAAGACAGGGCGCACAGGGCAAGCGCGACCTCTGGACGATGGTGTTCGCCGGGCGCGGCCTTTGGTGACGAAGGGCGTTGCCAAGACCACCTGGCCGTTTACTGTAGGCCCCATGTGCGGTCGTTTCTCCCTCACCCTGCCGTCTGACGCGATGGCGCAGTTGTTCGATGCGGTGCCGGCCAACGCGCTGCCCGAAGTTCCGAATTACAACATCTGTCCGACCAATCTCGTGCATGCGGTACACACGCAGGAGGGACAGCGCCGGCTGGTGTCGATGCGCTGGGGGTTTCTGCCGCATTGGTACAAGACCGAAACCGGGGGGCCACTTCTGATCAACGCGCGGGCCGAGACGATCGCCGAGAAACCCGCCTTCAAGGCGGCATGCCGCGAACGCAGATGCCTGATCCCGGCGACCGGATTCTACGAATGGACCAAGGATGACGCGGGCAACCGTCTGCCGTGGTATATCCATCCGGCTGCGGCTGATGCGCTGGCCTTTGCCGGGATCTGGCAGGACTGGGAACGCGACGGGCTGGCGCATCGCAGCTGTGCCATCGTGACCACCGGCGCCAACGCGACGATGTCGGCCATTCATCATCGTCAACCGGTCACGCTGCACCCGGATGACTGGGCGCTCTGGCTGGGCGAAGACGGCCACGGCGCCGCGACCCTCATGACCGCCCCGCCCGAAGACGCGCTGGACGTCTACCGCGTCGATCCCCAGGTCAATTCGAACCGCGCCTCGGGACCCGACCTGATCGACCCGATAGACGGATGAGCGGGCTTTTCCCTGCCGTCGCGTCGCATTAAGGTCCGACACCAGCCCGCGCGGCAATAAGGAGACCCCCCATGCCCAGTGACGCCATCACGACAACCATCACCGCGCTGCGTGACCTTTTGGGGGACCGCCTGTCCACCGGCGCATCGGTGCTCGATCAACACAGCCATGACGAGGCCTATACCAAACCCGCCCTGCCGGACGCGGTGGCATTCCCCGAGACCACCGAAGAGGTGTCGGATGTTCTGAAAATCTGCTCCCGGAATGGCTGTCCCGTGGTGCCCTATGGCGTCGGATCGTCGCTCGAGGGGCATATCGTGCCGGTGCACGGGGGCGTGTCCATTGACACCAGCCGGATGAACAAGATCCTGACGGTAAACCAGAGTGATCTGGACGCCGTGGTGGAACCGGGCGTCACGCGGGTGCAGCTGAACGAGGCGCTGCGGGCGACTGGGCTGATGTTTACCGTCGATCCCGGCGCCGATGCGAGCCTTGGCGGCATGGCGGCCACGCGCGCGTCTGGCACCAATACGGTGCGCTATGGCACGATGGCGGACAATGTTCTTGCGCTGGAGGTGGTTTTGCCCGATGGCCAGATCGTCCAGACCGGCAGCCGGGCCCGCAAATCCTCGACCGGGTATGATCTGACCCATTTGTTTATCGGCTCCGAGGGCACATTGGGGATCATCACCAAGCTGACGGTGAAATTGCACGGACAGCCCGAGCATATCGCGGCGGCGACCTGCGCGTTCAACGACATTCACGGCGCGGTAGACACCGTGATCCTTGCCATCCAGATGGGCTTGCCGATGGCACGGGTGGAATTGCTGGACGCGCTGACGATGCGGGGCATGAACCTGCACAACCCGGATCTTGCGCTGCCCGAGCAACCGCATCTCTTTCTCGAATTCCACGGCTCGGAGGCGAGTGTGGCCGAACAGGTCGAAACCTTTGGCGCGTTGGTCGAAGAGCATGGAGGCTCGGATTTCGCATGGGCGACACGGACCGAGGATCGCAATCGCCTGTGGCAGGCACGGCACAACGCCTATTACGCGGGAAAGGCGCTGAGGGCTGGCTGCAACGGCGTGGTCACGGATTGCTGCGTTCCGATTTCGTCCCTGGCCCAGTGTCTGACGCGCGCCACGGATCTGGCCGAGGCGTCGGGATTTCTTGCGCCGATGGTGGGGCATGTCGGCGACGGGAATTTCCACCTGCTGATCCTGGTCGATCCCGACAGCGCCGAGGAATTGAGCCGTGCCAAGGAATTGGTGGAGGCGGTCAACCGCCTGGCGCTGGAATTCGGCGGCACGGTGAGCGGCGAACACGGCATCGGCATCGGCAAGCGCCAGTATCTCGCACAAGAACATGGCGCCGGCTATGCGCTGATGGGGGTTCTGAAAAAGGCGATTGATCCGGACAACATCATGAACCCCGGAAAGCTGGTAACGCTGAACTGAGGCCGCGCGGCATGTGGGAAAGCGGCGCGGATCTCGGCCCGTGACGGCCCCGGCGGTCGGGCTGGACAGGATCACGGGGCGGCAGGCGCGTGGTTCGGGCAGACGTCCTTGCAAAGCCCGTGCAAAAAGACGCCCCCGCAGGAGCGCTGCAGACCGGCGTGGTGGATTTCATTTGATTTGGTGCGGCGCTGTGGCCAGATTGCTGAAGAACGCGGCGTCAGGCAGGAAGTGCCGTCGCGTCGCCCGGTCTTGTTTCGGTCAAATTTCCGCTAAACAGGGGGAACGACACGCAGAGGCGCGGTCCAAGCGCGATCCAGGGAGGGGACACCATGACGTTTGCGAGTATCGAGGACCGCAACACGATTGAAAACGAGATGCCGTATGCCGAGCGGGATTTGCCCGTGACGCTCTATGGCCAGATGAGCAAGACCGCACAGGCGTTTCCCGAGCATCCCGCCGTCAGTTTTCAGTTGCTGTCCGGCCCGAATGACAAGGCCGAAACCCTGAGTTGGTCTGACCTGCTGACGCAAACCGTGCAGGCGGCGAACCTGTTTCGCAAGCTGGGCATCGGGGAAACCGATGTCGTCGCCTATGTGCTTCCAAATTGCACAGAAACCATCGTAACGCTGTTGGGCGGTGCCATTGCCGGGATCGTCAACCCGATCAATCCGTTGCTCGAACCCGAGCAGATCGCCGCGATCCTGCGTGAAACCGACGCGAAGGTTGTCGTCACGCTCAAGCCGTTCCCAAAGACGGATGTCCCGCAGAAAGTGGCCGAGGCCTGCCGCCATGCGCCGCATGTTCACACGGTGCTCGAGGTGGATTTGAACCGACATCTGACGCCGCCGAAATCATGGATCGTGCCCTTGATCCGACCGAAGAACCCCGGCGCGCACCACGCCGATGTGCTGAGTTTTGCCGCCGAGGCCAAGACACAGAACACGACGCTGGATTTCGCCGACAGCACAGCCGACCGCGTTGCGGCCTATTTCCACACGGGCGGCACCACCGGCATGCCCAAGGTCGCGCAGCATCAGTATTCCGGCATGATCTACAACGGATGGCTGGGCACGCGGCTGCTGTTTTCCGAAGAAGACAGTATCATGTGCCCGCTGCCTCTGTTTCACGTCTTCGCCTGCCATGTCATCCTGATGGCCTCGGTGGTGTCCGGCGCGCATACGGTGTTCCCGACGCCGCAGGGGTATCGTGGCGAGGGCGTGTTCGACAATTTCTGGAAGTTGTGCGAGCGCTGGAAAACCACTTTCGTCATCACCGTGCCAACCGCCATGTCGGCGCTGATGCAACGACCGGTGGATGCGGACCTGTCGCATATCAAGACCGCGTTTTCCGGCTCCTCGCCGTTGCCGCTGGAACTGTTCAAACGGTTCGAGGACGCCTGTGGCGTCACCGTGGTCGAAGGCTACGGGCTGACCGAGGCGACCTGCCTTGTCTCGTGCAACCCGCCGGACGGGATAAAGAAAGTGGGATCAGTGGGTATCCCTTTCCCGCATACCGATGTCAAAATCCTCAAGGAGGCCGACGGCGGTGCTGCGGACTGCGCGGTGGACGAGATCGGCGAGATCTGCGTGTCGAATCCGGGTGTCTTTGCCGGGCATACCTATACCGAGGCGGCCAAGAACGCCGACCTGTTTCATTACGGCACCCATCTGCGGACCGGAGATCTGGGCCGGATCGATGCGGACGGGTATTTGTGGATCACCGGGCGCGCGAAGGACCTGATCATCCGCGGCGGGCATAATATCGATCCCGCAGACATCGAAGAGGCGTTGCTGGCGCATCCGGCGGTCGCTTTTGCCGGGGCGATTGGCCAGCCCGATGCGCGCGCGGGTGAACTGCCTTGCGCGTTTGTCGAACTGGTCGCTGGCGCGGACGTGACGGAGCAGGCGCTTTTGAAGCATTGCCAGGTGCATGTCCACGAACGCGCGGCAATCCCCAAGCACATGACGATCCTGCCCGAGCTTCCGAAAACGGCAGTTGGCAAGGTTTACAAGCCGGACCTGCGCAAACACGCGATCATGCGGGTGTTCAACGCGGCACTGGATAAGTCTGGGTCGCCGGCACGTGTGGTGTCGGTTGTCGATGACAAGACGCTTGGTCTTGTTGCCCAGGTTGCCTTGAACGGGGCTGCGGAGGACGATGTGGGCCGGGTTCTTGGCTGCTATGCCAATCGCTGGCAGGTGGCGGCGTGATCGGTTGAGCCGGTCTCGAATCGGCTGCGCCGATCCGACGGGCGCGCCTTCGGCGCGCATTTTGCATATTTGGAAAGAGAAGAAGGATGGACGGTCCGGATGGCTCCGCGCAGTCCTGTCCTGTCCTGTCCTGTCCTGTCCTGTCAGGACGGGATCGGGTCGATGACCGTGACCGGGAGCGCCAGAGACTGCTCGATCATATGCGCGATCTGCAACAGTCGGCCTTCGCCGCGCGGCGGACCGATCAGTTGCAGTCCAACGGGCATGCCTGAGGCAGTGAAACCGACGGGAAGCGACAAGGCTGGCAAGCCAGCGACCGTCGCGAGGAAGGCAAAATGCAGCCAGTCGATATAGTCGCGCATCGGGCGGCCAGCGACCTCGGTCGGGTATTCGATCTCGACCGGCAGCGGCGCCAACCCGTTGACCGGGCAGGCGAGGACATCGTGGGTGCGAAAAAACCCGGCCATCGTGTTGTAGATCGCCGAACGATCGCGTTCGGCTCGGACATGGTCGCCGAATGTCAGCGCCTGCGCATCGGCAAGATTGCCCTGGATCGCGGGCTTGTAGTGCCGGGTGACGCTGTCGGGTGTGGCCGCGTAGCTGCCGAGAAAGGATAGGCCGCGCAAGACGCGGAAGGTCTCGTCGAGGCGTGACAGGTCCGGGCAATGTTCTTCGACGGTGATCGCCGGGGCCTGCACCTGCTTCAGCGCGCGGCGCAGCACGCCGTCGATTTCGGCGGTCACAGCGGCAAAGCCGTTCAGGTCGGGCGTGTAGGCGATGCGAACCGCACCCGCGTCCTGCCGCGCGGTTTCGAAATAAGGCGTGGCGGGCGCCGGATAGGAGATCGGCCAGACCGGATCGAAGCCGGCCATCGCGTCAAGAAAGAGCGCGCAATCCAACACATCGCGCGCCATCGGGCCGTCGACGCCGCCGGTGGTGAACCCCAGGTTCGCTGACGATCCCCCCGCGATGCCGGGCGAGGGGCGCAGGCCGACGATGCCGCAATAATTGGCCGGGCTGCGCAGGCTGCCGCCAAAATCGGAACCGTGGCTGAGCCAGAGTTCCCCGGTGGCCAACGATACCGCGGCGCCGCCGGAGGAGCCGCCCGCGTTCATCGCGGTGTTCCAAGGGTTGCGGGTGGCCCCGAAAACGGTGTTGAACGTGTTGGCACCCGCGCCCATTTCCGGCGTGTTGGTCTTGCCCAGAACCACGCCGCCCCGCGCCTCCAGCCGTGCCACCAGAGGGTCAGATGCGCCGGGGACGTGATCGGACATGCCTTGCGTGCCGAAGGTGGTGCGCACCCCCGCGACCGGATTGAGGTCCTTGATCCCGATGGGCAGCCCGGCCAGCGCGCTGTCCGGATCGGCCTGCGCGGCGCCGGCGCGGTCGGGGCAGCGGGTAACGACAGCGGTCACCTGCTCTTCGACCTGATCCATGCGCGCGGTGCTTGCCTCGATCAGATCGGCGGTGCTCAGTTCGCGGTTGCGCAGCAGGCGGATCACGTCCCGCGCCGGTTTGGCGCAGATTTCGGGTCCGCTGAAAGAAGTGTCGGGGCGGGTCATGAGGCGCAGAACATCCCGTGTAGATGAGCGATCAGGCGGGCGGTGTTTTCGTCGTTCAGGCTGTAGTAGATGGTCTTGCCGTCGCGCCGCGTCCTGACGAGCTCTTCGTCGCGCAGCCGGGCCAGCATCTGGCTGACCGCCGCCTGACGGATGTTGAGCAGGCTTTCGAGCTCTCCAACCGATTTTTCGCCAGTGCCGAGGTGACACAGGATCATCAGGCGGCCTTCATGCGCCAAGGTCTTGAGGTAGGCGGCCGCGTCTTCCGCGCTTTTTGCCATGTCCTGCGCCGTTGCAGGCGCAAACCCGAGGTCATTCATCTGCGATATCCCGAACCATTCCATGGAACATAGCACCGATGCGCGACGCAGTTCAAAGATTTATCGCGCCGGTCCGCTGTCGGTCTTCGGGGGCGCGCCGCCCATGAAATTGTTGCCGCCCTGGTAATTGCAGGGGTCTGACTGCATCTCGAGATGCAGACCATCGCCGGTGTAGGGATGCGCGCGGGCCAGGTCTTCGTCGACGTCGATGCCAAGGCCGGGCGTGTCCGGCAGGGTGACAAAGCCATTTTCAACGGTGATCGTATTGCGGATCAGGCTGGCGTGAAAGGGCGTCTCGATCGTCTCGGCCAGAAGGGCATTGGGAATGGAGGTGCACAGGTGCAGGTTCGCGGCCCATTCCACCGGCCCGGCATAAAGATGCGGCGCCATCTCGGTGTTGAAGGCCTCGGCCATCGCGGAGAGCTTTTTCATCTCCCAGAGACCGCCGGCGCGGCCCAGGGCGGGTTGCAGGATGCTCGCGCCGCCGCTGCGCAGGAGCGTGGCAAACTCGGCTTTTGTTGTCAGCCGTTCGCCGGTTGCGATGGGAATGCGCACGGCGCGTGCCACCTCTGCGAACTCCAGCAGGTTGTCGGGCGGGATCGGTTCCTCGTACCAGAGTGGCAGATAGGGCTCGATCGCCTGACCCAGCCGGATCGCGCCCGAGGTGGTGAACTGGCCATGCGTGCCGAAAAGCAAATCTGCCTTGTCGCCGACTGCCGCTCGGATTGCCTTGCACATCTCGACCGACAGGGAAATGTCCGACATCGCGGGCTGGTGGCCACCGTGAATGGTGTAGGGGCCGGCGGGGTCGAATTTCAGCGCGGTGTAGCCTTGTTCGACATAATGCGCTGCCGCCTCGGCATGGGCGTCGGGGTCGGTCCAGAACGTGGTCAGATCGTGATGCGGGAGCGGGTAGAGA
Source organism: Marivita sp. (assembly GCF_020055675.1). Lineage (GTDB taxonomy): Bacteria > Pseudomonadota > Alphaproteobacteria > Rhodobacterales > Rhodobacteraceae > Marivita. The sequence continues at coordinate 198,576 of NZ_JAIPUS010000003.1, forward strand.
TAGGTATAGGCGCGCACTCTGGCGTTCATGCGCCCGCCCAGAAGCGCCCAGACCGGACGGCCCCGCGCCTTGCCGAGGATGTCCCAGCAGGCGATTTCCAGGCCGGAAAACGCTCCCATGACGGTCAGGTCGGGGCGCTGGGTGAAGCCCGATGAATAGGCGCGGCGAAACATCAATTCGATGTTTTCCGGGTTTTCGCCCTTCATGTGTCGCTCGAACACGTCTTCGATCACCGCCGTCATCGCCTTGGGGCCGACGCTGGAGGCGTAGCATTCGCCCCAGCCGGTGAGGCCGGTGTCGGTGGTCAGCTTGACCAGCGTCCAGTAGCGGCCGCCCCAGCCGGGGGCAGGCGGGGCGGTGGTGATGATGTCGAGCGACTGCAGTTTCATGGCGGTTCCTTGGTGTATCGGGCGGGCGATGCGTCGGCACATCGCAGAGTTTCCGGTGACGGCAAACGCGTGCAGCGGGTCGGGGCTGCTCAGAAAACGATCACGTTGCGTTTCGCGCCACCTGTCTTGGTGTCGGTGATGGCCTCGTTGATCTGGTCGAGCGACCAGCGTCCCGACACCAGGTCATCAAGCTTGAGCCGGCCCTGCCGGTAAAGATCGGCGAGCCACGGTATGTCACGGCGGATCACCACATCGCCCATCTTGGAGCCCGTCATGCCCTGCGCCATGTAGGCCAGAACCACTGGTTCGTATTCGGCCATCGCGCCGGAATGGGGCATCCCGATCATCACCATGCGCCCACCCCATCCGAGGTAGCGCGGCGCGGTGTTGTAGGCGGGAATCGCGCCGACCGAGACGGCAACAAGATCTGCTCCGCGCCCGAGGATGGAAAGGACCTCGGTCCAGGGCGCATCCGAGGTGGCGAGCACGCCATCCGTCGCCCCGAAGGCCATCGCGGTGTCGAGCTTGTCCTGCGTCATGTCCACCGCCACGATGCGGCGTGCGCCGGCGATCCTTGCGCCCTGGATCGCGTTCAGGCCGACCCCGCCCGCGCCGATCACCACAACGTCCTCGCCCGCGCGCAAACGGCCAGCATTGATCACGGCGCCGACGCCGGTGATCACGCCGCAGGCCATGAGCGCAACCGCTTCCGGCGGCATGTCGTCCGGCAAGGGCACGACCTGGCTCTGGTCCACGACCAGGCGTTCGGCAAAGGCGCCACAATTCATGGCCTGCACGACATGTGTGCCATCTTCGCGCGCCAAGGGCGACGGTCCGGTGCCCGGCGTTTCGCAGATCGTCGGTTTGCCGATTGCACAGTTGGGGCAGGTGCCACAGGCCTTGATCAGCGTCACGACCACGCGCTGTCCCTCGATCAGGTCGGACACGCCCGGACCGATGGCAGACACCCGGCCGGCCGCCTCGTGCCCATAGACCGCGGGCAAATCGCCACCCCATGCGCCTTCGGCAAAATGGATGTCGGAATGGCAGATCGCCACTGCCTCGAGTGTGACCTCGATCTCTCCGGCCTGCGGTGCGCGCAGCTCGAGCGATTCGAGGCGCAGCGGTGCGCCGAATTCCGTGCAGACGGCGGCTTTTATGCGGGTCATGGCCCCTCCTGTTTGGTTTCGCGCAAGGTGGGGCTGGCGGCACGGAAGTGCAAGCCGATACCGGGCCTGATCCGTCAGACCGCCACCGGAGGGCGCTTGGGATAGAGAAACACCGCCAAGGCGATCAGGATGAGCGCAAGCGACAGCAGAAACGGTGCTCCGGGAAAATGGATCGGCGCGTCCGCATGGGTGAACCGTGCAAAGACCGAGGTCATCAGCATCGGGGCGATGATCATCGCAATCGCGCTGACCGAGGTGAGCGCGCCTTGCAATTCGCCCTGCCGCGTCTCTCCGACGGCGCGCGACATGATCCCTTGCAGCGCCGGGGTGATGACCGCGCCGAGCGCCGCCAGCGGCGTAAGGATCAACGCGATGGGGCCGGACGTGACAAAGGCCAGCGCGGCGAAGGCAAAGACGTCGAACACGAGACCGTAAAGGACCGTGCCGCGTTTACCCAGACGTGCGAGGATCAGTCGAATGAGCCCGCCTTGGACCACCGCCATCATCACGCCGAAAAGGCCCAGCGACACCCCTATGAGGCCCGCGTTCCAGCCAAACCGCGCCTGTCCGAAATAGGCCCATATCGCCGGATAGACAAAGAACGCGACCTGGTAGAGGAAAAACACGGTGAACAGCCGCCCCAGCCCCGGCAGCGCGCGCAGCGATTTGAACGCGCCCAGCGGGTTTGCGCGCCGCCAGTCGAAGCGGCGGCGGATCGCGTCGGTCACGGTTTCGCGCAGGACGAAATAGCCAAGCACCGTGTTTGCCCCGGCCAACCCGGCCGCGGCCCAGAACGGCGCGCGGGTGCCCCATTCACCCAGCAGCCCGCCCAGCAACGGTCCGATGACAAAGCCCAGACCGAAGGCCGCGCCGACCAGCCCGAAATTCTGCGCCTTTTTCCCTGGCTCGGAGATATCGGCCATGTAGGCGGAGGCGGTGGATTGCGTGGCCGCCGTGATGCCGCCGACAAGGCGCCCGGCCAGCAAGAGCCAGATGCTCCCGGCAAGGGCCATCACGACGTAATCCGCCGCCATCACGAGAAGGGATATCAGCAGGACCGGCCGGCGCCCGAAGCGGTCCGAAAGGTTGCCAAGCAGCGGGCCGAACAGGAACTGCATCACGGCAAAGACCGTGGCAAGAACGCCCCCCCAGAGCGCGGCACTGGCCAGATCGCCGCCGGTCACCTCCTGGATCAGGTCCGGCATGACCGGGATGATGAGCCCGATCCCCATGGAATCGATCATTACGGTCAGAAGGATGAAGAGAACCGGCAGGCGCATGGTCCAACGCTTTCAAGATGATCCGTACCGGGCTGTCGACAGGGTCCGCATCAATGCGCCTGCGCGGCAATGAACTCGGTCAGCGCGGCGGCGTAGGTGTCCGGCGCCTCGACGCAGGGCAGATGTCCGGCCTTGCGGATGAGCTGAAACCGAGAACCTGGCACCAGGTCCACCGTCTCGCGGACAAGATCGGGGGGCGTCGATCCGTCTTCGCTGCCCGCGATACCAAGGGTGGGCAGGCGCAACGCAGCCGTGGTGGAGTAGAAATCCGTTCCGGCAATTGCCTGCGCGCATCCGACATATCCCTCGGCCGGTGTGCGGGTGAGCATGTTGCGCCAGGCGACAAGCTCCTGGGTCTGGCGAAAGTCAGTCGAAAACCAACGCGCCATGACCGCGTCGGCCAAAGCCTCGACCCCACCCTGTTCGATCTGCGCGATCCTGTCTGCCCACATCTCGCGCGTGCCGATCCGTGCAGCAGTGTTCGACAGGACCAGGGCGCGCGCCAGATCCAGCCGCTTGGCCGCCAGCCCTTGTGCGATCATGCCCCCGATGGACAAGCCGACAACAACCGCGTCGCGCAGGGCGAGGTGATCCATCAACTGCTCCAGATCGCGCACCAGCGTGCCCATGCCATAAGGCGGGGGCGGGCAGTCCGACAGGCCATGCCCGCGTTTGTCATAGCGCAGGTATTTCAGGCCTGTTTTCGGAAGCCGCGCAATCAGCTTGTCCCAGAGCCGCAGGTCGGTGCCCAGCGAATTTGCAAAGACCACCGGCGCACCGTCGGGATCGCCGTCGATCCGGTAGTGCAGGCGGATATCGTCAAGTTTGGCGATCTGCATGGTGGCGCTCCTGTGTTTCTTTTGGCTCCGGATACCTCGGGGACGTCGCTGCAAGGCGGCGAGACAGCGGCGCCGGTGGTTCAACCGGTCTTCAAATGTGCCATGATCCGACCGTGGTCGCCGGCCCGATCAGGGTCCTGAGGTTGAAATGCGCGCCTGTGATGTCCTGCACTAGGCGTCTCCGTATTGTTGCAGAGCGTGAAGGAAAACCCCGCGGTCGACATTGCCGCCCGAGAGGGTGCAGATCACCGTATCGCCTTCGAGTTGGTCCGCATGATACAGCGCTGCCGCCAATGCCACCGCGCCACCGGGCTCGGCGACCAGCTTGAGCCGGGAAAACGCCTGCGCCATGGCCATTTGCGCCTCCTCCTCGGAAACAACGAGGCCGGGGCCGCACAGGCGCTGCATGATCGGAAATGTGAGCGCCCCTGGCTGCGGGGTGACGATGGCATCGCAGAGGCCGCCCGACTGGCTGGCGTTGCGTTCGATCCGGCCAGAGGCAAGAGACCGTGTGACATCGTCGAACGCCTCGGGCTCGGCAGGGCGCACGCGCATCTCAGGAGCCCGTGCGTCCAGCGCCAGCGCGATGCCCGAGGTCAGCCCGCCGCCACCGCAGCAGACAATCACATCCGCCGCTGTCACCCCCAGATCGGCCGCTTGCGCCGCGATCTCGAGACCGCATGTCCCTTGCCCCGCGATGACCTCGGGTTCATCGAAGGGGCGGATCAGGGACAGCCCGCGCGCGTTCGAAATGTCATGGCCGATCGTGTCCCGATCCTGGGTCGCACGGTCGTAGAGCACCACCTCGGCACCGAGCGCGCGGGTGTTGGCGATTTTCATCTTCGGCGCGTCGGACGGCATGACGATCACCGCAGCGACACCGAATTGCCGGGCCGCCAGCGCCACGCCTTGCGCGTGGTTGCCCGAGGAAAAGGCGATCACGCCGGAGGCGCGCTGATCTTCCGGCAATGCTGAAATGGCAGACCGCGCGCCGCGGTATTTGAAGCTGCCGGTATGTTGCAGGCATTCCGCCTTGATCAGCACCCGGCGCCCGGCAATTTCGTCCAGAAAGGGGGAAGACAGAAGTGGTGTGACCCGCGCGTGACCTTGCAGGCGCTGGGCGGCGGCCTCGATCCGGTGAATATCCATGTGTTACCTCAACATATCCAGCCAGCGTCGCAGCGCGCGCAGGCTTTGCGGTTCGTCCAAAAACGGGATGTGTCCCCTGTCGGGCACTTCGACCGCGATCATGTCGGGGCGGCGGCGCTTCATCTCGGCGAAGGTTTCGGGCGAAAGAAGATCGGAATTGGCGCCGCGCAAACAGGCCAGTGGCAGGCCCGACATGGCATCGAACAGCGGCCAGAGATCGGGCGCCGGTTGCGCGCCGCTGTCCAGAACCGCCTCGCGCAGGCGCGGATCGTAGGTCAGTTCGAGCCCGTCTCCGGTGTCATTGAACAGGATCTGCGCCTCGCGCAGCCAGCGTGGGTCCGGGACATTGGCAAAACCGGTCAGCATCTGGGCGCGGGCCCGTGCCACCTCTGCATGCGTTTTCAGAACGGGCGGGCGGCCAAGGTAGTCCTTGATCACCTCCAGCCCTTCCGGTGCGATCTCGGGGCCGATATCGTTGAGCGCCACACCGCGCAGGCGGTGCTTGGCCGTGCTGGCCAGGACCATCGCTATCAGCCCGCCGCGCGAGGTTCCAAGAACGGCTGCGGAGTCGAGCCCGAGGTGGTCGAGCAGGTCGATCGCGTCACGACCCTCGACGGGGATTTGATAGGTGGACGGATCGCCCCAATCCGACTGTCCGCGACCGCGGTAGTCGAGCCGGATCAGGCGCACGCCCTCCAGGTGCGGCGCGACGAATTCGAAATCGCGGCCATCGCGCGTCAACCCGGCAAGACAGAGCAGCGGCAGGCCGTCGCCTTCATCGGTATAATGGAGCGACAATCCGTCGGCGGTGGTGAAACGCGGCATCAGGCCAGCTCCGGTATGGTGGCGAGATCTGTCAGCACATGCGCCGGGCGGTGCGGCAGGCGATCCACCGGGTCGCCCGCGCGGTTGACCCAGACGGTTCTGAAGCCATAGCCGGATGCGCCCGCGATGTCCCATCCATTGGCAGAGACGAAGAGCACATCGGTCCTGGCAGAACCCAGTTGCGCAGCGACCATGTCGTAAACCGCCTTGGAGGGTTTGAAGGTGCCCACGTCCTCGACCGACAGAACGGCGTCCAGAAATTCGCCGATCCCGGCGCTATCGACCGCGCCTTCCAGCATGTCCGGGCTGCCATTCGACAGGATTGCGCAGGTCTTTCCCGCCGCCTTCAGCCGGGCCAGCATCATGGGCACCTCGGGATAGGCCGGCAATTCCCAGTACAGGCCCAGAAGTCGTTCGCGCAATTCGGGGTCCCCGGCGAGACCGGTCTTTTCCATCGCCCAATCCAGCGCATCGCGGGTGACATCCCAGAACGGTGCGTGGTCTTGGGTGATGGTGCGCAGCCAGGTGTACTGCAATTGCCTGGAGCGCCAGTGGTCGGCCAATTGCGGCCAGACGGCGGCCAGAGCCTCGCGGCCCGGTTCTTCTGACGCGACACGCGCCGCGGCGGATACGTCGAACAGCGTGCCGTAAGCGTCGAATACGCAAGTGATAGCCATGGTTGTTTTCGTCCCTTCGCGCCACTTCGGATACCGTGGCAGAACACCCATGCGGAGGGAAGGGCCAAGACCGGCAAAATCCCGGCGGCGGCGCCTGTCAGTAAGGGTGAAGGATTTGGGATAGGGTGTTGTGCGGAAACGACAAACCCCCGAAGCCGACTGGTTCCGGGGGTCATCAAAACATCAATGTGTCGGAAAGCCGTGCTTAGAGCATACCTTCGCGCTGTGCCTTCTTGCGCGCCAGTTTGCGCGCACGGCGGACCGCTTCAGCTTTCTCGCGTGCTTTTTTCTCGGACGGTTTTTCGAAATGTTGCTTGAGCTTCATTTCGCGAAAAACGCCTTCGCGCTGCAGCTTTTTCTTCAGAGCGCGGAGCGCCTGATCGACATTGTTGTCACGAACACTAACCTGCATGTGGTTTTCACCACCTTTCTAAGTTGGATTTGCAAGGAATTGCAGGAGCGGCCCGCATAGCAACGGAAATTTACTTTGTCCAGAGCTAAGCTGTCGGAGTTGTCCTGGACCCTTTCACAGGATTGGCCGCGTTCACGAAGATCGCGATGGACAAAAGACCGAAGATGCATTCGTAGACTTCCCATCTGCGGGTCTGGTCCAGCATCGGGATGATGATCGTGATGGCAAGCGCATAGATCGCGTGATGCGTCCGCGGCACAGGGATGACCAGCGCGTCTGTCACGGATTTGACCCATGCCAGCTTGCGCCACAGCAGTGGCAACACGATCAGGTAGCTGAGTATGATGTAGGACAGCACCGGCCCGAACAGCAGCTCATCCAGTTTCACGCCACCAATGACCAGATTGTGCAGCGTCAATTCCTGCTGGTCATTGTTCTGTTCGAAATATTGCGGGCTTTCGAAACCGATGATGCGCTGCCCCCATGAGATCTCTTCACCGGCCGCCCAGATGTAGACAAGCCCGTAGATTACGCCAAGCATCAGCAGCGGGCGGGACAAGGCGCCGCGATGCACCATGACACGGTGGATCAGAACAACGCCCGCAGTCGCGAGCAGCACCGCGGTCGCGTTCTCGATCAGCGAATCCTCGGCCCCGAAATATCGGAGGAAAAACTCCGTCGAGATACCCGATGCGACGAAGGCGGCAATCAGGATCACGACACCAAGGGCCAGAAGGAAATGATCTGTGGTTTCTCGAGTCACACGGTATCAACGTTTGATCTGTGTGAATTGTTTCATGCAACGGGTGCATGACGCCGTAGAAAAGGCCAATGACCTCATTTCGCGCAGAAAATTTCTGCGCCCATGCCGCACGAGAATTTCGCCGACCGATGTGGCGGGACGCGCAAATGCGGTCTAGGTTATACCAGCGATGCAAGCAACCACTCCCTGGAGGCCCGACATGACAGAGACACCCCGCGATATCGCCACAGAGCTACTGGACGCGGCGCTGATGCATGTCCCGTTTGACGGATGGTCCGACACAGCGTTCAAAGCCGCGATTGCCGATGTCGATGTTGCGCCCGCCGTGGCCAAGGGGCTTTTCCCGCGCGGCGCGCTGGATTTGGCCGTTGCCTTTCACCGGCGTGGCGATGACGCGATGGTGGCCGCCCTGCGGGACCACGACCTGAGCGAGATGCGCTTTCGCGACAAGGTGGCATTGGCCGTGCGGCTGCGACTCGAGGCGGTGGAAGACAAGGAGGCAGTGCGCCGGGGGGCGACCCTGTTCGCGCTGCCCATGCACGCCGCAGAAGGCACACGGCTGATCTGGGGTACGGCGGATCGCATTTGGACCGCGCTGGGCGACACGTCGCGCGATATCAACTGGTACACAAAGCGCGCAACCCTGTCGGGGGTCTATTCCTCGACCGTGCTCTATTGGCTTGGAGATGATTCGCTCGACAACCAGGCGACATGGGGCTTTCTGGATCGCCGCATCGGGGATGTGATGCAGGTCGAGAAGGCCAAGGCGCAGGTGCGCAAGACCCCTGGCCTGGGTCGATTGGCCAAGCAGGCCGAAGCGGTCTTGTCGCGGGTCACGCCGCCCAAGAACCGCCGTGATGACCTGCCCGGTGGTTGGACAGTGCCGCGCCAGCGTTCCGGCTCCGGGCTTACCTGATCGGATCGAACAGGGCGTCGGTCGCGGCGCAGTCGCGCACGACGTCTTGTCCGCAGGGCACTGGATCAAGCGATTTGGACAGGCAAATCCTTGCCTCGTTGATGCGGCCGTGCTTGCATGTGATGGTGATCATGTCCGGTTCAAGCTCCGGGTTGGCCTCCAGAAACGCGGCTTCGACGACGGAGGCTGGCAATGTGACAGCCTTGTCAAGTTTGCGGAACGTCTCGGGACGGTTTATCGTGCCAAAGGCTTCGCGCGACAGGGCGTAGTAGTCCGGGGCCGACAGGCCGGAGCAGACGCCATGCTTGTTCCACTGGTGCCAGGCAAGGCCGGATGTGCCCATGATACCGGCCATGTCACGCGTCATGCCGCGCGAAGGATCGCGTTGATTGGTCGGGCAATAGGACGGCCAGCCCCGATGATATTGCGGCCAAAGGCCGTGCATCACCCAGCCGAAATCGGCGCTGTCGTCGCATTGCGGCGACTGTCGCGCGTCGCCTTCAATCGCGCACCAGGTCGGTGACCAACTCAGTGACAGCACGTAATAGTCGAACACACCCGCGCGCTCGCCTTCTGCCCGTGCAAGCGACACGGCCATTACACAGATGAGAGCGCTTACCAAAACCCGCATTTACTCTTTCCTCTTTTGCCTTGCCCGACTATAAGGCGTCCAAGTTCCCTGACAATGGAAACCCGTTCCGGTCGATCCGGGACCTCCCGGAGACCTCCGGGAGCGGGAAAAAGCTATGCGCAAGGAGACGCGAGATGGGCAAACCGATCATGGCCAAGGCCACTGCTGTCTGGCTGGTGGATAACACGACACTCACGTTCAAGCAGATCGCGGATTTCACCGGGATGCACGAGCTTGAAGTGCAGGGCATTGCCGATGGCGACGTGGCTGCCGGCGTGAAGGGGTTCGATCCGATCGCCAACAACCAGCTTGATCCGCAGGAGATCAAGAAGGGGGAAGCCGACCCGCTCTATACGCTCCGGCTCAAGGTCTATGCCGCGGCCCAGGGTGAAGAAAAGCGTCGGGGTCCCCGGTATACCCCGCTGTCCAAGCGTCAGGACCGTCCGGCATCGATCTTCTGGCTGGTCAAATTTCACCCCGAACTGAGCGACGGCCAGATCTCCAAGCTGGTGGGCACAACCAAGCCGACCATCCAGGCGATCCGCGACCGCACGCATTGGAATATCAACAACATCCAGCCGATTGATCCCGTGGCGCTGGGCCTGTGCCGGCAGTCCGAACTGGATGCCGCCGTGGCCAAGGCCGCGAAAAAGCAGGAGGCGGTGATGTCCGATGACGAGCGCCGCAAGCTGGTGTCGACGGAACAGAGCCTCGGGATGGACGAGGAGCCGCGCCTTCCCAGTGCGATCGAAGGGCTTGAGACATTCAGCCTGTCGAGTGGGTCCGAAGCGGACAGTGACGAAGACAACAGCCCTGACAGCGATTACGCCGATGCCGACAGCTTCTTCAACCTGCCCGACGGGGCAAATGACGACGAGGAAGACGACGAGGATTCCGACAAGCGGTGATCGTCGAAGACGATGGCACGAAAAGCCCGGCCCGAAGTTCGGTGCCGGGCTTTTTCTTGTGGTCGATCCCGCCGCGCCGCTCTGCCATCGGTCCCGGCCGGGGCCAGTTCAGCGGAACGCAGATACAGGCGGTGTCCGGACCCTAGGACGACTTTTGCATTTCTTTCGGTGCGCCGCTGGCCGTGTCTGTGCCCATGTAGGCCAGCCCCGCGTCTTTCCACGCGGCAAAGCCACCGGCCATATGGGCGATCCGGTCCTCACCATGGGCAAGATATTGCTGCGCCACCTTGGAGGACCGCACACCGGAGCCGCAGTGAAACACGATGGGTTTCGTCGACGGGTCCGGCATGTGGTTTGGCTGGAATGTCTGCATCGGGGCCAACAGGGCACCGGTGATCCGTTCGAGCGCGAATTCCTGCGGCGTGCGCACGTCGATCAGGATAATGCTGTCCTTGCCGAAGGCTTCGGCCACCTCGGCCGGGGTCCAGTGTTCCAGGATGCCTTGCTCAGTGTTTTCGATCTCCATGCGATCTCTCCTAGAATCGATTAAACGGAATTTTCAGATAGCTGTTGCCATCTTTTTCGGGCTCCGGCGCACGACCGGCCCGCAAGTTCATTTGCAGCACGTGCAACATCCGGTCCGGCAGGGCGAGCGTTTTGTCCCGCGCCTCGCGCCGGTCGATATATCCCGCCTTGGGCGCCCCGCCGCCGATGTGCACGTTGTGACGCCGCTGTTCGGCCACGGTGGATTCCCACGCGGGGCCGGGGCGGTTCGAGGTGCCGTAGTCGTGTCCGATGAAGAGCCGTGTTTCGCCGGGCAGGGCAAGGATATCCTGCAGCGAATTCCACAGGTCGTCGGCGGACCCGCCGGGGAAGTCGGCGCGTGACGTGCCGGCATCGGGCATCATGAACGTGTCATGCACAAAAGCGGCATCATTCCCGACGACATAGGTAATCGAACCCAGCGTGTGTCCCGGTGACAGCATCACCTTCACCTGGAGTTCGCCGATCTGGAATTCATCGCCATGAGCAAACAGGTGGTCAAAATCCGCGGCGGGGTCGAACGCATCGGGCAGGTGATAGTATTCGCGCCAGAGCGTCGCGATCTCCTGCACCTTTTCGCCGATCGCATTGGGCTTTCCCAACCTGTCTCGCAAATAGGCTGACGCCATGAGGTGATCGGCATGGGGGTGCGTGTCGAGAATCCATACAATCTCGATCCCCTCGGTCTGGGCAAAGCGCAGGATCGCGTCGACCGGGGCCGGATCGGTTGCGGCGCCGGCGGGGTCGAACGGCAGAACCGCATCGATGATCGCCGCTTTGCGTGTCTGCGGGCAGGCAACCAGGTACTGGATGCTGCCGGTATCCGCGTCGTAAAACCCGGTTACATCCGGGGAATTGGGTCCGGTGGACGGGCTGGTTCTCGACAAAGTCATATACACCTCTTTCGTCTTTCATTTACCAACTGCGCAGGACGTATTCTTGTTCCGGAATGTGACAAGGTAATTTTCAAAGACGCTTGCGGGCGTTCATCGCGGCGGTGATGGTGCCCTCGTCAAGGTAATCCAGTTCTCCGCCAATCGGCACACCCTGCGCCAGGGAGGTCAGCGTGACGCGCCCCTCCAGTTGGTCCGCGATGTAATGCGCCGTGGTCTGGCCGTCGATCGTGGCATTGAGTGCGAGGATCACCTCGGTGATTTCTTCGCTTTCGATGCGAGTCGACAGCTTGGGAATGCGAAGCTCGTCCGGGCCGACCTGGTCCAGCGCCGACAATGTGCCGCCCAGAACGTGATAGCGGCCCTTGAACACGCCTGACCGCTCCATCGCCCAGAGGGCCGAAACATCCTCGACCACGCAGAGCGTGCCATTGGTGCGGCGATTGTCCTGACAGATGTCGCAGATGTCCTGCGTACTGATATTGCCGCAATTGAGGCATTCGCGGGCATCCCGCGCGACGCGCGCCATGACCTCTGCCAAGGGCCCCAGCAGCATTCCGCGCTTGCGGATCATGTGGAGCACGGCGCGCCGCGCCGACCGGGGGCCAAGCCCCGGAAGCCGCGCCATCATGTCGATCAGCGCCTCGATATCGCTGCCTTGGCGCATTCTACCTGTCCGACCGGGCGCGCAGAGAGAGGAAGATGCACACCCCGCTTAAAACGGCAGGTTCATGCCGGGCGGCAGGCCAAGGCCTTCGGTCAGCTTGGCCATCTCTTCTTGCGACTTGGCCTGGGCCTTTTGCTGTGCATCCTTGATCGCGGCAAGGATCAGGTCCTCGACCACTTCCTTGTCGTCACCGTTGAAAATCGACGGATCGATGTCCAGCCCGGTCAATTCGCCTTTCGCGGTCGAGGTGGCCTTGACCAGACCAGCGCCGGATTCCCCGGTCACGGTCATGTTGGCCATCTCTTCCTGCAGCTCGGCCATCTTGCCTTGCATTTCCTGCGCGGCTTTCATCATCTTGCCCATGTCGCCCATTTGGCCCAAACCCTTGAACATCCTGTCCCTCCGGTTGTCAGCGCCCCTTGATCAGTGGCGCGGTGTAAAAGATCATCCCCACACATATTGCAGCGATGGTGCCGATGAACAAGGCAGGCGACCCGACGCAGCCTTCCGCCATCGCGATTTTCCGCGAGGCCGGGGCCAGCATTGTCAGGAAGGTGGCAAAGGCTGTCCAGCCCAGGACAACCGCCAACGCCCCCCATTGGCTTTTTAAGCGGAGGGCCAGAACGGTACCCAGAAACAGCACCAACGCTGCCGGAGAGGAGGCCAGGAAAACCGTTTCCTGCACCACGCCAACCGGTGCCCCGTCCCAACCGGGGCGTTGCTCTGCGCAGCCCTGTGCCCATGCGGCACCGGGCAGGAGCGCAAGTATCAATCCTCTTCGAACGGGTCCCATTCGTCTTCCACTTCGGGCAGGGCCTCGGCCTCGGCAACGGCGGCGAGCTGATCCGGTGTGCGGACCTCTTCGACCGCGGCGCCGGGAAAGGCCTCAAGCACGGCCTTGACCAGCGGATGCTCCGCCGCTTCGGCCTTGATCGCGGTGGTTTTCGCATCGCGGGTTTCGACAAGTGTCGGCGCGTCGGACCCGTTGACCACAGACACGCCCCACCGGTTTCCGGTCCAGCGCTGCAACGCGCTGCCAAGCCGCGCGGCAAGATCGCCCGGCGCGTTGTTTGTCGGTGTGAATTCGATCCGCCCCGGCTGATAGGCAGCCAGCCGCACGCAGCCTTCCACGTCGACCAGAAGTTTGACGTCGCGATTGGCGCGGATCAGGTCCACGACATGTTCAAAACTCGGATAGCGCGCGAGCGCCTGATCTGTTGCCACAGCGACCGCAGCCCCGCCGTAAGAGGCGTGCGGGCCGGATGACGTCGAATGGGTCGGTGCCGGGCCGGCGGTTGCCTGTGTCAGGCCAGCGGCCACGCCGCCGCTTGTCCCGCCGCCCGAAGGCGGGGGCGGCGGCGTATCCTGCAGGCGTTTGACCAGGTCTTCGGGACTGGGCAGTTCCGACACATGGGTCATGCGGATGATCGCCATCTCCGCCGCCATCATCGCGTTGGGCGCCTGCGCCACCTCGTCCAGCGATTTGAGCAACATCTGCCATAGCCGTGTCAGCGGGCGCATGCCCAAAGCCGTGGCCAGTTCCTGGCCGCGCTGGCGTTCATCGGGGCTGATCGTGGGATCCTCTGCCGCCTCGGGCGTGATCTTGACCACGGAGATCCAATGAGTGATCTCGGCCAGGTCGCGCAGCACCGCCATCGGATCGGCGCCGTCGGCATATTGTGCCGACAGCTCGGTCAGGGCGCCGGCCGCATCGCCCTTCATCACCAGATCGAAGAGGTCGAGAACACGACCCCTGTCGGCCAGGCCCAGCATCGCGCGCACCAGGTCGGCGCCGGTTTCCCCCGCGCCGTGACTGATCGCCTGATCCAGAAGCGATGTCGCATCGCGGGCCGACCCTTCGGCCGCGCGGGTGATCAGCGCAAGAGCATCGTCGGTGATCTGCGCAGACTCGGCGGTGGCGATGCGGCGCAGCAGGCTGATCATCATCTCCGGTTCGATCCGGCGCAGGTCAAAGCGCTGGCAGCGGGACATGACGGTGACCGGCACCTTGCGAATCTCGGTTGTGGCGAAAATGAACTTCACATGCGCGGGCGGTTCCTCGAGCGTCTTCAAGAGCGCGTTGAATGCGCTGGTGGACAGCATGTGAACTTCGTCGATGATGTAGATCTTGTAGCGCGCGGATGCCGCGCGGTAATGCACCGAATCGATGATCTCGCGAATGTCGCCGACCCCGGTGCGCGAGGCGGCATCCATTTCCATCACGTCTACATGGCGTCCCTCCATGATCGCGACGCAATGTTCGCAGGTTCCGCAAGGATCGGTCGTTGGCCCGCCACCGCCATCGGTGCCGATACAGTTCAGCCCCTTGGCAATGATCCGCGCGGTCGTGGTTTTGCCGATGCCGCGTATCCCGGTCATGATGAAGGCCTGTGCGATGCGGTCCGCCTCGAACGCGTTCCTGAGCGTGCGCACCATCGCCTCTTGCCCGACGAGATCGGCAAAGGTTTCCGGGCGATACTTGCGGGCAAGCACCTGGTAGGGGGTGGCGTCGGTCATGCAGGCATCCTTGGTTCAATGCCAAACTTATGCCGGGCGCGCATCAGCGTCCACCGCTTGTGGCGCATTTTCCACGCCGGCCTCGGACAGTGTGTCCCCGGTCCTTAGGTGACAGGGGGCCGAAAGGCCTTGGAGTGCGAAAATCCGGTGAAGCGCGGCCTTGCCGAAGGTCGCGTCCGCCATCCCCGAGGCCACGTCCAGCACCGCACCCCTTGCGCTCCGAAGTCCGGAGGGCAAGGGTCAGACGTGGCTATGCGGCGGGACACAGCGGGTGTATCCTTGCGCTGAGGATTGCAGATGGCAAGGAGGGCGCATGACCCGACACGATTCGAAAGACTTGCGTGCCAACGAGGTGGTGATCGACCCGCCAAAGGCCCGGGATGCGGGGCTGATGTTCGTCGGTCTCGTCCGCACGCCCTTCACTACCCGTGACCTTTGTCCACGGCAGGGCCGGTTGGATGGACCGGACTGCCGGTTGGAACTGGAGCCGGACTGGGAATCGGCGCTGGAGGGGATAGAGCGGTTCGACCATCTGGATGTTCTTTACTGGCTGCACGAGTCGCGTCGGGACCTCGTGGCGCAAAGCCCCAGGAACGACGGCACCACCACTGGCACATTCGCCCTGCGCTCACCGGTGCGGCCCAATCCGATTGGCCTGTCGCGGGTGCGGCTCATTCGGCGAGAAGGGCCGGTTCTGATCGTCAAAGGGTTGGATTGTCTCGACAAAACGCCGCTTTTGGATATCAAGCCGGAACGTTGCGCCTATACGCCACCGGCGCCGGACAAGGCCGCGGACACGGCCTGACAGTGGCAAAATGCCTCCCCTTTATTTCTTTTGGCAAGATGCGTAGGCGGACCGATTGATTTGGGTTAAGAAGGCTGAACTCAAAAGAACAAAGCAGGCTTATGTCCGAACAGCTATCAAACCCCGGGCAGTCGCCCGCACCCGGCTCCGCGAAGGACTGGGTCAAAATCCTCGCCAAGTACCGTGAACCCAACACGGTGCGCAGCTCTTTCGAGCTTGCTGTGACGCTGGGACCGTTCATCGTTCTCTGGATTGCGGCCTGGTGGGCGCTGGACGTCAGCTACTGGCTGACGCTGGGCCTGTCGATCGTCAACGCGGCATTCCTGTTGCGGCTCTTCATCATCCAGCATGATTGCGGGCACGGGTCGTTCTACACCAACCGCACGCTCAGCGATTGGCTGGGCCGGGTGCTGGGTGTTCTGACGCTGACCCCCTACGATGTCTGGCGGCGCACCCATTCGATCCACCACAGCAACGCCGGCCATCTGGATCGGCGCGGTATCGGCGACGTGCACACAATGACGGTGGCCGAATACAAGGCGCTTGGCTTGTGGAATCGCGCGATGTACCGGCTGTACCGAAACCCGGTGGTCCTGTTCGGGCTTGGGCCGGGATACCTGTTCTTCGTGCAGAACCGCATTCCCCTGGGTCTGATGTCGAGTGTCCGGTACTGGGCCAGCGCCATGGGCACCAATGCAGCGATTCTGGGCGCGCTTCTGGTGATGCTGTATTTCGGCGGGCTGATGCCGATCCTCCTGATCTTCCTGCCGTCGACTCTCTTGGCGGCAACGGCCGGTGTCTGGCTCTTCTACGTTCAGCACCAGTTCGAAACGACGCTCTGGGACAGCGAGGAGCAATGGCAACTGCACGACGCGGCCCTGCACGGAAGCTCGCATTACGTGCTGCCCTCGGCTTTGCAATGGGTCAGCGGCAATATCGGCATTCACCATGTGCACCACCTCTATAGCCGGATCCCGTTCTACCGGCTGCCCGAGGTTGTCCGCGATCATGCCACCTTGTCGGAGCATAACCGCATGACGATCCGAGAAAGCTTTGCAAATGCGCGGCTGCATCTTTGGGATGAAGGCTCGCGCCGATTGCTGTCCTTCCGTCAGGCCAACGCTCTTTGAGCGGTCCAGGTCTGAGACCGGCGAACCCGACGCAAACAGAAAAGGCCGCCCCGAGAGGCGGCCTTTTCGCATGTCTGGTCCGTGTTGATCAGCGCTTGGAGAACTGGAAGCTCCGACGTGCCTTGCGGCGCCCGAACTTCTTGCGTTCCACCACGCGGCTGTCGCGGGTCAGGAAACCTGCCGCCTTGAGTGCGGGGCGCAGCGACGGGTCGTAAAGCTGAAGCGCCTTGGAGATGCCGTGCTTGACTGCACCGGCCTGGCCCGAAAGACCGCCACCCTTGACCGTGGCCATCACGTCGAACTGATCGGAGACACCGGCGGTTTCAAACGGCTGGCGCAGGATCATCTGCAACACCGGGCGCGCAAAATACTTGGTGTAGTCGATATAGTTGCCCTTGGCGTCCCGAACGAGGAACTTGCCGGAGCCCGGCTTGATCCAGACACGCGCGACCGCGTCTTTCCGTTTGCCGGTGGCATAAGACCGACCGAGCTTGTCACGCTGCGGTTCGCGCGGGATTTCAGCCACTTCCGGCGTGGCGTCGAGGCCAGCGGCGGTGTTCAGCTCTTCCAGGGAATTGAGTTGCTCAGCCATTATTTCGCCGTCCGTGTGTTCTTGGAATTCATGGATTTCACATCCAGGATTTCGGGGGTCTGTGCGTCGTGGGGATGATCGGTCCCTGCATAGACGCGCAGGTTGGTCATGACCTTGCGCGACAGGCGGTTACCCGGCAACATGCGCTGGACAGCTTTCTGGACAACCCGCTCGGGGTGCGCGCCATCGAGGATCTGCTGTTTCGTGCGGGATTTGATGCCGCCCGGATACCCGGTGTGCCAGTAGAAATTCTCGTGACGCTTGTTGCCCGTCATCTGGATCTTGTCGGCATTGATGACGATGACATTGTCACCCATGTCCATATGCGGCGTGAAGGACGCCTTGTGCTTGCCGCGCAGGCGGGTGGCGACGATCGACGCAAGACGGCCCAGAACGATGCCTTCGGCGTCGATCAGGATCCATTTCTTGTCGATATCTGCCGGTGTTGCAGAAAAGGTTTTCATCGTGGGATGTCCCTGACATTGGATTGGTAAGGCAGGGTGCCGCGCACCCCGTATCTTCGATGCGCGGGTTATAAGGATCGTACTGACACAGTCAAGCACGAGTGTATTCGATTAATCGTTCAAAAACAACGTCTTGAAAATAAGGTATCTATATACCCCATAATATCGGGTCCTTATAGCTCCAGCTTGCGATAGACTAGGTAGGCATCGAACTGTTCGGAGTTGGCATTGTCGCCATAGCAGGGCGTTTCGCCGAAGCCCAGGCGGTCGTAAAGCGCCAGCATGGAGCTGTTTCCGCGCACCGTGTCGGCGAGGACTGTTGTCGCGCCAAGCTCTTTGGCCTTTTCGATCCGCATCTCGATAATCTTGCGGCCAAGACCGTATCCACGGGCCAGGTCCCGCACGAACAGGCGTTTCAATTCCGCGCGATCCTGGTCGATCATCCGGACAAAGCCGCAGCCCAGCAGAAAACCGGACTGGTCGCGCGCCAGCACCGTCGCCCCACTGGGCGGAAGGAACTGGTCGATGACGCCCAGGCTCGACTGTACCTGTTCGTCCACGTTCAGCCCCGGACCGCCAACCGTCATAAGGCGCTCGAGGATCTGGGCGTAATATTCGGTCAGGATCTCGGACAATTCGTCAAGATCGGGACGGCTGTCTGCGAAGGTCAGGTTGATGTCTAAACCCATTAATCACTCTTGGCTCGATGAGTCGTGCCGTTCAAATTAGCGGCAGATTTCCGGGCAGGCGACCACTTTTTCATCAGAAGTTGGGAAAATCAGATACTTATCTGCTCTGGCGGGTGCTCAAGCAGGTCCCTCAACTGTGTCATTGCCGACTCGAACTGGTGCAGCGGGATCTGTGCGTTCACTGCGATTCGCACAGCGTGTGGCGCGCGCCCGTCGCGCAGGGCAAACTCGTCGGCAGAGCGGATCTGGATATCGCGCTCTTCGGCGGCCCGGCAGAAGGAGGCTGCACGCCAGCCCTGCGGCAGCGGCAGCCAAAGAAACGGCACGTCTTCGTGCCATGTCAGGTTGTGCGTTCCCAGGGCATTGACGGCAACGCGCACATATTCCGCCATATGCGCGCGGATCGATGCCACGATCGCCTCTGTTTGAGGGTCTGTCAGGATCTGTTCACAGATTTCGGCCAATGGCTGGGCCAGGCCGAAAAACCCGTATTCTGCCGTTTGCCGCAGGTCTTGTCCTCGTCCCGGTGGCGCGATTGCAAAGCCGACGCGAAGCGCCGGGGTCAGCACCTTGGAGATCGACGCGACATGCCAGGTCCGCTCGGGCGCAAGGATGCGATAGCTGGGCGCTGTCATGTCGGTGCGTCGGTAGCAATCATCCTCGATGATCTGGAGATCCAGTGCGCGGCAGACCTCCGAAATGGCGCGGCGGCGGTGCGACGGCGTGCTGAGCAGCGTTGGATTATGCACATCGGGCGAGGTGCAAAGCACCTGCGCCCGGGTGTCGCGGGCGACCCGTTCCAACGCATCCGGACAGATGCCATTGTCGTCGCTCGGCAAACCGATTGCGTCGGTGCGCAACAGTTCGGCGGCACGGCGAAACCCGGGATAGGCCATGTCCTCGACCAGAATTGTGGGAGTTGGTCCGCGCAGGATCGTTTGCAGTATCACGCCAAGCCCGTTCTGCGCGCCGTTGACAAGCACCACGTCGCTTTCGGTGACGTGCCCCAATGGGATTGTGCGGAGCCAATGCACCGCCGCTTCGCGCAATGGCCGGTAGGCGTCGCGGGTCGGGTAGCGCAAGAGCCGCTCCGGCGCTGCATCGCCCACGCGAGCAAGGGTGCTGCGCAGAAGTGCGATCTGTCCAAGATCAGGCAGTTGCGGGGTGACCAGAGATGTCTTGCCGTCCCGCTTGGGCGCGGTGACGTAATCGCGGGTCGGACCATTGTGCCCGTTTGCCCTGGGGGCGACGAACGTACCGCGCCCCACTTCGGCCACCGCATGGCCTGCATCCGTCAGAACGGTATAAGCCCGCGCAACGGTGCCCGGCGTAATGCCCAGCGACCAAGCCAATTCCCGCACCGGGGGCAAGCGGTCACCCGCAGCCAGATCGCCGGAGCGGATCGCGGACTGGATGGCATCGGCAACCCGGCGGTACTTTGGCCCGCTGCCGGCTTGAGGCAGCGAGACGATCTGGTTGGATTGAATTGTATCCGACACAATCTTTCTCTGGATTGATGGGTGAGTCGAATGTATCGCTTTTTGTATCACGATGCTACTATGTATTGTGCGATATATCCATATTGTGTCGGTACATTGCGGGGTGCGCCATGGCACACGCGCAGCAGGCGGCCAGATCGCCTGTCTGGATGGACAGGCCGCGCTGTCGAGGTTGGTGCATGTCACGGTGGCTTTCTTGACATGGTCCGACCGCCGCCGCCTTCGGCAACGGCGTCTTGGTCTTCATGATCGCCTGCTGCGTGATGTCGGATCGAATCGGTTGACCGCCCCACGGGAGGTCAATCGCGTTTTCTGGCGGGTGTAATCCCTGTGCCTGCCAGGTCCCTGGGGCGCAAAGACCGGCTTTGCGCCCCATTTTTCGGTAGTGTCTCAGTTTGAAATTGAGCGAGGTTGACCGCGTGTCATATGAACCAAGCCTTAAGGCTTTTCGCTCTAGAGTGGCGATCACAACTTTGAGTCGCTTCTGGATCCTGGCGAACGGGGCCCTAAATCAAGTCTTACAAATTGTAAAGGTGACGTGTAGGATCGTCTCAAGGCGGATCAACACGTCTCACACTGTTCGGGAGAGAAACAATGCCAAAGGGACCGCAAGGCCAGAAGCGCCCGGCGGACGTGACCAGCAACGCTGTTCACATTGCAAAGATCGCAACGGGCGAAATCGAAGAAACCACACTGAAGCAACCAGCCAAGCGCAACAGCGGTTTGGCGGGTGCAAAAGCACGTCAGGAGAACACGTCAGAGGCTCAGCGCAGCGAAATCGCGCGCAAGGCTGCAAACGCGAGGTGGGAATGATGGAACACTCTCTTGAGTCAATCGCCGTGGCTAACACCTTTATTAAGCGTTATGGGAAGTCATCACCGATCACGCACATGAAGCTTCAAAAGCTTTGTTATTACGCCTACGGTTGGTGGTTGGCATTGTGCCCGAACGAGCCGGTATTAATGCAAAGCAAGCCGCAAGTTTGGAAGCTTGGCCCGGTTTTCCGGCCAATATATTCGGCGTTTGCTTCTCATAGAAACCAGAAGATCCTTGAGGCGAAAAAGTTAAATCCTTTTGCGCCACCAGAAGAGATTGACATGTCTGATGCCAATGAAAGCCAAGTGATTGACTGGGTGTGGGATAGGTATGGGCGTTTCTCTGCCGTCCAATTGTCTGATATGACTCACGAACCGGGCACACCTTGGCGTAAGAAAGTCGAGGAATGCGAGTATCGAGTGCCAAGATTTTTGGAGTTGAGTGACGATGAGATTAGGCCCTATTTCGTTGATTTGGCACGAAAAGAAGGGTTTATTAAAGAACACGCCTGACACTTCTGACGCGAACCCAGATGGTTACTGGCTAATTGACGACACACCAGAAGGGCTTGAGGAGGCTTGGCACTTTGAGCATCCCAATGCCTACGTGGGGCATGAAGATACCCGCAACGCGCTTGAGAACCATGATTATCAGCGCGATATCGAGGGGAAGCGTGACTTTCGAGTTTTCGCAACCAGAGTAGGCGGATGGTGGGCCTTCATGCTGGGCGTAATAATCTTTGCGCAAGGATTGCCAATCCCCTTTCAGCTTACGCCAGAGGAATTCATAGCCGTTGTAACGACTACAACGGCTAGTATTTTCGGCATTACTTTCGTCGTGGGCCGATACCTCTATGGCTCCAAAGCATACGTTTCTAAAACCAACGCATCAGATTCCGTATCATCAAAGTGAACTTTATGCTTGCTAAGTGAGTGACTCATGCCTATGTTGAAGGTATGAACAAATTGCCCACACATAAGCGCGTAATGATCCTGAACATGTTGATTGAAGGCATGTCGATGCGCGCAGTGTCCCGCACCGTTGGCGTTTCAATCAACACCGTAACGAAAATGCTGGTTGAGGCGGGCGAAGCCTGCGCAGCTTACCACGACGAGACAGTGCGTAACGTCAAAGCGAACCACGTTCAGTGCGACGAAATCTGGTCCTTTTGCTACGCCAAAGGCAAGAACGTGCCGACCGCAAAGGCCGCACCGGAAGGCGCTGGCGACGTTTGGACGTGGACCGCGATTGACCGCGACCACAAGATGATCCTGTCTTTTGAGGTTGGCGACCGCTCGGGCGCAACCGCAATCGAGTTCATGGACGATCTGCGCGCCCGTCTGGCGAACCGGGTTCAACTGACCACAGACGGGCACAAGGCGTACCTTGAAGCCGTTGAAGGCGCGTTCGGTGGCGACGTTGCTTATGCCATGCTGATAAAGCTGTACGGCGATGCGACGGGCAAGAAGGGCCACGAGCGCAAGTATTCCCCTGCCGAATGCACTGGCGCCCGCAAGGAAATCATCAGTGGATCGCCGGTTAAGGAATTGGTCAGCACGTCGCATGTCGAGCGCCAGAACCTTTCAATGCGTATGGGGATGCGCCGTTTCACGCGCCTGACCAACGGTTTTAGCAAGAAGCTGGAAAACCACCTGCACATGCTGAGCCTGTATTTTGTTCACTACAATTTTGTGCGGGTTTACAAGTCGCTTCGCATGACGCCTGCAATGGCGGCGGGCGTTTCGGATACTCTGCACGACATGGAGTGGATTGTGGGTCTGATCGACGCCCAAGCGCCAGCGTCCAAGAAGCGCGGACCTTACAAGAAGAAATCAATTTCAAACTGAGACACTACCCATTTTTCCGACCCTTGGTGGCGCCGCTTAGCCGTTGTAGAGAATGCCCCATCGCGCCAGCAGACGTTGCTGCAATCTGCGGGACCGAACCGCATATGCACGCCCGCCTGGCGGACGTTCCCGCTCCGCACGGCTCAGGGCCGCCCGTCGCGGTAGATCGCCCGAGAAATATGCGAATGCCAGTTCAGTGCCGTCCGGCAGGTCGATGAACCCGCCCAGGCCGCTGACGAAATTCAGGGTTCCCGTCTTCGCCGTCACCTTGACGGGATGATCCGCGATCCCCTTGCGGTCTTCGGTGCGCAGGAGGTGATCTTTCAACAGCGGTTTGATCTCCAATGCCCGGCGCGCCGCGATCAGGGATTTGACCATGTCTCTGGCGGAAAGGCGGCTGTCATCGCCAAGCCCGGAATGATCCTCCAGCGCGACAGAGGACATGCCCAGCCTGTCCTTGGCCCAAGCATTCATCGTGTCGGCGGAGGCCTTCAGTGTCGCCACCCGGCCCGAATGCCGGAATGTCGCGGTCAGGCCGATACATTCCGCGGTGATATTCGTCGAGTATTCCAGCATATCCTGAAGTATGCCGCGCAAGTTCTCGCTGCGATGGGTGACAATATCGGTGGTCCCATCGGGCAGCGTGTCGATCATTTCCGGTGTCTTGAGCACGATCCCGTTCGACCTCGCCAGGACCTGGAACACTTCTGCCGTATACCGACCGGGTTTGCGGACCGGCAGCCAGCGCGCCCCGCTGCGCCCGAGCGCCCCGCGCGCGACGGTCCAATTGTCGTAGGTTCCGCCATCCGCGTAAGTGTAGACCGGTGACCGCCGCGCTGCGATCCGCATGCGTGCCGCGGTCACTTCGGGGCGCAGCGTGCCCGACCGGGCGTCCATCGTGACGGCGTAGTCATCGCCGCTGCGCTGCCATTCGAAATGCACACGGTTGAAATTCAGGTTCAGCCCGGAAATGCCCGGGTTGTACCCGACCTGATGGGGTTGATCCGGATCTATGCCAGTCAGCGCTGGCAGAGCGCCCTCCCAGACAAGAAACCGGCCAGTGACCTCTGTCACCCCCGCCTCTTCGCGCAGGCGCTGGGTGATGCTTGCCAGCGCGGCGGTGTCGAGGACCGGGTTGCCGCCACCGGCAAGGATCAAGTCGCCGTCGATCCGGCCATCCAGGGCCGGGGCGGTGGCCAGGATACGGGTCTCGAAACGGTGGTCCGGTCCCAGCACATCGAGCGCGTAGCAGGCGGTGATCGCCTTGGCGACGCTGGCCGGGGGCAGGGCGCGCAAAGGGTTGTGCGATTCGAGCACCAAGCCGGTTTTCACATCCGCCACCTGGACGCTGACCTTGCCGGGCAACCCGGCCTCGGCGATCAGGTCGCTCAGCGGTGGTTGGTAGGACTTCAGAAGGCCCTTGGCCCGCCCCGCAGGCCGCAGCGACTGCGTCGGCGCCAATGCGGATTGTGCGGACGCGGCCTGTCCCAACCCGAAAGCTGCCAATCCGCCCAGGATCGTTCGACGTGAAAACTTCGGTGTCATGCGCGCGATGTAATCCTACCGTTTGACGGCTGGCAAGGACGCGCTTTGCTGATCGGTCGTTGCCACGTCCAAGGAGGCATCCTGGCCGCCCTCACCGCGTCGCTGCCACGCGCCTGTGGCGCGCAATTCGGTCGAGCTTACCGGGATCATCGGCATGTTGACGAAGCACCATGCCGGGGCCGTCTGATCGGCAAGAAGCCGAGAGGCCCGCCCCGGCAGGCGCGCGCTTCGGTATTGCCGCGCCGTGCGCGAATGCAACCCCGATTGCCGCCACCCCGGCCGCGCGAGGACACCGACAGGCAGCGCTTGCAGGATATCCTGCCATCTTTGCCAGCGGTGGAATTGCTGAAGGTTGTCCGCCCCCATGAGCCAGACAAAGCGGACGCCGGCATGGCTGGCCTGCAAGGCATCAATCGTCTCGGCGGTGTATGCGGTTCCGATCCGCGCCTCGAAATCGCTGACGATCACCTTGGGGTGCTGCATGATGGCCCGTGCGCGGTCGATCCGCACCTCCAGCGGGGCAGGCCCGCGATCCTTGAGCGGGTTGCCCGGGGACACAAGCCAGATCACCCGGTCAAGCCCGAACCGACGCAGGGCCACCTGTGTCAGATGCACATGCCCTTGGTGGGCTGGATCGAAGGACCCGCCCAGCAGGCCCACGCGCATGCCGGGGCGCAAGATATGTCTGACCTGTCTCATGATAGCCGCACTCAGTCTGGCCGGTGCACGCCGGGAACGGCCGTGCGGAGCAACATGCTGCCTGTCATCATGCGGGACGCCCGACCGACCGCTTTGCCGGCCATATCGCCGCTGCATCATGACATTGCTGGATTTTCATCTTGTTCTCCCGGTTCCTTGGCGCAACTCTAGCGGCTGACAGCAGAGGAGAAAAGCATGGTGCTCAAAGTTCCGGCGGACGAAATGGAACCCTTCCTGAACGAGGTGTTTCCGCAGGTCAAAGGCATGTTCGGGATTGACCATCTTGACGAAGAGCGCCTCGTCATGCGTCTGCATGCGGGCGAACAGCACCTGCGCCCCGGTGGCACCGTCTCCGGTCCCGCGATGTTCAGCCTGGCCGATGTCGCCGCCTATGTCGCCACGATGTCGCGTATCGGCAAAGAGGCGCTCGCTGTGACGACCAATTGCTCGATCGATTTCATGCGCAAACCGCTGGCGGGGGCCGATGTGATCGCGCATGCACAGGTGCTCAAGCTGGGCCGAACGCTCAGCGTGACGGATGTGCGGCTGTTTTCCGATGGCCAGCCTGATCCGGTTGCGCGGGCCACGCTCACCTATTCGATTCCACCAAAGCGGGTGCCGTGATCAAAGCCGCATGTGGCGGGCCCGCGCGCCCCGTTCGATCGCGGCGGCATGCAGCCGGTCCATCTCCAGTTCGTAGCGGATTTCCTCCAGAAGCCGCAGCTCTGCCTCGCGCAGCGTGCCGTCTGCTGCCGCGACATCGCAGGCCAGCGCGTAGGCGGTCTCGAACAGGCGTTCTGGCAGGTTGGCGCGCAACAGGCCGAACAGCGCATCCAGACCGTCCTCCTGTTCGAACAGGTCAAAGACCAGCCCGGACATTTCGGGAATCCGGCTCTCGTCGTAATCCGCGAAGACCGGCAGGTGGTTTACTTGTGACTGGATCTTGACCAGTTCCGCCGTGCGAATGCTTTCGTCGGAGGCGGATACGGCAATCATCAGCGCGACAAGACAATCCTGCGGGCTCAGGGGGTGTGGAGTTATATCTTGCACAAGCGGCACTTTCCGATCTGAGGTCTCGTTCGTGCCAACTTATTGACCCGCCCGCGCCCTCGCAATAGGAAGTGCTTCCTGAACGTCCGCACAGCACCGTGTGGCGAGTATCCGGAGACCCAGAGCAATGTCCGACCTGCGCGAAGCTGCAATGACCTCAAAGGCGTGGCCCTTTGAAGAGGCGCGCCGGCTGCTCAAACGCTACGAGACCAAGCCGCCCGAAAAGGGATATGTCCTGTTCGAGACCGGCTACGGCCCGTCCGGCCTGCCGCATATCGGCACCTTCGGGGAGGTCGCGCGCACCACGATGATCCGCCGCGCCTTCGAGGTGATCTCGGACATCCCGACCAAGCTGATCTGCTTTTCCGACGATCTGGACGGCATGCGCAAGGTGCCGGGCAATGTGCCCAACCCCGAGATGCTGCGCGCGCATCTGCAACGCCCGCTCACGGATGTGCCCGACCCGTTCGGCACGCATGAAAGCTTTGGCGCGCATAACAACGCGATGCTGAACCGCTTTCTGGACACCTTCGGGTTCGAGTACGAATTCATCTCCTCGACAGAATTCTACCGCTCGGGCCGCTTTGACGAGGTGCTGCTGCGCGCCTGTGAAAGATACGATGCGGTGATGGCGGTGATGCTGAAATCCCTGCGTGACGAGCGCCGCGAAACCTATTCCATCTTCCTCCCCATTCATCCCGACACCGGTCGCGTGCTTTACGTGCCGATGAAGAATGTCGATGCCGCGCGGGGCGAGATCACTTTTGACGACGAAGAGGGCCGCGAGATCACGCTTCCGGTCACCGGCGGGAATGTCAAACTTCAATGGAAGCCCGATTTCGGCGCGCGCTGGGCCGCGCTGGACGTGGATTTCGAAATGTACGGCAAGGATCACAGCACCAATACGCCGATTTATGATGGCATTTGCGAGATCCTTGGCGGCCGCAAGCCAGAGCATTTCACCTATGAATTGTTCCTGGATGCCGAGGGGCACAAGATTTCCAAGACCACCGGCAATGGCGTGTCGATCGACGAATGGCTGACCTATGCCAGCACCGAATCGCTGTCATACTTCATGTATCAAAAGCCCAAGACGGCAAAGCGGATGCATTTTGATGTGATCCCCAAGGCAGTGGACGAATATCATCAGCAGTTGCGCGCCTATCCGACACAGGATGCAAAGGCACAGGTAAACAACCCGGTCTTTCACATTCATTCCGGAGACGTGCCGGACTCGCACATGGTTGTCTCCTTCTCGATGCTGCTCAACCTTGCCTCCGCCGCGGGGGCCGAGGACAGGACCGCGATGTGGGGGTTCATCAAGCGCTATGCGCCCGACGCCACGCCGGAGACACACGCAGATCTGGATCAGGCGGCGGGCTTTGCCGTGCGGTATTACCAGGACTTCGTCAAACCCTCCAAAACCTATCGCGCCCCCGATGATACCGAGCGTACTGCGATTGCGGATCTCGCGTCGCGCCTGCGCGCGCATGACGGCCCCACCGATGACGAGACATTGCAAACGCTGGTCTTTGCGGTGGGCAAGGACCACGGGTTCGATCCGCTGCGCAATTGGTTCAAGGCACTTTACGAAGTGCTGTTGGGTCAATCGCAAGGCCCGCGCTTTGGCGGGTTCATCGCGCTCTACGGTGTCGATGAAACGGTGGCGCTGATCGAAAAGGGTCTTGCTGGAGATCTTGCCGAGGCCGGCTGATTTGTCCGGTCGATGATCCGGTCTACCTTTGGCCAAGGAGGACAGACCATGCGCAAACTCATCACCGGGCTGACCCTTGGCCTGACCCTTGGCCTGACATTGGCGGGACCATTTCGGGCACAGGATGTTTTGCCCCCGGAGCCGGCCATTGAAGACACGATCCAAAGCCAGTTCGACGCCTTCCTGCAAGACGATTTCGCCACAGCCTTCACCTTCGCCAGCCCGAACCTGCGCACCATGTTCCGCACGCCGGAGAATTTCGGGGCGATGGTGAAGCAGGGATACCCGATGGTCTGGCGCCCTGACGCGGTGACCTTCGGCGATTTGCGATCGGTCGCCGGCGGGTTGTACCAGAGGGTGATTGTCACGGACGATGCCGGCAATCTGCACTACCTTGATTACCAGATGCAGCAGGTCGACGGCCGTTGGCGCATCGCGGGTGTGCAAATCCTGCAAGCCCCGGATCTTGCGGCCTAGCGTCTGGGATCGCGCGCAGCGTCAGGGCATGTTGCGCAAGACAGCCGACTGCTCTGGCGCGCTTCAAACGTGGCCGATCGAAAGCCGAGAGGGGGCGCGATACGGCAAAGGTCTGCGAGCGACGTTAGCTCAGGTCATCGGCTGTCAGCCGATAGGCTTTGCCGAACCCGCCGTTCAGATGCGCACCAAGCGGCGTGAACTGGGTCAGGGCAAAATCTGCGAAGCCGATATAGAGCTTTGCCTTGGGTTGTTGCCTCAGAAACGCCTCTGACAGACCCGCGTGGTCTGGGTTCCCATGCCGGACGAAGCGGGCCCGCGCCCGCAGGCTCAGCCGTGGATGGGTCAACGGGTCGCCCTTTGCCCCGGGCTCTCCGATAAGCAGCGCGCAAACCGGGTCCGCTTGCAGCGCCGTGCTGTGATGGCTCAGGTCGGAGATGAGACTGAGCGGGTTGCCATCCGGCCCCTCGACCAGTGCGATGCGGCTTACCATCGGCGTGCCCGCCTCGGGATCACGATAGGCAAGGGCCGCGAATTTCGCGTTTTCAATCAGGCGTCTGACCAGTGCACGGGCCTCGGAATCGGTGGGCTGCAAGGGCGTTGTCATGGACCGTAGTCTAGCACACCCTGCAAGAGTGGCAATTTTTATGCTGCACCTGCAAAATAAGCCTGTACCCTCTGGCCGAATCAAAGGAACGCGACATGACCGGCCACGTCATCACGATTGCGCAACAAAAGGGCGGCTCTGGCAAGACCACCGTCTCGGCCAACCTTGCGGTCGGATTTCTCCGACAGGGCCAGAAAGTCGCGATTGTCGATATCGATCCGCAAGGCAGCCTTGGCCGCTGGTTCATGACCCGCGTCGACACGCAAGCTGGCCCGGTGGAGAATTTCGAATTCGCCACATCCTCTGCCTGGGGCATCACCTACGAGGTGCGCAAGCTGTGCGACAGCCACGACATCGTCATCATCGACACGCCGCCCAAGGCCGACAGCGATCTGCGCCCGGCGCTGCGCGTGGCCGACCTTGTCGTGGTGCCGGTCAGCGTCAGCCATGTCGACCTCTGGGCCACGGAAGGCGTGCTCGATCTGGCCCGGCGCGAGGGCAAGGAAGCGATGATTGTCCTGAACCGCGCGCGTAAGAACACGCGTCTGGGATCCGACGTGGCCCAGGCTGCGGACAAGCTTCTGGCCCGCATCGCCAGGACGACACTGGCCAACCGCGTCGTCTATGCCGAGGCGCTGGGACAGGGCCGTGGCGCCGCCGAGGGGCGCAAGACACCGGCGCAGGCCGAGGTCGATGCGCTCACCGCCGAGGTGGCAGAGGTGCTGGCAAACGGGTAAACCCGGTCCATCAGACCCGGAGCGCATCCAATGACAGACCTCGCCGCCCTCAGAGACACGATCCGCGCCAACCCAGCCACGCGCGGTCAAACGGTATCGAAGCTCGGATATTTCTGCGCGCCGTTCCGCCCGGCGTCCGGGCCATTTTCGGACAAGGTCATCAAGGTCTATCGCGGTTTGCGCGACCCGGCAGCGCTGGCGCGTCTGGCGCAATGCCATGATGATTATGTCGTGGCGTTGCAAACCGCTGGCGTTGCGCTTCCGGAAACGGAATTTCACCTTCTCGATCTGGACACCGCCCGTATCCCCGTCATCGTGCAAGAGGCGCTGCCCGCATCTGCGATGATGCGTCCACAGATGCTGTCGGCCGGTCGTGATGAAACCCTTGTCATGATGGAGGCGGCGGGCGACGTGATCGCCACGTTCTGGCACAATGCCGACCAGTTCGACACACGGATCGGGTTTCATCCATCGATCCGGAATTTCGCTTATCTCGAGGGACGGGCGCTGTTCTTCGACACGTTCCCACCGCTGATCCATTACAGTCGCGCAGAGATGGGCAAGATCTTGCTGCAGTTTTCCGACAAGACGCTCATGCGTTGGGTCGGGCCGCTGATGCAAACCAGGGTCACGGGGATCCAGGATGAATGGTATTCGGCCCCGGAAACCCTGGTCGGGCTGGTCGGTTCGGCCTGCCGCCTTCGCCCCGGGGACGCCGAGGCCTATCTGGCGTGGGGGCGAGACTTTGCACAGCGGCGGATGCCGCGCTGGGCCGAGGAGGTGCGACCCAACCTGCAAGAGCCGCCGCGGCTGCCCGGGTACTGGACGGGAATCCGCAAGATCCTTGGCCTGCAGGGGGAACCCAACGTATCGTGACATGATGCGGATCAAGGCCCTGCGCCGATGGGCGTGCTAGCAAACGTGTCACAAACCAGAAGAAAGGAACCCCATGTATTCCAATATTCTCGTGCCAATTGCCCTCGACAACGAGGAAAATCGTATTTCCGATGTCATCGAGGTGGCAAAATCACTCGCATCCGAGGATGCAAAGATCACGTTGCTCCACGTCGTGGAATTGATGCCGAGCTACGCGATCACCTATATTCCTGATGATATCATGACGGCCACCCGCAAGGGCATCGACAAGGAAATGGCCCGGCTGGCGCAGGAAACCGGGGCCTCCTCCGTTGTGATCGAAGGGCATGCAGGTCGGTCGATCCTCGACTATGCCGCGGACAAGGCGAGCGACCTGATCGTCATCGCCTCGCATCGACCGGGCATGCAATCGCTGCTGCTTGGCTCGACAGCGACCCATGTGGTGCGCCACGCGAAATGCGCGGTTCACGTGCTGCGCTGATTGACAATCCCCAACCGTCGCTGCACCTCCTGCCAGACAGGAGATGCACATGGACGATACGCTCAAACTCGAGACCCGCGATGGCTTGCCGGACGCGCTGCGGGTCCTGTTGCAGGACTATCCGCGGCACACGTGGCCCAACCACGACAATTTTGCTGGGCTGGTGGCCTTTTGGCTCGACCGGCACCTGATGTTCCGCCGTTTGATGACCAGCCTGATCGACGATGCCGAACAGGCTGTCGACCGCCGGATCGACGCGTCGTCACATGCGACGCGGCTGTCGCGCCATGGCTCCATGCTGCTGCAAGGTCTGCACGGGCATCACCAGATCGAGGATCACCACTATTTCCCGGTCCTGAGCTCTCGCGAGCCGCGCCTCGACCGCGGGTTCACCTTGCTGGACGCAGATCACCACGCAATGGACGCGTTGCTGACGGGCTTTGCCGAAGGCGCCAATGCAGTGATCCAGGGCACGGCCGAGCCGGGTCCTTTCCGGTCCGATCTTCTGAGCTTTCAAGCGATGCTTGACCGCCACCTTGTTGACGAGGAAGAGTTGATCGTGCCGGTCATCCTCAAGCACGGGCCATCCGGGCTGGGCTGACGGGTTTACTTGCCAACAGCGCCCGTGGCACATCTTCGCGGATATCGAATGACGGAGCTCCCGCGCATGGACATCGACGATCTGGCCCGCCGCATCCTTTCGGGCGAACGCCGCGCGCTTGCGCGGGCTATCACCCTTGTCGAAAGCCGTCGCGACGACCACCGCGCGCAGACTGTCGCGCTTTTCGAAGCGCTCAAGGGACACGACCGCGAGGCGCTGCGTGTGGGCCTGTCGGGCACGCCGGGGGTCGGCAAATCGACGTTCATCGAGGCCTTCGGCCTGATGTTGACGGGGCAGGGGCTCAAGGTGGCGGTCCTGGCGGTCGATCCAAGCTCGGCGCGCTCTGGCGGGTCAATCCTCGGGGACAAGACCCGGATGGAACAGCTGTCCCGCGATCCGGATGCTTTTATCCGCCCGTCCCCCGCGCAATCGCAACTGGGCGGCGTCGCCCGCCGCACGCGCGAGGCGATCGGCCTGTGCGAAGCTGCCGGATTCGACATCGTGCTGATCGAAACCGTTGGTGTCGGCCAGTCCGAAACAGTGGTTGCCGAAATGTCTGACCTCTTCTTGTTGCTTCTTGCCCCCGCGGGCGGAGACGAATTGCAGGGCGTGAAACGCGGCATCATGGAGATTGCCGACCTGATTCTCATCAACAAGGCGGATGGCGATCTCAAGACGACGGCAACCCGCACGTGCGCCGACTATGCCGGCGCCCTGCGTCTGTTGCGCAAACGTCCGCAGGACCCCGCGGGGTTTCCCAAGGCACTGACCGTGTCGGCACGGGAAGAAACCGGCCTGCAGGGCGCCTGGGAGGAAATGCAAAATCTTGCACAATGGCGCCGTGACCACGGTCATTTTGCAGCCCGGCGCGCCGCGCAGGCACGATTCTGGTTCGAATCGGAATTGCGTCAGTCGCTTTTGTCGCGCCTTGATCGCGAACCGATGAAAGGCCTTGTGCAGAGCCTCGGCACCGCCGTTGAAAATGGCACCCGGACCCCCAGCCAAGCGGCCGACGAAGTGCTTGCGCAGCTGGAAGGCCGTGCGGCCGCTCCGACCTGAGGCCAATGGGGCCGGACTGGCCGCGCCAGGGCACTGTGCGTGCCGTCGACTCGTCCCCCGCAGACGGGTCGAACATGACCACCACATTTGCCGTTGGAACAGGTCTTTTCCATGGACCAGCCACTTGACGCCAATCGCGCATGGCTCTAAGCACGCGCAACGAGATTTCGGGCGCTGCCAGTCGGCGCCCCTTCATGTTGGTGGACCGATCCATGGCCACTTTTGATTGAACGAGGACGAAACCATGTCGCGTATCTGCGAACTGACCGGTAAAGGTCCGGTGACTGGCAATAATGTCAGCCACGCCAACAACAAGACACGTCGGCGTTTCCTGCCGAACCTGAACGACGTGACCCTGCAGTCGGAAACTCTGGGTCGTGGCATCAAGATGCGCATTTCCGCTCACGCGCTGCGCAGCGTTGATCACCGCGGGGGTCTGGACAAGTTCCTGGCCAAGGCCAAGGACACCGAGCTGTCGGCCAACGCGCTGAAGGTCAAGAAAGAGATCGCCAAGGCGCAAACCGCGCAGGCGTAAGTTTTTCCTGTCTGATCCATGATTGCAGCCTCATCGAGTCGTCCGGTGGGGCTGTTTCCTTTTGCCGCCTTGCCGGCTCGGGGATTGGCGTAGATCACGGGCGTGATGATGCGCTTTGCCACATATTGGTGCCTTGCGTTGGTGATCGGGATCACCAGCGTCCAGCTTGCCGCCGCACGCGGCCATACCCCGGCTGCCGGAACACGCGTGATCTGTACCGGCTCCGGACCGGTGCATGTTCTGGTGGACAAAGATGGCGCGCCAACTGACGGTTTGATGCTCTGCCCGGAAAAGGCGCTGAGCTTTCTTGCGCATGTCGAAATGGCAGCACCCGTACCGGCCCGCTCGGATGCTTGGTTTGCACTATGGCTGGGCCAGACACGGAGGGTGGCGCAGTTCAGCATCGTCCCGGACCACCACGCTCGGGGGCCACCGGCATCGGTCTGACCCGCTTCACACAAGATGGACCTCAGTTCGAAAGATCAAAAAATGCTGAAACACACACTTCTTGCGGCCGCGCTTGTCACAGCAGCGCCCGCGCTGGCAGAGATCGACATCCAGGACGCCTATGCGCGCACGTCTTCGCCAGTGGCGAAATCCGGGGCAGCTTTCATGGTTGTGCAGAACGTTGGCGGCAGCGCGGATCGCCTGATCGACGTCAGCTCTGACGTTGCGGCGAAAACCGAGCTTCACACACATGCCGAGGATGAAAACGGCGTGATGCGGATGCTGCATGTCGAGGAGGGATTCGAGCTTCCCGCCGACGGGCAGATCATCATGCGGCGCGGCGGCAAACACGTGATGTTCATGGGGGTGAACGCGCCGTTCGAGCAGGGC